>NZ_KE386914.1:0-157006 GCF_000429545.1 Arenibacter certesii DSM 19833
CATAAGGGCAAGTTTGCCCTTGGCGCAGAAGATGCACCTTGGGCCCTTTTTGGCTTCCTTCAGACCAAGGGCCGCTACCAGTTCGTCCCAAGGGATGGCGATATAGATCTTGCCAAGATCGCTTTCGAGAAACCGGGCGTAAAACGCATCGAACTCTTCGGTCTGGGAGGAAAATGTAAAACTGTGCTGGAAATCGTGGATTCTTCGTATCTTGGACATAGACATTAAGATAAAAACCCCGTTTTTTGAGCTAGAGACTCGTTTTCGGGGTTTTATTATATCTAAATATACGAATTAAATACCTGATAAACAAGCAGTTGCGTCAATTCTGAATGCGCCTTAATTAATTCATAGTCCAGGGACTGCCACTATTTGACCAAATAATTACAAAATATAAGCAATGGGAAATTAGGGGAGGATTGCATTAACCCATAAAACTTTGGACATATTTAGAAGGAAGGATTCCAAAGTGATCCATAAAGCATTTAGAAAAATAGGCAGGACTATTAAATCCGGTTGAAAAAGCCGTTTCCGAAATATTTTTGGTGTTTTGTTTTAATAACTGTAACGCTTTATCTAACCGGTACTCTTTTATAAAACTATTAGAGGATTTACCAGTTAGCGCCATCATTTTTCTATATACTTGGGATTTACTGTAACCCAAATTTTTACTAAAATTATCAGAGTTAAAAGCGGTGTTGGCCCACTCCTTTTCCGTATAGTCCATTATAAGGTCTACAAATTTTTCTTCACCTTTATTCAAGGCTTTTATATATTCCTTATTTAACTTACGGTTTAAGTTCTCACTTTCGTACAACTCATCTACTTCATGCGATAAAACTATTTTACCACGAATTATAGTACAAAACCGTTCTGCCAATTTAATAGTATCTTCAAATAAGCTTTCTTTCTCGGTAACAGGAATTCCTGCATGTAATCCTATGTTCAATTGCATACCTGTATTTAGATACTGAGTGGTATCGTTAAAGTGGGAGTATATTTCTTGTGCGCAATGCACCGCATTGGTAACGGAATTAAACGACAACATAAAATAATCTGATCGTTGCTTTACGATCCGACCGATAAATTTTTCTGTGGAAGTAAGAATGGAGTTGTTATAATGCCCAATTTTTCGACTGAAACTTTTGGGATCATCAGCAAGAAACGAAACCTGACATAATGAAATCATCATTATGGTCCTAAAAGCGGGATCATTAATAATATTTAACTCTGTTTTTTGGGATTTTTTGGGATCTTCTATTCGGCCCAAAAAAGACTCTACAATTGTGCTATCCACTTCAATTATTCTATGTGGAACATCACCGTGAGCATGATTATGCATGCTCTGAATGGCCTGCTTATTAGGCGCCTTAATCAAACAAAAAGCAGTGCGTCTTTTTTCATCGCACCAATACGTCATCCCCTTGCAGCCAAAAAGATGTTCTATTTTTAAATCTTCCCTATGCATTTCTGCCACATGTTCTGCGGTAATGGACTCTGGAATATCGTGACGATCCATATAGATTGGCATAGACCTGTTTTTATACAAGTTAATGATTTTCAATGGATTTAGGAGGAGATGAGTCGGTTTTTATTATCTAGTATTCCTCTATGTAGGTATAGGAATCAAAAAAATCCCTTCGGAGAAAGGGATTACATATTTAAAACGATTAGTTGACTTTTTCAGGAAAAACTAATTGCCGCAGTAGTCGTTTTTTAATTTTAAATATGCTTCCTGAAGTCTTTTAGTTATCTTACCAATAGCATCACCTTGGTAATAGAAATGGTCATCTATTTGTCTTATGGACGCAATCTGCGTGGTGGTCCCTGTTAAAAATGCCTCGTCCATGTCTATCATCGCTTTTTCAGAAACTCCTTTTTCACGCACTTCTATACCCAGTTGTGCGCACAATTCCAATACCAATTGTCTGGTAATACCATCCAAAATAAATCTATCGGCAGGATGCGTATAAACTATATCATCCTTTACAAAAAACACATTACAATGAGAAGCTTCGGTAACCACTCCATTCCTAATGAAGATGTTTTCAAAACACCCCGCTTGCATTGCATCCTCATTGGCTATAACATTGCCTAATAATGAAATCATTTTTATATCACACCTTGTCCATCTAAAATCCTCCGAAGTTATCACAGATGCCTTTATTAAATTGATGTCCGGCAGAATTTTTGGGATGGCATACATCATAAAAGTGGGCGTTATAGAGGTTGGAAAAGCGTGTTGTCTTGGAGCCACGCCTCTAGTAACATGCATATACAACAAACAGTCCTTATCTACTAAATCCGAACCTTTTAGAATTTTGGAAATTTCAGCAGAAAGGTTCCTGGTATCAAAATCGATCTTAATTTTACGGAGGTTCTCTTCCAAACGTTTAAGATGGGCTTCTTTGTAAAAGAAACGTCCATTGATTTGTACCATAACCTCATAAATTCCATCCCCAAATAAAAATCCCCTATCAAATACAGAAATCGTAGCAGATTCCGAATCCAGAATGTCACCGTTCAGGTATATTTTCTTAGGATATGAATTCTTCATAAAGCAGGTGTTTTTAGTCTTGTTATAATTTAATCAAACGTACGTTTTGATCCGATAAATATATACTAATTCATCCCTAGATTGGCACTTAAGAGAAATTAAGTTTTATGAATATTGTTTACTCACTATTTGAAAATGGAATGATTTATTGATTGTAAACCCGTTCCGTGCAGGATGACTTAAAAAGGTTATCGACAGATTCACTTCGTTATAAAATCGGCTTAACAAAAGTATTTAAGAAATAGTTACAGGAGTCAATCAATAATATAGACTTATCGCTTTACTTATTATATTACTCTAGCCCTGGACATTCCACACTGGAGGAAAACAAAAAGGGACCCGAAAAGGGTCCCTTAATACATAATTTACTGTACAGTTTATTGTACTCCTCTTGCTTTCAGCATAGGCGCAATCTTAGGATCGCTACCTCTCCAATCCTGGTACATTTTTTCAAGTGGTAAGGTATTCCCTCTAGAAAGAACCATCTCTCTAAATCGCTGTCCGTTTTCACGGGTAAGTCCACCATTGTTCTCAAACCAGTCATAAGCGTCATGATGCAGCATCTCTGTCCATAGGTAAGAATAGTAACCTGCAGCATAACCACTTCCAAAAATATGGGAAAAATAAGTAGATCTATATCTTGGTGGAACTGCCTTAACTACATCTAGCTTAGTTTTATTTAAAGCCTCTTTTTCAAAAGTATTTGCATCCTCAACACTAGTGCCTGCACTGATGGTATGCCACTGCATATCTAAATTAGAAGCCGCCAAATTTTCAGTAAGGCTGTAGCCTTGGTTAAAAGTGCCCGATTTTTTAATCTTATCTATAAGCCCTTGAGGTATTTGCTCCCCAGTTTGGTAGTGCAGGGCATAGTTTTTTAATATCTCAGGGTATAGCGCCCAATTTTCATTAAACTGAGATGGGAATTCCACAAAATCCCTTGGTACCGAAGTTCCCGATAAAGACGGATATTTCTGATCAGCAAAGAACCCGTGAAGGGCATGACCAAATTCATGGAACATGGTGCTTACTTCATCATAGGTTAACAATGCTGGTTCTCCCTCTGCTGGTTTCGGATAATTACACACGTTGTAAATAACCGGTTTTTTGTTGTACAATTTAGACTGCGTTACAAAATTGCTCATCCATGCTCCTCCTCGCTTACTAGGACGGGAAAAGAAATCGGCATAGAAAAGCCCTAAGGTTTCCCCGTTTTCTTCATAAAGCTCGTATACCATAACATCTTCATGATAGGTAGGGATATCGGTCCTAGCTTTAAAAGTAAGTCCGTATAACTTTTCTGCCGCATAGAAAACACCTTTTTCTAACACCGTCTTCAATTCAAAATAGGGTTTGATCTGATTTTCATCCAAATCATATTTTGCAATTCTTACCATTTCTGCATAGTGGTTCCAGTCCCAGGCTTCCAAAGTGAAATCACCTCCCTTTTCCTTCACCATCTCCTGGATTTCTCCTGCTTCTTCCTTAGCTTTGGCAGTAGCAGCTGGTACTAGCCCATTGAACAGTTCAAACACTTTCTCAGGCTTCTTGGCCATCGTATTCTGTAAGCTCCATTCCGCATAATTGGCAAATCCTAACAAAGCCCCCTTCTTAGCGCGTAGTTCGGCAATCTCAATAATGATATCTTTCGTATCGTGTGCAGTCCCATCTGCCCTTTTCCATGCAGCGGAAAACAACTTCTCCCTACTTTCCCTATTCTCCATAGTTTGTAGCATGGGCTGTTGGGTAGTATTTTGAAGGGGAATTTTCCATCCTTCACCATCTTTGGTTTCCAACGACTTTAGTTCCGCTTCTGAAAGTCCGGCTAAATCAGATTTCTCGGTAAAAACTACTGCTCCTCCATTGTTAGCCTCCAATAAAGTCTTATTAAAAGTAGTGGTTAGGGTGGCTAATCTAGAATTATAGGATTTTAAAGTTTCTTTTTTATCTGCAGGAAGATTGGCACCCGCAATTTCAAAATCTTCAAAGTACATTTCCAATAATTTTAAGGATTCGGCATCCAAATCTAAGCTCTGTTTGGAGTCGTGTAACGCCTTTACTCTTTGGAACAGTTTTTCGTTTAAGTAGATAGCATCCCTTAATTCAGAAAATTTTGGGGCCATTTCTTCTTGGACAGCCTGCAAGGTATCATTGGTATGGGCACCGGTTAAGGAATAGAATACATTTCTAACTCTATCTAAGGTAACATCGCTTTTTTCTAATGCCAAAATGGTGTTTTCAAAAGTAGCCGCTTCAGGATTATTTACGATTTTTTCCAAGGCCTCTTTCTGTTCTTCTATTCCTTGTAATAACGCAGGTTTAAAGTGGGTATTTTTAATTTTGGTAAAGTCTGGGGCAAAATAAGGTAAGGTAGATTCAACTAACAACGGATTTTCCGCAGAATCCGATTTGGTCCCCTTATCTTTGTTTTTTGAATCGTTACATGCTGTAAACAGGATCGTTAGCATTAATAATGTAGAAGCTCTTTTCATTTATTCATTGTTTAAAATCATAATGTCCAAAGATAGGCAAATTGCAATGATGCACCATAGCTATAACCCAATACCACCCCTTAGTAAATCGAAGATTTAAGTATTGATGGCTCATTTATTTTATTAAAAAAAATGCCAATAAGAACCTATAGTGGTTACTAAAGGATGAGTTCATAATTGAACACTGTTTAGGAAAGGATTATTTATATTTACCTCGGATTTTATACCTAATTTTAATTGGAAGAAAGGACCTTGGATGGTTATATAAATCGTTGACTGTGCTAGAATGTCTTTAAGTAAGTTGTTATCTCCTATTCTTTACCTCGGACTATTGTTGGACGGAAACCGTAGGATTATATAAAATATGAAAATGACAAAAACATATAAATTCAACCATTTTAAAGTGCTATTCATCACTGCAATGTGTTTATTGGGCAATAGCTTAAATGCACAGCTGGTCAACATTGAGTCCAAGAGGATGCAAAGTGATTCCATACGGTTTGCCTTAAAAAGCGATTTGTTGTTTGATTATACGGATAATAATGGGGACTATTTATTCCAATTGGGCTCTAACGTAACCACGCAACTTAAATCTAAGGACCTTAAAAAAATCTTTTTCTTTATAGGGAATTACAAGCTTATAAGGAGTAACGATAAAGATTTTCAGAACAACTGGTTCTTTCACCTACGATACAATCAAAAACTATCTTCATTGTTTCGAATTGAGGCTTTCATCCAAAACCAAAATAATACCAAACTTACCATTGTATCAAGAAATCTCGTTGGAGCAGGAATCCGATTAAAATTGGTTTCTTCTGAATTGACTAGGGTATACGTCGGTAATGCGTATATGTATGAGGTTGAGAAGTTAGCGGAATCGGGAGTACATTTTTATAATCATCGTAACAGCTGTTACCTGTCTGCCACACATTCCTTTAATAAAACATCTTTACTTCTTACCGAAACGATATATTTTCAACCCTTATACAATGATATTGGAAACCACAGAATTCTATTGCAGATGAAGGCAGAGTTACCACTAACTGAAATTATAAGCTTATCTGCTCTTTATAATTTTTCTTACAACAGCTTTCCTGCCGTTAATGATATTGACCGTTCCTCCAATCTTAGCTTAGGGTTTACTTTTACCATTTAACCTAATAAAAAATGAGACATGGATTCGCAATTACTTAATCTTTAAGTGATTTCATATCTATTACAAACCTATACTTTACATCTGAATTAATAACTCGCTCATAGGCATTGTTAATATCTTGTATATTAATAAGCTCAATATCAGAAACAATATTGTAATCCCCACAGAAATCCAACATTTCTTGTGTTTCTTTAATACCTCCTATCAACGAACCTGCAATACGTTTTCTTCCACCAATAATACCGCCACCATGAAATGGCTTTAGATTCTCAACAGCGCCTACTAATACCATTGTGGCATCAATTTTTAAAAGGGCTATATATGGGTCCATTTCATGTCCGACTGGGATGGTGTTGAGGATAAAGTCGAAACTATTCTTATGTGCGGCCATATCCTCCTTGTTTTTTGATATCAGCACCTCGTGTGCACCCAAGGCTTTAGCATCCTTAGCCTTGTCTGGGGAAGTGGTTATCATTACCACTTTTGCGCCAAGTGCATTTGCAAATTTCACCCCCATATGCCCTAAGCCACCCAAACCTATTACACCTACTTTATCCCCTTTTTTCACTTTCCAATGTCTCAAAGGAGACCAGGTTGTAATTCCGGCACAAAGTAAAGGAGCTGCTGCCGAAGGGTCAATATTATTTGGAATGCGCAAAACAAACTGCTCATCTACTACCACATCAGTAGAATAACCCCCATAAGTTTGTTGCCCTTTAATATATTTATCATGACTATTATAAGTAAAGGTGGCGCCATTTTCACAGAATTGTTCCAAATGGTTATTACAAGGCGGACAATGATGACAAGAATCTACTAAACACCCCACTCCTACTAAGTCACCCTCTTTAAATTTTTTCACACCATTTCCAACTTCCACCACGCGTCCTATAATTTCATGTCCGGGAACTACTGGATACTTTGAGTTTTTCCATTCGTTTCTTGCAGTGTGGATATCACTATGGCAGACCCCGCAATAGGTAATATCTATTTTAATATCATTTTTACCTACTTCCCTCCGAACTATATCTATAGGTTTTAAGTCTTCTGTGGCAGCTGTTGTGCCAAATGCTTTAATTGTTCTCATCTTTTTATTTTTATAAATAGTCCGAGGATAGTGTAAGGGGTATTTTTATATCCTAGGATAGATAAATAGTTCCTTTTAAGGTACAACTAATTCATCTAAAATTATTAGAAAGATCTTTAGTAATTTATAAAATTAACTCCAGGCTTAGTTTACCGGATACTTTGCTGTACTTACTATTCCTTTAATTCGTAACGTAGTAGCCTCAGGGCATTTAGCACTACCACAAGGGTAGAGCCTTCATGAATCGCTACGGCAATCCCAATATTAGCAAGTCCAAAGATTGTTGCAGGTACTAATAATGCCACAACTCCCATACTAATCCATAAGTTTTGTTTTATGATACGTTTAGATTCACGGCTCAATCCAATAACAAATGGGAGACTCTCTATCTTGTCTGACATTAAGGCCACATCTGCCGTCTCCAAAGCTACGTCGCTTCCCGCAGCTCCCATAGCTATACCAACGGTACTAATAGCCATTGCGGGGGCATCATTTACACCATCCCCAACCATGGCAACCTTGTTATTATTCTGCTTTAATTCTTCAATGGCTTTCACCTTATCTTCTGGCAGCAAATTTCCTTTGGCATCGGTAAGCCCTATTTGCTTGGCAATGGAATCTCCCACCCTTTGGTGGTCTCCAGTAAGCATAATCATTTGTTTTATCCCAATTTTTTTTAATCTTTCCAGGGTTTGGGATGCCAATTTACGAGGTACATCCATAACACTTATTAATCCAATTAATGTATCGTTATAGCCCACTAGCATTACTGTATTTCCATACTGCAACAATTCATCCATTTGCTGGTGTATTTCTAGACCTACTGGAATTTGGGCGTCCTTCATAATTTCTACATTTCCAATATAAACGCTACCTCCGTTATAATTTGCCCGAACTCCTTTACCTTGTATAGATTGTAAGTCAGAGGATTTATGCTTATTTACCGTACCATATTCAGACATTATATCTTTAGAAATAGCTCTTGCCAAGGGGTGATTACTCAGACTCTCTACATCTAGTACCATTTCTAAAAACTCTTCTTGATTAAACCCGTTCATGGGCATAATATTCGTCAACCTAGGTTTCCCCTCAGTAAGCGTTCCGGTCTTATCGAAGGCAATTATTCGGAGGCTTCCCATATCTTCCAATGCGCGACCTCCTTTTATAAGGACCCCTTTCTTGGCTGCTCTTGCAATAGCGCTTAATACGGCACTAGGTGTAGATATTGCCAGTGCGCACGGACTAGAGGCTACAAGTACGCTTATGGCCCTATACAAGCTTTCCTTTACTGATTCATCTATCACTAAATGTGCGAAGGACAGCGTTATTACCATAACAATAACGGCAGGAACAAACCATTTTTCAAATTTTTTAGTCTGTAACTGGGTAGGTGATTTCTTGGTTTCTACCTCACTAACCATTTTTATTAGACGAGAAATAGTAGTGTCCTTACTTAGCTTTAATACCTTTACTTCTATTAGGTTATCTCCGTTTAGAGTACCGGTGAAAACTACATTTGATGCTTCAATCTGATCAAAATTAGGCAACTTGGTGTCTGGAGCAATCGCCGTTTTATCAACTGGAATGCTTTCTCCAGTTATAGAGGATTGGTCTACACTACTACTCCCCTTTACAATAACTCCATCTGCAGATATTTGACTATTGGGCTTTACTACTATAATATCGTCTATTTGCAAATCCTCTACAGCGACTTCTTTAATAGTACCTCCTTTTCTCACCATAGCGGTCTTTGGGGAAAGTTCTCCTAATGCTTCAATAGATTTTTTAGCCTTATTTAACGCGTGGTGCTCTAAGGCATGCCCCAAACTAAATAGAAACAATAGTAAAGCTCCTTCTGCCCAACTATCTATATATGCAGCTCCTATAGCCGCGGCAATCATTAAAAAATCGATTTCAAACTCCCCTTTCCTTGTTTTTACTATGGCTTCCAACAAAGTGAAATACCCTCCAAAAAAATAGGCTGCTATATAGCTGCTTAGGGCTGTCCATTCTGGTAACTGCGTTAGTTTGGATAAAATAAGACCTAAAAAGAAGAATACGCCACTTAAGATGGCGAAATATAACTCCGTTTTCTCTCCGAAAATTCCTCCGTGATCATGATCATCAGTACTGCTGTTTTTTAATTGGGATTGTTCAGTTTCCATTGGCTTTATTAGTTTCAATCAAAAATACCATTAAAGAGCGTGCAATGGTATTGCAATTATAGATTACAATTATCGCATATACCCTTTACAAGCATATTAATGTCTTCTGGCACAAAACCATCGGGAAGGCTAATTGTTGGAATCCGATGCTCGGTTAAACAAGTAGTTTGGTTGCATTGGGTACAATGAAAGTGCAGATGGAGGTCCCCATGTTTCCCTTCAACCGCGTCGTGTTTACAAAGAGCATATTTGGGAATCCCCGTTCCATCATCTATCTGGTGGACTAGACATTTGTCTTCAAAGGTTTTAAGGGTACGGTATAAGGTGGTTCTGTCCGATCTTTCAAAATTATCCTCCACAGCTGTTAAACTCACAGCAGAACTCTGGTCCTGCATAAATTGGTGGACTAAAATACGCATGGCCGTAGGACGGATACCCGAATCCCTTAACTGTTTTTCAGAATTTTTCATATTATAACGTTCAAATACTTCAGGGATGGTCGGACCTTTGCTGATATAATAACCAACCTCCTAAATTTTTTAAAGTAAAGGTTATATGGTATAGAGCTTAATAAATTATAAATATATTACCAACTATCCATAAATTGGGAATTATATTCCTCATTTCCTTTATATCTTTGCTGCTAATTTAAAAAGATATTCCCTTCTTAAATCACTTTTACATATTTCCGTGTCTCTAGACTCCCATTCTCATTATAAAATTTACAAACCTTTTGGCATTCTAAGTCAGTTCATTTCTAATGATGACAAGGAAGCTCGAAAAAAAAGATTTCTGGGAGAACTTCACTCCTTCCCTCAAGATATTATGCCAGTAGGAAGATTGGATGAAAAATCGGAAGGACTCTTATTGCTTACTACTGATGGTAAACTAAGCGATACCATAAATAGGATGGGTATAGAGAAAGAGTATCATGTTCAATTAGATGGGGAAATTACCACAGAGGCCATGGCTTTATTGCAAGAAGGGGTTGAAATAGGATTTCATGGTAAAAGGTATTATACTAAGCCATCAAAACTCCACTATTTGGAAGAAGCTCCTACCTATTTTGAGCCAGACCCTAAACTTAGAATAGGAAGGCACAGACCCACATCTTGGATAAGTATCACTATTACCGAGGGTAAGTTTAGACAGGTGCGTAAGATGACAGCGGCGGTCGGATTCCCTACCGTGCGATTAATAAGGGTAAGGATAGGTACTATAGGTTTGGAAAACTTGACCCCAGGTGAAGTGGTGCAAGTAAAGGAGATATCATTATAAAAGGGGTACTAAACCCTATCCCTTTAGTCGACTTTCTATTAATAATTCATCATAGCTGCAATTTTATCTTTAGATCACAGGATCAATGGACGAAGGAAAGCCGCTACTAGGAGCACTATAAACTTTAAGATGACTTTTAAACATATTGTTATGGCATTGATGATTAGTATAATCCCTAAAACCAATATTTAGGACGTTATCTTTAATGGTTCCTTTTATCTCTGGTAAAAGGTACAAACCGCACTGGAGCTAGAATTTCTTTTTTAAGTTTTCCGTCCTGTTTGGTTAATTTTATAAGATAGGTACCCCCATCCTTATCATCGACAGGGATAACCATTCTTCCACCATCCTTTAATTGGGAGATAAGGGGTTCGGGAACTTCTTCCGCCCCGGCAGTAACCATTATGGCATCAAATGGAGCCTGTTCTGGCCATCCGTGATATCCATCCCCCCATTTCACCGAAACGTTGTTATATTCCAAAGTGTCCAATCGGTTTTTTGCCGAATTTGCCAAGTCCTTAACTATTTCAATAGTATAGACGGAGGCTACGATTTCTGCCATTACCGCAGCTTGGTATCCAGATCCAGTACCTATTTCTAACACATTATCAGTTGAATTTAAATCTAGACTTTCTGTCATAAATGCCACGATATAGGGTTGGGAAATAGTTTGATCATTACCTATTGGAAGCGCATGATCATTATACGCTTGTTTAATTAGGCTATGCGGGACAAATTTATGCCTAGGCACCTTTTTCATGGCTTCTAAAGTAGCAGGGTCGTTAATGCCCCTTGCAATAAGTTGATTATTAACCATGTTCTTTCGTTCTGTCGCCCAGTTTACTTGTGCCATCGTAATAGAATTGATGAAAAAAATAAAACCCAATGCAAATAAATAAAGGATACGCATTTAATTCAAATTTAGAAAAGAAGCTTCTAGTTACCCTTTTAAGATACAACATTGTTATCAATTTAAAAAGAGCTAAATCCTTAATGCCAATGGTACTATGATATGTAAATAAAATATTATATCCCGATTTCGTGGTGTACAATATGATAGTTCGTCTCTTCCACGATCAAAATATTTTATTCCCCTGAAGCAGGTAAAAACTCCTAAACTGAAAAAGGACCGATTAACTTATTAATCGATCCTTTTTAAACTTTAAATCCCATTTTCACCTATTGAGGTTCACTATCACTTAATTCCTTTATGGGGGTTAGCATCACTTTTCTAAATTCCACCTCTGCTCCTTCGGCTTGTATTGCAATTTGCCCACTTTTGGCTGTGGCATTATAACCATGGTTTACCAAATCGCCATTTAGCCAAACCTTTATTTCATTGTCTAAACATTCTATGGTCATATAATTCCATTCTCCTAAAGGATTTTCAGATCCATCTGTTAGGTTTTTTATCCTACGTAATTTCCCCTCGGTAATACCCCAATCTGCTTTAGGTCCCCTTTTCTCCTCCATGTTATCCACAGTAATGTCTTCCACAATACACCAAAAGTCACCCGCATTTTCATGCATCATTTGCACTTCTATGGATTTCGGAAACATATCATAAAGCGATCTTGGAGTTGAAGCAAAGACTAATACCCCGCAATTTCCAGGTTTTCCAGGAAATCGGTATTCCACTTTTAACCTAAAGTTGGAATAGTTGGCGTCAGTAATCAAATGCCCCTGAGGTTCACCCAAACTTACCAATTGGTTATTGCGAACAATAAAAGGGTTTATGGCATTTGGATTACTGTCCATTTGTGGTACATCTACATGCCATCCTGTAAGATCCTTTCCATTAAAAAGCGGGATAGATTTTTGGGCGTTGCACAGCGCCACAGCTATAAAAAAGAAAAAAGTAAGCAAGGAACTTCTCATATGTATGGTCTAAATAAGTTTATATCACCTTAAACTGATCTATAAATATAACATTTGATTTCAACGCACCAAAGAGATGGAAACTTACCTGGCTATTATCTTTTCCTATTATAATACTATTTATTCCCGAATTTTAAGTTTGGAAAATACATAGCACATTTCTGTAGCAATTTGAGTGCTCCGTTCCATATATTTTACCTCCTTTATTGGGGTGTCATCAAATAGTTTAGGATCTTCATAGGGTAAAGGTATACGTTTTTCTGCTCCAGAAATCACTGGACACGCTTCGTTGGCCTCAGTGCAGGTCATTACTGCTAGGAATTGTGATTTGGGATTAAATTCATGGTCAAAAGTTTTTGAAAATCCGATTACCGCCGGCTGATTAGGAGCGAATTTTATAGCGTATATCGGATTAGTCCCACTCGCCAGCAATTTGATATCAAAACCGATATTTTCTAGGGTCTTAATCACCATAGGAAAAATGGCGGTAGCTTCAGTCCCCCCAGAATAACTATTAAAATTATTTAAATTGTACTGATACGCCATAACCTGGCCCCATACCTGTGCTAAATGACTTCTTCTAGAATTATGGGTGCAAATAAAATTTAGGCGTATTGCGTCTTTATTATTAATACAGGATTGTAAATGATCAATCAAAGGTTGGAGCGACAATTTCCTTTCTTCTGCTATGGAATTTAGATCTAAGTTTTCTACAAATACCCTAATAGTATTGAATAACATATTACTCTTTCATTTTATTAACAACACCCAGATCCTGGTGCGCAAGAGGTTTGCTGATTGGTGACCAACTCTTTTAGTTTCATCTTAGGCTTTACCTCTGGGATACCACAGTTATCCTTCGCTAAACAGTCCGTATGCTTATTGGTCAGCAAGAAATAGGTTCCATTAAATTCCAGTCCATATTTGCCTATGGTTTCTCCCTGATATTCCACCTCTATTTCTTGGTTTTTTAAGTCCAAGGTCTTTTCAGAAAGTTCAATAATATGAATCAATTTTTCTGGGTGAATTCGGTGATCGTAATCATTGGCTTCCCAGAGTTGAAAATTGATAACCTCTTCCTTTCTCACTTTCCCACCACAATCTATAAAATGTTTATGAACCTTTCCCACTTCGGTAACATGAAAGTGACTGGGTACAAATTGTCCATTGGGCAATTGGAATGCAATAGTTTCTAAAGTCTGTAAATGTGCTTTAATTTCTTCTAGTTTCATGATAATGAATTATTTGATTTTTAAAATACTATTTAAACCACAGCTGCCTATTTACAGTTTAAACAAGGTTTGCTGTTAAGTTTTTTGGACATCCATTTATGATCCTTCCATATATTTATATCGTACTCCATATGGAATTCTGCAATAATACCCTCTATATAATGTAGCTACTCTGATTTTATGCCTAAATTACTAGTTCAATAATACTATATTGTTCTTAGGCCCAAGGAGCCTTACTAATATGGCAACTTTCATAAAGCCCACTACAACTCTATTGCAATATTACGATTAATTGAAATTCCCGAAGTTATTTATTCTGTTAAATTTTCAGCAAGCACGTCTAATTTCTTTTTTCATTTGCAGTAAAACACCTGTAGATACCACTGCCTTATAGAAAAATAAAAACCTAAAAATAGGTGATAATAATTATGATCACTCTGCCTCTGGTTTATTAGTTGCAACGTGAAATACTAGCGGTTTGGGTAAAATTGAGTACTTTGCACGACTTTAAAAAACGCAATTAAAAGTGAAGGTCTGTATTGCAGAAAAACCAAGTGTTGCTAGAGAAATTGCCCAAGTTTTAGGTGCAAACACCAAACATGATGGGTATTTTGAAGGGAATGGCTATGCGGTTACCTATACATTTGGGCATTTATGTACTTTATTTGAACCCAATGATTACAAGCCACATTGGAAAAGTTGGGATCTTAACAATTTACCAATGCTACCAGAGAAGTTTAAAACAAAGGTAGTAGACAACGAAGGGATACAAAAACAGTTTAATATTGTTAAGGGATTATTTGATAAAGCCGAACTGGTAATCAATTGCGGGGATGCGGGACAAGAGGGAGAACTAATTCAACGCTGGGTTATGAACCAGGCCAATTATACGGGTGAGGTAAAACGGCTATGGATATCTTCCCTAACTACCGAAGCCATAAAAGAAGGTTTCACAAAATTAAGGCCATCAGAGGATTACGACCATCTTTACTATGCAGGATTTTCACGTGCCATTGGCGATTGGTTGTTGGGAATGAATGCTACACGATTATATACCGTAAAACATGGAGGGTACAAGCAAATGCTTTCCGTAGGAAGAGTGCAAACCCCTACCCTAGCCATGGTAGTAAACCGATTTAAGGAGATAGAGGATTTTAAGCCTCAGCCCTACTGGGAACTTCAAACCTTATATAGAGAAACGGTGTTCAGCTATGAAGAAGGTCGTTTTCTAAAAATGGAAGAGGGAGAGGCGGTAGCCGCAATGGTAAAAGAACATGAATTTGAGATAGTTTCCATCAACAAAAAAAAGGGAAAGGAATATGCTCCCAAATTGTTCGATCTAACAGGATTACAGGTGTACTGCAATACCAAATTTGGGTTTTCAGCCGATGAGACCCTAAAAATAGTTCAAAAATTATATGAACAAAAGGCGGTTACCTACCCAAGGGTAGACACCACATTCCTTCCGAACGATGTGTATCCCAAAGTTGGGGAAATACTGGGAAACTTAACCCAATATGCTGAGTTATGTGCTCCTCTACTGAACAAAAAAATAAAAAAATCTTCCAAGGTTTTTAATGATAAGAAAGTTACAGATCACCATGCCATTATACCTACAGGGGTGGAAATCAACATGAATCCTGCTCAAAAACAGGTTTATGATAGTATTGTAAGGCGATTTATTGCGGTTTTCTATGAGGATTGCGAGGTTTCTAATACAACGGTTATTGGAAAGGTGACTACAATCAATTTTAAAACGACAGGGAGAGAAATCCTAAAAAAAGGATGGCGGATTGTTTTTGAGACGCCAGATTCTAAAGGAAAAAAAGAATCAGGCGTATTACCGAGCTTTGTAAAGGGTGAAAAAGGGCCTCATGAGCCCTCATTTATGGAGAAACAGACCAAACCCCCCAAGCAATTTACAGAAGCTACTCTATTACGGGCAATGGAAACGGCCGGTAAACAGGTAGACGATGATGAAATGCGGGAGCTAATGAAAGAGAACGGTATTGGTAGACCTTCTACGCGGGCAAATATTATAGAAACTCTATTTAGGCGTAAATACATAAAACGAAACAAAAAACAAGTGTTACCCACGCCCACCGGTATCCAATTAATTGATACTATACAGAACGAACTGCTAAAATCGGCCGAACTGACTGGTATGTGGGAGAAGCAACTTAAGGATATAGAAAAAGGCGAATTTAGTGCAGGAACCTTCATAAATAATATGAAGCGAATGGTAGACCAATTAGTGTACGAGGTTAGAAGCGAAACAAAACGCGCTAACATCTCCCATTCTACAACCGTCCAAAAATCCGAAAATAAAAAGACCACCAAAAAGAAAAAAGGAATTGAGGATGTCAGTTGTCCCAAATGCAAGGAGGGAAAACTCCTAAAGGGAAGTTCGGCTTACGGCTGCAGTGGTTATAAAAATGGTTGTGATTTTTTATTGCCTTTTGATTTTCATGGGAAAACCATCTCTGAGAACCAGTTTCTGAGGTTATTGACAAAAGGATGTACCGTAAACCTAAAGGGCTTTAAACCCAATGATGGGGAAGAGGTTGAAGGATTGGTTAGATTTGACGAACAATTTAAATTAGTGTTGGAACCCAAGGTTGTGGCAGCCCCGGTAAACCAAACTCCAATATGCCCAAAATGTAAAAAGGGAGATATCGTTAAGGGAAAATCGGCCTATGGTTGCAGCGATTTCCGAAATGGATGTGATTTTAGATGCTCTTTTGATGAAATTAAAGTCAAAGCCAATGGTAAACCATTAACAAAAGCATTGGTCCTCGAAATTCTAAAAGGAGCAAAGTAACCTGTTGTCCCCGCAATTAATAGTATCCTATAATGTATTATAACTACCAACTTGCACATTGGTGGTTTTCCATCATCATAAAATTATAATACATAAAAAAGAAAGAGGCTGTCTAAAAAGGCAGCCTCTTTCTTTGATTAGACTAAACTTAGTTTATAGGATTTCAACCAATTCTAAATCGAACGTCAGATCCTGACCCGCTAGAATGTGATTGGCGTCTAGCACCACGCTATGATCCTTCACATCTGTGATTCTTAAATGTCTTTCGGTGCCGTCTTGGTTCTTCGCCATTAATGCCATCCCAATTTCCGGAGTAAGGTCTGGAGGAAGTTGATTGATTTCAACTTCGTGGAATAATTCAGTTATTATATCACCATAAGCCTCCTCTTTTGGAACACTGATCGTTTTCTTTTCTTTTACTTGCATATTTAATAATCCTTTCTCAAACCCTGGAATTAACATTCCCTTGCCCAATGTTATTTCTAATGGACCTCTTTCCAAAGAGCTGTCGAAAACTTGACCATTTTTTAATTTTCCGGTATAGTGCACTTTAACCGTGTCATCTGGTTTTACTCTAGTCATAAAACTTAAATCTCTTAATTTTAAACAGTTGATTTATTTGGCAAAACTATGAGATATTGTTTTTTTAAAAGAATATTACTCGCAAAATCAGCGGTAATTTACATAATCTTAACAAATCGTATCTTAACACCACTCCAATTCGTTCTCAATTAAATATAAGATGCAATTCTAAGGTAATTTTTTAGGGTGAGCTCTTGTCGTATCAGAGGAAAGCTACCGGATAACATTTCTGTGTCAGGCTAAATGTTACGGACAGGCAAGCGGACGAGATTACTCGACAATTGCTTGATATACGAGATTTCGCAATTTAGCATGGTCGTCTACCCCATTGGTAGGTATAAGTTGTTTAAAATACACCACCACTAATTCCTCTACAGGATCTACCCAATAAGTTGAACCGTAGGCACCTCCCCATTCATACGTCCCCACGGAACCAGGTTCTCCGCGCTGTCCAACGTCTTTAGTTATAGAAAAACCAAGACCAAACCCCGATCCATTTCGCCCTGAGTAGGGAATATCCCTAGACACTACGTGATCGGAAGTCATTAATTCTACAGTTTTTCGAGATAAGATTTGCTTTCCGTTATAGGCACCTCCATTTAACATCATTTGCAAAAATTTAGCATAATCCAAGGAAGTGGACAGTAGTCCGGCCCCACCAGAAAAACTTTTCCGTGGTCCTTTTATATAATGCCCCTGTCCTACTCCCAAACCGGGGTTTGGGGCTCTTTCCAGGGCTTTTCCACTATGGGCCATGTAGGAGGTAGCTAATCGGTCTGACTTATTCTTAGGTAAATAGAAATAAGTATCCTTCATTTCCAAAGGGTCTAAAATACGCTCTTTGATAAATTGATCTAAAGATTGTCCAGAAACCCTTTCAACGATTACCCCAAGGATATCAGTATTGTACCCATACACAAATCGTTCTCCTGGTTGTGCATCCATGGGCAATGTAGCCATCCTAGCAATTGTTTCTGAGATGGGCTCATCCTTATCTGCAAAGTACCAATTTTGAATTCCCGCAGCTTTCCACTCCTCTTCTGCTAAACCATGCCCATAGCCAATTCCGGCAGTATGAGTAAGTAAATCCCTAATAGTAATATTCCTCTGGGCTGGTATTACATCATAACCTCCATCTTCTTTTTTCTTGGCTACTGTAGTCTCTTTCCATTCAGGTAAATATTAATCTAATGGATCGGCAATTAAAAGTTTACCTTCTTCCTGAAGTATCATAACGGCCACGCTAACTATAGCCTTTGTCTGGGATGCAATCCTAAAAATGGCATCTGTTTTCATCTCCTTATTCAATTCGATGTCACTTTCTCCAAAAGCTTCATGATATACAATCTTGCCTCTCCTAGCGATCAATGTTACATTACCAGCTATCTTGCCATCTTTCACGTATTGCTCCATCACCTTAGAAAGTCGTTCTAATCTTTGGGTAGACATACCTACCTTTTCTGGGAGAGTAGATTCTAGGTTTTGCGCTTGCCCAAAGGCTACCGATAATAGCAACAGCAGTACTACATATGATTTAAAAGCCTTACTCATAATGTTTCATTTTTTTAAAGTGAATATTTCTTCTATAATAAATGAGACAAAAGATAAAAGATATTTTGGGAGAATACACTATCGGTAACTAAAAAACTTGAATCCTTTTATCGACTCCCATTGCTTATAAATTTTTGGAAGCCAACCAATCAATTAATATTGTAAGGATAGTAGTGGGAAAACTAAGTTTACTAGAATTGATTTTAAAGTAAAACCATGGAAAAGTCACTCTATATTTCGGTAAGAAGATAGATTTAAAATTGAATGAATCTAGTAAAGGAAAAAATAAAGGCGCTATAGATATACAATAGAGCTTGGTAGATTTCTAGGAAAACGCTAAGCCTTATGTTATGACCTAACCTGCGAAGAATTTATTTTAGGGTATTTCGATTTTCCTCATGAAAATTTTTCGGAATAACCTTTTCTTATATGAAAATATAATTTTTTCGTTATTCCGAATATTCTTTTATGAAGTAAAAACCTTGAAGATTAAATTTTCTTTACTCGTACGGCATTCATCCCTTTCATCCCTCTTTCAAGTTCAAATGAGACCTTGTCATTTTCCGTTATTTCGTCAATTAAGCCGCTAACGTGAGTAAAGTACTTTTCATTATTTTCAGAATCGATGATGAATCCAAACCCTTTTGAATGATCAAAAAAGGAAACTTTTCCTTTTCTTACCGGATCAAATTCCTCAACATCACTATCGTCTTTCTTAGGGATACCTATTTCTATCGTAGAAGCATCTATTTCCACCTTCTGGGTTGGATCTGGTGGAGTATCTGTTAAATTACCATCGTGGTCAACATAGGCAAATTGAATTCCTGGATTGTCCTTGGCCTCAGCTTTTCGGGCCAATTTCTTCTTTTGCTTTTCTTCTCTCTTCTTTAAACGCTTTTTTTCTTTTTCGCTTTTATTATACGTCTGTTGCGATTTTGCCATTCTTTAATTTAGTTATTATTAAAATATTCCATGAGGGAAGTCGTTCTAACACCAAAAATTGTATTTCTTCAACAATAGTCTTTCTAAAGGCTATCTTAAAGATAGTAGATTTAATAGAACTTCTACTACCCATGGTACTTCAACAAAGATAAGGTATGTAATCCAATTTAGGAAGCCCTATAAACGTATTTTTAATTTCTCCAATAATTAATAAAAAAATTATCATTTATTTCCTCTCCATCGGGGTAAATTATTCTAGTGCTTAACAAACACGAACCCAAATGGCCTATAACTATTTTATTAGAAAAATGTTAGTTAAAATTCGTAACTAATTCAGATTAAACATGTTTATGTTCAAAAGTGATTATAGTTTTTAATCAGTTCTGTTAGATTGTAATCTAAAAATCCTTAACTTCTATCCATAATAACCAATAAATAACCCAAGTATGAAAAAGCGCTATTTAATCTTAATTGTATTTTTAATTGGAGTAATTGGCCTTACCAATGCCCAGATTACCGGAACAGTTGCTGATGAGGAAGGAGCACCCTTACCTGGTGCCTCTATTGTTATTGTTGGAACTACCACTGGTACCACCTCAGACTTTGATGGTAATTATACAATAGAAGCAAATATTGGGGATATGCTTAAGGTATCCTATATAGGTTTCGAAGCCCTTCAGGTTAGAGTAGACCAGAACGTAATGAATATTACGTTGAACTCTGGACTAGCATTGTCAGAAGTAATAATTGTAGGGTCTAGAAACCCCAATAGAACAGCTACCGAAAGTACAGTACCTGTAGATGTTATAGATATGAAGGAATTAAATAATGTTGCTCCACAGGTCAATTTAAATCAGATCTTAAATTACGTGGCTCCTTCTTTTACTTCAAATACCCAGACCATTGCGGATGGTACAGATCATATAGATCCCGCTTCCCTTAGGGGTTTGGGTCCTGATCAGGTTTTAGTGCTAATCAATGGCAAAAGAAGGCATACCTCCTCCCTAATCAATGTTAATGGTACCTTTGGTCGTGGAAGTGTAGGAACAGATCTAAACGCAATTCCTGCTGCGGCAATTCAGCGTATAGAAGTATTGCGAGATGGTGCTGCAGCTCAATATGGTTCCGATGCAATAGCTGGGGTAATCAACATAATACTTAATAAAAGTGTTAATGAATTAACGGCTACAGTAACTACTGGGGCTCATTTTACAAAAGAAGCGAATGACCAAACTGGTGGTGTAGATGGGGAAACTACTAACGTAGCGGCAAGTTATGGCATTCCCTTAGGAGATAATGGCGGATTTATAAACCTATCTGGAGATTTCGATGTTAGAAAAGAGTATAGTCGGATGAACGAATGGGAAGGAGAAATTTTTAATCTGTATAATACAGTGGAACGCATGGCCAATGACGATGGATATGATGTTTTTAAGCTGTTGGATAATGATGTTGCCGATGTGATACAATATGCTGACCAGGCAGGAATAAATCGTAATGGCGCCACAACAAAAGAGGAGTTGAGAACCATTCTTAGTGCAGATGCTACTAATGCAGAGCTTACAGCTAGAGGATTGCAAAGAAGTGATTTTAATATGCGTGTGGGGCAGTCTTCTCTTAGAGGAGGACGTTTATTTGCTAATTTCTCCCTTCCATTGGATGATTTAGGAACAGAACTGTACTCCTTTGCTGGCATGAGTGCAAGAACAGGTAATTCGGGCGGGTTTTATAGGTTGCCCAATCAGAGTCGGACTTTTACACCTGCCTATTTTAACGGGTTTTTACCAGAAATAAATTCCCATATTAAAGACATGTCCTTCTCTTTGGGAATTAAAGGCATGATTGGGGATTGGAATGTAGACCTAAGTAATACCTATGGTAAAAATGCATTCATATATACTATAGGAAATACCTTTAATGCGTCCATGCAAAATGCATCGCCCACTTTATTTGATGCAGGAGGATTTTCTTTTGCCCAAAACACGTCCAATCTAGATATATCTCAGTTTTTTGACGATGTAATGTCTGGCCTAAACATCGCTTTTGGTGCAGAATATAGGCTTGAGAACTACGATATAGTGGCGGGAGAGGAAGCGTCATATGCACAGTATACGGCAGATGGACAACGTATTACCCTTGCTACCCAACAACCTTCAAAGGACTTCTTTGGCAGCTCTAGACCGGGAGGGTCACAGGTTTTTCCTGGCTTTGCCCCGCAAAATGAATTGTCTAGGGAGCGAAGCAGTGTTGCTGGTTATTTTGATGTGGAAGCCGATTTTTCAGACGCTTTCCTAGCAAGTTTTGCAACTCGTTATGAGAATTATAGCGATTTTGGATCAACCATCAATTTTAAATTGGCAGGTAGATATAAAACTACTGAAAACTTGAATATTCGTGGTGCTTTGAATACTGGGTTCAGGGCCCCTTCCCTACACCAGATCAACTTTAACTCTACGTCAACTATTTTTGACAACGAGGGAAACCCGCAGGAAGTGGGAACTTTTGCTAATGATAGTAGGGCTGCAAAACTTTTAGGAATTCCGCAATTAAAGGAAGAAACATCACAAAGTGTGAGTTTAGGACTTACGGCCAAATTCCCCGATGCCAATATTACGTTAACGGTAGATGGTTATTTTGTATCCATCGAGGATAGGGTGGTATATACTGGCCAGTTTGCACCTACTGCTGATGCTGGTACAGGTACCGGTGGCATCCCTGCAGCTTATTCAGGACCGCAATTGGAATTATTCAATCTATTAAGACAGGCCAATGCTACCGCAGCTTCTTTCTTTGCAAATGCCATAGATACCGAATCCAAGGGGTTAGATATAGTGGTTACACATGATACTAGGTTGGGAGCCAATTGGAAGTTGAAATCCGATCTTGCAGGTACTTTTTCTAAAACTAAACAGGTAGGTGATATCAATGCTTCAAAAATTTTGAGCGATGCAGGATTGGTAGGCACCTATTTTCCTGAGGATAGTAGGGTATATTTGGAAGAAGCAGTTCCAAGAACTAAAATTAATTTATCCAACAGCCTTACTTCTGATCAATTTGTTGTTTTCCTAAGGAATGTGTATTTCGGGGAGGTAACGGAGGCTACTACTACTGCTGCAAATCAGCAGGTTTTTAGCAACAAATTGGTGACAGACCTTTCTTTGGGATATAAGGCCACAGAATCCCTTACGATTACCCTTGGGGCTAATAACCTGTTCGACATCTATCCAGATAGAGCTGAGGAGCAATTTGGCAATAGAAGCGATGGTCGATTTGATTGGTCTAGGAGAGCACAACAATTTGGTATTGGAGGAAGGTTCCTTTTTGCTAGATTGAACTTTACGCTTAACTAAATTAATATAACTTATTGCAATAAAGAAGGCCACTATTTTTAGTGGCCTTCTTTCCTTTATATAATACAGCTACAATATAAGACGTTTTAAAGCTACTTTTAAATTAACCTATACTAACTACCTCTAGTTCAAAAGTAAGATCGTGTCCTGCCAATGGGTGATTAGCATCAAGGATAATATGGTCTTCATGTACTTCGGCAACCCTCAGTTCATTCTCCACACCATCTGGACTGGTAGCAACTAAGCCCATACCAACCTCTGGCTTCATATCTCCTGGCAATTCTTCTTTTTTTACAGGATGGAACATTTCCTTTCTAACCTCACCATAAGCCTCTTCTTTTGGGATGACAACGGTTTTCTTTTCTTTAGGTTGCATATCTATCAAGCCTTTCTCAAAACCAGGGATAAGACTTCCCTGACCCAAAGTAACTCTAATCGGATCGCGCTCCAAAGAACTGTCAAAAATTGTACCGTCGCTCAACTTACCTGTGTAATGAACGTTTACCGTGTCATTCTCTTTTACTTTATTCATAAACAAAAAATTGTAATTATAATTCAATTAATTATACTGCAAACTTATAGGTTCTAAAACGCCTTGGGCAAAGCTTAGTTGTAAAACTTCCAAGAATTTAGAAAACATCAATATTTTAAGATTATTGTTATGGTATTTTTAGGTTTTAACAATATTATTTAAAATATTACTACTGCTATTTTTTGCAAAATTTTAAAAAAGCAGGGTTTTTGTGTTATTAAATCAGCTATAGCAACTGAATATTATTCTTAAAACAATAGATAAAACCTTGAAAATCAGGCTAAATTTATTAATGTTAAACGAATAAGTTTTAATGTATTATAAGCAGTAAAATTAAATGTAACATACGGAGGTAACTTATTTGCTTAGGATCTTTTAGAGGTAAAACGGCTAAACAACATTAATTTCTTTTTGGTATTTATAAAATATACCCCAGTTAATAGAATGATTGCTGCAATGGCAGACTGAGTAGTAATCTGTTCGTCTAAATATAACCATCCCAAAAGCAGCGCAATAACTGGATTCACATAAGTAGAAGTAGCCACCTTTTCTGGGGAAACAAGTTTTAGCAGATAATTAAAAGCGGTGAAAGCCAAGATACTACCAAACAGAATTAAAAAGAGTAAGGAATATTGGACGGAGCTGCTCCATTGGGTTGGTAAACTCCATTCCTCGCCAATAAGAAGGCTACTAGTTATCAAAATTATTCCCGCCGATAACATCTGAAAGCCGGTATTCACGAAGTAATTGGAGGGTAGATCTGCTTTTGCTACAAACAAGCTGGCAAAGGCCCAACTAAGCATGCACATAAAAATCATTCCCATCCCTAACAAGGTGTTCTCACCACCTATAATTTGGTTCTGGCTCACTAGCAAAAATATACCTATTATTCCAATAACAACTCCCACAATAGACATAGGTTGAATTTTCTTACCTTCCAAGACCCGCATCAATATGAGGATCACTAAAGGCTGCGCTGCAATTTCCAATGCAGCCAGTCCGCTATCTACATATTGCAAGGCCCATACCACAAATCCGTTTCCTACCGATAAGAAAAGGAATCCGGCTATAATACAGTTTTTTAACTGCTTCCTTGTTATGGTCAGGGGGATCCGTAAAAGCTTGCATAAAATAAATATTAGAATTCCAGCGACAGAGAAACGAATGGAAGCCAGCATAAAAGGAGGTAATTCTTGTACCGCAATTTTATTAAATAGAAAGGTAGAACCCCAGATAACATATATAGCAAAAAACGCCATGATGATCATGGGGGTGCTCTTGGATTTTGACATTGATGGAATAGATTTTTAAAAAAACAAAGGTACCATTAAGCGTAATCAGATAGACCTTCAAAATTCTGGCTATCCAAAAAATAATGATTACCAACTGCCGCCACCGCCGCCGCCAAATCCACCACCTGATGATCCTCCGCCAGAAGAACTTCCTCCCGAACTGGAAGGGGTACTCACCATGTTGGATTTCGCCTGATCCATAGAACTTGAAAAAGACTTGGAAAAACCCCTCATACTTGTAGCGCTATGACCTGAGTACCAGGTAGGTGGCACAATATTTAAGGCATCAAATTTTTTGGCCCATTTTGTGAACATTCCAAATGCCAATGCATACCCCATGGTACTTTCAAAATAATGCGGGTCGTCTTTAAGTAACATTTCCAATTTATTTTCTTCTGCAACTTTTATAAAACGTTTAAACCCTTTTAGTTCAGAAAGAAGTTTATTTCCCTCCGCATTTTTCTTAATCATAAATTTATTGACATAAATCAATACCACACAGGTAACGATCATGGCACCTGTCCCTATTGGACCCCACATAAATAACCCAATTGCTGTAAGTCCGATAGCTAACAATATTAAAACCAAGTATAAAATACCCTGTACCTTTTTAGATTCCCCCTCATAATAAGGTTGTGCATTTTCTTCCAGTAGTTTTTTAGCCCTATTCATTTTAGAATAAAATGTGTTCTTGAGGCTACTTACCAAGACTTCCTCTGTTTCAATTGACTCGTTATTACTGAATAATCCATTGAATAATTCCCGCTCGTAGAGCGCTGCATCTAAGGGCAAAGGCTTTAGCCTAATAAGCTTGGTATCCTTAGACCCAAATACGCCTTTTTTAGGAATTTCTTCTAGTCTTATCAATCCCTTTTCACCCCAATAAGGAATTAGGGAGATTAAATCTGAATTGTCTTCTCTATCATTTATAAGGAATCCTGCCAAGGCTGGGTCTATATGATCTGGTGGGTAGTAAGTAGTAGTGGCAATTACCCTTTCATCTTTACCGAAAATCCACCAAACCCAGAAAAAGGCACCTAATAAAATTCCTATTAAAAATACAAAACCGTAGTTAGTCCAAAATGGCCAAAAAGGCTTATATTCATTAATTGCACCAACTGGCATATTAACCAAAACCGTGACGCTCTGACCAGGGTAGGATACAAATCCCGATTGGCTAGCTCCAGAGAATTCGCTATTGGCAAAATAGGTCTGTATATCTTTACTCCGTCCTGTAGTTCCCTCATCGCCGGAATATACAAAGCTATTTTCTTTACTTAAATAAACATCCGGGGGAACATGTACCGTAAAATTGATCTGCTTAAAATTTGCGTCCCAACCATCAGGTTTTATATTCCAATAAAATTGAACTTGAGATTCCGAAAAAATAAATGCATTGTACACTCGATATCGGATCTCGTAATGATGTGGGCCTATAAGGGTTATATCCTTATCCCCTATCTTGATTTCCATCTCATCTTGCATTTTTTGTACAAAATTGAAGGGCTTATCAAACTTGTAATTGGGCACCTCTACATTACGTATTTTAATCTTTCTAGTAGCCGTGTTCCCGGTAGAATCAATAAACTCATACTTAGTCCGTATGGTCCTATAAATACCATGTTTGGGAGTGTCAAAATTTAGATTATAATTTTCTACAACATCAAAATAACCCTCTTTATGAATAGTAATATCTACGGTGTAATTGTTTACTGTAAAATCCTGGGCGTGGCCAATAGATAAGCACAGTAATAACAGAAGAAGTGAAATCTTTTTTCTCATTTTTTAAAATCAACTTTAACGTTAGCCCTACTTGCCTCGTCTACCTCAAAATAGTCGAAATTCTGATATTTGAACAGACTGGCTACCAATACTCCCGGCATGCTTTCTCCGTACGTATTGTTCTCCCGAACAGTTCCATTATAATATCTGCGAGCGCGTTCTAAATTTTCTTCAATATGATTCAGTTTTTCTTGTAAGTCCAAGAAATTTACATTTGCCTTTAGCTCCGGGTACGCTTCCCCTAAGGCAAAAATTCCCCCTAAACTACGTTGTAATTGATTTTCCGCCTTAATTTGAGAATTAATATCACCTGAAGGAACCGCTATTGCGGCATTACGCGCATTAATAACAGCTTCTAAGGTCGATTTTTCGTGGGTAGCATAACCTTTTACAGTCTCCACTAAATTGGGGATTAGATCATATCTCCTCTTTAGAGCGACATCTATATTGCTCCATGCATCTTTTACTAAGTTCCTTAACCTAACAAAATTGTTGTAAACATTTATCAAGAAAAAAGCTAACAGGGCTATAAAGCCCAAAAATATAATTAAGGTAACCATGGCATGTTATTTAGTGTATTGAGCTAAGTTACCTATTTTTTTGGAGAGATTATAACCCTTCCAAACTTTTGTTAAAATGTTTAAAAAAGAAGTTGTTTTCAAATCCTGAAATACAAAATTCCTTTTACCAGACCCTGTTGTCTAAAGGAAATTATATAGGGGTTTGGAGCAATCTAAAGAACTGGTTTTCTTTAGTGGAATTAGAGCAAAACACATAAAAATCCACTTTAAATAAAAATCATAAGTCGTTTAATTTGTGGTAATTACTTGTTTTGTTAAAAAAGAAATGTAACTTTTAAAATTAAAAACAGATGAGGTGTTGATGCGATAGATAAAATTAGTAAGAAAGTACCCATGCCCCATTAGGAACTGAATCCATCAATATTAGTGACCTGTAATGTATTAGAGGAAAAAGCAGCATGCATCTTAGCTTATAGGAACTCATTTTGATAGGTTCATATAAAATTTTCTTTTAAAAATCTGCTCCCATTAAGTCCCATTATTCTGGCTATAATGTCATCTGCATTAATGTTATTTTCAGGCAGATTAAAGGTATTGTTTTGGACATAATTAAATGCATGTCTTTCCAAGAAATCGGCTAGATAAGGTAGCTCTTCTGAACTCCAAAAACCATTTAATGGATTTATAATACCATCAAAATCGAACCCTATTACCAAACAGTCCCATGCAAAAATACCTTCGGCATCTAAAAGCTCCGCTATATGTTGAACTTGGTTCCATATCAGTTCTGAACGATAATGCATAATTTTGTTCCGATGGACAGATTTTTTAATATTCTTTAGCGTTCTTTTGCTTACAACCCTCCGCTCATCCAATTGCAATCCAAATAGTCCTTTGCTTTTGGCTATCTTAATAATTTCATCATCAAAAATATTAATATCAACGGGATTAAGTTTACTTGCCGTTCTAGGTCTTCCTACACTCCTATTGGCAGATGATATTAGGCCATTTGCTGCACCGTGACTTACAATTATAGGCACGTTGTTATATTCGGGAATGGTATCCAACATTTGATAATATTCATTTCTTGATGCAGGGCTCATATGTTTAATATCAATCAGGATGCGTTTACCATTATTGGTATCCAATAAATTTTTTATAATCGTTTTGCCTAGCTTGGTGATTCCCGTATTCAAACCTTCGGACTGGTCCGTTTTCTTTTTAATGAGTCCGGTTAGGCTTTCTGCATGTCCGCATAAGTGATTCCAGAAATGATGAGCCAAACCAACATAAAATGGCGGATTCTTCCATGCTTTTATTTTCATTAGATTCTGAAGTAGTTCATTTTCTGTAGGTATCTTATCTACATTGGAAAACAGCACATGCATACCCTCAATGCTAATAACAACACAGATAGTTTGTATAGCTCTGTCCACCTCTTCCTCAACCAGTCTTATAGCCTCTATTTCCTTAAAGGAGTTTACCAACTTGTATCTAAATTCACCTTCAGGTAAACGAATAATGGTTCCGTCTAATTCCTGGTAATATTTCAGTTCCATTTCCAGATCTTTAAAGTAATCTGTAATTCCCTGAATATAGTCCACTCGTTTCTTCCCTACCCCCGTTGCAAAATTGGCCGCGATATCCAAAATAAATTTGTTGGTCATTTTGTTTCGGAAAAAGTATTTTTCAATAGGATATAAGGATACACAGACAACGCTGACACCGCCATAAGATAAACTGGAGAAATTAGATTGGGAGAATTTGGTGACTCCGATTAAATAATTTAATAATTTATCAACCAAGGTTGGGGGATTGTACCGCCAAATACTTCTAATCCGATTCCTATTCGCAGAATTCTCTCCCTTAGGTTTCCTATTGAAGCTTTTTCCAAATGGCTTTATAGCCGGATGACAATGAAAATCAAAATAATTATTCTCCATGCGTTCCAGTGTTATTAATGAGACCTAATGGTTATACCCATACCTGCCCGTGCTGATCAGGCGGGGGTTAAAATTGTTTCGCTACCATCCGCCCTATGTCAAGTAATTGATTGACAGAATCTGTGGTGCCATCCTTCTGATATATAAAATAGGAGTACCAACAGCTGTCTTAAGTTGATAATGTTGTTGGGGAGTATTTTAAAGATACAGGAAATGCTTCACAGAAAAAAACGGGTGGTGAAAATCTTTTATTCCCAAAGGATTCGGGAATATTTAAGGTCAAGCTCAAAAGATGTAGATAAAAGAAAACCCCTACCGAATCAGGTAAGGGCTTAATTTTATTTTAGATGAAAGGCAACTCAACTCAATAATTTTGAAGTCTAGTAAACTAGTCTTCCGGTGGATACCCGTGAATATCTTCATAAATGGTGTCAAAATTCTGTCTTATGTACGTGTGCAATTTTTTATGATAATCGTCTTTTAACCATTTTAAAAAGTTGTAGGTACTTTTACTTATACATTTAGCATAGCGCTGTATCCTATCCTCTATATCCGGCCCTAGCATTTTTGCGAGTGCTAGAGCATCATAAACATCCACACTATTCTCTACGCATATTCTAGCATGTTGAATTATAGATCTTTCCAAAACTACTTTGGAAGATTCTCCATTTCTAACAGAATCTACATATGTTTCCTTAATATCAAAATAAACATCTTCAGTATTGGCAAATTCTGCCCGTAGTTCCTCTGGCATTTCCCATTTGAAAGTACTTTCTAATTCTTCATCACTAACAATTCTATCAGCATAGAAATTAGGGGATTTAAAGATAGCTTGCCAGTCTAAATCTGCACCCCAAGGACCAAAACGATGGTAATTATTCCCTAAATCGATTACGGTAAAAGTAGATTTGTTGCTCAATATTCTTGAACCACGCCCAATCATCTGATAATAAAGGGTAAGTGATTTAGTAGCCCGGTTCAATATAATGGTCTCAATGGAGGGTTCGTCAAAACCAGTTGTTAGTATACTTACAGAGGTCAAAATGGCATTAGGCGTAGTATTAAACCACTTCAAAATAGCTTTACGCTGTTTTTTAGTGGCGGTATTATCTAAGTGAGCTATAGGATATCCGGCCGCTCTAAACGTTTCATATACGTGAAGGGAGGTATTAATACCGTTATTGAAAATTAAGGTTTTCTTCCCTTTGGAATGCTTCTCATAAGCTTCAACAAGCTTACTGAGCATTTGACTGTTGTTATATAAATCTTCAGAAGATTTTACGGTATAATCTCCATTAGACCCCACTTCTAGTGAAGTAAGTCCCATATTATAGGAAATGAATTCTGCTTTGGCCAAGAACTCATTTTCTATAAGGGATTCAATAGTTTCCCCAACGATCAATTCGTCATAGTTATCCTTCATCGGTAAGTCCTTGTTTGAACTCAATGGGGTAGCCGTTACCCCTAAAATAAAGGAACTCTCAAAAAACTTAAAAAGTTTTGTAAAGGAATTGTAATGAGCTTCATCTATGATAACCAATCCAACATCAGAAATATCCAGTTTATCATCCTGTAGCCTATTGTTTAAGGTTTCTACCATGGCTACAAAACAGCTATATTGTTCTTGATCGTCCAGATTAGCCTTGCTATCCACGACTTTATTCGTAACTCCAAAACTGCTTAGCATATTGGACGTCTGCTTACACAGCTCCAAACGATGGGTCATTATTAATACCTTTTTTTGATGGTGTTTTAGGTATTGCCTAACTATTTCAGAAAATATAACGGTTTTACCTCCTCCAGTTGGCAATTGATATAAAAGATGGTAATCGTCGGGAGCACTTTCAAATTTATCAAAAATCTTATCTATCGCTCCTTTTTGATAATCGTATAATTCTTTATCTGTTTTTTTTTCCACAATGGTATCTGCAATCGAAATCTCCGACATAATTTCCTTATCTTTTTAATAGAGTTGCAAAATTACGGACTTTAGGGGGTGATTCACGAATTATTTCTATAAAAAGCAGGCCTATTGTCTTAAAATAAATCTAAATTGGCCCCATTTTTTTAGTTCCTAGCCAATTTTCTCAGTGTTGCCCATTGTTTTAACATTTCCCTTGAGTCGGTTGCTGGATAACCTAAAACGGTTTTACCGGGTAATACATCACTCATTACACCTGATCCTGCACCTACAGTTGCACCAGAATTTATGGTGGTATGGTCTTTTATGGAGGCACTACCGCCTATAATTACCCCATCCCCTAAAGTAACAGATCCGGCAAGACCACTATGTCCGGCCATAATACAGAATTTGCCCAAGATACAATTATGTGCAATTTGCACCAAGTTGTCAATTTTGCAACCATCCCCTACAATAGTTGAGCTAAACTTGCCCCTATCCACACAGGAATTAGCTCCTATTTCTACGTAATCCCCAATTACTACATTTCCTATCTGAGGTATTTTCACCAATCCCCTACCATCCGCACTGGGCCTATAACCAAAACCATCTGCACCAATGCTTACATTAATATGAAAAATACAATGTGCGCCAATTACGCTTCGTTCTCTAATTACGGTACCAGACCAAACCACGGTATGATCTCCTATACTGGTATCATCAAAAATGGAAACGTTAGGGTAAAGGATTACCCCATCTCCTAAAACTACATTTTTTCCTACGTAGCATCCTGCACCTATTTTACAACCCTTACCTAAAGTGGCAGTAGGATGAACCGATGCCATAGGGTGAATTTCTTCTTCAAATACAGGACCTTCTGGTTCAAATGCCTCTAATAGTTTTGCCATGGCCAGGTCTGGGTTGTTTACCTTTATAAAAGCGCGATCAATACCTGGAAGAATAGATATGTTCTTACTAACGATAGCTGCACTGGCCTCTGAATTTTCCCATTGTTTAGCGTATTTAGCTGAACTAATAAAGGTGATTTGTTGACTTTTGGCACGATCAATTTGTTCGGCACCAATGATATTTTTGTTAAAGCTCCCTTGGAGCTCTCCATCTAAAAGTTGACAGATTTCTTCTACACTGAATGATTTCATTACTAAATTTTGGTTGTTATTGTAATATGATTTTAAAAATATGATTTTTTTAAATATAGTGCTAAAATCAATATTTTATGTCTAAATCTAAAATAAGGTAATTTTTAGGGTGTCTGTAAAAACCACATAACTCTACTGGATTCGATTATGGGTATCCATAAAGTAAATAGCTTTTAAGTGATTGTTTTAAGAGTACAACTGGACTTAAGATACGTCAACAAATATCTATGTATCTATCCAGTTTCACAGGTGAATGGTTATTTATTGAGTTTTTTAATGGATCTCACGTAGAGTTGCTCCACTTTTTCTCTTGCCCAAGGCGTCTTCCTTAAAAAAGTAAGGCTAGATTTAATAGAGGGGTCATGATTAAAGCTTCTAATATTTATTTTAGCTCCCAATTTTTCCCATCCATAGTAGTCTACCAAGGATTGGAGAATCATGGCCAATGTTTTCCCATGTAAAGGATCGTTCCCACCGTTCATTAGCAATCTAATTTTATTTTGGTCAATATATGTTACAAGTTAAAAATAACTATTTTCTTTTTTTAATCCTCTTCGCAACATTCTTATCCCCTCTGGTCAATGGTTTTTTATATTTTTTAGCTATGGTCCGCTTATAAGAACCTCCAAGGTTTACTTTTTTATTCTTTTCTAATTTTTCATGAAAAGCGCCCCCTCCCTCTTCTCCGTCAGAAGCTCTATGTGAGTTATTGGGCTCCGTATTTATAGGACGTTCCTCTGGCGCCAATTCTTCAGATATCTTCACTTCATTTGGAAAATCCAACATAGGTATAGAATAGTCCATCAATTCTTCTATGGCGACTTTCGATTCTTCTTCCCGCTTTGTAAATAGCAAAATAGATTTCCCTTTTTGTTTGGCCCTTCCGGTTCTACCAATTCTGTGGATATAATTTTCGGGATAGGTAGGGGTGTCAAAATTTATAACATGGCTAACCATCTCCAAATCGATACCTCTCGCCATTACGTCGGTGGAAATTAAGATCCTATTTTTTCCCTCATCAAACTGGTCTATAGATCGTAATCTATAATTTTGGGTCTTGTTAGAATGGATAACGGCAATTTCTGAACCAAAAACCGCTTTCATCGCTTCAAATAACCGGTCTGCACTTCTTTTATTGGAAACGAAAATCAATACTTTATTGTAAAGCATCTTGTCCTTTAGCAAATAGAGCAACAAGTTTACTTTAGTGTAAAAATTTTCTACCTCATAGGCAGTTTGTTCAATATTAGCTAAAGGGGTTCCACTAACAGCAATGGAAACCTTTACCGGTGTTATAAAGAAATCCTCTATCAATTTGGCGACGTCTTCCGTCATGGTTGCAGAGAACATAATATTTTGTCTTTTAGGAGGTACCAGTTCTAAGATATTTGTGATTTGAAACCGGAAACCAAGATCCAACATTACGTCTACCTCGTCTATTACAAGTTTCTTTATATCTCTTAACTTCACCGTATGGTCTAAGCAAAGATCATACAATCTTCCTGGAGTGGCCACTAAAATATCACAACCCTGTGCAACTGCTTGCCGTTGGGTGTTTATATTAGCTCCACCATAAATACCGCATACCCGAGAACTTGTATATTTAGCGAAGGCCTCTATATTTTCTACTACCTGTACTACTAGTTCCCTAGTAGGTACTAAAATAAGTACACGCGGACTTACTTGTTTAGAAAATTTAAGTTGTTGTAATATAGGTAAGGTATAGGCTAAGGTTTTTCCTGTTCCTGTCTGTGCAATTCCTACCATATCTTTTCCGGACATGATTACCGAAAAGGATTGTTCCTGAATCGGAGTTGGGGAGCTAAAGCCTAGATCCTGAATTCCGTATATTAATTGATTTGATAGATTTAAATCCTCAAAAGTGCTCATTCGTATAATTTTGCGCAAAGGTAAAGCTAAATTTACCCACATTATTCCTTAGAAACCAATAATCCGTTAGAAAGCCGACATCAACTCCCTGAAATTTCACTTTAGAGAGCTTAAAACTTTCAAAAAGTAACTGCAAAAATCAGAAATGAATACCAAATGGCCCCTCTTCTACCTTATTTTCCTTAGAAATTGTTTCTGAACTTTTGGTTAAAATCCGGAAAACAGACAAAAGAGTAAGAAAAAGTTGGGTCGAAGTAAAATGATGGTTAAATTGTAGTAATAATCTTAAATCCATAAGTTATGTGCCATAAATTTCAATGTTCTATAGTACCTCCCTATATTTTAGAACAGCTGGCCAAACAAGGCAGCAATAGTTGTAAGCGTACCCTCATAGAAACGCAACGCATAGCTAAAAGTAGGAACATTGCCTTAAATAATTTACTTCAACGTACCGACGAAGTGGGCACTGGAAATCGTATTGTTTACGATTGTTTAAACGAATACCGGCAAAAGGTTAAAAAAGCTAGAAGTGAAGGGGAGGATAAAGTGGCGGACGCTACAGCTAATCTTGCTTATGATTATTCTGGTTATGTTAGGAATTATTTTAAAGAAACTTTTCAATTGAATTCCTTAGACGGTAAAGGCATGCCTATTATATCTAATGTTCATTATGGTAAGGCATATAACAATGCGTTTTGGGACGGGGACGAAATAACTTATGGGGATGGTGATGATGTTCAGTTTTCTAATTTTGCAGCAGGAATAGATGTTGTTGCGCATGAACTCACTCATGGTATAACACAATTTCTGGGAAATTTAGAATATAAAGGACAACCGGGAGCCTTGAACGAACATTTTTCCGATGTATTTGCGACTATTATAAAGCAAAAATTTTTAGCTCAAGATATTTCAGAGGCCAATTGGCTTATAGGTGACACGGTAGTAGCAGAAGGGTTTCCCGGTAAAGCCATAAGATCCATGAGTGCGCCCGGAACTGCAAACGAGTTTGATAGCCAGCCCGATCACATGGACAATTATTATACAGGATCTTCCGATAATTATGGTGTACATATAAATTCAGGTATCCCCAATAGAGCATTTTATTTGAGCTGTATGGCCATTGGAATTGACGACTGTGCCCTTATTTGGTTCCAAACCCTGAACCAATTATGGCGAACCGCAGACTTCAGAGATATGTTGGAAGTAATCACTAAGGTTGCGAATGAACTTATGGAAGAAGGGAAAGTTTGTGACACCGCAGACAACGCTATTTTGGAAAGTTTTTCCATGGTAGGTATAAATAACCCTGCCGTATGAAATATGAGATCAATATAGAAGGTGGGTTCACTGGGATTCCCAAAACGTATAAGGGAGAGCAATCGCTAAACAACGAGGAGAAAACCAAATTGCTCCTAAGTCTTCAAAAAACCTTTGCTGATGAAAACACCAAGACAAGAGACGGTTTTAACTACAAATTAAAACTTACAGACCACGAAATAGTATATAATTTTGAGTTTGATGAGTTCAATATTCCTAAAGAAGTTCGTATGTTTATCGAATCGATTATTAAAAAATAATTGTACGTTAAACGCATTTAAATGCTACCGTTTATAAGAGGCTGCTTATAGGTGACTTATAAACTCAGATTAATTATTCTTTGATAAAACGAATTACTAAATGCCCGATGATAATTACTATTCACCGGGCATTATTATATTTATTAACTCAAAAACAATTAAAACTTTGAAAATGAAAAGAATTACATCATTACTAACCATTGTTGGTCTAGCTATAGGCCAGTTTGCAATTGCACAAGTAGACAAACAACTGATCCAAAGTATGGTGAAGGAGGCCAACGAAAACTCCCAATTGGAAACCTTGGCTCACGAAATGTTGGATGTCATTGGTCCCAGATTGGTGGGAACCCCACAAATGGAGCAAGCTGGGGATTGGGCAATTGCCAAATATAAAGAATGGGGCATTCCTGCCGAGAATGAGCAATGGGGAGAATGGCGCGGATGGGACAGGGGAATCACCCATATAGACATGGTTCATCCCAGAATACAAAGTCTAAATGGCACTCAGCTTGCCTGGAGTCCAAGTACTGGAAAAAAAGGGGTTACTGGAGAACTGGTAGTATTGCCTACAGTAGAAAATTCCGCTCAATTTGAGCAATGGCTTCCTAGTGTAAAGGGAAAGCTGGTAATGATCAGTATGAAAGAACCTACAGGCCGTCCCGATTATAACTGGGAGGAGTTTGCAACTAAAGATTCTTCCGAAAAAATGAAAAATGACCGGCAGGTTCAAGAAGAAGAATGGAGGGAAAATATGAGGCGAATTGGCTACGACAGACGTACTCTCCCAGAAGCCTTAGAAAAGGCAGGCGCCTTGGGAATAGTTACTTCCTATTGGTCTAAAGGTTTTGGTGCTAATAAAATCTTTAGTGCCAGCACTAAGAAGATTCCAACGGTAGATCTGTCTTTAGAAGATTATACCATGTTATACCGTTTAGTGGAGTATGGCAGTAAGCCAAAAATAAAAATAGTTGCCGAGTCTAAGGAGTTGGGAACCGTACCTGCATTTAACACGATAGCCACTATTAAAGGTAGTGAAAAACCAGAGGAGTACGTAATATTATCGGCTCATTTCGATTCTTGGGATGGCGGTACTGGAGCCACTGATAATGGAACGGGGACATTAGTAATGATGGAAGCCATGAGAATCCTTAAGAAAATATACCCTAACCCTAAAAGAACTATTCTTGTTGGGCATTGGGGAAGTGAAGAACAAGGTCTTAACGGCTCTAGAGCGTTTGTTGAAGACCATCCCGAAATTGTGAATAATATACAAGCCGTTTTTAACCAAGATAACGGAACTGGTAGAGTAGTGAACATGAACGGTGCCGGATTCTTAAATTCGTATGATTATCTAACGAGATGGTTGTCTGCAGTCCCAAAAGAAATAACAGACCCTATAGAGACCAATTTCCCTGGCTCACCAGCTACTGGTGGATCGGATAATGCTTCCTTTGTTGCTGCTGGTGCTCCTGCCTTTAACCTTACTGCGTTAAACTGGTCATATTGGAACTATACCTGGCATACCAATTTGGACACTTATGATAAAGTTGTTTTTGATGATGTTAGAAGCAATGCAATCCTAACAGCAATCTTAGCCTATATGGCAAGTGAAGACCCTAACACCACATCTAGGGAGAAAATAGTTTTACCAACCAATTTTGAAACTGGAATACAAAGATCCTGGCCAGAACAACGTTCCCCTACCAGAAAGGGAGGGTTGTAAAATCTTACAATTAGTTTTCCTTTGGTTTGATAAAAATAAAGACTATCTTAATTTAGAATTAGAGGATAAAATTTAAAGTGACTAATTATTAAACTAGATATATATGAATATCAATTTTGAGTATGTTGATGTAAAAGCTAGCGCTCGCTTAGAGGAGCTAGCAACTAAAAAACTAGAAAAATTAGAGGATAAATATGATTTTATTGTGCGTGCCGATGTTTTCCTGAAAAAGGAAAACAATGCCTCAAATAAGGGTTTTATATGTAGTATTAAACTAAGTGCCCCAGGACCATTACTGTTCACCGAAACCAATAGCAACAAATTTGAAATGTCCATAGTGGAATCCATTGAGGATTTAGAAAGGCAATTGGAAAAAAGAAAAGGCAAACTTAAATCACATTAAATCATTTCCCTCATGGAATGACCTTGAGGCATCGGCCAGCATCTACCGATGACATTTCGACCCACTCCTGAAAGGAACAGGAAGGCAAACGTCGGAGAAAATAAATTTTAAATTACAAATACCCTGAAAACAGAATCAGTCGTTTTCGGGGTATTTTTTTATCGACTTGTTTTATTAATTCAACTGATTATTCCTTCTGCCCACCAGAAAATAAAATAAGGCATTTCCTTTCCATTTCAACCTATCTTTCTGTAAATAGTAAGCAATATATAGACGTGTTATTAATTATGATAGGTTTCTCACAATCCGCTAAAGTTGTGATTTTTTAAAAGAAATAGCGGCTCGAAAAATATTTTAAGCGAAGTTTATTTAATTGTAGTTTGAATTAAAATGATAACTACATTTGTGTATATAAATTATATGAAACTATGTTGGTTTGGGGTGCTTTTATTGGTCTTATAATTATTTTTCTAGCCCTAGATTTAGGGGTTTTTCATAAAAACGACCATGTAATAAAGTCTAAGGAAGCAGGGATATGGACTGCTATTTGGGTTATTGTAGCTTTTAGTTTTAGTGGGGTAATCTATTGGTTATTTAACACTGGAACGATTGCAAATCCTACTGGTCTAACCCCCAATTCAGCCGTTTTAAAATATATTACTGGCTATTTAATTGAGCTCTCCTTAAGTATAGATAACGTATTTGTGATTGCCGTAATATTCGCTTCTTTTAAGATTCCAGCCTTGTATCAACATCGAGTATTATTTTGGGGGATATTAGGCGCTATCGTATTTAGGGCGTTAATGATTGTTTTTGGTGTAGCCTTAATCACAAAATTTGAATGGATCATTTATGTTTTTGGTGTTTTTCTATTATATACCGCATTTAAAATGTTGCGATCCGATGATAGTAAGTTCGATCCAAAATCGTCCTTCATCTTTAAACAGATTAAAAAGATTTATCCAATTACTTCCAAAATTGATGGACACAAGTTTTTTATAAAACGGATGGGAATAAAGGCGGCCACTCCCCTATTTGTGGCCTTGGTAATTATTGAGTTGACGGATGTTCTATTTGCATTGGATAGTATACCAGCTATACTAGCCATTACGGCCGATCCATTTATTGTATTTAGTTCCAACATTTTTGCCATTTTAGGTCTAAGATCCATGTACTTTCTTATTTCTAGAATGCTAGAAAAATTTAGATATATCAACTATAGTCTTGTGATAATATTAGCCTTTGTTGGATTAAAGATGCTATTCTCCCATTATATTGATATCCCAGAATGGGTGTCCCTTTCGGTAATATCGGTTTCATTAATTGGGGGCATAGTCGCGTCTCTCTTAATCCCGGGAAATAAAGATCAAGAGAAGGTATAATTATTGTTTCTCCAACAATTTTTGGTTCACAATTCTTAGGGCATCTTTCACTGTTTTCATCTGCTCCATATCCTCATTTTCCAAGGTTATTCCATACGCATCTTCTACGTCCAAAATAATATCTACCAAGTTAGCGGAATTTATGTTGAGCTCTGATATAAAATTACTCTCTTCTGTAACTTCCGATATGGATACATCTTCGGGCAGATATATTTTAACGATCTCTTTTAGCGTTTCGTAATGGGATTGATTGGTCATAATTAATCGGGTTTATAAGCCTTAAATATAATACAAGCATTAACGTCTCCAAAACCAAAACTAGCTTTAGCTATCATATTTGGGTTATATGAAATAGTTTTTAATGGAATTTTGGTTACATCCACTCTTTTCAATATTTCTGGATGTAAATCATCGCAATTACTATTCCCAAAAACCATTTCTTCTTTAAACTGTAACACGCTTGCCACGGCCTCCACACTTCCCGAAGCCGCCAAACAATGCCCTACTAAGGACTTGGTCGTATTAATATAGGGAAAGTCTTTTCCCGATCGCCCTAGGGCTTTACTCCAATTACTAATTTCGTCCGCATCTTTGGAGGTTGCGGTAAGGTGTCCGTTAATTACATCTATCTCATTTTTATTTAAATTGGCATCAGAAAGAGCCGCTTGAATACAACGTTGGACCCCTTCGCTATTGGGTGCAGTCATGCTTCCATTACCTCTTTGACCCCCACTATTTACAGCCCCGCCCAATACCTCGGCATAAATGGTAGCTCCTCTTGCCATGGCATGATCCAAAGATTCCAATACCAATGCTCCAGCTCCGCTACCAGGGACAAATCCTGCAGCAGTAGCACTCATCGGCCTACTTGCTCTTAAAGGATCGCTATTGTATTGTGTAGGTAGAATACGCATGGCGTCAAAACCACCCCATATATAAGGCCCACTATCACTACAACTCCCTACTAACATTATCTTGGCCTTACGAGACCTAATACGTTCCATTCCAAGGATAATAGCCTCTGTACCGGTAGCGCAGGCCGATGAATTTGTGGTTATTTGGTTTCCCAATCCTAATTTACCACCAAGGTAAGCACTAATGCCACTCGCCATGGTCTGCATTACTGAAGTACTTCCCAATCGCCGTGTTTTCTTGCTATCTATAAGATGTATAGATTCCCTAAATTTATCCGTTCCTAAAATACCAGTTCCAAAAATAACCCCACTATCCCAATCCGGTTTATCCTTTCCCATAGGCTTCAATCCGGCATCTGCCCAAGCCTCGGCTCCTGCGATAAACCCATAAACCAAACCACTGCTATTTAATCCTTTTCGTTCTAAAGGCGTAAAATTATTGTCCATATCAAAATCAGTAATTTCAGGTTTTCCTGCAATTTGGCATCCAAATCCTAAATCTGCTAATTCTTGATGAAAGCTAATTCCGCATATACCATATTTTAGGCTGTGGGTGAAATTGGTAAGACCTACTCCATTGGGGGCGCAGACTCCTAATCCCGTAATTACGACTCTCATGATATATCTTTTTTAAGCATTCCCGTCAAGCTTCCCTTACAGACTAATTTTCCTTGGGAATTATACATTTTCACCTCACATTTTAATTTTTGGAATCGGAAGTAAATTTTTTCGGATTTTACGGTAACAAATTCTAAAGGATATACAGGCAAATAGAAATCCATTTGGCTGCTGCTCATGGCTATTTTCACATTTTCTAAACTTGCCCCCTCTTTTTGTAATAAAAAGATTCCCAAAGCCACCAGTCCAATCTGCGCACAACATTCAACTAAAATTACTCCGGGTGTAATTGGATGGTTTTTAAAATGACCTTTGTAAAAATATTCATTCTCTTTAAACGTATAGGATCCTTCCACGTAATTTTCATTGATTTCTAAAAGCGAGTCTACAAATAAAAATGGCTTAGAATAAGGGAGTCTCGCTATGAGGTGCTGTAAATTCATTTTCTATCTTGTTTCACTTAAATTCCTACAGTATGCCCCTCTACATCTAACAGGAGGTCTGTTTTAAGGGTAGTTCTAATTTAAAAAGTCCTACCATTCAATAAGTACCCGTTGTGCCGAAAATCCAGGGCCAAAACTCAGCATGAGTCCTTGGTCACCTATAGGAATATCTCTTTCCATGAACCGCTCCAAAACGTATAGAACCGTGGCACTACTCATATTACCATACAACCGAAGGGTTTCTCTGGTATCATCTATATTCTTTCCCATTTTACCGAACAACTGCTCTACAGTCTCCACAATTTTTTTTCCTCCTGGATGAAAAATTAAATGCTCGACGTTTTCAATATTGCTGCCCAATTCACTTAAAAACGGATGAATAATATCTGGGAAATGGTGGGCAATAGTTTCTGGTACGGCAGGATCTAATATCATTTTTAAACCGGAATTGGTAAGGTCAAATCCCATTAATTGAGTGGTATCGGTAAAATGATACATTCCCTCGCCTAGTATCCTAGGTCCTACCGCATTTTCTTCAGAAGACAGCAATACACAAGCGGCACCATCCCCAAAAATTGCTGCACTAACCATGTTTGCCATGGAATAATCTGAAAGTTGGAATGTGGCAGTCGGACTTTCCACTGCTACAATGGCAGCCCTTTTACCTGGGTTGGACTTTAAGAAATTACGGGCATAGATCAATCCAGAAATTCCAGCCGCACAACCCATTTCCGTTACTGGTAAACGAACCACATTACTTCTAATGGAGAGCACGTTTATTAGGTAAGCATCTAATGACGGAATCATAATACCTGTGCAACTGACTGTTATAATATAATCGATACTATTAGCCTCCCAATTGCTCTTGGCCAGTGCCTTTTGGAGCACTTTACTTCCCAATTTTTTTACTTCACGGACATATATATTGTTCTTATCTTCAAAAGAAGTGGTCGTAAACACCTCTTCCGGACTCATTATGCTATACCGTTTATCTACAGCTGCTCCCTCAAAAATTTTTACAATCTTTCTTTTAAATCGATCCTCTTGTCCATGTAACCAATTATTTACCAAGGGCAATATATCCTTGGTTTCCCTACTGTAAGCAGGTAAAGCTGTGGTAACGGCTACTATTCTGGTTTCAGCCATAATTTGGTTGTTCTTATTTTAATCTAATTATCCAAAGGTACCTGAACGCCCATTTCCAATTTAGCTCATGGTTTGCCTCAGGGAACAGTTTGGAAAGTTCTTGTAATTCGCCCTTGGTGAATGCACTTTTTATAGAAACTAGACCATCGTATTTTGCTATCTTTGTTTGCATAAAAATAACACTATAAACCTGAAATAGATAATATGCAATCTTGCTTCTTTGCAAGTCGTTTATAATGATCCCTATACACGCACATGAAATAGCTTTCCGTAAAAACTCTGGAATCTCCTCGTTTTTAAAATGGTGCATGGTAAGGGTACACAATATAATATCACATTGTAATTCATTTGGATCCATTAATAAAACGTCCCTTTGCAAATAGGTGATATTGCGATGATTTATAGAATTTATTCTTGCGATGCCCAAGGCCTTCTCATTAAGGTCTACACCTACTAGATTTACTTCAATCCCAGTTGATTTAAAATAATTAGCCACTTCCCGCAGCATATGCCCATCCCCGCACCCAAGATCTATTATGGTATAACTTTTTTTAGGATTATTTTTTATTAGTTTTTTAATTGCATTCAGGGTGATGGGAAAGCCGTTTAATATTTTATTGACCTTATTAATATCTAGCAATACTTTTTTTAATGAGCCGGCATCCAAATTTGGATCGTCCATTATCTCGCTTTCTGTACAACGCTGGGTAAAATTCATAACGGATCGATTGGTCTTCCATGGGTTGCTGTGATCAACCTACTAACAAGATAAGGAGAATTGTTAATTAACTGCATTGCCGAGTGGGAAATAGTTTCATTCAATAATATCCCCTGCAATTGTTTCCCCACCCATATTCTCTTCCCAAATGTCCTATGCCATTGCGTATTATAATCTTTCTCTAATTGATGGCGCTTGTAATTTGGCTTAGTAAAATAGTGATGGATTAATTCAGCTACCATTTTAGCACTATGAACCGCCATTGCCATACCGTTACCACAAAAAGGATGTATAAGTCCGGCAGTATCACCACACATTAACACATGATTCTCAACTGTACTCTTTTTGCCAAAAGATATCTGTGCTATGCTCAATGGTTTTTCAAATAGCATTTGTGACTCATTTAAGAACTTATTTAAGTAAGGGTTTTTGGATAGCACATTTTGGTGAAAGCGCTCCATGTTTTTTTCCTTTTTAAAACTAGTATAAGAAACCAGATAACAGAAATTAACAGCTCCAGATTCGGTTTTTGAAAGACCTCCATAGCCTCCCCTAAAATTGTGGAGTTCTACCATGTTATCTGGAAAGGTATCTAACTGATAATGGGCTTTAACACCTATCCAGGGCGATTTCCTATTAATAAATCCGCGATTGAGCTTTTTATCTAAGGCTTCTCGTTTTCCATAGGCACCTACAACAAATTTAGAAGTGTAATTAACCCCATTGGTATCGGAAACGTTAAAAACATGGTCTTCAAACCTTATTGAGGTTACGTGTTCTGAAATAATTGTAATGTCTTGTAATATGGCCTTTTTATAAAGCGCATAATCTAATGCATATCTACTTATCCCGAGTCCGCCCAACGGTAAATTTGCACTAATGGAGTTGCCATTTACCGTACTCAGTAGCATTTTGTTTATCTGAATATTCTTAGGCAAGGAAACCCCCAAACTTTCCAAATAGGGAACTATTTCCATGGAAACATATTCTCCGCAGACCTTATGATGGGGATATTCCAGACGTTCAAAAACAGCAATAGTATAATGATATTTGCTTAAATGAAGTGCAGTGGTCAATCCTGCCAGTCCACCTCCAATGACAATTACATCATAATCATTCATTGTAAAAAGGTACAGAATAAAAACAAAAGAACCCGACGATTTTCGGCGGGTTCTTACTAATTAAATGATTTTTAATTAATTGGTCTGTCTACGAGCTTCCTCCTTAAGTGCCTCGTTAGCTATAATTGCCAATTCCACTCTACGATTTTTTGCTTTGCCTTCTACAGTTGAATTATCTGCTTTAGGTTGGGTCAACCCATACCACTTTGTGGTCAATCGGTCTCTTGAAACACCTTTTGATACCAAATAATCTGTAACCGACTCCGCACGTTGTTTGGAGAGATTCATATTATAATCAGCGGCACCGGCACTATCTGTATGTCCTTCTACCAAAATATTAGAATCTGGGTATTCTAACAGCACTCCTGCCAACTTGTTCAAAGTGGTAGCAGAAGCCCCCTTAACAGCAGATTTATTGGTATCAAAATAAACTCCGGCATCCTCATTAAAAGTAACATTGATACCCTCTCCTACACGGGTAACTTCTGCACCTGGAATTTCTTCCTCGATACGTTCTGCTTGTCGGTCCATTCTATCGCCTATATACCCACCTGCAACACCACCAACAACAGCGCCAATAATAGCTCCAAGGGCAGTGTTATTTCCCTTGCCTACATTATTACCAATAACACCTCCAATGACCGCACCACCGGCAGCTCCACCAGCAGCACCTCTTTGTTTATGATTGGTATTCTTAATGGCAGTACAACTAGTGATGGTAGCCATTATCATTAAAATGGATAAACTACTTACAAATATCTTTCTCATTTTATTATTCGTTTTTTATAAATTCATAAACTACGGTTACGGGTGTTCCCTCTACCGATACTTTTGACTCAAGTCTCATACGGGACTCGCTCAACGAAGCGATGTCTAACCTGTATCCCTGACTACCAGAAATATCTTTGTATCTGTCATCTACAAATTTAAACTGAAGTTGGGAGTTCATTCCATCTCTTTCCAAGATGGACCATCGGATAAAACGCTCTTCTGGTCCGCAATCAGCACTATTTGCCAAAACATAGCTTCCTGTACTATTGTTGTTTCTAAAGTACCAACTACTGCCCTCAAAACAGTTTGAAGGCGCATCGTTAAACAATTGAGATTTAAAGTTGCCTTGAGCACCAGTGTAGGTCACACTTTTTAACAGCCAATACCCATCAATAGTTTTTCTATCCTTCATTGCGGATTTGGACACCGAACAGGAAGACAACAATCCTACGGCCAATAATAGCACAAACAATGACTTCTTTGCATGCATAATTTTTAGTGTTTAAATTTTTATCACAATATATATACGCAGTGAGTGGACAAAAAGTATGCCCAAAAAAATAATATATCAACTATTAATTACTAACCACTTCTGTTGGAATTCATTATGAATTCAACTTTTTCAAAATTAACGTGCCTGTGATGGAATGACATGCTTCATTACGATTATTATTAACGCTGGAAGATGAAAAATTGGCATTTATTTGGAAGTTTTGGGCAAAAAGTAAATCTAAAAAAAAAGGGAGAAGCTTAGCTTCCCCCTTTGAGTAAAAACAGTAAATCTGTGATATTAGAGACTATATATTCCTTGTACGTATACCTATTATTAACTTAATTAGTTAAAGTAATCACTCTAATTTTCACCTTAGAGCAGGACGTCTGAATTAATCTCATTAGGCTGTTGTTTTACTTCCGCAACCTTCAATGTCTGCAGTCCGTTTCTAAATTCCCATTCAATATCATCTCCTTTGGCATATCCAATAACCGCTGCTCCCATTGGGGTTAAGATGGAAATCTTACTCTTTTTAAAATCCCCTTCCGAGGGAATTACTAATTGAAATTTATTGGTAAATCCATTTTTCCCTTCGATAGTAACTAGGGAGTTAAACCTAATTACATCTTTAGGCATCTCTTCTTCATTATAAACAATAGCCGATTTTAATTCCTCAGTTAGTTTTTGTATCGAATTTTTGTAAGTGTTATCAGTATAAAATCCTGAAACATTCAACAATCGCTTTAATAAAACGAATTCCTTTTTTTCTAAAACTAGATTTCCGTACTTCATAATACTTTAATTTTTAGCTAAATAATTCCCCGACAGCTATGCCTCGGAGCTCCCTAATTTACCTCCCCATGGGGAGCTTGTTTTACTCACTAAGTGTGATATGAATACTCTGACTCTTGCCTGCACTTGACGTTCAGGCAGTCATCGAAATATTATCGGTAGTTTCCTTCCGATGCCTCATGGGCCAGCCCTGAGATAATTGATTAATACGTTATACCAAGAAAATCCTGTTTTGCCTTCGACATCATTGACACATCTGGGACAAAATAGATTCCCGATAATCTTAAACGGTTTTGAGCTAGGTGGTTATTCTAAACCCTCGAAATTGGTACCGCACTTAATCTAAATATATCTCCATAGTTAGCAGGATATAGTCTATTTGAAAAATTATTATTTATGGGAATATCCCTCTTTGTAGATATGCTCTTTCTATTCTTTCGATTGCAATCATGAAGGCAGCGGTTCTCATATCACCTTCCCTTTCCTGGCCCATATCATAAACCTTATCAAAGACCTCCTTCATTTTCTTATCCAACTTTGCCATTACCTCATCCAATTGCCAATACTCTCCATTTCTATTTTGCAACCACTCATAATAACTGGCCATTACACCGCCCGAATTACATAATATATCCGGGATAACACCAATACCTCGGTTTAATAGGATTTCTTCCCCCTCTACATCAGTTGGTCCATTAGCTCCTTCTGCAATAAGGAACGCTTTTATCTTTCCCGCATTAGCAGCGGTAATTTGGTTTCCTAAAGCCGCTGGAATACAAATATCACAGTCCAATTCAAAAAAGAGATCTTTATCCAATGCTGCTGCATCAGGGTAATTTAAGATACTATTTTTATTCTGTTGCATATAGTTGAACAACTTCTCTACATCTATACCATTATCATTTGCAATACTTCCATAAGCATCCTGAACCCCTACCAATTTAGCACCTTCATTCTCTAAGAAGTGAGCTGCCCAGTAGCCTACATTTCCAAAACCTTGTACAATAAACCTTTTATCTTTAAGAATCATACTTTTTCTTTCAGCCCAGAATTTAATGTTTAGGAAAACACCGTAACCAGTAGCCCTATCTCTTCCTTCAGATCCTCCCGAGCCTAATGGTTTTCCTGTTACCACATGTCTGTTCTTAGCTCTTTCCGTTGGCGGTTTGGTTGTCATATAGGTATCTAAAATCCAGGCCATAGTCTGAGCATTGGTGTTGACATCTGGAGCAGGAATATCGTGTTCGGGACCTATATTGTCTCCTAGGGCATAGGTAAACCTTCTAGTAATCCTTTCCAATTCTGAGGTTGAATATTTTGATGGATCTATCTTCAATCCTCCTTTGGCACCACCATACGGCAAACCAACTAAGGCTGTTTTCCAAGTCATCCACATAGCAAGCGCCTTAGCAGTTTCTATATCCACTGTTGGATGATATCTCAATCCGCCCTTATACGGACCCAAGGCATTGTTATGCTGAACCCTGTATCCGGTGAACACCTCAATTTCGCCATTGTCCATTTTTACCGGGAAATGAATTATTAGTTCATTATTGGTAATACTAAGGATCTTTCTAATATTACTGTTAAGATTAATTATATCCGCAGCATGGTTAAATTGACGCATTACGTTTTCCAACATACCATGAATCGGCCGTTCCTTTACATTAGTTATCATAAATAGTTTTAAAATGTTCTTACTTCCTTTTTTAAAATGAAGTGGGGATTAATGGGCAAGATATCTGAATTGAAGAATTCAAATCTATTGCAACTCCAGATTTGGTTTTGATTTTAGAAATCACTTAAGTTTGGAATTCCTCCGAATTAAGAAAAAACAAATACCAATTCCGATATTTCCATTAATTTACAATCAACTATTATGGTCAATTTTAATGCCAATAAAAACTCGAACATAGGTTTGATGTTTTAAAGCGTTGGTTTTGAGCGAATTGCAAATGTGAAGATGTTTATTTGGCCACATAGCGATGAGGGAAAATTTCCCCATTGGGGAGAAATTACTCAACGTTAAAATTATAGTTTACTGAATTTTTTGGCGTAAAGTTTTTCGGTCTATTTGTAAGATTTCAGCGGCTCTGGATTTATTATTTCCTGTAGCTTCCAACACTTTTAGAATATATTGTTTTTCTATTTCCCTCAGTGGCAACAGGCGATCGTCTGAAAAATTTATCTTAACCTTTAAATTATCGGGTAGATTCTCCAGTCCTATCTGCTTATCGCACATGATCACCGATCTTTGAATAACGTTTTCCAACTCCCTTATATTACCGGGCCAATTGTACCGCATTAGTAGGTCTAAGGCATCAGCAGTGATGCTAACAACGCGATCTTTATACTCTAACCCATATTTAGTGAGGAACTTATTTACCAAGAGAACTAGGTCTTCCTTACGTTCTCTAAGGGGCGGAACATTTATTTCCACCACCGTTAATCTATAATACAAGTCCTCTCTAAACAATCCTTTCTGCACCATGGATAGAAGGTCGCTATTAGTAGCGGCAATGACTCGTAGGTCTATCTTTTCTGTTTTTTGCGAGCCCACTTTTATGACTTCCTTTTCTTGGAGTGCCCTTAACAATTTAGATTGTACCGCTGGTGAGGCGTTCCCTACTTCATCCAAAAAAAGGGTGCCTTTATCTGCCGCCTGAAATAATCCGCTCCGCTGCTCTTGCGCACCTGTAAATGCCCCTTTGGCATATCCGAATAATTCTGCTTCCAATAAGCTTTCTGGTATAGCCCCGCAGTTTACAGCGATAAATGGCGCCCTGGAAAATTTACCCATATAATGAACGGAACGTGCAACCAACTCTTTTCCAGTGCCGCTTTCCCCATTAATGAGTACAGTTGCCTTATTGTCTTTTACTCGATCTATGATTGAAGTAACCCTTTTAATTGCCTTGGATCTCCCAATAAGCTCCCCGTATTGTTCATTACCCCCACTTTTACTATTGGTCTGAGCAATGGGACTTGCTAATAACTGTTCGTTTTCTGCAAAAGATTTCATTACCGCCTGTCTCAGCTCCTCTTTTGTAAAAGGTTTTACCAAATAGTCTATTGCACCAGATTTTAATACGTTAAGGGCATCATCTACGGAAGGATATCCCGTAACGACAAGTTTAGGTAGTTTAGGGTAATGTTCCGAAACGTAGTTTATTAATTGCATCCCATCCACATCGGGCATTTTTAAATCTGTTATCAACAAATCTATTCTTGAATCTTTTAAAATAGCTAACGCCTCCTTAACTGAAACGGCCTTATATGAATGGTAATTGAAGGATTGGAGGTGCCTATATATAAGTTCAAGGATATTTATATCATCATCAACAATCAGTACATTTTCATTTTTAAGGCCCATCAACTATTTATTTTGGAAATTGGACCACAAATATAGCCCCTTTGGGTTTGTTGGGAAGGTACTTTATGCTCCCTTTATGGCTTTTTACTATTCCATGTACTACACTTAGCCCAAGTCCTGCACCTTCTCCTATAGGTTTGGTGCTATAAAAGGGTTGAAAAATCTTATTTATAATTTCAGCATCTATTCCTGGTCCTTGGTCCTTTATGGCAACTTCTACGTTATTTTCATTTTCCGTGATCATAATGTTCAGGACACTCTTTAAAGGAGCAAAATAGATTGCGTTGAGCATCAGATTAAAAATAACTTGGGTCAATTGTATTGCATCCACTTTTAAGAAGATCCCTTCCTTACTAAAACTGAGTTTCCCATCAATCTTTTTACCTTTAAGACTTGGCTGCATAAGATTAAAAGCATCGGAAACAATAGGGACTATATCTACCACATCCATTTGCTGTGGCATTTCACAGGCAAAAAACATCAGTTTTTTTACGACTTCTCTAGAAAAAATGGCGCTATTGATAATCTTATCCAAATCCCTATTAGCTTGCGGATCATTTGTTATCCTAGTTTTAAGCAATTCCGAAAAACCTAGGATATTGGCAAGAGGCGTATTTAATTCATGTGCCATTCCTGCCGTAATCTCGCCCAGAATACTAAGTCGGTCAGCATGCTCCATTTTCCGCTTAATGAGATCTTCATTGTCTTTAATCTGTTTTCGTTCTAAGAGATTGCCCACTTCTAAACAAATGGTTTTTAACAGCTTTTTCTCTTCCAATAAAAAGTCCGATTTGGCATACGATTTTGTAGGGTATACTACTTGTATGTTTCCTACTTTTTTATTAAATACTTCAATACTGGATTTTAATGCAACAGACTGATCGGGGAAGCCTATGGTTCTTAAAGTATACTGGTCCGTAATTAATTCTACATGGGCATCTTTATTATGCTTCCACGCTTTTTGCAAACAGCGCATAATTCCTTTTAAGGCATATTCCATTTGGTCATAATCGCAGTTGACTATGATAGAGGTAACTTCATACATACAGGTAAGCTCCTTGATCCGCTCCCTTAGTCTTTCTTCTGCGGGTTTAATAACCAATTTGGACATGATTGCCAGGCTTTTTAATATTTCAGCAAAGTTAGTAGTTCTGTTGCAAACCGTACTTTTGGAAGGTAGATATTCTCTAAATTCTTAGCAAAAGGTATTGGGGTCTCTATACTCGCCACTCTCTTAACGGGTGCATCTAAATATTGGAAACAATTTTCCATGACCAGAGCAGATATATCGCTTGCCACTCCTCCAAAGAGGCTGTCTTCCTGCAAAATAATCAGTTTTCCGGTTTTTCTTACGGAACGGTATATAGCCTCTGTATCTAAAGGCTGTAAAGTACGCAGATCTATCAAATCTGCATGAATATCGGGATTGGCATCCAGGGTTTCTAATGCCCAGTGCACTCCCATCCCGTAGGTAACTATGGTAATGTTTTCTCCTTGTCTTAGCAGGGCGGCCTGGCCTAACGGAAGGGTATAATAAGATGTGGGCACTTCTTGGTAGATACTTCTATAAAGGGCTTTATGTTCAAAAAACATAACTGGGTTGGGGTCGTTTATAGCTGTAACCAAAAGTCCTTTAGCATCATAAGGGAAAGCAGGATACACCACTTTTAGTCCTGGGGTTTTAGTAAACCAAGCCTCATTGGTCTGGGAGTGAAAAGGACCTGCCCCTACCCCTGCCCCACATGGCATCCTAATAACAACATCTGCATTTTGACCCCAACGATAATGGATTTTAGCCAAGTAATTTACGATAGGATTAAAGCCTGTACTTACAAAATCGGCAAATTGCATTTCTACAACAGATTTCACTCCCTTTATAGAAAGTCCCATTGCCATAGAAACAAGTATAGATTCACAGATGGGAGTATTTCTTATGCGGTCCCTTCCAAATTGCTCTAAAAACCCTTCGGTTACCTTAAAAACACCTCCATAGTCTGCAATATCTTGCCCCATCACCACCAACTCCTTATGTTTTTCCATAGATTGTCTAAGCCCTTCCGAAACGGCATCGACCAACCTAATTTTAGCTTTTTCAGAGTTTGGTGCTGCCTCCTTATAATTAAATTGTGCATACAAATCATTCAACTCTTTAAGGGCATCGGATTCAATGGGCATCTCTTCAAATGCTTTTTTTAAATTGAAGTCTATTTCAGCATAAATATCATTTTTTAAGGATTCAATTTCAGCTGTACTTATTATTTCCTCATCTAGAAGAAAGTTTTCATAATTTAAAAGTGGGTCTTTCTTTTCCCACGTATCCAACAGTTCTTTAGGTACATATTTAGTGCCACTCGCCTCTTCATGGCCGCGCATCCTAAAGGTTTTAAACTCTAACAGGATAGGTCTGGGATTTTTCCTTACGCTCTTACATATTTCATCTACCTTGGTAAATACCTCCAACACATTATTGCCATCCAAAATATGTGATTCCATACCGTAACCAACAGCTCTATCTACCAGATCTTTACATTTGTACTGCTCATTGGTAGCGGTGGATAGGGCATATCCATTATTTTCTATACAGAACAATACGGGCAGATCCCAAACAGAAGCCAAATTTAACGCTTCGTGAAAATCCCCTTCACTGGTTCCTCCCTCGCCCGTGAATACAGCGGTTACTTTTTTTATACCTTGGATCATATCGGCCAAGGCTATTCCGTTAGCTACTCCCATCTGGGGGCCCAGGTGGGAAATCATACCAACTATCTTATACTCTTGGGTTCCAAAATGAAAGCTTCTGTCCCTTCCTTTTGTAAATCCGCCAGCCTTTCCTTGCCATTGGGAAAAAAGTCGATGTAAAGGAATATCCCTCGCTGTAAAAACGCCCAGGTTGCGGTGCATGGGAAGAATGTATTCTTCCTCGGTTAAAGCACTGGTCACGCCAATACTTATAGCTTCTTGCCCAATTCCACTAAACCATTTGGAAATTTTCCCTTGACGTAATAAAAGCAACATTCTCTCTTCTATTAATCGTGGCTTCAACATACGTTGATACAGTTTTAACTGCATAGCGTTATCAATACTATTCCTTTTATAGTGCATGTTATATTCTTCTTCTATTTATGGTAATAATTTATAAATGTAACGAAAGCCAAAAACATTGACCAACATTAATTGAGGAAGATTGTCTTATTATTCATTAACTTTGGTTTATCAAAAAAAATGACATGAGTGCAATACCAAGTGTAAACCTAGAAGATTTTATTTCGGGAGATCCTGCCAGAAAAGAAAAATTTATAAAAGAAATCGGTGACGCCTTTGAAGATATAGGGTTCGTAGCTTTAAGCGGACATTTTTTATCCGAAAAATTGGTAGAAGATCTTTATAGTGAAATTAAAGATTTCTTTAACCTGCCACAAGAAGTCAAAGATCAATATGAGATTGAAGGTATAGGAGGGCAAAGAGGGTACACTTCTTTTGGAAAGGAACATGCGAAAGGTAGAAAAGAAGGGGATCTTAAAGAATTCTGGCATTTTGGCCAATATGTGGAGAACGATTCAAAATTAGAAAAGGAGTACCCCAACAATGTGATGGTGAAAGAATTGGACAGGTTTAATGAAGTTGGAAAAGAGACATATAAGATGCTCGAAAAAACGGCCAAATACGTGCTAAGGGCATTAGCTCTGCATTTGGATTTGGAAGAAACTTATTTTGACGACTATATTAAGAATGGCAATTCCATTCTAAGACCAATCCATTACCCTCCTATTACAAATGAACCTAAAAATGCTGTAAGAGCAGCAGCTCACGGAGACATTAACCTTATCACCCTTTTAATGGGGGCACATGGAAAGGGACTTCAAGTGAAAAATCATGAAGGGGAATGGGTAGATGCTATTGCTAGACCGGATCAGTTAATGATTAACGTGGGAGATATGCTTTCACGTCTTAGCAATAACAAACTAAAATCCACTATCCACCAAGTGGTAAATCCGCCTAGAGAATTATGGGGCACTTCTAGGTACTCTGTGCCTTTCTTTATGCACCCAATAAGTGGAATGCCATTAAATTGTCTAGAGAATTGTGTTGATGAATCCAATCCCAAGCTATATGAAGATATAACCGCGGGTGAATTTCTACACGAACGCCTAATTGAACTAGGACTTATTAAATCCTAGCAATCTAATTGAAAATCATTAATTCGTTCTGATATCCTTACCAAAACATTTTGGTTAATAGTATTAGGAGCATTTGATCAATAATATTGACTTGTGAAATAGATGGACTTAAAAGACCAACTTAAAAATTTATTCCCAGACCATCATACCGAGGAAAGTGAAGAGGTAACCAAAGAAGAGGACGGGATATGGTTACAGGATAACCCTATTATTTGTAAATACGAAAAAAGAAAAGGAAAACCAATTACTATACTCGAAGGCTATACCGGTGCAGATAGTGATTTTAAAAAGCTGGCAAAAGAATTAAAGACCAAGCTCAGCGTGGGTGGTACCGTAAAGGACGAGACCATAATTATTCAGGGAGACTATCGAGATAAGATAATGGAATTACTTAAGAACAAGGGTTTTAAGGTAAAACGGGTGGGAGGTTAGAATTTTGTTAATTATTTCTTGAATTTGAGAAATAATCTTACATTTATTTGTTACAACCTAAACTACCAAATAAAATGAGTTCTCAGCTACACATCACAAATGGTGATAATTTCACCCAAAAACTAATTAATTTAAAGTTAGGGGGGGAGATTATTACCTGGCGCGAAATGTTATGTGAAGGTAAGACCGAGACTAATGTGGGCAGTGAATCTTTCTGGAAAACGAGGTTCGAATTTTTAAGCAAGAACTATCAGGTTACCAAATCTTGGTTTATAGAAAAAACCTTAAAAGAATATCGCTCCTTATGCAACCATAAGTATCAAGATCACATTGTACTTTGGTTTGAATACGATCTTTTTTGTCAAATTAACATGTTAGCCGTTATTTCATGGCTAAAGACCAATAGACCCTTTGCAGAAATTTCAATGGTTTGCTGTGGAGATGAGGCGGGATCGGATCCGCTGAATAACCTAAGCGACCTGAGTAATGAGGAACTAATGAAACTGTATGAAAATCGAACTTTCTTAACCCAGGACGATGTAGAGTATGCAGATTACGTGTGGCAACTCTATTGTAGTGACAATCCTATCCGTTTAGAGAATCTAAAAGATTTTAGCAGTTTTCAATTTATTTATCTAGAATCCGCCATTAGAGCCCATCTAATGCGATTCCCTACTATTAAGAATGGATTAAACGAAGTAGAAAACAATATTCTAAGATTAGCAAAGAATGCCAAGCCAAAATCGAAGTCGGAATTACTGTCCACAGTCTTAAAAAATCAAGGGCATTATGGTTTTGGAGATTCACAATACAATCGACTTTTTGTAAAGTTAAAGCCTTTGTTCAAATCTTTTAAGCCTGTTATTCTCTCCCATACTGGAAATGATATTTTAACAGGTAAGACTAGTTATTATGCTTGTATACAAGACAATGATGTTTATTTGGGCGGTGCTTTAAAATATAGTTTTCTGTACAATACTGATACGGACAGAATTCTAAAGTTATAATATGAAGCTTAGCGCCTCAGAACTTGTCCTTAATAAGGACAAAAGCATATATCACCTTAATTTATTTCCTGAAGAACTGGCCGAAACCATTATAACGGTAGGCGACCCAGATAGAGTGCCATTAGTTTCTCAGTACTTTGATACTATAGAAGTTAAAAAAGGTAAGCGGGAATTCCACTCCCACACTGGGCATCTCGGTAAAAAAAGAATTACTGTTATATCTACAGGAATAGGGACCGACAATATTGATATTGTCCTCAATGAACTGGATGCTCTTGTAAATATCGATTTTGACAGTAGAACAATCAAGGAGAATAAAACGAAGTTAGATATCATAAGGATTGGAACATCTGGTGCTATTCAATCCCATATCCCATTACATTCTTATTTAATGAGCGAGTATGCAATTGGACTGGATAGTCTTCTCCATTTTTATGACAGTCAACATGTTCAGCACCCTGCTATCCAACACGCATTTTTATCCCATACTAATTGGTTAAAGGATAAATCTACTCCCTATGTTGTTCAGTGTGATAAAGCGTTATCCAAGAAATTTTCTTCTACACAGATGATGTCTGGTTTCACCGCTACAAATGTTGGTTTTTACGGCCCCCAGGGTAGAATACTTAGGCTTCCGTTGCAAGATTCTTTTATGAACGATAAACTGGCCAGCTTTAATTATCAAGGAATGCAGATAACCAATTTGGAAATGGAGACCGCAGGTATATACGGACTTGCCAAGTTGATGGGACATCGCGCAATATCTTTAAACTGTATTTTAGCTAATAGAAGCACTGGAGCGTTCTCAACCGAACCAGAAAAAGCTACTCAAGGGTTAATTGCCTATGCATTAGAGAGAATTGTTCAAATCTGATTCTGATCAACGACAATTATTATTTATTCGATTTTATTTCAAACAAAGCATTGCTATATTTGTCAAGCTATTAAAGTGGTATCAACTACCCAAAAATATAATACATTTTGAAAAAAGTAAAGATAATAGGTGTTCCAGAACATTTTAATTTCCCATGGCAACTGGCAATAGAGGAAGGGGCATTTGAAACTAGGGGAATAGGATTAGAATGGTCAGACATTCCTGAAGGAACCGGTAAAATGGCTCAATTATTAAAAGTCGGCGAAGCAGATTTAGCTATTATTCTTACTGAAGGGATTGTAAAAAGCATAACAGAGGGCAATGCCGTTAAAATTGTACAGGAGTTTATAGCTAGCCCGTTATTATGGGGTATTCACGTGGCTCATGGCAGCGATTTTAATAGCTTGGAAGACCTGCAAGGTAAAACTGCAGCGATTAGTAGGTTTGGAAGCGGCAGTCATTTAATGGCTTATGTAAACGGACAAAATAATGGCTGGAATACCGAGGAATTAAAATTTAAAGTGGTAGATAATATAGAAGGTGCAGTAGCAGCACTAAGTGAAGGGTCTGCAGATTATTTTATGTGGGAACGCTTTATGACAAAACCACTCGTAGATCAGAAAATTTTTAGAAGAATAGCCGACTGCCCTACTCCTTGGCCCTGTTTTGTAGTGGCCGCAACCGATAAATTTATTGCGGATCATCCAGGTACCTTAGCGCATATTTTGGACGTAATAAATGTCTATACCGAAGATTTCAAAAATATCCCTAGTATAGATAAAACTATTTCCAACACTTTTGGACAACAGTTGGAAGATATACAACATTGGATTTCCCTTACCAAATGGAGTCAAAAAAACCTGGACGAATCCACCCTAAGGTCCGTACAAAATACATTATTGGAATTAAAGTTAATAGACAGAGCCGTTGCTCCCATCAAAATTCTACATACCTCAAAATAAGAAGTAGAATTGAGCACTGTATCTAAGTATCTATTGCTTAAAATAAATTTTCTATAACTTTTCTGAAATTGATATCAGAAAGTGGTTTATGCAAACATTCCTTCACTCGGGCATGGGATAATGCCTTATAAACAACTTCTTCAGATCCGTTTGCGGTAAGCACGGCAATTATCACTTTTTCTTTCTCCTCTTGTCTGAATAGAATGTCAAATGCCTGTAAGAATTGCCACCCGTCCATTATGGGCATTTCAATATCCAAAATCAATAAAAAGGCACCGCTTTCTATTTCATTAATATGCGCTTCAATATAATCTAGCGCCCTATAACCATTCACAACAGTATTTACTTCCAAACTTGGAATCAGCTTTTTCAAAAAATGCTTATTCAATATATTAGTGGTTGGGTCATCGTCCACTAATAAGACTGATTTTAAGTTGGTATTGTTCATATTAATGAGATCGATAATGTTGTATTAGATTAATATTAATTCAGCAATAGAATTAGTAACGTGTACTGTTTACAAGCTTAATTTCCTATTAGCACCTATTTAAAAGTCACCAATTTATTGTTGTTAAACCTAGATTCTTCAAAATTTCATTGGTTTTACTAAAATGTTTATTACCAAACCAATATCCTCTATTCGCACTTAATGGCGAGGGATGTCCCGTAGTTAAAACACGGTGTTTTTGGGTATCTATTAATTTTACTTTTTTCTGCGCCTTTCCTCCCCACAATAAGAATATTAATCCTTCTTTCTCTTGTGAAAGCTTGGAAATCACGGCATCGGTAAAGGTTTCCCAGCCTTTACCTTGATGGCTTCCTGCACTATGTGCTCTAACGGTAAGTGTGGCATTCAGGAGCAGAACACCTTGGCAAGCCCATTTTTCCAAATTTCCACTTTTGGGAATTGGTTTTTGCTCGTCGGCTTGTAGTTCCTTAAAAATATTCATCAATGATGGAGGAAGTGCAATTCCGTCATTTACGGAAAAGCATAGGCCATTGGCCTGCCCAGGACCATGATAGGGGTCCTGCCCTATTATTACCACCTTAGTTTCATTAAAAAGGCAATGATCAAAAGCAGCGAAAATCTGTGATTTCAGGGGAAAACATTGGTGTTCATCATATTCCTGATTCACAAAAGCTTGTAGATTCTTAAAATACGGAGCCCTAAACTCGCTATTCAATAATTGGTGCCAACTAGGGTGTAGATTACCATGCATATGCAGTACAAACAATGATATTTAAATAATTAAGGGAAATAATAGCCCAAGGTTCAGTTATGAAAATTGGAAGCGGCAAAACTAATAAAAAAGTAACAATACAAAATTGCTTTATTCATTAAGTTGGGAAAACTTACTTATCTTGTTGTATACAGTGGAGAGCAATTATTTGGATTTGGAATAAACCTTTTCCTTATTTTGGAGTCCTATTAAAGAACTCAAGTTAAAACATGGAGATTGCAGAAGATGTTTTGGTATTGCAATTAAAACAAAAGAGCACTCAGGCGAAGGCTTTTGAAATACTTGTAGATACCTACAAGGAACGCCTCTATTGGCATATTAGGAGAATTATCCTTGATCATGACAACACGGACGATGTTTTACAAAATACGTTTATTAAGGTATTTAGGAATATAGATGGATTTAAGGGCGATAGCAAACTCTACACTTGGATGTACCGAATTGCTACTAACGAAGCTTTAAGTTTTCTAAAGATGGAATCTCATAAATTAAAGATCAGCAACGATGAATTAATGGTAGAAAAGATTGATAATTTAAGAGCCGACGTATATTTTGACGGAGATGAAATTCAATTACAGTTACAGCACGCAATAGCATTATTGCCAAAGAAACAAAAATTGGTGTTCAATATGAAATATTTCCAGGAACTTAAATATGAGGAGATTTCCGAGATATTGGATACCTCTGTCGGGGGATTAAAAGCGTCTTATCATTTGGCAACAAAAAAGATAGAAGCTTATTTAAAAGGGATTTAAACCTTCCAACACAATTAAGATCAAAGTATTAGAATGAAAAAATCAGGTAAAAATAAAGTCTTTAAAGTGCCCGATGGGTATTTCGATACCTTTTCGGACCAATTATTCTCTAAAATGGAGTCGGAAAGAATCGATTATACCAAGGGGGATGATTTTAGCGTGCCAGAAGGATATTTTGATACGCTCACAGATAAGATCCTTGGTAAATTAGAAAATGAAGAGAAGCAAAATGTACGAGTTTTTTCTTTGAAGAGGTATTCTTATATAGCAACCTCTATTGCCGCAGTGCTACTTTTAGTGATCGTTTTGCAATGGAAGGATCAAACTATTTCAAATAATTCTAATAGCGATATTTTGGCCAATTCTGATATAGAGGATTATTTTGAATTAAATGGATTGGGAGTATCTTCTTATGAAATAGCAGATATGTTTCCTTCTAATGACATGGATATTACTGATTTATTGGATACACAACTTGATAATGAAAGTGTTATTGACTATCTAAGTGTTAATATAAAAGATATAGAAGAATTAAATTTAAGTAATGATGACTAAAAAAATATACATATTCCTACCCCTTTTTTGGTTGATGGCCACTTTGGTCAGTACCGCTCAGGGGAAACCAGATTGGGATAAAATAAAATCTTATAAAATAGCTTTTATCACAGAACGCCTTAACCTAAGCCCAAAGGAAGCACAGGAGTTTTGGCCTTTATACAATGAATATGAAACGCAAAAAATAGCGCTTCATAGACAGGAACACAGTGATATTAAAAAGAAAATCAAAAATCTGGATGCACTTTCCACCAAGGAGGCAAGTGACCTATTGAAACAGATTGAAAAGCTGGAAGATGAAAAATATAAAGCGCAAAAGGCATATGTAGAAAAGGTTTCCAGTACTATTTCAGCAAAAAAAACAATTATATTGCTGCGTTCAGAAGAAGACTTTAAACGACAGTTAATTAAGCAATACCGACAAAAAGGAGGGAATAGATAAGAAATTAGCAGTTCCCTGTCGGCAGTTTACAGATCATGACTAATTGTTGTGTTCATGTAAATGATTGATATTTATTTCAATAGGATTTATTCTACGGAGCTCGATTAATCTATACCTTACCCTTCAACCAAATTCTCTTTCATTTTACTCAAGTGGTTCTTTATCGACTTTTAACGGTTTTTGTGAACCTGCGATTTCTTTGCTTGTCCAAAAAAAACGAAACAAAAGAAAAGACACCTTATCCAGATGAATTTATTAGATCAGATCTAAAAACCGGTTTAAAAGTCCGCGCTTTTTGAAAAAAAAACTGATTATCGGTCCTGAATCGTCGGAATTTAAACCTATCCTGAGGATATGGATGGCCTAACAAGTGGTGTCTACCAAAAGTTTTCGGCCTAATTTCTTCTTTGGCAGTAAATCAGGAGCTTCCACATTGACTTAAGGAAGGTTTACCTACCGGAGGTTGGCGTCCGGCAGCCCATGTTCACCTTAGTGAAAGCGGCTTGGGCGCTGCGGCTGTGGAAAGCCCGTAGATTTCAATAAAGGATAAATCAGCCTAGATTTTTCACGCCCCTGCCCGAACTAGGTCAGGCGGGCGTACCGAAACGGGTACGTTCGGGCGGGTTGAATACTTTTTTATTTATCTCCTTATCTATTGCTTTTTAAAGGAATTCATGAATGCTGAGCATTTCATCGATGGAAAAAAGTATTGAAATGCGTGTTAAAAGGTAGAGTATTGTTATTATGCTTACCTGATAATTTTAACCACAGACAACTTTTGTGATTGATCCAAAACTACTTCACCACTATAAATTACGAAGCAATTCAATTTTCTATTAAATCAACATACTCTAGTTACAGATAAGAATAATCAGATGGTCTCCTGACTTAATTTAGACCTTTACCAATAAAGTCTATTTAAAAGTTAGTTTGGCTATTCTATTTGCTCCAGCGGCGTAGGCTATGGAATCATTTAAAAAGCGTATGGTATAGAAGGACTCATCGGAAAGCTGGTCCCAATTTTTCCCTCTATCATGGGAATAGGCAATACCTTTAAATCCTATGGCAATGAGCGCTTTCCCATCCGAATTGGGTACAAATTGTACACAACTCCTGTAATCTGGTAATTGTCCACTCGCAACAAGTTGCCATGTTTTCCCGCCATCAACGGTCACCGCCTTATTATTTTTATTATTATCTGGATCGGTATAATCCCCGCCAATTGCGAACCCTACATTTTCATCGTAGAAATCGACGGAATAAATCCCTTCGGTAGATTTTTCGTTCTTAATTGGAGTGGCTATAACTTCCCAAGATGTACCTTTATTTTCTGTATAATAGATATTCCCCTTAGTGGTAGCAATCCATGCCTTATCCCCTATAACTTTTATATTGGTATTACTTGCGGCAAAGGCTCCCTCCCTTTCCTCAGCTTTAGGCAGGGACGAACAGGGCAATTTTTTCCAATTATTGCCACCATCCCGAGTAATAATAATGGAAAGACATCCTTCCATACTATCCCCAATAGCAATTCCCTCCATATTATTCCAAAAGGTCATTGAGTTGTAGAATACCTTCTCATCTTCTTCCTTATAAACCATCTCCATAGAACCAGTATCCCCAGTTTTATATAATAAGGCCGGATTACCTACAGAAAGCATAAAAAAATCTGTAGCGGTGTGTGCAACGGCTCTAAATTCTGGAGTTAATGTGTCATATTGTTGCGTATTTATCTTTGACTTTCCAGTACGTAAATCCAATAGGCCAAAGGCGCCCTTGTTGGCTGCAAAAGCCAAGCTGCCCGCGTCCATAAGTTCTATGGCCCTAATACTTAAAGAATCGGATAAAACGGTTTCTATTTCTACAGTGGAAAAAACCTTTGAATTTTCGGTATTAGCACAAGAAACGATCAGAAAAAGTAGGAAAGCAGGGATTAATCTAGTCATGCTCATAATTTTCACCAAAAATAATAGGATTAGCTTCTAATACAATACCTTTGCAATCTTAATTTTTTTTAAAATGCGATTACATAGAAATCTAGTGTTTGCAGTTGTTGATGCATTAAATTATATATTTAATGAAGGCGAATATGCAGATAAAGTAGTAGAAAAAGTATTAAAATACGATAAGCGCTGGGGTGCGCGAGACAGGGGCTTTATTGCCGAAACCACCTATGATATGGTGCGATGGAAGCGATTATATGCCGAGATAGCCGAAGTGAAAGCCCCTTATAGCAGACCAAATCTGTTTAGAATGTTTGCTGTTTGGGCGGTTTTAAAAGGCATAAAACTTCCAGATTGGAAACAATTAGAGCCAACCCCTGAAAGAAGAATCAAAGGGAGATTTGATGAACTTTCTAAAATCAGAAAATACAGGGAGTCTGTTCCGGATTGGATGGATGAATTAGCAGCAAAAGCATTAGGTGAAGCGCTTTGGACCAAGGAAATAGCCGCTTTAAACCAACAGGCAGAGGTTATTCTAAGGGTAAACACCTTAAAGACCACCAAAGATGCCTTGAAAAATGCACTCCGTGAAGCAGGAATCGAGACCGAACCTATACGAGGGTATCCAGATGCTTTAAAACTGGCCGAGCGCAGCAATGTATTTATTACTGAGCCTTTTAAATTAGGATGGTTTGAAGTGCAAGACGCCTCTTCCCAACTAGTAGCTCCATTTTTAGATGTAAAACCCGGACAGCGTGTTGTTGATACTTGTGCAGGTGCAGGTGGGAAAACCTTGCATTTGGCTGCCCTAATGGAAAATAAGGGGCAATTGATAGCCTTGGATATTTACGGAAATAAGCTTAAAGAACTTAAGAGAAGAGCTAAAAGGGATGGTGCCCACAATGTGGAAACTAGACATATAGAAACTACCAAGGTAATTAAGAAGTTATACGATACAGCAGACCGGGTACTTATAGATGCCCCTTGTACTGGACTCGGAGTACTTAAAAGGAATCCGGACGCTAAATGGAAATTGCAACCAGAGTTTCTTGAGAAAATTATGGTTACACAGCAAGAGATCTTACAGGACTATAGTCGCATTGTTAAACCTGGTGGTAAGTTGGTTTATGCAACCTGCTCAATTTTACCACAAGAAAATATCATGCAGGTAAAGAAATTTTTAAGTTCTGAGGCCGGAAAGGATTTCCATCTAGTTAAGGAATCCAAAATTTATTCTTCTAAAACAGGATATGATGGGTTTTATATGGCGCAGTTGGAAAAGAATCCCGCCTAATCAACGAATAAAAAAATCCCCGATGTAAAATGTCGGGGATTTTTTTTTTGCTTCTTCTCGTTATTGACATTAGTACATCAAATTCCAATCCGGACACTGGGCATTCTAACTCCTATTCCGGTACTAATTGTTGTTCTGTTGTAGGGTCTACGGTTCCCATAATTAGTATTATTGTAATAATAGAAAGAAGTTTGAGTGTGATAGTGCCTACTGTGATGACAATGAGAATCACAATGCTTTCTATGCTGGGCATAAGCATCATTTTTCCCCTTTAAATAGGCTTTATATGCTTTTTTATCTCTCTTTTTCAAGTCGCGTTCATATTCCTTTTGATCTTCCCAAAACTCCTCCTCGGCATCTTCGTCCAAGTTTTGGGTCTGTTCATATCTTGCATCTTCGATAGCACGTTGTTCATAATAGGATATCTCTTTATTTTCTATAGATTTTTTCTCTTGGGCAAATAATCCCACAGACATACACAACAAACTAATGAACGGAACGTATTTTAATTTCTTCATAATATTAATGTTTTATTCGAACATCTTAGCTCGAGACAATGGTTCGTGAATAAAACAACTACAGGAGAATTTACCCTACCTTAAACTTAAAATTCATCTATGGTTTAAAAATAATCTTTGCCCGTATTTAGAGTTAGAACATCTTTATGCATCAATGATTCCGCTAAAGCATTGGTTTTTACCAATTCGTACTTAAAGTAAAACTTCATGGAGTGTATTTTACTTTCATAGAAGTTGGTGGAGTAGGTTTTATTCTTTTCTAACATATTTTGTTGTGCTCTTGCGGCAATATCCAACCATACCCACCCTAGCACCAAATGACTAAGAAATTCCATAAACAAATTTGCATCGGCGAGATATCGTTCATAATCCCCTTCTTTGGCAATAGGCATCAAATGGGCAGTTACTTCCTGCGTCAATGATATCTTATCTCCAAGAATTTTAGCATAGGGAGCTAAATTTTCCATCGTTAGGGCCTCGGTAATAGTCTCCAATATTTCATTAAGCAACAGCTCCAGTCCTTTTCCATGGGCCATCAATACCTTTCTTCCCAAAAGATCTTGGGATTGAATTCCCGTTGTTCCCTCATAAATACTAAAAATACGGATATCGCGATAGTACTGCTGTAAGATATAGTCTGTACAGAATCCATAACCTCCTAAAACCTGAAGTCCATTACTAACTGCTATCGCGCCTGCTTCAGAAGGGTAGGTTTTTACTATAGGCGTGATCATCTCCAACAGTAATCCGTATTTTTTTGTAAGGGCTATATCATTTTCAGCAAGTTGTAGGTCGTGATATTTAGCTGCCAACAAAATTAAGCTTAGTGATCCTTCGGCAATAGTTTTTTGAAGCAATAACATTCGCCGTACATCGGGGTGTTCAATAATTAAACAAGGGCTTTCGTTGGGATTCTTTTTTCCTGAACTCCTAAGTTTTCTACCTTGGGTACGTTCCCTGGCATATTCTAAGGACGCCTGATAAGCAGCCATAGTTATAGCTGCTGCTCCCCTTCCCACACCTATGCGGGCATCGTTCATCATTTGGAACATATATTTCAATCCGTGGTGAGCTTCACCCAATAACCATCCTCGGCAGTTGTTTTTATCTCCGAACCCCAAATGTGTAGTAGCAAAACCTCGCTGACCCATTTTTTTAAAATCCGACAGGGTAACCACATCGTTGTTCACGAGTTCTCCATCTTCCATTCGGTTTTTCGGTACCACAAACAAGGAAATCCCTTTGGTTCCCGCTGGAGCACCTTCTATTCTGGCCAATACAAGATGTACTATGTTTTCGGCATATGGATAGTCGCCCCCAGAAATAAATATCTTCTGACCTTTTATTTTATAATATCCATCTTTATCGGGAATGGCTTTGGTAGTAATATCAGATAGGGAGCTGCCAGCATCGGGTTCAGTAAGACACATAGTTCCGCCCCATTTGCCAGATAACATGTTTGGGATATATGTGTCTTTTAAAGCTGTATTTCCAAAATGGATTATCAATTCCGCCGCCCCTAAAGTTAATGTCAAGTATCCGGGTAAATGATTATTGGCTGTATCTAAGATATAAGTTGCCGCGGTATGGACAATAAAGGGCAGCTGCAATCCTCCTATTTCATAATCTAAAGGACCGCATATTAGTCCCATTTCTCCACCTTTCTTCATCATCACTCCTACTTGTTCGTGAACTATGACCTCCCCATCCTTAAACGCTGCAGGAGATTCATCCATCTCTCTAAAATAAGGGAACAGTTCCCGGTCCGAAAATTCCTTAACAGAATCTAAGAACAGACCCAGGGACTCAAGATCGTGCTCCTTATATCGGTCTAATTTAAGCACATTGGAAAGTCCGTGTACATTGTACAATAAGTATTTAAGTGTTGGTAAATCTATATATTGTTGTATCATAGTCAAAATTATTAGTTCTAATATGCTTACTAAGATAAAATATATTCCGTCTAAATCACAGGGTACGTCAAGTCATTCCTTTGGAATGGGAATAATAAAACACGGAATTAGACTTTGGTCCACTATCTTTGTGGCTTATAAATCTCCCAAAGATTGAAGAACGAAAATACAGCCATACGAACCATTTACTTTAGTATTGTGGCAAGCACCCTTTTAGCAATTATTAAGGGGTTGGCTGGTTTTTTCGGTAATTCTTATGCTCTAATTGCCGACGCTATAGAGTCTACAACCGATATATTCTCTTCTCTACTAGTGCTCTTCGGATTAAAATATGCAAAAAGACCCGCCGATGATAACCACCCTTATGGACATGGGAAAATAGAACCTCTCATCACTTTTTTAGTAGTTGGATTTTTACTACTATCTGCTGTCTTAATCGCATATAATAGTATCCAGAATATTCAGACCGCACATTTACCGCCTAAACCGTGGACCTTATTAGTACTTGGAGGAATAATCATATGGAAGGAAACTTCATTTCGCCTCGTATTAAAAAAAAGTATTGAGACCAATAGCTCCTCCTTAAAAGCGGATGCATGGCACCATAGAAGTGATGCTATAACCTCTGTGATGGCCTTTGTAGGTATAACAATTGCTTTATTGTTTGGTGATGGATTTGAAACTGCAGATGACTGGGCGGCCTTATTTGCTGCGGGTTTTATAGTGTATAACAGCTACTTGATTTTCCGACCTGCACTCGGTGAAGTTATGGATGAACATCTTTACGATGATCTTATAGAAGAAATAAGGCAGATTTCTATTGGCGTTGAAGGGGTTTTGGGGACCGAGAAATGTTTTGTAAGAAAGGCAGGGACAAAATACCATGTAGATCTTCACGCATTGGTAAATGGGGATATATCAGTGTCTGAAGGTCACGCTATATCACACAAATTAAAAGATACGCTAATCAAGAAAATTCCAAATTTAGAGCATGTCTTAATTCATATAGAGCCTAAATAAATCATATTAGGTTCCAATGTTTAATAATAATTAACAATATCACCATAAAACTGTTAACTATTCTCCTTATAAATTTCAGTTTAAAACCGTAAATTTGTGCCTTTCTTAATCTTACAATTTATAAACTAGATGATTCATTTCTTCGGAGACCTCGACACCAAAGTTTTTGCGGTACAAACCAAGCAAGATCTGTTACAGGAAGATATAATAAAGCTTAGTTGGTTATTTGGTAATCAACCTAAGATAATAGCGGCGTCTTTAGACGCCTTTTTTGTTGGTCCTAGGGCAGCCATGATTACGCCATGGAGTACCAATGCCACGGAAATCACCCAAAATATGGGTATATCTGGGATAGTAAGAATTGAGGAGTTTTTAGCTTCAAACAAGGAGTTTAAGGACTACGACCCTATGCTGTCTCAAAAATATAGTTCACTACATCAGGATATATTTAAAATAGATGTTGAACCTGCTCCCATCCAAGAAATTGAAGATATTGCTTCTTACAATGAAAAGGAAGGCTTAGCCCTTAATGAAGAGGAAGTAGAATACCTACAGGAGATGTCTAAGAAGATTGGGCGTAAATTGACCGATTCCGAAGTTTTTGGATTTAGTCAAGTGAATTCAGAACACTGTAGGCATAAGATATTTAATGGCACTTTCATCATTGATGGCGAAGAAAAGCCATCCTCTCTTTTCCAGTTGATAAAAAAGACCTCCAAGGAGAATCCGGGAGACATTGTATCGGCCTATAAGGATAACGTAGCCTTTATTAAGGGACCAAAGGCGGTTCAGTTTGCTCCGAAAACTGCAGACAAGCCCGATTTTTATAAGGAAAGTGATTTTGAATCCGTTATTTCCCTAAAAGCGGAAACCCACAATTTCCCGACAACAGTAGAACCTTTTAGTGGTGCTGCTACCGGTGCAGGAGGTGAAATTCGTGACCGACTGGCAGGAGGTAAAGGCTCTTTGCCATTGGCAGGAACAGCTGTTTACATGACTGCTTATTCCCGATTAGAGGACAATAGACCGTGGGAAAAAGCTATGAAGGAAAGGGATTGGTTATACCAGACCCCAATGGATATCTTGATTAAAGCATCTAATGGAGCATCTGACTTTGGCAACAAATTTGGTCAGCCTTTAATTGCTGGGTCTGTTCTTACCTTTGAACATGATGAAAATAATCGCAAATTAGGCTATGATAAAGTGATTATGCAAGCCGGAGGTATTGGATATGGTAAGGCTAGTCAGGCAATTAAAGAAGAACCAAAAGCTGGGGATAAAATTGTAATTCTTGGTGGAGATAATTATCGTATCGGGATGGGCGGTGCTGCTGTTTCTAGTGCAGATACCGGCGCATTTGGATCTTCTATAGAACTTAATGCCATACAACGTTCCAATCCAGAAATGCAAAAAAGAGCTGCTAATGCTATCAGAGGGATGGTAGAAGCAGAACATAACCCAATAGTATCAATTCACGATCATGGGGCTGGGGGACATTTAAATTGTCTTTCCGAACTAGTGGAAGATACAGGTGGAAAAATAGATTTGGACAAGTTGCCTGTTGGAGACCCAACCTTATCGGCCAAGGAAACCATCGGGAACGAGTCCCAGGAGCGCATGGGCCTAGTAATAGGTAAGCAAGATATAGATACATTGCAAAGAATTGCGGATAGGGAAAGATCGCCTATGTATAAAGTAGGTGATGTAACCGGAGACAAGCGTTTTACTTTTGAATCTGCCACTACTGGAGAAAAACCAATGGATTTGGATTTGTCCGATATGTTCGGGAGCTCTCCAAAAACCATCATGACAGATACTACGATTAAAAGGGAATACAGTGCCCCTGTTTATTCTTTGGAGCATTTTCACGAGTATTTGGAAAACGTACTTCAATTAGAGGCTGTAGCCTCTAAAGATTGGTTAACCAATAAGGTAGACCGATGTGTTGGAGGGAAAGTAGCCAAACAACAATGTGTAGGCTCGCTACAATTGCCTTTAAACAATTGTGGGGTAATGGCGTTGGATTATAAAGGGAAGGAAGGAATTGCCACCTCTATTGGGCACTCTCCTATTTCCGGACTAATTGATCCTACCGCGGGTAGTAAAAATAGCATTGCTGAAGCATTGACCAATATTGTTTGGGCCCCATTAAAGGATGGACTTTCCTCGGTATCGCTTTCTGCGAACTGGATGTGGCCTTGTAATAATGAAGGGGAAGATGCTAGACTATATGAAGCTGTTTCGGCCGTTTCTGATTTTTCTATCGCCTTAGGAATCAATGTTCCTACCGGGAAAGATTCACTTTCCATGAAGCAACGTTATAAAAATGACGAGGTAATCGCACCAGGAACTGTAATTATCTCAGCTGCTGCCAACTGTAACGATATTAATAAAGTAGTTGAACCTGTTTTACAAAGGAATGGAGGAGGTATCTACTATATTAACTTATCAGAAGACAGTCACAAATTAGGCGGATCTTCTTTTGCTCAAGTTTTCAATACTATTGGAAACGAAGCTCCATCCGTACTTAATGCTAAAAACTTTAAGAATACCTTCAATACGATTCAGAAATTAATCGTAGAGGACAAAATTCTTGCAGGACATGATGTTGCTTCTGGTGGATTGATCACTACCCTTTTAGAGCTTTGTTTTGCAGACCAAAATTTAGGTGCAAATTTAGACTTAACATCAATTGAGGAGCCGGATACCATTAAATTGTTGTTTGCTGAAAATTCTGGAATCGTTTTTCAAGCTAAGGACGCTTCTGTAGAAGCTATACTTAACGAAGCAGGAGTTGTATTTTACCATATTGGTTCCGTTACTGAAGAAGCTACGCTTACCATCAAAAACAATGAGGTGGAAATGGGACTGAATATAGAGTCCTTAAGAGACACTTGGTTTAAGACCTCATATCTTTTAGATCAGCAGCAAACCGCCAATAATTTGGCTAAAGATCGATATGAAAATTATAAGAATCAGCCTTTAAACTATATTTTTCCAGCTAATTTTGAAGGTAAAATGCCTGAAAAACCGGCTACTGGTAAAAGACCTAAAGCTGCTATTCTTAGAGAAAAAGGCAGTAATTCTGAACGTGAAATGGCCAATGCCATGTTTTTGGCCGGATTTGATGTTAAGGACGTACACATGACCGACTTAATATCAGGAAGAGAGACGTTGGAAGATATCCAATTTATTGGCGCCGTGGGCGGATTCTCCAACTCGGATGTATTAGGAAGTGCTAAAGGTTGGGCTGGAGCATTTAAGTATAATGAGAAGGCCAATAAAGCACTGAAAGATTTCTTTGCTAGACCTGATACGCTTTCTGTGGGAATTTGTAATGGTTGTCAATTGTTTATGGAATTGGAACTAATTAATCCAGAGCATTCGGAGCATGGGAAACTTACCTATAACAATTCTAAAAAACACGAAAGCGGATTTACCTCTGTAAAAATCCAGAAAAACAAATCGGTGATGCTCTCCTCATTGGAAGGCACCAGCCTGGGAGTGTGGATTTCTCACGGGGAAGGTAAATTTAAACTACCTCTTTCTCAAGATAGTTATCAAATTGTAGCCAATTATGCTTATGAAGGGTACCCTGCTAACCCTAATGGGAGTGATTACAACACTGCTATGATGTGTGATAAGACAGGTAGGCATTTAGTCACTATGCCCCATATAGAACGTTCTATATTCCAATGGAACTGGCCGCACTACCCTAAGGATAGAAAAGATGAAGTTTCTCCTTGGTTAGAAGCATTCGTAAACGCGAGGAAATGGATCGAAAATAACGGTAAGTAATTTTCATTTGTCATTTTAATATATATTACCCCGTTGGAAATTTCCTTCGGGGTAATTTATTTTTAGGGGATAAACCATGTTCTAAAATGGTGTTGATTAATCTATTAAAAAGATGACGATCTATAAATATCAAACCATAAAATCATTACTTTTAATGGTATTTATTGCAGCCATCTGACCCTAGAGAAGTCTATTGACCTTAATTATACCTAATTAATGATCTAGTAAAGTAGAATCGAGGAAAAGAGAAAAAGTCAAATACGGGAATTGGGTAGTCAAACAGTATATAAATTGGAAAAAGCATCAAATTACCAGGCCATCAATAAAGCATCTTGGAATAACCGGGTTAATGCACATTTAAATTCGGATTTTTATGACCTTGATGGTTTTTTGAATGGAAAATCCTCTTTAAACCAAATAGAAACGGACCTTTTGGGCGATATAAAAGAGAAAAGTATTCTTCATCTACAGTGTCACTTTGGTCAAGATACTATCTCCCTTTGTCGTTTAGGAGCACAGGCTACAGGTGTAGATCTGTCTGATAAAGCAATTGAGGCTGCCAAGAGAATTGCCGCTGACACAAACTCCAAAGCCACTTTTATATGTTGCGACATTTATGATTTGCCAAAATATTTAAACCATCAATTTGATATTGTTTTTACAAGCTATGGAACAATTGGGTGGCTACCTGATTTAAATAAATGGGCTACAATTATAGCTAGATTTTTAAAACCAGGTGGTAAGTTAGTATTCGTAGAATTTCATCCTGTAGTTTGGATGTTTGATGACAATTTTGAGAAAGTTGCCTACAATTACTTCAACTCAGGAGCAATTGTAGAAACAGAACAGGGAACTTATGCCGACAAAAATGCTGAAATAGAACAGGAGTACGTAATGTGGAACCACAGTTTAAGTGAAGTGATCAGTGGTCTAATTTTGGCGGGACTAGAAATTAAATCCTTTGAGGAGTTTGATTATTCGCCTTATAACTGTTTCAACCATACCGTAGAAATAGCACCAGGGAAATTCAGAATAAAACATCTAGAAAATAAAATCCCACTGGTCTATTCCTTAGTTGCAACCAAGAAGAGTACTACCAAATAAAACCTCATAAGAATAGAAGGATAAAGGCATATACATCCTCCTCTAAACTATCACTGCCATTCTTTTTTTATTATACCTGTTACTGATTTCCCAGAAACCGTATGGTTTTAAATATCTTTGAAGATTATAATCCATCTCATAATATAATATTTAAAAGACTCTATGGGAATATATGACTTAATGATAAAATCCAAGGAAATTGAGCTTTCCCTAGATCAGATTCATTTCAGCCAAGTAAACGAAGACACCTTAAACCAGTTGTTGAACGAGTTTAAGCATTTTGAAGCCTTAAAAAAATATGACTTACCCATAGATAATAAAATTCTCTTACACGGGCATACCGGGTGTGGAAAAACAGCTACAGCGAAAGCTATCGCTAAAAAGTTGAACAAGGACATCATTATTCTTAATTTGGGAGGAATTGTATCCTCCCGATTGGGGGAAACGGCCAAAAATGTCTCCAATATCTTCCAAAAAGCCAGTAGGGATAAGTCCGTCCTATTTATTGATGAGTTCGATTTTTTGGGAAAACTTCGGGATTACGACGACAAGGACTCAGGAGAGATGAAACGGCTAGTAAATACAGTCATTCAATTAATAGATTACCTTTCAAATGACACCTTGCTTATTGCGGCAACGAATCATATTGAAATAATCGACAAGGCTGTTTTAAGGCGATTTCAGTTAAGATTAAAATTTGAACTTCCTTCACGGAAAGAACTAGACAGTTATTACGACGAATTGCTAAACAGGTATCCAGAAAAACTCCAGGATATTGAAAGGAAATATGACATTTCCTATGCCGAAGCCAAGGACATTATCCATAGGGAAGTAAAAAAACTGATAATAGAATGGGAAGAAAAGAAAGCGCAAAATTAGATAGTTCGTTCATATGTATCACCTAGGAAAATAATACTCCTAGTATCATAAAAACAATGTCCGTTGGGCTGTTTCCAGATCCAACGGACTTTATTATACTAATAACTTCTTTTCCTACACCCCTTACAAGAAGGCTAAAACAATATTTTTTATTTTTTGGTATAATCGGCATATATAGCTTTCTCAAAAGCTACCCAGTGCTCCGCTGTCATACGTTCTGGAGTAAACAAGCAAATTCCGGTAGCGCCGTTTTCTATAGATCCCCTGATAGCAGTTTCTATTTCGGACGGCAACAATCCGTGATTTTCTGGATCGTTTTCTTCAGTTTTATTCTCTGGATTAGGACAGATGAACAACCCACTAAAAATAGGTTTCTGGTTATTTACGGCCGCCACCTCTTCTTTAGTAACCTCCCCTACCCATTCTGGGCCTTTTAGGTAAAAATCATTATAATTCATAGGGTAAATAGCATCTAGATTCCATTTATCCCATTCTTGTCTAACCAATTTCTTGGAGATACTAGGGCCAGGAAAAACAGCTGCATTAATTTTCTTTCCTTTCTCATGCACTACTTCTGCTATACCATTTACCACATCGGTAATTAAGTTGTACCTAAATTGCTTCCATTCTGCTACTTGCGAAGGATCTTCCACTTCCTTGATATCGATTCCAGACTCTACCTTAAAATCTGCCACGCAATCGTCGCAGTAGCAATAGTCTGCAGGAGCATACTCCTCATCCATCACCAATCCGTATTTATCCCAAAGTCCTTCCGCTAAAATTACATCGGGAAACCGGATATAGTCCAAATGGATTCCGTCTACTTCTTCTACAGAAGCAATATTTCCATATAACTCAGCCAAAAATTGATGCGTACCGGGCTTATTGGGACAAAGAAATTTGTAATATGGAACATATACCGGTTTATCAAATGCAGATTCCCCATTTCTATTTATTGCATATAGTTCAGGCGCCAACTTGGGGTTATCCCCTTGTACCATAGTAGGTACCCAGGTATGGAATTCGAGTCCGGCTTCCTTCACCAATTTCCCAACCCTTTCATATGTTTTAGGATCTTGACCTCCATTATACATTAATCCGTCTATGCCTTTTTCCTTATAATCCTTAAAAGTAGCCAACAACTCTTGGTCCGTAGCCTCACCAGGTCCTCCCGTCCATGCATAGACAGGGATTTTAGATTTTTCCGCGCAAGAGTACAGATTAAAAATAATGACAATGGCGGCAATTAATTTTTTCATTTGTGTGTTTTAATGGGTTAATAAAATAATAGTATTACGAAAGGTCAAAATAATCAAAATTCCGGCTATAATGGAAATGGTTTCCCCCCTATTTTAATATATCACTTATGGCTGCTTAATTACTTTGATAACACTATAGGAAATTTCGCTTTTATAAACTCATGTTACGCTATCGTGTTAGTTCTTTAAACTCTTGATCTATTATTAAATTTATAAGAGGAAATTCCAGTATTACCACCTTAAAATAACTAATGTATCCTAAAAGATTTAAATTTTATAGCCAAATCAAATTCAAAGTAGTTGTTCTTGAAAGGAGCTATTATATTAAAGAACAAGCTGTCTTTAGCAATGAGGATATGGGTGGATTTACGATTAATAATGTAATTTCAACAATTATATATATCAAATTATACAAAAGTCATTTTATTATACCGTTCCGTTTTCTTAATTTGGCAATTCGAATAGCTCAAGAAATATGCAAGAAATTACCCGCCTTTTTGATTTCCCCTATTATCAGTTGGAGAAATACAATCTTAAAAAATCATTGGTAACCAAGTACAATGGAGAATGGGTAGCTACCTCTTCCCAAGAATATGTAAACAAATCAAATCAAATTAGTCGCGCTTTATTACGATTAGGGATAAAACCAAATGATAAAATTGCCGTGATATCCATGAGCAACAGAACGGAGTGGAATGTTATGGATATAGGGATACTACAATTAGGGGCTCAAAACGTACCTATCTACCCAACTATTTCCGAGGAGGATTACGAATATGTCCTTAATCATTCAGAGGCCATTTATTGCTTTGTCTCTTGTAGTGAGGTGTATAACAAGGTGGAAGCAGTACGGAAAAACATTCCTAATTTAAAGGAGGTGTTTTCATTCGATGAATTGGACAATTGCAAAAATTGGAGCGAAATCTTGGCGTTGGGTGTAGATACTGCTAATCAGCCAGAGGTTGAAAAACACAAAAATGCGGTTAAGCCCCACGATTTGGCAACGTTAATCTATACCTCTGGTACCACGGGAAGACCAAAAGGTGTAATGCTCACACATGATAACGTAGTGAGCAACGCATTGGAAAGTTCTAAGCGGTTTTCTCTTGTAGAAGGAGATACAAATGCGTTGAGTTTTTTGCCTTTATGCCATATTTATGAACGTATGATCATATACCTCTACCAGTTTAGAGGAGTATCGATACACTATGCCGAATCTATGGATAAAATTAGCGATAACATAAAGGAGGTTTCTCCCTATGTTATGACTGCCGTTCCCAGGGTTTTGGAAAAAGTGTACGACTCAATTATTGCAAAGGGAGCAGCCTTGACCGGGATAAAGAAAATGCTGTTCTTTTGGGCAGTGGATATCGGATTAAAATATGAGCCATACGGACAAAATGGATGGTGGTACGAGTGGCAACTAGCTCTTGCCCGTAAACTAATCTTTAGTAAATGGAAAGCAGGCCTAGGTGGAAAATTAAGCTTTGTTGCTTCCGGAAGTGCCGCATTACAGCCTAGATTAGCAAGAGTATTCAATGCTGCAGAAATGGGCGTTATGGAAGGTTATGGACTTACGGAAACTTCTCCGGTAATTTCCGTTAACGATATGCGCGATGGCGGATTTAGAATAGGAACTGTAGGAAAGTTATTGGATCGTACGGAAGTGAAAATTGCCGAAGATGGAGAAATTTGCGTAAAAGGACCCCAAGTGATGTTAGGGTATTATAAGGATAAGGAGAAAACAGCTGAGGTTTTGGAGGGTGGATATTTTCATACCGGGGACATCGGCGAAATAGATTCGGATGGATTCCTAAAAATAACCGATAGAAAAAAAGAGATGTTTAAAACCTCTGGAGGTAAATACGTGGCCCCACAATTATTGGAAAATAGATTTAAACAATCCCGATTCATAGAGCAGATCATGGTTATTGGGGAAGGGGAGAAAATGCCTGCAGCCCTAATCCAACCCGATTTCGATTTTATCCGAGATTGGGCCAAAATCCATAATGTAAAGGTGGGCGATAATAAGGACCTAGTCACCAATGAAAAGGTACTGGAACGTTACCAAGAGGAAGTAGACCTCGCCAATGAAAATTTCGCCAAATGGGAAAAAGTGAAACAGTTTAGACTTACCCCGGATGTCTGGAGTATAGAAGAAGGACACCTTACCCCCACCCTAAAATTGAAAAGAAAAATAGTCAGGGAAAAGTATAAAGATCTCTACAAAGAAATATATGGCCATTAACCAATATCCCGCTACCCTATAACAATCAGCTCCTTACAACAATAAGGAGCTTTTTTTTACATTGCTATTTTTTATTAAATTTATTATGCATGCATAATAAATTTTCTTATCTTTGAAATTCTCGCATCAAATAAATGAAAGATACAACAATAGATTATGCGTTACGCGCCACTTGGCAAGCAGTAACAAAAATGTATAATGAGGAAGCTAAAAAGTTTGGCAGCACTATGGCTGTCGGTTTTACGCTTTTAAGCATAGACCCTAAAACAGGTACTCCTTCCACAGCTTTAGGTCCAAAGATGGGAATGGAGGCCACCAGTTTATCTAGAATACTAAAAAGCATGGAACAAAAGGGTCTCATAGTACGCAAACCCAACCCTAATGATGGTAGAGGAGTCCTAATTCACCTAACTGATTTTGGACGTGAAAAAAGAAATGACTCCAAAGCAGTAGTCATTCGCTTTAATGAGACCATAAAGTCTCATGTATCAGAAGAACAATTAAATTCATTTTTTGAGGTGGCGGAGCTAATAAACCGCTTAGTCTCGGAAAAGAAAATTTACGATAAAAAGTCCATAACCAATTAATAATAACTATTGATGAAAAAACATATTAGAAAGGTAGCAGTTATTGGCTCCGGAATCATGGGAAGTGGAATAGCATGTCACTTTGCCAACATAGGAGTAGAAGTTTTACTGCTAGATATAGTACCACGAGAACTAAATGATAAGGAAAAAGCCAGTGGACTCACCTTAGAAGATAAGGCAGTACGCAATAGATTGGTAAACGAATCTTTAATGGTTGCATTAAAATCCAAGCCCTCCCCCATTTATCACCCAAAGTTTGCCCAGCGAATAACCACTGGAAATCTTGAAGATGATATCGCTAAAGTTGGCGAGGTTGACTGGATTATTGAGGTGGTCGTTGAACGATTGGACATCAAGAAAAAGGTATTCGAAAATCTGGAAAAATACAGAAAATCGGGAACATTAATCACTTCCAATACCTCTGGTATTCCTATAAAATTTATGAGTGAAGGTAGAAGTGAGGATTTCCAGAAACATTTCTGTGGAACCCACTTTTTTAACCCCGCCAGATATTTAAAACTATTCGAGATTATTCCAGGACCAAAAACTTCACCAGAGGTTTTGGAATTCCTAAATGGATATGGTGAACAGTTTTTGGGGAAAACTTCGGTTATAGCCAAGGATACCCCTGCATTTATAGGGAACCGTGTAGGTATTTTTGGAATACAGAGCCTATTCCACATGGTTAAGGAAATGGGACTTACTGTTGAAGAAGTTGACAAATTAACTGGTCCTGTAATAGGTCGACCTAAATCGGCTACTTTCCGTACAGTAGATGTAGTAGGTTTGGATACCCTAGTGCATGTTGCCAACGGTATTAATGAAAACTGCCCCAATGATGAACGTCATGAGCTGTTTAAACTGCCTGGCTTCATCAATACCATGATGGAAAACAAATGGTTGGGAAGTAAAACAGGACAAGGTTTTTATAAAAAAATAAAGAATGCCGATGGTTCCAGTGAGATAAAAACACTAGACCTCAATACCATGGAGTACAGAGCTAATAAAAGAGCTAGTTTTGCCACTTTAGAGCTTACAAAAACCATAGATAAGGTTGTAGACCGCTATAAGGTGTTAGTTGGTGGAAAAGACACGGCCGGCGAGTTCTACAGAAAGAGCTTTGCAGCGCTATTTGCCTACGTATCTAACCGGATCCCAGAAATAGCGGATGACCTCTATAAAATTGATGATGCCATGAAGGCTGGATTTGGATGGGAACATGGACCCTTTCAAATATGGGATGCCATTGGAGTGCAAGAGGGATTAGAAATGATAAAAAGTGAAGGTCTAAAAGCTGCCCCATGGGTATCAGAAATGCTAGCATCCGAAAATAAGTCGTTTTACAACGTAAAAAATGGGGCTACTTATTTTTATAATATCACCGCTAAAAAATCAGAAAAAGTACCTGGACAAGATGCTTTTATTATCCTAGATAATATTCGTAAGTCCAATGAAGTATTTAAAAACAGTGGTGTTGTAGTAGAAGATTTAGGAGATGGAATAGTAAATGTGGAATTCCAATCCAAAATGAATACCATTGGTGGCGATGTACTTGCAGGACTAAACAAGGCTATAGATATAGCTGAAAAAGATTTCCAAGGATTGGTAGTTGGCAACCAAGCTCCCAATTTCTCCGTAGGAGCCAATATTGGAATGATTTTTATGATGGCGGTAGAGCAGGAATATGATGAGCTGAATATGGCTATTAAAATGTTTCAAGACACGATGATGCGAATGAGGTATTCCGCAATTCCTACCATTTCGGCACCCCATGGGATGACCTTAGGTGGAGGATGCGAACTTTCTCTTCATGCAGATAAGGTAGTTGCTGCAGCTGAGACTTATATAGGATTGGTAGAATTTGGTGTAGGAGTTATCCCTGGTGGAGGTGGATCTAAAGAATTTGCCCTTCGAGCGCAGGATACCTTTAAGAAAAACGACGTAGAATTAAACGTTCTCCAGGAGTACTTTCTTACTATAGGAATGGCAAAAGTCTCTACTTCTGCCTACGAAGCCTATGACCTAGGAATATTACAACACGGAAAGGATATAGTGGTAGTCAATAAAGACCGACAAATAGCAACCGCCAAAGCACATGCCAAATTAATGGCAGAAGCAGGATATACTCAACCTATTAAACGCAAGGATATTAAAGTCCTTGGAAAACAAGCCCTTGGAATGTTCTTAGTAGGTACTGATGCTATGGAAGACAGTAATTACATAAGTGAACACGATAAGAAGATTGCCAATAAATTGGCGTATGTAATGGCAGGAGGAGACTTATCTGAGCCTACCCTGGTATCTGAACAGTATCTATTGGATTTGGAAAGGGAAGCCTTCCTATCGCTATGTACTGAAAGAAAAACCTTAGAAAGAATTCAGCACATGTTAAAAACGGGTAAACCGTTGAGAAACTAACAGCTTTAGTATTGAGATATTAGTATTGAGTAGTTAGACAGAAGTGCATAAAGTAGAAGGCTTAAAAATTTGGAGAAAGGCTATGGATTTAACAAAATCTATCTATCAACTTGTAACTGAGTTACCTTCTGATGAAAACTACGGGCTAAAATCTCAAATAAAAAGGTGTTCCATTTCTATACCTTCAAATATTTCAGAAGGTGCAGGAAGAAACTCCAATAAAGAATTTAAACACTTTTTGTCAATTGCAAATGGATCTGCCTATGAACTACAAACACAATTAATTCTATTGTGGGAGTTAAATTTAATATCAAAAGAAAAAGTACAACCCATTATTGAACAATGCATTGAAATTCAGAAAATGAATTATTCATTTCAAAAAACATTATAAATCACCTTATAAATATCCAACACTAAAATCTCAATACTCATATCTAAATACTCAATACTAAAATCATGAAAACAGCATATATAGTAAAAGCATATAGAACAGCGGTAGGAAAAGCTCCTAAAGGGGTCTTCCGCTTTAAGCGTACAGATGAATTGGCAGCGGAAACCATAGAATATATGATGAAAGAGTTGCCACAGCTCGATAAAAAACGCATTGACGATGTCATTGTAGGAAACGCCATGCCAGAAGGTTCTCAAGGGCTTAATATGGCACGACTCATCTCTTTAATGGGATTAGACATAGTTGACGTTCCTGGAGTTACTGTAAACAGATTTTGCGCCTCTGGAATAGAAACTATTGGAGTAGCCACCGCAAAAATTCAAGCTGGTATGGCCGATTGTATTATTGCTGGGGGAGCAGAAAGCATGAGTGCGGTCCCTATGACTGGCTATAAAACAGAACTTAATTACGACTTGGCTAAATCTGGTCACGAAGATTATTACTGGGGTATGGGAAATACTGCTGAAGCTGTTGCCAAGCAGTTTAAGGTATCTAGGGAAGATCAGGACGAGTTTGCCTACCATTCCCATATGAAAGCGTTAAAAGCGCAAGCAGAAGACCGCTTCCAAAGTCAGATCGTACCAATAGATGTAGAGCAGATTTATATAGATGAGAACGGAAAAAAGGCGACAAAGAACTATACGGTCACCAAAGATGAAGGTCCCCGTAAAGGAACTAGTTTAGAAGCTTTGGCGAAACTTCGCCCCGTATTTGCTGCTGGAGGTAGCGTTACTGCTGGAAACTCTTCCCAAATGAGTGATGGCGCCGCCTTTGTAATGGTAATGAGCGAAGAAATGGTAAAAGAATTAAACTTGGAACCCATTGCCAGACTGGTAAATTATGCTGCTGCAGGTGTAGAACCTCGGATTATGGGGATCGGACCGGTAAAAGCCATTCCCAAAGCGCTAAAGCAAGCGGGATTAAAGCAAGAGGATGTAGAATTAATTGAGTTAAACGAAGCCTTTGCTTCTCAATCCATAGCAGTAATTAGAGAGTTAAACCTTAACTCTGATATTGTAAACGTTAACGGTGGAGCCATCGCTTTAGGCCATCCATTAGGATGTACAGGTGCCAAGTTGTCCGTTCAACTGTTCGACGAAATGAGAAAGCGAAATATGAAAGGGAAATATGGTATGGTTACCATGTGCGTAGGAACCGGACAAGGAGCAGCAGGGATTTATGAGTTCCTAAATTAACAAGTTGACTCTTTAAACAAAATGATCAATCAATTACCGCTCTCACCTAGTGAGTGAAAAATAACGTTAAATTTTAAAACGCCCGTTATACCTGCAGATCGAAAAGCAGATCGGGAAAAGGCCTATGGAAACTACAGATAAAGAAATCTTACGAGGAGGACAATTCCTTGTAAAGGAAACAAAATGTGAGGATGTATTTACGCTTGAGGATTTATCCGAAGAGCAAAAAATGATGCGGGAGAGCACCAAAGAATTTGTGGATAGAGAGCTTTGGGCTCATTGGGAGCGATTTGAAAATAAAGATTACGCTTATACCGAAGAAACCATGCGCAAAGCGGGGGAATTAGGATTATTAAGTGTTGCAGTACCGGAATCTTACGGAGGAATGGGGATGGGTTTTGTATCTACCATGTTGGTATGTGATTATATTTCTGGGGCTACTGGATCTTTTAGTACCGCCTTTGGTGCACACACTGGAATTGGCACCATGCCTATTACCCTGTATGGTACTGAAGAGCAAAAACAAAAATACGTACCCAAATTGGCTTCAGGAGAATGGTTTGGCGCTTATTGCTTAACCGAACCAGGTGCCGGCTCCGATGCCAATTCTGGAAAGACCAAAGCTGTTCTTTCTGATGATGGTAAATACTATAGCATTTCGGGACAAAAAGTGTGGATATCCAATGCCGGATTCTGTAATCTGTTCATTGTTTTCGCTCGGATTGAGGACGATAAGAATATTACTGGTTTTATTGTGGAGAATGACCCCAGTAATGGAATTACTTTGGGAGAAGAAGAAAGGAAATTAGGAATCCACTCCTCCTCTACCCGCCAAGTATTCTTTAGCGATACCAAAGTTCCGATAGAGAATATGCTTTCGGAACGTGGCAACGGTTTTAAGATCGCTATGAATGCGTTGAATATAGGTCGGATAAAACTGGCAGCTGCCTGTTTGGAAGCGCAAAGACGTGTTATTGGTGAGGCTACTAAATATGCTAATGAAAGAATCCAGTTTAAGACACCAATTATCAATTTTGGCGCTATAAAAGCAAAGATTGCAAATATGGCCACCAATTGCTACGCAGATGAGTCTGCAAGTTATAGGGCTGCAAAAAACATTGAAGATAGGATTGCCATGAGACAGGCTGCAGGCAATTCTCATCAGGAAGCGGAACTAAAGGGTGTTGAAGAGTATGCTATAGAGTGCTCTATCTTAAAAGTAGCTGCATCCGAAGACGTTCAGAATACGACGGATGAAGGAATCCAAATTTTTGGGGGAATGGGATTTTCTGCAGACACCCCAATGGAATCTGCATGGAGAGATGCCCGTATTGCCCGAATATATGAGGGAACCAATGAAATCAATAGAATGTTGGTTGTAGGTATGCTAGTTAAAAAAGCCATGAAGGGCCATGTAGATCTTCTAGGACCAGCAACCAAGGTAGGTGAAGAATTAATGGGAATACCTTCTTTTGATGTGCCTGATTTCTCCGAATTGTTTGCGGAAGAAAAGGATTTATTAGCACGACTGAAGAAAGTGTTTTTAATGGTTGCCGGTAGTGCCGTACAAAAATATGGACCTGATTTAGAAAACCATCAACAACTAATGCTCTCTGCTGCCGATATTCTGATTGAAATCTATATGGCGGAATCTACGATCCTTAGAACAGAAAAAAATGCGAAACGTTTCGGAGAAGAAGCTCAATCCACTCAAATAGCAATGTCTAGATTATACTTATACACTGCAGTGGACACCATCATCCAAAAAGGAAAGGAAGCTATAGTTTCTTTCGCTGAAGGCGATGAGCAACGCATGATGCTAATGGGACTTAGACGTTTCACAAAATATACAAATCAACCTAACGTAGTGGCTTTACGCACACAAATTGCCGATAGAGTAGCTGCGGATAATGGTTATACCTTTGACTAACTCAAGTAGAAGCTTCCTATGGAGGCAAAACAAAAAGCCGTTTCCAAAAGGAACGGCTTTTTAATTTTTATGTTGTTACAAATCACTGATTTACTATTACATAAAGCTCATCACTTAATTAACTGCTTCAGTATGTTTTATGGTTAAAAAGCTAAAATTCTTAGCATACTCTAACATCTGAGATTCAAAATTCTTAGGTTGAGTTACCTCAATATCGGTGATTTCACCAGCCTCATTTACTTCTGCAACCAACACTGGATTTACAAAGCCACTATAAGGAGCAGATTTAAATTGAGAATTTCTTTCTATTATTTCAGCGTGAATTTCTTGATCTACTTTTACCCCATATCCCTCTACTAAATCTTGAGCAGCTTTAAAATCGCCTTCAGATTTCATTCTTTGGGTCTCCTGTAATAATTGACCAAACAACTCTCGTAATTTTTGATAGTCATTGATATTATAATAGGTCTTCCCTTCTCTTGTAATTTTCTCAATCACATTATCTGCCTTTCCTTTTTCGAAAGCCCATGCAGAAACCCATTGCCGGTTTACCATATGATCTTCTTCAATATCATCCCCAAGGTTGATACGAACCAGCTGGGTCATTAAACCATTTCGGATATAACCATCATAGGCCGCCTTACCTAGTTTCTCCCAATCGTCTACCAATCCCAGCTCCTGTAATTTAGGATCCATCAAATAGTAAAGCCCTATTAGATCAGCCCTACCTTCTTCAATAGTAGAGGCATAGTTTTTAAGGGTTTCTTTAGGTTGACCAACGCCTTCGTTTATTTGACCAGACGCATGCCCTATTACTTCGTGTAGTGCGGTATGCAGCTTATCCCCTATTTCTCCATATTTTATTTCCAATTCAATCTCCTCTGCATCGTGGGCAAATTCCTTTAATCTATCCGTACCCCCGGCATGGTTGTAGGCATTGATAATATTTCCTAAGGAAACCGATTTACTTCCGTGTTGCTGCCTAATCCAGTTGTTGTTGGGAAGGTTCACTCCTATTGGAGTACTTGGTGATGCATCTCCTGCTTCTCCTGCCACATTTACCGTTTTATAGGATACACCTACCACTTTTTCCTTTTTATGCTCTGGAAGTAAAGGCGCATTATCCTCAAACCATTGTGCATTATCAGATAGGACCGCCATTTGTCTGGACATTTCAAAATCCTTGATTTGTACAATAGATTCATAAGACCCCTTATACCCTTTTGGGTCATTGTAAACTTCAATAAAACCGTTGATCCAATCAATATTACCTGAAGTGGATGTGGCCCACTCAATGCAGTATTTATCCCAAGTATCTAAACTTCCAGTTTTGTAATATTCAATCAAAAGTCCCAATGCACTGGCCTGTTTTTCATTTTCAGCAACCCCTTGTGCTTTTTCCAGCCATTTAATGATCTCATCTATGGCACTTCCATAGAGTCCGCCAGACTTCCACACCTTTTCAACTAATTTCCCGTTTTCCTTAACAAGTTTAGAATTTAAACCCGTTTCAATGGGCATTCCTTTAGGTCCTTTATAAGCAGTTTTATAAAAATTTTCTACTTCTGCGTCGGTTACTGAAGGGTCGTAAAAGTTAACTGCAGAAGAAGCTACAATGTCCACCCCCTTTTTCTTATTTACCTTTTTACTATCCTTATCGTTGAAAATTACGTCAAAAGCTTCTCCTTTTAATTCAGTACCCGTTTCCGATAACAGAGAATTTAAATAGTCCGCTGAAAATTCGGGCATAATCTTGTCATTTGAATAGTGGTGATGGATTCCGTTGGAGAACCATACCCTTTTCATATACACCTCAAAAGACTTCCAATCGTCCGAGGTCTTATCTCCTTCAAAACGGGTATAGACATTTTCTAAAGCCTCTCTAATAGTAAGGTTATGCCGGTAGTTTTGGTCCCAGATAATATCCCTACCTGCCAGTCCGGCTTGAGTAAGGAAGTAAACCAATTTCTTCTCTTTTAGTGTTAGCTCCTCAAATCCAGGGATTTGATATCTTAAGATTTTAATATCGGCAAATTGGTCTACCGAATAATCAAAGCTCTGCTCTGTTTCCATTACAGGCTTTTCTACCATCTTCTTTTCAGTACAAGCCACTAACGTGCCTAGCAAAAGAAGACTACCTGCCATTAACTTTAAGTTCATTTCGCGTGTATATTTTAAATTAGCTTAAGCGCAAAATTAACGATTCATCAATAAAATGTTAGAATTATAAAATATTTAATTTGTATTTCCTCAATTAGGAGCTCCATTTCAATTTATACCGGGTAGGAATGTGAGGTATAGAAAAATGATAATACCTCAAAAGAAATTCTTATAGGGCTGTGAGGTAAAATATGGAAGTGCAAATAAAAGGCAGTAGCATAACCTGGTAGGTGGTTTATACAAATAAGGAGTATAGGATGTAATGAATTCACCTCTCTCCTTGGACCACCTACCGGAACTAAAAGAATTTAATTGGAATAGCACTCTTAAGCTCTAGCAAAACAGTAATAATTACTTATCATTTTTTTCCATAGATTCTAAAATATCTATTTCACTACGCTTCTTGGAGAAATTCATTGCACATTCTATCAACGCCAAATGGGAATAGGCTTGCGGAAAATTTCCTAGAAGTCTTTTGGTCTTAAAATCAATATCTTCGCTGAATAGACCTAAATGATTACTATAACTTAAAAGTTGATCAAAATGCGCTATCGCTTTTTCTTCTTCCCCTATTTTAAATAGACTATTTATAAACCAAAAAGTACAAATAGTAAAGGATGATGAGGGCAACCCAAAATCGTCCTCATTTTTATAACGATAAAGAAGTCCGTCATGGCAAAGTTCTTTTTCAACTGCATGTACCGTACTCACGTACTTGGGGTCTTTTGCCTCTATAAACCCATACGACTCCATTAAAAGCACTGAGGCATCTAGGTGTGGCGACCCATAGGATTGGGTAAATGCTTGTTTCTCTTCATTCCAAGCATTTGTATGGATATCTTCCCTAATTTCCCTTTCTAAGGTGCGCCATTTCTTCAGTCTATGTTTTTTCCCAAAGAATTCCGCTACTTTTAATGCCCTATCAATCGCTGTCCAGCAAAGCACTTTGGAAAAGGTAAAATGTCTGTTTTCGGTTCTAAATTCCCATATACCCTTATCTGGTTCTTGCCAGTGATTTCCAACGATCCAGGCAATTCCTTTGGTAATATTCCAAAGCTCCTCTCCATTTTCAATATCGGTATCAAATTCCTCCAACTGGGTATAGATAACATCCATTAAAATACCATATATATCGTGCTGACGTTGTTTATAAGCTGCGTTACCTATACGGACCGGTTTTGATCCTTTATACCCACTTAAGTGCTCTAGGGTTTTTTCTGTGAGCTTTTTCTCCTTATTGATACCGTACATAATTTGTAATTTCTCATCCTTATCGGGCATTAGGTCTATTATAAATTGCAGGTATCTTTTAGCAATATTTTTATGACCTAGTCTAGAAACCACCTTAATTACCATGGAAGCATCCCTGATCCAACAGAATCGATAATCCCAATTCCTAACTTCCCCAATAGTTTCTGGCAAAGAAGTAGTAGCTGCGGCCAATACTGCGCCAGACTTATCATAGCTAAGCATTTTAAGGGTAAGGGCACTTCGCTTTATTTGATCGCTATAGCTGTGGTAGGTAGGTGTCTTATTGGACCAGTTAAGCCAATATACCTTAGTACGTTCCATTTCCAAGTACACTTTCTCCAAAGTGGGAATTAGAATTTTCTCATTATATCCCAATAAAAAATACCCATCCTCCTCCAAGTTTATATCTCCACCGTTCATTACGGTCTGTTTGTCAAATGAGGTATAAAGGAATATAGTATCAAATCTCACCTCCCTAGTGAGGCTTGCAATAAAATTATCTTTAATATACGTCTTTGTTTCCCCTTGGGCATATTCCAACTTAGGATTATACAGCACTTTGAAAACTGGTTTTCCGTACACATATCTAATATACCTTACAATTTCAGGAGGTGCGTTATATCCACCTTTAGGACTTGGCCTATGGTATCTGGGCATAAAATCGTGCACTTCAAAAATATTTATTCCATCTGAATAACGGGTAACCAAAATAGCGGTATTACGAACATATTCTTGATTTATGGAATAACTTTCATCGACTAAAATCTCAAAACTCCCCCCTTTTTTCTCGTCTAGAAGTTTTGCGAAAATAGAGGCTGAATCAAATTCTGGCAAACAACACCAATCTAAAGATCCGTTTTTAGAAATTAATGCGGCGCTTCTACAATTGCCAATTATACCATAATCTAAATTATCCATAAACGTAAATATTGTAACTGTAAAGATTTAAAAATAGGAATTTCCCATGATTTTGTCGAAATTTAGGAAAATTAATGCCGAAAACATCCAAAAATTCTCATTTTATGTCTAAAACCATTATAATTTCAAACAGGTTACCCGTACAATTACAAATTGATAATCGCAAAATTACGGCCACCCCCAGTGTTGGTGGGTTAGCCACTGGAATGAAATCTGTACACTCTGGGGGAGATAGTCTTTGGATTGGATGGAGTGGATTAACTGATGAGGAGATTCCTAATGGGCTAGCGCCAGAAATAGACAAAGCATTGGCAAAACACGGTTCTTCTAAAGTAAGCTTAACTACGGCTGAGGTAGATGGATTCTATTATGGCTTTAGCAATCGTACCATTTGGCCCCTTTTTCACTATTTCTTGGAATATGCAGAGTTTGAACTGGAAAGCTGGAATATTTATAAAGCCGTAAATCAGAAATTTGCCGATGCCATTCTAGAGAAAGCGGAAGATGACGATATTATATGGGTCCATGATTACCAATTGATGTTGGTGCCACAAATGGTTAGGAAGCAACGCCCCAATGTATCCATTGGTTTCTTTCTTCATATACCTTTCCCTTCTTATGAGATATTTAGAACCTTACCGTGGCGAAAAGAAGTACTTGAAGGGCTGCTAGGAGCAGACTTAATCGGATTTCATACCTACGATTACGAACGACACTTTTTAAGCTCTGTAAGACGGTTATTACGCCTAGAGGTCAGCTTTAACGATATTCACTTAGATGACCGGGTTATTAAGGTAGATTCTTTTCCCATGGGGATAGATTATAAGAAGTTTAGTGATGCTGCAAAGAAACATCACGAAAATAAGGAAGTAGATAAATCGGAGTTGCAGAAGCGGTTGGATATGCACAAGAAAAATCAGCCCAATGCTAAATTTTTACTCTCCATAGACCGCTTGGATTATTCTAAGGGAATTGCTAAACGTCTTAAGGCCTTCGAATATTTTTTAAACGAAAACCCTCAATACAAGGAGAAGGTGCGACTTATTATCCTAGCGGTTCCTTCCCGCTCCAATGTGCCACAATATCAACTATTAAAAAAGGAAATAGACGAATTAGTGGGAAGAATAAACGGGGAATTTTCTACGGTAAGCTGGACCCCAATATGGTACTTTTACCGCTCTATGCCTTTTGAAAATTTAATAGATCTCTACACCTCTTGCGATATTGCTTGGCTGACCCCTATACGGGATGGGATGAACCTAGTTGCCAAAGAATATATAGCTACCAGAACGGACAAAACAGGAGTGCTAATACTCAGTGAAATGGCTGGTTCTGCCAATGAAATGAACGAGTCGCTACTTATAAACCCCAATAATTTTGAAGAGATATCGGAGGCATTACTCCAAGCAATTAATATGCCCAAGGAAGAGCAGCAGGCAAGAAACGGCATTTTACAAAAAAGACTGGAGCGCTATAATGTAGAAAAATGGGCAAATGATTTTATGACTTCACTTCTGGAGCAAAAACAAAACGAAAAACAACATAAGTCTCGCAAACTATCTGCTTCCAGGGCGAAGAATGTAATAGATGAGTTTAAGTCTGCCAAGAAAAAGCTATTGTTCATAGATTATGATGGCACCTTAGCAGGATTTCAAAACGACCCCCAAAAAGCAAGTCCAGATGAAGAATTATACCATCTCTTGGACAAGCTTGCTGCACTGGAAAATACTGATCTATATTTAATTAGCGGCAGGGACAAAGAAACTTTTACGAAATGGTTTTTGCCAAAAAAATACAATATGATCGTAGAGCATGGCGTATGGATATCCCAAAATGGGGAAGACTTTAGAATGCTGGAAAACGTTAAAAAAGATTGGATGGAAAAGATTCTTCCCGTACTAGAGTCCTTTGTTGATAGGACCCCAGGTAGTTTTATAGAAGAGAAGAATTACTCTATGGCCTGGCACTATCGGAATACCGATCCAGATTTTGGTCAGAAAAGGGCTACTGAACTCAATACTGTGCTCACTAGTCTAATTGCCAATGATGATTTAAGTGTTTTAAATGGCAATAAGGTGATGGAAATAAAGAGTAGCAATATAAATAAAGGACGTGCTGCTATGCGAGTATACTCCGAACAAGATTATGATTTTGTTTTTGCGATAGGCGATGACTGGACGGATGAATTTATGTTTGAAGAATTACCAGAATCCGCCTTTACAGTAAAGGTTGGCCGCCAAAAGACTCAAGCTAAGTTTTATGTGAACAGCATAAGTAATGTTAGACAATTACTCAATAAGTTTACGGACAAGTCCTAATATGAAAAAACTACAGGCAATTACCTTATTTTTATTAGTCGGTTTTTTAAACGCCCAGACCGATCAACGTATATATGATATCATTGAAGCAGTCTCAGCGGAAAGGATAAAAAACGATATTTCTACCCTTGCAGGATTTGGCACCAGACATACTTTAAGCGATACGGTTTCCACTACTCGTGGTATTGGCGCCGCAAGACGCTGGATAAAAAAAGAGTTTGATATCATCTCTAAGTCATGTGATAATTGCCTTGAAGTAACATCTCAAAAAGACCTGGTAAAGTCTGGTATAAATCAGCGTATTACCAAAGATACTTGGGTGGTGAATGTGGTAGCTATACAAAGAGGGGAAAAATACCCCAATCGATATATTATTATGAGCGGGGATATTGATTCCCGTGTAAGCGACCCTAACGATTTTACTTCAAATTCCCCTGGCGCCAATGATAATGCTAGTGGAATGGCAGGCACTTTAGAAGCCGCAAGAGTGCTTTCTAATTATCAATTTGAGAGCAGTATAATGTACCTTGGTTTGTCTGGTGAAGAACAAGGCCTTTTTGGTGGTCAGGGCTTTGCAAAACAGGCAAAGGAAAAAGGATGGGAAATTATTGGGGTATTCAATAATGACATGATTGGGAATATCAAGGGAGTAGATGGAATCATCAGTAATACCGATTTCAGGATATTCTCCGAACCAGTGCCACCCACAGAAACAGAGGAAGAGCGAAAAATGCGTAGATTCTACGGCGGGGAAGTAGACGGTACAAGTAGGCAACTCGCTCGCTATGTGCACAAAAATGTGCTGACCTATATGCCAGAAATGAATCCCATGATGATCTATAGGCTAGACAGATTTGGCCGAGGTGGACATCACAGACCCTTTAACGATCTGGGCTTTGCTGGAATACGTATTATGGAGGCTCATGAAAATTATACCCAACAACATCAAGATATTCGAATAGAAGACGGTATTTCCTATGGGGATGTATTGGAGCATGTGAACTTTAATTATGCTAAAAAGCTAACCGCGGTTAACGCTATTAACTTGGCATCCTTGGCTTGGTCACCTCCTGCCCCAAATGAAATTGGAATTGGCGGGATAGTAGCTCCTGCGGTTACACTTCAATGGAGTGAAGTTAGCGGTGCAAAGGGTTATAAAATATATTGGAGAGAAACCACCTCCCCCACCTGGGACCATAGTAGGTATGTTGGCGATGTTACTGCTTTTACCTTAGAGGGAATTGTAATCGATAATTATTTCTTTGGAGTATCGGCTGTGGGAGAAAATGGATTTGAAAGTGTGGTGGTTTTTCCTAATAAAATTATTAAATAATCCCAATAACTAGGTATTTGGTGCGTGAACCAGTGTTGTCTCAGTTTTTTTAAATCCGATGTTAAGAACCATTAAATCCAAAAAAAACTTTTTGATAGGACCTGTATTTGGGCTAGTACCAATTTAAATAATAAATTTGTTGCAATGAAAAATTGTAGGCAAAATAATACACTATCAAATACCCATCAATTACGACTATGATCAAAAACAGGATTCATAAATTCATCTCTATTTTTCTTATCTCTATTTTTTTTAGCGCATTTGGGCAAAACCAGAATTTTACGGAGCAAGATACGCTTCGTGGTAGCATAACTCCCGAAAGGGAATGGTGGGATGTAGATTTCTATCACTTAAACATAGAGGTGGACCCAGAAAAAAAATTTATCGCTGGGAGCAATACTGTCCGCTATACTGTGTTAGATGAATCTCAAGTGCTTCAAATAGACCTACAATCACCGTTAACAATTACTAAGGTGTTGCAAGATGGCAAATCGCTAAAATACAAATCCAATGGTAGCGCACATTTTATCAAACTAAAGAAAAAACAACGCAAAGGAGCCATTAATGAGCTCACCGTTTACTATTCCGGTCATCCAAGGGAAGCAGTGAAAGCGCCATGGGATGGTGGATTTTCTTGGAAAAAAGACGCCAATAATAAACATTTTATAGGATCTTCCTGTCAAGGGCTCGGTGCCAGTGTATGGTGGCCAAACAAGGATCATATGTATGATGAGGTTGATAGCATGGCTATAAGTGTTACCGTGCCCAAAGACCTAATGAATATTTCTAACGGGAAACTTAAACAAATAGAGGAGCATGGGGAAACTACCACCTATCACTGGTATGTTACGAATCCGATAAACAACTATGGGGTTAATGTAAATATTGGCGATTACGTCCATTTTGGCGAGACTTACGACGGGGAAAATGGCAAATTGAGTATGGATTATTATGTAATAGCTGGAAATTTAGAGAAAGCAAAGAAACAATTTCAGCAAGCTCCTATGATGATGAGCGCCTTTGAACATTGGTTTGGCCCGTATCCTTTTTATAATGATGGCTATAAATTAGTTGAGGCCCCGTATTTGGGAATGGAGCACCAAAGCTCAGTAACTTACGGGAACGGATTTAAAAATGGCTATTTAGGAAGGGACCTTTCTGGTACCGGTTGGGGCTTAAAGTTCGATTTTATCCTAGTTCATGAGTCAGGCCACGAATGGTTCGCCAACAATATCACCTACAAGGATATAGCTGATATGTGGATCCATGAGAGTTTTACCACCTATTCCGAAAGTCTTTATCTAGACTATCATTTCGGTAAAAATGCAGGCGCTGAATATGTTATTGGAACCAGAAAGGGAATCGCTAACGACATCCCAATTATTGGTCCCTACGGCGTTAATAAAAGCGGTTCTGGAGACATGTATTATAAGGGCGCCAATATGCTTCACACCTTGCGACAGCTTTTAGAAGACGATGAAAAATGGAGAGCTATTTTAAGGGGATTGAATGAAGAATTCTATCATCAAACCGTAACCACAGCGCAGATTGAAGAGTATATTAGTCAAAAAGCAGGCATTGATCTCACTCAATTTTTTAACCAATATCTCCGCACCACACAAATACCGAGGTTAGAATACTGGGCGGATGGCCATCAACTGCGTTTTAGATATACCAATATTGTTGCAGGTTTTGATATGCCAGTGAAAATTAGGTTAAATGGGAACGAAGAGTGGGTATTTCCAACAGCGAAATGGAAAACAATATCCTTAGATAATGAAATTAAGGCCATATCGGTAGATAAAAATTTCTATATAGAATCCATTAAAGTATAGGAAAATTGTTTTTGAGCCCATTTTTTCATAGAACAATCCTAAGTTATCTTTAGCTTTGTAGTTCATGTTTACCCTAATAACGGGTATAAAATGGCTTTTAACTTATAATCGTAAAATCAATAAACAACGTAATTAAAAAAATATAAAATCATTTAAATTATGGATACAAATTTGGCGGTATTAATCGATGGCGACAACATTCCCTCTGCCTATGTAAAGGAAATGATGGAGGAAATTGCCAAATACGGCAACCCTACCATTAAACGTATTTATGGAGACTGGACCAATCCAAAACTGGCCAAATGGAAGAACCTTTTATTGGAGAACGCCATCACTCCCATTCAGCAATACGCCTATACAACGGGAAAAAACGCTACTGATTCAGCAATGATAATCGATGCCATGGACATCCTGTACTCTAACAAGGTAAGTGGCTTTTGCATTGTATCCAGTGATAGCGACTTCACAAGATTGGCAACGCGACTAAGAGAAGCGGGCATGAATGTGATCGGTATCGGAGAAAAAAAGACTCCTAACCCTTTTATTGTAGCCTGTGACCGATTTATCTATATAGAGATTCTAAAAAATCAGACTGAAGAGAGTAGTTCAGAAGCATCAGATCGCAAAAAAGGTAAGAAAGATGATGTGGATAAGATCACCGCTAAAGAAATTAAGCTTATTGCCTCTACCATATCTGATGTGGCAGATGACGATGGATGGGCATTTTTAGGAGATGTGGGCAGTCTATTACAGAAAAAGCAACCCAATTTTGACTCTAGAAATTACGGGTTTCAAAAGCTGACTCCCCTTATCAAATCCATTAAGAATTTTGAAATCGATCAACGGGAAAATACAAAGGGCCGTTTTAAATTAATATATGTAAGAAATAAGTAAAGGACCTAGTTTATGTATGCCCAATTAGTGCTATGCTGTAATTAAAGCAGCCATATATGTTGTTTAGGTAGAACCTATCCTTGGCAGGTAATGCTGTTTGTTGCCATTCTCTCTATATGGTGTACATGCGAAGTGGAGAATTCTTTAAGAAGCTGTTCTTCCTCTACACTTTAGGATTGATTAGTGGCGCATAGGCATACATCATAATTCTAAAATTAAAACATGAAAAATATTTTTGGTCTCTGCCTACTTTTATGCATTGTTAATTTAAATGCGCAAGATTCAGGTGATCATAAGACGGGCTTTTGGTATCAATATGTTGGTCATAATAGGGTTTCGGAAAAAATGAGTGTATTAACGGAGGTGCAACTCCGCTATTTTGAACAGTCCAAAAATTTTCAGGAGCTCGTTCTGCGGACGGGGGCAAATTACTCCTTTGCCAAGGAGGTGAATATCACATTGGGTTATGCCTATTTATTTACTGATGACACTTTTGAAGAATTCCCTGATGAAGAAAATATAAGAGAGCACCGTATTTTTGAACAAGTAACGTTAAAGCAGCAATTTTGGGAAATGTATCTGGAGCATCGATATGTTTTGGAACAGCGATTTCTGGATTTTGGGGATCAAAACGAGACCCAACACAGAGCTAGGTATCGCCTGCAGTTGACCCTGCCCCTTACCAATACCTTCTTTGTTAACCTTTCTGATGAAGTAATGCTAAATTTACAAGAGGATATTTTTAATCAGAACCGACTCTACGCAGGGCTAGGAGTACGTGTCACCAACAATCTAAATGTGGAAGCAGGGTTTTTAAAAACCCATTTTTCCCATGCTAATTATGAACGTCTCTTATTAGGGGTAACCTATAATCCGGACCTTAGGGGTTTCTTTAAAAAAAAGTAATACTATGAATCTTCAAAAAGTAACTTTTACCAATTCAAATGGGGATACTTTGGTAGGCCGACTTGCTTTACCAGCCAATCAACAACCCCATAATTTTGTGCTGTTCGCTCATTGTTTTACATGCAATAAAAACTTTCCCGCCATACGGAATATTAGCAGGGCTTTGACCACTGAAGGTTTTGGAGTATTGCGTTTTGACTTTACTGGACTGGGGGAAAGTGAGGGCGAATTTGCAGATACCAACTTCTCTGGCAACGTAGGGGATCTTGTGGAGGCAGCCAATTACTTAAAAGAGCACTACTCCTCCCCTTCCTTGATTATTGGTCATTCTCTAGGTGGAGCTGCCGCTATTTTGGCGTCAGAAGAAATAAGCTCAATTAAGGCCATTGCGACTATTGGTGCACCATCGGATCCAAAGCATGTTACCCATATCTTTAAAGATAAATTGGAAACAATAGAGAATACTGGTGTTGCTGAAGTAAATGTTGGAGGGCGCAGTTTTACGGTTAAGAATCAATTTCTAAACGATCTACGATCCCAATCCTTAAAAGAACGTATAAAGAACAATAGAAAAGCGCTCCTAATACTACATTCACCACAAGATACTGTGGTTGGAATTAACAATTCGAAAGAAATATATCAAGCGGCACATCATCCCAAAAGTTTTGTAAGTCTAGATGGAGCCGATCATTTATTGAGCAATGTAGAGGATGGAAAATATACTGGAAACCTAATTGCGGCATGGGCCAAACGATATTTAGATTTTCCTAAAAGCGCACCTCTGGATACAGACCACCAGGTTGTGGCCAGTTTGGACAAAAACGATGGGTTTACCACCGAAATGAAAATAGGCAACCATTATATTACTGCAGATGAACCTATTTCTTTTGGCGGAAATGATTTTGGGCCATCACCCTACGAATTAGTATCCGCTGGATTATCGGCATGTACGGCAATGACCATACAGATGTATACTAAAAGAAAAAAATGGCCGCTAGAAAATGTTCAAGTACATACCTCTTATAAAAAGGTACACGCTAAAGACTGTGAAAATTGTGAATCGGACAATTCCAAGATAGATACATTTGAAAGGGAAATAAAACTAGTGGGTACTTTAGCTGCACCTCAGATTGCCAAAATATTAGAAATTGCCGATAAGTGTCCCGTACATAGAACCCTAGAAACTAAGATCCACATTTCTACCAAAATTGTGTAGATAGGTGAAGATCCTGATCGATAGTGTTAAAATCCTTTTGATTTATGGTTGATGTCCCCCAAAATTATACTTAACTTTATCTTTTTATAACTAAAAATAGTTAAACATGAAAAAAATACAATTAGTATCTCTAAGCCTTCTATTATTTGCAAGCTACAGTTGCAAAGAAGTAAAAAAAGAGAGTGAGAACGCAATTGATGGTATTGAATCCAAAATGGAGGAGATAACAGAAGAAGAGGAAGTGAAAGTCCTTAGGTTTTCAATGGAACCGAAAAGTGATAGTAACGTTACGGGTGATGTAACCTTTACGGAGGAAAATGGCACCGTTAGAATGCAAGCTACCCTGACAGGCTTAACTCCTGGTGAACATGCAATTCATATTCACGAGAAAGCAGATTGTTCTGCTGCAGATGGTACGTCTACCGGTGGGCATTGGAATCCTACTTTTGCACAACACGGAAAATGGGGAGATGAAGCGGGTTACCACCGTGGAGATATTGGGAACTTAACAGCAGATGCAGATGGTAATGCTACTGTAGATTTCTCAACTGACGAGTGGTGTCTAGGTTGTGATGATGAAACTAAAAATATTATCGGCAAGGCAGTGATTGTTCATCAAGGAGTTGACGATTTTGTTACTCAGCCTACTGGTGATGCAGGTGGAAGAGTAAGTTGTACCGGTATAATAGAATAAATTTTATTTTGATTAATCTTAAAAGCTGTCCTTATAGGCAGCTTTTTTTTTACACCTAATTTAACCGACTTCAATTAGTTAAAATTGATTTATTAAAATACTTATTGTATTTTCCTGGGATAAATTGGGAGCCATGGTAAACAAAAGACGCATTTTCATTCAAAACACAGGTATTATCGCAGCCACTGCAGCATTTTCCCCTAATGTATTGTTATCTGCCACTAGACCCGCAAAAGAGAAACTAGGGGTTGCCCTAGTGGGTTTGGGGTATTATAGTAAGGACCTCCTCGCTCCTGCCCTACAGCTGACAAAAAACTGTGAACTTAGGGGAATTGTGACTGGAAGCCCAGATAAAATTCCCGCCTGGAAGGCTAATTATGGAATTAAAGACAAGAATATATATGACTATCAAAATTTTGATGATATAGCCAACAACCCAGATATAGATGTGGTTTATGTGGTTTTACCACCATCCATGCATGCAGAATATACGATTAGGGCTGCCAAGGCTGGAAAACATGTTTGGTGCGAAAAACCTATGGCTCCCTCTGTAGCCGAATGTGAGGCTATGATTAAAGCATGTAAAGACAATAAAGTAAAATTGGCTATCGGATACCGCTGTCAGCACGATCCAAACATTCAGGCGTATATGAAAGTAGGGAATGATCGTCCGTTTGGAAAGGTAAAAATGATTAGCTCAGCAGCTGGTTATTTTGACGGGAGGACCGACCATTGGAAACAAAGCAAAGCAATGGGTGGTGGTGCTATGGGGGATATGGGAGTTTATGCTTTACAAGGAGCCCGATTGGCAACAGGAGAGGAGCCTATCTCCGTACTGGCACAAGCTTCTACTACGCGACCTAAAATATATCATGAAGTGGAAGAAACCATGATGTTTCAGTTAGAATTTCCCAGTGGTGCCTTGGCAGCATGCCATACCAGTTTTGGAATCAATATGAACCACTTACATATTACCTATGAAAATGGATGGTTAAAAATGCAACCACATTCCAGCTATAGTGGCAACAATGGAAGTATGTCTAATGGCACCATTATAAATTTCCCTATTCCAAACCAACAGGCCAAGCAAATGGATGAGGATGCCCATGCAATCTTAAATAATATGGACTTAATAGCGCCAGGAGAAGAAGGTTTGCGTGATATTGTAGTGGTAGAATCAATCTATAAATCGGCTGCACAACAATGTGCGATTATGATATAGATTATAGAGTAGCAGTATTATTTCCGATCTTTAATCAGCAATTAATATCCCTTCAAAACTACTGATCCCAATACGAACTAGGAGATATTCTTATTGCTCAGAAAACCTGTTGACGGTAAATTTTTTAAGAGCGTGACTTTGGACGGACCACACGTGTAGATTCCCTTCGTCATCAACTTGCAATCCGGCCGCAATTCCGAAGTGAACCTTACTTTTACCAGTAAAAGATTTGGATAACACCTTCTTCATTATAGGGAGAAAGGAATTTGTTTTACTAACCAGAATTAAATCGGCATACCCTAAATTATTGTCACCGTTGTAGAATCCAATGGCGTAAATAGCGTTATTATCCCTAATCAGATTTATGGATTGATAGGCAGGCCAGTCCAACGGGGCAGAAAAGCTTGCGAGTTTCTTTTTTACGTTTTCTTCGGGTTTAATATGGTAGAAATCCCAATTACGAGAGTCCCAATTACCGACCACCATCAAGCTGTAATTTTCCAATGCCAATAATCCTACCGCTCCAGCAGTTTGTTTTTCGGGTTCGCCATGTCTATCTATAACAATAGTAGGCTGTGCTTTATAAAGGAGGGTGGTCCTATAATTATAAACGCACACTTTGGAGGTTGTTTTACTGTAATTATCTTCAATTCCAACAGCTAACAGTCCATTACTAACTTGGAAACCACCAGCATGCCTGTATGGTTCCTTCTTAAGGGAAATAAGTTTATCGGATTTAAGGGTACCTAAATCTACTTGTAAAATATAGGCTTTGGAAAATGAACTTCCTGAGGCTAATAATTTTTCTTTTCCATTTTGCTGGATAACCTGTACCCCTTGCAAATGACCTCCCTTAGTGGGCACCTTTATTATATTTCTCACGAGAAAAATTTCTGGAACGGAGCTGATAGATCTAAAGGCATTGGGCACATCTTTTACTTGTTGGCCAAAACTTGATATAGGGATCAAACCAAGAAATAACATTATAATAAGGGAGCTCCTCCTATTTCGTACACCCATGGTTTTATAAAAGTGGATAAATATCTTCGTGCAATAGTACATTCTACAATTTAGATACAATTAAAATATTCTCCAAATACGATTGCTAGGAGTCAATAGTAAAAGGGGAGAAGAGTTAATAATGTAAAAAAATGAATTATTTTTTTACATTACTAACTTTAAAGAATTTAATAGAATATAATTCCCCACTATTTACTTTCTTTTTAATTGAATCCACCTAAAGCCAATTCCCTTTGGTACTTCTTCCGATAGGTCTGCTTCACTAACCATTTTTACCCCTTCAATGGTGTAGAATGCATTAGGGTGGTATTTGTTAATTGCTTCGGTCAAATTGTTTAGCAAATCCCTTTTTAGGACTAAAAAAACAACGTTCACTTTCCCTGTACTACCTTCTCCATCTAGCATGGAATAGCGATAATCGTTCTCTTTTAAGAAATCTAGAAATTGATGAACTGGTTCCTTTGTGATTAATCTTAACACCACACGGCCCAGAGCCAGTCTCTCCTCTATATACATTCCTACGTAAGTCCCTGTTGCAAATCCACTTGCATAGGCTATATAAGAGAAAACATTATCTATATTACTAATTATCTGTCCTATGGCCAATAACCAAATAAGAGCTTCAAAAAAACCTAAAATAGGGGCAATATTCTTTTTCCCGCTCATAACAAATATGATCCGGATGGTAGAAATGGAAACATCTCCGATCCTTGCCACAAAAATTAACAGAGGAATGATTACATAGTTTAAAACTCCCTCACTTACTCCAAAATTTTCGTAAAAAAATTGCTCCATAATTTAAATTTCTTATAAAAAAGTAACAACCAACGGTTAAAAAAAAGTTGTTTGTTTGAAGATGCAAAGGTATTCAATCAGCTTATAACCAATAAGAAAAATCAAAAAAGTTTAAAAAAGGTTTATCTCAGGATTAGTTTTATGAAGATTACGGGAAGTAGTACGTTATGGACCGAATTCACACCCTTATTTTTCATAGAATAACCCTATATTTACTTATTAGGCATGGATAGAAACCCTACATCTTGAATGTAAAACATGGAGAATCTGAAGGAAAATTTAAATGATCAACAATTAGAAGCTGTAACAGAAACAGAAGGCTATGTTAGAGTGATTGCTGGTGCAGGTTCGGGAAAAACTAAAGCACTTACCCAAAGATACGCCTACATTGTGGACGCCTTGGGAATTAACACTTCTAATATCCTTTGCGTAACTTTCACCAATAAAGCCGCACAAGAGATGCGGAAACGAGTAAAAAAACTGGTTGGTACCAATTCCGACTTGAGTTATATCACGACTTATCACGGATTTTGTGTTCGCGTATTAAGGGAAGACATCAATAAGATTGCCTACCCGAAAAATTTTATTATTATGGATGTTGAAGATCAAAAGACGGTTCTTCGACAAGTTTATGCCGAACGGGGCCTAACTTCTAAAGTCTTCACTTTTAAACAAGTATTACGATATATAAGCAAGCAGAAATCCACACAAGAATATTTGCGATATATCCTTGAATCCAAGAAGCAAGAAACTGATAACGAAATAGAAAAAATATTTAGACGATATCTAGAAAAACAACAGCGGAATTTTGCTTTGGATTTTGATGACTTGCTAAATTTTACCCTTTACCTATTTATAAACAACCCAGACGTACTTGAAAAATGGCAAAAAAGGCTGCACTATATTCAAGTTGACGAAACCCAGGACAGTTCGCAAAAACAATTTATGTTAATTGAGCTGCTTTCTCAATACCATAAGAACCTATTTGTTGTTGGCGACCCAGACCAAACTATTTACGAGTGGCGAGGGGCCAAACCTGAAATCTTGGTCGATTTTGATAAGCAATTCCCAGAGTCAAAGACCATCATAATGAATCAAAATTACCGGTCCACTCCCAATATTCTAAGTCTTGGCAATCATATAATAAAAAACAACAAGATCCGGGTAGATAAAGATATGTTTACAGAAAACCCGAAAGGGGTTGATGTGGTCCATTTCCATGCTCAGAATGATTACGAAGAGGGCTTATGGGTTGCTAACGAGATAAAAAGACTCCTATCCGAAGAAAACTGTACGTATTCCGATGTGGCCATATTATACAGGGCCAATCATATTTCGCGCAGTATTGAACAATCCCTAATAAGGGAAAATATTCCTTATTCCGTTTTTGGTGGAATACGGTTCTTTGAGCGGAAAGAAATCAAGGATGTTTTGGCATATTTAAGATTAATCCAATTTGAGGACGATTTTTCTTTTTTAAGAATAGTCAATACCCCAAGCAGAGGTTTAGGCAAGAAGTTCCTTGAAAGTGTTGCCAAAATTGCTGATCAGCAAAATACCTCACTATACACCGCATTAAAGGATAACCTAAAACACAGAGAGTTAAGTCGTAAAGGAGCTATAGAGTTTGTTCAACTAATAGAAAAGTACAAAAAAGAAAAAATAGATTTTATTGTATCCGACCTAGTAAAGGCAGTGATGGATGAAAGTGGTCTTACCTCCTACTACAGAACCGATGGTGATACGGACAGACTAGATAATATCAAAGAACTTCAGAACTCCATTATTTTATTGGAAACGCAGGATGAGGCGCCTATTGACCTAATGGAATATTTACAAGAAATTGCGCTTTATACCGATATGGATATAGAGGACGATAGCAATGATAGAATTAAATTAATGACTATCCACACTTCTAAAGGCTTGGAGTTTCCTTTCGTTTTTTTGTGTGGTTTTACAGAAGGGATACTACCAAGTGCCATGGCTATTAAGGAAAGGCGGGCAAAAGCCATTGAAGAAGAAAGACGATTGACCTATGTTGCTATAACAAGAGCAGAAAAGGCATTCTATATGACTGAATCCGAGGGGTATAATTTTAGCTTAGGGACTAGTAAATATCCCTCACGTTTTCTATTTGAAATAAGCGATAATTATTACGTTAGTAAAGGAGAATTGAGCCAAGAGATTATTAAGGCAGCCAAAGCGCAATTGAAGTCAGACACTACGCAGCAATTAATTCAGAAGAAATTTGAAGTTGGGGATATTGTTCACCATCAAATTTGGAAAGAAGGCAAAGTAATTGCAGTAAACGATGTAAAAGGAGAATACCAGATAGAGTTTTTGGAAATAGGCAAGACGAAACCCATAACTTATGAATTTAAGGGACTGACTAAGGTTGAGGGTTCTTCGGAACCGACCGGAGATGATAAAAATAAAAAAACGGATCTAGAAGAAGATTGGACCGCTTTAATAGAAGAAAAAGATAGGAAGAGAGGGAGTCAGCTCCTTAAAAATGATGAAGAAGAGCAACCTCCAGCCAATAAGAATGAAAAAGGCAACAGCAAACAGTCTAAAGAAAAAGACAATAATCTGTGGTCAAGGCTAAAGGACCTGTGGTCGTAAGTTTAAATTGGGCTCATTAGTTTAGTGTCTTAATTGTTTAGATTACCTTTTACAATCTGTTCAAAACACAAATTTCAAGGATTATCCTCTAATACTATTTCAGTCTTAAGCCTAATTATATAGTCCTTACCTCATGAATCACTTCTACCCTACTTTAGATTAATTTATTTTAAATTTTAGGAAGGTATGTAGCTTACCTAATTTTGTTAATTTAGGACTTTTATAAGATGTGTTAGTTAATTTTAGTAGGTTCGAAATCCGTATGGATGTATCTACTAAAAATTCAATAATCAATAAAAATTACCAATATGAGAGCATTAACGGCTTCAATGATAAATTTACTCGCCGCTGTCCGTACGTACCTTGAAAGGGGGAAATATAAAATTTCATTCAAAATATTTCTTATAATAATAGGTGCTTTAAGTATTTACGCTGCAGGAGAAAGATTAGGAGAGTTTCTCTTCTACATTACTAACAAAAACTTATTTTAAGTACGCATTTACGTCTTTAGAATACGAACATTGGTGGCACCCTTTACACTTAATTAAGAAAGTTTTTCCATTACCTTCATATATTAAACCTAGGGCTATCCCACTCACCATAAAGACCTGGTTTTCTTCCCCTATTCATATAATAGTCAAAGGTTGGCTATATAAATCTCTTTATATCCGTTTTGACGGCGTTCAAGATTGTTATAATTATTATCTTTATCTGTAGTAGATTAAATTAATCAACTAGAATTTACAGACCTTTTGTTATATGCTAATCGCTTTTTATATTTTATCGGCCATACTTATCACGGTGTCCTTACTACCTTTTATCTCACATCAACACTGGATATTCCGGGTATGGGATTTCGGAAGAATTCAGCTGTTGATACTTCAACTTTTAACATTATTCATGGGGATTTTATTGGTGGATGAAAAAAGTGATCTTTTCTGGGTGGTCATAGTTTTACATGCTGGGCTTATAACTTTCCATGTTATCATCTTAATTCCCTATACCACCTTATATAAGAGAAATAAAGCTGTAGAGGTCCCAAAAGAATCTGATCCCATTTCTATAATATCCGCTAATGTTTATCAATTTAACGAGCAGTATCAAAAATTAATTAATTTGGTCCTAGAAGTTAAGCCCGATATCTTGCTTACCATGGAGTCCAATCAGGCGTGGGAAGATGCTATGACCCAAATCGAAGGGGAATATCCAAACTTTAAAAAGGTAGCCTTAGAAAACACTTATGGGATTCACTTTTATACCAAACTCCCCGTAAAATCTATTAAGGTCAATTATTTTGTTGCGGACGATCTGCCAAGCATAGAGGCTTCCTTACTTACAGAATCAGGTCAGCCATTTACATTTTTCGGGATCCATCCACCTCCACCAAGCCCTACGGAAGAGGATACATCTAGAGAACGTGATGGAGAATTACTTGCCATTGGGAAACGAGTAAGAAACACTAAAGGGCCTGTAATTGTAGTAGGCGACTTTAATAATGTAGCCTGGGCAAGGTCTTCTGTCTTATTTAGAAAAACATCAGAACTTATTGATCCACGAATCGGAAGAGGTTTTGTTTCCACTTTTCATGCTAAATATAGATTCCTTAGAGCTCCCATTGATTTATTTTTCCATTCCAAGGAAGTGTTTATTGAAGATTTTAGAACGTTACGACCTATTGGAAGTGATCACCTACCCTTGTTCTCCAAATTTTTTATAAATCATGAGGAAGATGTTCAGGAGGAAGAGGTGGAGACATTAGATAAGGAAGAAGCCGAAGAAGTAGATGAAATGATTAAAGATGGTATTGAAGAAAAGAGCGATAGACCACAGGTAGCAACGGAATAGGATTATATAAGAATTTGGGAACCCCTCATTTCCCGCTAGTGAAAGTTTCCCTATGTAGGCCAATAGAAATTATGCTCCCACCCTACTATAAACGGAAATTGTCAGTCTAAAATACAGCTTAACCATGGTTTAAAAAAGAGTATATAGCGTGGTGACAATAACTCCTTTTCTATCCATTGGAATAACAGATAGGAGTTGCTTTTCTTCTTTTACCTTAAAACTGAATGGGGCTGCTATTACGTCTATTCCACTTTGTTTTTTGAGTCGAGTTCCTTGCCCGGAAATAATATCCAGATTGGGTACAAAATCTATTGCGGGTATATGTTCGGTTAGGAGTACATATTTAAAATGGATTAGCTTATCCAAAATACATTGCACTTCGGCATTGGATAAATGCTGCAGTACTTGTCGCAATAAAGCACAATCTCCAGAAGGCAAATTGTCTACTGCCACATCCAAACAATGGAATTCAAGATTCTCTTCTAGATATTTGTCCTTATGGTGCGCTATAAGATCTGCCACAATATCCACAGCAATATATTTCTTGGTATGCTTAACCAATTGTCTTCCCACGTTAAAGTCTCCACACCCTAGATCACAAACAACAAGCGGACTTTCAAAGGAAGTTAAAAATGAGGTTAAAGCTGTTATATATGGATTTACTATTTCCGGATGATGCGATCCTTCACCGGAATAGAAGTCGGATTTATTATCCCCCCAGAGTTTCATTTCATATACCTGTTCCATTGCCTTCTTGGTTGGCCAGGGCTTCTTTATTTTTTTGGTTGCTATTTCCTTCTTATTCATAAACAGGTTTAAAGATTATAAAAGTAAATTGAGCCATGCAGTCGTTTTTATAATCCAAATTAATTATCCCTGAAAAATACTTCCTGCTGATCTCCAAAAGTAAAAATATAGATAATATCAACTATATAAACCTGGCAACCCAAAAAAATAAAACCACGTTACAGTAGAGTTTGAACTCATCGGAAGCTAAGTAGTAGAAAAGAATTCGGTATATTGTTACCTACAGCGTACCCCCCCTTTTGAGGTTAATAAATCGAATTAAAAGAACAGAATAATGAAAACAATGACATGTAGCCAATTAGGAGGGGCTTGCGATAAAGAATTCCATGCAACTACTTTTGAGGAAATTGAGGGAATGAGTAAAAGTCACGGAATGGAAATGTTTCAAAAAAATGACAAAGCACATTTAGAGGCCATGCATAAAATGAGGGACTTAATGAAATCATCTGACTCTAATGCGATGCAGGATTGGCTAGATGAAAAAAGAAAAGAATTTAACGCACTTCCTGAAAGAGGATAATCAAGGGTGCCTATGTCAGCAGACCGGCGCGACGAAGGTACATCACATACCATCCAATTTTAAGAATACAGAATTCCTTAATTTAACAACTTCAAAAGTATAAAATAGGATTTGAAGAATTAGTTGTTTTAATTACATTCGATTTGAATTTGGGAAAATAACTCCTAGCATGAATCTAGAGGTATATGGCTTTGGATTATTTTCTTGTAGTTTTACGTCTTATATAAACCAATTGCATGAAAATCCTTCATACATCCGACTGGCATATCGGGAAGCAACTACATAAATACGATCTGTCCGAGGATCTTGAGCTGTTTTTTACATGGCTAATAAAATATATAAAATCTGAAAACATAGATGTCCTATTGGTGTCAGGTGATATTTTTGATCAGGCGAATCCTTCACAAGCAGCTTATAAGCAGTATTATGATTTACTGAAAAACCTTATTCAGCTCGACTGTAAAATTATACTTACTGGTGGGAATCACGATTCCCCAACGGTATTGAACGCACCTGCAGAATTGCTAAAGGCATTTGATATTACTGTAATTGGTGGAGCCACAGAGGCAGTGGAAGATATGTTTGTAACTGTTGATAAAAACAATGAGAAGTTAGTAGTGGCTGCCGTTCCCTTTCTAAAAGATCGCGACATCCGCAAATCTGCTGCAGGAGAAAGCTATGCTACAAAAATTGAACAAATAAAGTCGGGCTTAAGAACCTATTTTTCAAATGTAACTGCACATTACAGTCGGCACCATACCAATCAGGTGTTTATTTTAATGGGACATTTATATGTACAGGGCAGCGAGCTTTCCGAGAGCGAGCGCGATATACAGATTGGAAATCAGGCGGGTGTGGAGGCCAATATGTTTGGGGAAATACCTCATTATGTAGCTTTAGGCCATATTCATAAACCACAAGTAATTTCTCAAGAGCAAAATATACATTACTGTGGTTCCCCAATTCCATTGAGCTTTTCAGAAAAAGAAGATCGCAAACAGATTAACGTGATTACCATAGAGAATAACAAAATCTCACAGGTAGCTATTATTCCTATTCCCAAGCACAGAAATTTACTCACTTTTGAAGGCAGTCTCCAAGAAGTAGAAGAAAAATTAAATGCCTATTCCGAAGTAACCACTTTAATATCCCTAGCCGAAATAATCGTAAATGAGGAAAGCGAAAGTTTGGAGAAGCGACAAGCTTTTGATGCGCTTACCGATTCCCAACTCAATTCCAAAATCGAAATTGTGAAATCGCGACTCAATTTTAAGAGTAAAATTCGTGGTGCTAGTGATGCCTTTGCTGTGGGCACCGATGTAGCAGATGTTACTCCTATGCAGATGTTCGAAAAAAAACTGGAGCTACAAAGCGAATTAGAGAACACAGACGAATTAAAGAACGCTTTTCGTGAAATCTTGGAAGAATTGAAATTATAGTCCATGAAAATCCTAAAAATTAGATTTGAAAATATTCACTCCCTAAAAGGAGAACACCATGTTGATTTTGGTGATGGTGTTCTGGCGGAAGCTGGGCTCTTTGCCATTACCGGCCCTACAGGATCGGGTAAGTCGACTTTACTAGATGTAATAACCCTTGCGCTTTACAACCGAATTGCAAGGGTAGATAAAGCGGTAAGCAATACCATTTTGGAGGATGACGGCGGCATTATGACCCGCAATATGAAACATTGCTTTGCAGAGGTAGAATATCGTGTTAATGGCAAGGATTATCGTAGCCATTGGTCCATAGAACGCAATAGGAACAATAACTTAAACGCACGTAAGCAGGAATTGGTAGAAGTAGCAACTGGTCAGATCCTTGAAGCGGGTACCAAAACTCCGGATAAAAACCAGGAGGTTATTGGCCTTAGCTATGAACAATTTGTAAAAGCCATGGTGCTGTCTCAGGGAGAATTCAGTAAATTACTGCAAGCACCGCGCAACGAACGTAATAAATTATTGGAAGATATTACAGGGGCCCGCTCCTACCGTGAGATTGGAAAGGCAGTCTATTTTAGGTATAAACAGGTAGAAAAGAGCATAGCACTCAAAGAGGCAGGACTAGAAACTATTGAGCTTCTAACAGCAGAACAAGTTACGGAAAAGAAAGCTGAACTTAAATCCCTGACCGAGGCGAAGCCTGAAATAGAAAAAAGCTACCAAACCGCTTCAGAAAAAATATCCAACAGAAAAGAGCTTCATAAAAAACAAGTAGAACAAAAAGAACTGCAAGATCAACAGCTTCAGCTAAAAAAGGACTGGGATATTTTCAACCCTTTTAAAAGCCAATTGGAGCTACATGATAAACTAGCAAAATATAGTGTAATCTTGTCAGATTACGATGCTGTAAGCAAGCAAGAGAGCCAACTGAAGGAAGATGGAGATCGACTCGGAAAATCTAAATTGGAAGCAGAAAACCAATTAAAATCATATTTAGAGGCCGCCGAAAAGCTCCTTAAAGAAAAGGTGGAAGTCAAAACTGCCAATGAGAAATTGGATGCTTTCCGAAATAAAATTGCTCAACTACAAGCCGAAGAGAAAAAGATGCAAGGAGAGGCGTCGTTATTCCTTAATCAATTAAATACTTATGTTAGGAAAATAAATGAGTTGGGATATCCATTGCCCATGGCGTACAAGCCCCAATTGTTTATCCCAGAAGTTGCATTTCTACATAAAGCGATTCAGGAATCTATACATTCTTCAGGGGTAGATTCCCTAGAAAAGTTGAATTCGGTTTTGGATGGCCAACGTGTTTTAAATGAAAAAGCAGGGGAATTACTCTCTAGTAAAGAGCAACTTATAAAGATTCAAGAAAACCATAAAAATCAATTTGGCAAACTAAAAGAAGTCAAGGAACAGTTGGTAAAAGACACCAACACCATAGAATCTCTGGAAAAAGAGGTGCTTTTAGGGTCAAAGGAAGTAGAATCGTTAGAGAAATCTTTAGCACAGCAACGTAATCATCAGAGTTTAGAGGAATATCGATTACAGTTAGATCCCGAGCAACCTTGTCCGCTTTGTGGGTCATTGCACCATCCCTATGCTTCCGAAAAACCTTATTTGGATACCAAGGAGGAACTGGTAAACGAAAAAAAGAAAGCACTCCAAACAAAGTCGGATTATCTTATCTCATTAAGAGCAAAAAACAAATTCCAATTTAAGGAAATAGACGACTTAACCACGGCTATAGCAACCCTTAAAGAAGAGCAGGCACAGCATTTGGAATCACTCACCAATATAGCTGAGCCTTTAAATTGGAATTTTAAAGACGATTTAGAAACGCTAAAATCCCGCCGACTCGATTTAAATCGGCAAATCCAGCAAATGGAAAAGTCGAAACAAGCTTTCCAAGCGGCTTCCACATTAAAGGATTTGGATGATAGTTTAAAGCAGTGGGAGTTGGCACTAACCACTTATAAAAGCTTAAAACAGAAACGCACTGCCTTATATGATGGGCCAGATATCAATGGAAAGGTGAATACTTTATCCACTTCCATAACTAGACTCCACTCCACTATTACTTCGCTTTCTGAGCAGTTAAATGGAAACGCAGAAAAACTAAAACTGCAATCGGCACAAAAGGAAAAAAAGGAAAATGAGCTAAAGGGGATAATTACAGATGAAAAGCTAGAAAACCTACAAGCCTTACGGTCTGCCATACTTTCTGAAGAGCGTGCCAGTAAAATTAGGAAACGTGAAAATCAACTAAAAGAGCAAAAAACCATTCTATCAGAAAAAGAAAGCTCCATAAATAAAGCATTAACTGAGTTAACAGAGAAAGATGACCAATCCCTTTCACTGGAAGCTTTAACCACCCTATTTAAAGAAGCTAAGTCCAGCTGGGATACCCTGTCCATTAATATCGGTAAGATCACCCAAAGTTTGGAGGCCGATGAAAAAGCCAAGAAGCGTCAGCAAAAAGTACAGGAAGAAATAGACCTACTAAAGAAAGATTTGTCGCTATGGAAAACCATGAACGATTTAATTGGGGATGCTACAGGTAATAAATTTTCCAATTTTGTCCAGGATCTTACTCTAGAGCAACTTATTGGGCACGCCAATAAACGACTTTCTGAGTTTAGCGATCGTTATCTACTAGATATTCCAACAGCAGAGGAAGCCGAAAAAAGTGATACGCTCAAGGTTTTTGATAAATATATGGGTAATGCACGTCGCTCTGTACGTACCCTTTCCGGCGGTGAGACCTTTTTAGTTAGTTTGGCTATGGCTTTTGCGCTATCGGACATTGCTGCAAGAAATGTAAAGATAGAATCCCTCTTTATTGATGAAGGTTTTGGCACATTGGATCCAGAAACCTTGGACCAGGCAATTACGATACTGGAAAAAATGCAGAACGAGGGCGATAAGTCTGTTGGAGTAATCTCTCACGTAGGCGCATTAAAAGAACGTATTACAACTCAAATCCAATTAGAAAAAGGAAGTTTAGGGCATTCAACTTTAAAGGTGGTACAATGATATTGGTGGTAGGAGTTACTAAATTAGCATTGTTAGCACTCTTTAGGAATAAAACCAAGTTTATTTCCTGAATAACACCATAGCGGTTTCAATATCGGTCCGGGGTATTTAAATGCTTTATTCTGGAATTATAAACTTAAAACTTTCGGTGTTGGACTGTAGAATGTATATTCCTGGGGGTAATCCGCTTACATCAATAATTGATTCCTCGTGGGCGTTTTCTATATGCTTAACTGAATTTCCGTAGATATTAATTATCTCTAGATCACTACTTGTTTCTTGGAAAACATGCATTTGGGAACCTTCAATAGGGTTTGGCGCAACTTGAAGGGCACCGTTTCCTTCTTGTGGGGAATTTGAACCTAAGGCGTTCTTTTGAGTTAGATTTCCAATAGCCTTATCCACCACATTAAATTGTGTTACATTATTTTCTTTTTGACCATTACTATCTGTAACCTCAACTTTAACAGTATGGGTGCCAAGAGTAACATTGGTAATTAGATGGGGGGTATAAAACGAAAGATCGGTATCCACTAGAATGCCATTTACGAAGACCTGATATTGAACGATATTGCTCTCACTTGGAATGGCAATATCAACTGGGATGGTTTCTCCTGCAATATAATTTGTACCATCAACTGGTGATATTATTTTTAAGATGGATTTATCTTCATTGGGAATATTCTCTTTTCCCCCCTCATCCCCTATTCTAGTGTTAATAGTTTTAATAGTTTTTAAACCCTTGCTATCCGTTGCTTCGGCCCTAATAGTATATACACCTTCATTTGTATTCGTAATTTTATGAGGGGTAAAATTACTTCCATCGGTATCTACCAGCTCATCATTTACAAAAATCTGATATTGAACAATCTTACTATTATTGGCAGTTGTTAGGTCGACCGTAATAGTTTCCCCAACACCATAATGTGTACCCTCTATAGGGGATACAAAGTTAATCGAAGGAGTTTCGTTGTAATTTGGATTATCGTTTTCATTTTCTTCATCCTCCCTATCTTCTTCATCTTCCTTATTCTTATCTTCTATAACCACTATTTTGGTGGTATATTTGGTTTTTTGACCCTTATTGGTAGTCACTTCTGCTCGTATTTCGTAGTCTCCTTTTTTAATGTTCGTAATGATATGTGGCGTATAATTTACTCCGTCCGAATCAACTAAGTTGTTATTTACAAAAATTTGATGACTAATTATATTTAGTTGATTTTTTACTTTGAGATCAATAGTGACATCCTCCCCTACATTAAAAGTTTGTCCATTTTGGGGTGAGGTAATTAATAGCTCCATTGGCTCATTATTCTCGGGAAGCAGGGTCTTTTCACAAGGGTTTTCCATCAACTTCCTTGCATCATTATGATCAGGATTCTTTTTGCCTCCATTAAACGGTCCTCCACTAATTAGAAAGTACGACATACCCGCATCGGAAGGATCAAAATAACCGCTAAAAGGATTTCGACTATAAATCCAACGATTGTATGTTTTATTACTATCTCGCATCCAAGTCCAATTGCTTTTTGCAGAATTAAACCCACCATTCTGATCATTCAGTTTATTTGGGCTATTACATCCCCCCTTATTACAATTTTCAACAAAGTTCACACCTTTTCTCTTAAATTCGGACTTTAGATCATCCCAATTATGAGCACCACTACAATGGGTATGATCTTCATTCCATTTAGAGTGAGAGATTATGGTAACATTATCAAAACCTTTGGACGCATTTTTGAGCCCACGCCATACTGTTTCCATTGGTCCTCCTGCTAAGATCCACAATGGATTAGATTTAGTTGATTTCTCTATTTCGATGGTCATTTTATTAGTTGAAGCATTTCCCTGCCTTTCGTAATCATAAAAAATATTTGATCCGTATCCGAAGTTTTCTATGATGCCAGCAGCGGTTATGCGCATGTTTTGACTATCATCACCAGCACCAGGGCCCATTCCATCCGATTCTGTTACGTTGGTTTCGCATATATGGTTGTTATATTCTATTTGTACTACCTTGTCCTTAAGTCCAGCTGCCCACCACAAACCTGCAGATAGGGCCATTGCCACAATATCATCATCATCATGTACGTTTCCATCAAAGCTCATTACAACCCTACCACCAGGGAATTTCACTTCTGGTATAGGAGTACAGGCAGATTGACCGATAGTGTAATAGGAGGTTAATAGGGACAGGGCAAATAAAATTAGTTTCGTCTTCATAACGGGGAGTTAAATTTCACTATAAAATAATGAGCTAAACCATAAACTAGGTTCGGTATATTTTTCAATCTATAATTTAGATTTTCTTATATCCCCTATTTCAAAATTTTATGCCCAAACTTACCCGAAAATTTATAGATCATCTATTTCAATCAATTAAAATTTTGACTCAAATAGAGGATTAACGAACTGAAATATAGAGAGATAGTTGTTTAATAAGTTTTTACTTATAGTAACAATAGTAATAACCTACTTACCATCGTATTGTTAACGATATTAATAGATAGACATTTAAAGTGTAGAGCAAAAAACCGATAACCAGCAAGAAAAGGGCTTGCTCAGCTTACTACTATTCTTTTTTGAGTTTATTTAAAATACTTCGAGGCACTGAAATAATTGTTCCATGCCTAGCACCATCTGGGAATTTTACCCGATCAGAAACCTCTATCCAGTTTTCTAAATTTTCTGAAGAAACTGCTCCGTATTGGTGATGTATATATTTATCAAAATAAACAATAAACTTTCCATTTACATAGGTTGTAGTAGGACCTTCCGCCCAATAGTCCCCTGTGATAGGTTTCCCTGGTGCACTATAGGGACCTTCCACAGAACTACTAAAGGCTATCTTAATATTTTTTTGGGCGGGCTCAATAGTTTCATCCTTTAAAAACATTACATACTGGTCTTTAACTTTTATGATATGTGAATCTATTACATTAAAACCGGGTTCATACAGTAGTTGCGTTTTGGTGTAGTTTTTAAAATCTTTTGTTGTGGTGTAATATATGCGATGGTTATATCCATTTTCTTTTTCAGACTTTGTTTCTTGAAATTGCCCTTCCACTGTACTGGCCCAATAGATTATATATCTCTCAGTATCAAGGTCGAATGTTATTTCGGGTGCCCAGGTATTTCGACTATCTTTTTCATGGGCCATAACGGGAATAAACTGTTGTTCGGACCAATTTATAAGATCTTTAGAGTAGGCATACCCTATCCCATTATCCGTCCAACTTACCGTCCATACCATGTGATAGTTGCCGTCTCCCCCTATAATTATGCATGGGTCGCGCATAAGTTTATCTTTTCCTACGGTTGGACTCAAAAATGATGTGTCGTTCTTTAAAGCCTTCCATACAAATCCGTCCTCGCTAAACGCCAAATGGAGTCCGTCCTCACCATTGCCTTTAAAGTAGGAGAATAACAGCACATCATCCTGGGGATTTCCGACTTCTAGATAAATAGGAGGCCATTGTTCTACATCTAGGTTTGTAGCAGATACTACCTTTGCCTCCGTAGAATCCTCAACAGATGGGCTGCTCATTCCATATTGCTCTTTAAAAGATAATGAAAGGTCATTTTTCCAAACATTATCATTTGAGTATTGACCCCTTATTTCAAAATTCTTATCGTGATTTACCACCGTATTAATTCTATAAAGGTCTGGTGACATCCTGGAATGGGATAATAATGTCCCGTATGTGATATAAAATAAGAGGGTGATAAATTGGTATTTAAAATTTTTCCTGGCCATTTGGTAATATAGTTTTTTAAAGCTTCTCTTTTCAGCGGGAGTCTGATTTTGTATACAACGTTGGCCGGATTGTGTTGATAAAGCAAATTTCTACTGAAATCGATTACTCAAAATAGTCTTCTGGCAGGTACACATAATAAGAATTAGAAGAAATATGTTTAAAACGATAATTTACCTTCATATTATAATATGCAAAGTCTGTCTCTTCACTTAAAACCATAGTGTTCTTAGGTATTCCGATAGGAAAAGAAATAGGGAGTTCTATATCACCCTCCAAATTATTAAAGTGATGCAAAGGCCGCATATCTATATCACTAGTACCCACATAAAATACCGAAGGATCTGGTTGACCTTTAAAAAACACCTCATATTTTTCACCTTTAAAAACTTCCCAACCATGAACCGAATCTCCAAAATTTTTAATTTCTCCTCTTGGCTTCCAAAAATAGGAGAATTCCTTTTCATCAACAAAATCAATTACCTGTCTATCTATTGTATTCGGCGTATTCATCTCAGGTTCTTGATAATTAAAAATATATTCTCCATTTGGCTTAGCAAGTACCCATTCGCACATTTCACTACTCACTCCAAAAGAGCTTAATCTTTCAAACAACCAATAGTTTAAATTTGGTTCCCTAAATACCCACATTTCCTTCCATTCTCTATCTTCACTGAGATATTCCCAGATCCATAATTCGGTGAAATGAATTTCTTTTATACCTTCCGTATTATTAGGCTCCGCATACTGATCCTCATACTGCTGAAAGTCTACTTCTGCTTCTTCACTTTCCAACTCTGGATCACCTATGATTATAGTGCTATTTTCAAAATGATCCAATGCATCAACTTCTATTAGGGAATCTGTTGTTCCTTTAAATTTTTCTGATATAAATGCGCAGCTTGTAAAAAGAAAGAGTAAGCTAAAGTAAGTCAAACACTTTGTCATTATTATAACTTCTTAAGTTGTTCAATAGAAATTTGATACTTATATCCGAATTTTAAATATATGCAAAAATTTTCCTTTTGATCGCCTAATTAAAGTAAACCCAGAGGTTTAAAGATGAATATTCGTTTAAAATCAGTAAAGCTTATAATTAACCTGATATTGAAGATTTAGAATCTAAAATCACTACATAACGGATAGCACTATAATCACCTAAGAATACAATCTATTTTTTCACTAATATCTATTTGCGTATGCAAGAAGCTTGCTCAATTTTTTTTTAGTTGAGTTTAATAAAATAGAAACCTTATTTTTAACTGTCTAAGGACAATAAAAGCTTCGGTTAAGTTCAATTAAAAACATCAAGAAACCTTCCAATAATGAAAAAATCCATATCACCATACTTAGTCGCATTTTATTTATTGGTAGGTCAAAACTTAATGAGCCAGAACTATAGTTCTTTTCAAATAGATTCCATAGTCAAAAAATCTATGTCTATAAGGCCTAATGCTGGGATAGCCGTTGCGGTGGTTAAAGACAATGAGGTGGTTCATTTAAAAGGCTATGGGGTAACATCTATCCTTACCAAGGAAGCAGTAGATGAGAATACACTGTTTGCAATAGCCTCTAACTCCAAAGCGTTTACTACCACGGCACTAGCCATATTGGTGGATGAAGGCAAACTTAGTTGGGATGATAAGGTTGTGGATCATATCCCTGAATTTAAAATGTACTCCCCTTATGTTACGGAAAACTTTAATATACAAGATTTACTAACACACCGGAGCGGTTTAGGTTTAGGCGCTGGAGATTTAATGTTCTTCCCTGATGGGTCTGATTTTACTATTGGGGATGTATTACAAAGTTTTCAGTATCAAAAGCCCGTATCCGCATTCAGGACGAAATACGATTATGATAATTTACTTTACGTAGTGGCCGGGGAAGTAGTAGCACGAGTAAGTGGAATGGGCTGGGCCAACTTTGTAGAAACCAAAATAATGGATCCTTTGGGGATGAATAGGTCTGTTGGCGTATATCAGCGATTACAAGATAAAAACAATGTCGCATTTCCACACTCAAGCGAAAATGGTGAACTAAGGCAATTGGAACATTATACAAAAAGTGACGCATCACTTGGTGCTGCAGGGGGAATATATGCCAGTGTAAACGATCTAAGCAAGTGGCTATTGTTAAATTTAAATAACGGGAAATATGGTGCGAATTTTAACAAACAACTTATTTCTGAAAACAATCATAAGGAATTGTGGAAACCCCACACCAATATAGGTTTTAATGTGGCGCCATCACCACCGTATAAAACTCACTTTAGCGCTTATGGTCTAGGTTGGCTTCTGAGTGATAAAAACGGATTTATTGTTGTAGAACATACCGGAGGGCTGCCTGGGATGCTATCTAGAACCATGCTTATTCCCGAACTAAATGTTGGGATTGTTGTACTAACCAATACTGATCCAGGTGCGTATAGTTTTTCTACTATAGCCAGTACCATAGCGGACGCTTATCTCGGTGTAGATAAAACCGACTGGATAGCCAATGCAGATAAGAGGTTACAGGAAAGTGAAGCGGAATCCGATTCGATTACCACAGCGGTGTGGCAAACGGTAGCCAAACCGAAATCAACCAAAATTGACTACTCCAATTTTGTTGGCACCTACCAAGATAATTGGTTTGGGAAGGTAGAAGTCTTTTTAAAAAATGGCAAGCCATGGTTTACATCCTATAGATCCCCAAAGTTAAATGGAGAGATGTTTTTTTATAAAGCGAATACGTTTGCAGTAAAATGGGAATATAGGGATATGCCGTGTGACGCTTTTGCTATGTTCACTTTAGATGAGAATGGTAAGGCAATAGGAATAAAAATGAAAGGCATATCACCGTATATAGATTTCAGCTTCGATTTCCAAGATTTAGATCTAAAACGAATTGACAAATAAGCATAGAGGGATAACCGTCATAAATTCAGGGAGTTTTCCCTTAACATTTCTGCGCTTCAGTTTTAATTGTTTTATTGTATAATTACTACATCTGTCCTATTCTAGCGCATCTTACTAAATTGGCTTGTAAAAAATGTAGTTCAATAGTATAAAATCTGCCCAAAGAAAGGCAGATTTCATACTATTTTACATTACCCATTTGATCATTCCATATTAAAAAAAATGTATTGATTTTGGATAGCCAGAAAACAAATTATAACACTAGTTAGTATGTGGAACTACAAAAAATGGAATGTCGGAATGATATCCTAATCGCTTTATAACGGGCTCTTTAATAAAATCCTCAATTATACCATGCTCATAATTAATCATAGTAAGGATATTGATATTATTTTCCTCAATAAAGCTTTCTATTGCATGTTCCTTCTTCCCTTTGTCAGGCACCCAATTAAAACTATGCTGATAGTCCTTTAAATTAGTTTTTAGGAAATCCATATTCGCATTCTGTGTTTCAGTAAGGTGCTCCTTGCTATTAATATGCAGCACTTTAATTCTTGAGTTATGGATATCTGCTAAATTTTTTATGGGCTGTAATTCATCTCCATACCCTCTATTAAAATCGGTAGGAAAGCCAATCTGATTTGGTGTTACATATGCAAAATTACTTGGCACCAACAATAAAGGACAAAGTCTCACCTTGTCTATTACAGATACGGTATTGCTTCCTAAAAGAAACTCTTTGGCACCCGTAGCACCTTTTGTTCCCATTATTATTTGGTCTATATGATGCTCTTCAATTACATTTTTTATAGCATCCAATAACGGATCTAGACGAAAAAGGATTTCAAACTTATGCTCGCTGTTTGTGCTTTCACTTATAGCGAGTTCTTTCACCTCTGCCAAATGCGCTTTTGATTTGTCTTGAAGAATGTCTATATAACTAGGAGAAACATAGGTCCTAGAGCCGGAACTGAATGTCCAAGCGTGTAAAAAATAAAAGGTACACGGCTTTTCAGCATATAGTTTTAAAGCATATAGTGCAGCACTCCAGGCATTTTCTGAAAAATCTGTTGGTATTAAAATATGATGTCTCATGCTCATATTACTTCTTATCATTTTTAAAAAATTAAATCTTCATTCTAAAAAGTAAAACTAAGAAATAACGACTAGGAGTAAAATGACATCTGTCAGGTTTTAATCGAATTTAATAAACAAGCGTTGGCTGTCAATTACCGGGTTATTACTTCCGGTCGTCTAACCTCACTACGGTCATTGATTACGCTACTTAAATAGAACTTGTTCTCTCAAGGTTTAATATTTATCTTCCCCCCCTATTTAACATCCTGCTTTTATAGCTACATAAGAAGTAGAAATTGAGGTAAATGATCCCTATTGGGAATGGATAAATGGAAGTAGCAAATGTTTAATTGATAGTAACTACAAAAGAGAAAGAATGAAAAATCCCGTTGATAAAGGGCTTCTAAGGTCTTTAACCTTAATGGATGCGATTGGCATTGGTTTAGGTGCGATTATAGGAGCCGGTATATTTGTAGTAACCGGAATTGCAGCTGGTGTTTCGGGTCCGGCTTTTATCATTGGACTTTTGGCAGCAGGAATTATCGCTGCTTTTAATGCATTGAGTTCAGCACAATTAGCAGCTGTATATCCGCATTCCGGAGGCACCTACGAATATGGGTATATTTTAATAAATCCCGCTTTTGGTTTTTCCGCTGGTTGGATGTTTCTAATTAGCAAACTTTCGGCAGCAGGTGTTGTAGCTATAGGATTTGGTAGCTATTTTCATCAATTAGTTCCAATAGTATCTCCTATTACCCTTTCTATTATGGCCGTTATTCTGCTCACAGCTGCCAATTATTTTGGTATTAAAAAAGTTGGTATTTTGAATTTTGCTATTATCACCGTCACCCTGATTTCCCTTTTATATTTAACGTTTAGTGGAATATCCGAAATTAAAGAGGAGAACTTTAAACCCTTTGCGCCATTTGGAATTTCAGGAATAGCAGAAGCTGCGGCAATCCTATTTTTTGCATTTACGGGATACGCGAGAATCGCGACGCTTGCAGAAGAAGTAGCGGAGCCCAAGAAAACTATACCTAAAGCAATTATTATTACCATTGTAACTGCTATAGTATTATATGTTGCCATTTCTATAGTAGCTATTGGGGTTATAGGTTCGGAAAAGATGGCAAATAGCACTTCTCCTTTACAAGTGGTTGCCAACGCACTTTCTACTCCTGCAATTAGCACTATAATAACTATAGGCGCTTCTACGGCCATGTTAGGGGTACTACTAAGTCAGGTTTTAGGAATAAGTAGAATGATGCTGGCCATGGGTAGGCGGCGCGATTTGCCACCTATATTTCAAAACATACACAGTCAATATCAGGTACCCCATATAGGGATAGTGGTTACAGGTGCAATCATTTTACTGTTTACCATCCTCGGATCATTCGAGTTTATTGTAAGAGCGGCCACGTTTACTATTCTGTTGTATTACAGCATAACTAATATTGCAGCCATAAGACAACCTTTAAAGGAACGGTTATATGGCAAATTCATCCCTATTTGTGGTCTTTTAGGATGCTTAATTATGTCGGTATCCTTACCCATAAACGTGATAATTTCTGGTGTTGGATTACTCATTATTGGTTTTGTGATCCGGTTCTTAGTTCATAAAGTATATCGGTAGGCCCTATACTAACCTTCTTCTATACCTAGAATTTGGATTTAGGAGTCAACAAAAATAGGTATGGTATATCAATTTGATTACTATGAGATGTGGGTCGATTATTTTTTTGTATCAAATTTTAGCAAGCAGCTCTCTAACTAGGAGTTTCCATTTCATATTCAATCCATTCCCTAAAAACCACTAAACCACTCATTTTTAGTCGTTTTACACTACTATCATTTGCCATCTGCGGAAAATAGGCTATGTTGCTCAATTTGGTAAGAAAAAGAAAAACAGAAATGCCTTTCTTCTATTTTCTTCATAATGTCTATTATCATTTAATACATGAAAGTACCTGCAACTATTGCCATTAAACTAACTAAAGCAGCCGAAAAAGCTGTTAAACAAGGACATCCTTGGGTATTTGAACAAAGTATTGAGAAGGGTCCGGCCGGAAATGCAATTCCGGGAAGTGTATGTGTGATTTTTGATCAAAGAACGAATAAACCCTTTGCATTTGGATTATGGGATCCAAGAGAAATCATCCGAATAAAGATTATTTATAGGGGTGCGCGCCTACAACTATCACCCAATTTTTGGAAAGTGCAACTTAAAGAAGCGTATTCCAAAAGAAAGCACCTAATTACTAGCGGAGTTAGCGGGTATCGAGGTATTCATGGAGAAAACGATGGCTTTCCCGGCTTAGTATTAGATATTTATGCAGAAGTAGGGGTGCTAAAAATATACTCCGAAATTTGGAAACCTTATAAACAGCTACTGATACAAGAAATAAAAAAGCAGTTTAATATTGAGGCCATTGTGATCCGCTTTAGCCGTAAAATTTTAAAGAACAATCCCTTTTCTTATCAGGAAGGAGATGTCATAGGCAAAGTCCTGCACGATGAAAAGGTAGCTTTTAATGAGTATGGAGTACAATTCTTAGCCTATACCCGATCGGGGCATAAGACTGGATTCTTCTTAGACCAAAGACCTAACAGATTTTGGGTACAACAAAATGCAAGGGGAAAAAAGGTTTTGGATGTCTTTAGCTATGCTGGTAGTTTTGGTATTCACGCATTAAAAGGTGAGGCTCAATCCTTAACCTCTATCGATATTAGCGCGCCCGCAATGGACGTGGCTTTCGAAAATTTGGAACTTAATGGATTAGATCCTACAAAATGGACTCCGGTGGTTGCGGATGCTTTTACGGCTTTAGAGGAATTAATTGATAATAAAAAACAATTTGATATTGTTATCATAGATCCCCCTTCCTTTGCCAAACAAGCAACTGAAGTCCCCATTGCCCTTAAGCAATATGAACGATTGGCGCAGTTAGGAAAAGAATTGGTAGCTGTTAACGGCACTTTAATTTTAGGCTCCTGTTCTAGTCGAATCAACTTAGAAGACTTTCAGATGGTTCATCAAAATGGAGGAATTACAAAATCTAATGGATGGAAGTATTTACAAACGACTTTACACGATGATGACCATCCAATTTCATTTCCAGAGAGCAACTATTTAAAAACAATTTTCTATAAAAAAATAAAGGAATCCCAAGCACATGCTATATTGGGCTAGACCTATTAGTGAACAGGTGACTTACGGAAATAGTTTATAAAATTAAATTGTTTTCCTTTATAAAAGGTCCTAATTCATTTTTTTTCTAAATAGTACATCCGGTTCAAAACTAAATGAGATATCGTTTTGTTTACTAATGTTCCGATCAACCATATCCGATTTTAATGAGCTTAGAGTGTGCCTAATGGAGAGGTGAAAAATGGACAAGTCTGTATTCAGGGGAAATTTGGTGGATTTATGTTATTTTGGACTATCCCATCAAAACTTGTATTTTAAATCCGATTCCGGAAAGGAAATTAAAATCTTACTTAGCACAGTAAGCGTTCCTGCCCTGAGGTGTGAAAATTGTGGAGTAGTTATCCTTAATAAAGCAATAGTTTCACAGAGTCCGCAGGAAATACTCAATGAAATTCTTACTGTATCCGCTTCAAAAGAATTATAGGAAAGTAGTATGAGGGCTTATCCAGAGACCAATAGTCATGAAGAAATAGAGAAATTGTGGGACGATTTCTATTCCCCACAATCAACTAGTTTTAAAGAATCGTTCAACCAAGAAGAGCTATCATTCTTATCGCAATTTAATGACGTAATAGCGACTAAAAATTGGAAAATAATTCAGGCCTTTGCGGATTAAAAATTAGATTTGATAGTGGTAAAATAAAGAAACTAGTTAAAGGAAATTCTACAGTTTTACATTACTCTAGGATGCAACTTATTTACTAGATCCAATCAATCCATATTTGTTATTGCTTCATTTCTAATCGTACAGCCTTTAACCAAGAATTATGCAACTGTAAAAGTTCCTTTAAAATTTTAGGATTGGATTCCGCCAAATTATATTGTTCAGCGATATCCTTCTCTAAATTCACCAAAAACAACTTCTCCAAGTCCTTACTCTTTTCTTTACCAAGTGGCTCATTTACATTCCCTATAAGTTTCCATGGCCCTTTACGTACTGCCCATTGCGCAGTGCTATCATCATAACTGCCAAATTGCCAGTGCACTACATCGTGTAAAGATTCCTTTTTAGCATCTAAAATAATAGGCATTAAACTTTTACCGTCAATTTTCTCTGATACTTTAGAACTCGTCAGTTCAGCTATTGTGCTAAACCAATCCATTTGCATAGTAAGCTGGTCTCTCACTTCATTGGATGGAATTACTCCAGGATAGCGAATAATGGCTGGTACACGGATACCTCCTTCAAATAAACTAAATTTACTACCCCGATAGGGCCCTGCATTTCCTCCACCCCAAAATGCCCGTTCCTCCAAGGAATGTCCGTGATCTGACTGAAAGACTACAATAGTATTATCCGCAAGGCCTTGCCGATCTAGATAGTCCAGCACCTCTCCTATTGCCTCATCAGTTTTTGAAATAAATGCAGCATATTCCTTTCTGGGAGTAGGGAATTCACGGTAATAGTCCAGCCATTTTTTTGTCCCCTGATACGGATAATGGGGTGCATTAAAGGCCCAGTAAATAAAAAAAGGTTCGTTTTGTTTGTGATTGATCACTTGCTTGACTTCCTCGGTCATTAAATCCGAAAAGTGAGATCCATCATAATACACTTCCTCCGCGTTTCTAAATAAGTCGTGCTTATTGGGACCATCCCAATAGAATGTGTGGGAATAGTTATCGATACAGCCTCGTTGATGGCCAAAAAAATAATCAAACCCTTGTCCATTCGGCAAATTTTGCTCTCTGTGTCCCAAGTGCCATTTTCCGATCAAGGCGGTATAGTACCCATTTTCCTTTAACATTTCCGCCATAGTAACCTGTTCTGTTGGTAGCCCATAGCTACCCGTTTTTTCGGCCCCTTCAGGGGTAGGTACATTGTTGGGAAGACCTGCCCGTAGGTTAGTCTTTCCGGTCAATAGGGCTGCGCGTGATGGAGAACACACGGGTGCTCCAGCATAAAACTGGGTAAATCTAACACCTTCCTTAGCAAGCCTATCCATATTAGGAGTATACAGATCCTTAGCTCCATAACTATTAAGATCTATTGCACCTTGATCATCCGTCATAATAACAATGACATTAGGTTTGCTCTTATCTGATGCTTGGGAATAAACCCCTTGGCATAAGAAAACGAAGAGAAGCGTTAAGCAAATAGGACTGATAGATTTAATTGTGGTCATTTGATTCCGTTAATTTTTAATTTTAAAGATAGTAAACTAGATTAAGATTGGTGAAATAGATCCTAACCATCCTGTATTTAAATAAACTAATTGATCCATTGAAAATGGATAACATTAATCTACATTTCAAATTTTCAAATTGACTCGTGTCCAGTAGCGGGAACAAATTGGAAGTAATCTTCTTTTGCTGTAAACAATCCAACCTATCAATACTTTGCAGCGCTTAGTCAATTTATAATCAACGGCAGGGAAGAAAAACTCATACAGAAAGTTATCTACCCCTACTCCTGCGAGTGTGATTTCTCTCCCGATGGCTCGGAACGTTGTAATAGGCAACTCAAAAGGAAATGACAGGGTGCTGATTTTCAAATTATTACATTGCTTAATTTTTACATTAATCAATTGTTACATAAAATCAAATTTTCAAATTAACAAATCAACTCATCTCCAAATTAACTCGTTATTTATTGATTTTCGCTAAATATTCCTTTAAAAAGCGTTGGTCATTCTCATCTGAATCTCCATACTTTTTTCGCATTTCTTTTAACCTTTTATGCATCATAGTTTTTACTTCGGCATAGGTAGCATCATTATAAACGTTTTTCATTTCGTTGGGGTCACTTTCCAAATCATATAGTTCCCATTCATCAATATCATAATAAAAATGTATCAGCTTATAGCGATGCGTACGCACCCCATAATGCCGCTTTACCATGTGTATAGAAGGATATTCGTAATAGGTATAATATATGGCGTCTCGCCACTCTGTATTTTCATTTTTTACTAATTTCCTAAACGATTCCCCCTGCATCTTTTTGGGAATTTTAACGCCGGCATAATCCAAAAGTGTGGGAGCATAGTCAATATTTTGAACCATTTCGTTAACCTCTGTTCCTGGTTTTATTTCTTTGGGATACGATATCACAAAAGGAGTCCTTAGGGATTCTTCGTACATAAAACGTTTGTCGAACCAACCGTGCTCTCCTAAATAAAAACCTTGATCGGAAGTATAGACTACAATCGTATTTTCGTCCAACCCATTCTCTTTTAGGAAGTCTAACACCTGCCCTACTCCCTCATCTACCGAGGCTATACTGCCTAAATAATCCTGCATATACCTTTGATACCTCCATTGCATTAATTCTTTTTGGGACATACTAGGATAAATCTCTTTAAATTCTTCATTGATAGGACCATATATAGAATCCCAGGAGGCTCTTTGCTCCGCATCCATTCGTCCTAAATTATGTTTTAAGGCCCCAATTCCCCAATTGGAAGTTTCTTTTATACCCAATTCTTCCATAACCTCAGGATTTATTTTAGAATCTCCGGCCCAGTTCATATGTTGAAGAATATTCATTTCGGAACTCTTTGCGGCAGAACCCCGGTTGCTATAATCATCAAATAGGGTTTTTGGTTCCTTGAATTCCATTTTGGTGTATTCCGAATAATACTTTTTTGCTGGTAGCCATTCCCTATGGGGTGCTTTTTGGTGATAAAGAACACAGAATGGTTTATCCTGATCTCTATTTGCCAACCATTCCAAAGTAAGATCGGTAGTTATTTCCGTAACATATCCCGATAATTGTTGCTTATCCCCATTGATGATAAAATCGGGATTATAATAATGCCCCTGTCCAGGAAGAACAGCGGAATAGTCAAATCCCTGAGGTAGACCATCTAGATGTATTTTTCCGATCAAGGCCGTTTGATATCCGTTCTGCTGTAACAATTTAGGGAAGCTTTCTTGATCCCAATTAAACTCCTGCACATTGTCTACCTTACCATTTATAAAACTATGTTTTCCTGTTAACATCACTGCCCTACTGGGAGCACAAATAGAATTGGTGACAAAGGAGTTGTTGAAAATAGCACCGTTTTTAGCTATTCTATCGATGTTTGGTGTATTGTTTAATTTATGACCATAGGCGCTTATCGCCTGATAGGCATGATCATCGCTCATAATAAATACGATGTTGGGTCTTTTTTGGTCCTTTTCTTTCTTTTGTGCGAAAGATGAGGCTACTACAGCCAACATCACTAGGCAGCTAATTGATTTTCTCATTTCTATTGGTTCTATTTTAATAATAAAATGTGGTAATGGTTTACTTAGTTTCTTTGATACTTAATCTCGAGATCATTAGTTCTTACCTCCTTTAATTTTGCCCTTAACCGATTTTGCATCTCCGCTCTTACATTAGCATATTGTGGGTTATTTGCAAGGTTATTGTATTGTTTGGGGTCGTGCTCCATATCAAATAATTCCATCCCCGATCCGGCATCCTCATCGTATTGAATATACGCCCATTTTTTTGTCCTAATTAAAAAGGAATTTCCTCCCTGACTTACGGAAAAAGCCATATCCCGCACCTCAATATCAGGATTATCCAATGTTTTTGCGATACTTTTACCCTGAATGTTTTTAGAATATTTTAATCCTGCCAATTCTGCTACAGTGGGATAAAGATCCAATAATTCTGTAAATGAATTGCAAACCGCAGGTTCCTTGCCTGGCATTTTAATAATTAATGGTATCCGAACGGACTCCTCCTTCAAACTTACTTTCATCCAAAAACGGTGCTCCCCCAAATGAAAACCATGGTCTGAGGTAAATATAACAATAGTATTATCCTCCAAACCTTCTTCTTTTAGTGTGTTGAGTACCTTCCCCACCTGGGCATCCATATAAGACACCGATGCATAATAGGCAGCTACTGCTTTCTTTTCTTGCTCTTCCGACATTTCCCCATTTACACTGGTAACATAATTAATACCACGAGCTGGTATATCATCCCAATCATTATGGACTTTGGGAGGTAACACTATTTCCGAATGGGGATAAGGATCAAAATAAGATTTTGGTGCTACAAAGGGTACATGTGGTCTAACCAAACCCACGGCCAAAAAGAAAGGTTCATTTTTGTGCTTCCTGATTAATTCTATCGCCTTTTCTGCAGTCTTACCATCGGAATGCACTAAATCATCCCCATCTGCTTTTACTATGGTCATGACATTACCCCCTTTTCTTGGTTTATCTCCAAATGGATTGTTTTGCACCAATTCTGCCTCTCCCTCTGCTTTCCACTCAGGACCTTGACTATTATATCGTTCGGTCCAAGAGGCCTCGTCATCTTGACCGTCAGAACCAGTTTCAATATCAATAGGAACTCCCATATGGTAAATTTTACTTACCCGAGCTGTATAATATCCATTGTCTTTAAACAGCTGAGACCAGGACTTTCGTTTATCACCTACTTGTTCCCGACCGCTGACATATCCATAGGTTTGGGTTGCATTAGGGTAATATCCGAACATTAAGGAGGCCCGGGAAGGACCACAAACGGGATACTGAGAATAAGCGTGGGTGTACCGTGTCCCCTCTCTAGCTAGTTTATCTATGTTAGGGGTTTTACTAGCTATATTCTCATAGGAAGATACAGCTGTAGCCGTGAGATCATCCGCAATTATAAATAGGACATTAGGTTTCTTTCTGTCTTGTGCAACACCTATTGCTGAAATTATCAGTACTAAAAACAGTGCAAAATTTGTTCTCATATTGATAAATTTAGAGTGTGCCAACTGGTCTCTTTCCATTTGTGATCTTTTCATCTAAACTATACATCTGTTTTTTAAGATTGCTGATTTTTTCCGGCATTTCTTCCGCAAGATTGTATTCTTCTGAAATATCACTTTCCAAGTCAAACAAAAAAGTTCCCTCATCCTTAATAAGTAGTTTATACTTACCGTCTCTTATGCCTTCAAGCTTACCTTGTTTAGCATAATAAAGAAAGGGGTTAGAAGTCATTCTATGGTTTTGGTCAAAAAGCGCGGCAGACATGTCTACACCATCTATTTTAACATTTGGCAATTCTGCATTACAGATAGAAGCTATTGTAGGTAGTAGATCCATATTGGTTAGTACCTGGGTTTGTAAGCTCCCCGAAGGCACTTTACTTGGCCATCTAACGATACACGGGACACGCTGACCACCTTCCCAGGTGGTTCCTTTACCACCTCGTAAAGGTCCAGCAGATCCGCCTTCTGTTTTATATACTTTCCACGGACCATTATCCGATGTAAAAATAACCATGGTTCTTTCATCGATTCCGGATTCTTTGATGGTTTTTAAAATTTCACCAACGCTCCAATCTATTTCTTCAATGGTATCACCGTAGGGACCTCTCACACTTTTTCCTTCAAATTTCTTGGAGGAATAAATTGGAATGTGGGGCATGGGGTGTGCTAAATAAATGAAGAAAGGACTTGCTTTATTTTCTTTGATAAAATTGATGGTTTTTTGCGTTACTACTTTTGTGGAAAGCCGTTGGTCTGGATCCAGCTCTAGGGTGTCACTTTGTGAGAGAACAGGTAGTTTCCAAGGGTATGTGGAAGCCCTATTATTTATTAAGGATTGTTCTTTTTTACTCATGTCATTACTAAAGGGATACCCGTAAAATACATCAAACCCTTGCCTGTGGGGTAAAAACTTATCGTGGTGTCCTAGGTGCCACTTCCCAAAGCAGGCTGTTTTATAATCTATTTTTTTTAGAACTTCTGCTATTGTTTCTTCATCGGGATTTAATCCAGTTTTGGAATCGGGAAATAAAACCCCTTTTTCCAAACCTACCCTTTTTGGATAACTACCTGTCAGCAATGCTGCTCTAGATGGGGTGCAAACGGTAGCAGCTACATAGAATTGGGAAAGTTTCATGCCTTCTGCGGCCATTTTATCCAATTCTGGGGTGTGGATGGTAGGATTACCAAAACTACTGATATCCCCGTACCCCATATCATCAGTGTAAATTATTATAATATTAGGCTGACTTACATTTTGTGCAAATCCCATACTTGAACAGAGAATAACCATCAAGCGTATTGCATAAAGCTTTCTTATCATTTTAATTTGGTTTCATTGGTTGGAATTATTCTTATATCCTTGACTTTTTATTATAAAAATAATTACAGTTTAATTGTGTTGAACATGGTGCATTTTTTTTTACAAGAATATTTCTGTTAATTCCATATATCCTCTCCTTTTTGAGTATGATAATTTTCTAAATTATTTAATTTTCCAATGTCTTCATGTAAATTAAACAATTCTATGCCATTAACTTCATAGTAAACATGAAGTTTGTAATTGGAAAGCATTAACCTATTACCTTCGGATCGATAGTTAAAAATATTAACCTCTAATATTTTCATGAATGTTATAAAAAATTAGAAGTTAGTTATGTTCTTTTACTGGTTCATACCATTTAAGAATAAACCAGTATAAGGTTTTAAATAATTCAATTATGATTAAAACGAAAACAAAAACCTATAATCATCCAAATAATTTGATTCACGAATTAAGTTTAGTAATCCATAAGGGGGATCTTAATAGCGGCTGTTATGCAATGATATAAATCAAATTGATAAGATTTCCTATTCATAGATAGATAACAAACTTTAATAGAATAAAAAAGGACTAAAAGTTCCCCTTTGCTCCTTTTCCAACTAAATTAACCAACTCAAATCATTTATTTTACAAGAATTCTTTTTTAAAATTGGACCCTTCATATGTCACTATCTGATTATTTTAGATTATACCGATAATTTAGTAAGTCAGAACTGTTAACACGGGATAGTGATCTGAAGGCAATCGTGCCTCATTTGCGTAAAGTATCACATCCTTCGAATAAGCATCTAAATCCTGAAGTTCTTTAAGCTGATCAACATCCGTATGATAGGTGTCTGTTAAAATTCCATGCTTTAAAACATTAAAATTATCGCTCACAAAAATATGATCTATTCGGCTTTTACGATTTAAGTTTATATTAAAACCGTTAAAAGTTCCTTCAGCCCCATATTTAAGACTGGCTAAGTTATAAGCATCTTTTAGTATGGGAGAACCATCAAGAATCTTATATCCTTCGCTGGTTTGATCAATATTAAAATCGCCAGTCAACAAGACGGGGTTTTCTCTGGTAATTTCCTTGATTTTCTTTAAAATAAGTTTTGCGCTTTCTAATCTTGCCTTTGTCCCCACATGATCAAAGTGAACATTAAAAAAGAAAAATGTAAAATTCGTTACTTTATCTTTGAATTTACCCCAAGAACATATTCTAGGTAATGCTGCATCCCATCCCTTATTAGGTTGAGTAGGATCTTGAGACAACCAAAAATCCCCCTTATCCATAAGTTGAAACTTCTGGGTATTGTAAAATATAGCAGAATATTCACCTTTCTTTTTCCCATCATCCCTGCCAACTCCAATATATGCATAATTAGGGAGTGAATTAGATAATTCCTCCAATTGATGAACTAACCCTTCTTGAGTCCCAAAAATCTCAAAATCGTGAAATTGAATTAAATTGGCAACCGTTTTCTGCCTGTATTTCCAATTATTTAAAGAATCATTTGGGTTATCATACCGCAAATTATAACTGCCTACCCTAAATGTCTGTGAGAATGTAATATTCACCCCAGTAAAGAAGATTATTATAAAAATCAAAAATAAATTATCTACTGACTTCATAATTATTTATTTAAATATGAATAAAAGTTATAACTAACTAATAATAACGACTTGTAATAAATTAACAAAAGAAGTATCAATTAGTCTTTTTATTATATAATTGGTATTTAAAATAAGCCTCCTTGATATTGAAATCACCATTTTGATTTCCAGAGGCTTATTTTTACAAATCAATATTTAGAAGCTTACATCCTTGCTTTTAAATTATCCACAACAACTAAAGTTCCGATTTGTTATCACCAACCTGGATTTTGCTTTAAATTTGGGTTCATAAGAATATCTTCTTCGGGAATCGGGTAATAGTATCTTTTTTGATCCCAAATCCTGGGAACATTATCCAACCAAGTCAATTCTCCACTTGTTCCATTCGACAAACGTTGAGGATTAGGTTCGTTATTTATTGTAGGCCCAACAGCAACAAATTCGTAGGATACGTCAGGCAAAGGATTTGGCACTTCCAGAACAAAAATAACATCATCAATACCATCATCATTTAAATCCATTGGTTCGTTCAATGCTGGGACATAGAACCCTCTCCAGTTAATTTTCATCAAATCACCTCTATCCCATCGCCTCAAATCATCAAACCTAAACCCTTCCATAACCAGTTCAATTCCTCTTTCCCTTCTAACCTCCAATAAAACGGGGTCATTCAAATCAGGGAAATAATTTGATTTTAAATATTCATCTACCTGGGTCGGCAATTGACTTATGCCATTTTCAATACCTGCACGTCCTCTCAATGCTCCAATTGTTAGGGCCCAATCAGCATCATTTAGAGTTCCGAGTTCCGCCTTAGCTTCAGCATAATTTAGGAGTACTTCTGCATATCGAAGTATGGAAACAGAATTATCATTGTAGTCCCTTAGATCATAATAATTATCATCTAAAACCCATTTTATAGGTTGATAGCCGGTGAGAACATATTGAAAAGTTGGTGGGGCTGGAACAACTCTGTCCCCGTTGGTTCTTGTGTAATCGCCAAGTCTTATAGTTTGCTTTAGCCTTAAGTCTCGATTTTTAACTTCTTCCTTAAAAATCGTAGTTTCAAAGTCAGGACTAGAAGTGAAAGGTGTTCCATCCAAATTAAGATAAGTATTGATAAATTGTCTTGACAAACTAGATTTAACGCCATAAGTGGGACTAGTATATTTCCAATTGGCACCATGCAATACACCCAACTCCTGGTCCATTACCACAGCAAGCATTACTTCTGTATTTACAGGGCTTTTACTAATGAAGAGATTGCGGTAAGTTAAATCCGGTGTGCCAGAATAGTTTAAAGAGTATCCTGAATTCTCAATAACCAGTTTTGCTGCAGATTCAGCTTCTTCCAACCAAAAATCGGCGCTTGCTTGTAGTTCAAGTTCAGAATGGTATTTCCGATAAGTACCTTCAAACAAACAAATTCTGGATTTAATACCATAGGCTACCCATTTTGATATAGTACTACTGGTTGGGTCTACATTGGTTGTGATATTATTACAAGCATAATCTATATCGGCCAAAATAGAATCCATTACAATAGCTCTGGAATCTCTTTCTGCATACAAAAGATCATCATCACTTATCTCTGGTACTTCTCCTACCCATGGTACCTCTCCAAAACGCTTTAGTTTTTCAAAATAAAACATCGCTCTAAAAAATTTGGACAATCCATTATAGTGATTTCTAACAATAGGATCAATCTCCTCTGAGTTATTATTTTCCAGAAAAAAATTAATATTTCTTAAATCCGACCAACTCCATCCTGAGCTCTGATTAGCCCCATAACTTTTTGTAAGAAATTGATCAATTGAATTTCGTGCAATATAATCAGACATGTCATCGCCCAAGTAAATGTCTTGTGCTGACGGTAATATATTATAAAATGAATTCGTATATAGCTGTAAACCTGCTTCAGTATTAAATACAGATTCTTTTGACACCTCAGCTTTAGGGAGCTCTTCCATTTCACAAGATGTAGAAATAAGAGCAATGAACGTTAACCATATAATTAAGTATCTCATAGTCTTTTATTTTTTTTTGTTAGAATGTGGCAGAAATCCCAAATGAAATTGTTTTCAACATGGGATAATTTAGTGCATTTCCAGACCTACGTCCTTCACCTGAAGTTAAGTCAGGATCCGATCCACCAATATTTTCCACATCAAAATCTGTTGTTCTTTTATATAATGGTGACGTTGTCCATAGGTTTTCTCCAGAAACATAAAGTTTAACGTTAGATAAAAAAGAAAGGTTTTTCATGACACTTTCAGGTAGATTGCCTCCAATTTGAATGTTTTTCAATCTAAGGTATGCAACGTTCATTATATAACGCGACTGTACAACAGAAAGTTCCCTTCCAGCTCCTTGTGCAATATATCCTCTATACCTCGGTAAAAATGCATTAGGATTACTTTCGGACCAAACATTGTCCTGATGCCACTTTGGCAACATATTATATGGCCTATTGTATTGTCCCCAGAATGAACTTGCCTCTCTATCTGGAAACCAATCCTGCTTCCCCACTCCCTGAAAGAATGCAGAGAAAAAGAAATTATTCCAATCTGCGCCTAGGTTAAACCCGTAAGTAAATCTAGGACTGGAATTCCCTACAACTTTGAGATCGCCAGGATCACTTATCCTATTTTGACCAATATCTACCTTGCCATCCCCATCCAAATCTGCGAATTTTATATCCCCAGGTAACCAAATATTATTAGATGAAACTTTAATATATGACTGGTCTGCATGGGCATCAATTTCCGCTTCACTTTGAAATAACCCTTCCGTTTCAAAACCCCAAATTTCACCTAACCTCATACCTTCATAGTAATTGGATAACAGTTTCTCTGGATTATTAAATTTTGTAATTACCGATTTGTTGTCAGCCAAAATAAAACGAAGATCATAGTTAAAAGGTTTGCTGGCTAAATCAAATTGATTTCTCCAACTCATTGAAAGTTCCCAACCATTTGTTTTCATATCAGCATAATTCCCTTTTGGCACAGTAGCTCCAAAAATAGCTGGTACAGGCAAACCGGTAGTATACATATCTTTAGTTAACCGTTGATAAATATCTGCAGTTACATTTAACTTATTTGAAGCAAAACTTAAATCAACACCAAAGTTTGTTGTTGTTGCAGTTTCCCAGGTTAACCCCAGTGGTATAATGTTGGGCTGAGAAGTGTAAGCAGGCCTTGTTCCATTGATTATCCTTCCCAATTGAGATATGTTAAACAATTCCATGTAAGAATAGGGAGAAACATTCCCATTCCCCAATGAACCATACGAAGCCCTCAATTTAAAATTGGATACTATATCTCTATCAATATTCCAAAAGGATTCATTCGATAAAATATATCCAACAGAAATAGATGGAAAAAAAGCAGTTTGTTGATCCGAAGGAAATTTCGAAGAAGCATCGAGTCTTCCATTTAATTCTAACAGATACTTGTCTTTAAAGCTATAATTGACTCTATAAAATTGACCGGCAACGCGCCATTTATCAAAGCCCCCATCAACGTTAATATTTTCACCAATAGTTAACGCAATATTTTCTGCATCTTCAAATAAGATACCATTTCTAGATCCCGTAAAAGACTCGTAGGCTCTTTCTTCATAATTAAATCCAGTCATTATTTTAAAATAATGATTCTCATTAAATGTGGTTTCATACTCTCCATAAATGTTTGATGCAATATAATTTGTCTCAGCACTAATTCTTCTGATATCATTCGTTGTTGTACCAACATAATTTACGACACCCTCTTGCCGGCTAAATGGCACTTGAACCCGTCTACGAAATGATGATCGATTATCCATAGAGAACGTAAAATCCCCTCGAATTCTCAATTTATCATCAAGAAATTTCGCGGTTAAACCAGTCGTGTTTTTGATGAGAGCTCTTTTTGTGTCTTCTCCGTTTTTCCCATACCACATATCACCTACAGCATAAGACCCTGCATGGGTTAATGTTCCGTCTGGATTAAACATGGGAGAGGTAGGATGTCCTTCATCCGCAATATTTCTCCATATACCACCACCTTCTCCAACGTTTAACGGCTGGTGGTATTTTTGAACCGAATATTCCGTATTATTATCTAAACTGAACCAGTCAGTAATTTTTATTTCCCCTTTAGCTCTAAAGTTATACATTGAATAATCATCAGAATTATATCTGAATAATCCTTCTTGATTATTGTACCTTCCAGATATATAATAGCTAATCTTATCGTTGCTCCCAGAGACAGAAATATTTTGATCAATAGATGTTAATATATCTTTATACAACAATCCATACCAATCTGTACTAGCGTAGTAGATATAGTTACCGTCACCATCTATTTCATAATCGGGAAGGTTAGGATTTTCGGAACGTCTTTTTAATTCCTCTAGGTAAGCTAATGAAAAACTTTGTGTTTTATTGATAGAAGAAGGAATTCTACTGTAGTCGTTCCAAGCATTATATGCTTCATTAAAATTCTTAGCAAATGTATAACCGTCAGTTACAAAATCAGGCACTGTTGTTGGCGATTTAAAACCGGAGTTTAAAGTGTAATTTATAGTTATTTTATCTTTTTTAGGAGTCTTAGTGGTAATCAATACAACACCAAAAGTTCCTCTTGCACCGTATACTGCAGCTGAAGCGGCATCCTTTAAAACCGAAATGCTTTCTATATCATTGGGATTAAGTAGACTGGGATCCCCCTCAACCCCATCAATCAAGACGAGAGCGGACCCTCCCTGCCCAATGGAAGACGCTCCACGTACATTAAAACTTGCGGAACGACCTGGCTTTCCATCTGCAAGATTTATATTCAAGTTGGGAACAACGCCCTGCAATGCTTGAGTAACATTATTTATTGGACGATTCTCTATTACTTCAGAGCCTACCTGACTCACGGCACCTGTTAAATTAACTTTTCGTTGCGTACCATATCCCACCACAATCACCTCATCCAATCCAGCAGCACTTTCCTCCAATACAATATTAACATTGGTTTGTCCATTCACAGGTATTTCTTTAGTGGCAAAACCTACATAGGAAACGACAAGGGTTGCAGTGCCACTCTCAACACTTATAGTAAAGTTACCATCAAAATCTGCGGTCACCCCGTTGGTTGTCCCTTTTTCAACCACATTGGCCCCTGGCAGCGGAGTTCCAGTATCATCTTGTATAGTTCCATTAATGGCGAATTGTTGTATTAATTCCCCAACTGGAACACTTTTATCCATTTTTATGATATTTTCAATTTGTTTGGTAAGCACAATTTGCCGATTGTCCATCACCTCATACTTAATAGGTGTTCCCTTAAAAAGTTGATCAAGGATATCATAGATATTCACTTTGTTAACATGTAAGGAAACTGTTCTTTTAAGATCTATTTCTTTGTTTTTGTACAAAAACCTAAATTCACTCTTCTTTTCAATTTCCTTAAAGACATCCGCGATACTTACTTGATCGTGATTTATGGAAATTTTGGTGTTCTGTGAATAAAAATTCGCTTGGATCTTAAAAAGTGAAACTAGTAGCAATAACGCGGTCAGTTTCATTTTGAGAGTCATTTTTAAAGGAATGGACTTGAGCCATCCCTTAAAGCACATATTTTTCATATTTCTGGTCGGTTAATCGGTTTAACAAAAATTTACGTTACATCACATTAGCTCAATTTAAGAGATGGTGGAATATGCCCCATTTTATGTGACAAAACAAATCCTGGTTTTAAATTTTGATTTTTTACTTCATTGGCTCGTTTTAATTTATAGTGATTGTTCTGTTTTTATCAATTAAATAGTTGTTAAGGCTATTTTTTGAAATATAGGCCATAACTTGCTCAATACTTTCGAGTTCTATATTAAAAGTGGCTGTGAAAATTTCATCATCTAAAGCCCGGTTATTATTTATTATTTTACAATTATAACTCCGCTCTAATTTTTTAATAATATCCTTAAAAGCTACTCCCCTAAAAATTAATTGGTCTTTCATCCAAGCAGTAGTCATCGAAATATCAGCTTCCGCAATTGTAATACTTTCATTTTTCTTATTAAAAATGGCTACCTGCTCCGGCAGAAGAAGTGTTGCTGAATTATTCTTGGATTGTTTTGAAAATAGTTCAACAGACCCCTCCACCAATACAGTGTGCATATTTTGATCCTCTATATAAGCCGAAACATTAAATTGAGTTCCCAATACCCTAACCTTCACATTGTTTGCATTTACAATAAAAGGGTCTTTGTTTTTTGCAACATCAAAAAATGCCTCCCCTGACAGAAAAACGGTGCGATTCTCACCATGAATAAAATTTACAGGAAATTTCATACCGGATCCAGCGTTTAAAAATACCCTTGTACCATCAGAAAGAATTACTTGAAATTTTTTACCATATGGTACTTTAAGGGTGTTGTAAACCAATTCAGATAATTTAGTATCTGTATATTGGATTCCATGTTGAACTTGTTTCCCAATAACTTCTCCATTTTCCGAGACAATATCTTTAATTTCTTCCTCCTTTAAGATTACTGAACGCCCATTCTCCATTTGCAAGGTTATGGTTTGCTCATTATTAAAGGGCTCAGAAATGGAGGCGGCATGCTTCTCTCTTATAAAGATTAATAGCACACCTACTAATACAACTAATATGGCTGCATATCTAGAGACCCTAAATATTCTTCTCCTAGCATAAGATTTCTTATCCTTTCTAATTATTTCTTGTACGTGTTTATTAACATTTTCACTATCATAATCACCTAACTTATAATATACTGAGTAATTAATTTTCGAAAAGTCCTTAAAAACATCGGTGTTTCCTGGCTGCTCCAGCCACGAAATTAGCTCATCCAGCTCCTCTTCCTTTAGAGAATGGCTAAGGTACTTCACTATTAGGTTATCGATATAATTGGACTTCATAGCTTATCAATTCTACACATAATACGTAACCAATTTACTAGTCCCCTATTATTTATCAAAAAATATTATCATATTTGAATAGACACTCATAAAATGTATGGATAGTAAGTTGAATTTCAAAAACAATTCAGTTTTGATAGAGCAGCTAGAAAAGGGCAATGAACAGGCATTTGCTTATTTGGTAAAAGCCTATAACCATAAGTTATGTGTATACGCCAACAGTTTGGTGAATAACCCAGCAAAATCGCAAGATATAGTACAGAATGTATTTGTTAAAATTTGGAAGAATAGAAAAAAACTAATAAAAAGTTTTTCAATCAAGGGCTATATGTACCGCGCCGTTCATAATGAATTTATTGATCAATATAGAAGTACCAAATCCTTATTGGCCATAGAAGAATTATATATGGATACCATTCTGCAATATGAAATGGAAACTGAAATGGAAAAGACTGAAAAATTAATGAATCTTGTTATGGCGGCTATAAATGATCTTCCTCCCAAATGTAGACAGATATTTCTTCTAAGTAAACAAGAAGGCTTGGATAATATTGAAATTGCCGAGTACTTGGCCATATCGCGTAAGACGGTCGAGAATCAAATAACAAGAGCTTTCAGAATTCTAAGGGAAAAATTAGGAAAGAAGTATGAACTGGTCATATTGATCGTCTTTGGATTAGATAATAAAAACTTAACTAAACGACTTCAATGAATAATATCCAAATATTGAAAACCCTGAAATACACTATCCCGTAAACCGTTTAAGTTAGATTATAATAAAAACATCTGACTGAGGTCATGTATTCTTTTTTGCCAACTGTGTATCTTTAGCATAATCCACTTCTTTTGGCTTTGGCCCATATTTATTTTCTCCGGGAGTGCCCTCAGTTATAACAGGAGGCATTAACATAGCTGACGCAATAAATGAATTGACGGAGATGAACAACATATAACAGCGTATACCTAAATCCATCAGTATATTTACTCAATTTTGGTATAAATAAGGCCAGCATATAAAATATTAAAAATGACCCGTAGCCGACAGCATACCCCATACTCAATAGTATCTAAGGTAGTTTTAATGCTAAGTATATAATTATAATATTAAAATAAACAAATATCCAAAAGTTAATTCTTCTTGCTCTACCATTGAAGTCATCATACTGTTTCCATCCGTTTTTTAGAGTACATCCCGAACGTAATTTCTTTTAATTGTATCAGAATAACTATGAATAAACAATTTTGAGAATATCACGTTTTTTAACCGATTCTGATTAAAATGATGATTATATTAAACAAATTAATTATTATATAAGTAGGGTTGATTAAATGTTACAATAAAATAGAGATCTTACGCTACAACAATACGCAACAGCTATAATAATGCTAATTTTATAGTGTCAATTACTTCATGGAAAGACCATAAAATCTTTTATGGAGATCAACACTATCAATCAAAAGGTTCAGTTCGGGCAATCCCGTCTGAACAAGCCGGGTAAACCCGTCTAAATGAGTCGGGCAGGTCCTGGTGGGAGCATTCAAATAACAATTAGTCAATTAAAAAATAACAAAATGAAAACAAAAACGGTAGAACTAGTAGCTAGTCCAAGGCCGCCCCATTTTGTAGGGGACGGATTTAGGGTACATAATTTTATTCCAAGCGGATTCCGGATGGATATGGAGCGAATGAGCCCCTTTATTATGCTGGACTACAATTCCAAATATACTTTTCCGCCTTCCAACACTCCTAAAGGGGTTGGTGTGCATCCCCATAAGGGTTTTGAAACGGTAACCATTGCGTATAAAGGCAGAGTAGCGCATCACGACAGTAGTGGTGGTGGTGGAATAATAGGGGAAGGCGATGTACAATGGATGACTGCCGCTAATGGGGTGCTACATAAGGAATACCACGAAACCGAATGGAGTAAAAAGGGAGGCGAATTTCAGATGGTACAATTATGGGTAAACCTTCCCGCAAAGGACAAGAAAAGCGATCCAAAATACCAGGCCATTAAATATGAAGACATCAATCGATATGAATTGAAAGATGGATCGGGTACTATTGAAGTCATCGCGGGTGAATATAAAGGCACAAAAGGGTCTGCTTCTACCTTTACACCCGTACATATGTTTAATGCCAAACTGAACAACGGCGGAAAGGCAGATTTCCAATTTCCGGCCCATTACAATACAGCCTTGCTTGTTATAGAAGGAAGTATGGTAATCAACGGCAATGAAGAGGTGCCCACAGACCATTTAGCATTAATGGCAAACGACGGAGAAACTTTTGAAATTAAAGCGACAGAGAATGCCGTGGTGTTGGTGTTGAGCGGAGAACCGATTAATGAGCCCATTGCTGCACAGGGCCCCTTTGTAATGAATACCAGAGAAGAACTTATGGAGGCCTTTAACGACTTCAATACCGGTAAGTTCGGTTATTTGGAAGATTAAATAGTAGGTTCGAAAGAAACCTTTCTTAAAATAGTATTTTTTTTATACTTAACCGCAAAATCATTTGCCACGACGTTTTGTGCCGTGGCATTTGTGTTTGTACCTAGTTTCAATGCATGAATGTACATCCCTGATATGGGATGACCACTTAAAAATAATCAGTTGTACTCCATTAACACTGAGTTCCATGAACATAAACAGTAATCAATTTGAGTGGGCGGTAAAGGAGGTGGGATTTCTCAATCGTTGCGAAAAGCAACTTATGTCGAAATGCCGATTTTCAGTAATCGGTGGTCAGTTGAAGCTAATAGCACTATACTATTAGTTATGAAGCGATTAAAATTATATTAGCAATGATCTATTCCCTCTTTTGCTCTCAAATAAGGAATATACTTCCGGTTTTGTTTTCCTGATCCGCAGAGAACCTTAATGTAAATGCCACGGTTTGCATTTACGTGAAGAGGCCAGCTGATGCGCTAGAGGAATCCCGAAGCTTCGAGACCGAGATTCAACTTTTTATTTTTTTATAAAAGCGTGGCGTTTTTGAAAACGTTGACTCAAAAAAATTCATTATCAGATTTCTATAGCGATTATTTGAAATATCAAATTCCATTTTCAGGAAACATATTGAGCCATTTCTTGGCATTATGTAAGTAGATCTTATCTACCACCTGCTTTGGTAGCTTTAAGCCTTTAAATTCTTCATTTACCAGGTTGCTTGTCATTACCTCATCGGTTACAAAAAATCGCCAGTCCCGGAACCAGGTATCATGCATCTCCTGCATTAATTCATCAGCATCATCCTTTCCATCATCGGTCAAATCCGTGGCATAGAGTACACGATCTTGGTACTTTATAAAAAAGTTGCGCACCTTTTCCCTGTCCTCTGCGGTCTGATAAAAAACCTGACCCATTCTAGCAGCTAGGTCTATGGACATATTGGGAAACTTATCTAGCCTTTCTGCCAATTCATCTACGCTCCACTCTAAACTCCCCATATGTGCTCCAATAAACACTAGATCCGGGTGTTTTTCCAACATTCGGTCCCGGGCGGCTATCTGTTCTTCATAAGAGGGTAGTTCTGGGTGTTGGTACATATGGTACTGTGGATGTTCTTCAAAATATGCCCTATCATTATTGGTAGTCATTTCCTCTAAAGGAAGCCAACAGTTTTTTGGTTCTCCCAAGTGACCTACCAAAGGTATCTTCTTACTTACCAGGTGATTGAAGATAGCATCTAATCTAGGATGGTCTATCATAATCAACTGGTTGTCTTTATCGCGAAAAACCATACCAATATTCTTCCAAACCTTAACACCAATTGCTCCTTCTTCAAAACTCTTATCCAGCCACGCAATAGTATTCATTATAAAATCGGGATTATCCCAATCTTCTATAGAAAATGAGGAGACGACTTCATACTGCCCTGGATGCGCTTTCTTTTGCGCAAAACTATAACTGTATTGTGATTTTATGAGTTCCTTTCCTTTAGAAAGGTCCACCATAATATTAAGCAACCGAAAATTATCTTTCTTTGCTTGTTCTACAAAACTGTTCCGATTGGTAAAAACGTGAATATGAGTATCTATTTTAGCTACCTTATTAAAGTCTTCCAAAGTATAATATTCCTGGTTTTCCATGCATGATATTGTTAATAGTATTAATAAAGGACTCCACCGATGTAGTTTCATTTGGTTGGTTTTTATATTGATATCATCTGATAAAAGGAAGCCTCCATAAACTTACATTTTGCATATAAAGAAGTGCCTACTTTTTATTTACTAGCATTAATTTCTATAGGGGACTTACGCATTTAATGTGGGATTACTTATTTTTCTTATTTAATAGAAGTACTAACGGCTACTCAACCAGCCGCATCTTTTTCATCGGTTTTATCCGATTTAGGTAAAATGTTTTGCGCCTTATTATCTAACACAAGCGGTCCTACGAGATTTTCCCTGAAGAAAAACAGGAACAATAATCCAACTACCAACGCTATTATTGCTGGAACCAACCAAATGGATTCCCATTGGTAACTTAATACCCCCTTAATTTCTACAAGAAAATTATCGGTTACAGCTCCGGATACAAAAGAGCCAATAAACATCCCCACCCCATAGGTAGCAAAAGTGATTAGCCCTTGAGCAGAATTTCTAAAGGAAGGTTTACACTTTTTATCTATATAGATCTGTCCCGATACAAAGAAGAAATCATAACAAACCCCATGTAAAATAATCCCTAAATACAGCATCCAAATTCCAGGACCTATATCTCCATAAGCAAAGAGAAGGTACCGGACTACCCAGGCAAAAATACCTATCAGCATCATTTTTTTAATGCCCAGCCTTCTAAAAGCAAGCGGCATCAGCAACATAAACAACAATTCAGAAACCTGCCCCATTGTCATCTTAGCAGCGGCATTATCCATCCCCATATCATTCAGAAAAGGATTGGCAAAATTGTAATAAAATGCCAAGGGAATACAAACTAAAATTGAGCTAACAAAAAATACGATAAAGGACCTTTTCTTAAATAAAACCAAGGCATCCAATCCTAGAATGGAGGAAATGCTTGCACTTTTACCCGTAGGCGGCGTACTAGGCAGAAAGAAACTTAGTATGCCCAGTACTAAAGAACAATAGGCCGCAATACGAAAGGTCATATAAGACGATTCCAGTTCCATAAACCCTATTAAAAGTCCAGCTGCAATCCATCCTACAGTCCCTAATACCCTAATCCGCGGAAATTCCTTATCGGGGTCCTCCATTTGTGAGAACGAAATGGAGTTCACCAAGGACATAGTAGGCATATATAATAAAGTATAGAGCAAAATCAACCACCAAAATTCTTGAAAATGAGAAACGGTACTTATATAATACAAGGTGGCAGCACCCATTACGTGCAATGTTCCCAATACCTTTTGTGCGGAGAAGAATCGGTCAGCTACCAGTCCCACAAAAAAAGGAGAAATAATAGCGGCAATAGAAAGGTTGGCATAGGCTGCCCCTACCTGTGTGGCATTTACCTCCAAGGTAGACATTAGATAGGTGCCCATGGTAACATACCACGCTCCCCATATAAAATACTCTAATAGCATTAATACGGATAGTCGTAATCTTACGGTGTTTTTCATGCTGGTAGTTGGTTATATTTTTTATTGGATGATTCAATTGGTCAGAAAGAAGCACCGTTTATTTTTAGGTCTAGGATGATATTATTATCACATCCTGGTCTTATATCGACTCCATATATTTCAATTTTCTATCGGAACAAGGGAAAACCTGACCTTTTTAGATCAGGCTTCTTGTTCTTCCATAAAGGTCACACTAATTACTAAGCAGAGGAGCTATTTGTTCTGCAGAAGTTACTCCTGGAGGGAGTTCTATTACTTTTAAATTTCTAAAGTGAATTTCCGCTCCTTCAGATTCCAAACATAAATACCCTTTCTTTTGTGTAGATTTAGAAATTCCGTTAACGAATTTACCATTCACCGCAAGTTTAATCACTCCGTCTACACAAACAACATCATAGGTATTCCATTCACCTTTTCCCTTGGCTCTATTTTCTATGGACTTACTTCTCTCCCCTCTTGGATTGTCTGGTTTAGTTACTACTCCACCTACACCCCAAACTTCTCCATGAACATAGGCTATGGGTTGGGGAACCCCATCTTTTGCATTTATATTTACCCAATCCAATTCCAACATCTGGATTTCCACACCATCTGGCAAGGGGGAATTCCCTTTGGGATCTGCGCCACTCCAAGCAAAAATGCCCGAATTACCTCCGGCTTCCATATGGCGCCATTCTACATGCAGAATAAAGTTTTCATATTGTTTTTCTGATCTTACCACTCCAATTGGATGGCCTAAATTTACCAACACCCCATCATCACCAACAGTCCACCCTTCTTTGACGGTATTCACATTTATCCATTTAATGGTAGCTTCTTCTCCAGATTTACCAGAGATCATATTTTCCCAGGTATTATCGCTACCAAATTCAAATTCGAATGCTTCATTTTGAGCATTAGCGTGGCACCCCGTTAGTGCAATCAATACTACCGATAAATGGGCAATTTGTTTTCTAATTGAGATTTTCTTCATTTTCTTATGGTTATATATTTTTTTTACAATATAGTAATGGTCCTACATATTACCGCATATATCTTTTTAAAAGTATATAGTATCCTCGTGAAAAAGCGATTCACAAATTCCCAAACCACTTTTTCACGAGAACTATAATTACACCATTTTGGTTACTCCGGGCATAGCTATACCAGGTCCATCATACTTTAAGTCCCAGCTGTATTCATCATTCTCCGGACCTAGGGATACATTAGAATTCATTGCTTCCCCCCAAGTGATAGTCTGACCAGAATAGGCTGCATCCCTCGCAATAATAGCCATTAAGGTACTATTGGCAGCCATTTCCCCATCGTTTATGGCACTTCCCTTACGGATAGCTTTAAACAAGGCGTCGTGCTCACTTTGGTACATATCATTTGTTTCCCCATCGTACTTCCATTCATTTTCGCCCCAAATTTCGTGTCTATTGCCCTGATAAAACGCATTACCCAATGTCCCAGCGATTTCTACGGAGTTTTTGGACGATCCTCCACTTAACTGTCTCGTAGCGATATTTCCTTTTAATCCGCCGCCATAATCGAATTCTACAGCAAAGTGGTCATAAATATTACCGTATTTCTTATCGGTACGCCACTGTCTACCTCCTACTCCGGTAGCACTCAATGGCATTCTTTCTCCCATGGCCCAGGATATCATATCGGTACTATGGACGAACATTTCTACAATAAAATCGCCGCTTAACCAATTGTAATAATACCAGTTTCGCATTTTATATTGCATATCGTTCCAATCTGTTTGGCGATCTTTATACCAAAGCTCACCTCCATTTCTGGTGGAGGAAATGGATTTTATAGCTCCTATTTCTCCATTCAGTACCTTACCAAAGAAGGTCTGTTTAGGCAGATCATATCTAAAGCATAAACCAGAAACTATGGAAAGGTTCTTCTCTTTGGCCATTTTTGAAGCTGCCAGAAATTTACGTATCCCAGGGGCATCTACGCCAACGGGTTTCTCATAGAACACATGTTTACCCGCTTCTATAGCTGCGCTAAAATGCTTTGGCCTAAACCCAGGAGGTTCGGCCAATAGCACTACATCTACACCAGAATCAATTAATTTCTGATAGGCGTCAAAACCAACAAACTGTCTTTCTTTTTTTACATCAGCCCGCTGCCCGTGTTCTTTCTTTACCAATTCTAAGGAGCTGGTCAACCTATCTTCAAAAACATCGGCCATAGCGTGCAAAACCGTATTGGGGTCAGCATTCAATGCCTGTACGGCCGCACCGGTACCTCTACCCCCACAGCCCACTAATCCAACCTTTAACACTTTTTCCTGTGCAAGGAACGGATTTGCAAATCCGGCATTTAGGGTCGCTGCACTAAAAAGTGTAGCGGCCCCCGCCTTTTTTATGAAGGTTCTTCGGTCTGAACCTTCTGATGAACTATTCTCTTTTTTCAACATAACAATTATTTTACGTACCCGGGATTCTGGGTAATTACATCATTTATATCCATTTCTTCTTGTGGAACAGGCCAGCAATAATCCCTACCTGCATTAAAGCTTGCTATCCTTCCATAGTCCAATATCTTCCATTGTCCAGCTTCCTTATAGTACATTCCTTGGACCAATCCGGCTTTTACCTCACCTATTTTCCAACGATTAATATCAAACAAACGCAAGCCCTCAAAGGCCAATTCCCTTGCTCTTTCGTCTCTCACCATTTCTCTTAATTCTGCTTGGCTCTTTCCTTCCGCAATTGCGGGCATTCCAACAGTTGGCCGTTGCCTTATATCATTTATCGCCTTGTAAACCGAAGCATCTATCTCATTTAACTCTATTTTGGATTCAGCATACATCAGTAAGACATCCGCATAGCGCATCAATATCATATTGATATCCCCAAGGTTAGAGTTAGCAGCAAAAGACTCATAATCTACCCATTTCTTTAAATTATAACCATGAACGGTAGAAAACTCGGTACTACTAATCTTATCTGGCGTAGGACTATCTGGCCAAGAGTTATAGGTAGTATTGTTTCCAATAGGCTGTCCTGTATAATAAGCGATATAGTTCCACCTAGGATCTTTGTTCGCAAACGGATTATCTGGATTCACAGGGCCGGTATACTCGTACTTTTCAAAAAGACCGTGCATGGGCTCCACACTAGAACTACCTCCTAAGGAAGCGGCAGAATAACCAAAGGCATTATAGGTATCGCCACCGACTGCAAACTGCCTATCAAAAATTACCTCCGAGGAGTTTTGTCCCTCTACCTGAAACAACTTTTCATAATTGGGATAAAGACTATAAATACCCAGATCCATTACTTTTTTGGAAGTATCACGAGCAAGCTGATAATTACCGTTACGAATCGCTACTCTCGCTAATAAGGTTAAAGCCGCTCCATGGGTGACCCTTCCTGTATCATCTGCAGAATAACTCAATGGCAATGCATTAGAATTTATAATGTCATTCAGTTCATTGGTTACAAAGGTTACAATCTCTTCCCTAGAATTGGTAGGGCGTTGGTCATTAATATCAATAACCTCAGTAATTAACGGCACATCACACCATAAACTGGAAAGCTGCGTATAGTAATAGGCTCTTAAAAATTTAGCCTCCGCGGTCAATCTAGCAATCTCTTCTGGATCTGCGTTCTCTAACTTTACAATATTCCCAATTACATCGTTCGCTTTTCTCACTCCTCTATAGTACCGGTTCCAAATACCTGTAATAGTACTATTGGAAGGATCTATTTCCCCAAAACGGACATCGTTAAAGGTAGGAACGTTAGAGTACTTATGGTAGCCCAGATCAGTAATACCATCTAGTGCCATAACCATTTGCGTACCATCCAATTCGGCATAAACGGCATTAACGGCTAACTCAGCATCCCTTACGGTAGACCAGTAGGTAGTTTCGGAAACTGCCCCAGTCGGTTCTATATCTAAACCTTCATCAAACCCTTCACTACATCCCATAAACAAGGCAACGGTAGCGAAGAATAATAAACCTTTTATATTATTATTTCTTTTCATGATTTTGTCTTTTTTAAAATACGATGTTTAAACCTACGCTTATAGTCTTTGTTTGTGGAAAGAACTGGCTTCTACCTCTAGGGGTTTCAGGATCAAAAAGATTCTGTGGTGTAAAGGTTACCAAGTTTTCTCCTGACACATACATCCTTAGGTTAGAGAACACATCCTGCTCTAAAGTATATCCCACTTGGAAGTTTTTTAGCCTTGCATACTTGGTATCAACCAACCAAAAGCTCGATTTAACGATATTCCAGTTTCCACCAGCAATTACCATTGGCCATGTTCCATTAGGTCTTTTAACAGGATCAAAAGCGTTATCTGCCATTTCCTTAGGAATAAAGTTCTGATAAGCAGGTCCTTCTACCAATGCGCCGTCTAGGGTATGATATTGCTTTAATACGCCCTGCCAGAACATGGAGAAGTCAAACCCCTTATAAGAGGCATTAAATCGTAAACCGAATTCGTATCGAGGATCTTCATTTCCTATAATTACCTGATCTCCTCCTGGAGCTAAGGATTGAGAGATAACTCCGTCGCCATTTACATCTTTGTAAATGATGCTACCAATTCCCGCATTAGAACTTAACTTCGCAGGATACTTATCCAAGTCGGCCTGGGTACGATACAGCCCGGGAGAATCCAGCCCTCTAAGCGCGTTAATGGAGTAGCCCTCTTGCCACACGGTAAAACCATCGTTAAAGTAAGGTCCGGCTCCCTTTAAATCTTCAATCTTATTGATTACATCAGAGAAATTTACCCCAATGGTATAGTTAAACCCATCGTCATCTTTAAACGGACTGTGGTAGGTTAAACTAAGCTCATATCCATTGTTGGAAACCGCTGCTGCGTTCTGTACCGGTGCACCCACCCCAATTGTACTAGAGATAGGCAATTGCAATAGAATATCATCGGTGTACTTCCTAAAATATTCTCCTACAAAGGAGAGTCTATTGTTAATAAATGAAGCATCCAAACCAAAGTTGGTAATGGTCGTAGTTTCCCAGGTGATATTCGAATTCCCTGCCTGAGTGATAGCGGACCCGGAAACTACATTCCCTCCAAACTGATAACCTTGATTTAGGTTGTATGTATTTCTAAACTTATGAAGTCCAATATTCTGGTTCCCCAATTGTCCCCAAGATGCTCTTAATTTAAGGTCACTTAGGACAGCCCCGTCAGAAAGGTTTTCCATAAACGACTCGTTGGCAATATTCCAACCTCCAGAAACGGAAGGGAAATAACCATATCTATTACCATCACCAAATCTAGAAGAACCATCTATCCTTAAATTGGCTTGTAATAAGAACCGATCGTCAAAAGAATAATTTACTCGGCCAAAAAAGGAACGAAGTCTCCATTCTTCCCTAAATCCGCTTATACTCTGGTTATCCACACCACCAGCGCTTAAATCACGAAGGTCATTATTAAAGAAACCTTCCCTTTTAGCTGCTACGTTTTTAAGGCTGTTGTGTATCTCCTCGTAACCAACAAGTGCACCAAGGTCATGATAGCCAAATGTTTTCTCATAATCTAGGAACAACCGCTGACTCAATTCCCTTTCCGAAATATTCCTTTCTGTTAAGCTATTGGTAGCAAACCATCCGGATACGGTAACAGGCTCACCGGTTACATAATTTTTCATCCCTGCAAGGCTATTCATAAAGGTAGAAGTTCCTTGGTGATTGTTTTTATAGGTCACATTTCCTTTCAGGGTAAGCGCTTCCGAGAATTTATAATCAAAACCTCCCTGTGCTACAACATCATTGGAAAGCCTTACGGTTTCCCCTTCGTTGGCCATAGCAGCAGCATTCCATTGTCCAGAAATTAGGTCATAGGTACCATCTGGGTACTCCATCACCACATTTCTGTTCATATGCAGAAGTGCTTGTACAATCTGTTGTCCCGCAATGCCAGATGAATTTATAGCGTGTCCCGGTCCTGTAAAATTCCCGTTACGGTAGGTAAGTCCAACTTTAAAGGTCAGCTTATCATTGGCATATAAATCCGCGTTAAGCACTACGCTAGTTCGCTTATTGTTGAAATTTTTAATGATACCATCGGTATCGCTATAATTTAGGGAGGTGAAAATCTTCCCTATGTCGCCACCGCTAGAGATGGAGAAACCATGTTGGTTCATAAGGGCACCATTTCTAAAGATACCTTCTTCCCAATTTGCCCATGGGAATTGTAAGGGATTTGTTCCAGCAATCACATTGGAAATATACTCCTCAGAAAAGGTAGGAGAACCACCGGCATTTACCTGTGCATCATTTTCCAATCTCATCCAAGCCTCGTCACTAGGTTTTTCTGGAAAAAAACTAGGGTGTTGTATACCTATTAAAGTATTGTAGGACATGGTAGTTCCGGTAGAAGCGCCACGTTTTGTAGTTACCAAGATAACACCGTTTGCTGCCCTAGAACCATATATAGCGGCAGAAGCAGCATCTTTTAATACGGAAATAGATTCTATGTTCTGTGGCTCAACAGTACCAAGTGCCTGCTCAATACCATCTACTAAAACTAGCGGATTGGCATTGTTTAGCGTACCTACCCCCCTAATCCGGATTTTAACATCTTCTACCCCTGGTGCTCCACCCGAGTTAAAGATGGTTAATCCTGGAACTTCCCCTTGCAAAGCATTCGCCGTATTGGTAACGGGACGCTGAGCAAGTTTATCGGTAGGGATGGTACTAATTGCCCCAGTAATGTTTTTTCTGGACTGGGTACCATACCCTACTATAACCACCTCATCTAATCCAGAAGCACTCTCTTCCAATTGTACGTTTACGGTAGTTTGTCCATTTACAGAAACCTCTTTGGTAGCAAAACCAATGTAGGAAATCACCAATGTGGCGTTTTCACTAGCTACTTCCAAGGAATAGTTCCCATCAAAATCAGCAGTAACCCCATTAACGGTACCTTTCTCTACAATATTTGCACCAGGTAGTGGCATAGTACTTTGATCGGAAATGGTTCCAGATACGGTAAATTGCAGTGTTTTTATGTTGTTTTCATTAGTACCAACAGGGCTCTTGGGAAGGGTCTTTTTGGCCGATTTGCTCAAGATGATCTGTTTGTTCAATACCTCAAAATCTACATCGGTATTATTAAAAAGTTCCGATAAAATAGTAGCGATTTTTTCTTTATTTGCTTTTATGGAGACTTTTCTATTTAGGTCTACATCCTTCCTGTTCAATAGAAATTTAAATTCCGAAAGCGCTTCAATTTCATTGATAACAGTTCCAACAGTAGCATTGGACAGGTCCAAGGAGATTTCCTTGTTTTGTGGATAGGTATTTGCCTGAAGCTGAAATAGAGAAACAATGGTCAGCAATAACGTGAGTCGCATTTTCAGGCTTCGCTTAAAAGGGTAGCATAGCCCACCCCTTAGTTTAAAATGTTTTTTCATAATCTAGAAGTGTTAACTGGTTTTTATTCGGTTAAATTATTATGTGTGAAATCGGAAAAAGCACTAAAGCTATCCGATTCAAGTTTTTAAAACAATCTGATTACTAATAGGTTAAATGGTCTATTTCATTCTGTTGGGTTTTAGGGGTTACACAATTATTGTATTATTACTTCCTTATTTTCTATATCGTATTCAATGGCATAACTTTTATTAAACGATTCTAGCACCTGGTCTATGGTTTCTATATCAAATGTGGCATCGAACACTTGTTGGTCCAATAGGGGGTTGTTATTTGTAATAGCCACGTTATAATGTCGCTCTAAGGCCTGACGGATTTTTTTAAATTCCGTATTTCTAAATACCAATTTACCTTGGGTCCACGCGGTATAAAGTTTAGTATCTACATTTTCTACGGCTATCGTACTCCCACTTTTTAGCCATTCTCCTTTTGTTCCTGGTTCCAATCTTGTAGTTATTGCATCGGTAGCTGAATCTCCCTTTATTTGAAGTGCTACAGCACCTTCTACTAAAACGGTTTGAATATGATCGTTCTCTGGGTAATGGGAAACGTTAAATTCGGTTCCCAACACCTGTATCTCCATTTCATTGGCATAAACTACAAAGGGATGTTCCTTATCCTCAAAAACATCAAAATAGGCCTCCCCGGTTAAATAGACGGTGCGCTCCTTTCCTTTTATAAAGGCTACAGGATACCGAATAGAAGTACCCGAATTTAACACTACCTGAGTCCCATCGGAAAGAACAAGATTAAACTGTTTTCCATAGGGAACGCTTAGGGTATTGTACACCAGTTTCTCCGTATTGGAGGTGCCGCTATATACTAATTTGGTATCCTCTAAAATCCCTATACTATTTCCATTAGCATCTTTAATTGTTTTTTCTTTTCTACCCCGCAGCGTTTCTACTTCACCATTGCTCAAAGTGATCGTGATTTCTTCCTGCTTGTGCAAAATTGAATTGGTATTTGGTTTTACAAAAAGCGATAACGGTATAAGATACCCTAGGGATAAAAGTAACAGCCCTACTGCTGCATATCTAGTACTGGTTTTTAAAACGTGCTTCTTTTTATGCTTTTCTATTTTATGGATCAGTTTTTTTTTTATACCCACCGTATCTGGCCTGTTCTTGCTCGTAATTATTTCCAGATGCGATTGCACGTAAGCATCAAACAACTTCTGATTCCCTTCCATCAGGATCCAGTTAGTTAGCTCATCTATTTCCACAGTAGTAGCGGAATTGGATAAGAACCTAACAATCAGCTGTTCTACTTCTGGACTGACCATAGTTCGCCTCTTTAGTATATAGACAATACAAAATGCAAATACCCTAACTTTCTATCCGATTATTTTCTATATTCACATAAAATAACACCAACTACTTTTATTAAACCATTTAATTAACATGAAAAATGACAATAATAATTTTCTTGTTTCTCGACTTAAAATTGGAGAAGAAACCGCTTATAATTCCTTAATAGACCTTTATAACCAACGACTTTACGGTTATGCCCTTAGCCTTACCCGCGACCATGCACAATCACAGGACATTTTACAAAACGTATTTCTAAAGACCTGGGAAAAGCGAAAAAAACTAGATATACACACCTCGCTGAAAAACTTTTTGTACAGGGCCGTTTACAATGAATTTATCAACCAGTACAAGAAGAAAAGAGCGATCATGGTTTTAGAGCAAACGTATTATGATAGTTTAGAGAAGGCGGTGCTAGCTCAGGACGATCCTAGTTATGAGCGCATTAACAAGGAAATTACCAAGGAAATAAAACGCTTACCCCTTAAATGCCAACAGGTTTTTATCCTCAGCAAGCTAGAAGGCCTTACCAATACAGAAATTGCTAACTACCTCAATGTCTCTATAAAAACGGTAGAGGCACAAATCACCAAGGCCTTTAACATCATCAGAGGAAAAGTAAGAACTAAGTATGATATGGTTTTTATTATTGTTTTGGGAAAGAATGCTAGAGGTTAAGGTCGAATAATAGACTACATTATTTTGAGTTGCTTTTGAAGTTTGCCTAATTTTAAATCCTGGGCTAGGCAAAAGTTACGGCTAGGAACACTTATCCTTTGGGTACGATATTATATTGACTCTTGAAAGATATAATGATTCATGATATAATGGCCAACGCGCCAACTGGCCCCTCTCTACAAATGCAAAGCATTGCATTTTCCGATCGGTCCTAATAAATTTTTTAGAATACATCTAAAAACCGGTTTTTAAACTCCGCGCTTTTTAAGAAAATAAAAAGCTGAATCTCGGTCCCGATGCGTCGGGATTGAACCCTATTTTGGGGCTCAGGAAAACCAAACGAGAGGCTTTCCTCACCTGTTTTCAGCTTAGTATTAATTTTAAAAATTCTTCTCCTTTTCTCTTTATGAAGCTGAACTTCCTTACGGTAGGTAAATTCGAGTATAGAGATAAGCTTGGGTTACCACCCTTCTACTACGCATACCTTCGGGAGGTAAACCTTCCTCCGGTAGGTAAACTCCACAATAGGGTTCGGTTGACTTTTTATAAGTCAAACACACCAATACAATACAACGCAGTGTTTTCCCTACGCTAACTTATCACGGAAAAAATCTATAGTCCTATTCCATGCGAGTTCAGCTGCATCCCTGTCATACCTCGGAGTGGTGTCGTTATGAAAACCGTGGTTAACATTCGGGTATATATAAGCGGTATATTCTTTATTGTGCTTTTTTAAAGCCTGCTCATAGTCGGGCCATCCTTCGTTTACCCGTTTGTCCAGCTCCGCAAAATGAAGCAACAATGGTGCTTTAATCTTTTCAACCCCTTCCGTTGGTGGTCCCCCGTAAAAGGGTACGGCAGCGGAAAGATCCGCAATCGCTACGGCCATCATATTGGATACCCATCCTCCAAAACAAAAACCTACCACCCCTACTTTACCAGTACAATCTGGATGTGCTTTCAGGTAATCAAAGGCCGCTATAAAATCGTGTAGCATCTCATCCCTATTGCGTTTTTGTTGAAGCTCCCTTCCTTCATCGTCGTTCCCGGGATAGCCTCCCAAAGGCGTCAGCGCATCTGGGGCAATAGAAATAAATCCGGCCACGGCGGCCCTTCTCCCCACATCTTCAATATAAGGATTTAGTCCACGATTCTCGTGCACCACCACTATCCCCGGTAGCTTCCCCTGAATTTCAGCAGGTTTGGATAGCAATGCCTTTATCTCCCCTCCTCCTTTTGGGGAACTATAGGTGATGTAACCCGACCCTAACCGTGCGTCGTCTTTTTTTATCTGGATTTTCTTCACATAATCAGGAGAAATAAAACTGAGTAGCGCACCTACCGTGAGTCCGCCTATCGCATAAGTAGCTAGTTTATCAAGAAATAACCTTCTGTTTACCCTGTTATGGGCATAATCGTCGTAAAGATCAAACACTTCCTGTTTAATATCTTCTTTTGTGATCTTTTTCATTTTCTTGAGTTTTAGGTTATTGTTTGCTCTAAATACGCAAACGAAAGGTAAATTTATATCCCTAGATTATTTCCTGTTTAAAGATCAGCCTAACTTTAGGTAATTACGTTACCGTCTTCTTTGGCCAGAATATTCCATGGCTTCTCCTTTTCCAAAGCCGTAACTGAATCCGAAGGATACAAATCGGCCTCTTTGTCGCGTATTATAAATTTCAAAAGCTGCCTGGGCGATCTGGCTCTCATCTATTCTAGATTCAAACAGGTCCATTACACTTAGACTGAGGACCGCCTTGCCTTTAAGCAGACTCTTTCTAAGTCCTAAGTCCATGTACAGGTTATCGCTAATAGTACTCTGAACCGTTTGGTAGCTAGATTGATAATTACCCGTCATCTCCAGGTCAACGTCCAATGGCAATTTATATTTGGTCATTAATTTGGCCGACCATTGGTCCCCGCTGAAATCGAATACCGTAGTATTAAAAATCCCTTCCCGTTTAAACTGACTATAATTAAAATCCCCCGTTAGGGTAAACCATTTTACGGGACTATACTTGGTATTAAACTCGATTCCATTCGATTGATTGGTCCCAATATTTTCTGGCCTATAGGTGCTTACATTATTTTGGAAGGTAGATACCCGTTCTATCACATCGGTTGTATACCGGCTATAGATACCCAGGTTTAAGGAGGTCTTGCCTAAAATATAAATGCTGGTAATTTCATAGGAATCCGTGAACTCCGGTAGTAGATCGGGATTACCTTGCCGGATGCTAAAATTGTTCCGAATATTAAAAAAGGGATTTAAATCCCATAGCCTAGGCCTGTAGATACGTTTGGAATACCCCGCTTGTAGGGATATCCTATCGCTAAACTTATAGGAGGTATGCACACTAGGAAAAAAATTGGTATAATCCTGATCATTAGCTTCCCCAGAAGTGGCCAGTAAGGTACTCAGATCGGTCTGCTCTAATCGCATCCCTGCTTTTATCCCCCATTTCTCACCTTCGTAAGAGCCAGTACCATAGAGTCCCACTACTTTTTGATTGTACTCAAATATGTTTGTCAGCCCTGGATCATTTTCAAACGCCCCATCAACTAGGTTATTTACCTCATAATCATTGCTCACATCGTTCAGCACATATTGCGCCCCCGTTTCCAAGGTCCATTCCTCCGTAAAGGGATTGGTATAATCCAATTTATAGGTGAATACCGCTTCCTTAAAATCCGTCCGCGTATGTTGGGTAGCATCATTATTAGCTCCGGAAATAGTAGTGTTCTTAAATTCGGACGACTGGTCCTTACCAAAAAAATTCCCCAAGGCACTAAATAGTAGGGTATGGTCCTCATCCCCTTTAAAATCTTTTTTATACTGCAACTCGTATTGCAGTTTGGGGTTTTTAGCTTCGGTAACCTCATTTCGTTCCCAATTGCTACTAGTATCCCCACCAGAATTAATGGCTGCAAAGGCGGTGGAAGAAGGTTGCTCCTCTATTTCCATGGCAAAATTTCCCGAAAGGGTAAGTACATTGGTCTCATTGATATGATAATCCGTTCCCAAAACAATATTGTAATAGGTTTCGTTTCTGTATTCGATCCCACTACTGAGGATTGTCCGATTATTGACCAGATCTACGTTTCTGGTCTCAATATCATTGGGCAATTCCCGCACTCCGACTCCGAGCTGACTAAAAAGGTTGAATTTTTCGGTACGCCTGTTTAGGCTTACGCCAACGCTATGTGTGTTGGGAGCACCTGTATTTACAGATATAGATCCATTTAGCCCTTTTCGCTCCTCCTTTTTAATAACAATATTAATAATCCCTGAAGTTCCCTCTGCATCGTACTTGGCAGATGGGTTGGTAATTACCTCTATCCTATCTATCATATCGGCAGTAATGGTCCCCAAGGCATTCCCTTGTTCACTAGCGATGATGGAGGGTTTTCCATTGATGAGAATTTGTACTCCCTGACTTCCGCGCAAACTTACCTGTCCCTCTATATTTACATTAACCGAAGGCACGTTGTTCAGCACTTCTAGGGCACTAGCCCCTGTGGTACTCAGGTCTTTCCCCACATTAAAAACGCGCTTGTCCAACTTAAATTCGGTCCGGGATATTTCCCCTTGTACTACCACCTCCCGCAGTTGTTCTGCATCTTCAATAAGGGCTACAGTCCCTAAATCAATGATAGGTGTGCTACTGATAGGTTTAGCAAAGGTTTGGTTTTGATAGCCCAGAAAACTAATCTCTATATAAAAATTAGTGGCATCGGTCTTTAACTCAAAACTACCATCATCTGCTGTGGTGGTGCCTGATATCGGCTTTTTAGTAGCAACATGCGCTACCATTACCGTCGCAAAGGCAATAGGTTGTCCGCCTGTCTCTTCTACCACCTTTCCGGTAATAGTTATGAGGTTGTCTTGCGCATGGGATACGGTGGAGTTTAGTAAAAATAGAAAAAGGTATAGTCGTTGGAGCCTGGTGTATTTCATGAGTTTATTGTTCCTGTAGCAGGTGTAATATACGAATTTGTAGGTTGCAAACGCTTTGTAATAAATGCTTTAACTATTTTGTAAACCACGGAAGTCTACACGAGAAATGATTTGGTTTATAATTGGGTTTTAAAAATCTTATGCTTCCATTTTTAGCACCCTTCGACTACATTAAGGGTTCGGGTTAACACCAATATTAGGGTTCAGCTGGGATTGTAACTCTTCGACTACGCCTCCCTTCGGGAGGTAAACATGCCTGTGATAGGTAAACTTCACTTCGGCTGATAAACCTACCCCGGTAGGTAAATCTCCCTAAAAAGGGTCCGGGTGACTACTACGATTTATGCTTCCATATTTCCACCCTTCGACTACACTATAACTTTTCAATTAGTAGATTTATTTCAATCAGTATTATTATAATTAGAGAATCAAGCGAAGCAAATTTCCTTAGCCGCAGAATAATTGACGAAAGCTCCGAAATCAGGAGTGGAGGAACGAAACGACGCGGAGTTTCGTCAATGGTTTTTCGACCTCGTTGTCGAAAAAATTCATTGGATAAGGCGCCTTCGCCAACGCTACGGCTGGCTCCTCTAAACCAAGGTACACTGTACCTTCGCTTTTCGGCCCTGTTTCTTTTGGGCGAGCAAAAGAAATGAAAAGAGGATAGGCAAGATAGATTAGTTAAGACGCATAGCTTAGTAAATAAAAAGCAAACAGACCATATTAAGAGAAGGTATGCTGAACCGTTATTTTAAGGAGCTAATTTTAGCGAAGGCTAGTGCGCCAACTGGCACATCACTTTTAAATTGCCACGTATGAATTGCCACGCGCTTTTAAGCCGTGGTACAAAGAACATAATCACACCTACATTACATAAGCAATTAATTATAACTGTAGGCGTATGTATTGAATTTTAGGTCGTTTACTTTTTCTATATTAGCCGTCATGAATAAGATTGATATTAGAACAGTAAATGTTGTTCAATATATAAAACCGTTACGGGAAGGAGGCTCCTTACCTGCTATCGTCAAGGCCGATGATGAATTTCTTTACGTCTTAAAGTTTAGGGGAGCTGGCCAAGGGAAAAAGGCGTTGATTTCTGAACTTATCGGTGGGGAATTTGCACGTGCTATCGGACTAAAAGTGCCGGAATTGGTGTTTATGAATTTAGATGACACCTTTAGCAAGACGGAACCCGATGAAGAAATTCAGGATTTACTAAAATTTAGTGTAGGCCTTAATCTGGGACTGCATTTTTTGTCCAGCGCAATTTCCTATGATCCTTTAATTTCCACAGTAGATTCCATGACCGCCTCCAAGGTAGTCCTCTTAGATAGTATTATTAGCAATATAGACCGTACGGCCAAAAACACCAATCTATTAAACTGGAATAAGGAATTGTGGGTAATAGATAACGGGGCTAGTTTTTATTTCCACCATAACTGGGAAAATTGGAAAAATCACCTTTCCAGGACTTTTCCTCTGATAAAGGACCATGTGCTCTTGGAGCGTGCCCATAGTTTAGCAGAGGCCGCCGAGGAAATTAAAGTCAGACTGGACCAAGATAAACTGGCCGAGGTAATTGCGTTAATCCCGGAAGAATGGTTGACCAGTGAATCGGACACTATGACCCCCAACGAAATGAGGTCAGCCTACATGGAATATATGAATGCCAAACTTTCAATGATCAATTCATTGGTAAAAGAAGCTGAAGATGCAAGATAGGGTTAAATATGAATATGCCATTATTAGAATTGTTCCCAAAGTAGAACGTGGAGAGTTCTTTAATGTGGGCGTGTTGCTTTTTTCAAAATCGAAGAAATTTTTGGGTGTACAATTCCACATCGATGAAAAGAAATTAGCGGTTTTTTCTGCGGATCTGGATTTGGATTATCTAAATGAGTATTTGGGGGCTTGGAAATTAATATGTGAAGGAGCACCTTCATCGGGGGTTATTGGAGAAATGGAATTAACGGATCGCTTCCGTTGGTTGGCGGCTTCTAGAAGTACTATTATACAAACCTCCCAAACACATACCGGCCTTTGCCACGATCCCGAAAAAGAGCTGGAAGTTATTTTTAAAAAACAGGTGATGTAAGTTAAAATAGTAGTGAGTAGTGAGATGCTCAGTAACCAGTAATCAGTAATCAGTAA
>NZ_KE386914.1:158976-400031 GCF_000429545.1 Arenibacter certesii DSM 19833
AATAGTATTCCTGGGTGAAATTTAGGAATCTAATTTTAGTATTTATTCTCTCTCTCCCTAGCGAGGCCGAGAAAATGAACTTTAGGTAACATAAGCTTGGGTGTCTTATTACTACTATCTTATTTAAATGATGAAGCATAAAAAGCTCCTCGCTTTCGCTAGTACAAAGTATTAAGTATTGAGTAGTTAGATTTGTTATGTACTAGCCTGCACCTCCTTAACTCAAAAAAGATTAATTCTTGGTAATATTACGTAATGGCGTGTGTCAAAATTTATTTAATTCCGAGATTCAGCTTTTTTTTTCAAAAAAGCGCGGAGTTTAAAAACCGATTTTTAGATGTATTCTAAAAAATATATCGGAGAAGGCGCCTTCGCCAACGCTACAGCTGGCTCCTCTAAACGTAAGGTACACCGGTACCTTACGTTTATCGACCCTGTTTCTTTGGACAAGCAATGAAACCGACGAAGGAGGTTCATGAATACCAATAAAAAACAAATAAAATCCAATGAACTAAACCGACGAAGGAGGTTCATGAATACCAATAAAAAACAAATAAAATCCAATGAATCAAATCGCAGATTCACGAAATCCTTTAAAAAATCAATAAAAAACCATTTGAGTAAATTGAACAAACACTAAAAGCAAGGAAGAAACCCCATAGCGTAGTTAATAAGCGCTTTTGTGATATACAAAAACACTCCCGTAAAGAGCACAATCCATAATACATTAAACCAATGCGGATTATATTTCACATTATCTCTTTCAAGCCCTATTTTTGCAAAGAATACAATAAATCGATTTATAAAAATGGTTGAAAATTTTAAAGACCTTGTTTTCAAATATCTATTAAAACTAGGAATGAGCGAACAGGTGGCTGCCTATATCAATCTTATCCTACTCCTTGCCGTACTGCTATTTGTAGCTGCCCTGTTGGATTTTATGATCTGGAAGATTCTAAGGGGATTTTCGGTCCGACTTGCAAGACAAACAAAGACCAATTTCGATAACTATTTAGTGGCGCACAAAGTACCGCGATTCCTTGCCCGCGTCATTCCCTTGATGATGTTGGTGGAATTTGTTCCTTTAATTTTTTCCGATTTTCCTTTCTGGGAAAGCTTTATGCAGAAACTACTGCGGGTAAGTGTGGTAATCCTTACCCTTATCATCGTAAAAAGTATCTTTAGAAGTATCAATGATCACATAAAAACCTTACCAAGGTTCAAAGACAAACCTGTGGACAGTTATGTACAGGTGTTTATCATCTTTGCTTGGCTACTGGGCATACTTACCATATTTGCCATCGTTACCGAAACCACCGTTTGGGCCTATTTTACTGCTTTAGGCGCTGCCTCAGCCGTAATCCTATTAATATTTAAAGATTCCATCCTCGGGTTTGTAGCCAGTATACAGGTGAGTATCAACGATATGGTCCGTATAGGGGATTGGATTACCTTTCAAAAGTATGGTGCCGATGGGGACGTAACGGAAATTACCTTGGCTACCGTGAAGGTGCAGAATTTTGATAAGACCATTACTACCATTCCCACCTATGCCTTGATATCCGATTCTTTTAAGAACTGGCGGGGCATGGAAACCTCGGGCGGAAGACGTATAAAAAGGTCCTTGGCCATTTGTCAAAAAAGCATTCGCTTCCTTACCGAAGAAGATTTAAAAGTATTGCGAAAGATTCAGCTTATAGAACCCTATATAGAACAACGGGAAAAACAGATAGCGGAGTTCAATAAGAAACACCAGTTTAACCGGGAAATCCCTATCAACGGTCGTAATATGACCAATTTTGGGGTGTTTAGGGAATATACAACCCAGTATTTAAAGAACCATCCGGGCGTAAATCAAAAAATGACCCTTATGGTGAGGCAATTGAGTCCCACCCCACAGGGCATCCCTTTAGAAATTTATGCCTTTAGCTCCGATAAAAGGTGGGCAAATTATGAAAATGTGATGTCCGACATATTCGACCATCTCCTTGCCGCCATTCCCTATTTTGATCTAAAAATCTTTGAATACCCCACTACTTTCATCGCCTCCCCCAACCCGGAACAGGAAGTTGTTTCTAAGTAGTACAAAGTAACAAGTAACAATTAGCATGGTTCAGTGTTCAGTAATCAGTAAACAGTAGTCAGTAGTCAGTAGTTAGTAGTCAGATTTTTACAATAAACAATTACCAATGTGATTAGTGACCGATGATTAATTATAGGAATTGAATAGCCCCGTGATACATCACGGGGAATAATAGTAAATAAAGAAAATCGGCTTTAGCCAAACCTTAAAGGCTACAGCAGAGCCTTCGTAACTTCATTTAGTTAGTATCAAGTACAGAATTGCGGCCTGAGATAAAAGCATTTATAGGACGCTGACTCCCTAAACCAGTCAAATTCTCCTACCTCAAAAAACAATTGAATAGCCCCGTGATGTATCACGGGGGTTTAAAGCAAAACAAATGAAACGGCTTTAGCCAAACCTTAAAAGCTACAGCAGAGCCTTCGTAACTTCATTTAGTTAGTATCAAGTACAGAATTGCGGCCTGAGATCGGAGCATTTAGATGACGCTAACTCCCTAAAGCAGTCAAATTCTCCTACCTCTAACAAAACAATTGAATAGCCCCATGATGTATCGCGGGGGTTTAAAGCAAAAGAAACGGCTTTAGCCAAACCTTAAAAGTTACAGCAGAGCCTTCGTAACTTCATTTAGTTAGTATCAAGTACAGAATTGCGGCCTGAGATCGGAGTATTTAGATGACGCTAACTCCCTAAAGCAGTCAAATTCTCCTACATCAAAAAAAAACAATTGAATAGCCCCATGATGTATCACGGGGATTAATAGTAAATAAAGAAAATCGGCTTTAGCCATAGCTTTCGCTAATACAGCCTATTACCTATTGCGTAGTGACTTGAGTAAAACGAACAAACCTACAAAGCAAGGAAGTCTACTATCGGGATAATTAGGCGGTATCTTTGTAAACCATAACCACCCCTCACACTCCATTCAAAATAAATTCAAAATAGTAATAACAACAAATCTTCCTATATTAGTATCTTCACAATTTTACAAACTAAAAAACCATATTCAAAAATGATCATAGATTCCCATCAGCACTTCTGGAAGTACAACCCCAAAAAACATGCTTGGATAAACGAAGAAATGTCCGTTATCCGAAGAGATTTTCTCCCCTCCGACCTACAAACCGTGTATGCCGAAAATGGCGTGGATGGTTGCGTAGCGGTTCAGGCGGACCAAAACCTGCAAGAAACCGATTTCCTTTTGGAACTGGCACATGATAACGACTTCATAAAAGGCGTAGTGGGCTGGGTCGACTTAAGAAATGAAAACGTGGAGCGCGATTTGGAGAAATACGCCTCCGATAAAAAACTAAAGGGATACCGACATATTGTTCAGGGAGAAGAAGACCATAATTTCCTTTTACGACCTAATTTCCTAAATGGAATCTCCAAATTAGAACAATACAATGCGGTGTATGATATCCTGGTCTTCCCCCATCAGTTGAGTGCTACGCTGGAGTTTGTAAAGCAGTTCCCTAATCAGAAATTTGTGATAGACCATATTGCCAAACCCTATATTAAAGATGGCTTTTTTGATGGATGGGCAGTGCTGATGAAAGAAATAGCAAAACAAGAAAATGTCTACTGCAAAGTCTCCGGCCTGATCACCGAAGCAGATTATAACAGCTGGACGCCAGAACAGATGCACCCTTATATGGAACTGGTACTAAACGCTTTTGGGCCATCTCGTTGTATGTATGGCTCCGATTGGCCCGTTTGCCTCGTCGCCGGAAAATACAGCCAAGTAAAACAACTCACTACCAACTTTATCGCCTCCCTCAGCGCTGAGGAACAAAAAGCTATTATGGGAGGGAATGCGGTTTCTTTTTATGGTCTGTGATTAGTTCTTACCAGTTTTTGTAGTATTGAGAAGTTAGATTATTTGGTGCAAGCCTTGCAATTATTTAACTATGATCTGTATAGCTTGATCATAGTAGTTAGTAGCCTGCTCCTATTTGTACCCAGAAAAAGTCATTGCCCCATGCCCTAAAGGGTGGACTTTTCCTTGCATACTATATTAGGATAAGTTTTCGATGGTTTTAATGATAAGAAGAGTGAGAATTGCTCTTTAGTCAATAGTAGAAAACTAGTTAAGTGATAGACGCTGTATGTCCCTGATATTAAAAATGAAGCAGCCAACTTCATAGATACTTAAATAGGAATTGAATAGCCCCGTGCTTTATCACGGGGATAAATAGCAGTTCATAAAAACGGCTTTAGCCAGAACATTAGTAGTACGTATTGAGTAGTTAGATTTGTTTGAACAAGCTCGTAACCTATTACCGTGAAAAATTATTCCTTGGTAATACGAAGATTACCCTTTACCAAGGGTTTCAGCCTTTAGTATTGATGATACGTCTCGCCTGCACCTATTTGTACGCAGAAAAAGTCATTCCCCCATGCCTAAAGGGTGGAATTACAAAATTGAAGCAATTAGCATTTCGAATGAACGCTAGTGAAAAGAAACCGAAGGTTCACGAATACCAGTGAAATAAAATTGCCATTAGCTAAATCGCACAAGTAGCTAACGCGGCGTTCAGTGACCAGCAATCAGTAATCAGTAATCAGTATTCTGTTCAATTAACAATAAAAATTAGTAATTAGAAATGCGTCCAGCCCTCAGTGAACAGGCGTAAGACGGGTTCCATAAATGACTAAAAAACCCATTATCAAATCAGCCCCCATTGTTACATTAAATAACGGTTACATTTCCAAATTAACGCATCTACAAAATTTCAAATTATCTCCCAATTAGTACATTAAATAACGGTTACATTTTCACATTAATATCCCATTTCCAAATCATCACCTCTTCAAATTACCAAATCGAAGCAATTTCCACATTAACCCCTCATTTTCAAATTAACACATTAACGCATTTCCAAATCAGCCCCTATTGGTACATTAACCAATAGTTAAATTGGTACCTTTAAGAATAGCTGTAGTACTCAATTATTACATTACCACACGCCCATTTCACCCTCTCAAGCACATCCTAAAACACCCAAGCCCCTTAACATATTTCCCTTTTAATCAGCATGTTAGACACGTAACCATAAAACAGACTGTTTCTAAATTAAAACGGATAAGCCAAAATGTTAAAAAATTTTAACGTACTCCCTTTCTGATAAAAAAAATAGTATACTTTTGCAGGTTAGAAACAATACTTAAATTAAATATAAAAATTTCTTATTTTTAATAAATTTCCCCTCAAGAAATAACATGAAAATTCATGTAAAATAAATAAATAATAAGAATGCTCTTATTTAATTAATGGCCGTCATGACTAATATTGAATACTTATCCACTCTGCTTTCCAACAAATACATTTTGGTTTTTGTAGCTATAATTGTCTCGTTCTTAGTGTCTTTGCGCTCTTACCCTGTCATGATACTTTTAGTGAATCGCAAGCGACTTTTAGATTCACCGGTCAATAGGAGTATGCATACTAAAAGAACCCCTACCCTAGGCGGAGTCATTGTATTCATTATATTTTCTATCACCCTCATTATAATGGCCCTACTTTTAGGACTGCCCCGAGAGAATCTATTGGATATTTTAGCCATTCTTGCTGGTACCATCCTCCTTATGTCGGCCGGAGTGAAGGATGACTTGATCGGCATCTCCCCAAAAAAGAAATTAATCATTCAAGTATTTGCGGCCAGTGTGGTGGTCATACTGACCGATCTTAAAATTACCCATGGTTATGGCATTTTTGGCCTGGAAGAATTGCCTTATATTGTTTCTGTTTTACTCACCATATTCATTTTTATCCTGGTTATCAATGCGTTTAACCTAATAGACGGATTAGACGGACTAGCGGGAACCATAGGCATTATTACCAGCACTGCTTTTGGAATATTCTATTTTATGGAAAACAGGACGGCGATGATATTGGTTTCCTTTGCTTTAGTAGGATCCCTTATGGGGTTCCTAAAGCACAATTTATCCAGGAAGCGCAAAATATTCATGGGCGATTCTGGTTCCATGTTTGTGGGCTTCCTGTTGGCCTATCAAGCCATTTCTTTTTTAAATTATAATACGGCGGAAATCAACGAGCAAGCCTTCGCACAAGCGCCAATCATGGCTATTGCCATTCTTTCGTTTCCTTTATTGGATACCCTTAGAGTGTTCTGCATCCGCATATCCCAAAAAAGGAGTCCATTTAGCGCGGACCGGAACCATATTCGCCACCGCTTGCTAGACATGAAATTCACACACAAGAAAGCCTCTCTTATCCTTGGCTTCCTTAATTTATTGGCCATCCTAGTTGCCTTGCTAATCAGCGGCCTATACATTAACCTACAGTTATATATTCTAATTGTTGCTATACCCGTTATCTATAGCTCCCCTTGGCTTTTCACCCGTAAAAAAGGCAAGCTTCGCTTAACCGTACCAAGACGCATCAAAAGGCTAATCACTGGAACCAGTGGGGACTAGAAAGTATTAAGTATTAAGTACTACGTAGTTAGTAATTAGAATTGATACTATTAGGATTGATATAGTAGTATTGAGTAGTTAGATAGGGTTCAGTAATCAGTAACCAGTCGTCGGTAAACAGTTCTTCTAGTATGGAGAGGTGAGCACTGAATATTTAGATATCCATATTAATCAATTGTTACATTAACACATTTTCAAATTTTCACATTAGTTTATGCTCTGGTACGTACTTTACACCAAACCACAAAACGAAAAGAAAGTCGCGCTTCGCTTACAGCAGATGGGCATAGAAGCCTATTGCCCGTTGCGCACGGAAATACGTCAATGGAGCGATCGTAAGAAGAAAGTAGAAGTACCCCTATTACCCTCCATGATATTGGTAAATGTAGCAGAGAAAGACAGAAATAGGGTCTTTGAGGTACCTGGCGCCGTGCGCTACATGTTTTGGCTAGAAAAACCCGCTATTGTGACTCAGGAAGAAGTGGAAGCCTTAAAAGAGGTTCAATCCGCTAAAAATGGCCACAAAATGGAAGTACAGGCCATCAAGCCTGGCACCAAATTAAACCTCTCCGAAATGGGATTCAAAGCCCAAGAAGGCACCGTAAAATACGTTTCCGGCAACCAGTGCTGGGTGGTTTTGGAAGGCCTGGGCTACGTTGTAAAATTAGAAATCTAATTTCAGTAGTGAGTAGTGAGTATTAAGTAGTTAGATATGGTTCAGTAATCAGTAACCAGTCGTCGGTAAACTGTTCTGTACATCCCTACCATATACTGACCACTTAATAGGAATCAGTTGTTCTCAAAAAGAAATTAGATTTCAGTTTCCCCTCGCTAAATCTCGAGACTACTAAAAGCCGGCGCAGCCAAAATCCCCTAAACACAAAATAGTGTTCAGTAATCGGTGAACAGTAGCCAGTAGTTTTTCTATAAATTGTCTGATGGTATAGTCCTCATTGCTTTAGTGTTTTTTTGGGCGTTCCCCTATCGGGTCGCTCTTTCCGCTATAACTTTTTTGGTAATAACTCTTAAACAATATGCTTGTTTTTTTTGAGCATTATCGTAACACCTACAAGGTTTACTAAACCTTGCAGGGTTAGTAACCACACATCTATAAGAACAAAAAAGGTTGCCGCTCCAATAGCTAACGCGAATTCAATAAACAGTTATTAATTAGCGCTATCATTAGTCTTATGATGTCAGTAATGAGTAGTGAGATAAATTGATTTTCAGTAGGCGGTAATTAGTAGCGTTTGTATTTGTTCCCTAGGTTATATTCCTCATTACTTTAGTGTTTTTTTGGGCGTTCCCCTAGCGGGTCGCTCTTTCTGGTATATTTTTTTGTTGGTCAAAAGACCTCTAAAAAAGATGCCGCTTCAATAACTAACGCGATATTTAATAAACAATAACTTTCGTGTTCATTAGACGTTCTTATTCTGTGTAGAAGAATCTTTTCACAACAATCTACTAGCCAAAAGCAGGCGCAGCCAAAATCCCCTAAACGCAAAGGACCGAAAAGCAAATGCAACGATTTGCATTTAAATTAAGGGGCCAGATGTCGCGCAGGATGAAAGCTCCGAAATCAGGAGTGCCGATAGGGACGACGCGGAGTTTCAAAAACGGTTTGTTAAAATAGAAGCTGTATACTACGGTATATTCCTTTTCTGTTAACGACTAAATACTTTAAAATTTAAAGATATAAGCACTAACTTTCTACTGTGCTATTCCTGATCTGCAGAGGACCGAAAAGTAAATGCAACGATTTGCATTTAACTTAAGGGGCCAGCTGATGCGCTGGAGGGAAAGCTCCGAGATTCAGCTTTTTTTATTTTAAAAAAGCGCGGAGTTTTGGAACTGATTTTAGATTTAATCTAAAAAATTCCTCAGAGAAGGTGTCTTCGCCAACGCTACGGCTGGCTCCTCTAAACCAAGGGACACTGTACCTTCGCTTTTCGGCCCTGGTTCGTTTTTTGGGCGATGCAAAAAACCGACGAAGGAGGTTCACGAAATCCTTTAAAAAATCAATAAAAAACCACTTGAGTAAAATGAACATATACTCAAAGCAAGGAATCATCTATTTATTATAGTTAGCTGTAAGCCGGCGCAGCCAAAAATACTTGAACGCAGAATAATGTATCAAAGCTCCGAGATCAGGAGCGAAGGCACGTAGCGACGCGGAGTTTGAGCCATAGTTTTTCGACCTCGTTGTCGAAAAAATTCATTGGTCAAGGCGCCTTCGCCAACGCTACAGCTGGCTCCTCTAAACCAAGGTACACTGTACCTTCGCTTTTCGGCCCTGTTTCTTTTGGGCGAGCAAAAGAAATGAAAAATTACTCAAAGCAAGGAGGAAACAACATAAATTAGTAAACCATTGATTTTGTGAATAATAAGCAAACCCACATAAACCACACCGTACCTTACATGCCGAAATGGCTTTTTCCGGTAACAAAATTATCAGTCAGTTCGATCGAACCATAGTGAGGAGAACTCACACAAGTAGCTAAACGGAACCTAGCTATGATGAGAATTTTCATCCCTTAGAAAAAACGTCCCATTTCAAAATCAACAAATTACCAGTCAGTTCGATCGAACGACTGTGAGGAGAACTCACAAGTAGCTAAACGAAACCTAGCTATGATGAGAATTTTCATCCCTTAGAAAATGCCTCCTATTTCCAAATTAACACATTAACACATTCCCAAATCAACACATTGCCAGTCAGTTCGATCGAACCATAGTGAGGAGAACTCACACCAGTAGCTAAACGGAACCTAGCTATGATGAGAATTTTTAATTCTTGCGACAAGCACCTAAATATCAAATTAACACATTTCCAAATTTCTAAATTAACCCATTAACACATAAACTAATTTCCAAATCACCCACCCATTGTTACAATAGCTAATTGTTACATTAGTACATTGACTCTCCCATTTTCCAATAAATAAGTTTCATTAACTATGTTAAAAGCCTTACATTTGCCGATTCAAATTCCTGAAAATAGCAGTCAAAACGGTGAACCCATAATGGGACTCACAGCGGCGGAGCCGTGGAAAGATGCAGGGAGATTGCACTGTAAAATAAATCCTAACACCTTAATTTACAGGCGATAATAGGTATATTGCAAAAATTAAATCGTTTAATTGAAAAGATAAATCTAATACCAATTAGTAAACATTAATACACCATAACGTATAAATTCCTTTAATAGTATGAACACAGAAATAAAAATAGCCGTTATAGGCCTAGGTTACGTAGGTCTACCCCTAGCCCGATTACTCGCTACCAAATATCCTGTAGTAGGATTCGATATCAACGCCCCTAGAGTGGCTGCCCTTAATGGCGGACATGATAGTACTTTAGAGGTGGAAGACGATGTACTACAGTCTGTGTTGTTAAAAGAAAATCCGTTAAAGGGAACTAGTGAAGGTGCTAATACAACTGGTTTGTTCTGCTCAGCCAACCTGGAAGACATTGCAGATTGTAACTATTATATTGTTACTGTACCCACTCCCGTTGATAAAAACAACCGTCCAGACCTTACCCCTTTATACAAAAGTAGCGAGAGCGTTGCCAAGGTATTAAAGAAAGACGATATCGTAATTTACGAATCAACCGTATTCCCAGGAGCTACAGAAGATGAATGTGTGCCGGTGTTGGAAAAGCATAGCGGACTAAAGTTTAATGAAGATTTCTTTGTAGGCTACTCTCCAGAGCGTATTAATCCGGGAGATAAGGAACATACGGTAGAAAAAATATTAAAAGTTACTGCTGGTTCTACGCCAGAAACCGGACAAAAAGTAAATGAGCTTTATAAATCGGTTATTATTGCCGGAACGCATTTGGCACCCACCATAAAAGTAGCGGAGGCTGCTAAGGTGATTGAAAACTCGCAGCGTGATATCAACATTGCCTTTGTAAACGAACTAGCGAAAATATTCAACATCATGGATATTGATACGCAAGCGGTATTGGAAGCAGCGGGTACCAAGTGGAATTTCCTTCCTTTTAAACCAGGATTGGTGGGCGGACACTGTATTGGGGTAGATCCGTATTACTTGGCACAAAAAGCACAAGAAATGGGATACCATCCAGAAATTATCTTAGCTGGCCGACGTATGAACGACTCCATGGGACCCTATGTAGCCTCGGAAGTGATTAAGTTGATGTTGCAAAACGAAATTAAAATAAAGAGTTCCAAAATATTAATTTTAGGAATCACCTTTAAAGAGAACTGTCCAGACGTGCGGAATACGAAGGTAGTAGATGTAATTAAGGAATTACAATCATACAGTACCGAGGTTACCATTTATGATCCTTTTGCCACTCCATCAGAAGTAATGCACGAGTACGGCCTAACCACTACTCAAGAGATTCCAAATGATAAGTTTGATGCTATCATTCTAGCCGTAGCACATAATGAATTCTTAGACATGGATCTAGATGCCCTAAAAGCAGACAATGCCGTGGTTTATGATGTGAAGGGTATATTAGAAGGTAAAGCCAATAGAAAATTGTAAATAAAATGCGAATTAATGCGAAGTCCTGCGAATTAGGCGAATAGAAAATGACAGACATCATCTTCAAGGGGGAGAGCTATAACATCATCGGTGCATGTATGAGAGTACATACCGAGTTGGGTGCTGGATTTCTTGAAGCTGTTTATCAGGAAGCATTAGAGAAAGAATTTAGAAGTAGTAATATCCCATTCGAAAGACAGACGAAGCTATCTATATACTATAAAGAAGAGAAGCTTAAAAAGTACTATATAGCCGATTTCCTGTGTTTCGATAAGATAATAGTGGAATTAAAAGTAGCCCAGTACTTAAACACCGCCGTACAGGCGCAACTAAAAAATTATTTGGTTGCTACAAATTCAAGATTAGGTATAGTAGTTAATTTCGGGAAGAGTTCCTTGGAATACCAACGTATCTTAAATTCCAAAGCTGCCCTTTAATTCTCATATCACACAATTCGCATAAACACATATTCGCATTAATTCGCCCCAATTCGAAAAATTTGCATAAAACATAAACAAAATGAATACTGAACAATTTAGAAAGTTAGAAGGAAAAAACATCTTAGTTACGGGAGGCGCGGGTTTCATCGGTAGTAATCTCTGCGAAGCCCTACTCTCCCTCGACGCTAAAGTAACCTGTTTGGATAATTTTGCAACGGGTCACCGTCATAATATAGCCCCGTTTTTAGAGAAGGAGAACTTTACGCTTATAGAAGGTGATATTCGAGATTTAGATACTTGCCACAAAGCTTGTAAAAACCAAGATTTTGTATTGCACCAGGCGGCTTTAGGTTCGGTACCACGTTCTATTAATGATCCTATTACGAGTAACGACGTAAATGTAGGTGGGTTTTTAAATATGTTGGTAGCGGCGAGGGATGCCGGAGTGCAGCGTTTTGTATATGCTGCTAGTTCCTCTACCTATGGAGACCATGAAGCCTTACCAAAAGTAGAAGAAACTATTGGGAAGCCTTTGTCACCATATGCCATTACGAAATATGTAAATGAGCTATATGCAGACAACTTTTTCAGTACGTATGGCTTAAATACGATTGGATTACGCTACTTCAACGTTTTTGGAAGAAGACAAGATCCTAATGGTGCTTATGCGGCAGTGATTCCCTTATTTGTAAAGCAATTTATGAAACACGAAAGTCCATTGATTAATGGAGATGGTACTTACTCACGTGATTTCACCTATATAGACAATGTAGTACAAATGAACTTACGCGCTATTACGACCGAAAATAAGGACGCGCTTAACCAAGTGTACAATACTGCCGTAGGGGATAGAACCACCTTGGTCCAGTTGACCGACTTGCTCAAAAAGCATTTAAGTGCTTTTGATGCGGAAATAGCAAAAGTAGAAATTAAACACGGTCCTAAGCGTAAGGGAGACATCCCCCACTCTTTGGCTTCTGTAGATAAAGCAAAGCGATTATTAAATTATGAACCAAGCCATGCCATTGATAAAGGGATTAAGGAGGCAGTGGAATGGTATTGGGAGAATTTAAAATGATATAAATTAAAATACATGAGCATAATAATGATTTAATGGAAATTTTCTAATAATGAGTTTAATCAACCAAGCCAAAAAAGGTGTTTTTTGGACTTTCTTGCAACAGTTTAGTGTATTAGGAATTAATTTTATAGTACAAATTTTTTTGGCAAGATTGCTATTACCATCTGATTTTGGCTTGATTGCTATGATTACTGTGTTTGTAGCGGTAGGGCAGAGTCTCAGTGATAGTGGAATGACCTCTTCATTAATACGTAATAAAGTCAATACAGAAGCAGATTATGGCACAGTATTTATAACAAATTTTGTTGTAAGTTGTTTTATATTCGTTATGGTTTATTTTTTTGCCCCTGTGGTTTCCAGTTTCTATGAGCAAGAAATTTTAACAGACTTGCTAAGAAGTTACTCCTTAATATTTATCATCAGCTCATTTTATGCAGTTCAAATTGCAAAGTTTAGTAAAGAACTTAATTTTAAATCACAATTTACCTACCAACTGCCTTCTGTAATAATCGGATCAATAGTGGCTATTATTATGGCGAAAAATGGATTTGGTGTATGGAGCTTAATAGGTCTTAATATTACACAAGCCATTTCGTTTTCTATTATTTTATGGCTTTTTTATAAATGGAGGCCAAAATTTATTTTCGACAGAACGATTTTTCGTGGTCATTTTAATTATGGGTACAAACTCACTATATCCAGTTTGCTAACTAATCTTTATTTGAATTTATATAAAATCATAATTGGTAAATTATTTACACCTGCAACTGTCGGATATTTTAATCAAGCCGACGGTTTAAGGCAATTCCCTGTAAATCAACTATCCAATGTGTTTAATAAAGTTTCCTTTCCTTTATTTGCAAGTATACAGCATGATGATGAAAAACTTAAAAATTCATATAGAATTATCTTAAATGTGGTGTTATCATTGAGTTCATCTATAATGATAATATCCATATTAATTGCAGAACCCCTTTATCTAGTTGTGTATGGATTCAAATGGTTGCCAGCAGTACCATATTTCCAAATTTTATGCTTAGCGTCTATTTTTTTACCTGTGAATATTTACAATCTAAATATTTTAAAAGTAAAAGGAAGAACAGATCTTTATCTTAAAATAGATGTTATTAAAAAAATTATTGGTGTCGCAGCACTTTTATCAAGTTTGCATTTCGGCATAGAAGGTATAGTGTGGTCCTTATGTTTGACAAATATATTTTTTGCATATTTCAATGGTTTTTTTTCAGGCCAATTAATCTCCTATTCTTTACGAGAACAATTTGCCGATACTCTAAGGGTTATTTCAATTGCAGCAATTCCTGGTATCATTAATTATATCTTAATCCAGTTATATTTCAATCATTTTCCTAATTTACTATTTATAGTTGTGGTTGTAACACTTTATATGGCAGGGTATATTCCGTTATTATTTATTTTTAATAAAACTTTCATTAAAAATGTTAAAAAAGTTCTGCAATCAAAGAATATCGCTTAAATAAAATTATGGTAAAAACAATTATACTTCACTTTATTAGTAAAGAAAAAATCACACAGATTGTACGAAAATTTAATTTTATAAAAAATTACACAAGTTTTTTCAGTAATTATTGGACAGACATGAAGCTTTACTACAAGTATTCTTCAATATATAAAATTGATGATTATAAAAAGATAGAGGCTAAAATCATTCTTCATTATCATTCTATTGAAAAAGGATTAATTCACAATCCAATCCGACCAAAGTTCGCAAAAGATAAAATTAAAGAATTACATAAGTGGTTAAAACACCAAAGCGTTGTTGATTTTTATAGTAATTCTCAAATTCAAGTAACATTTAAAATTTTAAAACAGTACTATGAATTGCACGAACAGCTAAAGGTGGATATATCGGATTATTTTCCAAATAGTTTATATATATTGTATTGTAAACTCATTAATACTAATGAAACGAACTTTTCAGGTAGTATAGAGTTTGATAAGAAAACTTTTTATATGAATACTGATTCTGCATTTGATAAATTTTCGAATTCAAGGAAAAGCATTCGAAATTTTACAGGAGAGCTAATCTCTGAAGACCTAATAGAACTTGCAATTACTTTATCTTTAAATTCACCTTCGGTTTGTAATCGACAATCCTCTAAAGTATACCTAGTAGATGATTACCAAAAAATTCAAAACATATTAAAAATTCAGGGAGGATTTGCTGGTTTTTCGGATAATGTCAAACAATTATTAATAGTAACAAGTAGTAGAAGTTATTTCTACACCTTGGGAGAGAGGAATCAATTTTATATAGATGGTGGAATTTATTTAATGAATTTACTATACTGTTTGCATTATTATAAAATTGCAAACTGTCCTGCCAACTGGGGAAAAACTACAGATTCAGAAAAAAGATTATCTAAAATTATTCAGCTTCCACCTGAAGAAAAAATTATTTGTCTAATTCCCATCGGAATTGCGACAGCCCAATTTAAAGTTCCCAAATCCCAAAGAAGAGAACGGAAAGAGATATATCGCAAATTATAATGTAGGTTAAGGGTTTTAAATATTGAATATACATATGAGCAACACTAAAATGAAAATAGGCGTATTAACACAGCCTTTACATGACAATTATGGAGGACTTTTACAAGCTTATGCTTTAAAAGAAACCTTACAATCTTTAGGCCATGAAGTAGTTATCATTAATCGTAGAGGAAAAGAGAGATCAAATTTCAGAAAAATTGCATCGATTATCAAAAATAAGATTAAAGGAACAGAACCAAATCCCAAAACGTTGCTTTCCAAAGAGGACAAAAAAATAATTTCTCAAAACACCTTAGCATTTAGAAATAAATATATCCCGAATCTTTCAAGGCCATTTACAAGTGATAAAGATATGAAAAATCTAAACAGTATGGGTTTTGATGCTTATGTGGTAGGTAGCGACCAAAGTTGGCGACCAATTTATTCCCCTTCAATACAAAATTATTTTTTAGATTTCGCGAAAGATGAGGAAAAAATTAAACGTTTAACTTACGCAGTATCTTTCGGCGTATCCCATTGGGAATTTACTGAAGCTGACACAAAGGCTTGTGCTACTCTCGCAAAAAAATTCGATGCAATATCAGTTAGGGAAGAGTCAGGAATTCATCTTGTAAAAAATTATTTAGGAGCTGAGGCAATTCATTCTTTAGATCCAACGATGCTCTTAAAAACCGAACATTATCTAAAAATCACAAAAGCTGAAAATGTCATGAATAATGATGGAGATTTAAAGGTCTATATTTTAGATAAAACCGAGGAAAAGCAAAGATTGATTAATTCGATAGAATCTAAATTAGGTTTAAAACAATTTGAAGTCATGCCTAATAAAAGAATTCAAAAAGATAAGGTTGATAAAATTGAAGATTATGTATATCCTAACCCTGCTAAATGGATAAAGGGGTATGAAGATGCGAAATTTGTAATAGCCGACTCATTTCATGGAACCGTTTTCGCTATTTTATTTAATATTCCATTTATAGCGATTGGTAATAATCATAGAGGAATGGCCAGATTTGAATCACTATTAAAAATGTTTGGATTACAAAACAGACTTATAATTGATCCGCAAAATATTGATGTGGATGAAATTCTCAAAACTGATATTGATTGGATAAGAGTAAATGAGATATTAAAGCAAGAAAGAGAAAAAGCATTAAGGTATTTGAAAATGAATTTAAAATAATGTTCTCAATAATTATTCCATTATACAACAAAGAACTGAGTATTTACAATACGATACAATCAGTGCTAAACCAAACATTTGAAGAATTTGAAATCGTTATTGTAAATGATGGATCAACTGATAAGAGCGTAAATATTGTTGAAGGTTTCAAGGATAAACGAATTCGATTAATTCCACAAAAAAATCAAGGAGTTTCAGCTGCAAGAAATACAGGTATCAAAGAAGCAAAGTATGAATGGATCGCTTTTTTAGATGCTGATGATTTATGGATGGCACACCACTTAGAAACACTAAAGAAAATGATAATTGTTTATCCTTATCTTAAAGTATTCAGTACGTCCTATATTTTAAGTAATAAAACTCTTCCTAGGAAAGAAGATAATTCTATATTAGTAATTAAAGATTATTTCAAAGAAGTTTTCAAATTCCATTTCTTTTGGACCTCTGTAACTTGTATCCATAACTCCGTATTTAATTCGATTGGCACTTTTAATATAAATTTAAGCAGGGGAGAAGACTTAGAATTATGGGCTAGAATTGGTAGGAAATATGAATTCGGGCGATCAAAAAGAATTACGGCAATCTATCGAATGGATGCAGAGAATAAAATTAGTGTCGGTAAATCTAAATATAACAAATCATTTCTTTCAGTTATTAATCTAAATGGTACTTATGGATATGAAAGGCGTTACTTAAAAAAACTATTATTTCAAAGAATTAAAACAAATATTAAAACATATGATTTGAAAGGTTTAATTAATATAGTAGTAAAGCAAAAATTTGAATTATTTAAATAAATATTAATTAAAAAATGATAAATAGCTTTATAACGTACTTATATAGACGTTTTTTCACTCCAAATATATACAAAAGAGTACAACAACTAAGAGTATTTGATATCACAAATCCTGAACAGAAAAAAAATCATCAATTAAAAAAACTTGAAGAAGTATTAAAAATAGCAATTAATAAAGTTCCTTTTTACAAGAAAATGAATCTACCCATCCATATTAAGGACATTTCCTATGAGGATTTTCGAAAAATACCAATTATAACTAAAGAATTGATAAGAGATAATTCAAGTGAATTATTAAATGGAAATTATAAAAAACTAACTTACAAAAATACTTCCGGTGGTTCGACTGGTGAGCCACTAGAATTTTATCAAACAAAAGAGCAAGGGGTTTATGGAACTTTAAATTATTATTATGCTTTACAATTAAATGGTATTCGAGGATTTGAAAAATCTGTGGATTTATGGGGAGCAGAAAGAGATATGCATAAAATAAAGAAGAAGTTTAATTTTAAATCATTAATCTATAACAAAACCAGTCTCAATACCTTTATCCTTAGTGAAACTATAATAGAACATTATGTTAAAATATTAAACAAGAAAAAACCAGTTTTTATAAAAGCATATGTCCATTCGATATATGAAATTGCTAAATATATAAATTCTAAGTCAGTGAAAATAAACTTTAAACCAGTTATTCATTGCACAACTGGACCCTTATATCCAGAAATGAGAAATGAAATTAGCAAAGCATTTAATCAAGCCTACGTTTATAATTTCTATGGCTCAAGAGAAGTATCAGCAATAGCAACAGAAGTTAAAGGATTAGAAGGGATGTACGTCTTATTTGACAACGTATTTGTTGAAATTCTTGATAGTGATAATAATCCAGTTCAACATGGAGAGGAGGGTGAAATAGTTATTACCACGCTTAACAATCATTATATGCCTTTAATACGATACAAAATTGGAGACAGAGCCATAAAAGGCGATGATTCAAATTATGGCGTATTGCTTATGAAAAAGGTTGTAGGACGAACATTAGGAGTTATACATAGGGAAGATGGTTCTCAGTTGGATGGTCAGTTTTTTACTTCATTATTTTTTAACAAAAAAGGAATTAAATCCTTCCAATTAGTCCAGAAATCAATTTACGTTTTAGTTCTATACGTAGTGAAAAACAAAAATTTTAATAGTAATGAATTGGAGGAAGTAATATTAAGAATTAAGGATGAATTGCCAAATGTAACTATACAGTTGCTTTTTGTAGATAAAATTAATTTAACCAGCACAGGGAAAATCATGTACGTATATTCTGAAATATAAAAAAATCAGCAATTTATCGTTTTATTAAATATATTTTGTTGAATAGAAAGTAGTTATATGAAGAGTATTATATATTTATTGGTTTTAATTACATTGATTTTACTAACACCATACAGGTTAGAAACTTTCAATGCTGCCTATAATTTCAATATTTCTGTAGTATACTTAGTCACACTGTTGTATTTTTTTTATCAACAATCAAGATATAACAAAAATTGGTTGCGTTTTGATGTGATTTTTTTAATAGGCTATACTATTGTTCATTTTCAAATACCATTTTTGGCATCTATCGGTATTGAGCCTGAAAGACCAAGCTTTATTTGGATTAATAAAGATGTTGTGAACTTTGCTACTTGGATGAGTGCAGTCACAATTGTATTATGGATGTGGGGATTTAGTTTATATGGTTATAGAAAAAGAACAAAACAAAGAGCTTTTAATTCACAGAATTCTATAATTAACTATTGTAAGTATGATATTATTTTATTTTTATCCTTTATAGTTTTTTTAAGTTTAGTCGGTACTTCCATATTTCAGGGAGTTTATGATGGTGGTGGAAGTTGGGGAAATGGAGCAAATCATGCTTTTTTATTACTTAGGGTATTGCTTTATCTTAGGATTATTTATTTTTTTAGAAGTTTTAAGAGGAATACTTCTTTAAAACGTATAGTAAAGAAATTACTAATATATAAGCTTTTCTTAATCACACTTTCTATTTATACTTTACTTTTTTTATTGTCTGGTGATAGAGGGCCAGTCCTCTATGTTTCTTTAGTTGCAGGAGGTGCTTATGCATTATATATAAGACCTGTTCCTTTAAGAAAATTAATTTTGATTGTTTTTTTAGGTGCATTTCTGTTTACTGTTATCCGCTTAGGAAGAGGCAGAGATAGTACTGAATTTAATGAAAGTAATATTTTTGAAAGAGGTTATGCTAATTATACTGAAAGTGAACAAGGTGTTAACGTCACTGACGAATTAGCTTCTTCTGTTAGAATTCAATACAGGGCCCTAGACGTTATTCCAAATAAACATCCTTATTTGTATGGAATAACTTTTTTCACAGTTGGTATAGGTACAGCTCCTTTTCTAGGGTCAACTATAATGGAAGTTTTCGACATACCTAAGCAATACGCTGGTTCTGCCATGTTTTTTACAGTATTAGGTCAAGGACCTAATCCAAGTTATGGTGAAGGCTCTGAAATACTTGCTGATATATATATAAACTTTGGCTTATATGGAACTTTTATAATTATGTTTATTTTTGGAATTTACACCAATATTGTAAATCAAAGGGCTCAAAATTTTGATTTTACCTATGTGTTAATTTTCTTAATTTTATTGACATCAGCTATAACTATGAATAGAGCAATGTTACTTTCTCCATTAAAAGATATAGTTTACGTACTTTTTTTTAACTGGATTTTTACTAGAGTGATTAAATGAATAAATCAAGAATTATTTTTTTTGTTACAGGTTTAGATAGTGGAGGTATAGAAAACTATTTGTTACGTTTTTTAATATTTGCCAAGAATAATATTAAAGCTACTATTTATACAAAGTCTGGTCTTTTAGGTGATCTTGAACAAGAATATTTAAACGCTGGGGCTGAGCTCAAGCCTTTCAAGCTGGGCTTGTATTCAGTTAAAGACCATCTTAAATTATATATGGAACTGAAAAAAGGAAAATTTGATGCTCTAGTTGACTTTACAGGAAATTTTGCTGCTCTACCACTTCTTCTGGCTAAAACGGTAGGTATACCCAACAGAGTTGTATTCTATAGAGGATCAACCAATCATTTTAAAGAAGACTATCTAAGAGTAACCTACAATAATATTTTGAATAAAATAATCCCTCTTGTTTCAACCTCCATACTTTCGAATTCTAAAGCTGCTCTTGATTTCTTTTTTAAAGGAATATGGGAAAATGATGACCGCTTTAAAGTCATTTATAATGGCATAGATGCCAATGCCTTTTTATCTACTAAAGATAATCTGCGTAAAGAATTAGATATACCCTCAGGTGCATTTGTAGTAGGCCATGTTGGACGGTATAATGAAGCTAAAAACCATCTAACCATGATTCAAGTAGCCATCGAATTATGTAAAAAATACGCTGATGTTTATTTTGTTTTTTGCGGTAGTAAAGTTGTAGAAAGTTTAGAAAAAAAAGTTAATCAAGAAGGATTGAGCTTGCAAATAAAACTGCTTGGATATAGAAAAGATATAATAAAGGTTCTAAATACTATGGATTGCTTTTATTTCCCCTCCTTAACAGAGGGACAACCCAATGCACTTATTGAAGCAATGCTCGTTGGATTACCATTTGTAGCATCTAATATAAACCCCATTAAAGAAACTGTACCGAAAATTTTTCATTCACAGCTTTTAAATCCGGGTGACAAAAACATGGCTATTGAAAAAATTATCAAAATTAAAAATAATAAATTATTTGCTGAAGAATTAAATTTATCGAAATGGTCAAAATCAAATTTTGATTCAGAAAAATTATTTAATGAATTTAATAAAGTTCTAATGAAATGAATACTGGTAGAGAAAAGTTTAAAAAAAATAGAACTTTGATAAATTGGTTTGTCAAAATATTTAAATTATTACCAAAATCTATTCGATTATTTATATGGGATTTTACAAGCAGTTATTCTCAACTTCCTTTTATAGGTTTGAGGTACATATTAATTAAATCAATGCTTAAATCTTGTGGAGATAATGTTAAAATTGGGACTAATGTGCAAATTCTAGGTTGGAATAATCTACAATTAGGTAATAATATAAGTATTCATTCTAATTGTTATATTGATGCGTATGGAGGTATATATATAGGAGATAACGTATCAATAGCTCACAATACCTCAATTTTATCAACTAATCATGATTATAAAGATAATAAATTACCCATAAAATATAATCCTACTTTAGAAAGCCCAGTTATCATATCTCAAGATGTTTGGATCGGTTGTGGTTGTAGAATATTAGCTGGTGTTAAAATAAATGAACGTTCTATAATAGCGGCAGGAGCAGTTGTAAATAAAGAAGTTAAAATGAAAACAATTGTGGGAGGTGTACCGGCAAAATTAATAAAACAAATATGAAATTATTATTTGTTCACGATCATCCTTTTTATGATCGCAACCAAAAAGTATATAGTGGAGGTGGACTTCCTAGTGACACTTGGCCTAAATATTTAAAAAACTTTACAACATTAACGGTATTTGGCCGCAAGAGCTTTGAATTGAAAGATCAAAAAGTTTTATCTTCGCACGAGCATACTTCGTTTTATTTAACTGAAAACTATTCGTCTTTAACCTCGTTAGTTTTAAATTATCAAAATTTAGAAAAGGAGCTTCTGATTGTAATTGATAATGTTGATGTGGTTTTAATAAGACTGCCAAGTGTTTTAGGAATTATTGCTGCAAGAATTGCTAACAATCAAAAAAAGAAAATATGGATTGAAGTAGTGGGAAATGCAAGAGAAGCATTCTCAACTCATGGGTCTATTTTCGGAAAAATATTTGCACCAATTTTTGATATTTTAAACAAAAAAGCAGTAAAAGAAGCAAATTTTGTGAGTTATGTAACTCAATCGAAACTTCAATTGGATTATCCTTCCAATACTAATGCCATTACCGCCTCCATTTCAAATGTTATTATCAATAATATTATTCCATATACAGAAATTGAAGCTGAGCGATTCACCTCTAAAAATCTTAAAATATGCCTAATTGGCGGCTTCGATGCAAAATATAAAGGGCAGGAATTTTTATTGAGAGCAGTAAAACTTTTGCCTCCCAGTCAACAATTAAATATAGAATTATACTTGATCGGAAAGGGAGATTTTAAGTGGGTAGTAGATCTAGCCAAAAAATTAAATATTCATACTAATATTAAATTTATTGGCTCATTGGAATCTGGAAAACCCATCTTAAATATATTAAAAGAAATGTCCCTATATATCCAGCCATCACTTACTGAAGGGATGCCGAGAGCATTACTAGAAGCTATGAGTATGGGATGTCCTGTTATGGGTAGCAGAGTTGGAGGAATACCAGATGTGGTTTCTGAAGACCTTTTACATAAAAAAGGAGATATTAAAAATATTGCAAATCAAATTGAGATGTTAATTTCAAATAGACAAAGATTATTGGATGAATCTTTACGTAGTTTAAAAATCATAAAGCCTTATCTTAAAACAAATTTAGATATTAAAAGAGAGGAGTTTTATACAAGCATGAATAAAGCACTAAAAAATGGCTAAACCAAAACTTGTTCGCATCACCACAATCCCCTTTTCTTTAGAAAAATTACTAAAAGGACAACTGGATTATATGCAGAAACATTTTAATGTTACCGCAGTTTCTTCGGAGAAGGAAAACTTAGAGACGTTTGGCAAAGAAGAGGGAGTGGCAACTTACCATATTGAAATGACACGGCAGATTACTCCATGGGCGGATCTTAAAGCTGTTTACCAGCTTTATAAATTTATAAACAAAGAAAAACCTACCATTGTTCACACTCATACCCCTAAAGCGGGAATTGTCGGGATGATGGCAGCGTGGTTGGCCAGGGTTCCACATAGATTGCACACAGTAGGTGGTCTGCCTCTTATGGAAGCCACAGGCAACAAAAGAAAATTGTTGGACTTTGTGGAAAAAAACACCTATAATTTCGCAACCAAAATATACCCAAACTCTAAAGGACTTTTTGAATTTATAGTCGCTGAGAGTCTTGCAAAACCAGAAAAGCTTAAAATAATAGGTCAAGGCAGTACTAATGGTATTAATACCCATTTATTTGATCCAACGCATTTTACGGATGTAAGAGATACCCTTCGTAAAGAACTAAATATTCCACAAGAAAGTTTTGTATTTGTGTTTGTAGGCCGGATAGTAGGAGATAAAGGAATTAATGAATTAGTGGAGGCTTTTAGTAATATTCAAAGGAATTCGCAAGGATCAAAAGACAAAGATCCAAAACTTTTATTGGTTGGATTTTTAGAAACAGAACTAGATCCTTTAAAGCCTGAAACACTGTATGCTATTGAAAACAATCCCGATATAATTTCTGTGGGTTATCAAAAAGATGTTCGCCCCTACTTTGCTGCTGCGGATGCTTTAGCTTTTCCTAGCTATAGAGAAGGTTTTCCTAATGTTGTTATGCAAGCTGGAGCAATGGGACTTCCTGCAATTGTTTCTAACATTAATGGTTGTAATGAAATAATAGAAGAAGGAAAAAATGGCTTAATAATAAAGGTTAAGGATTCCACCACTTTAGAGCAAGCTTTGACAGAGCTCTTGACAAACTCTAGCCTTTACCAAAAATTAAAATCTAATGCTAGGGAGATGATCACTTCCCGTTTTTCACAGGAGGAGGTATGGAAAGCCCTATTGGAAGAATATAATCTTTTACTAAAAAGGTGAAAATTCAAAAAAACATCAGTTTTATTGGCTATTCTGGTCATGCTTATGTTTGCATAGAAACTGCGCAGCTTTTAGGGTATACGGTAACTGGCTATCATGACTTTCAAGAGCTTGAACAGAATCCATATAACTTACGCTTTTTAGGTCCCGAAGAACAATTTGAGCAACACGATGGATTTCTATTTGGAAGCATTGGAAATAACAACATCAGGGAAAAAGTTTTTAGAACTATTTCAGCTATAAAAAGGGATATGTTTGTTTCCCTCCTACATCCATCTGCGACTCTATCCAAAACAGCTACTATAGATACTAATGTTCTTATTTCAGCTGGAGCCATTGTCAATGCGCTTAGCAATATTGGAATAGGAGCAATAATAAATACGGGCGCTATAGTGGAACACGAGTGTACTATTAAAGCTTTTGCCCATATTGCACCTGGAGCAACTTTAGCAGGAAACGTAACCGTTGGAAAAAGAAGTTTTATAGGGGCAGGTGCAGTTGTTAAACAAGGAGTAACTATTGGCAATGATGTTATAGTTGGTGCTGGAGCTGTAATTATTAAAGATATTCCTGATAATCTTACTGTGGTGGGTAACCCTGCAAAGAGATTAATAAAATAGGATATTCAAGAATTCAAAGATTCAATAAAAATCTTCGATTTTTATTGAATCAAATATTGCACCACTAATAATTGAAACTAAAACACGATTCGAGATATAAACTAATCATTGAATTCTTGAATTAGTAAAAAATTTTGAATAAATAAACAACGAATAATGATACCCTTATCAATCCCAAAACTAGAAGGCAACGAATGGAAATACGTTAAAGATTGCCTAGATACCGGTTGGATTTCCTCTGCCGGTAGTTATGTTACTCAGTTTGAAGAAATGGTGGCCCAATATGCTGGTGCCAAGTACGGCGTAGCCTGTATGAATGGTACCGTAGGTTTACATATTTCCCAAATCTTATTAGGGGTCACTGCAGACGATCACGTTATTACGCCCAATATTACTTTTATTGCAACTTTAAATGCCATAAAATATACAGGGGCTACCCCTATTCTTATAGATGTGGATCCAAACAATTGGCAAATGGATTTGAACCTATTGGAGGAATACCTGCAAGAGCATACCAAAATAAGAGAAACAGAGTCAGGACTCTTCAGCTTTGATAATCGTACCAACAAGCGTGTCCGTGCTATTATGCCTGTACACGTCTTGGGTAATATGGGTGATATGGACCGGTTAATGGCAATAGCCAATACCTATCATTTAGAAGTTATTGAAGATACTACTGAAGCTTTAGGATCTACCTTTAATAATAAACACGCTGGCACGTTTGGAAAATTAGGAGTCTTTAGTTTTAATGGGAATAAAATTATTTCTACTGGTGGGGGTGGTGTTATCGTTACCGATGATGAAGAATTGGCTAAAAAGGCAAAGCATTTAACCACTCAAGCCAAGGTTAGTGCTATGGATTATATTCACGATGAAATAGGCTATAATTATCGACTCGTCAACGTTTTGGCTGCTATCGGTGTTGCACAAATGGAGCAATTCCCTGCCATTTTAGAAAATAAACAAACCATGGATGCCTTTTACCGTAAGGAGTTAAATGGAGTTGGAGATATTAAATTTCAAGAAATTCCTGAAGGAACAAGTCCTAATGGCTGGCTATTTACTTTTAGCACCTCACGTATGCGAGAGCTATTAGATTACTTAAATGCTAATGGCGTGCAATCGCGTCCATTTTGGATGCCTATGAACCAATTGGACATGTTTAAAGATGAATTTTATTTTCATAAAACTGATGTTTCTGCCTCTGTTTATGATAGCAGTATAAGCATACCCAGTTCAGCGGGCATAACACAGGAGCAAATGGAGACAGTAGTTTCGGTTATCAAGAAGTTCTATGCTAGCTAAATCAAATAAAAAAAACTCACACTTCTAACTAATAATTTAAAATATTTTCTTTTTTACTCACGGATTTTATTTCCTTATTAGTGGTGTTCGTGAATCTACGATTTGCATTGCCCAAAAAAGAAACAAAAAAGTCTAGGCTTACGAAACTTTATCTAAATTTTCATTCAGCACCTAAATTTTAGGAACTCGCGTGAAAAATTATTTACATGGTGTTTATTTGAGATCGCTCAAACAGCCTAAAATTTTACGGCTTTCTCATTTTAAATTTCACGATAAATTTTCGATAGGCCGGCATTTAACATTTAAAAACTATTATAAATGAATTTAATAGACATTCCTAATTTTATAAATACCCACATCACTAAAAGATCAGAGAGTCTTTTCCAAAGTGATATTGAAAATAATAAAGAACTGCTAAGTCAAAAAATAGCGAGAAAATCGGTATTGGTTATTGGTGGCGCTGGAACTATTGGCTCTTCTTATATTAAAGCCATTTTAAAGTTTAAGCCCGGAAAGCTTTATGTAGTGGATACCAATGAAAACGGGCTTACAGAACTAACACGTCAGTTAAGATCGGACGCCAATATGTTTGTTCCCGACGATTTTAGGACCTACCCTATGAATTTTGGAGACCCAGTATTTAAGAAAATGTTTTTGGCGGAAGGTCCGTTTCATATTGTTGCCAATTTTGCCGCCCATAAACATGTACGAAGTGAGAAAGACAAATATTCTATTGAAGCCATGATAGACAATAACGTTTTCAAGGCCAAGGAGTTTTTGGATTTGTTGGTAGACCATAAACCTGAACATTTTTTCTGTGTTTCAACTGACAAGGCTGCGAATCCAGTAAACGTTATGGGCGCCAGTAAAAAACTAATGGAAGAAGTCATTATGGCCTACAGTAAGGACCTACAGATTACAACCGCTCGTTTTGCCAATGTGGCGTTCTCAAATGGTTCTCTGTTGGCCGGGTATATAGAACGATTGTTTCAGAACCAACCTATCTCCTGCCCTTCCGATGTACAACGCTTTTTTGTATCGCCTGAAGAAAGTGGGCAGATTTGTATGTTAGCCTGTATGCTAGGGAATTCTGGGGAAATCTTTTTCCCCAAATTGGCAGCTGAAGAAATGGCTTATTTTAAAGATATTACGATCGATTTTTTCAAAGCATCTAATCGGCCTATTGTAGAGTGCAAATCTGAGGAGGAAGCCAAACAAAAAGCCTTATCCCTGAAAGAAAATGATCCATATCCAGTTTATTTCTTTGATACCGACACCTCTGGCGAGAAATTATACGAAGAATTCTTTACGGATAAAGATGTGGTAGATCAGGAAACCTATTCAAGCTTAGGCGTTATTAAAAATGCCCGAAGGCTACCCCAAACAGAAATCGATAAAATTATTTTGGAGTTGAAAGATCTGATGGATTCTGGAAATCATGATAAATCGGCAATTGTAGGAATGTTGCAACAACACATCCCTGACTTTGCTCATATTGAGACGGGTAAAAGTTTAGATCAGAAAATGTAGATATAGGATTTAGTGGTTCAATAAAACTAATTAATTAAAACATGTACAAAGTATTCAAAAGGTTGTGTGATATTCTAGCATCTGGAATTGCACTCCTCATCTTAGCACCCTTATTAATTCCCATTATGATTGGTCTTAAGCTTACTGGCGAGGGATATATTTGGTATAAGCAGGAACGCGTGGGGTATAAAAATAAACGGTTTTTAATTTGGAAGTTCGCTACTATGCTTAAAGACAGCCCAAATATGGCTGGCGGCATTATGACGACCAAAAAAGACCCAAGAATTACTCCAATGGGCGGATTTTTAAGGAAAAGTAAAATTAATGAACTGCCACAATTAATCAATATTTTTAAAGGAGATATGAGTGTGGTAGGACCACGACCAGTAATGCCAAAAAGTTTTGATGCCTATCCTCCTGAAATTCAAGAAGTAATTTATAATGTAAAACCTGGTCTTACCGGTATAGGTTCTATTATCTTTAGAGATGAAGAATCATTGATTACTACCGTAAAAGAAAAAGGAGAGGACCCTTGGGAATTCTATAAAAACGTTATATATCCCTTTAAAGGAAAGGTAGAACTGTGGTACCAGGCCAATGAATCCTTTTGTACCGATATTAAGATAATTTTCACAACTGCTTGGGTAATACTTAACTCTGATAGCGATGTGGTTTATAAGTGGTTTAAAGGGCTTCCAAAACGGCCGTTTTAAATCCCTATATTTATTGACGGTATAGTTAATATATATACTTTAAAGTTCATAGATAATTTCACTATGTTAAAAATCACCATCGTTGCAGGTGCAAGGCCTAATTTTGTAAAGATCGCGCCTATCCTAAAAGCCATAGAAAAGGCAGCAGACAATGGTGAACTCATCAGTTATCGTTTGGTGCATACTGGACAGCACTATGATAAAAAAATGTCTGGTAGTTTCTTTGAGCAATTAGGTATTCCAGCTCCTCATGCTAACCTAGCATCTGGTGGTGGCACCCAAGCTGAACAGACGGCCAATATAATGGTACGTTTTGAACAGGAATTGTTGGAAAATCCCTGTGTGGTAGTTTTGGTCGTAGGAGATGTGACCTCTACGATGGCCTGTAGTATAACTGCCAAAAAACTGAATATTCAAGTAGTGCACGTGGAAGCAGGGATACGATCATATGACCTCTCCATGCCCGAAGAAATAAACCGTATGGTGACGGATTCCATTACGGATCATTTCTATACCACTACGGAAAGTGCCAATGAAAATCTTATAAAAGCTGGTATAGCAGAGGATCGTATCCATTTGGTAGGCAACACTATGATAGATACCCTTATGGCCAATATGGATAAATTGATTGATCCTCAATTGGATATTGATGGATTAACTCCTGGCAATTATTTTATGCTTACCCTTCACCGACCTGCCAACGTAGATGAAGAGCAAAAGCTAAAAGATATGATGGCTGCCATTATAGAAGGTACAGGCAACCATCCCATTATTTTCCCTGTACATCCCCGTACTGCCAAGACCCTACAACAGTTAGTGATTGTAGATCCAAGATTGCATTATATTGAGCCCCTCTCCTATTTGGAGTTCAATTATCTGGTAAAAAATGCCAAAGCAGTAATCACAGATTCGGGGGGCATCACAGAAGAAACAACCATTATGGGTATCCCTTGCCTTACCCTCCGTGACAATACCGAAAGACCAGAAACCCTCACCCTAGGAACAAATGAATTGGTAGGAACAGACCCAGCCAAACTCGCCCCCTACCTTGCTAAAATACTTAATGGAGAATGGAAAAAAGGGGGCACTATTCCGTATTGGGATGGCAAAACTTCAGAACGCATAGTAAAGTCGTTGCTGGAAATTTATAGGGTTTAAGGATTAGATTATTAATTTTTAGTAAAGCAGGATTGCCAGTGGTGAAAAGAAGATTCGAACACACCAAGGTTCTCGATACAAAAGTTCATTCGCTCGTCATTGGGAGTTTACCTGCTGGAGGCAGGCTTGCCTATAGAAGTAAAGAAATTAATCAACGCTAGCTGATTTACCTGCCGATAGGCAGGCATATGATTAGATTATAAAATGTTTGAATCTGGAAACCCGAAGAGACTTAAAACCCCCATTCACCTAAATCTATTGAAAAGAATTGTACCATGCCTACAAAACGCTTAATTTTGCCGATCAAGTAAATTTACATTTTTATATACCAGAACACGAATGAAAAAAAGTATAACACTGTTAGGATTAGTAGTCCTAGTGCTACAATCTTGTGCTACCAAAAAAGAGATTCTATATTTTCAGGATGCGAACACTATGGGACCTCAAAACATAACCTACGAAACTCCAAAGATTCAGCCCAATGACATACTAAATATTACCGTGAGCGCTTTGATCCCAGAGACCGCTTTACCCTATAATAAGCAGCAACCTACTAATACCTCCTCTAATTCCATAGACCTCTTAAAATTACAGGGCTATCTTGTCTCCACAGAAGGAACAATTGTGTTCCCAGTCTTGGGCACCCTTGAGGCAGCGGATAAAACCACCGCTCAATTGGAAAAAAAATTACAACAACTCTTGGAAAAAGGCGGTCACCTTATAGAACCTACCGTTAGTGTTAGACTCCTAAATGCTAAGGTTACCGTTTTAGGAGAAGTGCAACGCCCAGGTACCTATAGTTTTACCGAGCAGCAAATAAGTTTACCACAAGCGCTAGGCTATGCCGGAGATCTAACTATTAATGGAAAACGAAATGATGTGCTGTTAATTCGTGAAGAAAATGGAATACGTACGGTAACCCAGATAGACCTCACCGAAACAGACTGGTTTAATAGTTCTTACTATTATATTAAACCGAATGATTTTATTGTGGTCAATCCAAATGCCCCCAAAGTGAAAAGTGCTGGCTTTGTGGGCAATACTGGTACACTACTATCCGTTGTATCCGTTATTTTATCCTCCATTATATTAATTACAAGATAACCCCATGAAAGAATCACCATATCAAGTTGAAGAGTTTGAAGTGGAAGACTCCTTCCAGTTAAAAGAGCAACTTTTAAAATATTTGGGTTATTGGCCCTGGTTCTTAGGTACTGTTATAGTTGCCTTACTTGCCGCCTTCCTATATTTGAAATATGCTACAGTGACTTATCAATCTGTTGCCAAGATTAAAATTATAGACGAATCAAAGGAGATGAACATCGCTACCGATGCCATGTCCCTCCTTAGTGGAAAATCCCAGATTAATTTGGATAACGAGATTGAGGTTCTAAAGTCCTACCGCTTATTAGAACAGGTGGTAAAGGAATTAAACCTAGATATAAGTTATTTTAACGTTGGTAGTATTAAATCTATTCAAAATTGGAACCCACCATTTAGTGTTAGTAAGAAAGACAGAAAAGATGATTACACTTTTAATAGTCCTTATAATATTCAAATACTACCGAATAAAGTGAGTATTACCGATAAGAATGAGTACTCCGTATCCCTTCCGTTACAATCAACTCCAACTACGGATGATAGCCTTCCTTTTTTTATACAATTTTCGGAAAATGTCGACCTTTCCAAAATAGAAGGAAATACATATAAAGTAGCTTTTGTGACCGTTAAACAAGCTACTATGCAACTTATGAGTACTTTGCAAGCACAGACTACCAATAAAAGTAGTGATATTATTTCTCTTTCTATGAATGGAGAGAGTGTTGCCCGATCTGAAACAATACTAAATACGATAATTGATAAATTTAACCAAGACGGGATTTTAGACCGCCAATTGGTTTCTAAACGGACCTTAGATTTTATAGATAATAGGTTTATTTATCTCACACATGAATTAGATTCCATTGAGGGGGATAAAAAATCCTTTAAGCAACAGAACAATCTTTCCTATATTGAGGCCGATGCCGGAATAACTATTCAAAAGAAATCCGCTACTGAAGAGAAGGCTTTTAAATTAGAAACGCAGGTTGCCCTTTCCAAACTTTTGGCAGAAACCCTTTCTAATGAGGCAGCATATAGTCTGCTTCCTGCCGATATCGGTTTGGAAAATTCGGGGATTAATTCTTTGGTAAGTGATTACAACCAGTTGGTATTAGAGCGCGATAAGATGGTGGCCAGTGCCGGGGAAAACAACCCTACCCTATTGGTAATTAACAGTCAGCTACAACGCACCAAGCAGAACGTATTGCAAACGGTAAGGAGCTACCAGCAACAATTACAGGTTTCTAGGACGCAATTACGACAAGAACAACAACTGGCTGGTTCTTCCTTTTCTAAAATTCCTGAAAAAGAACAGCTGTTACGGGCTATTGAACGCCAACAGAGCATTAAAGAAAATTTATTCTTGTTGCTCTTGCAAAAAAGGGAAGAGGCTGCCATTAGTCTGGCTGTTACCGCCCCCTCGCTTAAGGTAGTAGATTACGCCTTGACTCGCAATACTCCTATTGCTCCCAAAAATACAGTTACCATGGTAGGGGCACTCCTATTAGGATTTTTACTGCCCTTCGGAATCCTGTATTTACGATTTACACTAGATACCAAAATAAATGATCGCTCAGATTTAGAGCGTGCCAATCCGGAGATTCCTGTGTTAGCTGAAATCCCTTTCTTGGAGGAGGACAACAAGACCTTTATTGAAGCCAATGACCGGTCTGTTTTGGCAGAATCGTTTCGGATTTTAAGCACCAATATAAATTATATGCTCCCTAAAAAGGAAAATGGCGAAGGCCAAGCCATCTACGTTACCTCTACCGTTAAGGACGAAGGAAAATCCTTGGTGGCTTTTAACCTTTCCCTAGCGTTTGCTAGCATTGGGAAGAAAGTATTATTGGTAGGGGCAGATTTAAGGAACCCCAATATCCATCAACATTTTAATCGCCCGAAGGAATCACTTGGATTATCGGATTACCTTTACGACCCTGAAATGGATTATACGAAGATCATCTATAAGGGCTATAAAGATATAGGGAGCCACAATGTATGTTTTAGTGGTAGCATTCCTCCTAACGCCCCGCAATTATTGTCTGGGGATGGTTTCGAGAAATTTATGAACATTGTAAAGCAGGAGTACGACTACATTATTGTAGATACCGCGCCTACCATGTTGGTCACCGATACACTATTAATTTCCCAATTTGCAGATCTTACGCTATTTGTAGCCCGTGCCGGTTATACGGATAAACGTTTATTGGAATTCTCTAAAGAATTGAACAAATCCAAGAAACTGAAGAACATGGGGTACCTACTAAACGAGGTAGGTATTAAGCGCCGTAGAGGCTATGGTTATACCTATAACTATGGCTACGGCTACGGCTACCACGAAGAAGTACAGAAGACCGCTTCATGGTATATGCCTTGGAAGAGGTAAATTTTAAAAAAACAAGCCCGTCATTTTTTAGGAAATGACGGGCTTGTTTTTTCAGTAGTAAGTACAAAGTAGTTAGTAGTAAGACTAGTATTCCGTATTGAGATGGGTCCAGTAATCAGTAATCAGTAATCGGTCAACAGTGGTCAGTTTTTACAGTTAACAGTGAGCAATGATGAATTTCTATTGAGGTAAATTCAGTAATCAGTTTTCAGTAATCGGTGGCCAGTATCCAGTTATCGCCAAAAAATGTGTGATTTCTCTCCCCATGGATCGGGACGTTGCGAAAAGCAACTTAGATCCATAATGAGTGTCGTTAGTAAACAGGTAATCATCTGTTCAATTAACAATTAGCAATGTTCGGTTTTTACTTAACTGTAATCGGTCTTATCAGTTAAAATAATCGATAAGCAATGTTCTCATTTTTAAGTAAATGGTGATCAGTAGGCAGTGGGTTAAAATGATATACTGGAACATGCTGCCCCCCAATTTGAAAAAGAAGATAGCTAGATTTGGGAAGCCTACGAAAAAAGGGAAGTCTACAGCTAAATTGAAATAGTAAACAAATCTATACATCATGAAATTTCCAAATAGAAAAAAATTAAACGTTCAATAATTCCGTAACTTAAACAATTTTAAATTTCTAATTTCAGAAGTCGGCTCAACACTAATAATGATTAAAAAATCTCCTCTTTTAATTTTCCTTTTGGGCGCATCGTTGATGCTTCATGCCCAAAGCCATTTTATTACAGAGGTTAGCCTAAAAGGGCTTCAGCCTGAGGGGAAAAATACGTTTTGGACGCATAGTAATACCAATGCATTAATAAGTCCTACTACACGGTTCTTGGGCACCATCAGTTCAGAATATGCCAAGCAGATGGGGAATTATGGCAGACTTACTCTAGGAGGAAGTGCCTTCTATACCGTTAACCACGAACATCCGAATATAGCCGCCTTCAATCAATATTATGGGGAGTACCAGTTCCGGAAGGTATCACTAACCCTAGGCGCTAAACAACGCCCAGAAAAACAAATGGGACTTTCCAGTGTTGGCGGTGATATTATTTGGAGCAACAATGCTAGAGCCATCCCAGGACTAGAACTGACCACCGCTACCCCAATTAAAATTTCCAATGTACTAAGTTTGGACGCTACCTTAGGACACTACCTTCAAAATGATGACCGCTATGTACAAAATGCACGCGTGCATTATAAGCAGGTCACTTTTAATTTTAATACCTCCCAAAATTCGGTACTGTCCGTTGGCATACACAATTATGCCCAGTGGGGAGGTATTAGTACGTCCATCGGAAAACAACCGGACAGTTTTAAGGACTATCTTAGAGTCGTGTTTGGACATTCAGGAACGAGCGAGGCATCTGTAAATGATCAAATAAATGCGCTTGGAAATCATCTAGGCTCGTACCATGTAGAATATAAATACCAGTTTAAAAACAAGGATAAGCTGCATCTTTATTACCAATCCATTTTTGAGGATACTTCCGGAAGAGAATTAGAGAATTTCCCCGATGGCGTTTGGGGCGTCTTTTGGTCTAGCCCTAAAAATAGTTTTATAAAAGGTCTTCTCTATGAATACCAACATACCCTCTCTCAAAGCGGCCTATCTCCTATTCGTGGAGGGGATAACTATTTTAGCAATAGCATATACCGTTCTGGTTGGACGTATTTTGGCGAAGCAATAGGTACCCCCTTCATTACTCCCAATCCAAACGGGATAGGCATAATCAACAACACCTACCGCGCTCACCATGTGGGTGCTACGGGTCGTATGTTCAATTTATACTATAAAGGCAAAGCCAGCTACGTAGAGAATATGGGTCGGCACCGTACCCGTTGGAATCCCACCCACAAAAACCTATACGTCTATGGGGACCTCACCTACTTTACTTCCCCAAGAAGTAGCTTTACCTTTATTCTCAGCGGGGATATATATTCCGCTACAAGAGACCGCCTTACCGTAGGATTTGGTTATAAGTATAGGTTTGTGAAGTTATATCCACAGTTCGAATGAACGATAGTGAAGAGAACTTACACAAGCAGCTCACTCACCTATTCTTACGAGTGTAATTCCTCTACCCACAGGTACGGGGACATTTCGAAAAGCAACTTATATTGAATTGCATAAATCCTCCATTTTCAAATTAACCCATTACCAAATCTCCAAATCAACTCCCCATTGTTACATTAATATTTGTTACATTAAGCAATTGATACATTGTTACCTAAATTCAACGGTACATTAATCTTGATTGAGTCAATTATTAACGTGATTACTCGTCCAAATAACAAAAAAGTTCTATAAATTGCACCGCTTTAAAATTTATATGAAGTCACCCCCTAATCCCTAGTCATGATTAAAAAAATTAGTTTTTTTCTTCTATTATTACCCATTGCAATACAAGCACAAAACCATTTTATTACCGATGTTGGACTACGAGTCCTGCTTTCTGACCAGAAGAATACGTTTTGGTCCCATAGCAACACCAATGGGTTAATTCAGCCTAACACCAATTTCCTAGGTACTGTAAACACCGAATTTTCCAACTATGTTGGGGAGTATGGCCGACTTGCCATAGGTGCAAGTGCTTTCTATGCCGTTAACAAGAGTCAGGATGATACGGCAGCATTGAACGAATACTATGCCTTTTACGAATATCAGAATGTGAAAGTTACCTTGGGCGCGAAAAACCGGGATGAAAAACTTATGGGCCTTTCCAGCGTGGGGGGCGATATGCTGTGGAGTTCTAATGCTAGAGCTATTCCTGGAATTGAATTCGCTACTATTGCTCCTCTAGAATTTTCAGATTATATAAGTTTGGATTTTGCTCTAGGGCATTACCTTCTTAATGATGACCGACACGTAGAAAATGCACGTGTACATTATAAAAAAATCACTCTTAATCTAAATACGTCCGAAAATTCCGTTTTCTCGCTAGGGCTAAGCAACTATGCGCAATGGGGCGGTGTGAGCAAAACTGCAGGTCAGCAACCAGATAGCGCGAACGACTTTCTAAAAATATTGTTTAGCACTACCGAAACGACCAAGGTGACCAGAGGTTATGAGGAAAACCCTATGGGCAACTTTATTGGTTCTTTCCATCTGGATTATAAGTATCAATTTAGAAACCGTGATAAGTTGCACCTATACTATCAATCGATTTATGAAGATACCTCTGGGCGAGAATTTGCTAATTTCCCCGATGGCGTATGGGGCGCCTTTTGGTCCACCTCTGAAGAGGATAGCTTTATAAAGGGCTTCCTCTATGAATACCAACATACCATCTCCCAGAGTGGTCCCTCTCTTAATCGGTATAACGATAATTATTTCAACAATAATATATACCAATCTGGTTGGACGTATTTTGGAGAGGTTATAGGTACTCCCTTTATCACTCCTAACCCAGACGGCATAGGCATTATCAACAATACCTACCGCGCACACCATGTAGGCGTTACAGGGCGACTATTTAACTTAGACTATAAGGGTAAAGCTAGCTACGTAGTGAATAAGGGGCTTATTAGAGCACCTTTTGAGCCCTCTCAGAACAATCTATATGTTTATGGAGATCTCACCTACAACGCCTCCGAAAGAAGCAGCTTTTCATTCAGCCTAGCCGGCGATATAAGAGATGCTGAACGAGACCGACTCACAGTAGGTCTAGGCTTCCGCTACCGTATTGGAAGAAAGCCACGTTATATTTATAGAAGAGATTGATCAGTTAACAGTTCCTTCAATAAACAATAAACAATTAACAATAACTTCAGTCATCAGTGATCAGTTATCGGTAATCAGATTTCAGTTGGCGGCAAAAGTGGTATGATTTCTTTCCCGACGGATCGGGACGTTGCGAAAAGTAGTTCCCTGAGGCAGTTAAACGAATCCTAAAAAGTCGTCCCTTCCGTCTTTTGTCCCGAAAAATAGGAACAAGAGCCACTTTCATGGCTAAGAGAAGAGCTGTACTAAGTCAGTAAACAGTAACTTCAGTGTTCAGTCATCAGTAATCAGTTATCAGTAATCAATTTTCTAGTAGTTAGTGTTGATACCAGTATTGAGACGGGTTCAGTACTCAGTAATCGGTGAACAGTAGTCAGTTTTCTTCAGTGAACAATGACTTCAGTGTTCAGTTGGCGGTAATCAGATTTCAGTTGGCGGCAAAAGTGGTATGATTTCTTTCCCGATGGATCAGGACGTTGCGAAAAGTGCTTCTCTGGGGCATTTAAATAAATCCTAAAGAATCATCCCTTCCGGCTTTTGTCCCGAAAAAAAAGGAACAAGAGCCGCTTTCGTGGCTAAGGGAAGAGCTGTACTAAGTCAGTAAACAGTAACTTCAGTGATCAGTGAATAATAACTTCAGTGTTCAGTCATCAGTCATCAGTCATCCGTAATCAATTTTCTAGTAGTTAGTGTTGATACCAGTATTGAGACGGGTTCAGTACTCAGTAATCGGTGAACAGTAGTCAGTTTTCTTCAGTGAACAATGACTTCAGTGTTCAGTTGGCGGTAATCAGATTTCAGTTGGCGGCAAAAGAGGTGTGTTTTTTATCCCGATGGATCGGGACGTTGCGAAAAGTAGTTCCCTGAAGCAGTTAAACGAATCCTAAAAAGTCGTCCCTTCCGTCTTTTGTCCCGAAAAATAGGAACAAGAGAAGAGCTGAATTAATTCATTACAAAGAAGTTCATCGCTATTTCGTTACATTACTATAGTGATACATTAATTCCGTCAATTCGAATAAACGATAGTGAAGAGAACTCACACATGCAGCTCACTGCCCTATTCTTACTAGGGTGATTGCTCTTATAACGGGTACTAGGACATTTCGAAAAACAACTTATATCGAATTGCATGAATCCCTATTTTTCCAAATTAACGCATTAACAAATCTCCAAATCAATCCAATTGATACATTAATCCCGTCAGTGCGAATAAACGATAGTGAAGAGAACTCACACAAGCAGCTCACTGTCCTACTCTTACGAGGGTGATTGCTCTTATAACGGGTACTAGGACATTTCGAAAAACAACTTATATCGAATTGCATGAATCCCTATTTCCAAATTAACGCATTAACAAATCTCCAAATCAATCCAATTGGTACATTAAACCCATAAAAAAAACACCAGCTACGCTCACAATATTTGAGCCATAGCTGGTGTTAAAAAATTTAGATTACGAAATCTTTGCTGAAACGCTAGTTCTAATTAGAAATTAGCAACTTCAAATTCCGATCTTCTGTTAACGCGGTGTTTGGATTCTGGACAGTACTTAGTACCATCACAGTCGTTCAACAACTTCTTCTTCCCGAAGCCTTCTCCGTTGAATCTACTGGCATCAATACTTTTCTCGTTCACCATATAATCGATGGTATTTTGTACCCTCTTCTCAGTTAACTTCAGGTTGTATTCTTGAGATCCTCTAGCATCTGCGTGAGACGTAACATACAAAGTTACGGTTGGATTTGCTTCCATGATTACAGCAAGCTTATCTAATCTATCTTTTTCTGCCTTGATAATTACAGAAGAATTGAAGGCGAAGTTTACATGACCTACATTCTTAACTTGATTTTCTATATCCAGTCTTCTTTGGTTTTCGGCCTCTTTTCTAGCTTGCTCTTCAGCAGCTAAACGCGCTTGCTCTTTTTCTTTTGCCAATCTCTCAGCAAGTAGTCGTGCCTCTTCTTCCGCTTTCTTAGCAGCGTTGATAGAATCTTGAACGCGTTGGTTTTCGTTGATTAAGTCCAATTTTTCCATTCCTCTTTTGGAAAGTCCTTTCTCTATACCGAAACGATATACTACCCCGGCAGCATGCTGAAAATGGTTCTCTGCATCTATTCCTATTTTACCCGCGCTACTAAAGTCCAATCCAAAACGATCGGAAAACCAAGTCCTGAAACCAACAACAGCGTTATAAGTCGCCATATCTTCGTCATTGGCCCTGGTATACCCCAATCCAACACCTACATAGGGATCAAAAAAACCGGTTTCTCCTATGATCTTGTTCAAATCATAGCTTAACCTAGCATCCACCGCATAATAATCCATTTCCTTAGTGTTCGGCACTCTATTGACTATTTTTCCTACTTTATATTTGTTATAGGATCCCATCGCTTCAATACCCAAACCATTTTTAAAATACCTTCCTATACTTATTCTAGAAGGATAGGCCAAGGCATTCCAATTGTCCTTTACATTGAACAATTGCTCGAATCGATAATCGGAATTATCCACAAAATTGTACCCTAAGCCAACCATCCATGCGCTTTTGACAATAGAGTCCTTAGCTGTGAGCTGCAGCTCCTGGGCCGAATTAACATTAAATGAAGCTACAAATAATGCTACCAAAATAAACCTCAAAAATTTCATAATTTTATAAATTAGATCAATTGGTAAAAATAACTAGATTTTTAAGTGCGGCAACTAATATTCCACAAAACACAGATATTCTCGACTATAGCGTTTCCCCTGCATATAGCTGGACTTTTTTCAATAAAAAATTAGCGATAAAAAATTAGCAATGGGCTCCGTATTCAGTGAACGGTGATCAGTAATCAGTGGTCAGTTTTCTAGTAGTATGATACCAGTATGGAGACGGGTTCAGGTTTCAGTAATCGGTAATCAGTAAACAGTTTTATTCAATAAACAATGACTTCAGTGTTCAGTTGTCGGTAATCAGTTTTCTAGATACCAGTATTGAGATGGTTTCAGGTTTCAGTGAACAATATCTTCAGTGTTCAGTAATCGGTGATCAGTAAACAGTTTTATTCAATAAACAATAAACAATAAACAATAAGCAATAAGCAGTTAGCAATGGGTTCCGTATTCAGTGAACGGTTTACTAGTATTAAGTACAAAGTAGTTAGTATTGAGATGGGTTCAGGTTTCAGTAAACAATATCTTCAGTGTTCAGTAATCGGTGAACAGTGGTCAGTTTTCAGTTGGCGGCAAAAGAGGTGTGATTTCTCTCCCTATGGATCGGGACGTTATGAAAAGTCCTTCTCTGGGGCAATTAAATAAATCCTAAAAAATCATCCCTTCCGTCTTTTGTCCGGAAAAAAAGGAACAAGAGAAGAGCTGAATTAATTCATTACAATGAAGTTCATCGCTATTTCGTTACATTACTATAGTGATACATTAATCCCGTCAATGATAATAAACGATAGTGAAGAGAACACACACAAGTAGCTCACTGACCTATTCTTGCTAGGGTGATTGCTCTTATAACGGGTACTAGGACATTTCGAAAAAAAACTTATATCGAATTGCATGAATCCCTATTTTTCCAAATTAACGCATTAACAAATCTCCAAATCAATCCAATTGATACATTAATTCAGTCAGTTCGCATGAACGATAGTGAAGAGAACTCACACAAGTAGCTCTCTGACCTATTCTTGCTAGGGTGATTGCTCTTATAACGGGTACTAGGACATTTCGAAAAACACCTTATATCGAATTGTATGAATCCCTATTTCCAAATTAACGCATTAACAAATCTCCAAATCGATCCAATTGGCACATTAAACCCATAAAAAAAACACCAGCTATTCTCAAAATGCTTGAGCAATAGCTGGTGTTAAAAAATGTAGTGAACTAAATCTTTGTCGAAACGCTAGTTCTAATTAGAAATTAGCAACTTCAAACTCCGATCTTCTGTTAACTCTATGCTTAGACTCAGGGCAGTACTTAGTACCATCACAGTCGTTCAATAACTTCTTCTTACCGAAGCCTTCTCCGTTGAATCTACTAGCATCAATACCTTTCTCGTTCACCATATAGTCTATAGTGTTCTGTACTCGCTTCTCAGTTAATTTCAAGTTGTATTCTTGAGATCCTCTAGCATCTGCGTGAGAGGTAACATGCAAAGTAACCGTTGGATTCGCTTCCATGATTACAGCAAGCTTATCTAATCTATCTTTCTCAGCTTTAGTTACTGCAGAAGAATTGAATAGGAAGATTACGTGCCCTACTTCTTTAACTTGCTGCTCGATTTCTAATCTTCTTTGTTTTTCAGCCTCTTGTCTAGCTTGCTCTTCAGCAGCTAAACGCGCTTGCTCTTTTTCTTTAGCCAATCTCTCAGCAAGAAGTCGTGCCTCTTCCTCCGCTTTCTTAGCAGCGTTGATAGAATCTTGAACGCGTTGGTTCTCGTTGATCAAGGCTAATTTTTCCCTTCCTTTTTTGGAAAGTCCTTTCTCAATACCAAAACGGTAAACAGCACCAGCTGAATGTTGCAAATGGTTACCTTCATCACTCATACTCCATTTTCCAGTAGTACTAATATCCAATCCAAAACGATCTGAGAACCAAGTCCTAAAACCAAGAACAGCGTTGTAAGTTCCAAAAGATTTGTTGTTCGCATCAGTATACCCTAATCCACCTCCAACATAAGGATCAAAGAAACCGGTTTCTCCAATAATCTTGTTAAGGTCATACGTCAACCTAGCATCAATTCCAAAGTAGTCAGATTCGGTAGTGTTTACACGACTATCAATCAATTTACCTACTTTGTATTTATTGTAGGTACCAATTGCTTCAATACCCAAACCACTTTCAAAATATCTTCCGATACTTAGTCTTGATGGATAAGCTAATGCGTTCCAATGGTCTGTATCGAACTTATCACCAATGTCGGTACCCGTACCAGCATCATCTACAAAGTTGTAACCTAAGCCTACCATCCAGGAGCTTTTGACAATATGATCCTTATCCGTCAAACGCAACTCCTGCGCCGAATTTATATTAAAGGAAAGGACCAGTAAAAAAACTAAACCAAATCTACATGCTTTCATCAAAACTCTTTTTAAAATTTTTAATTTATTAATCGCCAAAATTAAGCCAAAATTCGCTTACAAACTATAAAATTCTTATTAAAATTCCCTTAAATGCAATAATACTCGTCATTCTACGTTTAATAGGTTTTTTCTGAAGCCATTTCTTACATATTCTTTATTTCATCGATAAAAAAACCGCTTCAACCGCTTTATTTAACCTAACTTTTTGTTAATCACTATTTTACAACAACATAATATAAGACAATTTGACCGATTTATACTGTAAGATTATTCTTTATTAAGATACTCTTTATTCTTAAATAAAACAACTTTTTTGGCTGTTTGTGGAATAGAATAGATGCAAAATGGAGTAGTACTGATACCTGAATTCACTTTTTTTAAAGGAATTTTATTCTCTACTCCTACCCAAATACTATCTCTAAATTCTTTTTTTATACATAGTTCCAAATCTTTTTGGCCGCTAATTCTACCGGAGCTATAAAACAACAGTATATTTTCCTTAAAATCTACCGCCGGTACAGGAATCCCTGGCTTTCTGGTCTTATTGATGTGTGAAAAGAGCATTTTTAACGCTTTCTCCCCCCTGATCACCTGAAAAGTGGGCTCCATACTATTACTATAATCACCCCGCATCACCAAGTGAAGACTGCTAGTAGGCTCCTCCTCCTTATCGACTTTATCAGATGCCGACTTCCGTTGTGCTGAGCACGATAGGCTCATTGCCAACAGTAGATAAAGAATAGCGCACCTTAGATGCATCCTTAATTTTTCTCTAACTCAGAAAAGGCCTTTTCATAGACCGCCTCATAAAGTGGCAGGACTTTTAGAATATCAAAATCCAAAGCGGCATTATAGGCATTCTCTTTAAACTTCTCTAACGTTTCATCGTCCTTTAGTATTTTTAGGGCATTCTCTGCCATCTCCTCTACATTGCCTACCTCACTTAAATATCCGCTAATACCCTGCTTATTTACCTCCGGAATTCCGCCTGTATTACTGGATACTACCGCTACGCGGTTGATCATTGCCTCTAGTGCTGCCAAACCAAAACTCTCCGTTTGGGAAGGCAATAAAAAGAGGTCCGAAAAACAAAGTATTCTGTCTACCTCATTACTATTACCCAAAAAAATTACTTTATCCTCAATCCCTAGATCTACACACAGCTGCTCTGCGCCTTCTTTCTCTGGCCCCTCTCCCACCATCACTAATTTTGCGGGAATCTTATTCTGTATCTTATGGAAAATGTGAATTACATCGGGAATTCGCTTTACCTGCCTAAAATTACTGATATGGGTAATAATCCGCTCATGGTCTTCTGCCATTAAGGAACGCTGACAATCGGTAAATACAGTGTTGTATTTTCGTTTATCGATAAAATTAGGAATCACTTCTATTTCCTTTTTTATATCGAATATTTCCAGGGTACTCTTCTTTAAATTTTCTGATACGGAAGTAACTACATCGGACTTATTGATGCTAAAGGTTACTGCCGGTTTGTAAAAGGGGTGCTTCCCTACCAGGGTAATATCCGTCCCGTGCAGCGTAGTCACCATAGGAATATAGATGCCGTCTTCCTCCAACATCTTCTTCGCCATATACCCTGCATAGGCATGGGGAATGGCATAGTGCACATGTAACAACTCTATTCCATGCAATTTTATGGTATCTACCAATTTACTGGACAGCGCCAGTTCATAAGGTTGGTAATGGAACAAGGGGTATTCCGGTACATTTACTTCATGAAAATGAATTTTATTGCTCAACAACTCGAGCCGTACCGGTTGCCTATAGGTGATAAAATGAATCTCGTGCCCCCTATTGGCAAGGGCAATCCCTAATTCCGTGGCCACGACCCCACTTCCCCCAAATGTGGGATAACATACTATTGCTATTTTCACTCGATTTTTTTTTAATAGATTATGGAAACCTTAGTCTCCTAATAAAGATAGAAATTACAGGTGATCCCATAATTCCCACCAAGGTGAAATCCCTTGGGCTATAAATTTATTTAAAATTTCTTTGTACACGGCATCTTTTCAGAATAAAGGGACGTTTTCCATGAACAATAAACAAATAAACAAGGGGATAGGAAAATGAAGAAAAGAAATGGGTTCAGTGTTCAGTGAATGGTGATCAGTAATCAGTAATCAGTGGTCAGTAATCAGTGGTCAGTAATCGGTAAACAGTAAACAGTTTTCTTCAATAAACAATAAGCAATGGGTTCAGTGTTCAGTGAATGGTGATCAGTAATCAGTAATCAGTGGTCAGTAATCAGTGGTCAGTAATCGGTAAACAGTAAACAGTTTTCTTCAATAAACAATAAGCAATGGGTTCAGTGTTCAGTGAATGGTGATCAGTAATCAGTAATCAGTGGTCAGTAATCAGTGGTCAGTAATCAGTGGTCAGTAATCGGTGGTCAGTAATCGGTGATCAGTAATCAGTAATCAGTGGTCAGTAATCGGTGAACAGTAAACAGTTTTCTTCAGTTAACAATAACTTCAGTGTTCAGTTGTCAGTCAACGGTAATCAGTTTTCAGTTGGCGGCAAAAGAGGTGTGATTTCTTTCCCAACGGGTACGGTGACATTTCGAAAAGCAACTTAGTTCGAATTGCATGAACCCCTATTTCCAAATTAACCCATCTACAATTCCCCAAATTAAATGAAGTTTTGGCTAAAGCCCTCTCTCCTGCACCAACTTTAATCCACGGGCTAAAACGCCGTGGCTATTCAAAAAATCTTCTTGTTTCATTAAACCATTGCAATTTTTTAAAGTGTATTCCTAAAAAGTCAGATGATTTAATTGAAAACTCAGTGGCATCAGCCGTACCCAATTTTGTAGTTTACCTGCCGTAGGTATGCGGAACAGAAGGGCATCAAAGAAAAAATACTAAGTATACAAAAATCGAATACTTAGCCAGCAACCCAAGAAATTAAAAAAGCTTTGAAAAGGAATAGGAATTATAGAGATGCTTACCTCAAAACAACTCCATAAAGAATAAAATAAAAATTATCGAGAAACTTTAAGCTCCCGTCCGGAACCTTACTTAACGAGCAAACAAAAAAGAAATGGAGTACTAATTTAAAATCGCCTCATAAATCTTTTCTTGAATCCTTGTTCTAAGTCCAGATTTTATTAAAAGGGTATTGGTAGCCGTAGGGAAGGTTCTATTGGATAAAAACACATAGACCAAATCTTCTTCTGGATCTGCCCAGGTATACGTGCCTGTAAATCCGCTATGGCCAAAACTTTTTCTTGAAACCAACTTACTCGCCGGTCCCCCACCCCTGGGTTCTGGTTTATCGAAACCTACGCCCCTTCTTACATTATTACCGCAGAAATAACAGGTGTTGAATTTTTTTACCGTTCTGCTCTCTAAAAACTGTTGTCCCCCATAATAGCCGTCCTGAAGGTACATCTGCATAATCTTAGCCACATCATTGGCATTGCTGAAGAGTCCGGCGTGACCTCCAATGCCCCCTTGCATAGCGGCGGCCATATCGTGCACATACCCCTGCACTCGTTGGTAGCGGTAATAATTATCATCTTCAGAAGGAACTATATCACTCTTTAAAAATCGCTTCAAGGGATTATAACCCGTATGGGTTGCTCCAATAGGCTTATATAAAAAATCGTTTGCTAATTTTCCTAGATCGGTGTTGTACGTATTCTCGATATATTTTTTCATCACAAAAAAAGCCAGGTCACTATAGCGATACCTATTGGCCTTTAGCGTCTGCCTTCCTATCCTATTATATATGGAATCTTTATACGTATCGGCAATATACAAATGGTCTGCTACCTGTACCGAAAACCCATCGGTCACCTGATTGCGATAAAATTCTGCAGAAGGTTTTCTATTCTCATCCAGGGTACTCAGGTAAAAAGCGATCCACGCAGGTAACCTACCGTAATGGGATAATGCTTTTAAAACAGTCACGTTACGTAAGTCCGACTTAGAAAAGGAAGGGATAAGTTCTTCAAAAGTAGTATTTAGCTCCAGTGTTCCTTCTTCTTCCATCTTCATAACCAACGGAAGCGTAGCCAATATTTTGGTAAGGGAAGCCAGATCATATAAATGGTCCGTGGTAATCTTCTCGTCGGAGTCATAGGTAGGCTTTCCAAAGCCCTTGTTATAGACCACTTTCCCTTTCCTTGCCACCAATACCTGGGCACCAGGGAACATAAGGGAATCCATTCCCCCTTGCACCATTTTATCTATTTGCGCCAATTTACTGGAACTTAACCCTACTCGCTCTGGAATACTATATCCCAAACGCTTAAGGGAAGGCACAGCGACTGTAGTGTTTACTGGGAAGTCGGAATGCGAACTTACCGGCAGCACCCCTTTGGCTTCTATAGCACCAAAGATAGCCTGTGCCGTTTTTTCCTGTGCTATCTTGCTATTTTGATAACCTACCACTACCGCATCAATATTTTCGAAGGTGGGAATATCCAACAACGCATAAGGCCTTGCAAACAGCGCCAATATAAGATTAGACGTCCGTTCGGCAGCAATTTGCTGCAACCAATCTATTTCCCGTTTGCTAAATTTGTACGACTTCCATGGATTGGCATTGCTCTTATGGAATCCGACGATCACCAAATTATAGGCTTTTAAACCTGCTTTTAGCGTAGCAATATCCTTCCCGTTAATCTGGGTGACTTTCGCATATTTATTAAGCTCCTCTACAAAGGGATCACTATTATCATCACCAAATTTTACATAGGCAATCTTTTTGTTCTCCAGTTTTTTAATCGCCAATAGGGAAACGTTATTTTTTACGACAGTAATAGCATTTTCTATAGCCTCTTCATAGATCATATCGTCTTCCAAGGAGTTTAGGTTCTTATAGAGGTTATCCAGTTTAATGGGGCTATATCGATGCAACCCTACCTTATATTTGGCCATCAATATTTTCTTTACCGAATAGGCCAGTCTGTTTTCCGTAATCCTACCATTTTTATAAGCCTCTAATAGTTTAGCTTTTGCCTTAGGTACATCTAAAGGCATTAGGAGAATATCATTCCCCGCTAAAAATGCAGCCAGTTCCACTTCGCCTTCCTTGGCATAATTAGCGACTCCCTGCATATTTAATGCATCGGTAAAAACCAATCCCTTAAAGTTTAACTGTTCTTTTAGCACAGCGCCAATAATCTGCTCGGATAAGGAAGAGGGAAATCCTTCTTTTATTTCCAAGGCGGGAACACTTAAATGCGCCACCATTACACTGCTCAGCCCTTCTTTGATCAGTTTTCTATAGGGATAAAGTTCAATACTATCTAAGCGTTCCCTACTAAAATCGATGACGGGTAGTGCCTTGTGCGAATCGACCTCCGTATCTCCATGACCGGGGAAATGTTTTCCGCTAGACAATACACCAGCGCCTTCCATTCCTTTCATAAAAGCAATTCCCTTTTGAGCGACATTTTCCCTATCCTCCCCAAAAGAACGGTTTCCGATGATGGGGTTTTTTGGGTTGATGTTGATGTCGATATCCGGGGCAAAATTTATATGCACCCCCAATCGCTTGGCATGCCTCCCAATTTGATGCCCTACTTTCTCTACAATCGCATTATCGGTAATCGCTCCCAAAGTCATGTTCCATGGAAAGGCGTAAGTAGAATCTAAACGCATGGCCAAGCCCCATTCCGCGTCCATCCCGATCATTAGGGGAATCTTAGAATGTTTCTGAAATTCGTTGGTCAGCTGTGCCTGTCTTACGGGACCTCCAGTAGAAAAGATTAAACCTCCTAAATGGTGGTCCCTAATCAGTTGCTTTGTTCTTTCTGCACTTGCCTTGCCCTGATCCGAATGAACCATGATCATAAAAAGTTGCCCTAGCTTTTCATCTAGGGTCATTTTTTGGTAGGTAGCTTCTACCCATGCACGTTGCTGAACACTATCCTTTGTCACCAAAGGATTTCCCTGACCGTGTATTGTTAAAAAAGAGATGAAAAATAAAAAGAAAAAAGAATTGATTCGCATAAACAAATTTCTAAAATTATAAGCGAGCCTTATGCCCTTAATGATAAAATATTAGGGTGCTTTCAAAAAACAAGCCAAAAGAGGGATGTTGAGAAATATTACATAAATCGGGCGTGCCAACTTTCGGAAGCAGGAACTTCCCAGTGGTTTTCGTACTCTTGTTTGTTGGTCACCAAATTATTAAAAACGATGGTGTTTTTAGAAACCGCCTTTTGTTTCGCCATTTTCCTAAAATCGGACAAGGGCTTATAAGCCACGAATTCTCCTTGTTTGTAGGAAACATTCATTTTATCCAATAGGCTGATGTCGTATTTCTTTTCCAACTGCTGTATAAAAGCTACAGAAGCATCTATGGAACATCCTGATGCCGCTGTGATGGACTGATCCAACGCGAGCACAATAAACCTATTATAGCGAATCTCACAACCTGCACGCAGATCGCTGCCGTGGGCCGTCCAACCCTCTATAAATTCATTTAATAGTGTTTTCACCTCACTAAGCTCCTCCTGAGAAAAACTTCTACTCGCCTGGTAGATCCAAACTCTTGCATCATCTGGTAACGTACTGAACTCTACTAACATTTTTAAGTTTTATATTTTGCCCAAAATTCATTTTTTGGGTAGCTATTAATTATTTATTTGATTCCTTTCCTTGCTCACCTTCTTAGCACTGGCACAACGTATGGAATGCCAATCTGAAGACGTTTAAAGATCCTCTGCTTGGGCAATTAATTCGGCTATATCCATAACCGCAATGGAAGCTTCCTTATCCTTTCCCTTAACCCCGTCTGTCATCATAGTATTACAGAAGGGACATCCTGCAGCAATAATATCTGGGGTTACTTCTATTGCCTGCTCTGTTCGCTCTATATTGATGTCCTTATTTCCTTTCTCAGGCTCTTTAAACATCTGTGCTCCACCGGCCCCACAACACAATCCGCGCGACTTACAGCTTTTCATTTCTACGAGTTCTGCATCCAATTTTCTAATGAGATCCCGTGGTGCCTCATATACATTATTGGCCCTACCAAGGTAACAAGGATCGTGAAAGGTAATTCGCTTTCCTTTAAACTGTCCGCCTTCCACAGCAATGCGGCCCGATTCCAATAGGTGTTTTAAGAACTGCGTATGGTGTACTACTTCGTAATTACCTCCTAGCCCTGGATATTCGTTTTTTATGGTATTGAAACAATGCGGACATGCGGTAACTATCTTTTTCACCTCATAGGCGTTTAACACCTCTATATTGGTAACGGCCTGCATTTGGAACAAAAACTCGTTTCCCGCTCTCTTGGCCGGATCACCAGTACAACTTTCCTCGGTTCCCAATACGGCAAAACTCACCTTGGCCTTGTTCAATATCTTAACAAAAGCCTTGGTTATTTTTTTGGCCCTATCGTCAAAGCTTCCAGCGCAACCTACCCAGAATAACACATCGGGCTGTTGTCCTGCTGCAGAAAGTTCGACCATGGTAGGCACTTTTAATTCATTTTCCATTCTAACCTATCTTTTATTACGATTCCTTGGACCAATTATTTCTATCCATCTGATTAAAAGGCCAGGGCGCCCCGTTGTTTTCTATATTGCCCATCATATTATTTAAATCTGATGGGGCGGCAGATTGCTCCATTACCAGATACTGCCTCATATCCATGATAATGGATAAGGGATCTATACTTATAGGACACGCTTCTACACAGGCATTACAGGTGGTACATGCCCAAAGCTCCTCATTCGTGATATAATCTCCTAATAATTGCTTTCCATCTGGTACAAACACCCCTTTATTGGCATCCATATTTTTCCCCACCTCTTCTAATCTATCCCTAGTATCCATCATAATCTTTCTAGGGGATAGTTTTTTTCCGGTGATATTAGCGGGACATTCACTGGTACAGCGGCCGCACTCCGTACAGGTATAGGCATTTAATAACTGCGTCCATTTTAAATCCATCACGTCCGAAGCACCAAATTTTTCTGGTAGCGGTGCATTTTCATCGGGAGCGGCAAAAGGATCTGCAGAAGGATCCATCATTAACTTTACCTCTTTGGTTACGGAATCCAAATTATCAAACTGTCCCTTAGGTCGTACTTTTCCAAAATAGGTATTAGGGAAAGCCAACAGGATATGTAGATGCTTGGAATAGTATAGGTAATTAAGGAATAGCAATATTCCCACAATGTGCAACCACCAAGCTGCGCGCTCCAATATAATAATAGAAGAGACGGACATATCTTGGAATAATGGTGCTATAAACTGACTTACAGGAAAGGCCCCTGCTTTAGTATAATGCGCCACATCCATTTGCTGCAACTGATAATCAGCTGCATTCATGGTTAGGAAAAGCACCATCAATACAAATTCTATATACAGAATTAGATTCCCGTCCTTCTTGGGCCATCCGGCCATCTCTGGATTTAAAAATCGCTTTAACTTAATAATGTTTCTACGTACCCAAAATAAGAATACCGCCACAATGACCAACAAGGCCAAAATTTCAAAAGAACCGATCAGGAAACTATAAAATCCGCCTAAAAAGGCAAACAGCCTATGCGTCCCCAATAATCCGTCCAATATTATTTCTAGGACCTCTATATTGATAATTATAAATCCTACGTAAACAATAATATGCAGAAACCCTGCTATAGGGCGAACGACCATTTTACTTTGCCCCAATGCAATCGCAATCATATTTTTCCACCGCTGGGAGGTATGGTCACTGGTATCTACCGACTTTCCCAACTTTATGTTGCGGATAAGTTTTTTTACATTTTTAGTGAAAAATGCAATACCGGTAACAAGTAAGATTGCAAATAGAATGTTGGGGATATAATCCATGGTTTAGTTGGTTATTTCTTCCGCCGGGTCATCGGACGGAACGGTATACTCTTTTTGTTTTTTTCCAAATACAGAAACGTTTACATAGCGCTTAGGGTTTAAACGGAAATCTTGAAGCAAGAGGTCCAACTGCTTGGAAGCATCAGTAAGGTTATTATACAGGGTTTGGTCGTTAACCAATTTTCCTAAGGAGCCGTCTCCATTTTCTATTTTTGCCAGTACAACGTTTAGATCGTTGACCGTAGACTGCAATCCCTTCATAGTTTCTCCCAAGCCTGCATTGGCCAAAGAATCTGATAATTTATTAAAATTATCAGTGATATCGCTTATATTACTAATGGATTTCTGTAAATTATCCTTATTACTGTTCATTATTGAATTAAGCGCATCTGCGCTCCCCTGAAAACTCTTTACCATAGTATTGAGGCCGGCAATACTTTCCCTTAGGTCTTTCTTTGCCTTTGGATCCAACACCTCATTTACACTGATCAGTAAAGAATCGGCATTAGAAACAGCATCCTCCACTTTTTGCTGTAAAGGAGTTATCTTTTGCTGTAATAATTCTGTTAATCCAGGTCTACTGGCCGCTGCTAAGGTATCCCCTGAGACTGCCTCTGGTGCCCCATCAAAAACCGGTTTTATCTGGATGCCCTTCCCTCCTATTATACCGGTATCATAAATCTCTGCCAAACTATTTTTGGAGAAAGAGAAGTCGTTGCTCACCGTAAAAGTGACCAATAAATTACCGGAGGCATCGTTAAACCGGATGTCTTTCACTTTCCCAACAGAAAAACCGTTGATGGTCACTTGCGTCCCAGATTGGAGTCCGCCTACATGTTGATACACGGAATAAAAGGTCTTACTATTATCGAATAGTGGTGAGGATTTTAAATAACTAAATCCTAAAATGAATAACAGAATACCACCAATAACAATAATTCCTGTTTTTACTTCTCTAGATATTTTCATATGTAGCTATTAATTCTTTTTATAATGATCCTACTTTGGCTCCGCTCCATACCGGTATATAACCCTGCCCTAGGGAGGTAGCCGTGCTCAAAGGCTGACCGGCCCGCATAGATTTTGTTTTCTGCGACCCGTTTTCGGCCATGCTCATTTAAAAAGAGTATATTTTTCGGTTGCAAACAAAATTAGAAATAATTTTAATAAGACTGGGCATTATTCGGAAAGGTATTTAAGTGCCTCACTTTCAGAAATGCGCTTTCCGTCCTTATAGGCAACAATATACGATGTAGTATATCCTTTGGCAACAGCATTTCTTTTTAGCAAGGTAGCTTGAAAATGGTCTCCCGTCTCCCCGTACATGTACCTATTTAAGTCATTATAATTTTCTATGGACAAGGTATTTAACCCCTTAAAGTTTTCTGATTGCAATGGAATGTTTTTTGCACTTGCAAATATTTGCACTTTAAATACGATATGGGCGGCATTCCCAACAGGCTTTTTGGAATCGTTATTTACTTGCTCACTTGCATTTGCCACTTCTTCATCCGATTGGTCCTTAACGACCACCTTAGGCTTAGACACCGTTTTAGACCCTTTATCAGAAGCACCTACTTTAGCTCCCGGTTTGGTCTTATTTGCATCTATAATCACCAACGTATTTTTTTTAGCGGGTGGCTCCACAGAGACTACGTATTCTTTTTTATAGGAGAGAATAGCATCTGCGATAGCCGCTGCCATTTCTTCTTTACCTCTTTTGGAGTTTAGATAGGCGCCTTCGTTTTTATTGGTCAAAAATCCCGTTTCTACCAATACACTGGGCATAAATGTTTGATGTAGCACAATAAATCCGGCCTGCTTCACCTTACGGTCATTCCTTTTTAATTTTTGGGAGAAATTGTCCTGCATCAATTTGGCAAGATTTATACTTTGATCTAAAAATTCCTCTTGCATAATAGTAAGGCCAATAACGGATTCTGGCGAATTTATATTATAGTCGGCATATCTTGTCTCATAATCATCCTCCAAATAAATTACGGAGTTTTCCTTTTTGGCAATCTCAAAGTTTTGCTGATTGGCATGCAGTCCTAAAACAAAAGTTCCGGCGCCATGGGCATTTGAGGTATGGGAATCGCAATGCACGGAAACAAAAAGATCTGCATTTGCTTTATTGGCAATTTCACCACGCTTAAAAAGATCTACAAAAGTATCGTCCTTCCTGGTATAGATAACTTTGATTCTGGGGTCTTTCTCCAAAATCTTCCCAGCACCCAAAACAATCCCCAAGGCAATATTTTTTTCTAGATAGCCATTCCCCGTATTCCCGGGATCATGACCGCCATGACCAGCATCTAACACCACAATGAACTTATCATCATTGTCTTCCTCGGTTGTTTTTTTGTCAAATGATACGAGTAAGAATGCTGAAAGAAGAATTGATATATGGAGGAAACGTTTTAATTTCATATCGAAAGTTGTAATTTGATCACTATATTAGGTTAAATTTATTGCAATACGCTACTAGCAGAACAAAAAATATATGTAGTTTTGATCCCGAATTATTGCCGAAACCGTTACAAAAATAGGATATCTTACTTTGCAATCAAATAAACATCATCTACTTTTCCTATTGCTCCTTTTATTTGGTGCATTTACCATCACGGCCCAAGAAGATAAAATAATCCCCTTGCCCATTGCTGGCTATAGCGACACCATTGTTGCCCCACTTATTCCTGATCCGAAATTAAAGGATGCTGCCGCTTTGGCCGATTCTACTAAAATTGATTCTACCAGTGGTTCACAAGCCCTCTTGCTAGATAAAATTAAGTACAAGGCGAAGGACTATGTGAAAATGAGTCAAAAGGAGAAGAAAATCTATCTATATAATGAAGCAGAGCTCTACTACCAAGATACAGAGCTAAAGGCAGGTATCATTATAATGGACTATACAAAAAATGAGGTCTCCGCGGGCCGAATAAAGGATTCTCTAGGGAATTACACCCAGTTACCTTATTTTAAAAAAGGCACCAATGTGGTAATCCCAGATTCCATTCGCTTTAATTTTGATACCCAAAAAGCAATTATCTGGAATTCCAGAACAGAGCAACAGGCAGGATTGGGACAATTGGGTAGTGATGCCATGAAAGTATATGCGGAAATCACCAAGAAAGAAAACGATTCTGTCTATTTCTTGAGCAAGGGGAAACTTACCACCTCCAAAGACACCATAAATCCCGATTACTATATTAAGATCAATAAAGCCAAATTTGTCCCTAAGAAAAAGGTAATCGCAGGGTTCAGTAATTTATATATTGCGGATGTGCCTACTCCTATAGCACTTCCTTTTGCCTACTTCCCTTTAACCGTAGGGAGGACCGCAGGGCTAATGATGCCTACTTTTGGAAGTGATCCCAGCAGGGGCTATTTTTTACAGAATGGAGGTTACTACCTGCCTATTAACGATTATGTAGACCTTACCCTTACGGGAGACCTGTATACAAACGGGAGTTATGGATTTAGGACCCAATCTATTTACACCAAGAGATATAAATATAGGGGGAACGTCAATTTTAGGTATGAAAACCTGATTACGAGTCAGAAAGGATTTAGCGATTATAGTAGGAGTACTATTTATAATATTCAAGTTTCCCATTCCCAAGACCCTAAGAACAATCCCAATTCCAGGTTCCAAGCCTCTGTAAACCTTGGAAGCAGTTCTTACTACCGGAATTCACTTTTACAGCAAAACCTGCCCAATACCCAGGTAAACAACCTATCATCCTCGATTTCCTATTCCAAGACCTTTCCGGCCTATCCGTCGGTAAATATGAGCCTTACGGCGACACATAACCAAAACACCAACACAGGAGTGGTAGATCTAACCTTGCCCACCTTGCAGGCAAGTATGGAACGTATATATCCCTTTGCCCGTAGGGAAGGCATAAAAAAAGGCATTATCCAAAACGTAAACTTCCAATACAACCTAAATGCCAGGAATAGCATTCGAACCACGGAAGAGGATTTTATGACCGCCAGGATGTTCAATGAATCCAAATTTGGAGCTCGAAATACGATCCCCTTGAGCACCAACTTTAAGGTAGCCAAGCATTTTAGTGTGAGCGTAGGAGGATCTTATGAGGATGTTTGGGCCATTGAAACCTACAGACGCGCCTGGGACCCAGAGAATAAAAGAACGGTTATTACCGATACCATCAGTGGGTTTGATCGCTATAACAAATACAATCTGAGCACCAGTGTAGGAACCACCTTATACGGTACCTTTAATTTTGGGGAAGATAAAAAGATACAGGCCATTAGGCACGTTATGAGACCTTCCTTAAGCTACGGCTACACACCTTCTTTTGATCAGTTTTATGACAGTTATATAGGCGCAAATAACGAAGAACAATTTTACAGTAGGTTTGAAGGTACTCTTAATGGAGCCCCAGGAATGAACAAATCCAGCTCCATGAGCTTCTCCCTAGGTAACCAGCTGGAGGCTAAAGTCCGCAGTAAGGATTCTACCGCTACCGAACCCAAAAAGATTTCCCTGCTGAGCAATTTAAACTTATCTGCAGGTTATAATTTTGAAGCAGACTCTCTAAAACTGAGCCCTTTAAATATTAACGGGGGTACCAATATCTTAAACAATAAGATGGCTATTAACTTCGGCGCTAGCCTAGACCCTTATGCCATTGATAATAATGGCACTAGGATCAACACCTTTAATATAGATAACGGCGGAAGCCTCTTTAGGCTTACCTCGGCAAGAGCAAATATTAGCTACTCTATAAGCAGTGAGACTTTTGGAAAGAAAGACGCCAAGGAAGACGACGATAAGGATGAGTATGATTATGTGGCATCTAGTGGTGGTAGGGACGATGACCTTTTTGGAAAGGCCGAGGATTTTAATAACCGACCGGGGGACGACAGTAAAGGTTCTGATGAAATAGAAAACCCCTACTACGGCACTAAATTACCATGGGACCTACGGATGTCTTATGCCGTTAACTACAACAATTTTAACCGGCAAAATGCTATTGGGAGTCATGCCCTTATGTTCTCGGGTAACATTCAGTTATCTCCCAGATGGAAGGTTGGTGGATCCTCGGGATACGATTTTAAAAACCAAGGTTTCACACTAACCCAACTTCGATTTGAAAGAGACTTAAAGAGTTTTAGGATGAACTTTAACTGGACCCCTTTTGGTACTTACCAGCGTTGGTATTTCTTTATTGGAATCAAGAGCTCTATCCTGCAAGATCTTAAATGGGAAAATCGTAGTAGACCTACCCGAAGGAGGTAAGGTTAGCAGAATGGCTGGAAGCGGCTATTCAATTCCTTTTTTTAGTTACCTTACTTTATCATGAAAACACTCAAATTTATGTTCGCTGAAGTTCAGGTTATCCCACCCGTCCTAGGGAGGTATTCAATACTAATTCTAAGTATTAAAATAGTAAACGAGTAAAAAAAACTCATGCGTATTAAAACTAAAGGAATACTGTTCCAGAATTAGGATGTTACAGGCTTCAACTAAACAAATCTAACTGCTTACTACTAGCATCTCAATACCAGTCCAACTGATCACTGAACACATTGCTCATTGTTTATTGAACAGAACGAATTGCGAATTGTTTATTGTTAATTGCTAATTGTTAATTGTTAATTGTTAATTGAACAGATCAATTTGTGAATTAATTGGACCTAAATCTAAACTAGAATTTTAATTTTGTTAGCTTAGAGATTATAGAAGAAACAAGGCTTTATAACTAGAACGATTGGTAAAGCTGGATTACATAACATTGAAAAATTAAAATAAACTACACTAAAGATGAAAAAAATTATCAACACCAAAAATGCGCCAGCACCTATTGGACCCTACAACCAGGCAGTACTAACAGGGAATACCTTATACATTTCCGGTCAGATACCCATTGACCCCAAAACGGGGGATTTGGTAGAGGGCGACATTAAAAAGGAAACGAAGCAATCTATGGAAAATTTAAAAGCCATTCTTACCGAGGCAGGAATGACTTTTGAAAATGTTGTTAAGTCGTCGATCTTTGTAAAAGACATGAATCAGTTTGCCCTGATCAACGAGGTGTATGGCACCTATTTTAACGCTGCAACCGCACCAGCAAGGGAAACGGTTGAGGTAGCTAACCTACCTAAATTTGTAAATGTTGAAATTTCTATGATCGCTATTACAGATTAGCTCTATGAAATTCGACTAGACCTTCTATAGGTCTTTGTCTAATAACGCCAAGTACTAGATCGTTTCTTTCTATTACCGCAGTAAGCTCATCGCGTAAGTAGTGCGCAATACTGCCCACAAAGCTAACGGGTACCTTGGTAGCAAGCTCAAATTGCATAATGTAATTGTTTACAAACTGCTGAAAACCTTTATCGATCACCCCTCTACTGTAGGGGTGGTCTTTATTTTCCACAATAAATCTGGCAAATGTGGCCAAATAGGTATTGGGATTAGGTTGTTTGTATAGGTTCTCCTTGATGACATCCGCATCTAGATCATACTCATTTTCAAACTTGGTCGCCAAGTCTTTTGGGATCTTATTAAAATAGTAATCGCGAATCAGTTTTCTACCAAAAAAGTTACCGCTCCCATCATCCATTGGAATATACCCTAAGGAAGTCACTTTTTGATGCAATCGCTCCCCATCGTAATAGCTACAGTTAGATCCCGTACCTAAAATACAGACTATACCATGCTGCCCAACTTTTGTAGTGGCAAAAATAGCGGCATAGGTATCTTCCTTCACCTCGGCCTTTGCATTGGGAAAGAAATCCTTAAAAATATCCCCCAAAAATTTTTTCATCCTATCGGTCCCGCAACCTGCCCCATAAAAAAACAAATGGGTAACCCTTTCCCTATTTTTAGAAAGCTCAAAGTTATTGGCCAAACGGTCTTCTATTACAGGTCTGGTCAATACTTCTGGACTAAGTCCAAGGGTTTGAGTCATGAATAACTGGTCTCCCTTCTCATCCAAAGCGATCCAATCCGATTTTGTAGCGCCACTATCAACTATCAATATCATAAAACAAATGTATTAAGCAAAAATCCTGAAAATAAACAGATGTTCACTTTCAGGATTTCATTATTTATTACTGAACTTTATATTAAAGAGAATGAACATGCTCAGCAAGATCTACCAACTTGTTGGAGTATCCAGCTTCGTTATCATACCAAGAAACAATTTTAAAGAATTTAGAATTCAGCTCAATTCCTGCTCCTGCATCAAAAACACTGGTTCTCACATCTCCGATGAAATCCTGAGAAACTACAGCCTCATCAGTATATCCTAAAATACCTTTCATTTCTCCTTCAGAAGCGGCCTTAAAGGCTTTTTTAATTTCTTCGTAAGAAGTTTCTTTTTCCAATCTAACGGTTAAATCTACAACAGATACATCTGCAGTGGGTACTCTAAACGCCATTCCTGTAAGTTTACCTTCCAATGATGGAATAACTTTAGTTACCGCTTTAGCAGCACCAGTAGACGCAGGGATAATGTTTAATAAGGCACTTCTACCGCCTCTCCAGTCTTTCCTGGAAGGACCATCAACAGTCATTTGCGTAGCTGTGGTAGCATGAACCGTAGTCATTAACGCTTCCTCAATTCCAAAATTGTCGTTCAATACCTTTGCCATTGGAGCAAGACAGTTCGTAGTACAAGATGCATTGGAAACAATATTATCCGATGCTTTAACATCTTTATGGTTAACTCCCATTACAAACATAGGGGCATCACTAGAAGGTGCAGATATAACTACTTTCTTAGCACCTCCATCAATATGGTACTGTGCTGTTTCCAAGGTAGTGAAAATTCCGGTACATTCCGCAACGATCTCGGCTCCTACTTCATCCCACTTTAAGTTTTTTGGATCTCTCTCAGCAGTAATTCTAACCGTTTTACCATTAACTACCAAGTGACCATCTTTTACTTCAACGGTACCATCAAATTTCCCGTGTACGGAATCGTATTCCAACAAATACGCTAAATGATCAACATCTAACAAATCGTTGATTGCAACTACCTCTACATTATCTCTTTTGGCAATGGCTCTAAAAACCAATCTACCTATTCTTCCAAAACCGTTAATTCCTACTTTTAAATTTGACATTTTTCTTCTGTTTTAATTTGTAATTATGTTGTCATGATTTCTGAAACTCGCAAGAGTTCCTTATCAATCTTCGTATGTCCTTTTATTGCTTTGCTAATCGGTGTCAAAGTAATCGTATTATCCTGGATGCCCACCATTAGGTTGGTCTTCCCTTCCAATAACGCCTCTACTGCCTTAACCCCCATCCTGCTTGCTAGTACCCTATCGAAGCAAGAAGGTGAACCTCCACGTTGCATATGACCAAGTACCGATACACGCACATCATAGATAGGCAAGTGTTTCTCTACGTACTCTTTAAGTTCAAATACATTGTTTCCGGTCTTATCTCCTTCTGCCACCACCACGATACTAGATGATTTTCCAGATTCTTTACTGCGCTTAAGCGATTCCAATAACCTTTCCAATCCCAAATTTTCTTCGGGAATTAAAATTTCTTCTGCGCCCGCACCTACTCCAGCATTTAATGCGATGTGACCAACGTCCCTTCCCATTACCTCTACAAAGAAGAGCCTGTTGTGGGAACTAGCGGTATCCCGAATCTTATCTATACACTCCACTGCCGTATTCAAGGCAGTATCAAACCCAAGCGTATAGGTAGTACCGAAAATATCGTTATCTATAGTTCCTGGAATTCCAATAATAGGAACACCAAACTCCTTGTTAAAGGTTAAAGCACCTGTAAAACTACCATCGCCACCGATTACCACAAACGCATCTATCCCAGCTGCCATTAGCTGATCGTATGCTTGTTGACGCCCTTCTTTATTTCTAAAAGGCAAGCAACGGGCCGACTTAAGTATGGTCCCTCCTTTATTGATTATATTATTTACACTGCGCGCATCCATGACTTTAAAATCACCTTCCATCATGCCCTCGAATCCTCTATAGATACCGACACATTCTATCTTTAAATACGCACAAGTACGAACTACTGATCTTATTGCAGCGTTCATCCCTGGGGAGTCTCCCCCCGATGTCATAACACCGATTCTTTTTATTGTTGAAGCCATTAATTTTTTAAAAAAGCAAAATTAGCAAACTTATTTCAATTAATACAGGACTTTAGCTTTAATTTGACGAATAGATAGCACTAAAACGTTTTCGTTGCATACTATTCTTCAGATTGTTAAATTCACAATCAAAATTGCAGTAAAAGTGATAAATTACCCCTAATACGAATTCAATTTTCTAAGCCGATTAAACTTAGTTTTCCCTCCCTAAAATTTTACGCAACAAAGCCCTAAAACTATCAAAATCGACTTGGTAAGAAAGCCCCACTCCCTGCGTATATCCTTGGCGGTCTGCTAGGAATTGCTGGATTTCATTTTCCCTATTGAATATCTTAGCACTTAGGGTGCCTTCCTCATTCAGCAAGACCTGCACCTCTACATCACCCGCTACTACGGTTTCGGAAACTCCACCTACCGGAACCCCAACCCTACCGTTCAATAGAATCCTATCGCTTATTTGGGTAGATAAGGTAACCCCAATCCTGTTTTCGGTCTGTATATCCGTACTCTTATCAAAAATCCCCTGCTCATAAGAAAGCCCAAGGTTTAACTTGTCATTATCACCAGCTAAAACGGAGTTCAGTAAGCCAGAGGCCGACTGTAACAAGTTGCCAGTTACTGCCTGTTGGTTAATTCCCGTTTGCTCATTTACAAAAGATCCTTGTGCCAATAAAAACAAAGCGTTTCTCTCAGCAATAGTTGGGTCTTGCAACCTATATTCCAATTCCGACTTTACAATGGAGTTGGTTCCTGGGAAATCTATTCTCCAATCTATAACCGGACTCTCCAATTCCCCAGTTAAGCGCACCACTACATCTGTAGGAATACGGCGGGTATAACCGGGATTATCCAACAATGGGGCCGGATTCGCGTTTAGGGAATAGATGGCTTCCATGTTCAATTGCGCTGCTAAAGGCTCCCTTTCCCAAGTAATGTTCCCACCAGGTTTTACTTTAAAGGTCTTATCTATAATACCTCCAAACATATAGTGGAACTCTCCCGTTACCACCACAAAATCCCCATACATATTAAACTTCCCGTTGGTATTGATCTCTATAAACAGAATCCCCACTCCGGTACCTTTTAAAGAGCTTCCCGTTTTGGTATCCACTACTATTTCTACCTCCGCTTCTGGTGTAACATCCAGGTTAAACGCCAACTCTAACCCCTCTACATCCCTAAGAACGCGCTGGGAAGTTGCTTCCCCTTCTTCTTTCTTTCCTACAAAATTGATAAAAGAAAAATCCCCCACACTGGCTACGTCGCTAATCGGAATTTTAAGGGAGGTACCCCTAGCCGTCTCCCCATCTACTTTAATGGTTAAGGCATGGGTAGGACCATAGATCCTTCCCTTTCCATTTAAATATCCCGTACCATAGTAAAGCACCTCTTCTTCAAAGGGGGTATTCAATATTAAAAACCGATTTTTCTCCGTGTCTACGTTCAGATCCAAACTCCAGTCCTTAAATAAGTTATGGGTTATAGTCCCATCTAAAGTAGCACTTGTCTTCATGGCGATATCCGTCAGCTTCACCTTTTGAAAGTTAAAGGTCTGGTCATTGAGCCTAACTTTCGAAAAAGGTGCAAAACTATAATCTACGTTTAAATAGGGAATGGCTATTCCCGCTTTATCTAAACTTAAGAGTCCGCTCATATTGGGATTCCTCAACGGACCTTTTAACTGCGCACTTCCTCTTAAGAGTCCGCGAATGTTCGTAATAACACCTTCTCCCAGCGGACTAAATGGTTCTAGATTAAAGTCGTTAAAATCTACTATCAGATTAGCCTGCGGCTCTTCGTCCTTTTCATCAATAATATTACCCACCACGCTAAGCTTCTCTTTCCCATCTTGAACCAAAGAGGAGTTCACCACAAAACTTGTTAAGTCTTTATTACCAACTATCCCAATACCTAGATCACCCAAAGGAAAATCATTGATACCAAATTTAGATATCTTTAGACTAGAGGATGGCAGATACACATTGTCTTTCTGAAGAAGATTAAGTGTCCCATTTACCTGTCCCATTAATTTAAGACTGTCTATCTCCGGGGTAATCTTTTCTAGGGATACCGAACTGAACTGTAGCTCCACATCTTTAAAGGTAGAATCTGCCAATTGCCCTCTTAGCCTAATCTGCTCCCTATCCCCATGGTTCATCACCATTTCTTGGATAACAATACTATCTAGCGAACTGTTGATGATCACTTTATTTTTAGTGTTCCCTTCTTTGTTCAATATCCACTTGTTCCCCTTAAAACTGATATCAGAGGTCTTAAGACCGATGACCGATTTCTTCTCCTTATTAAAAGTGTGGTAAAAGTTTAAGTTATAACTATCATTAAAATTGCTTCCCCCCTTAAATTCCGTCCTAAAGAACAGTGTATCCTTTAATGTGGTGTTAATCAGATTAAAATCTTTTACATTATAATAAGGAGTAGCCATATCCCCCACCGAAATATAGGTGTTAAACAAGGGGTTTTTATTATCTATCTTAACATCAATACTATCCATTTCGTTACCATAGGCCATGATGCTTGGGGACTTAAAATTCAATTTAAAGTCGCCCTCATCTGCAATAATATTTCCTCGGATAAAAGTATTGGGATCAAACTTTACCTCTGGGAAAAACACATCTACAATTTTGTTGTATATCTTAAAATTAAAGGTGAGACGTTGGTTTTTTGATATTTTGTACGGCTTGTAATTGGTATAGATACTCCCTAGGGAATTTTGCAACAACCGCCCCATTTCTTTCACCTTAAAATTCCCTTTTAAATAACCCGTAATAATGTCCGGGGAATTTATATCGATTACCCTAGTGGTATCGTTTTCAAAAGTGGAGGATATTTTAAAGTCGTCAAAATAATAGGTATCATTTACATTTTGAAAAATGGTTTTACTGAAGTTGATATCCCCAGCAATATTGTCCAGTGAACTGCCGGTTATATCCATAACAATATCTCCCTTAAAAATGGAAACACTATCTTTTATAAAATTCAACTTCTTAAGATCGGCATAATCTACGGAAGCTATAAAATTGAAATTATTCCTATTTTCTTCAAAATCTGCCAACCCCTTAAACGAAAATTTTACATGCTCATCATTACTCAAGAGTGAACCATCAAACAGCTGTTCTTTTAATACCCCAGATACTTTTAGGTTCTGATAGTTGTACCCATTAAATTCTAAGGAATACACTTCCCCTATCACTTCGGTATTCAGATTTTCCTTTACAAACCCCTTGCCTTCCACATTAAAATCGAGATTGGTTATCCCTACTTTTTCGCTCTCTATCAACTCTCCAAGATCAAAATCTATCAAAGCAACGAACCCCTTATAGGAAGCGTTGTCTATATGATCTATATCCGTTAGCTCTAGATCCACATAACTATTCCCTATCAAGGTGTTGATATTGGACCTAGTCTTTATGGAAGATTCGGTAATATTTGCATCCCCACGAATGGTGAATTGCCCCAGTCTCTCTATTGACGAAGGAAGCACATCCCCTAAAATATTGGGCAACAACGCCCGAATTTCATAATAACTAGAGGTTACATTCCTCATCTCGGCATTGAGGGAAAACTTACCTTCGGGATTAAAAAGATTCTTGAAGTTAAAGTCGCCCCTAATCCCAGTATCATCCATATTCAAAAACATCCTGGTAATATCTAGGTCATTCAAGACCCCATCTATCTTAGAGGAAAAGAGGACAATCTTATCACTCCCAAACTGGTCGTACAGGAGATTTATTTCATTTAGGGCCACGGTAGACTCTACAAATTCGGCATCTACATTCACCTTGTTCATAAAATCGGCCAGATCTTCACGCTCATAATTAAATACTACATTTCCCGATAACTGGGACTGCGGGGTTTTTATAGCTAGCGAATCAAAGCGCATTTGCTCCTTGGTATATTTAAATTGAGTGTTCATTTTATCAACGATCACCCCTCTTCCACTCCTAAAGGACATGGCTTTGATATTGGAAACCACATCTGGCCCTGTGATACTGAAATTACCTGCAGAAATATTAAGGTCATTAAAATGCAACATTTCCTCCGTCTCCTTGTTCTCATCTATCATTTTGAACAGACTATTGGAAATTTCTACGTTGGAAGAAGAAAGGAAGAAAGGGGGCGACTCCGGATCCCTAGGTTTCTTATCATCCAACTTATCAATAAAAACCTCTAGGTTAGTACCGCTCTCGGCCTTATATGTTTTAAGTTTAAAGTTTAACCCTTCTACATAGATATCCCCAAACTCCAATTTTCCTTTCACAAGATTCCCAACGTTGAGAATAGAGGTCTTTAAATCTTTTATATAAAAAAGGGTGTCCTGCTTATAGTCCTCCACATAAACCCCCTTCAGGGACGTGTCCCAAGTAATTAAGGACAACCGCATGCGATCAATATTAATATTGGTCCCGTACTGCTTATTTATTGCTGCAGCGGCATATCTAGCAAAACCTGTCTGTACAATGGGCAGGGTAAGCAGCAAACTTCCCATAATCCCCATAAGGAGGAATACCAAAAATACTCTGACCAGAAATTTTCTTAATTTTTTGATAGGGCTTAATGTTTTACCTTTGTACATTCAATTTTTATTCCAAATTCCAAACTAAGTGGAAAATAAAGCTATATATATTCTCGCCATAGAATCTTCCTGTGATGACACCTCGGCGTCTGTGATGTGCAACAATAGAACCCTAAGCAATGTTGTGGCCACACAAAAAATCCATGAGGAGTACGGAGGGGTAGTCCCCGAACTCGCTTCAAGGGCGCACCAACAAAATATTGTTCCCGTAGTACACCAAGCCTTAGCTCTGGCAAATATCGATAAAAAACAGTTATCTGCCATAGCTTTTACCCGCGGACCAGGACTAATGGGATCTTTATTAGTAGGGACCTCTTTTGCCAAGTCGCTTTCCCTCGGATTAAACATCCCTTTAATTGAGGTAAACCACATGCAAGCCCATATTTTATCGCACTTTATTGAAGAAGAAAATTATAAGATTCCTACCTTCCCATTTATTGCTATGACCATTAGCGGTGGACATACCCAGATTGTTTTGGTGAAAAATTATTTTGAAATGGAAGTTTTGGGGGAATCCTTAGACGATGCCGTTGGGGAAGCTTATGATAAAAGCGCAAAAATATTAGGTCTTCCCTATCCTGGGGGACCTTTAGTGGACAAATATGCACAATTGGGCAATCCTAAGGCATTCCCCTTCCCGAAGCCTAAAGTAGATGGACTTAATTTTAGCTTTAGCGGATTAAAGACCAGCATTCTCTATTTTATACAACGGGAAACCAAAAACAACCCTAACTTCATAACAGAGAATAGGAATGACATTTGCGCTTCCATTCAGCATACCATTGTAAATATTTTGATGGATAAATTAAAGAAAGCAGTAAAGCAAACGGGCATAAAACAAATTGCAATAGGGGGTGGAGTCTCAGCCAATTCGGGGGTTAGAAAGGCCCTAGCAGATGCAGAAAACAAATGGGGGTGGACAACATACGTTCCCAAATTTGAATATTGCACAGATAACGCTGCGATGATAGGAATTGTAGGATACTTAAAATACAAGGAACACGATTTTTCAGATCAGGATATTACTGCCCAAGCCCGGTATATTCTTTAGACAATTTACTACTAAAATAGAGCCGACAACAATTACAAAATCCCATATCACTAGATGCAACTTTTTTACCATCCAGATTTAGACGATACCACTATCGACTTTTCCTTCCCTCCAGAGGAGAGTAGACATATTTCCAAAGTATTGCGAAAAAAACCAGGCGATATATTACATATTACCAATGGTAAGGGGATTATATTTGAGGCGGAGATCAGCAGTGCAAACCATAAAAAATGCGAAGCAAAAATAAGCTCAAAAACTACCTCTCCCGAAAAGCCTTATAGGCTGCACATGGCAGTAGCTCCCACAAAATTGAATGATAGGTATGAATGGTTTTTGGAAAAGGCCACTGAAATTGGAGTCCATGAAATTACTCCGGTTATATGTGATCATTCTGAACGCAAAGTCATAAAAAAGGAACGGATGGAAAAGGTATTGCAATCCGCCATGAAACAATCACTTCAAACCCACCTTCCTAGGTTAAACGATGCTATCCCCCTGAACGAATTCCTAGAGAAGACCCACAGCGGAGAGCTCTTTATAGCGCATTGTGAAGTAGATCAAGTGAAGAAGGAGTTATACCATACCCTATCCCCTAAAGAGGCTACAACGATCTTAATTGGCCCTGAGGGCGATTTTTCACCATCAGAAATAGATTTAGCACTACGTAAAGGGTTTAATCCAATAGCTTTGGGGGAAACGAGATTGCGGACCGAAACAGCTGCTGTAGTCGCCTGCACTACGGTTGCAATGATAAACCTATAGCTTTGACCGTCCAAAAATAAATTACCACTAGAAAAGGCATCATGGGCAATTTGGCCTCTTTCTCCGAATATTTAATTTTGTTTTTAACCAGTTTACGCAGGACAGAAAATATCTAGATTAATATTGCTAAATTTGAGAGGATAAAATTCTGGGACCCAAATGAAACACCGAAGTACTTTTGTTTATCTCGTTTTACTTTTTCTATTCACTTCTCCCACAAACGGCCAAGAAATTGCCGTTTTAAAATATGGGGGCGGTGGAGATTGGTATGCTAACCCTACCTCACTACCCAACCTAATCGGTTTCTGCAATCAAAATATAAACACAAAATTAAATCCCAAGCCGGCAACAGTTGAAACTGGCAGCTCCACTATATTTCAATATCCCTTTCTACATATGACCGGACATGGGAATGTGTACTTTTCAGATGAAGATGCTAAAAACCTAAATAATTATCTTCTTGGAGGCGGATTCCTCCATATAGATGATAATTATGGGATGGAGCCCTACCTCAGGAAAGAACTGATAAAAGTATTCCACAACAAAGAATTAATTGAACTAGGTGCAGATCATCCTATCTTTAACCAACAGTATCAATTCCCGAGGGGACTTCCCAAAATACACGAACACGATGGGAAACCACCACAAGCCTTTGGCATCTTCCATGAAAATAGACTGGTACTCCTTTTTACCTATGAAAGCGACCTAGGAAATGGCTGGGAAGACCAAGAAGTGCACAACGACCCGCAAGAGGTAAGGCTTAAAGCACTAGAAATGGGTGCAAACATAATTTCTTATGTTTTTAAAAACTAACCTATGAATTGAGCATGACCGTAAACGGGTCGCAGGTAACAATATATTTGCGAACTGGACTGCCGCCAGGCAAAGTTTACCTATCTGTACTGGAGTTTACCTGCTGATAGGCAGGCGCAGTTAAAGTAAGATCATTAAAAACATTAACTATGTACACATGAAATCAAAAACAATAGCCAATGGTATCCTGAGGGCAGTTGGCGTTATTACCGCAATAGTCCTTTTAGCCTATTTTTTATATCAAATACAATCTGTAATCGCATATATCCTTATTGCGGCAGTTGTGGCCCTAATAGGTAGGCCCGTTGTATTTTTCTTGAAAAGAAGATTAAAGTTTCCAAACATCCTAGCGGTTACGGTTACACTGCTGTTGATCATAGGCATATTTGCTGCTATAGTAGCCCTTTTTATTCCTGTAATCACCCAACAGGGAAAAAATCTGGCTTTATTGGATTTTGATGAATTGCTCAATAGCCTCAACTCTGTTTATAATGATGCAATACACTATTTTGGAGGTCAAGGTGGCGGCAATGAAGAAGTGATCAAGAAAACCGATATCGGAAGAAATATTAAGGAAGAATTACAAACTGGACTTATACCCAATTTTTTAAATGCTTTTATGACCTTATTCAGTGATATTAGCATTGGACTCTTTTCTGTATTATTTATCTCCTTCTTTTTTCTTAAGGACAGCAATCTTTTACAAAACGGCTTACTGATTCTAGTACCCCAAAGCAAAGAAGAGAAGCTTGTTAATTCCATGGAGAAAATTAAGAATCTCTTGTCGCGTTATTTCGTGGGACTCCTCGTTCAGATATTTATTCTCTTCTCTATTTACAGTATTTTACTCTTGCTAATTGGCTTAGAAAATGCCATAATAATCGCCTTCTTTTGTGCGATATTCAACATCATTCCATACTTGGGTCCAATCATTGGTGGAGGACTTATGATAGCGCTGACAATAACCAGTAATATGGATGCTAATTTCGTCAATGAAATCCTCCCAAAAACAGGCTATGTTTTAATAGGTTTAACGATAGGACAGTTGGTAGATAATTTCTTCTCTCAACCTATTATTTTTTCCAACAGCGTGAAGTCGCACCCCCTAGAAATTTTCTTGGTAATCATCATCGCAGGATTGCTTTTCGGGATTACAGGAATGATCATTGCCGTACCCGGATACACCGCAATAAAGGTTATTTTAAAGGAATTTTTGTCCGAAAATAAAATTGTAAAATTCATGACTAAAGACTTATAGCAAAGCTTTGAATAAAGATATATTAAATACTGGTACACAAGATTTTATAAATAATAATTTAACAACTGACACGATGTCAGTTCTGCTAAAAGACCACGGTTTTGAAGGGGTAACCTCCAAAGAGATCGTTCAGCAGATAGAAGCGAAAAATAAGTGCAAGGAAAAGCTACCCACATGGTTTAAAACCCCACTTATCTATTACCCAGAAAAGCTGCATATAGAGCAGACCTCCTCCGAGGCTACCGCACAATATAAGGCCGAAATCAGTAGCGGAAAATCGCTCTTAGACGTCACTGGCGGACTAGGCGTAGACAGCTATTATTTTAGCCTTAGAATCGACCGAGTTATACACAGTGAAATTAATCCAAAACTAGCCGAAATTGCCGCTTATAATTTTAAAGTTTTAGGCAGGGATAACATCAAAACATTGACTACGGATGGGCTGGAATTTTTAAAGAATTCGGACTCCCATTTCGACTGGATTTATGTGGATCCTTCTAGGCGCAATAATGTCAAGGGAAAAGTATTTATGCTAGCGGATTGCCTACCCAATGTTCCTGAAAATTTGGACTTGCTTTTTGCTAGCGCAAAAAATATCATGATTAAAACTGCACCGCTTCTAGATATTTCAGCGGGTATTTTGGAGTTGAGATCTGTAAAGGAAATTCATGTTGTCGCCCTTAAAAATGAGGTGAAGGAATTGCTTTGGATCCTAGAAAGAGGGTGCCAGGGCGAGATAGAAATTAAAACCGTGAACCTTACCTCCACAGAAAGGGAGACGTTCAACTTTAAATTAAACAACGAAGCCATAGCATCTCCTGGTTATTCGGATCCTCAGAGTTATCTGTATGAGCCAAATTCCGCTATTCTAAAATCTGGAGCCTTTAAAACTATAGCCGAAAGCTTTGGAGTAAATAAACTGCACGAACATTCGCACCTATATACGAATAACCAGCTTTTGGATTTCCCAGGGAGACGGTTTACCATTGAAGGAGTCTTCCCCTACCATAAGAAAGCCATTAGTAGTCTAGATATAAGTAAAGCGAATATTACCACTCGGAATTTCCCCGTCTCGGTAAGCGATATTAGAAAGAAGTTTAAAATTAAGGATGGAGGAACAACCTATTTGTTCTTCACAACGGATATGCATGGAAACAAAATAGTGCTAAACTGCGCAAAAGTGTAATTGGATAGCCATTTCGCTATGGACAGTCCCACTTAAAGTTGGCCACTTTATCATTGGATCCGGCCGATAGGTTATAGTGCCACCATTCCGTTCTAATGGACCAAAATCCATATTTTTCCATGGTTTCCTTTAGCAAAAGTCGGTTTTCCAATATGTGTTGGGGCAAATCCAGATTATCATGGTATGCTCTTTTACCAAAGAAATCAAAATCGGTTCCCATATCCAATTCCTCACCCTCCAAAGTAACTAGGGTAATATCTACCGCTCCGCCTTTATTGTGAATGGAGCCTTTAACCGGATTGGCAACATATTGGGGATTGGGAACAATAGCCCACATTTTATACTGCACGGAATTGGGACGGTAGCAATCAAAGAACTTTATTTTAAAACCCTTGCTCACAAACTCCTTATTAGCCGCTAACAAGGCCTTTGCCGTTTTCACCCGAGTGTAACATTCTGCACAATCATACACCTGTTCCTTTAAAAAATTATTATCGGTCGCATACCTCATATCATATACAAAGTCATCGCTATAGTCCGCCAAACGCACAAAGGTGGTGTCTGCAAGCCCTTCCAAAGATTTTAAGGGAACTTTCTCTACCCTACTTACCTGTACCTCCTCTATAGATAACGTATCCTGTGGGCTCAATACTTCAGGGGATTCCGCATTTTCTTTCCCACTCTTTTTCGGTTCGCCACAACCTATCATAAACAGCATCATAATCACTCCTAGGCACTTAAAATAAAATCTAGCACTTTTCATCCTAACTGATTGGTTATTTTATTCAACTGTTAAAAATAAAAGATTCTTTTTAGAGAGCAAGTCTTAAGCTTCATTTGTTGAACAACTACCCTTTTTACAACAGTACTAAAAGGTGCCTACTCAATTGTTTATCAATAAAAAACCTTATCATTAATAGCGAATCTATAATGTATAATTACCTAAATAAGTAACAGCCCAAATAGATAATGGCTGTTTTAATTGATACGTTTATTCTAACTTAAGTTTGCGTTGGGCGCATTAGATCTAAAGGCAAAACGATTTTCATTATCCACCACGTTCTCTATGAAATAAAAGAAAGCAGCTCCTAAAGAGTACATTAAAACATCTAAAATATCAGCCGTGTATCGATCATTGATCTCTGGAAGGTATACTTCAAAGTACAAGGAATAAAATAGTGTAAGTGAGATAATTGAGGATAGTGTTAAGTTTAAATTATCGTCCGATTTAAGCCATCTAACTACATACCTACACATATAGAGAACTATAGGCATGCATAAAAGATCGTTCATATAATAAGCCGTCCAAGAAGGCAGCATTCCGCCATCACCCCACCTTTGAATAGCATATATTGCTCCTCCAAGAATAGAGAAAACAGGGAAATATATCTTTTTTACCCTAACCAATCCGTTGCTCATTTTATTCATCTGCCGTCTCATAAAAGCAATAGGCCTATGCCACTATATAACTGAATAGAAAGGCGATAAAAGCGCCAATTGACATAACCACTACCCAAATGGAGTAAAACAGCATAGCTGGAATTTTAACGAGTAAGTTGGGGTGTTTCAAGGCCTTTTCAAAAAACACGGTTACCGGGTTGGGTTTTTCTGCAGCTTTTTCTTCTTGTTTCTTAGTATCACTAGCTTCTCTCGCCAGTTTCCTCTTGATATGAATATTTATCAATTCACCACAATTACTACAGTAATCGCTATTAACGTTTACAGTACCACAATTAGAGCATTTTCTGTAGGCCACCTTCCCCATTTCCATTTTATTCAAAAGATTCATTTTTATACATGCCTGGAAACCCTTTATCTTATTTAAGCTCAACTATTAAAAGTCCCAATCCACAAAGGTCGTTAGAAAAAGGCATATAACAAATTTTGAAGAATACATTAGAGCTACACGACTACAGCACTGTCTCTGCGCAAGGGCTTTCAAATGATGTGGTTTTTAAAATCTACTAATTCGATTGCTTTGATTTTTACAGCTTCTACCACCTAATACAATTGATCGGTGCACAAAGCTTAAGTAGCACATATAAGCTCAGAGAACTTGGACTAAAGTCAGATGTACCTCTGTCATCTAACCCTATGATTAATAAGGCAGCAGTACAGTATATTTTTTTGAAGAGGAATACTTTTTATGAAGTGAGGATGTTAAACACGTTCTCTTACTAACTGAAGGGGGAATAACCGCACTTATCGTGAGCAAATGACAGCTTAGTTTCTTATTGGGCAGGTCAAAATTAAATTCTATACTTCCAACACCACACTAAATTCCAATGGCATACCTATTAAATTAAAACTTCATTATGAAGCGCGCAAATTATTTAATATCAACATTTTAAAATTTAATTATCGAAGCAGTGTTTTGACTAAAGTCCTATCTACATAATGCTCTTAATCCCCGTGATAAATCACGGGGCTATTCAATCTCCCAACTCTTGAGCTGGACTCCTTTAAATTGCCACAGGGCTATTCCCGTGTTGAAAATCAATTTGAAAAGAAGGCGTTTAGCCCAACTTTTAAGGTCCTATTTTTAAGGTAAAAATAAAACTATCTACCTCTCTTAATCCCCGTGATAAATCACGGGGCTATTCAATCTCCCCTAACCCATCTTCATCTTCAACTCTTGATTTGAACTCCTTTAACTTGCCACAGGTCTTTATCCCATGTTTAGAACCAATTTGGGAAGAAAGGCTGTAGCCGAGTCATATAACAAAAAACCCCGAAGCATACGCATCGGGGTTTTTAAAGACAACTCTTATCATTAGGTCAATAAATTGCCGTTTTCGTCCCATTCGGCAATAACATTACGCTTACTCTGATCTACACATTTAGCAATCCATTCCGGGTCATACGACATTCCGTGCTGCTCCAAAACATCTTCTGGAACTCCGTCCCAAACATTGGGAGAATTTCCCTTGTACCCTAAATCGGCAATACCCACTTTAGAAGTATAATAACCGGTTAAAGTAAGTCCACGGAACATATGGAAAAACTGAATTTCCAAAGGTTGTTTACTTAATGAAACCTCAGGATCATGATAGCAAATAGTATCACAAATTTGTTTCTGCTGCTCTAGCGTAGCCGATTTAAAATCGACCCCAAACTCTGTATTGCTCTTATGGTCCAACCACATTAATCCCCCTAACAAAGTCATTTGCATAGTAGGGAGGTCCTTTCCGATAAACTCGATAAACTGGGGCACTTCCGCCTCAATAGGTCCACCATGCGGCTCTTTTGGGGGAAGAATCACCGTGCTCAGCACCGCAATGGTTTCCATTTCGTGTTCGTTAAATAGCTCTTCCTCATGTAGTTTTGCATCTCGCTCCGCTTCTTCTGGTGTTCTACCATAAAAACCTTCAGCGCCTTTAATGATTTCTTCCTCAGCAGGTGCCTTTGTTTCCGGGGTACATCCGTGAAATGCCAAACCAGCGGCACCAACCCCCAAAATCATTGTCTGTATACTTTTTCTCCTGTCCATCATCTTCTAGATATTTTGCTGTTTCAACTGTTCAATAATGTAATCCGAAGCCCTCCAGGACAAAGCCATAATGGTCCAAGTACAGTTCTTATCCGCTTGGGAAACAAAAGGCCCTGCATCCACAATAAATACGTTGTCTACATCGTGCAACTGGTTAAACTTATTGGTTACCGAAGTTTTTGGATCGTTCCCCATTCTTGTGGTTCCCACCTCATGAATAATTCTTCCAGGAGCTTCCAATCCGTAATCGTTTTCTTTTCCTGGTTTGCTACCTAAAGGTTCTCCACCCATATTGTGAATCAACTCTTCAAAAGTATCCTGCATATGTTTAGCCTGATTTATCTCAAAATCGGACCATTTATAATTGAATTTCAATACTGGGATACCGTACTTATCTACAGTTGTTGGGTCAATTTCACAGTAGTTATCCTTTCGTGCAATACCTTCTCCTCTACCTCCGAAACCTATAACAGATCCGTAGTATTTTTTCACATCATCCCGAAGTCCATCCCCATATCCTCCTACTTTTAAACCAAAAAACTTATTAAAATCATTGGGGTTGTATGCAAATCCGTAGTTTGGCATTCCCATTCCTCCCCATACTTCAATATGGTATCCTCTAGGGAAATCTAGCTTGGAATTATCGCCCCACCATGGAGAATATACGTGCATACCTCCCACTCCATCTTCATTATAGGATGTTTTTCTGTTCATAAGACCTGGAATGAATCCTGCCCTACTAGCTCCCGTAGAATCGTGTAGATATTTCCCAATAAGATCACTACTATTACCCAATCCGTTAGGATGCTGCTTACTCTTAGAATTCAATAGAATTCTTGCAGAGCTACATGCAGAAGCGGCTAGGATTACTATCTTCCCTCTTAATTTATATTCTTTTCGGTCGTCCTTACTAATATAGGACACTCCAGTAGCTCTTCCTTCCTCGTTGGTAGTAACCTCTCGTACAACCGAGTTTACATATATCCTTATCTTTCCTCCACTTTTTTGTGCGGGAAAAATCAAACAACTACCAGATGAGAAATCCGCATATACGGAACAGGAGCGTGCACATTGTCCGCAATAGAAACAGACGCCCCTATCGTTATTTAATTTTTTTGTAAGCATGGACAGTCGACCCGGAATAACGGGGATGCCCGATTTTTTTGCACCTTCAATATAAAAAAGCTCATGTAATCTTGGTTTTGGAGGAGGCAAGAAAAATCCATCAGGATCATCTTCCAACCCTTCATTGGTTCCAAAGACACCAATAAGCTTATCTACCTTATCGTAATAAGGTTTTACGTCATCATAACCAATAGGCCAATCCTCTCCATGCCCATCCCTAGTTTTTCCTTTAAAATCTTTTGGTCCAAATCTCAGGGAGATACGCCCCCAGTGATTTGTTCGCCCACCTAACATGTGGGATCTAAACCAATCGAATTTTGTTCCTGGCTCTCTTGTATAAGGTTCACCTTCAATTTCCCATCCGCCATAGGCCATGTCAAACTCTCCAAAGGCACGGGTAGTTCCCGCACCTCTTCGGGGCGATTCATAAGGCCATTTTAATTGGGTCATCTGTTCCGGGTTCTTGGGGTCAAAAAAAGGTCCGGCCTCCACAACGGCTACATTTAGCCCCGCATCGGCCAATTGCTTAGTTGCCATACCACCGCCCGCACCCGAACCGACAATAATCACGTCGTATACTTCTGAGGATTCTTTGATTTGCATAATAAAAATTTATATTGGTGTTCAATATAGGTTTAAAATAATACTAAAATAAATATTTTTATACGAATAACCACTCATCATACCCCAATTGACACAAAACCACCAGTAAATGATAAAATTTTATCATAACTTAAATTTGTAGATAATTGTTATATCCTGTTACGGAAACAACCAAAATCTACTTTTATAATCAATATAAGATACCACTATATAGCGCTGATCGCATTTTCTTTAAAAAATATTCATTTGTAAATATATACTAATAAATAACAAAACTCCTCTTACGTTTTAAGGTAAAAGGAGCTTTGTCCTGACCACTGTTCTCTAATCTCTTTGCAGGTTAAAGAAAAATTGACTAATACCCGTTGTTATCTGTTCCTAAACTTGGGTTTCGTTGAATTTCCTGCTCAGGAAGCGGTAACAGCATATGTTTTTCTTCAATTACCTTTCCTTGTGATGTAACATGTCCAACTGCATTTACAAAACTAACTACCCCTGGGCTACTCGTTACAGGGAATTTTCTGGTACGAACAATATCAAACCAATTTTGAAATTCAAATACCAATTCTCTGTGTCGTTCTACCCACACCTCTTCTACAAACTCATTAACATCTAGTCCAGACAGAGACTGATTTATCGTTGTGATATCCGTATTCCAATAGGCTCTTCCACGAACTTGAGAAAGATAATTCACTGCATCTGCGTTTACTCCTGATGACTTTGTAATAGCCTCTGCAGCAATTAATAATACATCAGCATAACTTAACATAGCCTGATCTTTCCCAGACAGGGCGGTATCAAACATGGCCTCGTCATCATGCCAAATATAAGGTGAAGGAGGAAAGGTTTTATTAGTTCCTTCCAAGGTAGTATGAAAATACTGCTTTTCCTGTGCTCTTAAGTCATTCACAGGATCATATAGATCTAGAAAACTGCTAGATGGCTGATAGGCACCGTTGGCGATATCATATAATACGTCTTGGGAAAACCCTGTTGGATAAGAATATCTTGGAAAAGTAGAAGGTGCAATCGCAGCATCAAACTCCTTAATATAAATATGCTCTTCTGCAGACGCATCTGCCTTTCTTATTTTGTTATACGCTGAATTCCCAAAATCCAATTCGCCTGGATTCAATTCGTCATGCTGCACAAGACTATAGGTACCATAAACTCCATTGATAATATCTTGGGCCAATCCAGCGGCGTCCCCATAACGATCCGCATTAAGAGGTGCACCACTCATAGTGAGATATACCTCGGACAATAATGCCGCCACTGCTCCTGCTGTGATTCGTTTTCCGTTATTTACCATCGTAGCCGTGGATAACCCACCGTTTTCCAAAGCATCTTTTAGATCTGACTCAATCAAAGCATAAACCTCAGCGACTGAACTTCTTTCCAAATAAAGGTTATCTAAAGAATTATAAGGTTCAGTCGTTAGGGGAATAGGTCCAAAAAATCTCACTAGATAATAATAGGCATAAGCTCTAAAAAACTTAGCCTCACCAATTAATTGGCTACGCTCTTCATCTGAAAGACCTGGTGTTTCAGGAATGTGTTTTATAGCATTATTGGCCCTGGAAATTCCAAGGTACAACTCTCTCCATCTTCCCTGTAAATAATCCCCAATATTATCACCATTAAGTGTTAGTTGTTGGGTATTGCTAACATGCAATTCCTGACCGGCATATTCATTAGAAAAGAAACCCGACATGTATGCACCTAACATTACTGGCATTCCACTGTAGACACCACCGTCTGTCATGTTTGGGGCACCTGTTCTATAAAGTGAATTAACCGCACTATACGCTTGGTCTGGTTCACTAAAAAATTGATCGGAAGCTAATTCACTCAACGGCTCCTCATCTAAAAAATCGGAACAAGCACTTAAACTTGCTACTATTAGAAGTAATAAAATATATTTGATTTTCATGATATACATTCTTTATATTTAGAATTAAAACTTAAGACTACAACCCAAAGTAAAAGTTCTTGGTTTAGGGTATTGGAAGAAAAAGATATTCTGGCCCCACTGGTCACCACCCCAAGAAGTTGCCTCTGGATCATAACCTTGAAAATCTTTAGAATGGATTACAAAAGCATTTTCCAAACTTGCATATACTCTTAAGTTGTTCAACCCCATACTTTCCAAAGCAGCCTCATTAAAACTATATCCTAATGAAAAAAGATTACCTCTTATATAGGATCCATTAGCAATCCAGTGGCTATCTACCTGGCTATTTTGCCCAGCATAAGATTGGTTTCTAATCTCTTGAACCATGGTGTTTTGGTTTTGCTCCGTCCAACCATCATATAAAATAGTGGCCAAGCCGTTGGCAATTCCAGACCTGTCTTCTGTAGAGTGGTAGAACTGCTGCATTATATCTACCCCTCCCACAAATTGTATGTCCGCTGTAAAGTCAAAATTCTTATAGTTAAAAGTATTAGAGAAACTACCTGTAAAATCTGGTAATCCCTTACCTAAAATTTTCTTTTCTTCAGAACGTTTTGCTTCTCCTGGTAAGGCACCAACTAATGCGGCCTCTTGTGCCTCATCAGTTCCCCAAGTTCCTAGGCGCTCGTACCCCCAGAATGAACTTAAGGATTCTCCAACCCTTAAAATGGTCTGACTTCCAGAAACCCAGTTTGGACCGGGTAAAATATCCTCGTCATTTTCCCCCAAGCTTTTAATGGTGTTTTTGTTGTAATTTATATTAAAAGAAGTTTGCCAATTAAAATCTGGATTAGCTATGTTCTGTGTTACTAACATGGCTTCTATCCCTTCGTTAGATACCGCACCAATATTATCCCTTACGGAAACAAACCCAGTTGCGTATGGCACTGGCCTATCTAATAATAAATCTGTAGTTTCCTTATAATAATAATCAAACTCAAATCTTAACCTATTATTAAAGGCTCCAAAATCTAACCCTATATCCAATTGACTTGTTTTTTCCCACTCCAAATCAGGATTGGATAATCTGTTTACAGAACTTGCTGCTACTCTAGTTCCGTTGAGCAAAATGGTTCCGGTAGAAACGGTTGCCAAAGAACTATAAGCGGGAATTTCAGTATTACCTGTTATACCATAGCTAGCTCTTAACTTAAGTCGGTTAATTATTGCACTATCGGCTAAAAAATCTTCTTCAGACATCATCCATCCTAATCCTGCAGAAGGGAAGAAACCGTACTTGTTATTTGTTCCAAATCTAGAAGATCCATCTACCCTACCGGTTAGGGTAACCATATATTTGTCCTTAAGCGTATAACCCGCTCGCAAGAAATAGGAATTCAATGCCCATTTATTATAATTGGAAACCGGAGCGCTTGGGTTACTAGCCGCACCGATATTATTATATTTAAAGAAATCATCACTAAATCCACTAGCTTGAATATCTGAAGACTCAAACATATTCTCCTGCCAGCTTAATCCCAGCATACCATTAAATCTGTGATCGTCTATTTCTTTCTGATAGGTTAAATAGTTTTCTTGCTGCCAGTAGGTGCTCTTAGAATTATAGACTCTTGCGAATCCATTGGGAGCCGAAATATTTACCAAATCACGTGGAGAATATTCCTGTTTATTATTGATGCGTTTATCAAAACCAAATTGGGTTCTAAACTCTAATCCCGGAAGAATCGTAAATTTAGCGAAAGCATTCCCAAATATCTGGTTCCTTTCCCATAGTCTTTCCTGGGTTTCTAACACGTGTACCGGATTAGCCATTGCTTCTAGGTTATAGGCATCCTCAATATCAAAACTACCACTATAGGTACCATCAGGAAACTTTACAGGAAATATCGGGGGCATTTCTATCATGGTACGTCTTGGTACCTGGCCTCCGCCTCCTTCTTCAAATTCCCTTTCTTTAACATTATTTACCAAAAGATTGACACCAAAAGATAGCCAATCCTTAGGATTAATATCATAAGCTATCTTTCCACTTATTCTATCTACGTCATTATTCAACATTATTCCTTCCATATGGGAATAATTTAAAAAGGCACCTATTGATGATTTATCATCACCACTTTGAATACTTAATTGATGGTTATTAGAGATGGCAGTCCTGGTGGCTTCATCCTGCCAATCGGTATCATATAAAGGCTTTCCACTAGAATCAAACAATCTTGGGTCATTAGTTGTAAATACGGGCACCGGACCGTCTGGTCTGTATTTAGGAGTATTTTCCATACCAATTCTAACTACATCCAACCACTCTTCAGCATTCAAAAGATCCATTTTATTTTGCATCTGTCCAACACTAATAAATCCGTCGTACCCAATTGTCATTCTTCCACTCTGGGTACCCCTTTTAGTGGTAATTAATACCACGCCGTTAGCTCCACGAGCTCCATAAATAGCAGCAGAGGAAGCATCTTTCAATACTTCCATACGCTCAATATCGTTCGGATTTAAGTATTTTATGTCTTCCATAGCTACTCCATCTACTACATATAAGGGGTTTGAAGATGAATTAATAGTACCTACTCCCCTAATGACGATTTTAGGCTCTCCGGATGGGGATCCAGAATTTAGAAACACATTAACTCCAGCTACTTTACCTTGTAGACCTTGAAGCGAGTTGTTTACAGGAGCTTTTAAAAGATCCTCGTTACTCAACACCCCTACAGCACCTGTTAGATCAGATTTTCTTTGCGTTCCATAACCCACAACAACAACCTCATCCAAGCTAGCAGCCTCAGCCTGCATTACTACTTCAATATTGCTTTGGTTACCCACCAAAACCTCATAATTGGCAAAGCCTATGGATGAAAAAACCAATATATCGTCTGAATTTGCATTTATGTCAAACACGCCATCAAAGTCGGTCGCAACACCTTTCGTAGTCCCTTTTATAACGACACTAACTCCCGGTATTGGAGTTCCATCAGTGTCCTTAACGGTTCCAGAAACTTCATTTTGAACAGGTACATAATCTATAGGTTCCGCACTTATGTGCTTTTTAGGCATAAGACGAATTTGTCTATTATTATAGATGTTGTAAGAAATTTGAGAATTTTTAAACAATTCATTAAGTACTACATCTATAGTTTTATTTTTTACTTGGATCGATACTTTTTCATCCAATGATATATTTTTATCACGATATAGGAATCTAAATTCAGTATCTGATTCTATTTTATTCAAAACTTCTTCCAAACTAACATTTTCGAGCTTTAAAGATATTTTGGTGTTTTCGGCATAACTATTTGCCTGCATTTTAAAAAGTGAAAACAAGAGCAGTACTACCATAAGTTTTGCTCTTAGGTTATTTTTAATAGGATGGGTCAATAACATCCCATTAGGATTATTCTTTTCCATAATTTTAATTGGTTATTTAATAATTTTAATGAACGGTCACTTTTTTAAAAAATGGGAAAGATTGTGTAGCCCCCATTTTTGTTATACTAAATGATTTAAATAATTTACTGTCACAACATAATTTGAGCGATTTTAGGGGTTTATAATTATTTTTTTATTACTCACGGAATAGCTAAATGGCCGTTCCAATTTGAAATAATCCATCACGTTGGTAATACTTTCAATATCTACATTAAAAGATGCCGTAAAGATTTCTTTGTCTAAAAATTTATCATTATTAATGATCTCCACACTGTAACTCCTCTCCAATTTTTTTATAATATTTTCAAAGGACATACTCTTAAATATCAATTCCTCATCCATCCAACTAGTATAAAGATTAACATCCACTTCATTAATATCGAAGCTTCCAGCTTCACGGCTCCAAGATGCCATATGCCCAGGTGTTAATATAGCACCATTCTTAGGGTCATTTGTATTATAAAACTGAACCGAGCCTTCGGTTAATACAGTAGATATATCGGGGTCTCCTGGATACGAAGAAATATTGAACCTAGTGCCTAATACCTTAATTACCATTTCATTGGATATAACAGAAAAAACTTGTGTAGAATCTTTGGCTACACTAAAAAAGGCTTCACCTTTTAAAAACACCTCACGCGGATGGCCTTTAATAAAACCAACAGGATACCTCAAGGAGCTACCCGAATTAAGGATTACCTGCGTCCCATCTGACAAATAGACTCTATATTTTTTACCATTGGGAACATAGAGTTCGTTGTACATAAGACGAGTTACCCGAGCATCGTCCTTATATTTTAAGACCCCTTTTTGTTGATTTACAAAAGCTACCCCTTTAGAGTTCTTAAGTTCGGTACTATTTGCAGGATCTATCTCTATAAAACTTCCATCATCCAAACGTAGCGCAATTGCATCCATTGGCAACTTATCTTCCGAAATATACGCTGGAGCAGGCTGCTGATAAAAAAAATACGAAAGGCCCAAAATCCCTATAAAAACTGCAGCTATCCTTAGTATAAAACTAAACTGATAGTTGCTTTTATAAGCACCCGTAATTTTTCTCAACTCCTGTTTCTTGCTCCTATCAAACTCCTTTCGCAGCTTTCTACGTCTGATACCTAATTTTTTGTCCGTAAGGTTTTTAAGAATATAGGCTTCATCTTCCTCATCAAAATGGGATTTTAAATCCATAACATCTTGACTATCCCCTCTTAAAATGGACAATGCCAACCTTTTGGATAACGAAATTATTCTTTTTAAACTAGCCATCTATTAATGGAATACAAAATGAAAATTATTATTCCTTTTCATTCTAAGACGATATAAAAATTGGTGTGGGTGAAAAAAATGATAAAATTTATTATTTCATAAGCTAAACAACAGCAAAATTTGAAATATATCATTTTTTAGTAATAATTTTAATTTACGATATGCAACCTTTTTCTGTGATTTTATAGTATTCACCGAGACTTGAAGACGTTCGGCTATTTGATCATTGGTTAAACCTCGCATTCCCAATTTAATCACCTTTTTATATTTTTTAGGAATTGAGTCTAAAGCTTTATCAACTTTTTCAGAAGTTTCTACCAACAGCACCTCCCTAATAAAAAAAGATTCACCTTCCAAATGCATCATATCCAGACCTATACGTTGTGATTTCGTTCTAGAATAACTGCTTTTTAGAAAGTCCAAACACTTATTTCTAACCGCAGTGTATAAATACGATTTTGTGGCCGCTTTATCTTTGATCATTATTTTTTTCTGCCAAATATTTACAAATACATCTTGAACCACATCTCTGGAATCCTCTGTATTTTTCAAATATCTATGTGCAAATAAACAAAGCGGTGTATAAAGCGCTTCAAACAATTGCTTGTATTCCTTCGGCGTTAATGCAATATTTTCCTTAGACAAATTTGAGGGTAATAAAATTCAATTAGAACTTGAGTTGAAAAATGTCGAACAAGAACTTATTAAAAATTCTTCATTTGCTCCATCGCCTCTTCTACTGTGGCTACGGGAAGTTTACAAGTATGATCCTGACACACATAAATATAAGTCCCGTCATCTGCATAGCGCTCTTTAAAAAGTGGCAAATCGCTAGATTTTGCACTCCCCACAATTAAAGTGTTAGGTATATTATAACGATGCAAACCTGCCAATAAACTATTGGCATCATCACCTACAACAGCAATCTCAAAAAATGGGTAAACCGACTTCAGCAATAAGGAATTCCATTTAGCATAATTATAGGCATTGGTTTCAATAACCGGAACCATGGCTGACAGCATCTCTTTGGCCTTATTGGTAGCTTCTTTATTGTATTCAATATGACCTAAGAGCAGGAGATTTTCTGCCATAATAGAATTAGGAGAAGGCAACACCCCATCATCGGTCATAACTATTTTTGAAATAAGTTCCTCATCAGCATTATAGGTGAACATACCTGAAGGCGCATCCTTAAATTTTTCTTGGGCAATTTCCATCAATTTATGGGCAAATTCCAGATACTCATCAGACATGGTGCTACTATATAGTTTTAGCGATGCATTGGCTAAAAAAGCATAATCCTCCAAAAACCCGTGATCTGTCTTGCTTCCTTTTTTATAGGAATGGACCAGATGATCCCCTTTTAACCCATTTTTCTTAAGAAAGGCAAACACCGCTTCAGCTTTTTTTAAATAGGCAACTTCCCCAAAAGCATTATAGGCATCTACAAGTCCATTTATCAAAAGTGCATTCCAAGATATTATAATCTTATCATCTATCTGCGGCCGCGTTCTTTTATTTCTAACCTTTAGTAGTTTTTCTTTCCACCCCTCCCGATGCTGATCCAATTCGCTTTGGGACATACCGTATTTCTGTGAAAAGGCGTCATCGTGCAAAGTGCGGGAAAGCACATAATTGTCCTTTTCCCAAATGTGGGAAGGTTTTATACCGAAATATTCCGAAAACATAGTGAAGTCTGCACCCAAAGCAGATTTTAATTCCCCCTCTGTCCACACATAAAATTTCCCTTCCTCTCCTTCGCTATCCGCATCAATTGCCGCATAATACCCTCCCTCCGGATTTTTCATTTCCCGATCTAAAAAAGCGATGGTTTCTTCAACAATATTTTTAAACAACGGGGCTTTAAACACCTTATATCCTTTAGAATACAGACTCAGTAGTTGTGCATTATCATAAAGCATTTTTTCAAAATGGGGGACTTTCCATTTAGAATCGGTGCTATACCTATAAAATCCTCCAGCCAACTGATCGTACACTCCGCCCATAGCAATCTTATCCAGAGTAGTTTCTACATAATCTCTACTTTCTGTATCTTCCGCTAGCAGGGCATAATCTAGAAGAAAATCTAAATTTACCGGTATCATAAACTTCTGCTCTCCTTTATTTCCACCCCATTTTAGATCCCAGTTGGACTTCCACTTCTCCACACTTGATTTTAATACCTCCTGAGTCAATACCCCTACATCTTTAGTTGGCGATATTAGGTTAATATTCTGAATCTCCTTAGCTACCATATCAGCATATTCATTGGCCTTTTCTGGTTTATCCTTATATAGTGTACTTATATCTGCAAGCACTTTGCTCCACTGCGCTTTGGTATGATAGGTTCCACCATATATTGGCTTGCCATTGGGAAGGGTTATCACATTTAACGGCCATCCCCCATTCCCTTTTAGCAGTTGTAAGGCGGTCATATAAATATGGTCTACATCTGGACGCTCTTCCCTATCTACTTTTATATTGATAAAATTCTCATTCATTAATTTTGCTACCTCCTCATCTGCAAAGGTTTCCTCTTCCATTACATGGCACCAGTGGCAAGAAGAATAACCCACACTGACCAATACTAATTTATTTTCCTTTTTGGCCTGTTCTAAGGCTGCGGGACTCCAAGGTTTCCAATTCACTGGATTATGGGCGTGTTGCAAGAGATAAGGACTGGTCTCGTTAATAAGTTCGTTGGTGTATTTATGGTCTTTAGCCTGACTATTACCATTGGAACAGGAAAGGAAAATTAAGGCCATAGCGAATAGTATAGTGTTTATTGATAATTGCATAATTTGCTTGGTTGTTATCATAGGTATTGCTAGTAAAGATGCTAAAAACATCCAACAAGGCAACAAAATACAAGATTTTAAACAATGTTTAGGTCTGGCCAACACTTTTAACTTAATCCGATTTTTCCTGTTCCATAAACCAATGGTATAATGTTTCGTTTTCATAGGCTTTATCCCACGCATTGTGACCTACCCCCTTATATATGGTAAACTGCACCCTATACCCCATCTCCTTAAGCTTGGCGACCATATTTACCGATTCTGAAATGGGGATAGAATCGTCCTGATCTCCATGAAAGACCCAAATAGGCATCTTTTTATTGATCCAAGAGGCATAGGGTAAAGGTGCCATACCGCAAACAACGGCTAGGGCTGCAAATGTATTTGGATATTGAACGGCCATTTCCCATGCAGCACCTCCACCCCTACTTAATCCTGTAAGATATATTCTATTGGGATCTACCTTATTCTCTTCGATTATCGTTTCTAACAATTGATGCACAGCTCTGGTATTCCACCACATTTTTTCATTCGGATTTTGGGGCGCTAAAATCAAAAAAGGAAACTTCTTCCCTCGGGACAACAGTTTTGGTGGCCCATTCCGTTTTACTGCATCCAGACTACCCCCAGCTTCGCCCCCTCCGTGCAAAAAAAGGAGCAGCGGAAACTTTTCATCTTCATTGCTCTGATAATTCTCGGGGTAATAGAGATAGTATTTTAAGGTTTCCGTAGTAATAACCTCCATTTTAGAATCTATTAATTCTGGAGAGGACTGCGAGGCGCAACCCATCAAAACAAAAAAGCTACAGAAAAACAATATTTTAAATCTCATAAATTGCAGTTTAAATAATTCCATATTAGGATAGCACCTATCAGTTGTTTACTAGTTCTTCCAATAAAGTGATAAATTGACGATTTTTAATTCGAAAATTTTAATATAAAACACCATTTTAACATTCAATAATTTGATAAAACAAAAATTGCTCACAACGTTATAAAATAGAAAAAACACTATTTCTTCAATTTTACGTTTTACATTAGTATTTTTATCCTAAATAGCTACACTTTATATTAATGAAGAAAATTGTCACCTTTGGAGAAATACTCCTAAGATTATCTACAGAACGACATTTGCGGTTTTCACAGGCAACCAATTTTAATGCCACTTATGGTGGGGGCGAATTTAATGTTGCCGTTTCCTTGGCCAATTTTGGTATGGAAACCGAATTTGTTACCAGACTGCCTCGGAACGATATTGGGGATTGCGCATTACAGGAAATAAGGAAATATAAAGTAGGAACAGATCACATTAAATTTGGAGGTGACCGATTAGGCATTTATTTTCTAGAAACTGGGGCAGGAGTCAGGGGAAGCAAGGTGGTTTATGACAGGGAAAATAGTGCTATTGCGACCATAGAATTAGGCAGTATAGATTGGAAAACCGTTTTTGCCGATGCAAAATGGTTCCATTGGAGTGGGGTTACTCCCGCCTTATCCAGTAATGCCGCCGCGGTCTGCCTAGAAGCAGTAAAAGCAGCTCATGAACTAGGACTTACCATCTCCTCAGATTTAAATTACCGATCCAAACTATGGAAGTATGGTAAGGAACCGAAAGATATTATGCCCCCACTCTTGCAGTACAGCCATATACTACTAGGGGATCTAGACACTGCTTTTTTTATGACCGGGCAAGAAAAAAAAGATCCCAATTATCAAGACACGGTATCCTTGCCCAAAATTTACGACCAGCTGTTTAACAGCTTTCCCAATTTAAAATTTGCTGCCACTACCCTAAGATATTCTATTAGCGCCTCCCATCAAAAAATTGGAGGTATCCTATATGATGGTACATCAATATACAATGCCGAGACCAGAGAAGTTACGCCTGTAATAGACCGTGTAGGTAGCGGCGATGCGTTTATGGGCGGATTAATTTACAGCTTGATAAAAAATCCGCAAGAAAAGCAAGAGGCTATTGATTTTGCTACTGCAGCATGTTGCCTAAAACATACCATTTCGGGCGATTATAATTTGGCTACCATAGAAGAAATAACCCAATTGGCTGCCGGGAATACGTCCGGAAAAGTAAGTCGATAATATAAAACACACCAGCATGTCACAATTTTCAAGAATAGAAATTGCATCCTTAATGAAGGAAACGGGACTTGTTCCCTTGTTTTACCATCCTGATATTGCCATAGGAAAGAAGGTTTTAAAAGCCTGTTATGATGGGGGCGCTAGGTTAATTGAGTTTACGGCTAGGGGTAGTTTCGCCCATGAGGTTTTTTCGGAACTCAATAAATATATCATCCAAGAACTCCCGGGAATGGCAATGGGAGTTGGCTCTGTAACCGATGCCGCTGCCGCTTCCCTCTATATGCAAATGGGAGCCAATTTTATTGTTACCCCTTCTTTAAGAGAAGATATCGCCATAGTTTGCAATCGTAGAAAAGTCCTATGGAGCCCAGGTTGTGGGTCCGTTACAGAAATCAATAAAGCGGAAGAAATGGGCTGTGAAATCATAAAATTGTTCCCAGGCGCCAATTTTGGGCCTAATTTTATAAAGGCTATTAAAGGCCCCCAACCTTGGACCAGCGTAATGCCTACAGGTGGTGTTACCTTGGAAGAATCTAATTTAAAAGCCTGGTTCAACGCCGGAGCCACCTGCGTAGGTATGGGCTCAAATTTAATTAGCAAGTCGGTTTTGGAAAATAAGGATTATAAGGGATTGGAAAATACTGTGAGAGAAACACTAGCTCTTATAAAGAAAGTACAGGGTTCTTAGCGTACAAAAAATTAGTTCATACGCTAAAAACCCTATAGCTTAAGAGGGGAGCGACTTCCTGATCCCTAATTCTAGGCCACGGAGTTCTGCCAACCCTCTTAATCTACCGATGGCCGAATATCCTGGATTGTTTTTTTTCCTAAGGTCATCTAACATCTTATGCCCGTGATCTGGACGCAAGGGCATTCTTAAATCCTTCCTGCCCAAATCTTTGCGTTTCTTCTGCTCTATTACTAAGGCTTTTAGCACCCCGTACATATCTACATCTCCAGCCAAATGATCGGCCTCATGAAAATTACCATCTTTATCCCGTTCCGTACTCCTTAAATGCATAAAGTGTATCCTATGCCCTAACCTCTCTACCATTCCTACTAGGTCGTTGTCTTCCCTAACCCCAAAAGACCCCGTACAAAAGGTGAGTCCATTACTAGGACTGTCCACCGCTTTAAAGAGCTCCAATATATCCTGTTCGGTACTTACCACCCTTGGCAATCCCAAAATAGGATATGGCGGATCATCTGGATGGATACACAGCCGTACACCACTTTCTTCTGCAACAGGAACTATCTGCCGTAGAAAGTCGATCAAGTGCTGTTTTAATTCCTTAGGACCAATATGATTATAAGTAGCAAGGATCTCATTAAATTCTTTTAAGGTATACCCCTCTTCTGCTCCGGGGAGACCGGCGATAATATTATTGATCAGTCGTTTTTTATCCTTTTCGGAAATTCCCTCTAGATAAGCTTTGGCAGCCTCTTGTTCTGTTAAAGAATATTCTTTTTCTGCATTTGGGCGTTTTAACAAGAAGAGTTCGAAGGCTGCAAAAGCCTTTTTCTCAAACCGCAGTGCCGTAGAGCCATCCTCTAGCCCATAATCCAAATCGGTTCTTGTCCAATCTAAAACGGGCATAAAATTATAGCAGATCGTGTCTATTTCGCAGCGCGCCAAATTACGGATAGTAGTCTTGTAGTTTTCCACATGCTTTATATGATCGCCCCTTTGCGTCTTAATATCTTCGTGTACGGGTACACTTTCTACCACAGACCAAGTTAATCCAGCTTCCTCAATCGTATCTTTCCGAGCCTGTATTTCTTCCATTGGCCATACAGCCCCATTAGGGATGTGGTGCAGCGCAGTTACTATCCCGGTAGCTCCAGCTTGTTTAATATCCGCTAAGGAAACTGGGTCATTAGGGCCATACCATCTCCATGTCTTTTCCAATGTTAATTCCATAATTCAATTGCAATAGAACAGCGTTCACACGCCTTGGTTTATACTATTTGTATACCTAGTGCCAAACTAAGCCAATAATGGCTACAAGATACAGATTTGGCGGACTTTCACAAAGGGAGTTTTTAAAGAAGCTTTTACAATTTATTTGCATGGATAAATGCAAAATAAGTTAGAAGTATAACCACGAAGAGAGAAATCCTTATTTCTGCCGTGTTTCAAGCAAAAACAGGCTATAAAATTTAACCATTTCAATTGTTTGCAGTACTTTTATAGATTAAACCAATAATGAACTAAAAATCGAGTTATAGATGATTAAGAGTGGAATCGATAAGGCAACCAGTTTTGAAAAACGGTTTGAAAAAGTAAACACGGTAATTTTTGAATCTTCAGAAGTTGCCTCTAAGGCAGTAGCTGCAGAAATTGCAGCACTGATTAGAAAAAAGCAAGAAGCCAACGAAATGTGTGTACTTGGACTTGCTACAGGTTCATCGCCGAAAAGATTATATGCGGAATTAGTTCGCTTACACAAAGAAGAAGATCTAAGTTTTAAGAATGTAATTACTTTTAACCTAGACGAATACTATCCAATGGAACCAGACGCCATACAAAGTTATGTGCGTTTTATGAAGAAGCTTCTGTTTGATCAAATCGATATTGACCCAGAGAATTGTCATATTCCTGACGGTACACTTGCAAAAGAGGATATAGCCGATTACTGTAAGGCATTTGAGGCCAAAATTGATGCTTTAGGTGGAATAGATTTCCAAATTTTAGGCATTGGTGGGAACGGACATATTGGATTTAACGAATCTGGATCTTTACCCAACTCCAAAACGAGATTAGTTACATTAGACCATATCACCAGAGTTGCGGCAAGTCAGGATTTCCAAGGTTTATACAACACTCCAAAGACTGCTATCACTATTGGAATTAAGCAAATTATGCGGGCCAAAAAGGTGGTTCTATTTGCTTGGGGTGAAGGAAAATCTAACATTATTAATAAAGCGGTAGAAGGGCCAATTACTGAGCAGGTTCCCGCCTCTTACCTACAAGATCACCCTAATAGCGTTTTTGTGGTAGACAAAGGTGCGTCTTCCCTACTTACCAGAGTAAATTCTCCTTGGGTTGTAGAGAAAGTAAATTGGGATGCTCAGTTGATCAAAAAGGCTGTGGTGGGGCTAGCTTCAAAACTAGAGAAACCAGTTCTTATGCTAACAGAAGCAGATTATATTGAGAATGGTATGAGTGACCTATTAACAGAAGTAGGTGATGCTTACGATATCAATATCCGTATATTTAATAAATTACAGCACACTATTACTGGTTGGCCAGGAGGTAAACCAAATGCAGATGATACCAATAGACCAGAACGTGCCAATCCTCCTAAAAAACGTGTACTTATTTTCAGTCCGCATCCAGATGATGATATCATTAGTATGGGTGGTACTTTTATGCGATTACAAGATCAAGGGCATGAGGTGCATGTAGCCTATCAAACCTCTGGGAATATTGCCGTAGCTGATGACGAGGCATTACGATTTTCAAATTTTGTGGTAGATTATAATCGCTCATTTGGCTTAGACAATGAAAAGTCTCTTGAAATTTACAAAAAAGCCACTAAATTTATACAGGACAAAAAGACAAGTGAAATAGATATTCCAGAAGTGAGGAGTATAAAAGGTATGATCCGAAGAAGTGAAGCTAAAGCTACTAGTTACTATGTAGGTCTTACTGATGAGCAGATCCACTTTAACAACCTTCCTTTCTACGAAACGGGTACCATAGAAAAAAATCCATGGGGAGAAGAGGACGTTAAAATCACTATGGACTTAATCGATAAGATTAAACCTCATCAAATCTATGCTGCAGGAGATTTAGCAGATCCGCACGGGACACACAAGGTTTGTTTAGACATTATTTTTGAATCTTTAAAGCGATTAAAATCTGAACCATATATGGACGATTGTTGGGTATGGTTGTATAGGGGAGCTTGGCAGGAATGGGATATTGAAGATATAGAAATGGCCGTTCCTATGAGTCCTAGTCAGGTTTTGGCGAAACGATATGGTATCTTTAAGCACCAATCCCAAAAGGATGGTGTAGTATTCCAAGGTTCGGATTCCAGGGAATTCTGGCAACGAGCAGAAGACAGAAACAGAGAAACTGCCATGAAGTATGATGAGTTAGGATTGGCGCATTATGCTGCAATGGAAGCGTTTGTACGCTATAAGTTTTAAGGAAACCTTATATAAAAATAAAAAAGTGGCTGTCCCGAAAAGGCAGCCACTTTTGTTTTATTGAATTGGTGTTTTTCACTCATTTACAGAGAAGTGAATGCAGGCCGTTCCATTCAGTCGTGGTCCATCTGCCTATTCCATATCTCATGGACTTGGCAGGTGATTGACAAAATTAATTCTAACAACTTTTTCTAAAGCACTATAGATACCCCTATCTTGCCACCCTAACAATAACGAATATGACAGAAAATATGCAAACGTAAATTAAATAGGATAAATTTGTCCGAAATAAGAATATGAGTTATATTTGTACCAATCAATCTAAGTGATCTATGTTTTCTAAAGCTTGTGAATACGGTATAAAAGCAACTATATTTATTGCGCAAAAGTCCCTACATAAGACGCGTGTTAGTCTTAAGGAAATTGCTGCAGAAATAAACTCTCCCGAAGCATTTACAGCGAAAATATTACAATCCCTAGCTAGAAACGGTTTGGTAGATTCTCACAAAGGTCCTACTGGAGGTTTTGAAATGAACAGAGCAAAGATGGACACCATAAAATTATACGATATCGTAAATGCGATAGACGGTGATAATATTTTTGTTGGTTGTGGACTAGGCTTAAAACATTGTGACGCCAATAAGCCCTGTCCAGTTCACGATAAATTTGTTGGGATAAGAGAAAATCTTACCCAGATGCTAAAGAATACGACCATGTATGAGTTGGCATCGGGATTAGATATTGGACTGACTCAGTTAAAACGATAATTTTTTAATAGTTTAATTCACTACAGGTTCATAATAAAATAATAAAAGATAAAAAGGTATTAAAATCGCAATATGAATAACAAACGCTCACTTATAACATTGCTTACGCTACTTTTGCCAATGTTAATATTGCCACAAAACACCAATATCAGTACTGATAATTGGATAACGAGTCCGGGAATTATAGGAACAGTAGTGCTTATCCTTATCGTATTCCTAGTCGCTATTATCATTCTCTTGGCAAAATTAAATACCTATGCAGATACCTATAAAAGGAAGCAGCTAAATAAGAAGGGCCTAGAATTCACTGAAGAGATGATAGGAATGCGGGAAGAAGAAATAGATCGCATTCTAGAAGGCCGTAAAAAAGCCCTTAATTTTAAATTATCGGGAGACGAATTAGGGAGTCAGGAAACGGTAAAGGACCGCAAAGGGCTGGTAAACATGGTAACACATGAGCCAGAAAATCCTATGTTTGATGAGAAAAAAAACACTCCCATTGCGCTAGAAACTCCAGAACCATTAAAGAAAATTGTACTTTATTACCTAGGAACCGCAGTTTTTTGGCTCGTATTTGGAACACTTGTAGGGCAATATGTTGGCATGAAATTCGTATGGCCCGAAATGGACAGTCAACCGTGGCTCTCCTTTGGTCGTCTTCGCCCAGTACATACCAATGCTGTTTTTTGGGGGTGGGCATCATTAGCGATGATTGGCTTGGGTTATTTTGTGATTGCCCGTACCTCCAATACCGTGATCCACAATTATAAAAGTGCTTGGTATTCTTTAATCCTGATAAACCTCGCCGTGCTCTTGGGCACACTCTTCTTAATGGGAGGTATTAATAACGGAGGTGGGGAATATAGAGAATACATATGGCCTGTGATGTTACTTTTTGCAATTGCCATCATTATAACTTTTTGGAATTTCTACAAAACGGTTGCAAGTAGAAAAATTAAAGATATCTACGTATCCAACTGGTATATTCTAGCTGCATTAATATGGACCACGGTATTAGCAATTATTGGGTATCTGCCCAATTTCCAGGACGGGCTGGGAGAAACCGTAATTCAAGGTTACTATATGCACCAGGGAGTTGGTATGTGGTTTATGACATTTACCCTTGGTTTAATATACTATTACCTTCCATCTTCACTTAATAAGCCTATTTATTCTTACTCTCTGGGCGTATTGGCCTTTTGGACACAAATGTTGTTCTATACTATGATTGGGACACACCATTTTGTGTTTAGCCCTCTTCCCTGGTGGTTGCAGACTACCGCTATAGTGTTTAGTGCCGGGATGTTTATTCCTGTTGTTGCTGGTACTACCAACTTTTTAATGACCATGAAAGGAAGTTGGAACCATATTTCCAAAAGTTACGTACTACCTTTCTTTCTAGTAGGCGTTATTTTTTACTTTGTAGGTTCTACACAAGGAAGTTTACAGGCTTTCCGGTTTACCAACTATGTATGGCATTTTACAGATTTTAACGTGGCTCACTCCCATATGACCATGTACGGAATTATCACTTTTATCCTCTGGGCCTGTTTTTACACTATTTTACCCAAATTAACGGGAAAAGAACCACCTCAAGTTTTTGTAGGCGCCCATTTCTGGTTAGCATTTATAGGGCTATTCGCTTATATGATGTCCTTAATGGCAGGAGGCACCTTAAAAGGGTTAAGCTGGATTGATGGCAATGCTTTTTTAGAGTCTGTTATTTTAATGAAACCATACTGGGTATGGCGTGCTATTGGTGGTTCGCTAATGTTTGTCTCGCATCTGGTTTTTGCCTATAACTTTTATTACATGGTAAACAATAAGAAACCTATTGAAAATTTAGATGCTCCAGTATTAGAGCGTGTGAATAACTAAAAACAAGAACGACATGTTTGATTTTCATAAAAACCATAAAATACTTGTCCTTGCTGCTTTTTTAGGGTTTGTAACCTTAAGCTTTATAGTTGCAGTGTTTCCTGCCTATCAGATGCAAGATGTTGAGCCCCTTCCAGGGCAGGTTCAATTGACGGAAAATGAAAGAAAAGGGCTTAATCTTTATATTAAAGAAGGATGTGTGGCCTGCCATACCCAACAGGTTCGGAATATAGAAATGGATAATACCTGGGGAGATCGCCCCTCTATCCCCTCCGACTATATTTTTAGTAAGGAACGAATGGATATATGGCGACAATCACCTTCCCTTTTAGGAAGTGAAAGAACGGGTCCCGACCTTACGGATATAGGCAGAAGGCAACCTAGTGAAGCTTGGCACCTACTCCATTTATATAATCCGAGGACTGTGGTAGGAGCGTCTATAATGCCCTCCTATCCTTGGTTATTTAAAGAAGTAGAAAGTGGTTCGGTAAAAGAGAATAATGTGGTAGTAAATCTACCTGAAGGCTATGCCACATCATCTGGGAGAACGCTAATTGCCAAAGAAGAAGCCTTACAACTGGTAGCCTACTTACAATCCTTAAAGCAAGTAAAGTTACCAGACGGGCAAGTTGAAGAATTTATACCAGCCTTAAAACAAATACAGACAGAAGGAAATAAAGTGAATCAAGGAAGTGCCAGTGCTTCCGGTATTAATGGAGCACAACTTTATAAACAAGCCTGTGCTGTTTGCCACCAAGATAACGGAAAAGGAGTTGCTGGGGCTTTCCCTCCCTTGGCAGGAAGTCCGATTGTAAACGATGTAGACCCTGAGCTTATGATCCGGATTATTTTACAAGGTTATGATGCGCGTAGTGAATATGCTTCTATGCAGCCCTTCGCAGATCAATTATCCGATGCTGAAATAGCAGCTATTGCAAATCACGAACGTACAAGTTGGGGGAATAATGCACCAGAGATTACGGAAGAAGAGGTAAGGAAACTACGTGAATTTGTGGAGAATCAACCAAGCAACTAAAATTGATAAAAAAATATGGATATAAATGAAAGTGATGGAAAACTAGTTACCCCCGTTTAAATACACCTTTTATTAAGCAAGCAGTTAGCAATAAACTTGGTAAAAAAGTCCATTGCCCAAAATTTAGACCAGTCTAGAAAAACGGAAAACAATTGAGATTGGATTATACAACCATTATTGAACAACTAATCGCTTCGGCACAAATTATTGCTATAGCATTTCAAACCATTGCCGCAGCAAATAAAGCTAGAGAAAAATGAAAAAATATTTAATCATCGTCATTCTGTTTTTTGCCTATCAACCACAGATGCTGGCATGCGACCAATGTAAAGAAATCCACTCCAATAATGTGGAGAATATAACAAATGATGAAAAACTTTCAGAAAGTATGGAACCACAGCAAAACTATTTACCAAGTTTAATAACAGCAACCCCATTTGAGGGTAGGCAATTGGCTATTACTCTGGCAAGAAAATCAATTGCAGAGATACAAACCGATCCTGAAACACGGAAAAAATTAAGATCGGATTATGCGACGGATACACAGCAACTAATCGCTTCGGCACAAATTATCGCAATTGAATTCCAAACGATTGCCGCAGCAAATAATTATTGGAGAAAATGAAAAAATATATCGTTCTGGCAATATTATTCATTGGCTATCACCCCCTATTGTTGGCCTGTGACCTATGCAAAGAGAAACAGCCCAAAGGTTTGGAAAACATAACCCATGGTCAAGGACCTACTGGTAATGTAGATTATATAATTACTTGGTCCGCTGTTATTTTGGTGGCAATAACACTTTTCTACAGCCTAAAATTTTTATTGCGGCCAAAAGAGAGCAATCCAGATCATATAAAAAATATTGTTTGGGATCAAAATTTTAAGGAAAATGGAGGACAATAGAATTATAAAAGTATATCTAGATGATGAAAAGCAGCCATTTGCAGCTTTTTCACCGCCTGTAAAATTTGTATTGGACACCACCAAGATTCCAGATGGTAAACATACTTTAAAAATCGTTGCAAGATCATCTAGCAATGTAGAAGGAATAAGGGTTATTCCATTTGAGGTACGTAATGGGCCGGCAATATCAGTAGTAGGTCTTAGTGAAAATGAGGTGGTGGACACCCAAATTCCAATTACTATTAACGCCTATGGCAGTGAGACCAAGGATTCGTTTGTAATTAGAGGGTCGGAAACCCCAAAAGCAATTCCGTCATGGGTATGGGCGCTAATTATTGCTTTTGTGGGCTTTGCCTTGTTCTATATAATAATGTACTGGAATCCTGATCTTTATACGTCTTTTTTCTAATGAAACAACACCTGCGACATAGAACCGACATTCATCGTTTAGTAGAGACCTTTTATTCTAAAATAAAGGAGGACCCCATGCTAGCGCCTATTTTTAATGAGGTAATCAAGGAAGACTGGGAAGTTCATATAAAGAAAATGTACTCATTTTGGGGAACGGTACTTTTAAATAAACGTACCTATTATGGTAATCCATTTATGCCCCATGCCGACCTTCCAGTTGAAAAAATACATTTTGATCGATGGCTATTACTATTCAATGAAACCCGTAATGAAAATTTTGAAGGGGAAAAAGCAGAGGAAGCAAAATGGAGAGCTCAAAAAATGGCTGAAATGTTCCACCACAAAATCCGCTTATATCGAACAACAAAGAATAGACCGCTGATATGAAAGGGTTAATAAAATCGGCCATTATTCCTTCTTCCGTTTTTATATGGATAGGATTTGTAGGTGCTATAAGCTTTATGGAGGCGTGGATTAAATTCCAAGTTACCGAACTCTCCCTCCCAGTGGGGCTGAAAGTTGGCAAATTAGTCTTTCATGCGCTGAATAAGGTGGAATGGACTTTGGCAATAATCATACTTATTCAATTGTTTAGGACAACTGGAAAAATTATTAAATGGAGTAACCTGTACTTACTCATAGCCATATTCATTTTGGTGCTACAAACCATAGTGTTATTACCAATTTTAGACATTAGGGCCAATGCCATAATCGAGAATCAAACTTTACCAGAATCACATGCTCATATTTATTATGTAGCAACGGAAATAGTAAAAGTAATAACACTTTTTTTATATGGTTTTAATTATCATAAAAGTAACTCATGAACAATACTCTCGATAAAATAGAAGATAAATATAATAGGTTAGGCGAAAATCCCGAAACTTACCTTAAGGGACTATTACATGCCAAACCCATAACGTATTGGGACTATATTGAGGTAGATACCTTACTATCTCTACAGAAACCAAGAACTAATTTTAAAGATGAGTCCATTTTTATAATGTACCACCAAGTAACGGAGCTCTTTTTAAAAATGATGCTGCATGAGTTGGAGCAAATTGTTGACGAGAAGGAGATTACTAGTCAGTTCCTACTTGTAAAACTAGATCGATTAATAAAATATACCTCCCTATTAATCAACTCCTTCGATATAATGAGGACAGGAATGGACTATGATGACTACAACACTTTCCGATCTACCCTTACCCCTGCAAGCGGATTTCAATGTGCCCAATTTAGGTTGATAGAGTTACATTGTACCTCCCTAAAAAACTTAGTGAGTAATACCTATAAAGACCAACTTTCCCCTGATCCCGGAATTAAAGAGTGTTTCGATACGATTTATTGGAAAGATGCAGGCATTAACCACAAAACAGGAAAAAAGACCTTGACATTACAACTCTTCGAGGAGAAATACCACAAGAAATTTTTGAATACTGCTGAGGAATTATCAGGTAATACTCTAGAAGATAAATTAAAGCAACTTCCCACCATCACAGATGCCCTACGGGAAAAGTTGCGCAAATTTGATCGACTTTATAATATTGAATGGCCCCTAGTCCATTTAAACACCGCTGAACATTATTTGAACGGTAAAGGGGAAAACAAGAAAGCCACTGGTGGTTCTGAATGGAAAAAATACCTACACCCAAAATATCAGCAACGTAAATTTTTTCCCTCTATGTGGACAAAAGAAGAACTCGCAGAATGGGGAACTAACATTAAAAGCGAACACTATGGAAGTATGGACTAAACCAGAGCTTACCCATAAAACGGTAGGTAAATCTATAAAAGTAGTGCAAATAACTGCTTTGGCAGGAATGGATATGCCGCTTCACCACAATACCAAAGAAACGGTAATAGTAGTACATGAAGGAGAAGCTATTTTAAAGACCCAGCACAAAGAATTGGTTTTAAAAAAAGGGGCTACACTGTTAGTACCTGCATATATAGATCATTGCCTAAGGGTAATACACGATTTTAAGGCTGTTGCCATAATGCAAATAAATTCTGAAAAAAACTTTAATTATATATAAGATGAAATGAGCATGACCGCAACCCGGTCGCCAGCCCGAAAGATTCATTCTGGCGGGCAAACACTAATGAATCTATGCGAATCGCACCCGCCGAAACGACATATTCGGGCAGGTATGACCGTTAATCAACAATACACATTTACATATGAAAAATTTAATGACTAAAAATATCGGACAAATCGTAGCGGATAATTATAGAACTGCACAAATTTTTAAAAATCATAAAATAGATTTTTGTTGTAAAGGAAATAGAACAATTATAGAAGTTGCCGAGAAAAATAAGCTTGACGCGAATTCTCTTTTAAGAGAAATTGAAACGGTACAGCAACAAACGAATGGCGACAATATAGATGTTATGACCTGGCCTTTAGACCTACTTGCCGATTATATTGAAAAGAAGCACCACAGATACGTAGAAGCACAGATACCGGTACTAAATCAGTATTTAGCCAAACTTTGTAGGGTACATGGGGAACGTCATCCAGAATTATTGGAAATCACCCAGCATTTTAATAAATGCGCTGGGGAATTGGCCATGCACATGAAAAAAGAGGAGCTGATGGTCTTCCCTGCTGTTAGGAAAATGGTGAAAGCCAAACATACTGGAACTAAATTGGAGCCCTCTAAATTAGGTAGCATCAAGAATCCTATTCAAATGATGATGCAAGAACATGAGAACGAAGGGGACCGATTTAGACTGATAGACGAATTAAGTAATAACTATACACCACCTACGGATGCTTGTAATACTTATAGGGTCACTTTTTCACTGCTCCAAGAATTTGAAGAAGACCTACACAGACATATCCATTTAGAGAACAACATCCTTTTTCCAAAAGCGGAAATCTTGGAGAAGGAACTCAATGATTAAGTCCGTTGTTGACCTAAAGTATTGTATGCTGTTATTTGGCACGGTTTAGAACTAAGAATTTACGCCGTGCCTTAACGGCGGATTACTATACATGGAAACTAACAATAACAACAGAAATGGTAAACATTGGAATAAAACGAATTTATGATGCTCCAGAGGAGAGGGATGGATATCGAATTCTGGTAGATCGGATCTGGCCACGGGGAGTTAGCAAGGAAGATGCTGAGTTAGATGAGTGGGCAAAAGAAATTGCGCCATCAGATAAGCTCAGAAAATGGTTTGATCATGACCCTGATAAGTTTATGGAATTTGATAAAAGATATCGACTTGAACTCCAAGAAAAAGAAGAAAAACTGAATGAGCTTAGGGAAAAAGCCAAAGAAAATATGCTAACCCTTCTTTATGGAGCAAAGGATACAGAACATAATCAGGCCATTGTGTTAAAAAAGATTTTGGAAAATTAAATTCAATGAATACCTAAACAACAGGGCTTTTAAAAATTAAAAGATGCTCTGTTAATTCTTAAACAACAATAAATGGAACAGAAAAAGCCGATCAAAAGACATAAGGCGATGCAGCCTTTAAGTAGAGAGCACCATCAAGGATTGTTGTTGTCTTGGAAAATAAGAACAGGTATCTCAAAAGGAGTTTCTGCGGAACGGATAAAAACCTATTTAAACTGGTTTTATGCCACTCATTTGGTGCCCCATTTTAGAACAGAGGAAAAGTTAATCTTCCCCATCTTAGGTAATGATCATGAGCTGGTAAAAAGAGCTATTGCCCAACACAGAAGATTGGAGCGACTTTTTAATACTTCCACTGATTTAGATAGGACCATTAGTTTAATCGAAGAAGAACTTGAAGCCCATATAAGATTTGAGGAAAGAATCCTTTTCAACAAAATTCAAACAGTAGCAAACGAACAACAATTCGAGACAATAGCTAAACTTCATCCGGAATCCAAGTTTACGGAGAACAGCAATGATGTATTCTGGGAATAGAAAACAATAAATATGAATCTCATGAAAATTTACAACGAATTACTAACGGAATTTAAAAGAGGCCAAACCGGGTATTCTACCATTGCTATTATTGGTCAAAGTTGTATTGGGTCAGTTGCAGTCATGCTGGCCCTAAAAAATGAAATGCCCATTGCACTTAGATTTTTCTTGGTTTTAATGGTCACTATTTTATGTATGGCATATAACGCAGCGGTATTGGCCCATTTAAAAGCTAAAATCACATTTAATCTATTAATAGTTAGTGTAGTCTTTAGTGTGATTACTATTGCAGCAAACATCCTTTAGGGTATTTTTAACCCTTACTAAATGGCGGCCTAATAACTAACCAAGATTTTAGATGTACACTTTAACCTATTTTGATGAGTTTGGGGACCGCTGCACGGCTAGTTTTAGCACCAATGAGTATCATAGCCTTATGGAACTCCTTTTTGATAAATATCTAGAGGAATGGGGCGAATGTAAAGGCAGGGCGTGGTGCGGAACCTGTCACATCAAAATTATGGAGGGATCTATTGGTCAGGAAATGGAGGAAGAAGAAAAGCATACGCTTTCCAAGATTGATGGAGCTACCAATGAGAGTCGTTTAGCCTGCCAAATTCCCGTAAATGCAGCATTGAACAATCTCGTTTTTAAAATCGTTTCTGAAAACCAGTATGACTAACAGCTCAAATTATAGATATTAATATGCGAAACCTTTTATTTCCCGACGTGAAGTACACCCATTATCTTTGTGACACGCATAATTAACTACCTTAGGGTAAAACTATGAGGCATAGGTTGGAAACCACCGATAAGATTATAACTTAAGCGTCAAAGATTTTAAAACTCACCTTGTGAGTAAGCAATAATTAAGTACATGATAATAAAAACAGAAATAAAAGAGCGAGAAGACGTTAATCTTCTTGTGACTAGCTTCTATGCTAAAATCAGAAAGCATGAGGTTCTAGGCCCTATTTTTAATGGTATAATTACGGACTGGGACAGCCACCTGGAGTTATTGACCGATTTTTGGGAAAGTCACCTTCTACTTAAACGAAAATATATGGGCAACCCCATTGTAGCACATCAGAAAGTAGATGAGAAAATGGATCATACCATTACGCAAGAACATTTTGGACTATGGTTAAATGAGTGGTTTGCCACTATAGATGAACTTTTTGAAGGAGAAGTGGCTTGGATAGCCAAGAATAAAGCACGAAAAATGTCGACCATGCTTTTCTTACATATTTTTCAACATAGGAGTCGCGCATAAGGGCCCTGTCCCTATTATCATTAAATGCCTTTCCTCAAATAAAATATCAGCGCTAGTTATCAATACGCTTTACCTTAGTATTGGACTGCCACAAGATTAGTATAATGGCTATGGGAATCAATACACTTCCTATAGCCAAGTACTTTAAATAACCATCTACCAATGGCCATCTCAACCATGCTGCCATCCCCTTATAAAATATGAGTACTTCTGTAAAGACAAATCCCATCAAATAAATAGCATAGGATACCCTAGTAAGCTTAATCATTCTAAAATATTCCAAAACAAAGAACAAGCCTAAGCTAATTACGCCCAAAAATGTCCAATGCAAATACCCAACAGTAAAGTCAAGAATGGTAGCCGCCAAATTTGCAAAATAGGGAAAGGTACTTAGCAACTGCAACATCATTTTAGCACATAAAAGAACGGCAACCAATATTAGCATACCATATTGCATTTTGGTCAAAACCGACGTTAATCCACTTCGATTTTCATAGCAAAACCGCACTAGAACTACCAAAGCAATCAATTGTAAGATGGCCCCCGCTCCTCCCAAAAGATAAAGCAATAGGTTGGGCCCCGTCCAAAGCGCAGATAGGAACACGCTCAGTATAATTCCTAGAGCGGCATTCCAGAAAAATATTTTGAAGGTTTTTGAAGACATTTTAAACCCATGTGCTTCTAAAATATGAATAAACAACCCAATAAGGGCTAAAATCATCCATCCATTATATTGAAAGTGCAAGTAAAAATAAATGGCCAGTCGGTACCAGATAGATTCAGGCCCCAATAGCGTCATAATTGGTCCCAAAGCCCATGGTCCAACACTTGAACCTACCATAAACCATAATGACACTGCAATACAGCGATAGGCATTGGTATCTTTTACTGATTTGGGAACGTGCTTTAAAAAGAACCCGGTAAACCAATAGGATGCTATTAAAAATAAAGTTGAAAAAATAATAGAAAATAAGGCATACCCTTGAAAAGGAAAGGTAAACAACATGCCTATTAAACAAAATTGGGTAAACCAAAATATTCTTTTATACTTCCCATTCAGTTCCTGTTTCCGTAGGAACACGTAGTATAAAAGTGAGGTAAGTGCACTATATACCCATCCCAACAGCGCAATATGAGAATGCGTATGAACTATAAATCGATAATTCATTTGTATGGGCATTGGTGCTACCACAAAGGCTCGCAAAAGGACACCTAACAAAGCGGCTAACAAAAAATAGCCCAAGGAAGAATTAATATGTGATTTAACTGAATTCAATTATAAGGTGGTAAAGCGCTAAAGTACTAATTATAGTGGTCTACGATAAAAAATTCCCGCAGGGGCTGCGAAGTTTAGTTATTAAAAATCCTTTCTTTTCGATTTGTATCCCAATCTCCAAACCGGGATTATGGTCCATAGAGTAAGCATCACTATAGAAATCATTAGGCCAAGATTAGTTCCAAAAAATTGTTTGAAAATTGCTCCTGTATATCCCAATAGGGCAGAAATATCCAATTTTAATAGGATAAGGGTCCTAGAGAGATCTATAGGATTAAACATGGTGGCAATCAAAGAGAAATTATCCAAAGGGTATTTTTCAAAAACAATCAAGGACATTAAAAACAGTCCGTCATAGATAACTGCTAGAAACAGCCAAACCAATACAGCGTAGCCAAATCCCTTAATTTTATTTTCGTTAGAAAGGGCTATGTTAAAGGCCAATGCCGTAAAAATCATAGTTAAAAACGCTCCCGTAATTAGCAATAGGGAAAAATCCCAAATGGCGTTACTTTCAAAAAGTCCATATAGTGCAAAGGGAATTCCAAGTCCCAATACCAAACTCATAGTTAATGAACCAGCAACCCCAAGGTATTGTCCAAAAAATATGGACGATCGTTTAATGGGTTGAGCCAATAGCAGTTCGGTAAATTCTTTGGAATTATAGAAGTACATCACACCAAAAATGGTCCCTATCAGCGGTACCAGTACAATTATGACATTCATTAACGTTATTACAGCCTTGGACAACTCATTGTTTAAAAACAATAATACAAAGCCCAACAGCAAGTAAAAAAGGAAATACACGTAGCTCCATCGGCTGCGCATTAGATCGTAAAAGCTATATTTTAATATTTTAATCATGATTTTTAGGGAGTAGATATGGCCGCAATGGCATGTTCAAAATTAGTTTGATTGGTTTTAATCTTTAAGGCACTTATACTTCCTTTAAAATATATTTTTCCTTCCAAAAGATAGACCACCTCATCGGAAACCTCTTCTACAAACTGCATAATATGTGAGGTTATTAAAAAAGTCTTTCCTTTTGCCTTTTCCTCAAAGATGAGTTCTTTTAATCTGATGAGCGCCAACGGATCTAACCCATTGGTAGGCTCATCCAGGATAATAAGTGGACAATCGAACATAAAGGTCAATACAATATTTACTTTCTGCTTGGTTCCACCAGACAGGTTGCTCAATTTTTTATCCAAAAAAGGCTCCAGGCCAAATCGGGCTATAAGTTGCTCTTCGTCACTAGGCATCTGCCGTATGTCCTTTATCATCTCAATCAACTCCTTTACCCTAAGGTTACCCGGAAAATTGGCTATTTGTGGTAAATAGTTGATCTGTTGTCGGTATTTCCACTGATTTTTAATACGGGTGTCCATAACAGATATAGTACCCTTATCCGGAATTACCATTCCTAAGACAGCTTTGATCAAGGTTGTTTTACCAGAACCATTGGGTCCTAAGACAGCAAATATATCACCTCCGTGAATACTAAGGTCCAATCCCGTTAATACCGGGATTTTTCCAAATTTTTTATATAGGTTTTCTACCAGTATCATTTGATTCTTTTCATTAATGGTTTTGCATCAACTAAATTATCCGGAGTAAAAACCGGAGAGACCTTTTCAGAAAAATCGATTATATCCATAAATAGACTTCGCAAAAGAATAATAGTTTCTGGAGTCCGGTTTACGATATAAGAAAATAGCTTAACAGGTCTATAGGGTATATCACCTATGCCATTCCTATCCAAATCATAACCAGTATAATCGCTCCAATAATTTTCCTCAAATACATTGTCGTTTAGATTACTGTTATAGGCAAGGTCAAATGAATTATACAGAAAATTATTTCTGGTGATCGTATTGGTATAACAAGCCCCTCGTACTTTTATGGCCCATCCATTCCTTATAAAATCATTGTTTTTATAAACTATTCGGTTAGAGCCTTCAATACTGATCCCTACGGTATTCTCTTCAAACGTATTCCCAGAAATCTCGGCGTCATTAATCTCCTTTAACAAAAGGCCAAAAGAAGCTGTTCCCCAATTATTTTTAAAGGTATTCCCGTGCATGTTTATCCTTTTAGAAAACATCACTGCTACCCCTGCCCCATTACTCTCAAAAGTATTCCCCTCATAGATATCATCATTGGAAAACATAAAATGAAGCCCATAGCGCAGATTATTGGCGCTATAGTTATTCTCGATGGTGATGAAATCCGAAAACTCTAGATAAATTCCATCCCTTACCTGCTGTACAGAATTATTGGCGACCATGATATGTTGCGAATGCCATAATTGAATGCCATTCCCTGAGTTGTATTCATCTTTTGCATCTCCTACAATAGTATTATTCAGGACTTTCCCGTTTTTAGACCTTTCTAAGTAGATACCAAAGAATAACTTTTCTAACTTCACATTCTGTATTAAAAAATCCTCACTTCTTATAACGCGTATGGCCGCATAGTCCGAGGTATAGCTAGTGCCCACATTTTTAATATGTAAGCCATCTATGGTAACGTTATTGGCTGCAATCTGAATAATCTCACCTTGCTCTTCCCCATCAATTATGGGATGGTCTTCTCCAATCAAGGTCAACGGCTTATCTATCCTAATATTAAACTCTTTATAGGTTCCTTTTTTAATCAAAATAGTATCAAAATCCGCTGCCTGGGCTATTGCTTCTTTAATAGTCTTTATTGAACATGTACTGCAGACCGTAATTGTAGAAGCCCACAGATTAGTGCCAAGCAAGAGCAAAATCACATATATTAAAACATGCTTCCTCTTCATTATATAATATTAAAGAATTTATAATTTCCCCCTGGGAAAATCCCATGTGGTATCGCTTTATGCACTTGCTGGTTGTTGTAATTGTTAATTATATACCTCATTAATTCAGTTCTCAAATCTCAGTTTTAACTGTTCCCAATTTAATTGGTCGCCATCGTGAATCAGCAAAGCCTCCTCTATCCCTTCCTTGGTTCCGAAAGCTGTTAGGTATTCTCCCATGGGACTGGGTATCCCCTCACTAACCAGGTAAAATGCTTTGGTTGCATCGATTAATTTTCCAGGGTTAGAATAATCATTTGTTAAGAATAGGGCTATTTCGCTAGAATCAATATCGTTTAGATGGTTCAACATACATTCCGTAGCATCAAAATTAAATCCCTTGCCCTTTTCCGTTACAATTTGAGCAGCATGTTGTCTATCTACTATCGTCATACTACAAAAGTGACACGCATCTGACCCGTAATCTATGGGTTGTGGTTTAATACTACAGGAAGTAAATACGAGTAATAAAATAGCAGGGAGAAAATATTTTGTCATTCTTTATATCTTAAAATTAATTGGCTGTTCTTTTAATTGGTTTCACTATTCACTTTTATTTTATCACTTTTCCAACCGAAGTAGGAAGCAACCAAAGTAAGTAGCATTCCAACAAACAACAGATAGCCACCAACACCCGGTAATGAGGTAACATTAAAATTCAAAATTTTAGCATTCCCTAATAGGGGCGGTTTATAGGTCATAGGAGTACCATCTGGTTGGGTAAGCTTCATAATGGCTCGCGGATCTAAATCAGTTCCATAATCCGTCATCCATGCATTAAAATCATACATTCCTAAAAGCCCCAGAACAGACATCAGCACAAACCATCCAACAAACCATTTATAGGAAACCTTGCCAAACAACCCAAGAAGTCCAATGAGTAATCCAAGAAAAACCATTCCTCCAACTACCAAAGGAAAAGTGCTAAACTCCCACATTTCATCTGGTTTAGGTAAGGTCTTCATCCCAATATAGTGATTTAACCCATCTATGTTCTGAATATCAAATTCCTGAACTCCCCTAATACCGTTAATATGGATATTCATTCCCAAAGGCTCCGGATATTGTGGTGCTCCTAGCATAATATTCCAAAGTGGAAATACAAAGAGTCCCAATAACAACAGTGAGCCAATAATCATTAATACACTTGCTTTTTTCATCTCTTTTCTTGTTTTTCAATACTAAATTGAAAATGATATTGGTTGGCTATTCTAGATATTAATTTGTTAAAAAAGCGGGCAGTTCTTTAACATCGCCCGCTTCCCATCTAAACCAAAATAAGTACGTTTAATCTTCTCCTAGGGACCAACTCAATTCCAAATCGGAATCTGCTGGTGAAACCCGTACATAACCTTGCATTTCTTGGTGAAGTGCAGAACAAAAATCTGTACAGTAGAATGGCCAGACACCTACTTTTTTAGGCTCCCATAATAGCGTCTTGGTCTGCCCTGGCACAATCAATAATTCCGCATTTGTAGCACCGATCATAGCAAAGCCGTGAGGGACATCAAAATCTTGTTCTTGATTGGTTATATGGAAATACACCTTATCTCCCACTTTTATACCTTCAATATTGTCTGGTGTAAAGTGGCTACGGATAGTGGACATATAGATATGTACATCTTTTCCGTCTCTTTCTATCTTGGTATCGTTTGCTGTTAAAGCAGCATAGGGATGTTTATTCTCAGAAAGTTTAAATATCTTTTTAGAATTAGCTATCAATTTCTCTGCTGGTATCCCTGCAGCATAATGTGGTTCCCCATGTGTTGGAAAATCATATAGCAACTCCATTTTATCGCCAGAAATATCATACAACTGAGCAGAGTGTTCCATTTCTGGACCTACTGGAAGATACCTATCTTTAGTAATCTTGTTCATAGAGATATAATATTTTCCAAATGGTTTTTGGGAATTTCCTCCGGGAATCATTCCATGTCCTACAGAATAATAAGAAGGCTGTCTGTCCACAACTTCCCAAGTTCCCAATTTCCATTTTACCACTTCAGAAGAGATAAAGAAAGTAGTATAGGCGTTTCCTTTTCCATCAAATTCGGTATGTAACGGTCCAAGACCTGGCTGGGAAACTACTCCCGCAAGAACATCTTCAAACTTTAAAATAGGAATTCCATAAGCTTCTCCATCAAATTTTTCTTTCTCAATGGCTTCCAACATTCTAGTAAAGGAATGTACTGTTAAATCTGAGGACAGCTTTCCGTTCCCTACTATATATTCCCCAGATGGATCTACATCACAACCATGTGGAGATTTAGGCGTAGGCAAGAAATAAACAGCGCCAGGAACTTTTGTTGGATCTACCGTAAGGACTTCTTTCTTCATGGTAGAAGTAGCAGTATGGGTATGATCATCATAAACGTTATGCGCATACTCGGCCGGCATTATAGTTCCTCCTCCGTTATTTACATACTCTTCTATTTTCTTCCAGTTTACAGCAGCAATAAAATCCTTATCATTTTGAGAAGAATTTACCTCCATTAGGGTATTTGCCTCCTCAGTATTATAGGTGGTAAAGAAAAACCATCCATGAGATTTCCCTCTTCCTGGATGCGACAGGTCATAATTGAAGCCAGGCATCATCAATTGGAATTTGATGTCCATACGACCCGTTTCAGGGGCCACACTAATAAAAGACAAGGCACCTTTAAAATTCCCTTTATAATCTTTAATAGGCATATCTCGCTGAGGAACAGGAACAGCAAACCTAGTACCAGCTACTACATACTCTGTATTTTCTGTAATGAAAGAGGAACTGTGGTTACCAGCACTATTGGGCACCTCAATAATCTCTGCCGTCTCAAAAGTAGTCAGGTCGATCCTAGCGATTCTAGGGGTGTTATTCCCATTGATAAAAATCCACCTTCCGTCTAACTCCCCATTCGTCTGAGAAATATCGGGGTGGTGAGCATCATCCCAAGGCACAAATCCGAAAGAGGTATTTAGCATGGGTTTGGTTTCCTCGGAATAGCCATAGCCATTTGTAGGAAACTGGGAAAAAACAGGAATCTCTTTAAACATCCTTCCAGAAGGCAATCCGTATACGGTAAGGTTACCGGTATATCCTCCGGAGAAGAAGGCATAGAATTCGTCATACTCACCAGGAGCAACATATACCCGCTCTGCAGCTCCTGAACTCAAGGCACCGCCAGAAGATGATTTCCCTTGGTTTCCGCAACTGGTCACTAGAGCAAAAATACCCAGCAATCCGAAATATAAATTAGTATATTTTTTCATTTCAAAAATTTAATTGATTATTCTTTATTACTATTCTGTAGGGGGTAATATTACCTTATCTACCACATGTACTATTCCGTTGCCGGCAGGAATGCTGGCTATAATTTTTGCGCCACCAACATACACATCGTCGCCTATGACCTCTACGGCAACATTCTGATTGTTTGCCTGCCCTAGTTTTTTAAACTTCTTCAACAAATCCACATTATAATTTCCAGGAGTTACATGGAACTTCAGAATATTGGCCAAGGCTTCCTTGTTTTCCGGTTTCAGCAAATCTTCTACAGTTCCTTCTGGCAGGGCATCAAAAGCTTCATTAGTTGGCGCAAATACCATAAGTGGCCCGGCATTTACCAACACGTTTTCCAAACCTGCCTCCTGCACAGCCGCTATCAAAATGGTATGATCCGGTGATCCTTTGGCAATGTTCAGTACATTGGGAGTAGAACTATCATCCTCTATAAAGGCTTGACCTTGATTGGCATCGATTTCTTTCTCCGTCGTATTAGAAGTATCCATCAGTGTAGCCTTGTCCCCATTTTTACAACCAGATACTAAACCCAGAATAAGAAATGAAACTGCCCATAACTTTAAGTGGATGATTGGCTTCATATTAAATCGTTTTATTATAAAGTTCTAAAATATTCCACGACAGCCCTTGCCTGTTCTTCGGTAAGCCCTTGATTGGCCATTGGTGATCCGTTAAACTCCATTAAAAGTGCTTTAGCTAAAGGATCTTCCTTTACCATCCCTTCTGGATTTAAGATCATATTCATTACCCATTCCGGAGTACGTCTTTCCATAACGCCATCTGGAGCTGGGCCTATAAATTTTTTCCCTACCCTATGGCAGGCCAAACACATCTGATCATATACTTCTTTTCCTTTCGCTGCCATCGCCTGGTCTATGTCTGCTCCCAAAGTGACTGAGGTAATTGGTCCTACCCCTTTATTAGTAAGATCTACCATCTCGGAGGCCTTCACATCTGAAGCGGCTGGTGCGGCAGGTTTCTCTGTTTTAGCCTTTGCCCTATCTACACTAAATCCGTCTTTTTTCTTTTCTTCCTTTCCTCCACAACTCATAATTAAAGCTGAAAAAAGGATTGCTGCACTCTTAAAAATTATTTTCATTGGTTTTTTATTTTTAATGGTTAATGGATAATTGTTCACTTAATTTGGTTTGCTAGTCCAATAATTCTTGATTGTTCTTTATTTATCTCAGTTGGGTTTAACTTTAATTTAAGACAAAATTAGGTGGACACCACCGTATAAAACATGATAATAATCATATATCGGACAAAAAAGTCCTAATTAATTGCTTTCTGATGTGATTTTTGATCTATAATCTATTTTGGAAATCAAACCAGCTGATTTACAATTGGGTACGATTAAATGACCCCCTAATTAAATCTGCCAACCCATTAATTACTCCTTACAAGTTGGTCTTCTATAAGGATAACTAGGATAGGTTTTTTAAATCTTTTACATATCTTAGTCCAACTAGTGGAAAAGAAAAAATCCCGTTGTAAAAGGAGAAAAGTTCCTCCACGATTAAACTGCATTATATGACCAACTATTTAATCAAGATTCAAGAAGACACCTTTAGCTTAACTGAAAAAGAATTAGACTCCTTGGATATTATCCCCACTGGTGACTCACAGTATCATGCCTTATCAGATTTAAAATCATATGATATAAGAGTTATCCAGTCCGACTTCCCTAACAAGGAGATTACATTGGAGGTAAATGGTAATCCCTATCATTTAAAATTAGAAGATCATTTAGATCAGATGGTGAACAAAATGGGAATGCTATCCACCAAATCACACCAAATTAACCAAATAACAGCCCCTATGCCCGGACTTATCATAGACATTATGGCTTCTGTTGGTGAAGAAGTTTCCAAAGGCACTCCCCTACTAGTTTTATCTGCTATGAAAATGGAAAATATAATAACCTCCCCAGGACAAGGAATTATTAAACAACTAGAGGTGAAAGTTAACGACGCCGTAGTAAAGGGACAGATTTTAATAGAAATGGAATAAGCTAGACCTAAATGAACATGAAAAAAATACTGGTAGCCAATAGAGGAGAAATTGCATTGCGTATTATGCAAACTGTCCAAAATATGGGTATAAAAACCGTTGCAGTCTATTCGGATGCCGATAGGAATTCTCCCCATGTGAAATTTGCAGATGAAGCGGTATTTATTGGCAATGCCCCCTCTTCCGAATCCTATCTAAATATGGAAAAGTTGCTCAAGGCGGCCCAAGACACTAATTCCGACGCAGTACATCCTGGGTATGGATTTTTGAGTGAGAATGCCGATTTTGCACAACTGCTGAACGATAATAAGATCACCTTTATTGGTCCCAAACCCCATGCGATACGCGTTATGGGCGACAAATTAGCCGCAAAGGAAACGGTGAAAGCATATAATATCCCCATGGTCCCGGGCATCGATAAAGCCATCACAGATTTGGTTCTAGCGAAGTCCATTGCCAACGAAGTTGGCTACCCAATTTTAATTAAAGCCGCGGCCGGCGGAGGCGGGAAAGGAATGCGAGTGGTACAAGAAGCCACCGAATTAGAGGAACAAATGCAACGCGCTATTAGCGAGGCCAAAGCCGCTTTTGGCAACGGAGCCGTATTTTTAGAAAAATATATTGACTCCCCAAAACATATAGAGATACAGGTATTGGCCGATAATCACGGAAATGCCATCCACCTTTTTGAAAGAGAATGTAGTATACAAAGGAGACATCAGAAGGTAATTGAAGAAGCTCCCTCAGCTGTACTTTCTCCTGAAACAAGAGCTGCTATGGGTAAAGCTGCTGTTATGGTAGCCCAAGCTTGCGACTACGTTGGCGCCGGAACCGTAGAATTTCTATTAGATGCAGACCATAACTTCTATTTCTTAGAGATGAATACGCGACTACAAGTAGAGCACCCAGTCACCGAATTAATAACAGGGGTAGACCTTGTAGAACAACAGATAAAAATCGCTAGGAATGAGGTTTTAGAAATAAAGCAAGAAGATCTATCTATAACAGGACATGCGGTAGAACTAAGAGTATATGCAGAGGATCCCTTCGACGATTTTCTACCTAGTATCGGTACACTAGAAACCTACCAACGTCCTCATGGACCTGGAATACGGTTAGATGATGGATTTGAGGAAGGTATGACCATTCCTATTTACTACGATCCCATGCTTTCTAAATTAATAGCATACGGCAAAAATAGACAAGAGGCCATACAACGTATGCTCCATGCCATTGCCAACTACAAAATTGAAGGTTTGGAAACCACCCTCCCCTTTGGAAAGTTTGTTTTTGAGCATGAAGCCTTTACTTCAGGAAATTTTGATACGCACTTTGTAAAGAAACATTTTAGCAAAGACGCACTCTTTAAGCTTTATAAAAAGGAGCGAAAAATTGCAGCTCTAATAGGGCTTAAACTATATTTAGAACACCAGGAAATCCTAAAAGTTCCAGAAGATAAAAGTTCCAACTGGACGTTAAAAAGAACCAACCGTTAATATTTAAGATTCACAAGGAATATAAAGTCTACTATTAAATGAAGGAGAAAATAAAAAAAGTGGAGGAAAAAATTGCCCTTGCCAAATTGGGAGGCGGTAAAAAACGGATCGATACCCAACATGCCAAAGGAAAATTAACGGCTCGTGAGCGAATTCATTTTTTACTGGACCAAGGTTCCTTTGAGGAAATGGGTGCTTTGGTAACGCATAGAACCAAGGAATTTGGTATGGATAAACAAATTTATTACGGGGATGGCGTAGTTACCGGGTTTGGAACAATCCACGGACGGGAAGTCTGTGTCTTCGCGCAGGATTTCACCGTTTTTGGAGGTTCCCTTTCCGAAACACATGCCGAAAAAATTTGTAAAATAATGGATATGGCCATGAAAATAGGCGTCCCAATTATAGGACTCAATGATAGTGGTGGAGCAAGAATCCAGGAAGGCGTCCGCTCCTTGGGCGGATATGCCGATATTTTTCATAGAAATGTAAAGGCTTCAGGGGTAATCCCCCAAATATCCGCAATTATGGGACCCTGTGCTGGTGGGGCAGTCTACTCCCCAGCTATGACCGATTTTACCCTAATGGTAGAGAATACCAGTTATATGTTTGTAACTGGCCCCAATGTGGTAAAGACCGTTACCAATGAAGAAGTTACCTCCGAAGAATTGGGAGGTGCAATCACCCATGCCACTAAATCCGGGGTTACCCATTTTACAGCTGGCAACGACTTGGAATGTATAGCCCAGATAAAACAATTGATTGGCTATTTGCCTCAAAACTGTGAGGATGCCCCAAAGGCACTCTCCTATTCCCTACAAACGGAAATTAGAGAGGGCTTAGAAACCATTCTTCCTGAAAATGTTAATCAGCCTTATGATATGCGCCATATTATCCAAGAGATAATAGATGCAGATACCTTTTTTGAAGTACATAAGCTCTATGCCGAAAATATTGTAGTAGGATTTGCCCGAATGGCAGGTAAGAGTATCGGCATTGTAGCCAATCAGCCTATGAGCTTAGCGGGAGTACTAGACGTAGACAGCTCCAAAAAGGCGGCCAGGTTTACTCGTTTCTGTGACTGTTTCAATATTCCGCTATTAGTTTTGGTAGATGTTCCTGGATTTTTACCGGGTACGGATCAAGAATGGAACGGTATTATTACCAATGGTGCAAAATTGCTCTACGCCTTAAGTGAGGCAACAGTTCCTAAAATTACGGTCATTACCAGAAAAGCGTATGGTGGGGCCTATGATGTAATGAATTCCAAACATATTGGGGCCGACTTAAACTATGCTTGGCCCAGTGCTGAAATTGCAGTAATGGGCGCCAAAGGAGCCAGTGAAATAATTTTTAGGAAAGAGATTATGGCCGCTGAGGATCCTGAAAAGAAACTTGTAGAAAAAGAACGGCAATACGCAGAAATGTTTGCGAATCCTTTTAGTGCTGCTGAAAGGGGCTTTATAGATGAGGTTATCCTACCCAAGGATACACGTAGAAAATTAATAAAGGGGTTCTCCATCTTAGAAAATAAGGTGGTAAACATGCCCAAGAAAAAACATGGAAACATACCTTTGTAGAAGGATATTCCATAAACATTAAGACTTAGTTGCCAAAATATGAACAGTATAGAAGATTTAATAGACCTAATTAGCCTAGAGCGCGTAGATGATACTACCTATGTCGGACAAAATTACCAGGCCCCTTGGGGTAGGGTTTTTGGAGGACAAGTATTAGGGCAGTCGCTCCATGCTGCCTATCAAACTGTACCAGATAATAAGCTTGCCCATTCCATGCATGCCTATTTTATTTTGGGGGGCGACCTTAGTATTCCCATAACCTATGAGGTGGAAAACATTAGGGATGGAGGTAGTTTTGCTACCAGACGTGTGGTGGCAAAACAAGATGGGAAGGCTATTTTTAATATGGCCGCTTCCTTTCAAGTAAAAGAAGAGGGAGAAGACCATCAGATTTCCATACCCAATGTAATAACCCCAAAAAAACTCTTGAGCAGTTTAGATCAGCTAAAGGAGATGGAGCAAATAGACCCCTATACATATAAGTTTCTCCAACTTACACACCCAACCACATTCGAATTTAAGCCAGTAGAACGATTGAGTGCACTACTTACTAAAAACGGTCCCCCTTTTAATCATATGTGGATGCGTACAGCAGCTCCTATAAGTGTAGGCTTACCTATGCAACAGCAACTGTTGGCCTATATGTCCGACTACAATATTCTTACCACCGCCTCCCTACCCCACCGGGAAAAATTGAGAGCGGATAAAACCTTTTACGCAAGTATAGACCATGCCATTTGGTTCCATCGCGATTTCAATATTTCCGATTGGCTATTATATACTATGGATAGTCCAAGTGCCAGTAATGCTAGAGGGTTCTCTAGAGGAAGTATTTTTGATAGAAAGGGAAAGCTAATTGCCTCTGTTACCCAAGAAGGGCTGATGCGAAAAATGAAATAAACTACCTCGGGGCAAGCCCACAAGGCATTAAAAGAAAAAAAACGTATTGATTTCGAGGCAAGCCTTGGAGCATTTAAATCTCGATTATCGAGTAATATATAATAGACTGCTCTGGACCTTTTAAATAGTCTAGAGCAGTTTATATAACTCCTCTTCCGTATTACCTGCCTACAATTTTTTTGCTCACTCTATAGCTGATACTTCACCTCTTATTTCTAAACTATCCTACTTCCCTTAAATCCAATCCCTTTAGGATAAGCCTATGAAACATTTAATTCTCATTTAGAGATTAAAGTATTTTGTGGATAACATTATATGGATTATATCCATTAACATGGAAATAATCCATAATTTAGCATACCTATTTTTTGATATGCTATGAACAAAACAATACTCCATTTAGATTTGGATACTTTTTATGTATCCGTAGAGCGACTCCAGGACAGTAGGCTTAACAATAGGCCTATATTGGTAGGCGGCACTAGTGATAGAGGTGTTGTAGCTGCTTGTAGTTACGAGACCCGAGGCTTTGGCGTACATTCCGGAATGCCTATGAAAATGGCTAAGGAACTCTGTCCCGAAGCAGTAATTATAAAGGGGAACGCAGGTAACTACAGTAAGCAATCGGATATTGTAACCGAGATTATCAAAGAACAGGTACCCTTATTCGAAAAATCGAGCATCGATGAGTTTTACGCCGACCTTACGGGAATGGACCGTTTTTTTGGCGCTTACCAATACTCCTCAGAACTCCGCCATAAGATCATTAAGGAAACGGGACTCCCTATTTCCTTTGGGTTGTCCGTAAACAAAGTGGTATCAAAAATAGCGACCGGTGAAGCCAAGCCAAATAATCAAAGAAAAATAGACTATGGCCATGAAAAACCGTTTTTAGCACCTTTATCCATAAGAAAGATACCCATGGTGGGCGATAAGACTTACCAAACGCTGCGGAATTTGGGATTGCGCCAGATAAAGACCATCCAAGAGATGCCCATGGATGTGATGCAACGGGTATTGGGAGCCAATGGTGAGGTAATATGGAAACGAGCCAATGGCATGGACAATACTCCGGTTATCCCCTATTCGGAACGAAAATCCATCTCTACCGAACGTACTTTTGATAAAGACACCATTGATGTGATAAAACTCCGCGGTATTCTTATTGCCATGACGGAGAACTTGGCCTATCAACTCCGGAGAGGGGAAAAACTGACCGCTTGTATATCGGTAAAGATCCGTTACTCAGATTTCAACACCTACTCCAAGCAATTAAAGATTCCGTATACCAGCGCAGACCATATTTTGATCCCCCAAATCCTAGGCCTGTTCAATACGCTCTATAACCGAAGACTATTAGTGCGATTAATCGGTATCCGTTTCAGCCACCTAGTACAAGGTAATTATCAGATCAATCTCTTTGATGATACCGAGGAGGCACTGAATCTCTATGCCGCTTTGGATAAGATAAGGGAGCGTTTTGGCGATAAGAGCGTTATAAGGGCAGCAGGATTGGGCGCCAAGACCATCGGTAGAATGCAGAATCCCTTTAATGGGCAGCCACCAGTGGTATTGGCACATAGGAAGTTTTGAATAGTATTGAGTAGTGGTCAGTAAACAGTAATCGGTAATCAGTGGTCCGTGAACAGTTGGGACCATTTTAAGTGAAATTTAGTACTCCATAATCGGTCGACTCTAATCGGGGAAGCAAAGCGAATAGTAAGAAGTGGGCAGTTCTATCAATAAACAATTAGTAATTAGCATTTTTTTAAGGTGGTTTTAAGTATTGAAATACTCGGTTTCCCTAGAAATACGCTACAAAGAAAAAAACAAAACCACCTCCCTTTTTTAAAGGGAGGTGGTTTGCCTGAAAGTGCAAAGCGGAGGGATCTTTTATAGTATTAAGTAGTAAGTAGTAAGTAGTGAGATGTTAGTATTGAGAGCAGTTCAGTGATTAGTAACCAGTTTCGGTCAACTCATAGCTACCTGAGAATTGATTTTATGTCGGGCGTTCCCCTATCGGGTCGCTCTTTCCGCTGTATCTTTTTTGGTTATTACCCTGTAAGATGATTGTCTAGTTTTTCCGTAATTATCAACTAGACCTACAAGTTTTGAAAAACCTCGCAGGTCTTGGTGTCATCTTCCATCACTAGCCAAAAAAGGATGCCGCTGCAATAGCTAACGCGGCGTTCAGTGGACAAGATTTCAATTAACAATAACCAATTAGCAATAAACAGTTGGGTAGACCCCTGATTAATTAGGGTATGAATAAGGAATCTACAAAACAGGTTTATTCAAAAGTAAAAAACCGAATATTTGGTTAAAGCCACCTATCCCCATCTAATTTTATCCAATGGGCTAAAGCGCCGTAGCTATTCAAAAGCTTCCCCTCTAGCCCAACTTTCAAATTAACTCATTTCCAAATCTCCAAATTAAAACCCATTGTTACATTATTACATTGATGAATTTTCACATTAGCACATTTCTAAATAACTTTGAGAAAAATCAAAAACATGGTAGCAGAGGAAAAATTTACAAATGCAATTGAGCAGTTTGATGCTGCCAATAAGGAAGATCCAAATACCGAAGAATGGCAGGGTAAAAGCTATCCTAAGGAACTGCTGTATGCCATTAGAATGACGGAGAAACTGAATGGCTTTGCTCCCAATGCTTCGGAAGCCCTACAATTAGCAACCCGTTGCCAACATATCCAAAGATGGAAGATTCCAAGGGACACCTACGAAGAAGGTAGAAAAGGCTATTTAAAATGGCGACAAGACCTCCAGAAATTTCATGTAGACAAAGCTTCCGAGATTTTAAAAGAGGTAGGTTACGAGCAGGAAGTAATAGACCAAATAGCCTTTCTATTACAGAAAAAACAATTGCATAAAAATGAGGAAACCCAAACGCTGGAAGATGTCATCTGTTTGGTATTTCTAGAATATTACTTTGAGGACTTTGCAGCGAAGCACCCAGAGGAAAAGCAATTGGACGTACTGCGAAAAACCTGGCGCAAAATGTCGACCAAAGGGCATGATGCCGCCTTGCAACTCCCCTTGTCCCATCAAGCGAAAAAAACAATAACCAACGCCATAAAAGGATAATATCCAAGGATTGGAAACACCCCCAAAATCAGTGCGGTTTTTCGCAAAGATCAGGTGTTTCCAATATGTGTTATATTTGTAAATAGGCCTAGTAGTCGTGAGAAACACCCTTTTTTTGTAATTAATCTCCTTCTAGGCATATTTAATCTAATATCAATTATAATTTAATACATATGAAGATTGTTGTTTTGGATGGATATACACTTAATCCAGGTGATTTAAGCTGGGAAGGATTGGAAGCTTTGGGATCTTTGACCGTTTACGATAGAACCCCTTATGATTCCGAAAAAATTGTGGAAGCCATTGGCGATGCCACCATCGTTTTCACCAACAAAACGCCACTACCAAAAGAGGTGCTGGATAAAGTGCCTGCCGTAAAATATATTGGTGTTTTGGCTACGGGATTCAATATAGTGGATATAGAAGCTGCAAAATCCTTGGGAATGATAGTCACCAATGTCCCCACCTACGGAACAGCCGGAGTGGCACAAATGACTATGGCACTGTTGTTGGAAATGTGCCATCATGTGGGAGAACACAATCGCGCAGTAAAGGAGGGACAATGGGCTAATAGCAAGGATTTTTGCTTTTGGAATTACCCATTAGTCGCTTTAGAAGGCAAAACCATGGGGATTATCGGATACGGTAGTATCGGCCGGGCCACCGCCAAATTAGCAGAAGCTTTTGGAATGAAGATCTTAACTGCCGGAAGTCGGAAAAGACCAGAATTTGAAACAGAGAATATCAAACAGATAGAAATGGACGAACTTCTGCGTGAATCCGACGTAATAAGCCTTCACTGTCCCTTAATGCCCGAAACCGAAGGCATGATAAATACTGCCAATATTTCCAAAATGAAGGATGGGGTAATGTTGATTAACACCTCTCGCGGACCGTTAATTGTGGAAGAAGATCTAAAAACCGCCTTGGATAGTGGGAAAATAGCATTTGCTGCAGTGGATGTGGCCTCCCATGAGCCTATTAATGCCGACAGTCCGTTGCTGCAAGCAGAAAACTGTATTATCACCCCACATATTGCCTGGGCGCCTTTAGATTCTAGAATCAATCTTATGAATACTGCTGTGGAGAATTTGGAAGCATTTCTTAAAGACAGTCCTCAGAACGTAGTGAATTAAATTTTCACTCAATTATAATAAAAACGAAAACACCTTCTCTTGATTCCAAGGGAGGGTGTTTTTTATTATGGAGGGGTAGATAAATACCCCGAAACTTACCTCGCTAGTTTATGGTTAGAGTTGGAAAACGTATTCCGCAATGCTCCATGAGATTGTCCCACTTACCCTACCCTCGACTACGCTCAGGGTACAGTTTATTTTATTCAAAATCCGGCCAATATTCCTTTATTTTTTTCCTTACAAAAGTTACGCTACGTTCTAATTGGTCCATGCCATCTACACCATCCTCAATACTAATCCAACCATTGAATCCCACTCTTTTCAATTCCTTAAAAATAGCATCGTAATCGTTTAGTCCCTTTCCTATTTCACCGTGACTCAATCTTTTGGCATAGCCAGTAGCGCCGCCTTCTTCCTTTCGCAAATCTTCTATAGTCCCCTCTTTAAGATACCGATCACTGGCATGTATGGTGACCACTCGGTCCGAAACCCTATATAGTAGTTCCAACGGATCCTCGCCAGCCAGAAAAGTATTACTAGGGTCGTAATTCACTCCAAAATTAGGATGGTCTATACGGGATACCAGCTCGCAAAAAACATCCATTTGCTGGGCAAACTCGGGATACTCCCAAAAATCGTCCTTGTAATGGTTCTCTAGAATCAGGGTTATTCCTAACTTTTGTGCATGTGGTAAACATTGTTTTATACAGTCGGCCGCAAAAGTCACGCCTTCTTCCATGGTTAATTCGGGTCTACGTTGCCCAGACAACACCCGGCAATAAGAACCCCCTAAGGCATGGGTCATTTCTATCCAATGAATCTGTTTCTTGATTTCCGCTTCCCTAAAGTCCGCATCTGGATGGGTGAAATCTGGGGAGCAGCACAGCATGGGAATTACTTTTCCATGGCTTTCTACCTGTTCTCTAAAAACAGGCCAATTAGATTGATCTTTCATTTCCAAGAACCCGGCATACCATTCCAGTCCGTCAATATCCAACTTAACGGACAGATCTATCCACTCGGAAACCTTCATGGTTCCATCTTTACAAAGTTCTTGCATAAATGCTTTGGGGAATACGGCTAATTTTGGCAAAATAATATGGTTTTAAAAGGTTCATTAATTGCTTAAAAATAAGGTCTCGACTGCGCCTACCTCCGGTAAGTAAACCTACCTCCGGCAGGCAGGCTCTACTGGACATTCCTCCGCAAAACTCAGTCACCGTCAGGTGACTTCAGCTGCCGTCAGGCAATCTAAATTCTCATTATCTAACTCCGATCGAGTAAGCATCTCTATAATCAATAATAACATCAATTGGTAATTGGTTATTGTTAATAATTCACTGAAAAATCTGATCACTGATTACCGTTTACTGCACACTGAACACATTGTTTATGGCTCACTGAAAAAACTGATTACTGCCCACCGTTCACTGCTTACTGAACCTTTCTCAATACTAATTTTCATTGCCAACCCCCAATTGTGACTTCGGCTCCGCCTACCTCCGGCAGGTAAACTCAGTCACTATCGGAAAAATCGCCACCGTCAGGTGACTTCAGCTGCCGTCAGGCAATCTAAATTCTCATTATCTAACTCCGATCGAGTAAGCATCTCTATAATCAATAATAACATCAATTGGTAATTGGTTATTGTTAATAATTCACTGAAAAATCTGATCACTGATTACCGTTTACTGCACACTGAACACATTGTTTATGGCTCACTGAAAAAACTGATTACTGCCCACCGTTCACTGCTTACTGAACCTTTCTCAATACTAATTTTCATTGCCAACCCCCAATTGTGACTTCGGCTCCGCCTACCTCCGGCAGGTAAACTCAGTCACTAGCGGAAAAATCGCCACCGTCAGGTGACTTCAGCTGCCGTCAGGCAGGCTAATTTCCCATTATCTAACTCCGCCCGAGTAAGCATCTCCACATCCATTGGTAATTGTTTATTGTTCACTGAAAAAACTGATTACTGCCCACCGTTCACTGCTTACTGAACCTTTCTCAATACTAATTTTCATTGCCAACCCCCAATTGTGACTTCGGCTCCGCCTACCTCCGGCAGGTAAACTCAGTCACTAGCGGAAAAATCGCCACCGTCAGGTGACTTCAGCTGCCGTCAGGCAATCTAAATTCCCATTATCAAACGACGACCGAGTAAGCATCTCTATAATCAATAATAACATCAATTGGTAATTGGTTATTGTTAATAATTCACTGAAAAATCTGATCACTGATTACCGTTTACTGCACACTGAACACATCTCAATTCTCACTACTCATATCTCAATACTAATTCTCAATACTCACTACTCATATCTCAATACTACTTAATACTTTGTACTAAATACTTAATACTATTAATGCGACCCCTCCCAACTCTTGGGCAAATTCCGCCCTATCACCGGGAACTGTTCCAAATCCATTACTTGCGAACTTACCGGGCCACATTCGTCTGAAAGCCAATAAAGGCATGCAGTAGCAATTTCTTCGGGAGTGAAGATTCGTCCTGCAGGGGCAAAAATATCGGGGATATCCTTATACCAGTCGGACTTCATCCCTTGTTCTTTTTTATTTAAAATCTCTTTTTCAGTAAGCACCCAGCCAGGGTTAATCTGATTAACCCGTACTCCATAATCTCTGAACAGGCTATCACCCAAATTTCTGGTCATGGTCATCAACGCCCCTTTAGAAATACTATAAGCCAACAAATTGGGTTCCCCTCCCCAAGCATTAATAGAACCAATATTAAGCACACACCCCCGCACTTCGGATAAATGGGGCAAAGCAGCCTGAATTATCGCCAAAGGAGCAATCGAATTCACTGCCAGCATTCGCTCCATAAGGGGAATATCTGTGGTATTTATATTGGACGAACCAATAAATGCCGCATTATTAACCACTGCATCTAGTTTGCCATAAGTATTCAGCGCTTCTGCTACCAGTTTCTGCGGAGCCTGGGGATTGGTAATATCTATGGTGAAAGTGCTGGCGTTTTCTGCTCCTAACTCCTCCACAAGGGTCTTTCCCCGATCCTCCTCCAATCCGTTCACCATCACCTTAGCCCCTTCTGCAACACAGCGGCGGGCTATAGCGCGACCAATGCCTGTGTAGCCACCCGTTATTAGTATAATTTTTTCTTTTAATCTCATCTAATCAGGTCTTAAAACACTTTTAACTACGCTACCATTATGCATTTGTTCAAATGCCTCCCTCCACTCGGTTAGTTTCCATACCCCACCAATAATAGGTTTTACATCCAATTGGCCCGAAGCCAATAGCGAAAGTACTTTTTCCCAAATAGGCCAATTATGGCTAAAGCTTCCCTGCAGCGTCACATTTTTTTGCACCAAGGGATCCAAAGAAAAGTTTAAGGGCTGTGGCCCCCATCCTACTTTGGTAATATGTCCATTAGGTCTAACTAATTGTAAAGCAATCTTAAGGGTGGCACTCGCCCCAGCAGCGTCTATTATACAATCGGCTCCCAAACCGTCTTTTTTAAGGGCCCATGCCGACGCGTCCCCAATAATGCCTTCACAACCATATTGTTTGGCAATCTCCAATCTTCCTCGATCGGATTCCAGTCCTATAATTGCTACTTCGGCACCACATAAGCGGGCCATGGCAGCACAAAGGATACCGATAGTCCCTGGCCCTAAAACCACTACCCGATCTCCGGGTTTTATGGGCGAATTCACTACTACGGCATTATAGGCCACGGAGCAGGGCTCAGTAAGACAGGCTTGTTCAAAAGGAAGGTTGTCGGGCACCTTATGAAGACAACGAGCAGGTACCTTTACAAAGCGCGTCATGGCCCCATTTACCCCATAACCAAATCCTTTTCTGGTGGGATCTAGGTTATAAAGCCCCTGTTTGCACATGGGATTATTGCTATTTATCACCGCTGCGGTCTCGCTCACTACCCTGTCTCCCTCCTTCCAATCTTTTACCCTACTGCCTAGTGCTACAATATGGCCCCCAAATTCGTGCCCCAACACTACGGGATAATTCACGGGCCAACTATGGTCGGCAGTCCATTGGTGCAAGTCGCTGCCACAGACCCCTACGTTGGCTACTTCCAACAGCACATCTTCTTCCCCAATTTCTGGCTTGGCGACTTCCCTAATTTCTACACTTCCCTTTTCTGGGGCATAGTTTACAACTCCGATCGACTTCATAATGGTATTTGTATCAAATCTGATTACTAGTTATTTTGAGACCTTCCCATAGGCATGGATTTTCTCACATATTAATCGCAAGGAAGTTTCCAGATCTCCATCGGCTGTTTTAAAAGAATCGGCATCAATGGTCAGCGGAGCTCCTAAAACTACCATAGGCGCACCGAATTCCGGGCAGCGTATGGCCTGCTCTAAACTGAGTCCGCCTACCGCTTGCACCGGAACGTTTACTGCATTTACCACTTCTCTTAATTGATCTAATGGGCTGGGCATTTTTAATCCTTGTGCGGCAATGCCTCGGCGTTCATCATACCCTATATGGTGAATAACATAATCGCATCCCAATTCTTCCAGCAGTTTTGCTCCTTCTACCATATCTGGACATCCAAGATTGTCCCCCATTACTTTTACGCCATAATCTTTGCCCGCCTGTACTACAACCTTGATGGTCTCTATATGTGCCCTAGCCATTACTACAACGTGTGTAGCGCCAGCTTTGGCCATCATTTCTGCTTCTAAATAGCCTCCGTCCATGGTTTTTAGATCGGCCACAATCGGAATACCCGGAAAGGCTTCCCTTAGCTTCCTTACCCCGTGCAGGCCTTCTGCCAAAATAAGCGGTGTCCCCGCTTCCAGCCAATCTACTCCGGCTCGTAAGGCCATAGCGGCAGTTTCTAAAGCTTCATCAATATTGGTAAGGTCAAGGGAAATTTGTACAATAGGTTTCATGTTGGTGGTATAATTAGTTACAATAGAATGTCTGGATTAATAGTTCCTCTTAAAAATGTTATAAGAAATACAGGAACCATCTCAGTCATAAAGGTAATTAATCATCCTATACATATTTGATCAATTAGTTAGTCAATCTTACCCTTTTTAGGTCGTTTTCTTTATGAAAATGGTGAATTCTGAGATTTTTAGCCATTATTTTTATTATTTAACCTCCCCATAAACAGGAGTTACAAACTTCCCGTTCAGAAAGGGTAACGGGTCTAGCTGACTTTGCAGAATCAATCCTTTTGAGATAGAAGTCAATAAATGATAAGCGGCCTGTACCATGGGTACTGCGGTGGTGGTCTGAATTGCTTTTAGGGTATGTTTCCCTACTTTTTGCGGGTAGATTTTCTTGGCTATTTCCTTTCTTCTAAGAATTCCCTTGGCATCCTTCCCTTCTACGGCGGCATAGAGTACAATTTGATCGTCCTTTATATGGGGAATTGCAGCACCCATTATCCGTTGCAAGGTGGCTATTGTATCATCATCCTTTTCCATACCCTTAATGTGTTGGTCTATCCACGCATAATGGCCGGGATGTCTCAAGGTTTTATAATCTAAATTCCCTACTTTTCCTTCCAACGCATGGGGCAGATCGGCAGCACCGCCGGAAGTAAGGTCTTCCTCATAGGCAATTCCGTCTATAATAATAGTGGCCCTTTCCGAGAGGGACGGACGCTGTTTTATTTTATAGTTCCGCAATGTTTCGGCTTCTTTAATATACTCTGTAGCCACGCCAACCGGACTCCAGGTAAAACCATAATAATGAGGCGCTACGGCATGGTGCGTTAAAGCCCCTACCTTAAACTCCAAGGAATCTACCTTTTCCACCTTGTTGTCCTTACAAAACTCCAAAAACAGATGATGCGCCAATAAATCGATATATCCTGGTGCCAAACCAGATTGAAGTATAAATCCCGTTTCCGCATCCTTGGCGAGTGCCATAATCTCCTTAGTTTCGGCCACGTACTCCGTTAGGTTAACGTAGTGCATGCCATACGCTGTGGCATAGCCTGCCATTCTAGGGGCCAAACTCCCCGGAAGACAGTCTAGCAGAATATCGCCCTCTCTGAAGACCGACTCCATTTCACTGGTAGTATCATTTTCTGAAAGCAGAAATGCCTTCACCTCGCAGGGTTTGGTGACCCCATCTTTAATCCATTGAGCCACCTGTTGGGCTTTGTCCAAGGTTCGGTTTCCAATAAACAGCTGTGGAGCATCCTCTCCCCACTCCGCTATAATAAGCCCCACCGCACTAGCAATCCCACCAGCGCCGGCAATTACGATTTTATGTCCCATAGTAGTTGATATTTAGTATAGAAAGATACCAAATTTATTGAAGGTAGATGTGGGTAATGAAATATGAGTATTGAGATTGGGTCAGTGATCAGTAACCGGTGAACAGTTAAATCAGTAGTGAGTCCAATCCACGGGCCGGCCAGAGAACACGAATATTAGCTAACATAAGTTTGGGTGATTTTATTGTGGTATACTGTTTAAGAGGCGAAGCAAAACTTCCTTATCCGCAGAATAATGGACCAAAGCTTCGAGAGCAGGAGCGGAGGAACGTAGCGACGCGGAGTTTGGCCCATGGTTTTTCGACCTCGTTGTCGAAAAAATTCATCGGAGATGGCGCCTTTTTCTTTGTTTCGTTTCTTTTGGGCGAGCAAAAGAAACCGACGAAGGAGGTTCATGAATACCTTTAAAAAGGAAATAGAAAGCAATGAACTAAATGAAAGCAAGTAGGTTAGAGAAATTGATAAAAAGCACTTATGATTCAATTACAAAACTAACAACATAATGCATACCCAATATATGCTTAGATATTACCCTAAAAAACTGAAATATGAAATAATAAACACTTCAAAACCAATTCTTTATAGGTTTTATTACATGATAGATTGGGTCAGTAGTCTGTTCAATTAACAATAACCAATTAGCAATAACCAGTGTTCAGGAATTAGTAAACAGACGTCTGTCAAGCTCTATAAACAATAACCAATTAGCAATAAACAATTGGGTAGGCCCTTTATAAATCAAGGGATGAGTAAAACCTACAAAGCGCTTAGTCAGTTCGAATGAACGATAGTGAAGAGAACTACGGGAACAGTGGTCAGTAATCGGTGAACAGTAAAATCAGTAGTGAGTAGTGATCAGTAAAAAGTAATCAGTAGTCTGTTCAATTAGCAATAAACAATTGGGTAGGCCATTTATGAATCAAGGGATGAGTAAAACCTACAAAGCGCTTAGTCAGTTCGAATGAACGATAGTGAAGAGAAATCGCACAAGTAGCTAACTCCATTACCCTAGCATATGTGATTTCTCAATCGTTGCGAAGAGCAACTCATTTCGAAATGACATTTACATCTAACCTTAACCAATTAGCAATAAACAAAATGTAAGCCCCTTATTAATTAGGAGAGGATTAAAGAATCTACAAAGCGGGTTTAGTCAAAAAATAAAAGCCAACTATTTGCCTAATACCACCAATCCTCCGCTAGCGCGAGCATTTTGTTCGTGCCAGCATGAGGAGGCAGATATACTTTAAGTGGGATACGAACGTAAGGCTTGCCCGACAGCAAAGGCGGGCATGCACCAGCTAGGGAATCAAATTCTGGTCCGTCTTTAACCCTGTCCCCATTGATAGGTAACACCCAATCCAAACCAACGTGTGGGCATAGGTACGGCACCCGCTTCTTTGTAAGTGGCATTGAATAGGTTGGTTATCTCGGTGTATAAAAGGAAGTTTTGAACTTTGTAATTTAGGCGAACATCGGCAACGTTATAGGCATTGGCAAGTTCGCGCTGTAACCACCTGTTTTTAATATGAAATGAAAAGTCGTTGATACGATAATGAACACCTGCCACTAACTGATGTTTCAAAGACTCTAATATATATTTCGATTGAATTTCCGTTGAAGTCTCCATGGAAGGGCGCAAATAATTATAGCTCACCTGATATCCAAAAGATTGCTTCCCAGCCAATTCAAAGTCCTGCTGTACTCTTCCGTAAACGCCCTGCATGGTATTTTTCCCCAAATTAATTGGAGAATAAGGTGTTGAGGCATCTTCTCTTACCCAATCGATAAATTCAGAAATTTGGCGATAAAAATAACCGGTTTTCAACTGCAGGTTTCCATTTTGGTACTGAATATTCCCCTCATAGTTCCATGCGTTTTCAGGTTGAAGCAAGGCATTTCCAATATTCCCAGGTCGCTGATCAAGGTATAAGTCCGTGAACGAAGGGATGCGTTGCCCAGAACCCATACTCGCAGCTATTTTCCAGTGGTGATTGATAAGGTATGCCAAATCTAACCCTGGATACAGCTGATGGCCAAAATCCGTGTTATAGTTGCCATATAGACCGATAGTTCCTCTTAGTTTTTCACTTAGAAAGCTTTTTAATTCTGCATATACACCGTGATTATCGCGCTCATGTTCACCAATATTTGAACTGTTAATTTTTTCTAATCGGGACTCCCAACCAAAACCAAAAGTTCCTATTCCTGTTTTAAGGCTACTATTCAATTCAAGCATCAGCGCGTTGGTATAGTGTATAGACCGCCCTCTACTTAAATCATCTTTAAAATATCGGTAGTCATCTTCCCCATAGCGATCACTAATTCTAGGAGAAAGTGTAAAATCACCCCAAGTATGCTTAGAGGACAGACTAAAAACAGATGATTTTACATGTTCTTCCGAATTAATATCACCCGGAGCAGCATAAAACCCGTTGGCACCAAACTGGCTTTGAGCGTAGCCTGCCATTGCCTGAATGCTGTTATTTGCATTAAAATCATAATTTCCGCTATAAAAAAGACGCGTATTTTTTGATGCCGAATTGTAGCGCTGTCCGTTAGAGTTGCTTTGGGTCAATGAAAAAAGTTGACTCTGGTTATCAGATCCGTAAACTCCTGTAACCTCCGCTGCTCCGCCTCCGTAAATTCCTGCACCGTCACCTTCCTCCTTGCCTTTAAATGAACTTCCAGCCCTTATATCTGCAATTACAGTTGAGCGTTTGCTCTTTTTGGTAACAATATTAATAGCTCCAGTAAGGGCATTGATTCCATAAACCCGAGCTGCAGCACCTCTTATGACTTCAATATGATCTATGGCGCTTAAAGAAACAGGAATATTCATCATATTATGGGCAGTTTGGGAGTCTAACATTTTTACCCCGTTAATCAGCACCAAAGTTTGCTCCGAAGTTCCACCATCAATAGAAATATCGCTCTGTGTCCCAAACGGACCACGCTGCCGAATGTCCACACCACTTATAAAAGATAAAACCTCGTTGAGCGATTTCGCAGGAAGCGCCTGAATTTGCTTTTGGGTAATGACCTGAATATCCCGTGTGGACTCACTAAAAGGAGTTTGCAATCGGTTTCCCTGAATAATAACTTCATCCAATTCGTTAATTTCCAGGTCTGGATCGGTAAGGGTATTTTTTTGTTGCGAGAAGCTAGGTATGGCAGCTAATAGTATTAATGTCGCTAACAGTTTTTTCATAAATTATTCTTTAACCGTAGTATTTAAAATTGATGGCAAAGGTTTGGATTAAAATAGTATTTTTGGTAGTCCGAAATGTAAATAATGAGTAGTCCGGTTATAGTCCCTTTTAATTCCTTCATAAAAATAGATCGTCGCAAAAAAGAGGCGATCTATATGCAAATTGTTTATCAGTTTATTAATGCCGTAAAAAGCAACCTATTGGAAGATGATGACCGACTTCCTGGCAGTAGGAAAATTTCCGAAGAGCTTCAAGTACACAGAAAGACAATTGTAGCCGCTTTGTCAGAACTACAAGAACAAGGGTGGATAGAAACGCTACCAAACATTGGTTCTATCGTTAGAAACCCTGAGCTTTCCCCCACTCAAACCAAAAAAACCAAAGCTTTTCAGCATCCTCCAGAAAAGGCTGCCTTTCATTTCAAGAAGGATTTTATATTGGATACCCCGATAGAAAAAAAACAAGAAAAATTATATTTCACTGATGGCACGCCAGATTATCGCATTATTAAATCGGAGGAACTAGTTCGTTTTTACACTTCGGTAATTCGAAGAAAAAAACAATCAGGTCCCTTCTTAAATACCATAGATGACAGTCTGTTATTTAGGGACCAACTCAGTTATTATCTAAATTTAACCCGTGGCTTTCATTTGTCTAGAGATTTTCTGCTACCGGTAGCCGGATCGGAGCAGGTTCATTCCATTTTATCGCGTTTACTGATCAAAACAGGCGATATTGTTTTGGTGGAAGAGCTCAGTTACTTTTTACCCAATATGATTTATAGTCAAGCGGGGGCCAAAATGAAAACAATTCCGGTGGATGCGGACGGAATGAACATTGATTATATTCAAAACCATTATAAACCCGGCGAGATACGATTGGTTTATATCAACAGCTCATGCCAATATCCCACCTCCGTTCGTCTTTCCAAAAGGCGGAAAAAGCAATTGCTAGATTTGGCAGAAGCATACAATTTCATTGTAATTGAAGATGATAGGGATTTTGAATTTTCTATGATAAAAAACAAAAAAGAATCGCTGTTTAGAATAAACGGCAGCAATCGCATCATTTATGTTGGCACTTTCGGACGGTTTTTAAATCCCGGTTTTCAAATGAATTTTTTAATAGCTCCTAAAGACCTTTTGCAGGAAGCAGCAAAATACCTAAATATCTTTGGTAAACCAGATACAATGATGGAAAAAGCATTAAGAGAGCTCATTCACCAAGGAGACATTCATCGATACCAAAGAAAATCCAAAAAAGTAATCGCTGAGCGGAAAGAAATGTTTGCCCAACTACTCAACACGCATTTTAAGAACAACATTCTATTTACTATACCGCAAGCTGGTTTAGCTTTTTGGATTCGATTTAACACCTCATTTTCTTTGACGCAATTGCAAAAAAAAGCAGGAGAAAAAGGACTCTTTATTCCGAGTATTTGCCTCTATCAAAATCGATCGATAACCGCTCTAAGACTGGGATTTGCACATTTTAATCAGCAGGAAATGGAAGAAGCCGTGAAAGTCCTAGGTGAGGCTTATTGGGAAGTGGTTAAGTAGCTATTATCCGATGTTTAGAAATAATATTGCTGATTTTTTGAGTTTGAATTCCGCTTAGCCAAAACCTAAGGTTCGAGGCTTCATATCATTAATCCTTAGACTTCCTGTCTAGGCCTATTATAAATTACATGGATGGACTCCTCCACTAGCGCGAGCATCTTGCTCGTGGCAGAATGAGGTAGTAGATATAATTTACTTGGGATACGAGTGTGCCGCCCGTATGCCGACAAAGACAGGCCTGCCCGACGGCAAAGGCGGGCTCGCACACTGAGGTTAAAAAAAATCTCAATTCTCACATCTCAATACGCACTACTATTATATCATTTGTTTTGGTTAAATTAGACATCTCAAAACCGCATTAAATTTACAAGAACTGTTTAACAATAACCAACCTAGTAACACCAAATAAAAAACATGAAATACATAGTATGTGAAGAACCCGGTAACTTTCAATTAAAAGAAAAAGAGCCTCCAATAAGAAAGCCTGGGGACGCTCTTTTAAAAATCAACAGCGTAGGGATTTGTGGGACCGATCTACATGCCTATAGCGGAAATCAGCCTTTTTTTACCTATCCTAGAATATTAGGGCATGAACTGGCGGCTCAGGTACTTGAAATAGAAAACAACAGTAAGGGCATACAGGTTGGCGACAAAGTGGTGGTGATGCCTTATTTAAGTTGTGGCCATTGTATTGCCTGTAAAAACGGGAAAACCAACTGCTGTACCCAAATTCAGGTTCTGGGGATTCATACTGATGGAGGAATGCAAGAGCAAATCACTGTTCCTATATCCATTTTACTGCCCGCCAATAATTTAACCGACAATCAGATGGCTATTGTAGAACCATTGGCCATTGGTTCCCATGCCATTAAGAGGGCTCAACTAACTAAAGGTGAAACCATTGTGGTAGTAGGATGTGGTCCCATAGGAATCGGGATTATGAAATTGGCACAGCTGGAAGGTGCAAAAGTAATTGCAGTGGATATGAATGAGGACCGACTCCAATATGCAAAGGAAAAAATAGGAGTCGATTTTATTGTGAATGCCAATAATGACGCAATAAATCAGATTTCTGAATTTACAAATGGTGACCTGGCTACCGTAGTCTTTGATGCTACTGGTCACAAAGGAGCCTTGGAATTAGGCCCCTCTTATATGGCACATGGCGGACGCTATGTTTTAGTGGGACTCTCCAAAGGGGAACTCACCTTTAAACATCCTGAAATTCACGCTAAAGAAACTACCTTACTATGTAGTAGGAATGCCACGGTGGCCGACTTTGAATACGTTATTTCCATGATCGATCAGTTCCCTACTGAATCCTTCATTACCCATAGCGTACACTTTACAGAGATGAAAGAACACTTTAATAATTGGCTAGATCCTGCTGCTGGAGTTATAAAAGCGACAATCGAATTTTGAAAATATCATCTATGTCCACAACCTTTCTACAAATACACCCTGAAGATAATATTCTTGTCGCGCTACAAGAGTTGCGTCAAGGTCACCCAATTACATTTAATGGCGATACTTTTCCACTAACCGCCAAAATCTCTGCTAAACACAAATTTGCGCTAAAGGATTTTAAGCCGGAGGACCCTATTTTAATGTACGGGAACTTAATTGGAAAAGCGACCACGTTCATCGCCAAAGGGGAAACCATCACCATAGAAAATGTGGTGCATGCCTCTTCCGACTATAGCGTAGGAAAACAACAATCAGAATGGATAGCTCCTGATGTCTCCAAATGGAAAGACCGCACTTTTATCGGCTACCATCGCGCCGATGGCAGTGTAGGCACTGCCAACCACTGGTTAGTAATTCCCATGGTGTTTTGCGAGAACAGAAATGTAAATGTATTGCGTGACGCCTTATTGGATTCACTAGGCTATAGCACCTCAAAAGAGTATTTGGTAGATGCAGAAGTCCTAGTTTCCAAATATAAAGCTGGTGCCAGTAAAGAAGAACTAATGGCGGCAACTATCATTAAAACCCCAGAAGAAATTAAAGAGAACCGCACCTTCCCCAATGTAGATGGAATAAAATTTTTAACCCACGATGGAGGATGCGGCTGTGACCGGGGTGACTCGGATACTCTTTGTAATTTATTGGCTGGTTATATTACCAACCCCAACGTAGCTGGGGCAACCATTCTTAGTTTGGGATGCCAAAACGCACAGGTGAAAATTCTAACCGATGCCATTGCAAAACGAGATCCCAACTTTTCTAAACCCCTACATATTCTAGAACAACAAAAAAGCAAAAGCGAACGCCACTTTATGGAAGATGCCGTAAAACAGACCTTTTTAGGTCTTATAGAAGCAAATAAAGTAAAGCGAGAGTCCGCACCCTTAAGTAAACTCACCTTAGGACTGGAATGTGGAGGTTCTGATGGATTTTCTGGTATCTCTGCTAACCCTGCCCTTGGTTATACTTCCGATCTTTTGGTGGCCTTGGGTGGCGCCACGGTACTTGCTGAATTCCCCGAATTGAACGGGGTAGAACAAGAACTCATCAACCGATGTGAAACAGCAGAAAATGCGGAGAAATTCGCTACCCTTATGCGTGCCTATTCGGATAGGGCAATAGCCATTGGCTCGGGCTTCGAAAATAATCCGTCTCCCGGAAATATTAAGGACGGACTCATCACAGACGCTATGAAATCGGCCGGAGCAGCCAAAAAAGGGGGCACTTCCTTGGTAAAAGATGTGTTGGAATATACAGAACCGGTCACTAAAAAAGGATTAAACCTTCTTTGCACCCCGGGGAACGATGTGGAAAGTACTACCGGACTAGCAGGCTCTGGTTGCAATATAATCGCCTTTACTACAGGATTGGGCACACCCACAGGGAATCCTGTGACGCCCACTATTAAAATCTCCAGTAATAACGCCTTAAGTGAACGCATGAAAGACATCATCGATTTTAATGCAGGTACCATTATTACTGGGGAAGATACTATAGCGTCTAAAGGAGAGGAATTATTGGAGTATATCATAGAAGTTGCCAGCGGTAGCATTGTCCCAGCCGCAGTGCGATTGGATCAGAACGATTTTATTCCTTGGAAAAGGGGGATTTCGTTGTAAACAATTAACAGTGAACAATTAGCAATTAACAATTTAATAGATTTGAGTACAGTGAATTAGTATTGAGAATTGAGTAGTGCGTATTGAGACGGTTCGGTAATCAGTGAAAAGTGAACACTAGGTCCATAAATTTGATATCCTTGGTAAAAGAATGTGACCATGTGGAAAAACTAGGAAAAGGTCGGTGGCAGAGCGGAGCCGAAGCTACGCTTCAAAAGCATAACTTCTGAAATTCAGTGGCTTTAATTAACTATTAACAATAAAATAGATATGAGTACTGAGTATTGAGAATTAGTATTGAGAATTGAGATGGGATCAGTGATCAGTGAACAGTAAACAGTCTAGTTTAGATATCACATCTCCAAATTGACTAATTTTCAAATCACCAAATCAACTCATTGGTACATTTACAAATTAATAAATCAACAAATTAACCATGCAAACCTTAAACCGTAATCTCATAAAAAAACCAACCACTCCCCTACCAACCAAAATACTTCAATTTGGAGGTGGAAATTTCCTAAGGGCTTTTGTAGATTGGATGGTACAGATCCTAAACGAGAAGACCGATTTTAATGCGGGCATAGCCATTGTTAAGCCAACGGAATATGGGGATTATCAGGAATTAAAGGATCAAGGCGGACTTTTCACCGTGATTCTAGATGGTGTTAAAAACGGACAACAGATTCAGGATATTAAACGGGTAGATTGTGTGAACTCCATCATCAACCCCTACACCGAATGGGAACGTTATTTGGAACTTGCCAAAGATCCCCATCTGCGGTTTGTGGTTTCTAATACCACCGAAGCCGGAATCAAATTTAATCCCGAGGACGAATTTCAACATACTCCTCCCAAAGAATTCCCTGCAAAACTAACCCTATTTCTATACCATCGATTCCAGTTTTTTAATCAAGATCCGTCTAAAGGAATGATTCTATTGCCTTGCGAGTTAATCGAGAATAACGGACTCGCACTACAAAAAGCAGTGTTGGATTATGCCAACCATTGGGAGTTGGGATCCGAATTCACCTCTTGGATAGGTACCGCCAATCACTTTTGTAGCAGCTTGGTAGATAGAATCGTATCCGGATATCCAAAAGATCGCGCCAAAGACATAGAAACAGAATTAGGATACAGAGACCCCATGATGGTCTCCGGGGAATACTATCATAGTTGGGTGATTCAGGCTCCAGAATCGGTACAAAAAGAACTCCCCTTTTCCCAAACCGACCTCAACGTGCAGTTTGTAGAAGACCTAGTCCCCTATCGTGAAATGAAAGTGCGGATTTTAAACGGTGCCCATACCGCCTTAGTACCTGTAGCTTATTTAGCAGGAGCCAGATTAGTGGATGAAGCCTTGGGACAACCTGAAATAAGTCGATTTATAAATGAGCTATTGTTACAAGAAACCATCCTAACATTAGATTTTCCAGAGACAGTAAAACAACAGTTTGTTTCCGATGTCTTAGATCGATTTAGAAACCCCTTGCTAAAACACCAACTGATCAGTATTGCCCTTAATAGCACCTCCAAGTTTGTTGCCCGGTTGTTGCCCACCCTCAAAGATTACCTTGCCTTGGAGAACACACTACCTAAAAGGATTGTTTTTGGATTGGCCGCCCTCCTCTATTTCTACAGAGGAAACTATAATGGGGAGAAAGTCGACCTGAAAGACGACCCAAAGGTGCTCTCCTTTTTTAAAGAATGTTGGGATCAGTACAATCAACAAAACACCTCTCTGGAAGAAACCATCAACCAAATCCTGGCAAGTACCGATATCTGGGGGGAAAACCTCAACATGATTCCAGGCATGACCGAAATGGTTGTTGGTTTTATTGGTTCTGTAGAAAAACAGGGAATCTTAGTAGCTCTTCTTAGTATCCAGTAATCGGTAAGTAGCTGTTTCAATAAACAGTAATCAATAAAATAGATATGAGTACAAAGTAGTGAGTAGTGAGAGCGGTTCAGTAATCAGTAATCGGTGGGTAGTAAACAATTGGCAGTAATTTCAATTAGCGATTTTCTTCAGTAATCGGTAAGTAGCTGTTTCAATAAATAGTAACCAATTAAATAGATATGAGTACAAAATAGTGAGTAGTGAGATGCTTACTTGGGCCTGCCAAATATTACAAACTTCAGATAGCTTAAAATTGTGTGATGTTATGGGATTCAGAACTTATAAGGTAAAGGTTTGCATTTAATAACCTTCACTGTAATGCCAGAAAAGTCATTACCCCATGCCCTAAAGGGTGGACTTTTGCTAGCATAGTTTAGATGTAAATTGAATTTTCGATCCCTTTTATTCCGATTGCTCTCGGAAGGGGTTAACGAAAATTCAGCGTAAATTAACGATCATTTTTATGACAATTGAAGTATGTGCTGATTTTCAGACAAGCTTATTAATACCTGATAATCGGAGAATTGAACATTTAATTAGACGATGTGTTTTCAACTTTTAACATCCAGGTAAAACTGTAAACTCTAATTTGAGAAGGTCACATCTCCAAATTGTCAAATTTACAAATCACCAAATCAACTCATTGCTATATTGATCAATTGATACATTTTCATATTAACTCATTGGTACATTAATCCATCTCCAAATCAATTTGGATTGATCCAACAAATCCTCCTACGTAAAGAATCAAACCTTTAACTTTGGGATTAAAACTGAAACTTATCCCAATGTATCTAAACTGCCATACCTACTACAGCCTTCGTTTTGGAACTATTTCCGAAACGGAGTTATTGGAATTGGCGCAAGAGATGCAGGTAACGCAACTGGCACTTACCGATATCAACAACACCTCCGGCTGCCTAAATTTTGTAAGGAAAGCTCAAGAACATAATATTAAACCCATTTTGGGAATAGATTTTAGAAATGGGGTGGATCCATGCTTTGTAGCCCTAGCTAAAAACAACGAAGGGTATCGAGAAATAAACAGTTACCTCTCCCAACACCTGCACGAGGAGAAGAAAATTCCGGCCATAGCGCCGGCTTTTAAAGACGCTTTTGTCATTTATCCTTTTCAGAAAGCGTTACTCAATGAGCAGCATACTTTACAAGAGCATGAGTATATCGGTATTTCCATCACCGATCTTAGACGACTGCCCTTTACCAAGCTTGCAGAACTCAAGGATAAACTAGTAGTACAACAAGCTGTTACTTTACGTAATAAGCGCGACTTTAATGCGCATCGACTGCTACGAGCTATAGATAACAACCTATTATTGAGTAAATTACCAAAAACAGAGGAAGCCAATCCCGAGGAAAAAATGAAACCCATAAAGGAATTGTTTGAGGTGTTTTCTGAATATCCCTATATTTTAGAAAATACGGAGCGTATCATGAATTTTTGCACCATCTTCTTCGATTTCTCCGACAACCGCAAACCCCAAAACCTAAAAACCTATTTGGGGAATACCGCGGAAGACGAAGCGCTACTAGAAAAGCTATGCAAAGAAGGCCTACCCTACCGATATCCCAAAACCGATACCGTAATATTAGAACGACTCCAAAAAGAAATGGACCTCGTTAAAAAAATGGGGTTTGTTTCCTATTTCCTCATCAATTGGGATATTGTTTCCCATGCCCGTAAACAGGGTTATTTCTACGTGGGGCGTGGTAGCGGTGCCAATAGCATTGTAGCTTATTTACTCCGAATTACCGATGTAGACCCCATAGAACTGGATCTGTATTTTGAGCGGTTTATAAACCTCTATCGAGTTAATCCGCCCGACTTTGATATTGATTTTTCATGGAAAGATAGGGAAGCCATGACCCAGTATATTTTTGAGCGTTTTCCCCATGTTTCCCTTTTGGGGACCTATGTTACCTTTCAAGAAAAAGGAGCCATCCGGGAATTGGGTAAGGTGTTTGGACTTCCCAAGGAGGAAATAGATATGCTCTGCAATAGGGATTACCATATTTCTCAACTAGACGATATTTCAAAATTGGTGCTTAAGTACGCCCAGTTTATCCAAGGAAAGCCCAACTACCTCAGCATTCATGCAGGGGGGATACTCATTACAGAGAAACCCATTGAATACTTTTCTGCCACCCACCTACCTCCAAAAGGATATCCCACTACGCAATTTGATATGGTGATAGCAGAAGACGTTGGGCTTTTTAAATTTGATATCCTATCCCAACGTGGACTAGCAAAAATTGCGGAGGCCTTGGAAATCATTGCCTATAATCAGCCCAAGGAAATCAGGACTTTCGACATTCACGATATTGGAAAGTTTAAAACAGATCCCCATATAAATTCTATCTTAAAAAGTGCACAATGTATGGGCTGTTTTTATATAGAATCTCCTGCCATGCGTATGTTGTTAAAAAAGCTGGAGGTGGATACCTATTTGGGGCTGGTAGCGGCAAGTTCCATTATACGTCCCGGAGTGGCTAAAAGTGGAATGATGCGCGAATATATTCTACGACATCGGGATCCAGAAAGGACCAAAGAAAAAGCACACCCCGTAATGTTGTCTATTATGCCAGAAACCTATGGGGTAATGGTATACCAAGAAGATGTGATAAAAGTAGCCCACTATTTTGCCGATCTTACCCTCGGCGAGGCCGATGTGCTTAGAAGAGGAATGAGTGGCAAATTCCGATCCAGAGAGGAATTCCAAAAGGTAAAAGACAAGTTTGTAGATAATTGTCGGGCAAAAGGATACGAGGACACCCTTATTTTTGAGATTTGGGACCAAGTGGCCAGTTTTGCTGGCTATGCCTTTGCCAAAGGGCATTCTGCATCCTATGCCGTGGAAAGTTATCAGACCCTATTTCTAAAGGCCTATTACCCTCTGGAATATATGGTGGCCGTGCTTAATAATGGTGGCGGATTCTACAGTGCGGAATTCTATATACACGAAGCTAGGATGCTAGGGGCTAATATTCACCCTCCCTGTATCCACAATAGCTTTATAGTGAATCATATCTATGGCAAGGAGTTGTACTTGGGGTTGATGTACCTACGGGAACTGGAAGAAAAGGTGGCAGAGCGCATCTTAAAAGAAAGAGTAACCAACGGCGATTTCTTATCATTGACCGATTTTATTGACAGAGTATCCATTTCCGTTGAACAACTAAGTATTCTGATTCGGATAGATGCCTTCCGATTTACGAAAGTGAATAAGCACGAACTATTATGGCAGGCACACTTGTCTCTGTCCAAAAGTACAAAGTTGGAACACCCTAAGCTTTTTTCGCCCAAACAACCACATTTCCAAATTCCTACCTTATACACTACTGACTTGGAGACGGCCTTCACCCAGATAGAACTTCTAGGTTTTCCGCTATGCAGTCCGTTTCATTTATTAACCGAAGTTCCCGAGAATGAGAACGGTAAAAAGGACTTGGAAGCTTACCTCGGAAAAAACATCGATATCTATGGATATTTAGTAACCGTAAAAAACACCAAGACCCATAAAGGAACCCGAATGAATTTTGCCACCTTGGTAGATCAACATGGTGAGGTTTTTGACACGGTGCTGTTCCCTCCTATTGCTGCAAAATACTTTTTTCGCGGTAGAGGCATTTATAGGTTTTATGGAAAAGTAGTGAGCGAATTTGGGTTTCTAAGCATAGAAGTGATTAAAATGCAAAAACAAGATTATATTCAAGATCCCCGGTATGCGGACAAAAAACCATAACTACTATAATTCTTTACGACATTGACTTAATTTAGGTGGGGAAAATCTGTAATCCAAGGCCTTAATCAAAAGTATTTTTACTAGATTGGAGGGGTGAAAAATGTAGAAGTCCATTAGGTAGAGAAAATGATGATTTGTCCCCCCTAAAGGCACAACCCAAATCAAAATGAAACGCATAACCAAACTTATAAACCAAAAAATTCCCTATTTAGATAAAACCAAGAACAAGCTTATTTTAATTGGCTTTATCTGTTTGTATTCTTTTATATTCATAAAAATATATGACCCCTACGATATCAATGAATGGGGAAAGACCTATTATTTAGAATTTGTCTTATTAGGGTTAGGAGTATTCCTATTTTCCCAATTTATTCTCCATCCCCTATTTAAGATCAAAAGATTCAAAGTTTACAGTTTAATGCTATGGGGGCTTATGGAAATGCTCTTAATTGCAGCGGTATTCGAATTAGTATATAGTCCGCCAATAAATAGCTTTCAAGAACAAATTGTTGAGTATTTAATAACTGTAAAGCAAATAGTGCTAGTAGTGGTTGTGCCTTACACGCTATTTTTGTGGTATACCCAAATACAATTGAAACTATCATCCTATAAAGAGGTTCGTCCCAATACGGTAGCAACCAATGATGATAAAGGGAGTGATTTATTGGTAATCAATGGGGAAAATAACAAGGTTCTACTAGCTATAAAGTATCCAAAGCTTCTATACATTAAATCTGCAGGTAATTATTTGGAAATCTTTTACCTATCTGGGGAAAAGCTTACAAGGGAATTAGTAAGAATGAGCTTTAAGGAATTAGAGGGAAAAATAAATGACCCTAATGTAATCCGTATCCACCGTTCTTATATGATAAATACCATCCATATTTCTTCTCTAAAAAAGACCAAAAAAGGGTATGCGCTACGCGTACAAAATATTCCTGAAGAAGTTATCCCAGTATCATCAGGATACAAGGAAGCATTTGAGAAATCCTTAGAGCCCGGAAGGTCCCATTAATCCCAAATAGGGATTTTCTATCACAAAACCATGAAGATATGATAGGCTGAAAGCAAACTACCCTTAATTTGGTGGTAAACTCAACCAGCAAAAGAACAATCTGTTTTTAGTCGGATTTCATCGTGAGAAGTAACAAGATGTTAAAGATGACTCTGTAGAACTAAAACAGAACAAGTTTTAATAAGGTTGCAAACCACAAATTAATTCTAAGTAGTGTGAGTAAAAACAGCATTCTATTTATGGCGGTAATTATCAGCCTCTTTATTGGAGGCTATGCCCTTGTTAAAAATTCAGGGGCACAACCTCCTATATATTATGATGTTCCGCAATTAAGCAGTACTTGTCCGCCAGGATTTAAATTAAATGAGCGGAACGAGTGTATTTCTCAAAATTTGTACAAACTATACACCACCGATAATGACCCTGGTGTAGGTGGGTTAAAAACCGCCTTGCCAGAAGTTAGGGACGGTTTTTCCCCACAAGAGATAGATTTGGGGAGGTATTTGTTCTTTGATCCCGCCCTTTCGGGTAACGGCACCATCTCTTGTGCCACTTGTCACGATCCCAATAAAGGGTTTAGCGATGGCCTGCCTAGAAGTAGAGGAATGAACAATCAAATATTAGATAGGGCAGCTCCTACCCTATGGAATGTAGCCTATCTAAAGAGTTTCTTTTGGGATGGGAGAGCTAGTACATTGGAAGAGCAAATGAAGGGTCCACTATTTGCAGATGATGAAATGGCCAATACTCCAGAAAATCTTATACAAACAATGAATTCCATTGATAATTACAAATTCTTGTTTGCCGAGGCTTTTCCAAATAGAAGTAAAAACGATTCTATAACCATAGATGAAATCTACCGCTCTATTGTTGCTTTTCAATCCTCCTTAGTTTCCCTAAACAGCAAGTACGATCAATATGCGCATGGATATCATAAAGCGCTGAATCAAAAGGAAATAGAAGGATTAAATATATTCCGATCCTTTGTGGCTAGATGTGCCGAGTGCCATACCCCACCACTCTTCACCAATCAGCAAATAGCGGTATTGGGTGCTCCCGAACCCAATGGACTCCCTTTTGACCCAGGAGCCGAAGTCCCATTTAAGGACAAAACATTAAGAGGCGGATTTAAAGTACCTAGCCTAAGGAATATTGAAAAAACAGCGCCTTATATGCATTCGGGAATGTTTCCGACCCTTAGAGAAACAGTACAATTCTATACGGATGGTCGCGGACATGCAGTCCCAGAAGATGAGGATTTAATTCTGCATTGGCATATCTGGGAGCCCAATTTAACCGACTATGAGCTAGATAGGGTGGTTGATTTTCTGAGAACCCTGACAGATGAATCTTTTATGCCAAAAATACCAGATGTAGTACCTTCTGGCCTAACCACAATGAACAACCAATAAATACAACTTAAGAAATGAAAAAAAAATCTGGATTTTTAAAAATAATCGGTTTGATCCTAACGCTGGCCGTTGGTGTTTTTATCGGGAAAACATTTTTTACCAGTAGCCCCTCGGAAACCGTTCCTATGCCCACCACCATGAAATACAGAAATGTGGGACTCACCAAGGATAGCACACAGACAGCGATGAGTGAAGAGTTTACTGGTACAATCATTCAGGTTAAAAAAGGGGAATCCATCCAAAAGGCCGTACAGGCAGCCAACCCCGGAGACCTAATTCAAGTTTTCCCAGGTACGTATTATGAAACGGTGTATATAGACAAGGACAACATTAGTGTGCAGGGAATAATTATAAAAGGAGAATGGCCCACCTTAGATGGAAAAAAAGAACTAAATGACGCGTTCTTATATTCAGGAAATAGCATCCATATAGAGAACTTTAAAATCATGAATTATAAGGGCAATGGCATTATGGGTCAGGCTGGAAATAATTTTGTCCTAAGGAACAATTGGATAATGGATGCTGGAGTATATGGAATTTTTCCTCAGTATGGGAAGAATGGGTTAGTTGAACACAATGTGCTCAGTGGAATTGAAGACGCTGCTATTTATGTTGGAATGTGTGATAATATAGATGTACTCCACAATGAGGTCTTTAACAGTGTGGCGGGAATAGAAATTGAAAACTCCCGACATGCGTTGGTGGAAAATAATTACGCTCACAATAACACTGGCGGTATCTTAGCATTTATTACACCAGGATTACCCATTAAAACGGCGTATGATATCATTATCCGAAATAACTTTATTGTAAATAACAACCATCCCAATTTCGGTGCCCCAGGTTCTATTGTAGCTGGGATTCCCCCTGGAACCGGTATTCTAGTTATGGCGGCCGACGATGTTATTATAGAAAATAATATTATATCCGGAAATGATAATGCAGGGATTACCATTGTAGACCTCGCCACCGGTGGTAGCACCTCCAATGATAGAAATTCCGAGCCCAATCCAGATCGAATTGTTATCCTAGATAATTTTATGCATAACAATGGTAACAATCCTACCGGGGAGATAAAAGCCCTAATGCTCACCCAATTATCCACCAAAGGACCAGATATACTTGCTATGGGCGGCGGAGTTGGCAGTACAATAAGGGACAAGAATAGATATCGCACCTTTGGGTTGGATGATTTTGGACCGGCACAAATAACCGATACCAAAGACGTAACCAGCTTTTTATTGGACGCTCCTGTAGCACCAAGATCGGTTTCCAAAGAAGAAGTAGGGCAACTTACCTACTACGGGGTATGTGCAGGCTGCCATGCATGGGAAGAGCGACTAATAGGTCCGCCTACCCAAATTATACAAGCCATTCACGCCAATAATCCTCAGGGTATTGTAGACTATATCACTAATCCGAAAAATTTAAGAAAAGATTATCCAGAAATGCCTCCTCAAGATTACCTGTCCGACGAAGCTAAAATGGCCGTGGCAGAATATATTTTGGCCATGAAAGAATAATCAGGAATAAACCACCTGCGAAATAGACCATTTCCCGAGGGAAAAAAAACTAACTAAACCACCAAACTTTAAATTATATGAACAAACTATTCTTTTTACTGATCGCAATAGGGTTTTCCCTATCTGCATCAGCGCAACGGTCTATATCGGGCCAGGTACTAGAGAAAGAGACCAATGTCCCCCTCTTGGGAGTGTCCATATTAGTGAAAGGAAGCAGTAAAGGAACTACATCCGATTTTGATGGAAACTATGAACTTAATAATCTGGACGATAATACCGTATTAGTGTTTTCTTATCTAGGGTATACTACTCAAGAAATTATAGTAGGTAACCTGAGTACTATCAACGTTTTGTTGGAAATCAATGCCCAGCAAATGGATGAGGTGGTTATTACCGCTCTAAATATTCAGAGGGATAAAGAATCTTTGGGATATTCCATCTCACAGGTCTCAGCGGAAGAAATTAATGTGGCTCGGGAAAATAATGTTATGAACTCGCTTTCTGGAAAGGTATCCGGCCTGCAAATCACCCAATCCAATACCGGTGTAGACGGATCTAGTCGGGTTTTACTTAGGGGTATTACCACTATAAACGGATCTAACCGCCCTTTGGTGGTAGTAGACGGAATTCCCATCAGCAATGGAGGTAGCGGTGGTTCTTCGTGGGGAGGAGTAGACCGTGGGGATGCGCTGTCTGATATTAATCCAGACGATGTAGCCTCTATCAGTGTCCTTAAGGGAGCTGGTGCGGCTGCTGCCTATGGATCTTTGGGGATGAACGGGGTTATTCTTATTACTACTAAATCTGGTATTAGAAAGAAGGGAGTAGGTATATCCTTTAATTCCACCTTTACCTTTACCGATATTGCCCTAACTCCAGATTTACAGAACGAATATGGAACTGGTGCCTTTGGCGATTTTGCTCCCATGGCAGGAAACGGAAGACCTATTTTGGACTATCCCTTTTCTTGGAGCTGGGGTCCGAAAATGGAAGGCCAAGCCTATACTGATTGGTTGGGTCGTCCGGGAGTTTATTCTCCAAATTCCAATGGTAATCCATATAAGGAGTTTTATAATACGGGTTATTCCCTCTCAAATTCTGTTTCTTTTGATGGGGTGAATGAAAATGGATCTTTTAGAGTTTCCATAACCGATGAGGACGGACAAGGAATAATTAGCAATAATACCATATCCAAACAAACATTAAACCTTAGGGGATCATCCAAATTGACCGATAAGTTTAGTATAGATGGTAAGATGACCTATATCACCTCTAAAGTGAAAAATAGGCCAGAATTAGCGGAAGGCAGTGCCAATACCGCATTACAGCTCTCCTTAATGCCAAGAGATATACATCTTTCCGATGTAAAAAATAATATTGTAAACCGGAACGGAGAGGAAATTAAATGGAATCTAGACAATACATTTAACAACCCTTATTGGTCTAATAGGTATGTCCAAAATTTGGATGAAAAGGACCGTTTTCAAGGCTTTATTTCTGCCAATTGGGAAATTAGTGATCATTTTAATCTTACCGGAAAAACCGGAATGGACTATACCGTATATGATTATGTGTCCCATGGAGCAAGAGGAGCCCAGGCTATTAGCAATGGCCTAGGAAGTTATTCGCACAATAGTGGTAAGAGCAATATCTGGAATTCGGATATCTTAGCAACTTATACTACAGATATAGCTGCATTTAAAATAACCACTAGTTTGGGCGCCAGCTATAGAAATGAATATAGCAGCTATAATAATATTTCGGGTAACGATAGTAAGGTGCCCCATTTTTATCAAATCAGTAACTACAAAAATTCATTTAGCTCAGAAGGAATATCAGAAAAAGGAATCTATTCCTATTACGGATTGGGACAGATAAGTTATGGCGGATTTTTATATTTTGATGTCACCCTAAGAAACGACAATTCCTCTACCCTACCCAAAGAAAACAATTCCTATTGGTACCATTCGGAAAATATGAGTTTTCTATTTCCTAAACTGTTGGGGATAAATGACAATATTCTAAGTTTGGGTAAAATTAGAGGCTCATATGCCAAGGTAGGTAACGACACTAGCCCATACCGTTCCCAGGCTGTGTATAACGTAGACCAGACCGTAACGCTTCCCTATACCGTTGGATCTATTCCCAGTAGTCTCCCGTCGTTTGACCTTAGACCTGAAACGTCAAAATCTTGGGAAGTAGGCACGGAACTTGGATTCTTTGAAAATAGATTACAATTTGATTTTACGTATTACGAAACCGAGACTACAGATCAGATTATGGCAGTCCCCTTATCTGGTTCCACTGCTTATTCTAGTAAGGTAATTAATGCTGGAAATATTGAGAACAAAGGATACGAACTTCAATTTAATGCAATTCCTTTTACTTCCGATAATTTTGAATGGAACCTTGGATTCAATTTCACCAAGAGTAATTCCAAGGTGGTGGCCTTAAATGAAGGTTTGGAAGCAATCACCCTAAATACACTTTGGAACGTTTCTGTTGAGGCCAGACCTGGAGAAGAATTTGGTAGCCTTTATGGCAACGATTTCTTAAGAGATAATTTTGGACGTAAATTAATTACCAATGATGGATATGCCCAAAGAGGTGACCGTGCGAAGCTGGGAAATATAAATCCAGATTGGTTTGGCGGTATCACCTCCAACATCAGATATAAAAACCTATCCTTAAGTACTCTCATCAGTATTCAACAAGGTGGGGAGTTTTATTCTTACGGTCGTGCTTATAGAATGTTCTTTGGTACCGATGAACGCAGTTTACTGGGAAGGGAATCCGGAATTGTTGAGGAAGGTATTAATGAAAATACCGGCTTTGACAATACCACGCCTGCAAATGCTATGCTAAAACAATTCTCAGATGTTTTTACCAACGAAATTGCCACAGATCAAATATTAGATGCTAGCAATGTTAAGCTAAGGGAAGTGGCACTGACCTTTGATTTCCCCAGTTCCATGTTACACAATACCTTTATTCAATCAGCCAGTTTATCGGCAATAGGTAGAAACCTCTTCTTTTTCTATAATGCTGCAGGAGATATAGATCCCGAAGCTAGTTATAGCAGTGGTCCCGCAGGTACAGCGTTTGAACACTCCTCGCTGCCTTCAACGAGAAGCTATGGTCTTAACCTAAAAATCAACTTTTAATCCCCAGTTATGAAAAACATACAAACCACCATAATAAAAACAGCTGTTGTCATAGTCATAGGATTGAGTTTCTTTTCATGTGAAAAACACTTAGACGACCTAAGAGACAATCCCAATGCCGTTACTCAAATAGACGATGCGGCCTTATTTACCAAAGCGGTCAGAAGTCTTTTTCAAGGCACCACCGATCAGTCCGTATCCCGTTTTGCCGGTCAATACGCCCATTATTTTGTTGCAGGAAGTACGTCCAGACCACCAGATCAGTACGGAGATGGATTTGATGAAAACTACAATGAAATGTTTACCGGGATGTACGGAGGTACTATTCGACATATTGAAGAAGTATTGGAGATTACCTCTGCTTCGGAAACAGAAAACGAAGTAAGACATGCCATGGCCCAAGTTATAGCCGTTTTAGGGTATGCCCGACTCACAGATGCTTTTGGAGATATACCCTATACCGAAGGTGGAAAAGGAAAGACAGAAGGTATTTTACAGCCCAAATACGATACTCAGGAGTTTATTTACCAGGATATGATTAAGCGTTTGGGAGCGAGTGTAAACGTGCTTAAGAATGCAGATCCTGCTATGGGGTATCCTAATTCGGATCCTATTTTCAATAACGATCTTGAAAAATGGACACGCTTTGCCAATAGCATAAGATTGCGATTGGCCATGCGTTTAAGGGAGGCAGACAATAGCCTATCTATGCAAACGGTTAGTGAATGTATAGCAAATCCTTTAATGGAAGATAACAGCCATAACGCTACCATGATTGAAACAGAAGGTAATGGCAATGCGTGGTTTGGGAACCGCACCGGTCACCCATCTATAAAAATGTCTACTAAACTTATAGATCAGTTACAGGGAACAAATGATCCTAGATTAGCAGTTTATGTCAGTAAGGATCAACAAGGCAATTATTCCGGTATGATCAATGGTCTTGGTGATGTGGCCTTTGGAAACTCTAATTTCTCTGCCAAATCCGATATGGGCCTAGCCCTATCATCTAGGGACAGTGAACTATACCTAATGAACGCTGCGGAAGTATGGCTCTTACGTGCCGAAGCTGCACTAGTTTACGATAATGATCCTGCGACGGCCAATACACTCTATAGAAAAGGTATAGAGACCTCTTTGCTGCAGTGGGATATAGAAAATACAGATATAACTACCTTTTTATCCTCCCCTACCGCTACGCTTTCTGGTAGCAATGATGAAGAACAAATAGGAGTTCAAATGTGGCTTGCACTTACCCCTAACTTCTATGAATCTTGGAGCTATATACGTCGCACTGGATTTCCTGTTATTGAAGAAAGAACAGATCCTAAATTAAGCAGGGGTGTTACAAATGGTATTATGCCCAAGCGATTTTTATATTCCTCTTTTGAACTAAGTTCTAATAATAACAATGTAACGCAGGCCATAGAACGGCAGGGCGGTAATAAGATTAGTGTTCCCGTATGGTGGGATAAAAATTAAGCACCTACTAGGTAACCGTATTGGTAATCGGATAAAAATTCAATAAGGTTTATAAAACCTTGATTAATAAAAAATATAAATATATGAAACTCATCAAATTAATTAGTCTGGCTGTGCTTCCCTTCTTCCTAATTAGTTGCAGCGACGATTCCCCTGCAACTCCTTTGGCAGATTTTCAATTTATGGTAGAAGGTACCCAAGTTACTTTTAACGGAACTGTTGAGAACGCCCAAACTTTTCACTGGGACTTTGGAGATGGAACAACTAGTACCGAAGAAGACCCCGTTTATGCCTATTCTGATATAGGGACTTTTAAGGTAGTACTTACCGTAACGGGTGAGAATGGAAGCTTTTCTGAAACCAAAGAGGTGACCATCCTTCCATCAACCGAAATTTTATTGACCGGTGGACAAGCGAGAACGGAAGGCAAGTCCTGGCGATTAAAAAAGGCATATACCTCTGGAAAAGAAGGAGCAGGAATGGTAGATAATGAATTGGGGCTTTTACTTCCCTCTCAAGAGAATTTATTAGATCTTGTGGGATTAGGTGCATCCTATGAGGACACCTTTACCTTTTACCATGATGGTAGGTATGTAGTAGATAATGTAGACGGACAGAGTTTAATGGGGCTCGTATATGCTAGTATTTTTCATGCTGAGCAAATAACGGGCGTTTCTTATGATGTTAATAATGTGCCTTTGGCACACGCCCTCTATACGCCGGCCACTGATGCTACTTGGGAAATTATGAAAGGTGATTTTACTGTTGATGGTGCAGCGGGTCCCGTCAATTTCACCAACAAAACGCAGCTTATCCTTGGTGAGTATTTAGGTTTCAAGGATAGTAAGGTATTGGTAATCCTTAAGGATATTACTGAGACCACAATGAATGTGGCACTAGGAATTCATACTGAGCCCAGTGTTTATGATAAACCAACATTACTGTTCCATTTATCATTAGAATCTTTATAGGTTACGCATAGTAATTAAACACACTTTCCATTTTTCTATAAATCGGCCCAGTCTTGTTCAAGACTGGGTTATTTTTTAAACCTATTTTAAAAGGGTTTTCCTAAAATAGACTTATTAAGAAAACTAAAAGTGAGAAAATAGAAAAACCCTGTCCAAAATAGAACAGGGTTTAAACTAAAACTATAAAGTAATGGCTTATACAGCCACATTAACGACTTTTCCGTTTTTCATTTCTCCTAAAACGGTTACATCTTTACTTTTTTTATACTCTTCGTAGGCATACATCATTTGTTCTTCTGTATCCCTTCTGATTTTTATTCCTCCCGATTTTTGGTTCTTGTTACGAACTTCGATATAATAACCATCTTTTAATTCTGTCGGTCTTGTAGCCGGTCTCCCCAATCTACCTCTAGATCTAGTCATAAATAATATCTATTTTTAATAGTTCAACATTATTATTTGCACATTAAATTCGCTTTATTGTATCAACATAAAAAAATTTAATGTTATAATCGGGCATTATATCTCTTATTCCATATTAATCCTAATATTTATAGTCTTTTAACACAAACTTAGCACCAATCTTCCCTAAAAAATGGGTTTATTTGCGATTTTTGAATTTAGTCATCCTTTTTCACGTTACATCTCAGCAAATCTGTAATCTATTTTTTACATGTGTGCTATGCAATTTATGTACGTTCAAAAGGATGATTTAAAATTATTTTTATTCTTCCATGGGATGTGCTTTTAGTAATTCTTCAGAGGAATAAAATCCTTTTTTATCCTTAGTTGCTTCACGGATCTGTTTCACCTTATTAGGATCTATAACTGACGCCTTATTTCCAAATGCATTCCGAACATAAGTAAGAACGGCAGCCATTTCTTCATCGTTTAGCATACCACCAAATGGGGTCATAGGCACCTGCCCAGGATATTTTTTCCCTAATACCTCAATAGGACCCATCATACCACTTAGCGTTATTTTTATCAAACGGTCTTCACTGCCTGTTACCCAACGTGATCCTGCAAGTGGTGGAAACCCAGAACTCTCCAGTCCTTTCCCATTCGGTTGATGACAAGTAACACAAAATCCTTCTCTAGCATAGATTTCTGCTCCTTTAATAAAAGCTTCCCGATTTTTGCCTGTTAGTTTGGTATTAACTTTATTAGCTTCGGGATCTTCTCCCAGTTTATGTCCGTTTAAATGTGCAATTGCTGCTTCATAAGGTTTTTGCATCCAACTATCCAATGGCTTCTTTCCAGCTTCTTCCACAATGGGCAGTCCTATTTCCTTATCTAACCAAGATGCAGCCACCAATGCTTCTAACCGGACCCTAGGATGCTCATCTTGTGCAGCTTTCATTAAGATTTCGCCTTGATTTGCTAATTGATGTCCGCCATATCTTGCTACTCTTACGGCTGCGGCACGGGCTCTAAAGTCCTTCGATGTTAGGACTTGCGTCAAGAGATCTTCATTTATCTTATTTAATCCCCAACTTACCCATAGCCCCTCTAAAAGATGGTGCTCATATCTGGGATCATTTTTATCCAAGTTATTTGTCCATTCCTTCAGTTTGCTCAGAACCTCATCAGCATCTCTTCCTCTTAACTCCAATCTTGTTCTTTCCCTAGTGCGAAATTCGGGCAACTTCAGATTGTCCAAAAGCTCCACTATGCTAGCATCCGTAATTTTAGCAGGTTTAACCAGTGGTCTAGATGGATAGGTAATTCTATATACCCTTCCGTGTACGTGATCTCTAAGCGGATCCCTTGCATTGTGCTGCATATGTCCGATCAACACATTGTGCCAATCCAGAAAATATAAAGATCCATCTGGTGCAAACTCCATATCGACTGGACGGAAATTAGGATCGGTAGATTTCACCAAATCTAGGACATGTTTGCTTAGGTAACCCGCAGAATCTGGATCGTCCTTCATAGAATGCTGTTTTGTTCCTAAAAATCCAATAGTATTATTTATAATGATATCACCCTGCGCCTCTTCTGGAAAATGCCTGCTGGATATAAACTCCAGTCCCGAAGTGGGTCGAACTCTATGTGAATCCTCTATTAAATTTTTAGGTAATGGGCTTGCTACTCCGTAGCGCGATTTTATAGATCCTGGCATCATCCAAGTCATATCAGGACCTGAAGTATGGGCAAAGAAATTCTGTCCCCACTCATCAAACGCAATTCCCCATGGATTAGGAATGGAGAGCTGAGCAGTTCGCTCCAGGTGATTCCTCTGCGGACTGTACCTATAGAATCCGCCATTAGTACCTCTCACAGGACCATAGGCAGTTTCTACATTAGTGTGTAGAAATACACCTTCACCCATATAAATAGCTCCTGAAGGATCCGTAGCAAAAGCACTAATTGCGTGGTGCGTATCATGATCATCAAAACCACTTAGTATTATTTCCTTTACATCGGCCTTATCATCACCGTTAGTATCTTTTAACAGTACTAAATTAGTGCCTTGAGAAACATACACCCCTTCTGGTGCAAATGCAAACCCTATCGTTAGATGCAGACCATCTGCAAAAACGGTTTGTTTATCTGCTTTCCCATCATTATTTGTATCTTCTAAAATTAGTAGTTTGTCATTTGGTTTACTATCTCCAGGTTTATAGTGGGGATAGCTGGGCATAACACCTACCCATAAGCGTCCTTTATTATCAAAAGTCATTTGTACCGGATTGGCCAGGTCCTCAAATTCTTCTTCAGAAGCAAATAGCTCTAATTTATAACCTTCCGGCACCGTTATTTCATCAACGGCTTCCTGCCCATACAAGTACTTTGGATCCCCATTTTTATTACTAGGTCGGTAATTTGTCTCCACCTCTGGAAGCTCTGGTGTTTTAGCATCCGCAGCAGCCAAATCCATGGTTTCGCCTTTAGCAACCTTCCAAATAGCGGTATCCCGTATGGCGGTCATCTGCCTAATTTTTTCAACTTCAAAAGGATAATTGTCTGGTCCAAAGGGATCATATCGTCTTCCATAGGCATGCACCCCATTTGGAATTTTAATGTCATTGTGCCAAAACCAATTTTTTTCCATTACGGCATCATGTACTACGCTTCTGTTTTCTTCAGCAATAGCTTTTTCCTTACCAAATAGGCCATCTGCCAATAATTTGGCGAACTTTTGATATCCTAAATCGTTCAACTGAAAACCATCTGCCGTTAAATTCTCCTTCTCGGAACCGTACCATTTCTGGGTAGGTGAGAAAGCATCAAGAAAAAGAACGCCATTATTAGCAGCAACCTCCCTCATCGCATCGGTATACATAGAAAGGTTTTCATTCTCTTTAACCCCGTTAGGTAAATCTCTTTCTGAGGATAGGTCTTCAAAGGCAATAGGCGATATTAACGCTAATTTTGGCGCCTCTGTCCCGTTGTATTTTTGTTTTAAAGTATGCTGAATAAAAGCATTGAGTTCCTCTTTAAAATTTTCTAAACCTTCTTTTCCCTCAAAAGATTCGTTATATCCAAAAAACGCAAGAACAATATCCGCTTTTAGTCGGGTTAGCCACTCGTCCTCGGTATCGAAATGCCCAATACTTCCAGAAGGCTGCGCTAATTCGGTTTGAAAAACTTCAGCTCCTGGAAAGGCCCAAGGCGAATTTCGAGAAGAATGAGGCCTAAATCCAGGAGTATTACCACCATCGGCCATATTTCTGATAACCAATAGACTATCCGGATATCTCAATTGCATCTCCGTTTCAAAATGTCCAAAATTCATCATCCTAGAACTTAGGTTATTACCTATAAGCACTATTCGTGATTCTTTCTGTAGAGGTATGCCTTCTCCCCTATCCTTATCCCCACAGCTATACGCTATAATTGCTATTAAGAACGCTAGGCTAATTCTCCCTAGGATCCACTTTTTATTTAACTTCATAAGTCTGGTTGTTTATTTAAAATAGTTTTTATCCGAAATTGACGTGGATTCCCTTATCCACAGATTTCTCACAAGCTTCAATGATTTTCTGACAACTAATCGCATCATCTAAACTAGAAAGCGGTTCCTCATTAATTCGTAATACCTTATCCACAAAATGTGTCGTCGTATTTTTTATGGATTCTGGATAGCATTCATAAGTTTGTGAATGGGCTCCGTTACGAGAATTTACTACCCAATCCCTATAACTGTAACGTGTACTTCCCTTGGTTCCAATTACTTTTATAATGCAGGTCCAAGGATCTCCAGCATGATCGTCATTGGCAAAACTAGCCGATAAATGGCTCAGGCTTCCGTTCTGCATTTGGATATTTGCCATAGCCACATTTTCCTGTGGGGCAAGACTTGGATCTACCGTGTGTTTTAAACAAGAGATTGTTTTTGGCATTCCTGCCAAGTATAACATCGTATAGCTATGGTGAGTTAATATCTGGCGGATAACCCCAGGGTATCTTGCACGGATATCGTCTGCATGATGAATATTATACATCATATAAAACTGGGTAATCTCTCCCAATCTTCCCTCTTGGATCATTTTTTTGGTCCTTTGGATTCCGTCTTCGTAAATATAGTTGTGCACAGGCATACATTTCACCCCGGCTTCTTCTACGGCCTTTTTCATTTTTTCCAGCTCAGCAATAGTAGAGGCTGCTGGTTTTTCTACTAAAATATGCTTACCTGCTTTGGCGGCCCTAATGGTATAATCACAATGGGTTTCCATATTGGTGAGTATAAAAACCGCATCTATTTCTGGATCTTGGAGGAGTGCATCCACCGATTTATAGGTCTTACACCCATATTTCTCCGCTTTTATAACCCCTTTTTCTGGTGTCCTGTTCCATAGACCGACCAATTCTGCCCCTGGAAGAGAATTAATTGCCTCAGCATGTAAATTGGCTATATCCCCTGCCCCCAGCAATCCTATTTTTATGGTTTTCATGAGCCTTGTTCCGAATAGTTTAATATTCCCTTTTCTGCCATTTCCATAAATTCCTTTAGGGATTTCCGAACCCCTTCTCCTATTGGAGTTAAAGGCAACCCATTAAAAGTACGGTCAATTTTTTCGTGACTAAGATCAGAAACAAAGAGGTTGGGCTCTGCTCCCTCAGCTATAGATAGTTGTGCATATTCTCCTATGCCCATCCCTTTTGCTTCTTGTTCAACAATTTCCAAAAAATCTTCTATAGCTATAGTTTCGCCTTTGATATTAAAAGCTCCAAAACCAGTATAATCAGCAAGTGCACATGTCGCAAAATGAGTTCCCACATCTTCTACAAAATGGTAATTTTCACGTCCCTGATAGGGCATTTCAAAAGGCATCACTTCTCCTTTTACCGCTCCCATGGCAATAGCCTTAAGTGCATTTGTAGGCGCAGAGGTCTTTCCTTTGTCCCTTCCCTTCCCATAGGTGGTATTGATCCTTAGACAAACCGTAGGAATTTTGGTATTGTCATGAAATAATCTAGCCAAATGCTCTCCAGCAAGTTTCCAAATTCCGTAATGGTTAGGAGGTGCCAATTGTGCATCCTCTGTAATACCCGGATTTGGATACATAGCACGCATTCCATAAACAGCTGCGGAACTGGCAAATACAAATCGCTTTAAATTGCGTAGTTTTTCTGCTACATCAAATAGGGCCATAGTACCTCCAGTATTAATTTCCATACCTCTGATATGGTACTTAGAGCAATCAGGACTTTGATATGCTCCCAAGTGAATAATATGAGTGGGATTTATCCGTAATAGGACCTCTTCCATAGCCTTATAATCGGCTACATCTAAAGTTTCAAATTCCAACCTTGGGTCCAAATCCTCCCCTAACCACAATTTTAAAGAATCCGTATTGTTAGCGCGTGTAGCTACAATTATTTTGGAAACCTCTTCGGATTCCAATAATTTAAAAATCGTCGCAGATCCTATACAGCCTGTACCACCTGTTATAAATATTGTATGCATTATTTTCTTCTGTTATCAGTTCATTTTCACGACCGCCTTTACATTGGTGGCTTTTATAGAGTCTTCAAATGCTTGTGTGATGTCCTTAAAATCATAGAAATCCGTGTAGTGTTCCGTTGGAAATGCACCAGTTAGCATCAGTTTTTGGGCCACCATATAATCTGCTCTGCAAGAACCCATAGATCCTCTCATATTTAGGGAGGTCCTAGTAAGGTGGGTGGCATTAATTTCTACTTCCTTACCATAGGTCGCTATAACACAGATATCCCCTTCGGGACGTACAACACTAATGGTTTCAGACAGAACTTGGGGAACGCCCGAGCATTCTATCAGTAGATCTACTTTGCCTTTTTTACCAAACGCCAATCCGTTTAAATCTGTAATTCCTTCTTGCAATTGGGCAGTTAAGGTATTTTCTGGGGATACCTCAATGGTAATAAACCCTCTTTCCCTTGCTTTTTTTAATCGGGTATCCCTATCATGGGCAATTCCGGTGATGGCAACCCTTGCCCCAGCAGCACGAGCCACCTCAGCAGACATTAGTCCGATAATACCACAGCCCGTTACCACTACATCGTCACCAGGTTTGATAGCACATTTATTATATAGGGCATTTACCACTACAGATAGGGGCTCTATTAAGGCGCCTTGCTCTGGCCTTAATCCGTCCATTAATACTACAGCGCGATCCGACTCCAATACTACTCGTTGACCAAATCCACCGTTTCTATGGAAGCCTATAATCTCTTTGGACGGACATAGGTTCCATTTAGATACGCTACAAGCGGGACACTCTTCATCTTGACAGCCCAACATGGCCAGTGGGGTGAAAATGTCTCCTACTTTTAAATCTCCGTGGTCTCCTGGACCCAATTCTAGCACCTGTGCACTAAATTCGTGCCCGATGACCCTTGGACGCTCTACCCAATCAAAATTGGCTTTCCCCAAAGCGGCGCTATTGTCCGAACCACAAATTCCGGTAAATAAGGTCTTTGCCAGAATCTCTCCTTCTTTCAATCTAGGGATGTCCATTTCTACTACTGAGGTGTTCCTGGTAACCAATCCATCCGAATTGGGCATTATCTTTTCCCTTCCGTGAAGACAAAAGCCTTTTATTTTTTCACTCATTTTTCCTTGTTTATTACAATCGATAAAAGATTAGGGTATTCATTGAATACCCCTTTAAACCATTACCAATTAACTCCAGTATCTTTCCACTGTCTGTCTTTTGCTGAGTCCAATACGGCCTCGCAAACTTTTTGTGTTTCCTGAGCTTCTTTAAAGGTAGGGGAACAAACTGAATCGTCCTCTAAACTTTTAAAGAAATCCGCTGCTTGATGTATAAAGGTGTGCTCATACCCCACACTTAATCCAGGTACCCACCATTTGTCCATATAAGGATGATCGCCATCCGTAACGTGTATCGATCGCCATCCTCTTTCCATAGATTCATCCCTATGATCAAAATACTCCAATCTGTTTAAATCGTGTAGATCCCATCTTATAGAGGCATGTTCTCCGTTTATCTCAAAAGTTTTTGCTGCTTTATGTCCGCGGGCGTAACGCGTAGATTCGAATACCCCTAAAGATCCATTATCAAAATGGCAATGAAAGATACAGGCGTCGTCTATACCCACCTTTTGTACTTCCCCCGTTCCGGTATGAACACGTTCTTTTACAAATGTTTCTGTTACTGCAGACACATCCTTAATTCCCCCATTAAGCCACATGGCCGTATCTATACAGTGTGCCAATAAATCTCCTGTCACCCCAGATCCTGCAGCGTCATTATCCAAGCGCCAAGTACTTTCCCCTCCTTGGGGCACATCTGGACTTATAGTCCAATCTTGCAAAAAGTTTGCTCGATAATGGAATATTCTACCCAATTTCCCCGCATCTATAAGATTTTTTGCAAGAGTAACCGCAGGCACTCTACGATAGTTGTACCACACTGTATTTTTCACTCCTGCTTTCTCCACGGCATCTACCATAGGCTGAGCCTCTGCTACGGTTCTGGCCAAAGGCTTTTCACATAGCACCATCTTCCCTGCTTCTGCCGCTGCAATCGCGATCTCTGCATGCATATTATTAGGCGTACAGATATCTATAGCGTCAATATCGTCCCTTGCGATTAATTTTCTCCAATCAGTTTCTATAGATTCGTATCCCCATTGATCCGCAAAGGCCTGCACCCTTTCTTTGTTACGTGCGCAGACCGCCTTCAATACGGGTCGGAATTTTAAATCTGGAAAGAAGTTAGCCAATCTATTGTAGGCATTGGAATGGGTACGTCCCATAAACCCATAACCTACCATTCCTATTCTGATTATATTTTTATCTGACATTCTAATTTGCTTTTATTTTTTAATGAAAATTATTTAAGTACTTATTCCTTGTAATAGGGCGTCCTACTATTCGGCTTCGTACCAACCGTGTTGTTTTCGCACCTTAATCATTGCTGCTAGGATATCGTTCCAAGTTTTTGGTTGCATCATCACCTCATTAGGGAACATACAACCATCCCAACAAATATGCTTGAATTTTTTGGTTAGTATTCCATTTTCATCACGTAACCAGAATCCCGCATCCTCTGCAATATCTAATTTACCATTGGGATCTGACGCCAAACAGTGTCGACCTGTTTTATCGTGTGAACCCGCACCAAACACGGTTCCATCATTCTGGGCAACATGGAAATCTATAGTCCATGGCCTAAGGGCAGCCGTCAAGGTTTTTAATCCCTCTTTAAGCGTCTCCCTATCTTCCCATTTAAAGTCTTCAGGCAAAATTCGCTCATCGGGTTTATTGTAACCTAATAGGTATAATAAAGTATGGGCCATATCGGCTTGAAATCCAATATTGGGTCTATCTACTTCTTCCAATGTATTTATCATTGTTTTCCATCCGTGCATCCCTCCCCAACATATTTCTCCTTCGGCAGCTAAAGATTCACCATAATCTGCTGCTACGTCACAGGCTTCCCTAAATGTTTGGGCAATTAGTTTGGTGTTGGCTACCGGATCGGCTGCCCAACTAGCAGGATCTACAGAAGAATCTATACGAATAATCCCATGAGGCCTAACCCCAATGTCCCGAAGCTTTTTACCAATAATACAAGCTTTTTTCACTTGGGTCACAAACTGGTCCCGCTCTGCTTTGGTACCCATTGCAGAACCTCCGCCAGTTCCTGCCCAAACTGGGGCTACTAGGCTACCGATTTCAAGGTTTTTTGCACTTGCCTTATCCGCCATCCTCTTAATACCGTCATCGGTAGAATCTATATCCATATGAGGATCGGAAACAAAGAGATCGAATCCGTCAAATTTTACCCCATCTACCTCCGCATTGGCTGTAAGGTCAATAAGGGTGTCCAACGAAACTGGTGGTTCAGAATCTGGTCCTTTTCCCACTACGCCTGGCCAGGAGGCGTTATGAAGCTTAGGAAAGTTGTTTTCTTGCATAATTTTTGATTTTTTATAAATTGGTGTTAGCTGTATTCCTTTGGTGGAAAAAGCTAACCAGGTTTACAGGATTAAGATGCAACTCACGATATAGGCAATTAAAAATTACCTGATAAATAAGTCTAAATATATCAATTAAATATGAGCACATCAATCGACTCCTACAAATCTAGAATACATTATTACTATATATTTCCTGTATTTTACTAAATATTGATACTTTTCTGTCTTATATTAGAGGCTTTCAAATAAAATGAGAGAATTTATGAGTAACCCGAATATTGAAAAAACACTTACCAATAAGCAAACCTTTATTTTTAAGGATTTGGTTGGCCCTTATTTCAACCCCAATTGGCATTTTCATCCAGAATTTCAAATTTCAATTATTGCTGAAGGGAAGGGCACCCGCTTTGTAGGCGACCATGTACAGTCATTTGAAAAAGGCGATCTAGTAATTACAGGCCCTAACCTTCCACATTTATGGCGTAGTGACGATGCCTATTTTGAAAAAGATAGTGATCTTACTACCCGAGGTCTAGTTATTTATTTTGATAATGAATTACTAAGCGAGTCCCTTTTAGAAAAGGAAGAGTTTTATAATATCAATAAATTAGTAGAAAATTCGGTGAGGGGCATGGAATTCTATGGAGAAACCAGACAGAAGGTTAACCAATTAATGCCGGAAATAGCAGAGGAACGGGGCTTTTCTAGAATCATGAAGTTGTTAGAAATATTAGATATACTTGCAAATTCTGAAGAATATAACCTTTTAGCAAGTCCGGGTTATGTAAATGTATTTAAGGGGGACGATGCGGAAAAAATGCAAATAGTTTACGATTATGTAATGGACAATTTTAAAACGAAAATCTCTTTGGAGGAGATTGCCAGTTTGCTAAACATGACCCCTACCTCATTCTGTAGGTATTTTAAGCCCCGCGCCAATAAAACTTTTACCCGTTTTGTAAACGAAATACGTATAGGTCACGCCAGAAAATTATTATTGGAAGACAATTTTAATATTTCCCAAATTAGTTACGAATGTGGTTTTAATGCCCTATCCAATTTTAACCGACAATTTAAATCCATTGTAAAAATGAGTCCGCATGAGTTTAGAAAGCTCTTTTTAAATATTAAAACCAGCATATCCTAATTAAGGTATGTTATTATTTAGGTGTAACTTATTAAGGAGCAATATATTTTAGTAAATCGTACTTTCCCCAATAAATAGTTCTTATATGTCTTAAATATCAATAAACGATCAGGTCAAAGACAAAATAGTATTGTTCTTTAACAAGAAATAGGAAGCATGCAAATTCTTTAAAGTTTAGATTTGTTGAGGTAAATCCGAAATAGCAAGTACAAACCATCAATTTTGGTATTTTACGAAGCGAATTAAAAAAATGCCTATCCTTGTCAATAGGATAGGAAAATTATAAAAAAGTGTTTAATCTTATAGAATCTTATCAATTAACCAAACAATCAATATAAACTATTAACTCGATGGAAAAAACAACATCTATTTTACACCCTAATGCGAACAGACTATTTTTGGGTAGCTGCCTCGCCTTAATTACAACAGCATTCTCCTTTAGTATTAGAGCTGGAATTTTACCACAGCTTGGTGAGGAACTAAGCTTAAGTGGAGAACAATTGGGCTTCATTAACTCCATGTGGTTTTTAGGTTTCCCTATTTCTATGGTTATTGGAGGGTTAATTTACCATAAAGTGGGAGGAAAAGCCATTATGCAATTTGCATTTTTCGCACATACAATAGGTATAATAATGACGATTTATTCTGGCAGTTATACCGGCCTTTTAGTATCTACTTTACTCATTGGTTTAGGTAACGGTTGTACTGAAGCTGCTTGTAACCCTATGATTGCGGATGCCTACCAAGGTGTTAGGATGAGTAAAATGATGAACCGATTCCATATGTGGTTCCCTGGTGGGATTGCTATAGGTAGTGTTATCTCTACCTTTATGTCTGACGGATTTAATATTGGTGGAAGTTTATTAGGCGGAGGTATGAGTTGGGAGAGTCAGATTTGGGTTATCCTTATTCCTACCTTAATATACGGTTTTATTTTCCTTGGTCAAAAATGGCCTGAAGCTAAAGTAGAGGAAGCTGCTACCCTTAGCGGTAACTTAAAAGCGATGTTATCCCCGCTATTTATTTTTATGATTTGCTGTATGGCATTGACTGCAATCTCTGAATTTGGTCCCCAGCAATGGTCGAGCCTTATCTTAGAAAAGAGTGGTGCCAACCCTATGCTTATTTTGGCCTTGGTAACAGGGTTAATGGCAGTTGCTAGATATTTTGGTGGAAGTGTAGTGAAGCAGTTTGACCAGACAGGGGTTCTATTAGGGTCTGCTGTTATCGCTACAATAGGTATTTTCTTATTTAGCACTCAAACAGGGGCAATGGCATATGTAGCTGCCATATTCTTCGCTTTGGGAGTTGCCTATTTTTGGCCAAATATGATTGGTTTTGTGGCTGATAAGATTCCGAAAAGTGGTGCTTTGGGAATGTCCATTATTGGTGCGGTAGGAATGTTCTCAACCTCAATTTTTCAACCGATTATAGGACGCTGGATCGATGCTGATAAAGCTGAAGCTGCAGCGGCAGGGCTTACTGGGGATGAATTGGAGTTGGTAGCCGGTCAAGCTACTTTGAGTACAATGGTTTCGTTTCCCGCGATCTTGATTGTACTATTCACCATATTATGGTTCTGGATGAGAAAGCGCAATCAGACTTCGCCAGCGGAAGCAGCAAGTGGGCAACCCGTAACTGAACTATAAAACCTAACAATTTTAAAATAAGTTATCCCCGAGGCACAGACCTCGGGGTATTATTTAAAATATATAATCCATACCAATAAATTTTTTTCGCCGTTTAATACTTCCTGATAATATATATCATTTAGGCGAAATTGGTTTTAAAACTATAATTTATGAAAATTGGAATGAATATGTTGCTTTGGACCAACCATGTTACAGAGCAGTACTTTCCCATTGTGGAAAAAATAAAGGCTACCGGTTATGATGGTATAGAGTTATTCCTTGGTGAAGGCGATGAAAGCCATTATTCTAAGCTCGGAACCTTCCTTAAGTCGCAGGAACTAGGTGTTACTGCGGTTGCAAGTTTAGCACCTGATGAGAATATAGCAAGTCCGGATGCCAAAACAAGAGAAGCTGGATTGGAAAAATTAAAATGGTCTATAGACATGGGCGCGGCATCAAACGTAGAAGTTATATGTGGCCCCTTTCATTCTAGTTTTGCTCATTTTACCAGACAACCTCCTACTTCATCGGAAAGAAAATGGAGTGTAGAAATGCTTCAAAAAGCAGCAGAATATGCTGGCTCTGCAGGGATTGTACTTGCCCCTGAAGCCTTAAACAGGTTTGAATGCTATTTGTATAATACCATGGCCGATTTAAGGACCTTGGCCGAACAAGTAAATCATCCAAATTTAGGCGCCATGTACGATAGTCACCACGCGCATATAGAGGAGAAAAGTCAGGCAAATGCCATAAAAACCATTGCACCATTTCTAAAGCACGTTCATATTAGCGAAAATGATCGTGGAACACCTGGTAGTGGACAGGTTCATTGGGAAGAGGTTTTTAGCACTTTAAAAGAAGTAGGGTATGATGGTTGGCTTACCATTGAAGCTTTTAGCACGGTTATTCCCGAATTTGCGAACGCCATTAACGTTTGGAGGGATTATTCCCCATCAGAAGAAATCTATACCAAAGGCTTTACCTTGATAAAACAAGGGATGAAACCTTAGGCAAATATTCGCAACCAATTGCGTCCTTTCCCTTAATGAAAGCTTATATCCTAGTTTGATACTCATTTGATACTCACACTATTTAAAAAAGATCATGAAAAATTATTTATACCTATTACTTACTACCCTAATTGTCTCCTGCGGCGGGATAAAAGCTAAACAGGAAAAAAACAAATTGGCAACAGAGGAGCCTATACAATGGTTAACATTTAATGGAAAGAACAAAAATGCAAAGCACATTGTTTTTATATCTGGTGATGAAGAGTACCGATCTGAGGAGGCACTAACACAAATGGCAAAGATTCTAAGTACCCATCACGGGTTTAAGTCGACTGTTTTATATGCTCAAAATCCAGAAAATCCAGGAGTAATAAATGCCAATTACGGGCAAAATATTCCAGGTTTGGAAGCATTGGAATCAGCAGACATGATGGTCATTTTTACTAGGTTCCGTGCGTTACCAGACGAACAAATGCAACATATAGACAACTATTTAAAGACTGGGAAGCCGGTAATGGGTCTCCGTACGGCCACCCACGCCTTTAATTTTAAGCCTGAATCCAATTCTAATTTTAAACATTACGGCAATTACTATAATGGTGAAAAAACAGAATGGAAAGACGGTTTTGGCCGATTTATACTAGGAGAAAATTGGATAAACCATCACGGACATCACAAGCATCAAAGTACAAGAGGTATAATTGCAGATGGAGCTGATGGACACCCTATTACTAACGGAATAGAGGATGGGGATATTTGGGGCCCTACCGATGTATACGGAGTGCGATTGCCACTTCCTGGAGATTCCCAGCCAATTATATTAGGGCAGGTAGTAAACCGTGCGGGAGCATTTGATGAGAAAGATATTTTTTATGGGATGAAACCTACGGATGATGACGTGGCAAAAACAAATGACAAAGGAACCGATCTTAACAATCCAATGATGCCTGTGGCCTGGACAAAAAGTTATCAGCTGCCAAACGGTAAAAAAGGAAAGGTGTTTACATCTACAATTGGAGCGGCGAACGACCTATTGATTGAAGGCACACGCCGACTCTTGGTAAATGGTGTGTTCTGGTCTATGGATCTACCCGTACCCGCAAAAGCAGATGTTACTTTGGTAGGAAATTATAAACCTACTACCTACGATTTTAGAAAAGACGAATATTGGGATCAGAAACAACTTAAAATATCTGATCTTAAATAAAAAGCATACCTAACTATACTGCACCGCCTTTAGAATCTAATCCGCTCCATAGGAAGGTTTTTAGGCGCTGCAGCGATAGTAATTCCTACCTAACTACAACCCAGCAAAAGAAGCAGGAAAACGTGTTGATGAAAAATCCTGCACACCGCACCTACATAAGTAAACCTGAAAAGGATACATTTTAAATAGACTAATCTCATGCTATTTAAGGCCGTTCTTATTGCCATTTTTTTCTAAATCAGTTGACTAACTGAGGATTACAAACTAAGACCCTTAAATTTAATTTCCTTATTTCTTACAATAAATTTCATTTTATCAACGTTTTTATAGAAGTAATTCTTTTAGGTTTAAAGTACTATTTATCCGACAAACAGAAAGAATTATGTATTTTTGCTGCAGTAGCCCAACTTCTATTCTATGTCTAACCCCTCTATTTTAAAGAAACAGTTAACTAACCTAATTCAATATAATCCCACCCTTTTTAGTTGGACAACGGAAAAACCAATTGATGGATTATGGTTTTTTAAAGCGAATAGAAACGACCATTTTTGGGTGAGTCAATCTTTTTGGAAGAGCTTAGAGTATAGCCTAGCAGAATCTGAATACTTTGGGTCATTTTTAAATGAAAAACTGAATCCATTCCCCAGTGAAAACCTTCAGGAATATATAACAGCCTTAAGCAAGGAAAATTCTGAAAACTCCTCTACTACTCTTTCGATAAAGGATGCCTCGGGCAAGCGAAGGGATTTTTCTGTAGAAGCTTATCCCATAAAAGACAAGGAAAACAATCTATTTTATTTGTTGCGGTTTAATACACTAAAAAATGGGTTTGAAGAAACAACAAATAGCCTAAATAAACTTATCGATGTTTATGAGGAAACAAATGAAATTGCACAAATTGGTGGTTGGGAAATTGATTTATTGAATTACAAAATACTTTGGACAAAGGTAACCCAAGACATTCATGAAGTAGATAATGATTACGTGCCCGAATTCGAGGAAGCTATCAACTTCTACAAAGAAGGATGGAGTAGGGATATTATAGTTAACTCGTTTAATGATTGTATTAACAAAGGCACCCAGTTTGATTTAGAATGTAAATTAATCACTGCAAAAGGGAAGGATATTTGGGTCCGCGCATTTGGGAAACCAGAATTCAAAGATGGAAAGTGTATACGGGTATATGGAGCATTCCAAGATATAGATAAAAAAAAGAAACGGGAAATTGAATTAAAGGAAGCTAGGGAACAGTTTGAGAAAATTTTTGAAAGTTCCACCATTGGGATTCTTTTGGTCAATAAAGACAATAAAGTTGTTGATATTAATCCGGCCAGTATACAGATCCTTGGGTTTGAAAACCAGACTAAGGAGGAAATATTACAGCTTACATTTAAAGACGTTATACATCCCGATAATCTAGCTACGGTCACTGATTTTCGCAATAAACTTATAAGTGGTGAACTCACCAGTTATAAAATAGAGGTAAAATGCATTCATACTTCTGGTAAGATTATTTGGTGCAACCTAATCAGCTCCTTAATTCCTGGAGCCAACCATCATCAAGACCTTATTATATCCCAAATAGAAGAAATTACAGAGCAAAAGGAGTTACAGCGATTGGCTAAGGAGAACGCGGACAAGTTTATAAAGGCTTTTGATAATTCTCCAAATGGGATGGGCGTAATAGGACTAGATCGGAAGTGGGTAATGTTCAATAACAAGCTTGCAGAAATGATAGGGTATTCTAAGGAGGAATTCACTAAGCTGAGGTTTAGGGATATTATACACCCCGAGGACCTAACCAACGATCGTCACTTAATTAAAAAACTCATTAAGGGGGACATTGAAAAATATAGTGTAGAAAAAAGATACATTCATAAGAATGGGGATATTGTACACTGTCATTTTCATGTTGCCGGTATTTATGATGAAGAAGAAAACGTTATTTCTCTTATTGGGGAGGTTGTAGATATGACCGAAAATATATTGAATCAGAAGGCCTTAGAGCGAAGTCTAAACGAACTAAAGGCCTTAATGAATGCTACTACCCAGATATCGATTATAGAGACCGACCTTAACCTCTCCATTAGGAAATTTAACAAAGGTGCCGAAAATCTTTTAGGGTATTCTGCCGATGAAGTAGTTGGAAAATCCAATGCGGCCATTTTTCATCTAGAGGAAGAGATCCTCGACCGTGTTAAAGAACTTTCTGAGAAATATGGGTATCCTATAGCTCCAGAGGCTGCCTTCAGCATAGATGTAGAACATGGTATTATTGAGCCTAAAGAATGGAGCTATGTCAGAAAAGATGGAACTACGTTTCCAGTTCAGCTTATAGTCACCCCTATCCAAGATAACACCGGCAACACTACTGGTTATTTAGGAATCGGGACCGATATTTCTGATCTAAAAGCAATGGAAGAGTCGCTTATAACAGCTAAAGAAACTGCAGAAATGGCTAGTAAATCGAAATCAGATTTTCTAGCAAATATGAGTCATGAAATTAGAACACCATTAAATGGGGTAATTGGTTTTACAGATCTTTTAATGAAATCAACGCTATCAGACAGTCAACTAAATTATATGAAGACTGTTCATATTTCTGCTATATCATTGTTAGACCTAATCAACGACGTATTGGATTTCTCCAAAATTGAGGCTGATAAGCTGGAATTAAATATAGAAAAAACGGACATAGTGCAGCTTTGTGGTGAGGCAATAGATCTTATTAAACATCAAGCACATGATAAGGACCTAGAAGTACTAATTAATATTTCACCTAAAATAAAACGTTTTATTTACGCCGATACCGTTCGTTTAAAGCAAATTATTGTAAACCTTCTTGGGAATGCCGTGAAATTTACACATCAAGGAGAAGTAGAATTAAAAGTAAAGGCAAATACCACAAATATAGAAGGGGATCAAATGTTATATCACTTTTCCATACGCGATACTGGAATTGGGATTGCCCCTCAAAACATGGATAAAATTTTCCATGCGTTTGACCAAGAAGACGCGTCAACTACCCGTAAATTTGGTGGTTCTGGCCTTGGCCTAACTATTAGCAACCGCTTACTGCATCTTATGGATAGCAAACTCCGAGTAAAAAGCACTCCAGATGTGGGAAGTGTATTTTATTTTGATGTAGCTTTTAAAACGGAGTTGGAACAAAATCCGAATAAGACCATTGGTACCCGCAGCGTTACGGAAGTTTTAGTGGTAGACGACAATTCTAACAACCGTACTATACTGAACGACATGTTAGCCGTGGAAAAAATTAACTCTACCCTATTGTCCAATGGAATTGAAACTATAAACACCTTACAAAAAGGTGAAAAATTTGATTTGGCCATTATAGATTACCATATGCCATATCTAAATGGGCTAGATCTTATAAAACATATACGAACCGTATTGAAAATTTCAGAAGACGAGCTACCCATTATCTTATTGCACAGTTCTGGGGATGATATTAAGGTTAGGCAGGAGTGTGCCGAATATCAGGTACAGTTCAATGTGGTAAAACCCATACAAATGAATGTGCTTTTTAACCTTATTTCACAAGTTCAAAATCAGGAGATTCAAAATTCAATAGCCCCATCTAACAATGGGCAAATAATTATCTCCGACAATAATTTTAAGATTATGGTAGCGGAGGATAATGTGATTAACAAGCATTTAATTCGAACCATTCTTAAAAAGCTGCTTCCCAAGATAGAGCTGATAGAAGTAGATAATGGAGAAGAAGCTATTGAAGCTTTTATGACTAATGAGATCGACTTAATTTTAATGGATATTCAGATGCCGATTTTAAGTGGTTATGAAGCATCTAGGCAAATAAGAAAAATAAAAAATGATGAAAACAGGGTTCCTATTGTTGCATTAACGGCAAGAACAGTGTCCGGAGAACGCCAACGATGCCTTGAAAATGGCATGGACGATTACGTTACCAAACCTGTAGTTTTAGAAACGATTAAACAAATTATACTTAACTATTTAATAGATTCGGAAAAGCAATCTCTGGACCTAAGCTAAGATCCACCTCATAGAATTTAAACTAAACTCCCTAATACCAAGTGTATAATAAAAAAATCTTATTAGTAGAACGTCAAGACGACGAACGCGGAATTTTAAAGAAAATTTTAACCAACAGTTCGTTTGAAGTTCTGGATTTTAGTGACAGCATGGGCGCTATTCAGTGGGTCATGGAAAACGGCAATCCCAAATTGCTCATTTTAGAAGAATTCGCTGTTCCGTTAAACGGCTGGCAAACCATGGATTACATGCGCAGCGAGCTTAAAAAAGACCATCCAACACTAATTGTATTAGATGCCGATACCAAAACATCGAATAAGAAATTACAGGGCTATTTAAGAAAACCTTATTCGGATAAAACCCTTGTGGAAATACAAAGTTTTTTAGATAATCTAAAAACACCAGATGAAATTGAGGAATTGTCCAAAGCCTATTCTCTTGACTATTTAATAGATTTATCTGATGGAAATAAGGAGTTCATTTCAGAATCACTTGAACTGTTTAAGGATTCCGTTTCAGAAAGAATAACTGCGCTTCAAGCTGCTATCGATCAACAGCAATTTGGAGAAGTAAGAAAAATTGCCCATAGTATAAAACCCTCATTTCACATGCTTCTAAATCATAAGGGAAAGGAACTGTGTCAAGCTCTTGAGCATTGTAAAATTGATAATGAGTTATCCGTTTTAGTGCAAGAACTCAAATTAGAGTACGAACTAATTCAAAACCAAATAACTTTAGATTCTCCAATAGAAAAGATATAAAATGAAGAAAAAAATATTGGTCATAGAAGACAACCCAATGGTGGTTAAGTCACTTGAGTTTAAGCTTTTAAAAGAAGGCTATGATGTTGCTACAGCAATAGACGGAAGAAGGGCTATGGAACAATTAGAAACGAACAGTTTTGATTTAATTTTAACCGATTTAATGTTGCCTTTTGTCTCTGGTGATCAACTGATAGAACATATCAAGATAAATCACCCCAATATCCCCATTATTGTGCTTTCTACATCTACCCAAGAAGATATTATTACCAATGCCTTTACTATGGGCGTTGATGATTTTATAACCAAACCTTTTAGTCCAAATGAATTGGCTTTGCGGGTCAAAAGAAGTATTGGCTCACTTAAAAAAACAACTAACCGATAAATAAAACATGCCAATAGGCCCTACCTGTATCTTTTTTATGAACATATCATTATCCATTACGGATTTACCTTCCGTTTTGGAAATTAATCTGGTATTGTCCTTGGTATTTTTTATTCTCGCAATTTCGGTAATAAGCCTTATTCTTTATTTACGGGTCCATAAAAACATTAGCAATCACAGAAAAGATAAATTGGATATTTTACTAATCGATTTTATCAACAACTATTTGTTCAATGATGACTTTGATAAATCTAATGAAATGGTCAATTTTAAAAATAAGCATCTTAAAACTACGCTGGATAAACAAGTAGCAACAAAACAAATATTAGTTTTTGCGGAAAATTTAAAGGGTGAATCTTCGGCCGTCATAAAAGAAATATTTTATGGTTATGGCTTATACGACTTTCTTATCCAAGACTTAACAAACAAGGCTTGGTTTAGAAAGGCTAGAGCACTAAACGTTGCTTATCAATTAGCCCTAAACCTCCCAAGTTCCTTAGTCGACTCATTAATTAATGCTAAAAATAAAGACGTAAGACAACAGGCTTTTTTTTACTTTCTTCATAGGTCTACTGACAACCCATTGGGATTTCTAGACAAGGTTACTACCCCATTAACGCTTTGGGAACAAATTCATATTGAAAATGGTCTTAAGAGTTATGAAGGGGAAACACCTGATTTTTCGAATTGGATCAATCATGAATTAATTAGTGTGAGAGTTTTCAGTATGAAAATGATTGCTGATTATAACCAATATGAACATACCCCTATCCTGTTAGAGTTTTTAAATCATAAAGAACACGAAATTCGACTACAGGCTATAATTTCCTTACGGAAAATGGAAGCTCCTGAAATGATACCCACTTTAATTAAAAAATTCTCTAGGGAAAGCATACAAATTAAACAAGAAATCTTTAAAACTATAGGAAGAATTGGCCATGTAGAAGACCTGAAATGTTTAGCTCCATATATTCAACAGGAGGATACGGTCCTTAAAGTTGAATATCTGAAAATAGCGCGACATTTTAACCCACGAATATCAGCAGAAAAAATAGATGAATTTAGAAATATCACTTTATAAAAACATAAGCAAATTTAGATCATTTTTAGACCAGTAAACTCGGGAACAAAAAATCATATTTTCGCCAACATCCACATAAAAAAACTTAATCACTTTTGAATTTTAACCTTTTCGAATTTATAGATATAGCAAGTTTGCTGTTTTTAACCTATGGTTTAATCATCATTTCAGGCTATATTTTTTTGGCTTTATTTTCCTTTTTAGAATTACGGGATTATAAACGTAAATATAATTTTAGAGATGAAGTTCCTTTATTGCAATCTTCCCATTTACCTAAAATTTCTGTTCTGGCCCCCGCTTACAACGAGGAAGCAAACGTCATTGAAAACGTAAGGTCATTGCTTACCCTTGACTATCCTTCTTTTGAAATTGTAATCATTAATGATGGGAGTTCCGATAACACTCTGCAAAGTTTAATCAGCACCTTTGACCTTTATTTAGATGATGTACTTTATTTTCCTCATATCCACACTAAAAATGTTCGAGGGATATATTCCTCAAAGCAACAGTCCTATAAAAATTTAAAAGTAATTGATAAAGAAAATGGTGGTAAAGCAGATGCATTAAATACTGGGGTTAATTGCTGTAGTCATGATATCATTTGCTGTATAGATGTAGATTGTATTTTAGAAAGGGATGCGCTGCTAAAACTAGTTAAACCATTTTTAAACAACGATAAAAAAGTAATAGCCTCTGGAGGGATTATCCGTGTTGCCAATTCCTGTATTATAGAAGACGGCAGGATTATAGAAGTTAGATTACCAGACACCTTTCTTGCCCGCGCGCAAATACTAGAATATTTTCGAGCTTTTTTAATGGGTAGAATGGCGTGGTCCCGTGTAGATGGCTTACTACTAATTTCTGGAGCATTTGGTATGTTCGATAAAAAAACAGTCATAGAATCTGGCGGTTATAACCCTAATACCGTAGGCGAAGACATGGAACTACTTGTGCGTATGCGACGCTTAATGCGAGATAAGAAGATACCTTACACAGTAAGCTTTGTCCCCGACCCATTATGTTGGACGGAAGTACCCCAAAGCTGGAAGGTCCTATACAGGCAAAGAAACCGTTGGACACGGGGTACAATAGAAACCTTAGGCTTGCATAAGGGATTGTTATTTAACCCCAAATACGGTGTTTTAGGAATGCTTAGCACCCCCTATTGGATGTTTTTTGAATGGTTTGCACCCCTAATAGAATTTGCTGGAATCATATTTTTAATTTTAATGTTTCTTTTCGGCCAATTAAACCTGCACGTATTTCTAATATTTTTTGGGGTTGTCTATACCTTCTCTATTTTATTTTCCATAACAGCCTTATTTTTTGAAGAATTTTCTTTTCAACAATATAAAAAGCCCAAGTACATGGTACGTTTGCTTCGCACCGCTTTTCTAGAGCCTCTATTATATCACCCTTTTGTAATGTGGGCTGCGGTGAAAGGAAATATAGATCTAATATTGGGGAAAACCTCCTGGGGAAAGATGACAAGAACAGGTTTGTCTAACCCCTCAAAAACAAAACCTAAATAATTATTATCTATTGATTATGGCTAAATATAAAGCTCAACTTCTTTTGTTATTTCTCTTAGCATTTAAGTTTGTTCCGCTTTCTGCACAAACAGAACTATCAACAGACGAACTCTATACCAATGCAAGAACGGCTGCCTTTGATGAAGACAACTATAAAAAAGCAATTTTCTTGCTTAAAAAAGCATTGGATAAAAGTCCAAATTATTTGGAAGTAAGTGTATTTCTAGGCCGTTTGTATACCTATACCGATAGCCTTCCAAAAGCTAGAATGGTTTTTGAGGAAGTGCTACAAAAAGAAGCAGGACACGAAGAAGCATCACTAGCTTATGCCAACCTTGAATATTGGAATTCCGACTCCCAAAAAAGCTTAAGTTTTCTTAATTCAGGTTTAAGCCAAAATCCTAATTCAGAAAAACTTGGATTGTTAAAGGCTAAGGTTCTAAAGGATTTAAAACGGTATGACGAATCTAGAACTGTTATAGATCAGTTGCTAAGAAATAATCCTGAACTCACAGAAGCGAGAAGTTTATTAGGAAGCATTAATAATTCTGCAGCAAAAAATAGTATTGGACTAACCTACGATTTTATTTATTTTGACAAACGATTTGATGATCCATGGCATTTAGCTAGCGTAAACTATAGCAGACAAACAAAATTAGGCTCTGTGATTGCCCGTTTTAATCATGCGAATAGATTTACAACCAACGGTGCACAGTTTGAAGTTGATGCATATCCAAGAATATCAAATCTTTTTTATGCTTATGTCAGTGGTGGAATTTCCGAAAACAAAGGTATCTTTCCACGGTACCGTGCAGGCTTTTCTTTATATGCCAACCTTCCTTCTTCCTTTGAGGCAGACGCAGGTTTTCGCTTTTTAGCCTTTACTGGAAATACTTGGATCTATACCTTAGGAGTAGGTAAATACTATAAGAGTTATTGGTTTAATTTACGAACCTACCTCACTCCATCAATCAATTCTATCTCCCACTCCTACTCTTTAACTACCAGATATTATTTTGGGGGAGCAGATGATTACCTCAGTTTTAAAATTGGTACTGGGGTGTCCCCAGATGATAATGTAAACAGCCTAGCCTTTGATCCAGAAAATATCTATAAACTTAAGTCAATAAATATGGCATTGGGGTATAGAAAGCTTCTCTGGGATACCCATGTGATTAGTTTTCAGGCTTCATTGGAAAATCAGGAATATGCACCAGAAACAAAAGGAAACCAAATTTCCCTTAGTGTGGGATATAGTAAACGTTTTTAATCTATGGCAAAAAGAATCATAGGACTACTACTTTTTCTTATTATCGCAACTCCCATAATCATGTGGGTGACTTGGTTGGCTACGCCCAAAAAGAAATTGGTAATAGCTTTGGTAGATAAGACCGTATTAACCACCAAAGGCCAAGAACACATTTCATTAGGATGGATTTTAAATCATAACCGTTATACCAAAACTTCTAACAAACCCTATAAAATAGGTGAAGATTATTTTGGATTTTTCCCATTAAAAGATGAAAAGTTTCGATTAAAAGGTCTAGAAAGGTTTACTGAAGACCAGTTACATAAATTAAGTGACGACGCCGATATGGTGTATTTTACCGATACCTACGGAATCTATAATAATGAATGGTATAAGCAAGGCGATGAAGGCGCCCAATCAGGAATGCTCTATGGTGGCTTAAGCAATGACGATATTATCTTTCTAAAAGCCGTAAAAGATCGTCGTAAACTTATAATTACCGAGTTTAACACCATTGGCTCCCCTACTCGATCTGATAATAGAAGAAAATTTGAAGAATTGTTCCAGCTATATTGGACAGGATGGACAGGCCGATATTTTAACAATCTAGATCCTACTAAAAACTTAGAAATTCCTCGATGGCTTATTGAGAATTACAAAAAATCCCATAATGGAGATTGGCCATTTACCCGTGCCGGTCTTGTTTTTGTAAATGATAGTGACCAGGTAGTAATTTTAGAAGAGGGCACACACGTTGATAATGCCCTCCCATATATACACGCAACTCCTGAAGGACAAAGCAAATGGCATTTGCCAGAAAGAACAAAATATCCATTTTGGTTCGATGTTATGATACCTAACTTAGAGGTGAATACGGTTGATGCATCTTATAATTTAAGCCTATTGCCAGAAGGCAGTAAAGAACTGGAAAAATACAGCATACCGGAAACTTTTCCCGCAATTACTCGCCATTTGGGGGATGACTATCGCTTTTTTTATTTTTCGGGCGACTTCAGTGATAATCCAATTAAATTTAACAGCTCCTATTTTAAAGGCATCGGTTTTTTTAAAGGATTCTTTTTTGACGACCGCGATCCTTTAGAACGAGGTAGTTTCTTTTGGAATTTTTACAAACCCATGGTCACGCAAATTTTGGAAAATGAAATGAAATTGATAAACCAAAATCAATAATTAGCGTTGTGTTTTTTATAAATAGAGTCGGGTACCAAAGGTGCTCCTTCAATAATCTGTCTATTACGTCGTTTAAAAGCCTCGAAAGCGGCCTGCAATTCTCGCTTTTTTTCGGGATTGTCAACTAATACCTCTCCCATATTTTCATTCAACTTATACAAGGTATTTCCATTAAGATGATAATCGCCCATTACAAAATCTACCAAATCTGTCTTTGTTTGCATCAATGGGATTTGTTGAACATTTCTAAATTTTCGGACCGTGTCAAGACCATTACCCATAAAACTCACCTGTTCCGGGATTTGAAACTTGTGGTTATTCCCCAAATAGTTTAATAAACTAGGGGCAATATCAAAATGACTTGACACCGATGCAATTTCTGCCCTCCTTGTTAACATAGGAGAATAAATCAACAAAGGCACATGATAGCGATCTATTTTAGTACTCATAGGAATCTCAGGAATACGATGGTCACCGGTAATTAGGAAAATAGTATTTTTATAATCTTCCCGTTTTTTATATGCTTCCATAAAAAATTTAATAGCATCGTCTGCATAAAGTAGGGTAGCATATTGCTTGGCATAGCCAGCGTATTCTTTCTTTTTCTCATTATTAAAACCTAAGTCTTCCATGCGTTGTTCAAACTTCTTCTTGTAATACTCATTATTGTGCACTAAAAATGGACTATGTGTAGCAACAGTAAGTAATATATTAAATTTAGGTTTTGTTAAGGTATCTTCCTTTTGGCTATGTAAATAAAAACGATATAGTTCTTCATCCCCATAGCCCCAAGTGAAATTATTATTTGCAGGTAGTTTGTTATAGGTTCTGGGGAATGTTCCTTCATCAAAAATATGATCTATCCCATTTTTTTTAAGATAGCCTTTCATCTCATCAAAACTAGCATCCCCTCCATAATAAAAATTAGCTTCGTATCCATGATTTTTTAATACACTCATCAGTGAATTTTCATTGGGCATCTTATCACCCAATGCTAAAAATCCGTTCTCAGCAAAAGGAAGTGATCCTATAATTGAGGGCAATACAGCAAAGGTTCTCCCTCCATTACTCAAGAAATTTTTCCAATAAAGACTTTTTTGGGATAAAGAATCCAAATAGGGAGTGAAATTACCCAAATAAGCATCCTCATTAGTAAAAGCCCTCCCTAAACCTTCTACTACAATAATAACGATATTAGGACGCTTCAGTTTAGGCTTAAAAAATGGGGATAGTACGTCGTCTTGAGACCTAGTATGCAAAAAAGGATAGGCATTATCTAAAAAGTCCACAGTTTTTAAACCAGCTAATTGTTCGGCGCCTGGTCCCCCTAAATAGTCTTCGGCATAAATATCTACTTCATAACCATCACTAAAAAAGTAATTTGCTGCCTCACTATAGAAATGCTCCGATTTATTAATTATCATGTTATTGGCAAATTCTGTGCTTAATTGAGGCTTTGCAATTACACTGGCAATCCCCGTACTATAAAACAAGAAGGAAACTACAGGTAATGCAAAAGCTAAGACATTGGGGGCCTTCCATTTTTTAGGTATAAAATAAAGCGCCAATAAAAATGGGATCAGTACGATGAGTAAACTTATGACTGACATAAATGATACGCCACCAGAAGCCCCTACTGTCTGTTTAATATCTTTTATAGAATACCCAAAAAGGTCGGCGCCAAGTAAAACAAGTGATGTATTGTAGTAATTTATTAAGCTTAAATGGATAATAAATAGGAGAACCAATATGGACCCTAACAAAATCTTTGCAATTTTTTGATGTAAGATGAAAATGACTGTGAAAATAATAAAAGGAATAAAAACCCATTGTACCCAGAATACCGTATCAATAAGCAAGCTAGATTTCAACAAGCTAAAGTACCCTATTGGTAAATAGTGACTTTCCTTATAAATAAAGAGTTCTAAAGCACTAATAACCCACAGGAAAAACAGCGCAATAAGGGCATAGATACTAAAGGATTGTAAGGCTTTAAATAAGGACGATTTTAATGTACTTAAGGTCATAGGGAACTTCAAATTATTTACTTCAACTACCGGTCTTTATTTTATTACTTTGAAATTAACATTTTGCTTGATGATTTAAATTCAAGTGAGTCTGTAGTTTATCTAATACGACAAATATAAGTTTGTATTCTTAAAAAATCTCTATCGCTATAGTTTTAATAAATGACTAAACAATCTACTAAAGGTGAATAGTAAGAGCATCTATTATCTCAGAGAAAGTAGCTGCGACCTCTGATGGAACTAGTAACATGTAAACGCCCGTTCGGGCAGGCTTGCCCGAACGGGCGGGATTGTGTTAGAGTAATAACCTCAGTTATTAATAATGTACTACCCTATAACACTTAAAAGAAACTGTTGTAGGTATTAGAATCCAGTAACGGAGCTTTTACAACCAGAACCCTGAATAGTTTTATAAAGCTAATTCTGAACTAGACCTCTAATTTTATCCATTACACTTTGTACCAAAAGGTCGCATTTAGAGTTTCCAAATTCGAAAGCATTTTTAGCATTGGTAAGTTTAAGAATGGAATCTTGCATCATTTTTCTTGCCCTGTGCAGTCGCACCTTAACATTACTTATACTTAGGTCTAGGCTTTGTGAAACCACGGAAATCTCTAGCCCCTGGACCTCCTTTAACATATAAACAATCCGATACTTTTCTGGTAATTGGGCTATTGCTTTTTCCGCAATATGGACGGATTCTGAGTACATTGTTTCTCTCTCTGGATTCATAATGGAGGTATCAGCAATTTGAAAAATTCCTTTTTCGTTGTTAATACTTATTATTTTATTTCGTTTGAATTTCCTTTTCCGTTGTAATACCTCATTAATACCTATACGTATCAACCATGTGGAAAACAGGGCTTCATTTTTAAATTGATATAACTTCTGAAATGCCTTAATATAGGTATCCTGCATTACATCATCTATGTCTGATGGTCTGTCCATGTAACTCCTTATTGTCCTAAACAACAATTGGTTATACCTTCTCAGCAAAATCTCAAACAATTCGGTTTCACCTCCTAATACTTTTTCCACCACTACCTCATCTGGCAAGGTGGCATAAGGAGATCTTTGCAGTTTTCTTACGGGTCTACAGCTGTCCATTTCTATCATTTTATAATTTGATGCCTTGGAACAAGAAAGGTTACAAAATTGGTGCTCACTGTTTTTTTTAGGTGATTTAATAAAATCATACCAAAAGCACCTAGAAATCTAAATATCAAACTATTACAAGTTACAGAATTGGCCAACCAAATCTCATATTAATCTGTTAAATCGGTTATCAACCTAAATTAAATCTTGATTTTACTCTAATTGTAACCTTTTTTCAATTGCTGCATCAAATGGGTAAACAGTTAAACACAGAAAAGATGAAAAAGTTTGCAGATTACATCAGAGGGTTAGGAATCTTGTCATTGTTATTATTAGCCATTCCCATTCATGCCCAAGAATCGCCCCAACTTACCGATCCAGAAGTAGCCTCGGTTGCAGTAGTAGCCAATCAGATCGATATTGACTTCGCCAAGATTGCTTTAAAAAAATCAGATAACAAGGAGGTTTTGGATTTTGCGAAGCGTATGATAGAAGACCATACAGCTGTTATAGGGCAAGCCGTAGAATTAGTAACAAAATTAAAGGTTACCCCAATGGACAATGCTGTTAGCCAGTCCCTACTAAAACAAGCGGAGGATACCAAGGCCAACTTAAACAACACTAAGAAAAAAGATTTTGATAAATTCTATGTAGACAACGAAGTTGCCTATCACAAACAGGTAATTGGTGCGGTAAACGACCTTTTAATACCGCAATCCAAAAATGAAGAACTTAGAGAACTTTTGGCGACTGTAGTCCCCGCCCTGGAAATTCATTTAGGCCATGCCGAGATGTTACAAAAAAAAATGAACTCTAAGAAATGAAACAGTTTCAGTATTACTTCCGTAACGTTTTAATAGCATCGATTCTACTACTAGGTGGCTTTGGATTAAAAGATAATATCATCCAAGAACCACAAGTGCATACAGTAGAAATTATAAAGATGAAGTTTGTTCCGCAACACCTTACAGTAAAAAAAGGAGACAAGGTAATATGGATCAACAAAGATTATATTCTACACGATGTTACCGATGAGAAAAACGGAAAATGGACCTCAAAACCATTCGGTAAAGGCAAAAATTGGAGCAAAATAATTACCCATGACGAGGATTATTTCTGCAGCTTGCACAAGGTAATGAAGGGTACTATAAAAATTAGTTCTTAGTTGGTGTTTACAGTGAGGATAAGAACCAACCAGCAGCAATCTAGTTGGTTCTTAATTTTTAGCACCAAACAGCTACCATCAAAATATTATTTCCCTTTATGAATTGTAGGCTGACTTCTGTCATGGAAATTGCTTATATATTAAATTATCTTCGTGTAGAAGCACAAAACGATTTCCTCTTATTTAGAAAATAGATTTAGGGAGTGTTTTTTATGCTATTGACACCATATTGATAATATTAAAAACTATGACAATGAAGAAAACTATAGTAATTACTGGGGCTAGCGGAGGTATTGGAATGGCTTGTGCCAACGCTTTAAAGGAGTGCAAATTGGTATTGACCGATTATTCTGATTCGGTAGTAAAAAAGGTTACAGACCAATTTTCACAACAAGGATTTGATGTAACTGGAATTGCATGTGACATTACCAAGAAAGAAGATGTAGAAAAGTTAAAAGCATTCGTGCTAAAACAGGGGAATTATGGTGGAATGGTGCATACCGCAGGAGTAAGCGGAAGCGCACAGGATCTTAAAAAAGTTTTTGATATAGATCTAGTAGGCACGGATATTATAGTTGATGCATTTTATGAGCTTGCCAAAGAGAATACAGCTGTAATCCTTTTTTCCTCCATGATGGGCCATGTAGTTCCACCGAATCCTGAATATGACGATGCATTAAGAAATCCGCAGCAAGAAGGTGCTTTTAATAAAGTAGCCTCATTCGTAAATGGTGATGCAGATACCATGTACAACTTTGCCAAGAGAGGGGTGCAATTACTGTGTCAGGACAATGCAATGCGATATGGAGAAAAAGGAGGCCGAATTATCTCCCTCTCCCCTGGTGTTATTATGACGCCAATGGCAGTGAAGGCCGCCGAAGAACATCCAGAGACAATGGATAGGATGAAAAAAATAACCGCCTTAAAACGCAATGGCACTCCAGAAGATATATCTGATGTAGTACAGTTTTTACTTAGCGATAAAGCCCGTTTTATTAGTGGTAGTGATATTCTTGTGGATGGAGGGATTCTACCCCAATTATTAAAGTCTTCCTAGGGCTAACTATGTCCAAAAGAACTAAAGTTCCTTTCCATGATGGAAAGGGGCTTTTTATAAGACAGGTGTTCGTATTTTTGCGAACATCATCTTATAAGGTTATTACTTTAGTATTAGCCCATCTCGGCAAGAAACCTAGGAAATCACTGTAATATCTTTTGGGTTGGTTCTAGGACTATGCTCTTATTATCCTTTTGCCTTAAATATCTTCTTAAAATCTTATGCACGTCATTATTATCTTGCATGCGTATAATGTACGGCACGTATTCTTCAAATTGGGCTAAATTCTTCTTTTTCGGCAAATAACCAAACCCTTTATAAACTCCATTCTCAACCATCACAAAGGATTTCTCATCTTTATGTCTTCCCTCATCTTTAATTATATAAGAGGTATAGGGTTCAACGGTTTGCTCCAAGGCTTTCTCTACCCGTTTATTATAGGATTGCACTGACTCCGCCCCTATACATACTCCATTACAGCTCTTTAAGTGGAAATGGAAACAGGCCCCGGATCCATTTTGCAACTTGCAATACTTAGGGCAAAGATTATAATCCTTACAGAATTCTTCTAAGTAAGCGCGACATTCAGCTTGACTGTAAAAATTAAAAATTGGTGTTTTTAGGTTGTTTAATCGGTCATAGCTTAGGTTCTCTATCCCATTTTTATCTATATAAGTACCTATCCCGTATCGATAACCTGACCTTTTTTGAGCACGGTTATATTTTGGAAAGTGCTTTTTAATTTCGTCTGACTCCAGTAAAAAGGCTACTAGTTCGCTCCCCGTAGGCCTATACTCTATTTGTGCCGTTTCAAAACAGAGTCGCAACTCTTTAAACTCCTTACTATAACTATGACTAAGAACACGCTGTTTTATATCCTTGGCCTTACCGATATAGATAATCTCTCCAACAGAATTTTTAAAGTAATACACTCCTGTTGCATTGGGTAGCTCGTTTACGGTAGATTTAGGCCATAATGGGGGTTTTACTAACTTGGTGGTCCGGGTCCTCAGTAAAAACTGAAACGAACTATCTTTATCTATCTTCCATAATTTTTCCAATAATGCAAGCGTCGCCTCTGCACTACCTTCTGCACCCTGCGTACTACAAAAGTTGATTCCCATATGGCTACACATAGCCCCAAGACTATAACTTTGCTGCCCTGGAATAAGTTTACGCGATAATCTAGCCGTACATATCCTAGAACGTTTGAACTCCCCTCCTAGCGAGGTAAATTCGTTTTTTAAACATTGATGAGTATATTTTACAAAGTGAGAAATTATTATACAATCCTGCGTTAGCTCAACTACCCTTTTGGCAATCTCATAGAACTTTGGGGCAGAAAGTAGCATCTCGTCAGAAATTTCCGAATTTAATGACGGACTGAAACTAATTGGAATTTCAGGATTCACCAAAGTAGAAAATCGGTCTACAACTTTTATTCCATCGTGAATAAGGATACAGATCTCCGTTATCTTATTATTCTCCCCTCGAAGCCCGGTTGTGGCTATGTGAACAATGGCATACACTTAATATTCTACTCTTTAGATTCTGTTTGCTCACATAGTGAGAATTTAATTTGGCTACGCTAACCAGCCCGTTCCATTCAGGCAGGCCTGCCTGTTGCATTTAACCAGCGTCCAATCGTTATCGATCTGCTTTATCCTATGGATCATTGGCAGTAAAAAAAAGGAAAATACTGGATAAAATTTTAAATAAAACAATTTACCTCAACCGATCAATAAACATCTACGATCAGGTTACATTATGGTACTGGATGCTTAATCAGTTCATTCTAGTCTAGTCTTACCGATAAAAAGCAATGATTCACCCTTTCAATAACTTCTCAATACATCAGTAAGAAAAGTTTTGCAAAATGTAGACCACTATTATTCAGCACCGCGTATTTTGGTTTACATAAAAAAAGTAGTATAAAACCAATTCATACAGGTTAAACAAAGTGGGTCACAACACTTATTTCACGTTTCACAACAAACCGAAGTTTCCGTACAACATAACCCAAGATTATAGCAATATACTTTATATCCTTACCGTTATAGAGTCTTTTCCTACAGTTGGTAAAAATAGCATTTTATATAACGCTATTATAAAAGTAAAAGAGTCGATTATCATGATGAAAAACTCCATAAAATTAGTGCTTTCCATATTCTTGTTAACCGCAAATATATGGAATGGAAATGCTCAGCTTACTACTAATATAGAAAATTCCAGTTTTAATAGCTGCGGAGCCAACTTACCCACTAACGAACTAAATCTTGGTAGTTTAGTTCTCACAGAAGCCGTGGCAACAGATTTTAAAAATGGCACTTACTCTTTTTTTATAGAAGCACCCTCCACTTTTAATATTAATGCAGGTGCAGCCCCTAAAAATGGGAGTGACCTTACATCGGTTTCTGTAATGCAAGATCCTAATGACACATCCAGATTAAAAGTAACTGTTACTGCAAATGCCCAAACTTCCTTAGACGTTATTACAATAGATAATGTTCGCATACAATTAATTTCGCCTGAGACTACAACAGACGGGAAGTTAAAATATAGTCTAGACGGCAATACCAATAATATTAACGGTTTAGAGGATGGCGATGTAATTGCTACTGTTGGGTTTACCCCATTAAATGGTGGAAACGGAGTAAACCAACAGGTTTGTGCCCTTTCTAACGTACAAGCTATTGGTATTACAGGGTCTAATATTACTCAATCTAGAAATTATGTTTGGGAAAAGGAGATAGACGGCACCTGGACTACTATTACAGATTCCAATTATGAAACCTTACCTCTTACTATTGCCAATGTAACCAATGGAATAAACAAATATAGACGTTCAACCATCTTTAATCTATATGGGCAGTCCTGTACCCAAGTAAGCACCCCGGCAACAATTACCATAAATCAAATTACTCCTGGCCGTATTACGCAAGGAGCCTCGCAAACCATTTGTACGGGTGAAACTCCTGAATTGCTAAGCACCCCTGGCGCAGGTGATTTAGCAGTAACCCCGGGTGGTGAACATAGCTATCAATGGTATAAAAATGATTCGGGATCTTGGGAAGAGATTTCCAACGCTACAGAAAACTTTTATCAGCCCCCCGCCTTATCTTTTACTACCTCCTATAAAAGAAGGGTAACCAACGTTTTAAACGGATTTAGCTGTTATAAAGAAACACCTTCTATCACTATAACTGTAAGCTCCTCAATTTTAGGAGGTACGGTATCTAATCAAAACATCTGTTCTCTAGATCAGCTCCAGCTGTTAACTGTTAATAATGGGGACAATGGAACCTATCAGTGGCAAAAACGCAATGGAGATAATTGGGAAGACATTAGTGGCGCTACCAACATAAGTTACAATGCTGCTAATAACCTAACCCCTGGAGTTCAAGAATTCAGACGAATTACCACTGTTTCTGGAGCCAGCTGCCAGGGTATTAGTACCGTAGCTACCATTACATATACCAGTTTCACTGTAGGAAGTATTACCGGTGCCGAAACCATTTGTTATAATCAGATTCCTTCTAAGTTAACCTCGGAAACTAATGCATCAGGATCTGGTTCCATTTCCTACCAATGGGAACAATTTGATGGCAATGGATGGATGGTTATTTCCGGTGCCAACAATGCGGAATACCAACCTACTGCACTTACACAAACTACGCGATACAGAAGACAGGACAAAATAGAACTAAACGGACATAACTGTTTCGATTATTCCAATGAAATAGAAATTACCGTTCTCCAAAAAATCCTGGGAGGAACTGCTAGCTCAGATCAAACCCTTTGTAATGGAGAATACCCTGAATCAATTACTGTAATCAACGGCACTCCCCCTGGAACCAATATTACCTACCAATGGCAATCTATGACTACCGGGAATTTTACCAATATTAATGGGGAAACTAGTGCTACTCTTAGTTTTGCCAATACTCTGGAGACTACTACCACCTTTAGAAGGCAAACTATAATATCTGATAATAACAGTGTCTGTTACGAAAATTCTACAGAAAGCACGGTATATATTAACCAGATAAGTGTTGGAACAATAGGAAACAATCAGGATGTATGTGAGGGACAGCAGCCAGCTACAATTATTGCGCTAGGCAAAACAACAACGCCTGGAAATTTAACCTATGCCTGGGAAGCATCTACGGATAACGGACTGAGTTGGTCAACTATTCCCACAGCTATAGGAACTACCTATACACCAGAAATCCTAACGATTTCCACTAAGTTTAGGCGGAAAGATTCAAGCACATATAATGGCACACTTTGTACGAAAAATACTAATGAAGTGGTTATTAACGTAGCTGGAGCAATCTCTGGCGGAGAGGGATCCAAAGATCAAGTGGTATGTGAAGGCGAAGCTCCTGAAAGCGTAACCATTGTTAATGGTACCCCTGCTGGAACAGGTATAAACTTCCAGTGGTATTCTTCTATCGATAATATTAATTATTCAATAATTAAAGGTGAAACTGGGGAAAAACTAAATTTTGCAAATGGACTAACGAAATCTACCTATTTTAAAAGACATATAACCAATACAAACAATGGTTTTGCCTGTGAGGCATTTAGTACACCTACATTGGTTACTTTACTAAGTTTAACACCTGGAAGTATAGCAGATACTCAGACCGTTTGTGGCACTGAGAACATTCCTCCGCTTATCAGTATTGAGAATGCAACTTCTAATGGAACCATTACTTATTCTTGGCAAAGTTCCGCTGATGGGGAGATTTGGGAGGATATTGCCAATGAAAATCAACCAACCTATACCCCTAACAATTCTGGGGAAATACAAACCTATTATAGGAGGATTGCTACTAGTACCTTGGAGTTAACCACTTGTGAAGCCATAACCACGCCAATACTAGTTTATCTTAATAAATTTAAAGATCCAGAGGCTCACAGAATAACCTTTTCTTCAGGTGGAACAGGAAGCACCACTGTATGTAACGAAGGTGATCCACAGCCTTTTAGCGTGAATTTTCCGCTTATCGCTTCTGGTGAATTAACGCATCAATGGCAAATTTCCGCTAATAATATAAGTTTTACCAATATTGCTGGAGCCACCGATAGTTCTTATGATCCACCAATCGTAACTCAGGACAATTACTATAGAAGAATCACTACCTCTACTTTAAACGGCGTCACTTGTAGCCATACCAGCAACGTTCTTCTAATTTTAAACGGTGGAAATGCTACGGGAGGAATCATTGGAACAACTCACGCCAACGGAAGTAACGGCACAAATGAAGAAGTGATCTGCAAAGGGGATATTCCAAGTGAAATTGAACAACTGGAAGCTTCTACCGGAGATGATATTATTACCCATAAATGGTTTGCTAATGGTAGCTTAATACCTGGAGCCACCAATGTAAACTATATTCCTACAAATCCGGTAAATAAAACTACAACCTATATAAGAGCAACTACCAACACTGATATTAATGGTGTAGAGTGCACTGTAAACAGTAACCCTATCACTGTTTTGGTACCACAGGCCGATAACCTAGGTCCAGACATCACTTTATGTTATAATGATACATTACCCCCTTTGGGCAACATTAGCGCCATAGAAGGGCTCCCTTATTTAAATTTTCAATGGTACCAATCTAATGACAACATTGTATTTACCCCAATTGTAGGGGCAACAAATGCCACGTATTCACCTGGGAGCGTCCTATCAGCAGACAAATATTACCGTAGGGATTACCAAGCTACTGTAGATAATATTATATGTGGCCCTTATGTACAAAGCAATGTCATTAGAGTTTTCATTAATGATGTGGATGGAGGTACTATTTATGGAGATCAGAAAATTTGCTTTGGGGACGACCCTAGCTTATTGGGAAGTACGGTTGATGGAACTGCCGACGGAGTTCTAAAATATCAATGGTATTCCTCTGTTGATAACGCAACTTGGGGGCTAATAAAGGGGGCAATTAACGGTACTTATGACCCTAAACCTGGCAACTACCCAACAACTTATTTTAAAAGAACCACTATATCAACCCTCAACAGAGTAGTATGTAAGGAAGATAGTAATGTAATAGTAGTGCAAGTTGCAGATGAACTATTACCAGGCACTCTTAGCAACGATCAAACTATTTGTGAAGGCAATGTCCCAAACACCTTATCTGTTTCTGGAGCCAGCAATTTTCCGGATCAAAGTTATAAGTGGTTGGTTTCTATAGACGGTAATACTTGGACCGATACTGGTGCAACTACTGCAACCTATACCCCACCTACGCCTACCGAAACAAAATATTACAAGCGAACGATTACTAGGACTACATTAGGTGATATAACCTGTACGGTAGAAACAAATCCGGTTAAAATATCGTATAACGTGGTTAATGCTGGAATAATAGCCGATAACCAATCTGTTTGTATGGGCGACCAGCCCCTTGCCATAGTAGAACTTGAATCTGCTATAGGAGCAGGTGTGTTAACCTATCAGTGGTGGTCCTCAGAAGATAACCAAACCTATAATCCGGTTACCAATGCCAAGCAACCAAACTATACTCCGCCTACTACTTTAACAAAATCTACTTACTATAAGAGAGTAGTCACTAGTACCTTAAACGAAGTAGCTTGTTCTGATGAAACATCACCTATTTTAGTTACGGTTATTCCCTACCCCTTTATAAATAATGATTTAATAATAGCCAATGACATAACCAACGTTAGTTGCTTTGGTGGAAATGATGGAAGCATAATTATCCCAAACGACAGGATTACGGGTGGAAATAGCGCCCAAAAACAGATTAATACCATCTCTCTTTTTGGAAATCCCACTCTAGGCAATAAGTACAGCCTAATAATAAACGGAATTGCTTATGAACATCAGGTTACCTTAAACGGTATTAATCAGCCTCAAAATAACAATGAAGTTGCCGCTGCCCTTTCACAAAAAGTAAACATTGCCTCAGGAGCCAAAATGAGCGCTGTAAGTGCAACCGCTAATTTCAACGAGATTATAGTAACCGCTAAAGTAGAAGGCATTAGCTTTACGGTGTATGCTAGTACAGGAAGCGACTCTAATGTAAGTGCTTCCAATGTACTTACCCAAGCGAATGGAGTTGCCAATACATATGAATGGACGAAAGTTGGGGATCCAGATTTTACCACATCAACCCTTAGTATAAGCGACTTGCAAGCAGGAGTATATCAATTAGCGGTTTATAACGAATTCTGTGGTACTACCTCCTTGCCTTACCTAGTGTCCGAGCCAGAGAAATTAACGCTTACTATTGGCGATACTTGTAATACGGTTATTACTGCGAATAGTACTGGCGGTGTTGCGCCCTTTACTTTTACATTAACTAGGCCAAATGGTACCACTATGGTGCAAACGTCTAACAACCCCAATGTAACCTATACCGATTTAACAGGCGGTGCCAACTATACGGTTACTGTACAGGATGCTTCTTGCGATGTTTCTGTATCACAGGCTGTTACTCTGCCCATGGGGTTGAATTTTGATGAAGCATCCATAGAAGTGAAAAATGTGAGCTGTTTTGGTCAAAGTGACGGGTCAATAAGCTTAAACATTGGCACTACCACAGTTACTGGCGGATTCCCTCCATATAATTTTAGCTGGACGGGCCCCAATAACACTACTTATACTACAGAAAACATTAAAAATTTATTGCCAGGTGTTTACGTTCTGTCCGTTACAGATCAGATTGGATGCTCTACCACTTATACCGCTAATGTGGCTTCTAAAGGGATCTTGGAATTTAGTAGTGTGCAGGTAGTAAATGAACAATTACAGTGTGCTGGAGATTCTAATGCCGAAATTAACATTCAAATTAAGTCGGACCCAAGCAGTCAACTACAAATAAACTGGCTTAAGAATGGTACTAGCTATGCCACCAACACAACCCACATTAACCATTTAGGTGGTGGTACTTATGAGGTAGTGGTAACCGATACAAATAGTGATCCCAACGCCCCATGTACTATCCGAAAGACATTTTCAATAAATGCTCCCGAAGTGTTCGATGCTTTTGAAGGGGGATCAAAGAGTACAAGTTGTTTCGATCTAAATGTAGGAAGGTCATTTACTATAAGGGTACAAGGTGGTACTGCTCCCTATCAATATACCTTAGATAATGAAACTGCGGTACTATTTAATACCAAGGAAACCACTATAAATGGTCTTAATAACGATAGTCATATAATAACTGTAACCGATGCCAATCAATGTAAAGTAAAAAGCTTTCGCTTAGATGATTATCAAGCATTGACTTATACGGGAACCAAGGATGTTACCTTAGCTCCGTGTGAAGTAGATTATGATTTTGTTTTAGATACCAACTTCGTAACGGGTGGTACTCCTTTTATGGACACCAATAATACTCCCTATTACTTATATGATTGGACAGGTCCCAATAACTTTATTGCCCAAGATGTTACCAGCTTTACAGCTATTCCGGGCACCTATACCCTAACTATTACCGATAGTAAGGATTGTACATCACAACAAATCCAGTTTAACTTTAAAACCGCCTATGCTCCACTTGTAGTTAATAAGGATATAACATCGGTAAGTTGTGGGTCTACAAAAGATGGCGCTATATCCATTGCCGTTAGTGGCGGATCTAGACCTTATTCTTTAATCTGGGAAAAGGAAGTAGCTGGTAACCCTGATCCAGAATTTGCAACCATAGGACAAAATATAACCCAGTTGAGTAATTTGGAGGAGGGAAGATACAGACTCACCATAACCAGTTCTATTGATGGATGTACCAAGGAGAATCCCTCTTATTACTACAGAGAAATAATCCACATAAAGAAAACCGAGTCCCTAAAACTCTTGGACGGCCCATATTTAGATGAAGCCTTATGCTTAGGAAATCCGGGGAAAATTTCAGTATCGATTTTTAATACTCAGGGTGGCGATTTAAGCTTCTACTATAACAACGCATTAATGCCATCGGTAAAAACAGGCGCAGACACCTACAGCATTCAAATTGCAACTCCGATGGAGAATGCCATGCTAAACGTAGTGAACGATCAGGGATGTGGGTTTATACTCCCCATAAGTACTGGAGTAGCAGAACCCGTATTTAGTTATAATTCTGCTGAATTCGAAATTACCGGTCTCTTATTGGCTAAAGAAGAAATAAGATTCAGCATTAATAGTGAAGGGTATAGTAGAGCAAGGTGGGATTTTGGTGACGGTACTCCTGTTATGGATATAAATCCGAACATTGAAGGCTCTTTGGTTTCACATAAATACAGCTATCCCGGTAAGTTTATTACTGCCCTAACCCTTTATAACGAACAGGGATGTAGTAAAACAGTACAGCAGACCTTACAGATTGGTAAAGGCTTTGATGTAATGTTCCCTAATGTATTCTCTGCCAATGCCGATGGTATAAACGATTATTTCCAGGGAGAGTTTACAGGACTAGCATCCTTTACCTTCCAAATTTTTGATATGTGGGGCAGCCTAGTTTATAGCGTAGCCTATGACTATAACAATATGCCGGTGAACTGGGGTTGGAACGGAAATTATAGTACTGGGAAACCCTATGAAAATAAATCATTCCGATACTTGTTTATAGGGACTACCAAAGAAAATAATCAAATCACAAAAACTGGCGAAGCCTCAATATTAAGATAGCGATGAAATATAATAATCTATTAACCTTTCTGTTTATTATACTATCGGTTGGGACTTACGCTCAGGAAAAATATGTGCATAATCTCAGCAAGGTTCCCGCCTCCCTAAACCCTAGTTTTCATGCGTTTAAGGATAAGACTAGAGTGGGTGTTTTAGCTGAATTTGCTGGTCAGAATCAGGGCGCACAATCCCAACATAAATATGCCTTTGGTTCTACTGCTTTTGAGGAGTATAACTTTCAATTGGGTGTAGATCTTTTCAATAACAACCTCAACAACGAAGGATTTAAATATACTTCGGCGGCCATTAGTTATATGTACAGATTGAAACTCCCAAACGACTGGTTATTGTATCCCGGTATTACAGCGGGCTACAGTAACTATAGATACAATTTTAACAATCTTACTTTTCAGGATCAGATCAATATTTTTACTGGCCAAATAAGTGCTAACACTATAGACCCCATTACCGCATCGGAAAATGTTGGTTACTTGGATATGGGCGCTTCGGTTTTAATGCATAATGATATTAACATGCTATTTGGACTTTCGATGAAGCATTTAAATCAGCCGAGAATATCCTCAAAACAAAGTGATAACAACGTTAATTTAAATATGCTTGTTTCTGGGCAATTTGGGTACGAGCTAGATATTAACAAATACGGGCAGGCGAAATTACCGGAATATTCCTACCTCTACCTTTTTAATGCGATATCTGTTCAAGGTCCCAATACCCGATTAGACTTTTATCAAGATGTTACCCTAGGTAATTTTAGTATCGGAATTAATGAGCATGTAAATTTTATGGAAGATATCACTTTTACAGAAGTTGGGTTTGCCACTAGTTTAACATTGGAAACTTTTGAATTTGGACTAAACTATAGATTGCCTTTTGGAGCCGAAGCCAAACAGTTTATACCAAATTCCCTAGAATTATTTCTAGTGTTTGATATCTCCCGTTTTAAGGAACGCAGAAGATCTAATTACAGTAAATTTTATTAGGAAGTTTAAATAAAGCTGGTTAGAGCAGAGGTCTTAAATCGCTATACTAATCATTTACTTACTTTGAAACAACTTAAGGCATATAATTTTCTAGAAAAAACACACTATATTGTAGCCCAAAGCCTCTCATGAAAATAATAAGTCAGATTATTTTTCATAACTCTGAAAGGCTCCAAACTGTAAAAATAGGTATGAAAAAGACCGTATGTTTTTTGATCATTATTACCCTTTTTATTTCATGCAAACAAGTATCTAAGCAGAAGGAAAACCCCGAAACACCTTCTGCGGCTTCAATAGAAGCTCCTATTACAACTTCCCTATATGAAGATTTGGAGGGCAATCCAATATCGTTATCCGATTATAAAGGAAAGAAAATACTACTCAATTTTTGGGCTACTTGGTGTAAACCCTGTTTAGCCGAAATGCCATCCTTATTAAAGTCCCAAACCATTTTGGAAAAGGAGAACTTTGTATTCCTATTGGTGTCCGACCAATTGGTTAAAAAAATCAGCAATTTTAAAGAGAAAAACGATTATAATTTTAATTATATCCGGACTACCGCTGCACTTTCGCAATTAAATATCTACGCCCTACCCACCACTTTTATTTACAACGAACAAGGGGAAAAAGTAGATGAAATTACCGGAGCTGTAGAGTGGGATTCCGATCCTATTATTACCAAACTAAAAAGTATCCAATAAATGCGCCCCTATACACTTATTACCTTCCTAGCCCTTACTATACTAATTAGTGCATGCAATAACGGTGAGAAAAAAGCTAAAAAGGATTCTACTGACAACCAGCAATTAGTACATTCTATCCCATCTCCAGCGGGCACTGAGAGTTCCTTACCCTCCTTGTTTACAGATAAAAACATAGCAATGCTATCTTGGGTAGATAAGGTGAATGATTCTACGGTACGTTTAAATTATTCTTCTCTTTTAGATGGAGTTTGGCAGCAGCCAAAAGAGATAATTCAGGGCGAAAATTGGTTTGTAAATTGGGCCGATTTCCCTTCGATTACCGCTAGCAACGGGAATTTATTATCGCATATCCTTAAAAAGTCGTCCCAGGACACCTATTCCTATGATATAAGAATAAATGTACTGCCTGCGGGAGATTCTATATGGAGCAATGATCTCCCCTTGCATACGGATGGCACCGAGTCTGAACACGGTTTTGTTACCGCATTCCCTTACCAAGACAATTCTTTTTTTATTACTTGGCTAGATGGTAGGAATACTGTGGGGCACGGACATGGAAATGAACATGCTGGTGCTATGAGTCTTAGAGCTGCTGCGGTTTCTCCCAGTGGAACGGTAAGCAATGAAGTGATGTTAGACGATAGTACTTGCGATTGCTGCCAGACAACTGCCGCCATAACCAATAACGGCCCAGTAGTGCTTTATAGAGATAGGTCCGAAGATGAAATAAGGGATATTTCCATCACTCGATTAGTGAACGGGGAATGGACTGCTCCAAAAACTATATTTGATGATGGGTGGCAAATTAAGGGATGTCCTGTAAACGGACCTAAAGCCGCCGTTATGGGTAATTCACTTGGTGTAACTTGGTTTACTGCAGCCAATAATGAACCTAAGGTGAAAATGGTATTTTCTGCGGATGGTGGGGAACATTTTGATGCCCCAATAATAATTAGTGACAAGGCCCCTATCGGTAGAGTGGATATTCTTATGATTGATACCAAAAATGCCATTGTAAGTTGGATGGAAAACACAGAAAATAATGCTCGATTAATGGCGATGAAGGTGAACAGTTCCGGCAAAAAATCGGATCCCATTGTAGTAGCTAGTTTGGGAGCTTCCAGAAATTCTGGTTTTCCTCAAATGGGGCTTGTAGAAGATAAGATACATTTTGCTTGGACCGATGTGAATGACGAGACATCTACAATAAAAATGGCCTATACATTACTTGATAGTTTTTAATCCATTAAAAGTATAGAAACTCGATACTACTTTTTAGTAAACTAAAGTCTAATCTACAGGTGTTTCTCTTGCTACTTAAGATCATCGGAAAAATGACCGCCGTGCCTCCCTTTGGAAAATTTCTTTTTATTAAAATCGAGTGAATTCCCTTTGGGGATAGAAAGGCTTTTCCATTCGTTTCCCCTAATCATTCGGCCTATATAAACTAGTTGTCCCACATGATAGGCATAGTGGGCTAACTGCCTGTTTATGGCTTCTGAAACCGTATGTGCCTGATTCCTGATATAAATTATAGTATTAAAATTATCCTGGTCAATTGAACTCAGTGCATACAATACACATTGCCATCCCTCATTCCATTTAATGAGCAGTTCCTCTTTTGTTCTAATTACATCTTCAAATTCCATGTCGCGCTTTCGCCATTCTTTTTCTCCATCAGAGATCAGGAAGTCCGTCCATCTAGATTTCATATTTCCCCATAAGTGATTTACAATTATAGCTATGGAATTGGACTCTTCGTTATACTGCCAAAAGAGGTCCTTTTCTTCCAATTGATCAACCGTTTTTTCTCCTAGAGTTTTATAATACTCCATCTGCTGAATGCAATTTCTGAGGTAATCTTGTTCCATCATAATTTCTGATTTAACTATTTAAGTGTAAGCACTATACAATCCGTTCGACCTATCGCCCTGCTTATATAAATTTAACAAAATAGACTGATATTCAATGGGTTATTTGTAATCAATTTCACATCAAGACTATCTCAAGAAAAGGGTTGTTGCATTCATCCTATAAACAGCTCTTTAATTATAAGAGTTTAATTACCTTTGCCGCTGCAATGGTTCAGCTACGCTTTTCGGTGTAGATGACTAAGAGGGAATCAGGTGAAAATCCTGAACAATCCCGTTACTGTAAGTTCCATGCAACATTTTAAACACCTCGATATAGGTATAGTTTCGAGGATTAAACTTAAGCCACTGCATTGTGTAATGTGGGAAGGCGGTTTAAAATGGGAATAAGTCAGGAGACCTGCCAATGCAATTATTTTTTAAAGCTTTCGTGGAATAAGGCTTTGAAACCAAATGCAAGTTACGCACCCATTTGATTTCATTTTTCCATTGAAGCTATTTGGTATTGATCAAATAGTTTTTTATGATTTTCTATAAACAAAATGGTTTATGGATAAGGGCTAGCATGCTTTTATTCATGATAATATTTTCATTCTCGGCAAGGACTTCCGCACAAGAATCCACTAGCAAATCCTTGGACAGTTTAGATACTGTAAAGGGCTATATCTTGGGTGAGGTGATTGTTACCAGCTCCAAAAATAAGGTCCAAATAGAATCGCCCATGCCCATGCAAATCCTATCGGGCCAAAAATTAGAAAAACTTAACAGCCTTTCTGTTGCCGATGCCATTCGGTATTTCTCTGGAGTACAATTAAAGGATTATGGGGGAATTGGGGGAATAAAAACCATTAACGTTCGTAGTCTTGGCAGTGCTCATACGGCAGTCTTCTATGATGGGATGAGCGTTGGGAATGCTCAGAACGGACAGGTAGATCTAGGTAAATATTCGATGGATAACATCGAAACAATAGAACTTTATAACGGACAAAAATCTACTATTTTTCAGCCAGCACGAGGCTTTTTCTCCTCTAACACGCTATTTCTAAAAAGTAGGACCCCCAGTTTCAAGAAAGGGGAGACACATCATATACGATCGGCCTTTAAAACGGGTTCATTTGGACTAATAAACCCTTCGCTCCTATATCAACAAAAGATATCTCCTACCCTCTCCCTTTCTAGCAGTGTAGCGTGGGTAAAGGCCCATGGTAGATATACCTATAGATATAAAAAAGAAGGAGGGTATGATACCACTGCCGTTAGACAAAATGGAGATGTAAATTCCTTCCGCGCTGAAGTAGCTCTCCATGCAAAACTTGAAAAAACAGGACAGGCCAATTTAAAGGCCTACCTGTACGATTCCGAGCGGGGGCTACCAGGAGCCATTCTTGCCAATAGGTACAACCATGTGCAACGCCAATGGGATCGCAACTTCTTTCTGCACGGTTCGGTACAAAATTCGTTCTCCAAAAAACACCACCTCCTTGGGAATATCAAATTTAGCAGAGATTACAATCGATATATAGATCCCGATTACAAAACTTTAGAGGGGGCGTTAGACAATAAATATTACCAAAACGAACTGTACGCTTCATTGGTAAACTTATATGAAATAAAGGATTGGTGGAAAGTTTCCCTAGCCACAGATTTCTCCCTAAATACCCTAAAAGCGAATCTTTATAGATTCCCCTATCCTACCCGTTACTCTTATTTGGTAGCAGCCTCTAGTCAAATGCAATGGCAAAGAATGGATCTCCAAGTCAATGTCTTGGGAGGCTATATAAATGAAGAAGTGAAGTATTACCAGCAGGGCGATGATCAAACTGTTATTAGTCCAGTGATTTCGGCCTCATTCCAACCCTTCTCTACTAATGGTTTCCGCATCAGAGCATTTTATAAAGAATCGTTTCGCATGCCAACCTTTAACGATTTGTATTACACCTTTATAGGAAATAGCTCTTTACGTCCCGAATTTACTACCCAGTACAATTTTGGAGCAACATGGAATATAGCGGCGGAAGGTATTTTACAAGCTACCACTGTACAAGCTGATATATACTACAATCAGATTAAGGATAAAATAGTAGCTATGCCATCATCTAACCTATTTAGGTGGACTATGTTAAACTTGGGCGAAGTGGAAGTCAAAGGTTTAGAGGTCAATACTAATTTAGGGTTTAATCTTCCAGCCTCGGTGTTTTTAGATCTGGGCTTAAGTTATACCTATCAACAAGCTATAGATATTACCCCTAATGGCACTACCTACGGGGATCAAATTCCGTACACCCCTAAACATAGCGCTACCCTAACCTCTGCCATCATTTGGAAAGATTGGCAAATGAACTATAGTTTTATGTATACCGGGGAAAGGTATAGTCAGAAGGCAAACATCCCCGTAAATTATATACAACCCTGGTACACTAGTGATATCGCATTAAACTGGGATGGAGAATTATTAAAAAAGTCGGTCAAAATTGGAGTAGAAGTCAATAACCTATTCAATCAATATTATGATGTAGTACTGCATTTCCCCATGCCTGGACGTAATTTCCGGTTAAGCCTATCCCTTGAATTATAATTAACAATCACAATAAATAGAGACACGCAGATGCTAAAAAAGTACAGAAATACCATTTTAATATTTATTGCCATCCTTTCCATAACGGGTTGCAGGAAGGACGATCTTATTATTCCTGAGGAAGAAGATATTTTGCCCCCACAAACCGTAACTACCACAGAAGGTTTTTATCTGTTGAACGAGGGGAATATGAATATGAACAAAGCCTCCTTGGATTATTATGAATATGAGACGGGCAAATATCGCCGTAATGTTTATGGACAGGCAAATCCCGAGGCTACATTAGGATTAGGCGATGTAGGCAATGATTTAGGTATATATGGGTCCAAACTTTACGCCGTAATCAACAACTCCAACAAGGTGGAAGTTATGGATGTGGAGACCAGTAAACGACTTAAGGTAATTGACGTGAAAAACGCAAGGGATATTACTTTCTCTAATGGAAAAGCCTATGTAAGTGCATATGATGGCGACGTACAATTAGGAGAAGATTCCCCAAACGGATTTGTCGCTGAAATTGACACCACCTCCTTAGAAATAAAACGTACTGTTAAGGTGGGTCGCCAACCAGAGGAGATGGCAGTAGTAGACAACAAGTTATACGTAGCTAATTCCGGTGGATATAGTGCGCCCAACTATGAAAGTATAGTATCAGTAATAGACCTATCCAGTTTTACCAAGATAAAAGATATTGATGTTGCCATTAACCTGCACCGACTAAAAGCGGACGATTACGGAGATTTATATGTAAGCTCCCGAGGAGATTATTTTGACATTCCTTCGCAGCTTTTTGTGATCGACACTAAAACCGGTATGGTTAAAAAAAGTTTTGATCTCCCTACTTCCAACCTTACCATAGTAAGGGATACTGCTTATATTATTGGATCGGAGTTTAGTTATGAAACCTTTGGTTGGAATAGTAACTATTCCATGATAAACGTAAAAAATGAAACGCTCTTAGAGGGTAGCTTCCTACTAGAATCCGTTAGTGAAGCCATACAAACCCCTTATGCCTTGGCGGTAGATCCATTATCCCAATTCATTTATATATCCGATGCCGGGGACTATGTATCCCCCGGAACGCTTTACTGTATCGATAAAACCGGAGAACTGAAGTTCACGGTAACCACCGGAGATATACCTGCACATATTGCTTTCAAATCAAAATCAACAACAATAAATCAATAATTATAATTAATCATGCGAAAATTAGTATTTGCAGTAGCTACACTACTGCTATTAAGCGGATGTTACAAAGATGACATCAAAGACCTTAGAAATGATATCTCTGCACTTAAGGATAGAATGGCACAATACGAGAACCTATTGGAGGTACTAAATAAACGTCTTTATATAGTTGATTACGAAACAAATAATAAAGGCTATATCATCAGTATGAGCGACGGTTCTAAATTAAATGTTCGCAACACCTCTTCCTTTATTGAGATTGGGGAGAACGGCAACTGGTATATTGATGGGGAAGATACGGGTACTCCGGCTCAAGGAGATGCAGGAGAAAGTGGAAAAGCTCCCGAAATTAGTATTGGGGAAAATGGAAATTGGATCATTAATGGGGAGGATACCGGTACCTCCGCTGCTGGCCAAAGTGGTAAGGATGCCTCAGAGATTACGGCAATAACAATGGCTGATGGTACTATGACCTTCACCTTTGCGGATGGCCGCACAATAACCATTAATGCAAGTGCTCCTCAAATTCAGTTACCCCAGCCTACCGATGGATTTGTTATAGACAAAATGCAATGGTTCCGTCTTCAGCCTCAAATCATAAATGATCAGGAAGCAACATATAGCTGGTCAGTAAATGGTAGTGAAGTTTCACAAGCTGCAGATTTGCTCTATGTTTTTGCTGATGCAGGGGATTACCAATTAAAATTTGCTGCCAAAAATGGGGTGGATGAAAATTCGGAAATCTTTACGGTTACCGTAAATGAGCAGAACTACGCGAACAAAATCACACAAGTATTCGATTATTTCCCTGCTCCCGGCCAGTATACCAATAAAATGCCAGCAGCAACTGCGGAAGACAATGATGAAACTATTAGAGAAAAAGTGGAAACGGCTTTGACAAACAATAGAATGATTTCACTTGGAGGCTATGGAGGTTATGTGGTTATGGGGTTTGATCATACTATCATAAATAAAGAAGGAAACGACTTCGTAGTACTAGGAAATGCCTTGCCAACTTGGGCAGAACCAGGTATGGTGATGGTTTCTTATGATGCTAATGGTAATGGAAAGCCAGATGACGAATGGTATGAGATTCAAGGTTCGGAACACCTCAAAGAGACTACCATCCACAACTACGAAATTACTTATTATAGACCAGAGACCGAACCAGAAAACGCTAGCGAACCCAATTATATTCGATGGACAGATAACCAGGGGGAAACAGGATATGTCTCCAAGAACAGTTTTCATAGACAAACCTATTATCCTACTTGGAAAGCCGACAGTATTACCTTTAAGGGTACGTTCCTAAAATCTAATGTAACCGATCTCTCTGGACAAGGCACTAATTGGGCTAATCCTGCTTATGATTATGGATATACAGATAATTGGGGCAATAACGATGAGAGAGGACAAATAGATATCAGTTGGGCAGTGGACAAAGATGGTGAAAGCGTAACCTTAGAAGGGATCGACTTTGTAAAAGTGTACACCGCTAATCGCAATCAAGGAGGCTGGTTAGGTGAGGTTTCCACTGAAATATCAGGATTTAGGGATTTGAACTTAGAGTAAATAACACAGAGGAAAACATAAAGAAATCAAACTATAATAAAAATGAGAAAATTAGCATCCTTATTCTTTTTTGCAATACTAATACTACTTACGGGCTGTAACAAAGACGACATAAATGACCTGAACAGTAAATATGATCAACTGTCTCAAGAACAACAAGCTTTAAAGAAAGAACAAGAGCAGCAGGCAGCGTTATTAAAAAACTACGAAACGCTACTTAATGCCCTTCAAAACAAATTAACAATAGATGCTGTTGAAAATACGGCTAATGGTTATTCTATTATTTTCTCCGACGGTAGCAACATAGCCTTAACCAATGGTCACACCCCTGTTTTTACGGTAGGAGATAATGGTAATTGGTTAGTAGACGGTGAGGATAGTGGAGTAAAAGCATCTGGGAAAGATGGACAAGATGGCGAAGATGGAAATAGTCCAGAAATTAATATAATAGATGGGTTTTGGCATATAAACGGCCAAGATTCTGGAATTAAAGCAGAAGCTACGGATGGAAATGATGGTTTAGATGCCCCAAGCATTACTGATATTGTGGTATTAGACGGAACTATGGTGTTTACCTTTAGTAACGACACACAAATCACTGTGCCCATGGAGCAAACTGCGACATTTGATTATTCTAACGGGATTTTCATAATCAATGAAGGGTGGTTTGGAAAGGAATCGGGGAGCATTACCTTTTTAAGAGATGGATCCAATGAATTGGAAACGAGATTGTTTTCTACTGCCAATCCGCAAGATAGTCTAGGAAATACAACCCAATTTGCAACCATCTACAATGAGCAAATGTATATTGTATCTAAACAAGGTGCCTTAGTGGTGGCAAATGCCAAAACCATGAAAGAAACAGCACGTATCCCTAGTTTTAATACTTTAGCCGGGGACGGAAGGGCTTTTTGTGGGGTTTCTGAGGACTTAGGATTAGTAAGTACTTCCAAAGGCATTTACAAGCTAAATTTAGATCCCCTTACTCTAGGAGATAAAATTGAGGGTATTACCGGAGAGGTTGGAGAATTATTACAGTACAGACAGTACGTGTTTGCAGTTGCTAAGGGTAAAATTTATGTTATTAACACCAATACTTGGACAATCGATAAAACGTTCGATAAAGGTAAAGGTGGATTGGTAGTTAGTAAAGATGGTATGGTATGGAGTGCTGATGGCAACACCCTTTTAAAAATAAATCCCCTCACCTTAGAAATGGAAAGTATAATAATGCCTACTGGTGTAAGTGTTGCTCACAACGCTTGGGCTTGGACTGTTAGTTCCTTAGCAGCGTCTAAACAAGAAAATGCCCTTTATTTCCTTAATGGTCTAAAGGTATATAAGTATGTGATAGGCGATATTACCTCTTTAAATTCGCCCTTGCTCACTCTACCCTCGGGCAGAATGACTTCTGGAGCTGGACTAAATATTGATCCTAATAACAATCAGGTGGTGATTACAACAATAGATGGATGGGGTGCTTCGGCAGCAAAAAATAATCTCTATTTTTATGATGGTACTACAGGTGCGATGAAGAAAAATATCTTCTATGAACACTATTGGTTTCCTGCACTAATCGTTTTCGCTGAGGAATAAGTAAATGCATGTTAGTAAATAAAAGCATTAAACCCTATGATTATGGGGTTAGTGCTTTTTTCGTAACTGACTTTACCCACAAAATGTTAAAAATTTAATGGGAAGCGTTAATTTTTTTCAAGGTCCCTTTTTGTTGAATAGTTTTGCAGATCGTAATTTACTGTTCTACAGTAAACGGCGAAAAAAACAGAAAAAGGGCGTGTAATTTCGGGAGCGCCCTTTTTTTTATTTATCAGCACTTCAATTACTAAAGGTCTTCTTAAACCACTTTTTATTTATAGCTGTTTTTATTCCATGATTACCCTTGTCCACCCAGCTTCAGGTAGTTCGTACCTATCCAATTTCATAACTTTTCTTTCCCCATCATAATATTTATATACTAGATATACACAGGCATCTGTACTCTCTATATAAAATAGTCCCAATCTTTTGGGAAAAGGTAAGCGCATCTGCTCACACTCCTTAGTTAATTGGTGTGCTCCTATTTCCATAAGGAGTCGCTTTATGGCATAACGATCATGATTTCGATATACTATATTCTTCATTTCTATTGGATATTATCCTAGTTTATGGATTTTATCCAAAATTAGTAATTTATTCTATTAAGGCTTCCTCTTAAAAGTTAAATTCTTAAATTAGAAAAAAACTAATGTAATGTGTTTTGGCACTAGGGTAATCACCTCCGTAAAAAGCTTGCAAAAATCTTATAATGTATCCAAGTTAATTGGCAAAGCACCTATTAATGACGATTTAGTATATCACCATGCCAACGGTTGGGCCCATCCTATAATGTGGATGATTCCCCAAGAAAGCAGTGAGCACATTACCCCTTCAATGTGGGGCATTATGCCCGCTAACGAAAATGGTGCCAATTATAAAAATTACTATAAGGAAGCCGCACGGTTTGGTGCGGGATTAAATGCGCGCTCCGAAAAACTTTTTGACCATTTTATTTATAAGAACAGTGCCTTTACTAAACGATGTGTTGTTCCTGTAGATGGATTCTTTGAACCCCATACCGCCCCTAAAAACTTTAAAATTCCTTTTTATTTCGAACGAAAAGACAAGTCCTTACTTAGTCTTGCCGGACTTTATACCACCACCAAAGACGGATTTAATACTTTTACTATCCTCACCAAGGAAGCCACCCCCCTTTTTAAAAAAATACATAATACCAAGAATAGGAGACCCGTTATCTTAAATGATGAAGATGTGCAGATCTGGTTAAATTCTGATCTTACTCAAAATAATATTCTTAGTGTAATGCAGAACGATATGGATGATGCCGCCCTCCACGCCTACCCTATCAGTAAAGACCTGTACAGTCCCAAGGTAGATTCCAACAGACCCGATATCATAAACGAGGTACAGTATGAGGAATTGAAAATTGATTATTGATTCGTTCTATAAAAATAGGGTTAAAATTAAAGTCCAACCCTAATTTAAATACACCACCACTTTACAAATAGTGGAAAAGAAAATATCCTACTTTCTAAAATCTTCCTTTGTTAAGCCATTCCCTAATTTAATATTGGTCCAGGTCACCTTTATCCATGGCTCATCGGTTATGTCAGCATTCCAAGTAGATTTTTTATATTTTCGTATTGTTGGCAATAATAGTCCATCAATATTTTCATATTCCAATTTCATCAAATACGGATTTTCTATCACATCATAATCAGCGACAGTAAAAAGAAATTGATCTACTAATTCGGTCTCCTTGTTTATGTAAAGCTGATATGTATCGGAAGTTTTCTTCCCGGCTATATCAAAAGTCACTTTTACAATGTCATATTCAACATCATTAATCTTTTCATCCCCTAAATACTCGTATTTCAGCCCCTTATCCATTAGTTTTTGCATCATCGTAAACCAATAGAAGTTAGTGGGTCTATTAAAGACTACTCCTTTTAATAGGCTTTCATCATTTAGGATATTTCCATTGTGCTTTAGCCAGAATTCGCTGCCATCAAAACCTTGCTCCACTAGGCCCTCAAGTTGGGGAAGAGTTCTTTCATGTTTATTATAGGCACCATAAGAAAGCTCTCCGTTAAAAAGATACTTTTCCGTAACTACATCCTCTTTTCCATCGGGAGTTAGATATGTGTACGTATATATCACGTCCTTTTTATCTAGAAGTTTACGGTAATCACCAACTTTCTGAGTCATGGCATACACCAACTGATGCCCTTTATTTTGAAAGTCTGTTGCGACCTCTTTTTGCAATTTTGTTTTCTCTTTATTGCCGCAGGACAGTAAGAAGACACTTAGAATAATTAGGAGTAAATTAATTTTCATGTAAGTTGATTTAAATTTATGTGTACTATCCATTGTTAATAGATCTGTTTTAATAAAATAACATGACTCGGAAAAAATTAAATCCCCTTAAAGATTACGGTTGCATTATGTCCGCCAAAACCAAAGGTATTGCTCATGGCAACCTTAACTTGGCTCTCAACTGCATCTTTAATAACTATAGGCATTGTTTTGGGAATTTTCGAATCAATTTCTACCGTATTAATGGTAGGAGGGACTATATTGTTTTCTATCGCTTTAATAGACAAAATTGCTTCAATAGCCCCAGCAGCACCTATTAAATGACCCGTCATTGATTTGGTCGCACTAATTTTAAGGTTATTAAAATTATTATTAAATGCTTTCTCCACGGCTTTCATCTCACTTAAATCTCCCACGGCGGTAGAGGTAGCATGCGCGTTTAAATAGTTCACCTCATCAGGATTTAACTTTGCTTCTTCCATCGCCAATTCCATTGCCTTAATTGCCCCTATGCCTTCCGGATGTGTTGTAGAGATATGGTAAGCATCATCGGTCATCGCAGCCCCTACGACTTCAGCATAAATTTTTGCGCCTCGTTTTTTAGCATGTTCATACTCTTCAAGGACCAATGCACCCGCTCCTTCTCCCATTACAAATCCGTCCCTGTCCACATCAAAAGGTCTAGATGCTAGTTGCGGGTTGCTGTTTCGGGTCGACAAAGCTTTCATTGCATTAAAACCTCCTATAGAAGCCTCAGTAATGGGTGCTTCCGAACCTCCTGTAATCATTACTTTGGCTTTGTTTAAACGTATATAATTAAAAGCATCCATAATCGCCGAGTTAGATGAGGCACAAGCGGATACCGCTGTATAGTTAATCCCCATCAATCCAAATTTCATTGCGATCATTCCCGATGCCATATTCACAAGCATCTTTGGAACAAAAAATGGATTAAAGCGAGGCTGTTTTCCTTCTTGAGTATAATTCATCACCTCATTTTCAAAGGTTTGCATTCCACCCTGACCAGATGCCCAAATAACTCCTATATCAAAAGGAGATAGGGATTCTAGTTCTAAACCACTATTATTGATAGCCTCAGCTGCTGAATAGAGTGCATATTGGGTAAAGCGATCACTTCGTTTTATCTCATTCCGCACAAGATATTTTTCTGGGGTAAAATCTTTAAGCTCAGCTGCAAAAGTAGTTTTAAACAATGTGGGGTCAAATTTGGTTATTCTAGACATGCCACTTTTACCATTGATAGCACTTTGCCATAATTCATCTACTGAATTTCCTATTGGAGTTAATGCTCCCAAGCCTGTTATTACTACTCTTTTCATATGTAGGTATTTATTGTTTTTTATAATGGTCATATCTGCCCGACTGCGTCATTCAGGCGGGTGCGATTCGCATATCTTCATTCGTATTTACGACTAGATTTAGGTCATGCTCTACGTTCAATTTCAAATATGGAACCTTTATCCCAATGTCGTTTATAAAACCACTTACTTTAATTAACTTTTCTATTAAGGGGCAAATTTAAATGAACCATTGTAAAAACCTGAATCTTTTAAGAATTAAGTCCCTCTCTAACTCAGGCCCGAGAACATAAACTTTAGCAAACATAATTTTGGTGATTTATAATAATATACTGTTTAAATGGCGAAGCGAAACTCCTTATCCGCAGAGGAGCGCAATGTAAATGCAACGATTTGCATTTGCAGCAAGGGGCCAGTTGGCGCGCTGGCCTTCGCTGCGGCTGGCTCCTCTAAACCAAGGTGTACCGTACCTTAGTTTATCAGCCCTGTTCCTTACTGTATGGAACCATACACCAATAAGAGAAAAACTAGGAATTTGTTACATAAGAGAATCCTCGTTTTACTTTATAATAATATATTCTTCAATTAAGACCAAAAGATATATTACCAATACCCTTAATCATGCGCAGGATCCAGTTAGTATTCTGACCTTAATTTATGTTACTCATAATTCTGTTTCAAATCCTATAAATACAATAGCAGAATGCCCTTTGTCTTTGCAAGGTTGTTTTTAGTTTATTTTGGATAAATATAAATATGTCTTCGGACAATGAAACCACGCTTTGGTCCTTATCCGTATTTAAGCAAGCTAATAAATGGTTTACTTGCATATCCTCCCCCTAGTAACCGCCAATTAATATTAAAAACAACCCTAAGGTTTCATCATATTCCAACCAGGTGGGTGCTGAAGTTTACCTTAATAAAGGTAAGTTCTCTATACAAACTTGGTTTATCATAATAATCAAAGAACGAACTGTTGCATTTTGCCATCCTGTCTGTTTTTAATCAATCTAGACAGGAAATAGGCGTCTATTAAGCAAAAAACAACCAATATGAAAACAGCATTAATTACGGGAACAAGTAATGGCATTGGCTTAGAAACTGCTCTTTCTTTTGGACGCGCAGGATACAAAGTATTCGCAACAATGCGGTATCCGAAAATGGCACATCATTTCAGGGATATAATCTCCAAAGAATCTTTAGACATCACTATTCATAAAATGGACGTGGACTCCAGTGATTCGGTGAAAAAGTGTATAAAACCAATTCTTGAAGATTTAGGCACTCTAGACGTACTCGTGAATAATGCAGGGGTTGAGCGCCATGGATCTGTAGAAGAACTTACCGTATCGGATTTCAGAACGGTTATGGAGACCAATTATTTTGGGGTATTGCGATGCATAAAAAGCGTGTTGCCAGAAATGCGTAAAAACAAAAACGGAAGTATCATAAATATTAGTTCTGTTGCCGGACATATTTCCAATAGCCCTTTAGGGGCTTACGCGGCAAGCAAATTCGCACTAGAAGCCGTAAGTGAAGCTCTGGCACAAGAAGTAAAGCCTTTTAATATACATGTGTCTATTGTAGAGCCTGGTATCATTGACACCCAAATGGCGAACAATATTAGTATTGCTGCCGGCTCAATTTACCCCCATTCCAAACGATTAGGTGGATTGTTCGCTGCATCCCTTAAAACTCCTACCTCCCCAACCTTAGTGGCAAATAAAATATTAGAGATTGCAAATAGTAAAAATTGGAAACTTAGACATCCCGTTGGACCAGATGCACAGCCCTTTTTAGATTGGCGCGCATCAATGACCGATGAGGAATGGATAGACTGGAATGCAGCCAATGATGAAAATTGGTATGCGGCGGTAGAAAATACGTTTGGGTTGAATGCTAGAAATAAGGAACTATCAATAGAATTATAACCATAAGAAACCCTTAAAAAATATTAAAGATGAAAACAAAAATTACACTTTTAGCACTTGCTTTGTTAAGCATTACAACGGCTTTCGGGCAAAAAAAAACCAACGGTAATGTGTATATAGAACATCCGGCCATTAATGTGGTAGATGAGTTCGTTAAAGCTTCCGTAGCAGGTGACTCCCTTAAAATGGCTAGCTATATCACAGAGGATTTTAAAGCGTATTGGGGTACAACCAACGTACCAGATACAAAAGGGTTAGATAAAGCTGCTTTTATAAGAAATCAACTGCTTTATTTCAATGCATTGGATTATTATTCCGTAACTCCCTTTCCAGACTCTTATCCAGATGCTATAGAGTACAAAAAGGACAATAAAGACCAGGAAGTATGGGTACAAACTTGGGTAGAATTAAATGGAGTCCACAAAAGAACAGGCGTTAAAATAGACGCTTCTGCTCACAGATTATATAAACTTACCGAAGACAATAAAATTAATACCATTATAAATTATGCTAACGGAACCGTATTAGATGAAATCAGAGCCAGTTTTGTGGATAGAAAAAATGGCACCATTTATAACCACCATGACAATATAAATACCATAAGAAAAATGATCTATGCCATGGAAAAAGGAGATATGGAAAAGGCTTATAGCTTTTATGAAGAAGATGCCACCTTTGGTGACTTAAGCTCATTTAAAAACAGAGGGATTTCTTTGGCAGACCAAAAAGTGCAGGATAAAGCATTTTTAGAAAAATTTGATCTGGTTACTATCGAGATGTCCGGCTATCCAGATTATCTAGAGTATGAGATGGACGATAGTCGGGCTGTACTATCATGGTGGAATTTTCACCTAGTTCGTAAATCCGATAAAATGGCAATAGTGCTTCCCGTGTTTTTTATTGACGATTTTAATAAAGACGGTAAGATTATACGTGAGTCCGCTTATTATAACGAAAGGTTACTTGAACAACCATTTAAAGTCGCTAGCAACTAATTTCATTTAAATTATTATAACTAAAGCCTGTATAAATACAAGCTTACCATAACTAAAATATAATGATAAAGCTAACTGTATTGTACGGACATCCTACGAACGCAGCTGAATTTGAAGCCTACTATGCTAATACCCATTTATCTAAAGTTGCTAAAATGAAAGGTCTTGCAAAAATGGAGCTAACAAAATTTCTCAATTATTTCGATGGTAGTAAACCAGACTACTACCGGATGGCTGAATTTTGGTTTAACACCCCAGAGGCGATGCAAAAAACAATGAGTTCCTCTGTAGGTCAGGATGTAGCAGCAGATCTCCCAAATTTTGTCACTGGTGGCGTAACGCTATTAGTAGGTGAAGTGGAAGAACTATAGAAAATAAGAAATAATCATTTTACTTTTTTTTAAATCATTTAAACAATGAAAACCACTAAAACAACTCAAGTAGATCCCTCCAAAATAATGCAAATCGGAACGGGTTATTTTGCCACCAAGACTTTACTTACAGCGGTCAATATGGGGCTGTTTACCCTATTGGCCAAAAGTCCGCTTTATGGCCAGGAAATACAAGAAAAACTGGGGCTTCATTCCAGAAGCCTTTATGATTTTCTGGATGCTTTGGTAGCACTTGGATTTTTAAATCGGACTGGAATTAAAAAAACATCAATCTATAGCAATGCGGCGGATACCGCCCTTTTCCTGGATAAGAACAAGCCAAGTTATATAGGTGGAATCCTAGAAATGTCCAACAACCGACTCTACCCCTTTTGGAATAATCTTGAGGACGGATTAAAAACAGGCTTACCACAAAATGAAACCAAAAACAATGGCAAATCCCTTTTTGAAACTATCTATACCGATCCTGTAAAGCTCAGGGAATTTATCGAAGCCATGACGGGCGTACAAAAAGGCAATTTTATAGCCTTTGGGAAGGAATTCGATTTTTCCAGCTATAACACCCTCTGCGATATAGGAGGATCGGGCGGTACCCTATCGGCACATGTGTACCTAAACAACCCACATATGAAATGTACTTCTTTTGATTTGCCTCCCGTTGAATCGATAGCAAAGGAAAACCTCCAAAATATGGGATTATCTGATAAAGTCGATTTATTATCTGGCGATTTTTTTACTGATCCTTTCCCAAAATCTGATGTGATTACCATGGGGAATATTTTACACGATTGGGGAAAAAGTGATAAAAAAATATTGATCAAGAAAGCTTATGATGCTTTGCCAAAAGGAGGTTCCTTCGTGGTTATTGAAAATCTTATTGATGCGGATCGAAGGAAGAATGCCTTTGGCCTGTTAATGTCCCTAAATATGTTGATAGAAACAGCAGAAGGTTACGATTTTTCAACATCCGATTTTGAAGAGATGACCAAAGAAGCAGGGTTTGGGCACATTTCCATTATGCCCCTTACTGGCCCCACAAGTGCCGCTATTGCCATTAAATAAACGAACTAAAAGCATCTTTATCAACCTAGTGCAAACAAAGGATCTAGTTTTATAAATTTAAATGGTTTTTTAGTCCCATAATGGAATCCCCCTTAGGGCAATCCCATAAGATAAGCTACGGAAACCATCAATAACATTTCTAGACTCACCTGAACGATAAGGGCAGGCCCGCCTGAATAGATCGGGCAGGCCCACGTGTGCGCATTCACATCGTATTAAGTGAGTAAATGAAAAAAGATAACTTCGTCATGAAAAATTGACTTTTAAGACCAGTTAGTTAACTCTACAGAGGAAATTTATTCTATATTTAAATGTTATTTAGAATTCGAAATCAATCACGAAACGGCTTCCCTTCTTTAGTTAATTGGGAGCAAATAGGATTTATCCTATTTTAAATAAAAAAACTAATGACGATGATCAAAAGCCTTCTATCTTTACTATTAAGTTTATCATTCATAGTTTCTCATGCCACGGAAAAAGAAATCCTGGCTACGGTTGTTTTTGAAAAGGTAACAGCCTATAATAATATTGAAGGTGAATTCTTTGTTACGGAAACAAACCAAAGAATTAAAGTCAGCGGAACGCAAAGTTTTAAAATTACACTTCCCGAAAAAGGAAAGTACCAATTTGGATTTACCTCAAATGAATTGGCCGCCTATACCTATTATCCTTCAAAAATCACCAAACAAAAAAATACAATCACCGTCCGTTTATTGGAAAAAAGTGAACAGAATGCGGGTAGTATTAATTTAATCCCCGCTGTTGTGGCACATCATACCACCGATGAAGAGATAGATCAACTTTTTGAAAAGGGAGATCTCAATTTTATCATTCACGGAATTGATAATTCAATACCGAAAGAATATGTAAAGTTTAAAGATAAATATGGAGTTGGATTTGTTAAAGAAAACCGTGAAGTTAACCCTTTGTCCTATAAAAGAGCGACGGAAAACAATCAGATTATTTCTGACTATCTGAACAAAATATACGGGAAAAACTGGCTAAATGAATTACCAGCAAAACCTTTCGGAATAAAATAAGTCATTTTACTATTCTCAAAACTTACTAATATTCGTTTTCACCTCTCTATTTACATATATGAAAGTAGGCATCATGTCTAGCTCATAATTCGCAAAACATTGTTTTAATTGTATGAATCATTGATATAATTAAATGGATTTATGTCTCTGTTTTTGAGTTGAAAGATATCCCAGCCGCTACCAATTAGAAGAAGAATCTCCATAATTAAAAACAATTATTCACTTTCATAATACTAATCCGATCCATTTTTTAATTTTAAGAATTATCGTATCTTAAATGGCTAATTAAATCAATTAAAACAGCAAAAGTCATGGAGGATGAAAAATCAAAAAAATTAACAAGACAAACGGGTGCACCTGTTCCAGATAATCAGAACGTTCAAACCGCAGGTCCACGTGGACCAATGTTAATGCAAGATGCTTGGTTTCTTGAAAAAATGGCAAATTTTGACCGAGAAGTCATACCGGAAAGAAGAATGCACGCAAAAGGTTCCGGTGCTTTTGGAACGTTTACTGTAACTCATGATATTACAAAATACTCCAAGGCCAATATCTTCAGTGAAATCGGAAAAAAAACAAAGATGTTTGGTAGGTTTTCTACCGTTGCTGGAGAAAGAGGAGCGGCAGATGCCGAAAGAGATATTAGAGGCTTTGCATTGAAATTTTATACCGATGAAGGAATTTGGGATTTAGTTGGAAATAATACGCCTGTATTTTTCTTTCGCGATCCAATGAAGTTCCCAGACTTAAACCACGCCGTAAAACGTGATCCGAAAACGAATTTAAGGAGTGCCAATAACAACTGGGATTTTTGGACATTGCTTCCAGAATCCTTGCATCAGGTTACGATTATCATGAGTGATCGTGGAATTCCAAAAGGTTATAGGCATATGCACGGTTTTGGGAGTCATACCTATAGTTTAATAAATAAAGACAATGTTAGGCATTGGGTAAAGTTTCACTTTGTTACGCAGCAAGGCATAGAGAACTTATCTGATGAAGAGGCTATGAAAGTTGTAGGTATGGATAGGGAGTCGTCACAAAGAGACCTTTTCGATGCTATTGAACGAAAGGACTTCCCGAAATGGAAAATGTATATTCAGGTTATGACGGAAGAGCAAGCGAAAACATACCGCTTCCACCCATTCGACCTGACAAAAGTATGGTCTAAAAAAGATTTCCCACTTATCCCTGTTGGGGAGTTTGAATTAAATAGAAACCCAGACAATTATTTTCAGGATGTAGAACAAGCCGCCTTCAATCCAACTAATATTGTTCCTGGAATTGGGTTCTCCCCAGACAAAATGCTACAGGGAAGATTATTCTCTTATGGAGATGCGCAACGCTATAGACTAGGTGTAAATCACTATCAAATTCCTGTAAACAAACCAACTTGTCCTTATCACGCTTATCATAGAGATGGTGCAATGCGTGTGGATGGCAACTATGGTGGCACTAAACATTACGAGCCAAACAGTTATGGCGAATGGCAAGAACAACCAATGGCACAAGAACCACCATTAGAATTAAGTGGTGACGCTTATGCACATAACTTTAGAGATGATGATGAAGATTACTTCACTCAGCCAGGTGATTTATTCCGCATTATAAAAGCCGATGGCAAAGCAGATCTATTATTTAATAATACAGCAGCCCAGGTAGGTGGTGCAGAAAAATTTATTCAGATTCGTCATATTAGAAACTGTTATAAAGCAGACCCGGAATACGGAGAGGGTGTTGCAAAAGCACTTGGATTAACCATGGATGAAGTAAATAGCTTTGACATGACGCCATATAACAGATGGGCACCAAGACCTACCAATAAATAAACTATATAGGTGAGAAGTAACAATTGCCATAAATATTCAATTATTTATGGCAATGTTTTATCAATAACTAAGAGCGAGACCCTAACATAAATACTAACATTTTAAAAATTCTATTACTATGAAAAATCTAATGTCATTCGTTGCAATGATCTTCCTTACAGTAAGCTCATTTGCCCAAACCCAATGGAAAGTAGATCCGTATCATTCTTCTCTAAATTTTAATATAGAACATTCTGGAATTAGTATTGTGAATGGAAAATTTCTAGATTATACTGGAAATTTAACTACCGCTGGAGAAACGCTAGAGAACGCTACATATGATTTTACAGTAAAAGTAGCAAGTATAAATACGAGTGTAGAAGATAGGGATAACCACTTAAAGAGCGCTGATTTTTTTGAGGTGGAAAAATATCCTAACATGACTTTTAAAAGCACTAAAATTTTAGCTACAGGCAAGCCGGACCATTATTTACTATACGGAGACCTAACGATAAAAGATGTAACTAAAGAAGTGATTTTTGATGTGTACTATGGTGGGATAGCCAAGAGCGATAAAGGTGAAAAATTAGGGTTGAAAGCTAAAACCACAATTAATAGGTTTGATTATAATATTAATTTTGATCCGGTCGCAGCAGGAGTTGGAAAAGAGGTAAGCATTGTAGTCCACTTACAATTTGCCAAGCAGTAACCCATAGAATTATAACAGACGTAGTAGTCAAAAAAGGTATAGGCGATTAGACTCCTTTTGAACCATGAATTGACTGTCGGTATTCAATACCCCATTTTGCCAATTCATTTATAAGAGGAGAAAGTGTTGCACCGTATTCGGTAATGGCATATTCAACGGTTATAGGCTTCGTATCCATAACTGTTCTACTAACTAGGTGGTTCATTTCCAAGTCTTGTAGCTCTTTGGATAACATTTTACTACCAATACCGTCTATTTCACGCAACAAGTCCATAAACCCCAATTTGCTGCCTTCTATAAGAGTGCCTAGAATATGAAATTTCCATTTTCCTGACAAAATACTCATGGTATCACTTATGGCTTGCATCCTAACCTGACAAACGGGAGAATCGTTTATTACCGCTTTCTTTTTCATTATTTTATATTGTTTTTAATCACTTAAAACACCATTCATTTTATAGGGTAGTTTCCTTTTGGAAAGTACTTTCTAAAAGGAAACACCTATCAAATATACACTTATTTTCAGTATATTTGTAATTGTCTATCAGCCAGTTAGGATTAAGAGATAAATGAAGAAAATAATATTGGCTGAACTAAATAATTAAAAACAAAGAAAATGAGTAAAGAAACAGTAAACACTAATCCCCTATTATGCGATATTGAAACCGGAATGTGTGAAACCACTGAAGGTAATGCGGATACCGCATCACAAGGTAATATTCAATCTACCAAGAAATCCGTAAAAGCAATCTACTATACCGATCCTATTTGCTCCTCTTGTTGGGGAATAGAACCGCAGTTGCGAAAGCTTAAATTGGAATACGGTAATGTTGTGGACATAGAATATAGGATGGGTGGTTTATTGCCTGATTGGAATTACAATAGTGGTGGGATTGGAAAACCATCGGATGTTGCTGGTCACTGGGATGAAGTAAGTATTCACTACGACATGCCTATTGACGGAGATCTATGGTTAGAAGACCCTCTAGATTCGTCCTATCCGCCGTCCATAGCTTTTAAAGCTGCACAGATGCAAAGCAATGAGAAAGCAATTGATTTTCTTAGGGAGATTAGGGAAATGGTTTTTCTGAAAAAAATAAATATTGCTAAATGGGAGCATATGGAAAAAGCTGCCAAAAAAGTAGGATTAGATATTGCGCAGTTTAACACCGACTTTGAAGGGGACGCAAAAGCCTTGTTTGAAGAAGATTTAAAATTAGGAAGAGAACTGGGTGTAAGAGGATTTCCAACTATGTTCTTTGTTGACGAAGCAGGTAATAAAGACATCGTTTATGGGACAAGACCTTATGCGTTTTACGAAATGGCTATCCTAAAATTAAATCCTAAGGCTGAAAAAAGTGAATATAGTAAGGATTGGGAAACACTTTTCAACAAATACCCTTCACTAACTGCTAAGGAGTATTCCGAATTGTCAGGAACTCCAAGAAACGAAAGTGAAAATGTATTGAATGAACTTTCAAGAAACGGAACGTTGGAAAAATTAACCACCAAAAATGGGTCTATTTGGACATTCAAAAAATAGATTATACGTTATTTTATTAAACCTCAGACCTAGCTGGTTTGGTTTAAATAGCATTACATCAACCAAAAGTAACACAGGCATTTTGCCTGTGTTACTTTTTTGTATTATAATTATTATGATTTTTATTAAATAAGCTAATTATTATAGCCTCTCTTATTCGCGTGCGCCTTCCTATACTCACAGCCTCCACTCCTACCCTACTTTACAACCAGAACTTTCCTATAAAGGGAATAATTAACCCAACCAGCCTTCTCTATCCAAACTTCTATATTGGATGGCTTCTCCAATATGAGTACCGGTTATTTCGGGTACGTTCTCAAGGTCTGCAATAGTTCTGGCTACTTTTAGAATCCTGTCATACGCACGGGCAGAAAGGTTTAAACGTTCCATAGCATTTTTTAACAATTCTTTAGAAGCGTCGTCCATTTTGCAATGTTTCCTAATCTGCTTGGTATTCATTTGCGCATTGTAATGTACAGTGTCCGTATCGGCAAAACGGAGGGTTTGTAACTCTCTAGCCGCTGTTACACGCTTTCTAATGGCTACACTACCTTCGCCTTTCCTATCCTCCGATAGTTTTTCGAATGGCACTGGCGTGACTTCTATATGAATATCAATTCTGTCTAAAAGCGGACCCGAAATCTTACTCAGGTACCGCTGCATTTCTGCGGGCGAAGATGTGACGGGCGCATCAGGGTCGTTAAAATAACCACCAGGACTTGGATTCATACTAGCTACCAACATAAAACTACTGGGGTAGGTCACGCTAAATCGTGCCCTAGAAATGGTGACTTCACGATCTTCCAAAGGTTGACGCATTACCTCCAGCACCCCCCGCTTAAATTCTGGCAATTCATCCAAAAACAACACCCCGTTATGGGAAAGGGAAATCTCCCCTGGTTGAGGGTACGCCCCCCCTCCAACTAAAGCCACATCACTAATTGTATGGTGCGGACTCCGGAAAGGTCGTTGGTTCATAAGCCCCATATTCTTTATCTTCCCAACCACACTATGAATTTTAGTAGTTTCTAAAGCTTCTTGCATCGTCATGGGCGGTAATATAGAAGGTAATCGTTTAGCTAACATGGTCTTCCCCGCTCCTGGTGGACCAATCAGGATGATATTATGTCCGCCAGCAGCAGCAATTTCCATGCAACGTTTAATGCTCTCTTGTCCTTTTACATCCGAAAAATCATGTTCTGGAAAATCCAAGGTTTTATAGAATTCGGCCTTGGTATCTATAATAGTTTGTTCTAAGGCTGTGCCTTTATCGAAAAAGGATATCACTTCTATAATGTTATCTATCCCATATACTTCCAAACCTTCTACAATAGCCGCTTCGCGTGCATTTTCTTTAGGAAGTATAAAACCTTTAAATCCTTCCTCTTTTGCCTTTATGGCGATGGGTAGCGCCCCCTTTATTGGCTGTAAGCTTCCATCTAAGGACAGCTCACCCATAATAATGAAGTTCTCTATGGAATCTGATTTTATTTGTCCAGAGGCAGTTAAAATCCCTAATGCTAATGTTAGGTCATAGGCCGAACCTTCTTTCCTAAGATCTGCCGGCGCCATATTGATGGTTATCTTTTTACCAGGTATCCGGTAGTCATTATTGAGCAGCGCCGCAGCAATACGATAGTTACTTTCCTTAATGGCATTATCTGGTAAACCTACCAAATGATAGCCTACACCCTTGGCGATATTTACCTCAACAGTAATTGTAGTGGCCTCTACGCCAAAGACCGCACTCCCATAAACCTTTATAAGCATTCCGTTCTATTTTACTTAAATGTAAGTAATTAAAACTTTTTATGGGGAGAATATGGATCAAAAAAGGCCAAACTTCTATAAAGTCGGGTTATAAAATGTATAAAAACAGGATAAATAATTAGCGCTAATTAGACATTGAATTCAATCTTCCTTGAATCTCAAAAATTAATTATTACTGTTTAGGTTTTATGGTAAGAAGCGATTTTTTGGTACGAATGATCTCTTCCTTATTCATCATCATTTTCCTGAACTCACCCTTATTAAACATTTTAGCTTGGTCCTTATAATGTTTGCTAAACGGATTTCCCGATTGTCCGGTTGGTAAAATACTGGTGCTGTTTTCCACATCGGAAAAATCGATAACCCGCCTTGTGGAAGGGCCCGACGTTACTGGGTATTTTCCTGTTTCGTTATATCTAAAAGCCATATTATTAATAACCTCTCTAGTGGCACCTATGGGAAAAGGACCTACGTTAAAGAAACTTCTTAGGGCTTTCATTTTCCCAATGGGATGTTCGTGCTCCAGAGTATGCACCTTACCCCAAGTCCATTTTTTCTTATTGGGTCCAAAATCGGCTTCCAACGACTTTAACGCCATTTTAAAAGCGTGGTTTACTCTATTGGTTTTATTTTCTACGGTATCCGTAGTGTGAATATCATCGAACCAAATTGAATTTTCTTTTTTTGCCATGGGGGCAATCATCCGCTTATGCAAATGGGTACTTAGCAGTTGTTGGAACATTTCTGGTCCCAACTCGTCTTCAAAGGTGTTTTTTAAAAGGGCATAGATCCACCTGTGATAAATAGTAGGAGCTATACTATCTATTTCGTTTTCCCCTTTCCAGGCACTAATTTTATCCAAAGCCATAATCTCGGATTTATCCAATTGGGAGACATCCATCAATTTTGCCAGATCGGTAACAATTTCGGCATTAACATCAGATACGCCATCCAATAGCATAGCTTCTACATCGTCCTTTGTCCAATCGTTTTTGGGCTCCAATAGCTTTACAATCCGCTTAGCACGATTCTCTGGCAGGTAATAGCCAGGATATAACATCCCAGCTATGGAATCTGGCTGATTGTTGGCCGAATACACATAGTTCCAAGGTGGGTTAATAGCCATTGGGTTTTCTGAAAAGTCCAGATATTCCAGAGGTTCGTCTTTCCCGGAACTACCATCTAATATAAATTTGGTATGGGTACCATCGGGCATTTTATAAAGCTGTGCAGATGCAAACCAAGCAATATTTCCCGCTGCATCCCCATACATTAAATTAAGACCCGGAGCGTGAATTTTGGGAAGTGCTTCTTGGAATTCAAATAGATTTTGGGCATGGGTAATCCCATACAATGCTTCCATCACCTTATTCTCCATTTTAGTATATATCCAAGACATAGCAATGGGTTGCTCCCCATTTACCTCCTCTATAATTCCGTTTAAAATAGGGCCATGTGCCGTCTTTTTATAAGAAAAAGAGATGTCCTCTCCATTCTTTATTGGTATAGTCTTGGTGACCTCTTCATATTTTTCCCATCCGTTCGGAGTTTTATAGGTTGTAGGGTCAGACGGATTTTCTTCCTCGTAATAGAAGTCTATATCATCATTCTCGAACATGGTTATTCCATAGGCCAATTTTCTATCGTGCCCTAGCAATGGGAATGGAATTCCTGCCATATGGTAGCCATATTTTTCGTAATTAGGAGTACTTAAATGGGCCTCGTACCATACAGAAGGCTGTGCAAACCCAATATGGGGATCATTGGCCAAAATGACTTTACCGTTTTTTGTTTTTTGAGTACCAATTACCCAACTGTTGCTTCCTTCAAACAGAGGAAGTGGTAATTTATTTAGCACTTCATGTACCCTAGTTGCCATCTGATTGTTTAGCCTATCCTTGGAACTAGGTTTGAAGTTTTTTATAAAGGTGGTACTGGAATCTACATCTATTTCTAGATCTCTTAAATATTCCTGGCCAAGCTTATTCTTAATATTGGTTAAAAGGGGATCCGTCTTATGGGCCATGGCAAAACTGAATGCCATATAGCCCATTGTATTATGAATGTCCTTAATCGTAAAAGGTCTTTTTTCTATTCCTGTAAGATAGAATTCAACGGGGGTTGGTCCTTCCTTCAGAAATTGATTCACCCCATCCAAGTAGGCTTGGGCGAGTTTTACCATCGGTGCATTAAAGTCTAATTGATCTACCGTTTTCTGTGAGGCATCATCTATCCCTAAGGATAAGAAAAACTTATCTGTATCCACTAGTTCTTCCCCAAACATTTGGGAGAGTTTCCCTTCAGCGATTCTGCGCAATAATTCCATTTGCCAGAGTCGGTCTTGTGCATGTACATATCCAAGGCTCCTATAAGCATCTTCCTCCTCTTGCGCATAAATATGAGGAATACCATAGCTGTCATAATAGACTTCTACCTTGTCCTTTAAATTAGAAAGTTCTTGTTCCCCGGAGTATTTAGGAGAAAGTAAAAATATTACAATAGCGCCAATTAGCACCAATATAATCAGGATGCTAACAACACCCCATAAAAGTTTTTTAATTGTCTTCACTAAAGCAAATTAATTGCTAAAGGTAAATTAATAATAAGGATAAAAAAAGCACTCCTAGGAGTGCTTTCATGCATTTTCAAACTCTTCGATAATCCGCAAGAATTATAGCTGTAATGCTGAATTTTCTATGATGAAATGCTGGTAAACCCGACATAATGTAATGGGCGAATGTAAAGAAAATCCAGAATAGTCAAATTCCCCAATTCTAACTTATCCTATTTCAACATCGTTAGATTTTGGAAATTGGAAACTCCTTTTTTAAGCCATTCCTTATAGGTATCCCTATCTGTATATTGTATAGCCGAATTTAAAACTTCCAGATCTGGGGAAAGTAGAACATAATAGGGTTGTGATGCCGCATTAAAATTTAGGGTTTGAAATGTTCCCCATTTTTCTCCAACGGTAGTTATTTCCTTCACCCGACCAGATTTGTACTTAAAATCAAATTGCTCATCGCTTGGAAGTTCTTTTCTGTCATCTATATATAGGGAGATTAGCACATAATCTTCTTTCAATATAGGGTATATATCGGATTCGCTCCATACGTGCTCCTCCATTTTCCGACAGTTTACGCAAGCCCAACCCGTGAAATCCAATAGAATAGGTTTATTCACCTTTTTGGCATGGGCCACCCCTTCATCAAAGTCTTTAAAACAATCTATACCTAGAGGACAGTCGCTTTCCTGAGTTACTACACTATAAAAATGTGGTGGTGGAAATCCACTCAATAGTTTTAAATTGGTAATATTAGATACTCCCAAAATGAGATATATAGAAAATGCAGCGGATACTAATCCCGTAATCTTTCTCCCTTTGGATAATTTTTGTTTAGGACCATCATGTGGGAATCTTAAGATTCCGAATAAATAAAGTGTTAGTAAGACAAACAAAACAATCCAAACTCCTAAAAAGATCTCTCTTTTAAAAATTCCCCAGTTGCCTACTAAATCAGCGTTGGACAAGAATTTAAAGGCCAGGGCCAACTCTAAAAATCCTAGGGTCACTTTAACCGTAGTCATCCATCCTCCAGATTTTGGCATTGAATTCAGCCAAGCGGGAAATAGAGCAAACAAGCCAAATGGTAAGGCAAGAGCAAAACCAAATCCAACCATTCCTATGGTAAGGTTGGTAGCTACATCACCATCGGCGAGCGCAGTACTTCCCAGTAAACCTCCTAAAATAGGTCCAGTACAAGAGAAAGATACAATGGCCAGGGTTACTGCCATAAAAAATATACCTATCCCTCCGCCCACTTTGGTAGAAGCCGAGTCCATTTTATTGGCCCATGAGCTGGGTAGAGTCAGTTCATAATATCCAAAAAAGGAAAAAGCAAAGAATACAAATATCACAAAGAAGGCTATGTTTAGCCAAATATTGGTCGCTATCGTATTCAATATCTGTGAATCTACTGAATCAAACAAGTGAAAAGGTAGGCTGAGCAAAAAGTAAATTAGAACAATAAAAAAGCCGTATAATAGGGCATTCCCAACGCCACGGGATTTATTTTCGGACTGCTTTGTAAAAAAAGAAACCGTAAGGGGAATCATAGGAAAAACACAGGGGGTCAATAAGGCAATGAAACCTCCGAGGAAGCCTAAACCAAAGATGACCCACATTCCGGTCTTTTCATCCACATGGTCTCTATCCCCTTCAACTAAGAGGTCTTTGTTTTTAAGGTCTACTATAAGTGCTTCACCTAATTCCTTACTACGTTCATCTACCTCTTTTTCTATAATTACTGCCGCTTCTCCGGTAAGGGAAATATGAAACACTTCATCTTTAGGAATACAAACCTCGTTACAAATTTGATAGAAGAGACCTACTTCAACCTGGGTAACCTCTGGATTTAACAGTTTTATTTTTTGTGTGAAGATTGCCTCGTTCCTAAAAAAGGTCTCTTCCACCTCAAAAATATCGGAATATTCCGTTATGGTAGCACTTTCTTTAGTTTCCCCAATTAACTCGTAGTCTTCCCCCTCTTTTACAAAAGTAAATTCACTTGGTAGAGAACCGTTTTCATCTGTAAATTGGGAGAAGATATACCAACCTTCATATATATCGGCCTTAACAATCAAATTGTATTCGGTATCGGATATTTTTTCTGCCTCGTAGCTCCAAGCGGTGGGATTATCGTTTGATTGGGATTGACCCATAAACAAACCGAAGATAAATACAACTACTCCTATTAATTTCCTCATTATACTAAACTAATCTTTACTATTTTCTTTGTTGATTCTGTAATTTTAAAGCGATCGTCGGCACGTTTTCCTATTACCCAAACCACTTTATTACCAGAACACAGTAACCACTGGTTTTCTTTAGAAAATTTATCAAACTTTTCGTCCTTGAAATATTTGGACAATTTTTTCTTGCCCACCATTCCGAGCGGGTAAAAATAGTCCCCTTTTTCCCTTTTTCGGAGTATTAAGGGATACTTTAACGTTTCTTTGTCTAGATATAGTACTTTTTGGGAAAATTTTTCAATTTGATTTACTTCATCTATTTTCATTGAAAAGGGAACACGTATTTCCGATGTGCCTTCATGAATTTCATAAAGATTATCGTTTTTAGACGTCTTTTCCTGTAATAACAAAAACTCCCTATCCTTTAAAAGACGATGAGAGGGGGATTGCACTTCTTTCCCACTGTTAGTCGTTAGAAGCCCAAGAATGTCTTCCCATTGGGTAAATCCGTACTCCCTAAAAAAATGAAATAAGTAGCTCTTGGTGGGCTGTAAATTTAAAAGTGCAGCAGTTGCCACCTTTATCTGACCATCTTCAACTATAAAAAGCCTTTCCTTCAGCTCTTTTAAATAAACCTGATTGATCTTCAAGGTATCTATTAAATGCTCCTGGGTCTTTAAAAAGTTATCCAAGAAAGTGGGGTGTAATTCCTTTAGTCGAGGAACGATGGTATGGCGAATATTATTTCTCAAATATTTAGTATCCTGATTACTAGCATCTTCCCTCCATTCCAACTTTTGTTCTTGGGCATAAGAAAGTACCTCATCTCTAGAAAATTTAAGTAGAGGTCTGGAGATGGAATCCGTCATTTCCGGAATTCCTGTCAGGCCTTCAATTCCTGTACCCCGGGACAGGTTAATAAGGAAGGTTTCCAAATTATCATCGGCATGATGAGCGGTGACCAAAGTTTTTATGTTCCGTTCTTGCATTAATTCCTTAAACCAGGCATACCGCAATTCCCTAGCCGCTATCTGTATGGAAAGTTTGTGTTCACTTGCATAATCCTGTGTATTGAAATGGGTTACATGCAGGTTTTCACCTAATGAATCCGCCAATTCCCTCACAAAGACCTCATCCTTATCACTTTCTGCTTCCCGTAAATGAAAATTACAATGGGCCAACTCAAAGTCCAATTTACATGATGCACATAAATGGGCCAAAACAACACTATCTACCCCCCCACTGATTGCCAGCACAAAAGCCTCTCTTCCAAGATGGGAGAAATTTTCTACTATGTGATTTTTAAATCGGTCTAACACGGCACTAATTTAAGGAAGAAAAATGGATTGATTCCCTTCTGTAGATGCTGATATCCACATCTATGTATCCGCTTAATCACCGGAATGTCTTATAATAGTTTTCAGCTTTAACCAATGGGATATTTTTTGCAGTACCTCTTTACTGCAAAGGTCCTTATGCAATTCGTGATATCCCCCTTCAAATAATTCTAAAGAGGTCACGGAGGCGTTATTATGAAAATCCTGAGTGCCTCTATAATCTATTATTTTGTCTCCAGTCCCATGGAGTAGCAAGGTTTTAGTTTTTAATTTGGAAGCATTTTCAATTGCCCATTGTCCCGCTGCAATCACCGGAAAGGCAAACATGGGGCTTACCATATCATGACCTAAGGGATCTTGTTTATAATGTTCCACCTCTTCAGGAATTCGGGATATTCCCTCTGGATCTAATCCTGAGGACATGGTAATATGAGGAAAAATCCCCATAATAGCCTTTCCAAGAATCATTTTCCATTTAGGGGGTTGGAACGCTAATTTTAAATAGGGACTGGAAGCTACTATTCCTTTAAGGGGTGTTTTTGTTCTTATCCCATAATTAAGCACTAAATTCCCTCCCATACTATGGCCGTATAAAAATACTGGAGTTCCGGGAACAACAGACTTGCCTTTAGCGATCACCATATCCAACAACCCCATTAGATCTCCATAGCTAGGACAATCCCCTCTTTTACCTTCAGTTTGACCATGCCCAAAATTGTCATACCCAATTACCGCCATATTTACTTTTAATAGCGCTGGCACTACATCTGTAAAATAGCGCCCGGAATGTTCACCAAAACCGTGTACTAACACTACAAGACCCTTTATTACAGGTGGCGCTACATACCAACAGTATATTGGAGTGTCCTTATATTTTAATGGAAGAGTTATTGTTTCCATAGCTAAATTTATATTTTATATTTACTAAATGTTCTTGTTAATCCGACAATAAGACCTAAAAATTTCACTATCTCATTTTGTTGTGCACATCTTCCAAAACCTGGTGCATAGCCTTAGCCTTTAAAAGACATTCTTCATATTCCTTTTCTGGGGAGGCTTTTGAGGTTATAGCACTCCCTACAGAAAAGGAGGCATAGGATTTTGATTTTTTGTAAAGGATACTCCTGATCACTACATTTAGGTCAAAGTCGCCTTCAGGAGTAAAATACCCCACACTACCTGAGTAAAGTCCTCTTTTAGTGGCTTCCAGTTCATCTATTATTTTCATGGCAGAAACTTTAGGTGCCCCCGTCATACTTCCCATGGGAAATGTTTCTTTTATAATATCTACTGGGTTTTTATTGTCTGACACCTCTGCAGTAATAGTAGAAATCATCTGATGCACTTGATCAAAAGAATAAACCTTACAGAGTTCCTCTACTATTACAGTTCCTTTTAAAGCACTCTTAGACAAGTCATTACGAACAAGATCAACAATCATAATATTCTCTGCCCGTTCTTTTGGGTCCGCCGCCAAGTTAATTGCCAATTCCGAATCTTCATGCAACTCCTTTGATCTTTTTGAGGTGCCTTTTATTGGTTGTGATATGACCTTTGCCCCCTCTTTTTTAAGATAGCGTTCAGGAGAGGCAGACATAAGATAATTGTCATTCAATTTTAAAAAAGTAGCAAATGGGGCATGTGAGATCGCATTTAAACGTAAATATGTCGCTAAGGGATTTATCTGAATGTCATCTGCATAAAATTCCAGACAAAAGTTAGCCTCGTAAATATCACCTCTATGAATATGCTCCAACATGGTGTTTACCTTGGAATAATATTCCTCTTTATGTATCCTTTGTTTTATCTGTACTTCCGATTCAGCAAATAAGTTATAAGCATAAGGCTCATCTGGACTAGTTAGCGCTTCAAAATCAGCTTCAATTTCATCGTCCACCATATTGAGATAATTAAAGCTAACCAGATTCCCATCTATATAAATAATCTTTTTGGGCTGAAAAAAAAACAAGTCAGGAAAATTCAAACCATCAAAATTAGAAGACATCAATACTTCTACATCATTTTTAAGGTCGTAGGACAAATAACCAAAAATATAATCCTTAGTATTGGCCTGATAGGTTTTTAAATCCTCAAAGGCATTTTCGGTATCCGTAACAATAGAAGTTATTGCATCTACAGCAAGGATGGCATCAAAGGAAGTGTATTTTTCATTGTGTCCATTACTATCACGCCATACCACCTCATTAAATTGCTGAGCCCATTGCAGCAAGTTATTTTTAAATCCTTTAATATCCGAAACCGTAAACGATAACTTTTTTCGCAAAAGATTCTAAATTTTAGAAAGAAAGCTTTGTAACGCAGTATTATGTGCCTCCTTAAGTTCCAAATCTGTTATTCCTTCCTTTTCTGAAAAGGTATGATTAAATGAGGGCAAAGAAAAGGTAGATACTATTTCTCCCCCAAATCTTGATAATAATTTATTGGCTATTTCTTGAGACCCATTTGCACCTCCTCTACCCCTAGAAGAAGACATCAATAAAATTTTTGTGTCCTTTAAGAATTCCCTATCCACTCTAGACAACCAATCAATAAGATTTTTAAAGAAGGCGGATACATTGCCATTATGTTCATTTACGGAGACAATAAGTCCTTTTGTCTCTCTTATTTCATCTAACAACTCCGTTAAAACTGGAGCATATCCTTCTTCTCTTTCCAGATCATCACTGTAAACGGGAAGCACTAGTTCTGTCATATTTAATAAGCAAACCTCCTTATTGGTTACTAATGATGCGGTATGTTTTACCAATTGAAAATTGATGGATCGGGTGGAGTTACTCCCTGCAAATGCTACTAATTCTGACATCTTTTAATCTAGATAATATATTATTGCAACGAAAATACCGCAAAATAGATTGAATTGCGAGTTATTTATCTAATTTTGCACCCCGAAACATCCAAAGCAACTGTTTTACAAGTATATAGGATATACATAAATTATAAATGGGCAATACCAACCTGAGACTTTATTTTATTGATGCAATAAGAGCCTGGGCCATCTTAATGATGCTGCAAGGACATTTTGTTGATGGTTTATTGGACAATGGCTTTAGGGACAACTCCAATACATACTATTCTGTTTGGAAGTATTTTAGAGGGGTTACCGCTCCAGTTTTCTTTACAGTATCCGGATTTATATTCACCTACTTACTTATTAAAGGAGATAAAATTGGATTTGCTAACCCTAGGGTAAAAAAGGGTGTTAAAAGAGGACTCCAATTGATAGTAATTGGGTACCTACTCAGATTAAACTTTTTTGGTCTCTTAAAAGGCCAGATTTATGGCTCCTTTTACCTTGTGGACGTATTACACTGTATAGGATTATCTATTTTAGGGATCATTGGCATCTATCTGCTGACGGCTAATAGAAATAAATTTTTATTTCCCAGCATTTTACTTATCATCACCTTGGTCCTATTTGTAATGGAACCCTATTACAAACAATATTCCCATCATTATTTACCCAGCTTATTAGCCAATTATCTTACTAAGGCCAACGGTTCCGTATTTACTATTATGCCCTGGTTTGGGTATGCCAGCATAGGGGCTTTTCTTTCTGTTTGGTTCCATAGATTTAAGAGCAGCATTTATTTGTATCCGGTTGCCATTTTAAGCTTTACGGTTATAGGAACCTTATTGCTGTTTTATTCTTCTGGTTTCTTTCTAAAACTATCCAACCTTACGGGAATGGCCTTGTTTTCTAAAGTGTATTTAAATAATTATTTGTTCATTAGACTGGGCGATGTGTTTTTGGTATTTGCCGTTTTTATGCTGTTTAGAAGATTCATGACCAACAGTACCTTGTTAAAAATAGGCCAAAGCACGCTTTCTATTTACGTATTCCATTATATTATCCTTTATGGAAGTTTTACGGGATTAGGCGTATACTACTTTTTAAATAATTCCCTTTCTCCTTATATAGTTATTCCAGGGGCTATGGCGTTTATTATTGCTACTACCCTGTTAGCCTTAAAATATGAAGATAATAAAGTGCAGATTAAACTACATTTGGCTACGGGAATTAAGGTAGTTCAAGATAAAGCAGCCTCATTAATAGGAATGGAAAGTTTACCAAGTGCTAAGATAATATGGTCAAAATCCAAACTAAGCTTGCAGCGCTTATTTAGACTGGTAAAGAATTAGCGCTATAATGCTCCTTTCCATAAAGGTTTGTCCTATTTTCGCGCAAAAAAATAAACATGAGCGAACCAGTTAAAAAATTCTCTCCCGTTGCAATAGCTATGGAGAAAGACAAAAGATATTCTTGGTGTACTTGCGGTCACAGTATCAATCAGCCTTTGTGCGACGGATCCCACAGAGCAGCAAAAGCCACTACTCCTTTAGCATATGTAGCTACAGAAGATAAAACCGCTAATTTCTGCACTTGCAAACTAACAAAAAACCCTCCTTTTTGTGATGGTTCACATAAAGGGATTTAGTATTAAGTATTAAGTAGTGAGTACAAAGTATTAAGTATTGAGTTCTTCCCTCGGGCAGGCCCGAGAACACGAACTTTAGCTAACTTAAGTTTGGGTATCTTTTTAATAATATCCTATTTAAATAGCGAAGCAAAATTCCTTATCCTCAGAATAATGGGCCAAAGCTCCGAAATCAGGAGCGAAGGAACGTAGCGACGCGGAGTTTGGCCCCTGGTTTTTCGACCTCGGTGTCGAAAAAATTCATAAGAGAAGGCGCCTTTTTCTTTGTTTCGTTTCTTTTGGGCGAGCAAAAGAAACCGACGAAGGAGGTTCATGAATACCTTTAAAAAGGAAATAGAAAGCAATGAACTAAATGAAAGCAAGTAGGTTAGAGAAATTGATAAAAAGCACTTATGATTCAATTACAAAACTAACAACATAATGCATACCCAATATATGTTTAGTTAGATGATAGATATGAAATACTTTAATTACATAATACTCTAGACATAAAAAAAAGTCCTGTTGGCACATGTCAGCAGGACTTTATGGTTATAGATCAGATTTATCGATATGAAATGGGTTCGCGCTTTTCTTAAAATAAAATTATTGGGCGTTTCCCTATCGGGTCGCTCTTTACGCTATACCCGCCTGACAACCGGCAGGTCTTTTTTGGCTATCGGCCTATATCGGTAATTTTGCTTTATTGAGGTTTTATTCAAAATACCCCAAGGTTTACAAAACCTTGCAGGATTAGGAGCTAAAAATCCATAACTCAAAAAAAGGATGACGCTACAATAGCTAACGCAAATTAATCTGACGATTTAGTAATGTGTTAATTTGAAAATGAAATAATAGCCTCCCCCAAAAAAAACATGGAGCGGCCAAATGTGAAATCGGTTTAAATACTGAAATATTTTTTGTGTAGGTCTCTGATATAATAGGTTGTCCACTTGAACTTTTAACTTTGTTTACACAAAAAAAGGCCTATTGGAATTCCAACAGGCCTTTTTGATTATATATAATTACTATTACTCCTTATTATATGTGCAATGCACGATCTTCGGTTGCTGCCAAGGCTGCTTCCTTCACTGCCTCTGCATAGGTAGGGTGTGCATGACTCATCCGGGCGATATCTTCAGCTGACGCTCTGAATTCCATAGCTGTAACGGCTTCTGCAATTAAATCTGCCGCACGGGCTCCAATCATATGCACCCCTAATACTTCATCGGTCTCCTTATCGGCCAAAATTTTCACAAATCCGTCTAAATCCATACTAGCACGGGAACGTCCCAATGCTCTCATTGGAAACTGACCAATCTTATAATCTACGCCTGCTTCTTTTAACTGCTCTTCGGTTTTTCCAACTGCAGCAACTTCTGGCCATGTATAAACTACTCCTGGAATAAGGTTGTAATCGATATGTGGCTTCTGTCCTGCCAAAATCTCAGCTACCATACTACCTTCTTCCTCGGCCTTATGGGCCAACATAGCGCCCCTTACTACATCTCCAATAGCGTATATATTGGAAACATTGGTCTGTAAATGGTCATTAACCGCAACAGTACCGTTTTTTTCCATCTTTACCCCAGCCGCTTCTAGATTTAAGCCATCGGTGTAAGGTCTTCTTCCTACAGCTACCAAACAGTAATCTCCTTTGAGCTCTACTTCAGCACCTTTCTTATCATCAGCTTTAATGATTACTTCGTTGCCATTGGTCTCAACAGATTTGACTTTATGAGATAGAAGGAACTTAACTTTCTGTTTCTTCAACACTTTGGTTAATTCTTTGGATAGACCAGCATCCATCCCAGGGATAATACGATCCATGAATTCTACCACTGTTACCTCTGCCCCCAGACGCTTATAAACCTGACCTAATTCCAAACCGATAACACCACCTCCGATGATGATCATATGTTTTGGAATCTCTTTAAGCTTTAAAGCTTCCGTGGAAGTAATTACGCGCTTCTTATCCAATTTTATAAACGGAAGAGTTGATGGTTTAGAACCTGTAGCGATAATTACATTCTTCGCTTCAATGGTTTCCGTTTCTCCATCTGTTTTATCAATATTGATATGAGTGGCATCCTTAAAGCTCCCCAATCCTTCAAAGACGGTAATCTTGTTTTTATCCATCAAGAATTTTACCCCATCACAGGTCTGGTCTACTACAGCTTGTTTACGGGAAATCATTTTTTCCAAGTTTACCTTTATTTCTCCTGGAATTTCAATACCGTGCGTTTCAAAATGCTTCACTGCATCCTCATAATGGTGTGAAGAATCCAACAAAGCTTTAGAAGGTATACACCCAACGTTAAGGCAGGTTCCCCCTAAAGTGGAATACTTTTCTATAATTGCGGTTTTCATTCCTAATTGGGCACATCTAATTGCAGCGACATATCCTCCAGGACCTGAGCCAATAATGGCTACATCGTATTGGGTCATATTAATAATGTATTGAAAAGATTAGATTTAACTTAATTGGAACAAAAATACAAATGTTTTATGGTTGCACAACAAAGCAACTTTATGAAAATATCAGTTCCGATTTTTTTTATTAAACTAAATAGAAATCTCCGTGCTATTCTTCACTTCTTTTATAACAAAGGCACTTTGCGAACTACCAATATGGTTAAGAGCGGTGAGCTTGGTCACCATAAAATCGCGATACTCCTCCATATTCCCAACATATATTTTCAAAATATAATCGTAATCGCCACTAATGTGGTGGCATTCCATTACTTCCTTCAATTTTAATACCTCCCGCTCAAACTGCGATATATGTTCTTTGGTATGTTGCGTCAATTTAACATGACAAAGCACGACGAAGGATTTTTTGACCTTCTTCTTGTCTACTAAAGCTACATATTTGGTAATAACCTCCAATTTCTCCAAACGCTTGATTCGTTCATAGGCGGCGGTTACCGATAACCCTAAGGTTAGGGCATATTCTTTGGTGGTGCGTTTGCTATCTTGTTGTAGCAATCCTAATAATTTTATATCCGTTCCATCCAATTTCATCCTGATAAATTTTCGGTATTACGAGCCAGATCATTGTTTTTATCAATCATAATCTAAATTAATTAGATAATATAGTTTTATATTCCGAATATCTTTATAAATATTGAATTTACATCTGCTTATACATAACTTTATAGGAAAACTAATAATAAACATTATGAAATATAAAGGTGCTGATCACTTACAAGACTTACAATATTTTGGAGAATATGGAGGAGTCAACCCCTCAATTTCGGATTCGTCTACCTATACATTTTTATCCGCCAAGACCATGTTCGATACCTTTGAAGGGAACACAGAAGGATGTTATTTGTACAGCAGGCATTCTTCCCCCTCCAATTTATATTTAGGAGAAGCTTTGGCGGCCCTTGAAGGAACTGAAACCGCCAATGTAACTGGTAGTGGCATGGGTGCCATAACATCCGTGATCCTACAGTTGTGTGATGCTGGTGACCATATTGTAAGCAGCAGAACCATCTATGGGGGCACCTATGCATTTATGAAAAATTTCCTGAAAAAATTTGATATCAGGATCTCTTTTGTAGACACTACCAATATAGAGTCCGTTACTGAGGCCATAACCTCTAAAACAAAATTGATCTACTGCGAGTCCGTAAGCAATCCGCTTTTAGAGATAACAGACATTGCACAAATGTCAAACATTGCCAAAAGGAACGGTATCCCATTAGTGGTAGATAATACCTTTTCTCCTCTATCCATTAGTCCTGCAAAATTAGGCGCAGATATCGTAATCCATAGTCTAACCAAGTTTATTAATGGCACTAGCGATTGTGTGGCAGGTGCTATTTGTGGAACCAAGGAATTCTGTCTCAGCCTTAAAGATGTGAATTCTGGCGCAGGGATGCTCTTAGGGAGTACGCTAGATAGTTTACGAGCCTCATCTATATTGAAAAATATGCGAACACTTCATATTAGAATGCAAAAACACAGTGAAAACGCGTTGTTTTTAGCCCAAAAATTTGACAAGGACGGATTAAAAGTGGTTTATCCAGGTTTAAGCTCTCACAAAGACCATAGAGTAATGACGCAACAATTTAATCCGGAGTATGGCTATGGTGGGTTATTAACTATTGATGTAGGCTCTCTCGATAAAGCCAATGCCCTTATGGAACTTATGCAAGAAAAAAATCTTGGATATTTAGCAGTAAGCTTAGGCTTTTACAAAACCTTGTTTAGTGCACCAGGTTCTTCCACCTCTTCTGAAATCCCTATGGAAGAACAATTAGAAATGGGACTTTCCAATGGGTTAATTCGTTTCTCTATAGGTTTGGACAGTAATATTGAACGCACCTACAACACCATGAAAAGCTGTCTCCAAGAGTTAAATATAATATGAATACCTATATTGTTCGAACTAGATAGTACATAAAACCATAAGACCACAATTCCTTTTATTTAAATAATAACACAATTGACAGCACCAACAACACTATCTAATTTCAATCCCTCCAAAAAAAATAAAAAATGGAAAAAACAAGGAGCTAGTTGAAAACACAAGCTTAGCTAAAATGGTTACTATTTTATTTAGGTTTGCAGAACAAGGGGCAAAATCGTAATATTACGAAGTAACAAAGACTTTTTTAAATGCAAAACAATAGCATCAACCCGAGTGGACCTGAAAATGAACATATTGTCGAAAATAAAGAGTTAAACATTTGGGAAGCATTAATACCTGTATTTGCTCTGGTAGGAATGTTGGCCTACAATGTTTTTATTTTTGGTGATGATGCCCTAAGCGGTTCCAATCAGTTTATTCTCCTTATGGGAGGCGCAGTTGCTGCAATAGTAGGCGTTTTAAATAAAGTTTCCTATGAAAAAATGTTCTCTGAGGTAGCCGAAAATGTAAAATCTACTACCGGCGCACTACTCATCTTATTAATGGTAGGGGCACTATCTGGAACTTGGCTTATAAGTGGAATTATCCCTACCATGATATATTACGGATTACAGATCCTAAACCCCACTATTTTTCTAGCGGCCTGCGTTATAATCTGCGCAGTAATCTCAGTGGCCACCGGAAGCTCCTGGACTACCTCTGCAACCGTGGGTATTGCTTTGATCGGAATAGGAACCACACTTGGTATTCCCTTGGGAATGACGGGAGGAGCCATATTATCTGGCGCTTATTTTGGAGATAAAATGTCCCCGTTAAGCGACACCACAAACCTAGCTCCCGCTATGGCCGGTAGCGATCTCTTTAGTCATATTAAGTATATGGCATTAACCACCGTCCCTACAATAATTATAACCATATTGGTCTTTATAATATTAGGTTTCACCGTAGATACTAGTGGCACAGCCGATACCCAGGGTATAATGAATGCCATAGAGAAGACCTTTAATATTAATGGATGGTTATTCTTGGTGCCCATTGCGGTAGTTGCCCTTATTCTAAAAAAAGCACCTCCCCTTTTAGCACTATTGGTCGGAACCTTATTAGGAGCCGTCTTCGCACTAATTTTTCAGCCTGATATTGTAATGGGACTCACCGGAGCACCCTCTTTAACAATGGAATCTGGGTATAAGGGTGTAATGAACGCTATAACGGTACAAACAAATATTGCCTCCGAAAACGCGATTCTTAGTGATCTTTTCTCTTCAAAAGGAATGGCAGGAATGCTGGGAACTATTTGGTTAATTATATGTGCTATGGTATTTGGGGGAATCATGGATGGCATTGGAGCATTATCTAGAATCAGTAGCGCCTTGTTAAGCATGGCAAAATCCACTTTTAGCCTTTTTGCCAGCACCGTTGCCAGTTGTTTGGCGCTAAACCTTACAGCTTCAGATCAGTACTTGGCAATTGTAGTACCCGGAAAGATGTTTTCTAAAGCTTATAAAGACAAGGGGCTTGCCCCTGAAAACCTTAGTAGGACCTTAGAAGATTCTGGTACCGTAACCTCAGTACTTATTCCTTGGAATACTTGTGGCGCTTATCATTCTGGCGTATTAGGCGTTGGAGTGGCCGACTATTTTGTATACGCCATTTTTAATTGGCTAAGCCCGTTCATGACCTTGATCTTTGCCGCTTTTAATATTAAAATAAAACAACTCGCTACCAACGTGGTTGGAGCAGATAAATACTAATCAATTAAATCTTCAAACTTTGTTTAGTAAAATAGTTTGTTAAAAATTTACAATAAATTAATTTTTAAAAATCGAAATACAACTGAGATACAGTTTAGTAATTTAAACCTGTAGCAATAGGCATAGTACACGTCATAAAACTGTACTTGCAATAAAGATTCACTTTGGAATACAAAATCATAACTGAACCAACATATCATACCATATCAGTAATTGAACAATTATTAAATCTACATTCCTGTTTTTGAGAATTTACCGTTCTGTCAACCACAGAAATGAGAATAACACAATCCCACCCTCAAGGTATACCTAGCCATCTATTAAAGCTATAACCTTATAAATTTTTTAAATTACAATTCCTTCCTATCACCTGATATAAGCAGTAATTTTACATCAGAAATCAATAATAAAAATTAAAAATATGACTTTAGTAGGAAAAAAATTTCCAGATCTTAGCGTAAACGCAATGAATGAAATGGGCGATACTTTTAAACTTAATGTTTTAGAAGAAGCTCAAAAAAACAATAAAAAAGTAATCTTGTTTTGGTACCCTAAGGATTTCACCTTTGTATGTCCAACTGAATTACACGCTTTCCAGGCAGCTTTAGGTGAGTTCGAAAAAAGAAACACCATAGTAATAGGTGCTTCTTGCGACACTGCTGAAGTTCATTTTGCTTGGTTAAATACTTCTAAGGACAACGGTGGTATTGAAGGAGTTACTTACCCAATCTTAGCAGACAGCAACAGAAACCTTGCATCTACTTTAGGTATTTTAGATATCACAAATGAGCAATTCAACGACGAAACAGGAGTTGTAACTGTAGAAGGTGATAATGTTACTTACCGTGCTACTTACTTAATTGATGAAGAGGGAACTGTATTCCACGAAGGTATTAACCATATGCCTTTAGGAAGAAATGTTAATGAATACCTACGTTTAATTGATGCTTATACCCACGTTCAGGAAAAAGGTGAAGTTTGTCCTGCAAACTGGGAAGAAGGTAAAGATGCTATGACTGCCGATAGAAAAGGAGTAGCAAGCTATTTGGCTACCCACTCCAACTAACATCAAACAATAAATTTACGGAGTCCATTTTTAGGATGGACTCCTATTCTTTAGTACGAATTTAAAATTTAGAGTTATGTTATTAGAATTAGAGAATGATAATCTTAAAGAGATTATAGATCAAAATAAAAAGGTTGTAGTACAGTATTCTGCCACATGGTGTGGTAACTGTAGGATTATGAAGCCTAAGTTTAAAAAAGAAGCTTCCGATAATGAGGATATTACCTTCGTATTGGCGGATGCTGAAAAGTTTCCTGAATCTCGTAAATTAGCAAAAGTGGACAACTTGCCTACTTTCGCAATTTTTGAGAATGGGGAGATCAGAAATCAGGTGCAAACAAATAAGTATGACGTTTTAAAAGAGTTGATAAGTGAAATTACCAGTAATTAAGCACCTCACACAGTTTATTGCCGATAACGACGAGGACTATGTATTGGAAACAATAGAAACCTTGGAATCTATTACGGAAGTTTCTTCTATAAAAGAGGATGAAATGGATGTTATTGGCGAATTACTATCAAATCTATATGGCGCGTTGGAAGTCAACAAGTCCATAAAAGAAGGGAAATCCCAAAAAGACGCCCTAAATGAGTTTATGCAACGGGTGATGGGATCTATTGACTAATAAAAGTTGCTAAGGCAATTTCTGTAAGCAAATCACAAACAAAGCCGTCAGTAGGAGGTAAACCCTTTTATAGACGGCTTTTTGTGGAAATTAGCGCTATTTCCCTACACAATTTGGGAGCGACAACTTTTTTCTCTCTTATTACTTACATATCCGCTATATATTTTTTATTTTCACAGCAAATTAAAATTTAGAACCATGGCTACTGTAACACTTAAAGGAAACCCCATAAATACAATAGGAACATTACCTTCCATAGGAAGCACAGCTCCTTCTTTTTCATTGACTAAAGGAGATCTTTCCTCTTCTAATCTATCCGATTACAAAGGAAAAAAGGTAGTGATGAACATTTTTCCTAGTATAGACACGGGAACTTGCGCACAATCTGTACGTCAGTTTAATAAAGATGCTGCCGAGTTGGAGAACACTATGGTTTTGTGTATTTCCAAAGACCTTCCATTTGCCCAAGCCCGTTTTTGCGGTGCCGAAGGAATAGAAAATGTAGAAATGCTATCCGATTTTAAGGATGGAAATTTTGGCAATACTTATAATGTGGCGTTTTCTGACGGTCCCTTGGCTCCCCTATTGTCCAGAGCAGTTATCGTTTTGGATGAGGCAGGGAAGGTAATTTACAATGAACAAGTTAAAGAAACTGTAGATGAGCCTAACTACAAGGCTGCCCTAGAAGCCTTAATGAATGCCTAAGGAAAATTTCCTCACTAATCGCATCCGTAGCATAGGGTTTGCGGCAAAAGGTGCAATATTACTTATAAAGACCGAGGCCAGTATTAAGGTCCAGGTCTTTATTTGTTTGGTAATGACCGTTGCCGGATTTTATTTTGAAATTACCAACACAGAATGGTGTCTTCAAATAATGTCTATTGCGCTCGTACTAGGAATGGAGGGGATGAATACGGCCATTGAAAAAGTGGCCGATTTTGTGCAACCCAATTTTGACCCTAAAATTGGGCTTATTAAGGATATCTCAGCCGGGGCGGTAATGCTGGTATCCATAGCTGCCTGCATCATAGGAATTATCATCTACGGACCAAAATTATTTTAAAATCATTTTTTTTTACGTTTTTAAAAATATATCCAGTCAATGGAGTTGTTTGGTATACAGCATAAAACGTTTCTGATCTTCTAAAGACTCCCTTGGGAAAATCTAGATTGTTAGAAAGTTGGAATAGGTATATAAGTAAATTTGTAATTTAGCCCCAGAATAAAAGATTTAATGGCAAAGAAGTCAAAAAAACCAAGGTCTGCGACCCCTACTAAAAAGAGCTTTACACTTAAATTATCCAAGAAGAATAAAGTTATTCTGGGAGGGCTATTAATGTTATTGGGCATAGCCCTGTTTTTCTCTTTCCTCTCTTTTTACTTCACTTGGCAAGATGATCAAAGTGTATTAAGTGAATTTGCCAATAGAAACGAGCAAGCTCAAAACTTATTAAATAAATTTGGCGCTAATGTTGGACATTTAATTGTTTATCAAGGATTTGGAATATCCTCTATTATTTTAACTTTCTTACTATTTATTTCTGGACTACACTTATTTTTCAGCATTTCCAAAAAAGGCCTTCTAAGAAAATGGATATGGGGATTGGTATTTATCATATGGTTTTCTATCGCATTCGGCTTTTTTGCCAAAAGCACGCCTCTTCTGGGTGGAATGGTAGGGTACGAACTTAACGACTTCCTTCAAGACTATGGCGGAAAGGTTGGCGTTTTCTTAATGTTACTTTTTGGATTGATCGTAATATTGGTGCGACTTTTTCAGTTTTCACCCGATTCCGCCGTTAGTTACATCAATAAAAAAGGGAAATCCTTGGCCTCCGAATTAAAATCGAATTCAAGCACCAAAAAAGCTCCTACCGCTATTAAGATTAAAGAGGAAAAAGAGGAAGAAATAATTACGCCAAAGGAAGAGGAAGGCCCAATTATTATTGATGCCTATACCCATAAAAAGGACATTCCCCCACTGCCAAAAGAGGAAGGAGACGATTCATTCCAAGTAAATGTAGGCACTGAGGAAGATACCATATCTATGGAAGTGGAAAAAATAAAAGAAGAAACCGAAGAGACGGATAATATAGCCGATAGATTGGTAGACGACTTTGGCGAGTTTGATCCCACCCTTGAATTGGGGAATTACAAATTCCCAACCCTAGACCTTTTAGACCCACATGGTGTTACAGGCGGAATAACTATTAACCAAGAGGAATTAGAAGAAAATAAGAATAAGATTGTAGAGACCTTAAAAAATTATAAAATTGGTATTGCACAAATTAAAGCCACTATTGGGCCTACAGTAACCCTTTATGAAATTGTACCTGATGCAGGGGTGCGCATATCAAAAATTAAAAACTTGGAAGACGATATTGCGCTTTCACTTGCAGCATTGGGTATACGAATTATTGCCCCTATTCCAGGAAAAGGTACTATTGGCATTGAAGTGCCCAATAAAAATGCCACTATTGTCTCCATGCGCTCCGTTATTGCATCCAGTAAGTTTCAAAAAGCGGAAATGCAACTTCCCATTGCCTTTGGTAAGACCATTAGCAATGAAACTTTTGTAGTAGATCTGGCAAAAATGCCCCACCTATTAATGGCTGGTGCTACAGGACAGGGTAAATCCGTTGGATTAAACGCCGTCCTTACCTCCCTACTCTACAAGAAACACCCTGCCGAAGTAAAGTTTGTACTTATAGACCCTAAAAAGGTAGAACTTACTTTGTTCAATAAGATAGAACGCCATTATCTAGCTAAGCTGCCTGATTCCGAAGAGGCCATAATTACGGACAATGCCAAGGTAATTAACACCTTAAATTCGCTCTGTATAGAGATGGACAATAGGTATGAGCTATTAAAAGTAGCCATGGTCAGGAATATTAAGGAGTACAATGCGAAGTTTAAAGCCCGCAAACTGAATCCCAATGATGGGCATATGTTTTTACCATATATTGTTTTGGTCATAGATGAGTTTGCAGATTTAATCATGACAGCCGGTAAGGAAGTGGAAACCCCTATTGCCAGATTGGCACAGTTGGCAAGAGCAATCGGTATACATTTGATTATTGCTACCCAAAGGCCGTCGGTTAACGTTATTACTGGTATTATAAAGGCAAACTTCCCCGCTAGGATAGCCTTTAGGGTTACCTCTAAAATAGATTCTAGAACTATCTTGGATACCCAAGGTGCAGATCAATTGATTGGTCGTGGAGATATGCTATTTACCCAAGGAAATGAAGTTACTAGGATACAGTGTGCCTTTGTAGATACTCCCGAGGTTGCTAAAATCACCGATTTCATAGGCTCACAACGAGCATATCCAGATGCACATTTACTGCCAGAATATGTAGGAAATGACGAGTCTGGCACAAGTATTGATTACAATGTATCCGAAAGAGACTCAAAGTTTAGGGAGGCTGCGGAAGTTATTGTAATTGCACAGCAAGGCTCTGCTTCTTTAATACAGCGAAAGTTGAAGTTGGGATATAACCGTGCAGGTAGAATAATAGATCAACTGGAGGCAGCAGGAATTGTTGGGCAATTTGAAGGCAGTAAGGCCAGACAAGTACTTGTTCAGGATATGGCCGCACTGGACCAACTTTTAGGTGATGAAGCTCAATAAAGAGCAACAACAAATATATAAAAAAATGAATATGAAAAGATTTTTCCTATTAGCACTCGTTACATTAACAACCACGATGGCTATGGGCCAAGATTCCAATAAGGCAAAAACCTTGTTAGACGAAGTTTATAATAAGGTAAAGAGTTACGATAACATTTTTGTTGACTTTAAATATTCCTTAAAGAACGAAGAAGCTAATATTAATACGGATACCCGTGGAGATGTAACTATGCAAGGCGATAAATACGTATTTAACTATATGGGAGCTAAGCAACTATACGACGGTAAAAAAGTGTACACCGTAGTTCCAGAAAATGAAGAGGTTACAATAGAGGAAAAGATTGATGATGATAATACTATCACTCCTTCCAAAATGTTAACATTTTATAAGCAAGGACACGCCTACGACTGGGATATTCTTCAAAATGTACAGGGAAGAAAAATTCAGTATGTAAAATTAACGCCCATTAATAGTGATTCGGAAACCAAATTTATCCTTCTAGGTATTGATGTAGAGACCAAACACATATATAAGTTGATTGAAACCGGTAAAAACGGGACTAAAACCACCATTACTGTTAATTCTTTTAAAATAGACCAACCTCTGTCCAAAACCTTATTTACTTTTGATGAAAATAAGTACAAGGAAGACGGGTACTACATCATAAGAAATTAAGCCATTGAGAATATTAGACCGATATATATTATCGAGATTCCTCTTTAATTTTTTAAGTTCGTTTGTAATATTGATGTTCATCTTTATTTTTCAAACGATATGGTTATTTATTGACGATTTTGCCGGTAAGGGATTGGATATCTTTATTATCGGTAAATTTTTGTTTTATCTAATGCCCAACCTTATGGAACGGGTAATCCCATTAACGGTACTACTATCGTCTATCCTTACCTTTGGTGCCTTTGCAGAGAACTATGAGTTTGCCGCTATGAAAGCCTCGGGTATCTCTCTCCAAAGAGCCATGCGAAGTTTAATAGTATTTGTCATCTTCCTAGGAGGCGTTACATTTTACTTTGCAAACAACATCATCCCTATTTCCGAACAGAAAATCTATAATCTAAGGAGAAATATAGCCAAGGTTAAGCCAGCAGCAATAATCTCTGAGGGAATTTTCAGCGATTTAGAAGGTACGGATATGAATATGAAGGTAGATCGAAAATACGGTGAAAAAGACCGATTTTTAGACAACGTTATCATACATGAAAAATCTAAGTCTGGCGTAAATACTACGGTAATTAAAGCAGAATCTGGCGAACTCATAAGTAGCGAAGAATCGGACATCCTGCAGTTGGTGCTTAAAGACGGACATTATTACCAGGAAATGGTCACTAAGAACAATAAGGAGAAGTTAAAAAATCCGTTTGCCATGGCAGATTTTAAGACTTATACGATTAATAAGGACCTATCCGAATTAGATGATGTAGACTTAAACGAGGAAAGGGACGTGAGTACCGATAAAATGAAGAATATTTCCCGCTTATCAAAGGATATAGACTCTCTAAAAGAAGATAATACAAAGTTGGTTACCGCTTTCTCCAAGAACATTGTGAACAGGATGGGGGCATTTATAACACTAAACAAACCCGATTCATTGACAGCTTTGAGTATAGCTAATAAGAAAAAGGAACGAGATTCCCTTGGTACTGTGGCTTCAACTGATACTATAATTTCTCTTTATCCGGAATATCAAAAAATGCAGTTATTATCCACTGCAAAAACCGCTACGGCCAATATTTTAACTACTATTCAAGGGAAAAGACAGGAGTTGCAGATAAAGTATAAAATTTATCGCCTCCATATTTTATCGTTACATAAAAAATATGCTTTGGCACTTTCCTGTATTATTCTCTTTTTTGTGGGTGCACCCCTGGGAGCTATTATACGAAAAGGTGGACTTGGTCTACCCATGGTTATTGCTATTGTACTATTCCTTACCTATTATTTTATTGGTGTATTCGCTGGCAACTATGCCAAAGAAGGAAACATCCACCCTATCATTGGAGCATGGTTATCTACTTTTATAATGTTACCTTTAGGTGTTTTTCTAACAAGGAGGGCAACTGCCGATAAGGGCTTAGTTTCCATAGGAAGTATTATAGATTATTTTAAGGAATTGATTAAAAAGAATAGTAAAACTGCTACACATGACAACTAAAATGGAAGATACCATTACGTTAAATACCATAGAGGAGGCCATAGAGGATATTAGGCAAGGAAAGGTAATTATTGTTGTGGACGATGAGAATAGGGAGAATGAAGGCGATTTTATAGCAGCTGCTGAACTAGCTACTCCAGAGATGATCAATTTTATGGCCACTCATGGGAAAGGACTTATATGCGCACCATTAACAGAGAAGCGATGCAAGGAGCTGGGATTACATATGATGGTAACTAATAATACCGACCCAATGGAAACTGCCTTTACTGTTTCCGTAGATTTACGAGGAAGTGGGGTTACCACCGGAATATCTGCCTCCGATCGTGCCAAAACTGTTATTGCTATGACCAAGGAGGATTTAAAACCTCACGATTTGGCAAGACCAGGTCATATTTTCCCACTTGTTGCTAAGGATGGCGGAGTATTAAGAAGAACAGGACATACAGAAGCGGCTATAGATTTCGCACGCTTGGCCGGACTACAACCAGCTGGAGTGATCGTAGAGATTATGAACGATGATGGCACTATGGCGCGCTTACCACAGTTGTGCCAAGTAGCAAAGAAGTTTGATCTGAAGATTGTTTCTATTGAAGATCTTATAGCTTACCGCATGGAACACGATAGTTTGATCCAAAAAAAGGAGGATTTTGACATTGTGACCAGATTTGGCAAATTTAGGTTAAGAGCCTATCAACAAACCACTAACAACCAGATACATATAGCATTAACAAAGGGAACCTGGAAAAAGGATGAAAAAGTCCTTACCAGAATAAACTCCACTTTAATAAACAATGATATCCTTGGGACTTTAACCAATAATCCGGACAAGAAGCTAGAGGATATGTTTAAAGCTATAAATACCGAAGGAAGAGGCGCAATTGTTTTTATAAATCAAGAGTCCGAATCCCTAAATTTATTAGGTAGATTAGGAGAGTTAAAAGAACTACAGAAAAAAGGTGTATTCAAGGCTCCAAAGGTAGATATGGATGCCAAGGATTTTGGAGTGGGAGCGCAAATTCTTCATGATATTGATATTGCCAAGATTAGACTTTTAACCAACTCTACGCAAATTAAGCGTGTAGGTATTGTAGGCTATGGACTTGAGATTGTGGAATATGTAACCTACTAGCCATAGAAATTATTATCGCAGCGAAATAAGAGAAGGTGACAGTTTACTAGTTGATAATAGCAACCAAGATATATCTAAATTTTCATCTGCCCTGTACCAAGCCGGGTAAGAAACGCATATACTTAACTACTTTCAATAAAGACTACTATTGGATCTTTAAGGCTCCATAGTGGTCTTTATTTATATAGAAACAAGGGACTGTTAAGTCATTTTTAGCTGATTTTAGCGCGATATAATTTCGGTAAGTTCGCGCTTTTGGCGTGTTAGCTCTTATTTCTGATCCGTTTTTTTATTAGGTTACAGAGAAACTAAAGACTACCGACTCATTACTGAGTTAAAACACTTTTTATTACCGTTGTCATTTTCTCTGCCCTTTCTTTTACCTCTTCCTCTGTCCACCCCAATTTTATAAGGCAAGAAATGGTACGCCCCACCCATTGGTCCGACTGGGAAAAATCGGAGTTCTTATAATCTGGCACTCCATTTTTAATTTGATCGGATAGCGGGCTCAAGCTCTTCAAATCTTTTAAATGGTCCCACTTCCTATAGTAGTGCCAATTGTTGTCATACCAATAAAAACAAGCATCTACTCCGTTTTCCGATAAAGCTGAAATAGCTTTACGGGCCAACTCTTCCGTAGGCATGAAGAAGTTAAGGAAAGAATAGTTTTCCACACCATTTTTGGGAACCCTCCTAAAAGTAACTTCTGGCAGCGTTTCTAAGGCAGATCGTAAAATGGTGTAGTTCTTTTTCTGGGTTTCTAAAAAAGTATCTAACCTACCTATTTGAGCCAATCCAACCGCAGCGTGTAATTCGGAAATTCTATAATTATAACCAAGAAACGGATGACTCTCCGCTCCCCTATCGTTTCCTATATGATCATGACCGTGATCCGAAAATTGATGGGCAGTATCATAAAACGCCTCATTATTTGTAATGAGGGCACCTCCTTCACCACAGGTAATGGTTTTTACATAATCAAAGGAAAAGCAGCCTAGGTCTCCGTAACTACCCAAGGGTTTCCCTTCATAGCTGCCTCCTATTGCCTGGCAGGCGTCCTCTACCATAATAAGGCCATGTTTATCACAAATAGCCTTTAAAGCGCCCAAATCTGCCATAGAACCGCACATATGAACGGGCATAACAACTTTAGTCCTTTTGGTAATTGCCTTTTCTACTGCTTTAGGGTCTAAGGTAAGCGTATCATCCACATCTACTAAAATTGGAGTGGCTCCTACAGATAATACGGCCTCAAAACTAGCCACGAAGGTGAAAGTGGGTAAAATAACCTCATCCCCTGCGCCCACCTTAGTACAAGCTAGGGCAACAGTTAGGGCAGCTGTACCACTGCTCACTAAATGGGCGTGGTTAACCTGCATTCTATCTTCTAGTGCTTTTTCAAGTTCTCTGGCTTTCCAATGTCCGTTTCTCATCCCATCAAAACCGTACCGCATCAGTACCCCGGAATCTAATACCTCATTTACTTGTGCTCTTTCCTTTTCACCAAAAAGTTCAAAACCTGGCATAGCTCTATTTTTTTATATTTTTTATTGAAGTTTTAATTATAAAGGTGATTATGATATATGTATTATACTATCCTTTAGATTTTTACGAACCTTTTTAAGGGTAGCAAACATATCATCCTGTGCCCTATAACCAACGGGAAGAATTAAAACTGAAGTCAGTTTTTCATCTTCAAGACCCAATAACTTGTCATAAGCCGACGGATCAAAACCTTCCATAGGACAAGAATCTACTCCTTCCATGGCACAGACGGTAAGCAAAGTCCCTAAGGCAAGATAAGCCTGATTGGTAGCCCAAACCCGTACTTCCTTTCTCTCTTTTTTAGAAAAATCATCGACCAAAGCCCCTTGAAAGGGTTCTAGGATATCATCTGCAGTATTCCGAATTTGTTTTACTCTATTAAAGTAGTTGTGAATAAATTTTTTATCGATCTTTTTCTCGATACATATGATAAAAAGATGAGAAGCCTGTGCTACCTGTTGCTGACCATAGCTGTGATCCACCAGTTTATTTTGCAATTCTTTATTCTGAACAATTACAAGCTTAATAGGCTGAAGTCCAAATGAAGTTGCCGTAAGGTTAAAAGCATTCTCCAAGATCTCCACTTTTTCTGTGCTCAATAATTGATTGGGATCAAACTTTTTTACCGCATATCGCCATTCTAATTTCTTTATGATATCCAAATCGCTATTCTTTAAATTCTAACAATACATTTTATAGATGTAAGATATCGCCCTGCATACCTCCTGCCTATCATATCTTGTTTTTTCTTAAACTGCCCACCAAATAAGGCAGTTTTCGCCTGTTTTAGTAGGAATGTCAAAGTTAAGTTTATTTCCCAATTCAACTAAGCAATATGCTTGAAAAGTAATGGTAGTATACCTTTACCATTTGGCTTCACCACTTTGCGACCTTTATAGCTGGTATATTAGTAAGCGCACAATTTTTTATTGGGTTGCGGTATCTTAAATACAATTTCTACAACCTGTATTATTATTATTGATTAACACTATACTATTTATAGAAATGTTCTCTTTTTCTAGAATAGGAATATAATAATTGGAACTTGATTTTCAGCTAAATATGATTTTTTTTAAATTTTTTAAAATAAAAGTGCAAAATACTTTTATTAAATTGAAAAAGGTTTCTATATTTGCACCCGCTAAGGAGAAATGGCAGAGTGGTCGAATGCGGCAGTCTTGAAAACTGTTGAGGGTCACACCTCCGGGGGTTCGAATCCCTCTTTCTCCGCTAGGAAACAAGCGGTTTCCACCTAAAGGCCCGTAAACACTACGTTTACGGGCCTTCTTCATTTTAGATAATACCATATACTAGGATCAAGCGGATCATGACCAATTGTTGTGTTTATACAAAAATCGGGATCAAGTCCAATTTCTGGGTATTTGAATATTTATGCAAATAGTTGAGTTAACCTAAAGAGGAAGAATTTCGTATTTCTTACGCCTCTGAACTGTGCCCTAAAAGCTTTTATTTTTGCGTTAAAGGATTCTGCCGATGCATTTGTACTCCTATTTATAAAATAGTTCAGAATCGACCTGTAGTTAATACTTATGCTATTAGCTACCGTTTGGAAGCTCTTAAAGCCCGAAGCTTCTACCTCTTTGTGCCAGTGCGCCAGTTTGGTGTAGCCTACCTTGATATCGTTGACATGGGTAAATATATTCCTAAGGCTATTCACTAGTTGGTTGGCTTTTTCGATATCCGGATATTCCTTGAATAATATGGTGGCTCTTTACTTTTGGCTTTCGGTCCACTTCTCGGGTGATTTATAAAGGAGGTATCGGCTTCTTGCCAATAGTTGTTTTCTGCTGTCCCCGTTTGAAAATAGTTTTGGAAGAAAAGGTTTTCCGAGGCTTTTTGCCTGTTATATTTGTTCGTTTTCCAGATCGATGGCCTCCCATCGGTATTTGATCCGAAGATCTTGGAGGGCCTCTATAGCGAGTTTCTGGACATGGAACCGGTCGGTCACCTGTCTTGCCTTAGGAAAGCAGGCCTTAACGATCTGTTTTATGGAGTGTGCCATATCCAAGGTGATTTCTTGGACCTTGTTCCTAATTGAAACAGGAAGTCCAAGCAATCGATCCATTAAAAAGTGTTTTAAGTAAAAAATTCAGGGGAACTACAACTGACTCAAAACACTCGCTCCCAGTTGCAAGAAATCTATTGGCAAGAAACTTTA
>NZ_AUCB01000003.1 GCF_000429545.1 Arenibacter certesii DSM 19833
TTCTTTGCTAAGTTGGCGAAGGCGAAACTGTTGATCCTGGATGACTTTGGACTGGCTCACTTGGATAGAAAACAGCAAATGGACCTGATGGAGATCATTGAGGACCGGCATGGAAGATCATCTACCATTATTGCAAGTCAACTTCCTGTGGGAAGCTGGTACGATATTATTGGAGAAGCAAGCATCGCTGACGCGATATTGGACCGACTGGTACACACCTCTCACCGGATAGAATTAAAGGGAGAAAGTCTAAGAAAAAAACTGTAATATTGTCATTAACTTATCTTTTTGACCAAAATCCTTAGGGGGGTCAGTATGGCCAGAATAGGGGGTCAACATCACCAGAATATCCAGTATTAGGTCAAATTCAAATATAACTTAATTATTAGTTAAACCTCTGTCCATCTATAATTCTGCTTCCTTATAATAGCGGTTTTGTAGAACGAATTCAAAAAAAACCTTCTCTATAAATGTTTATAGTTTCATATGTGGTTCTTAAAAACAGTCCAGGTAATTCACCTATTACATAATCAGGAAAGTATATTTAAACGACCCATGAAATAAACGATTTGGAGGTTTTTTTAAAGTTTAATTGAACGTGGGGTTTAATAAACTTTTTAGGATTGGTAGCTTGTTGCAAATAAAGTTCGTTTGATTGATCTATTCAAAATTGACATTTTAAGGATTTTGATTAGAAAACCAGAAATTAGGATAGAGATCTTTATTCTAATAAACCAATCAAGATTTTAGAGGAAAATGGATTAGTGTCAATTAGTAATAGCTGGATAAAAAGAAAAGCTTTTCGCCCTCAAAAAGCTGGTGGATGCCGAATTCTTCTGAGTTATTAGCTGTAGTTTTTTATCTCATTACAAATTTTCGTCCGATTGTGTTTTCCTCTTGTGAATCAAGCATGATATTTAACATTTCCTCTAGCTCAATTAATTTAAACTCTACCATTTTAAATGCAATTTTCTGAAAATAAAATCCTGATATAGCATGATACATTGCTATAGTTTGAACTGGTATTAGAATCCCACTTTCGTACAGGCTTCCGTGAACAATTGCTTCATCACTTCTCTTAATGTAACTGTAAAGAAGTGTTTTGTATGAATTATGAGAGAATTTCGAAATTTTTCGGTAATTGTTTCTCTCTAGTTCAAATTTTTCTTCTCCTTCTTTCTGTTTAATATAATCTCTATAATCAGAATGGGAAATGATTTCGTCATTAAACCATTTTTCAACTTTTCTTTCAGATTTTTCAGATTTGCTATTAAAAAAAACTCCTAAATCAATAGACTCATCAATTGTTCTAAGTAAATGAGCTGTTACTCTATGTGATTGATTATTCAGTGATTGAACAATTTCAAAAGCAGAGTCTAACGCATTTATTGTTAGCATAAAAATTGCTTTTTCAGTTGACTTCTCGTTAAGTTTAAATGAAAATTTAGATATTATCAGTTTTCTTAATGCTTTAACTAGTTTTTCAGATTCATTACGAAATTGTTCTTGTGCTTCATATTCATATGGATTATCCATCGCTTCTTGAGGGTCTCTATTCCATATAAAATTTTTCATACAAGTTTAATTTTGCGTAAAATGGAAATTACAGCCATTGCTTATATACTGTATTGTTCGCAGGCTTTTCGCTCACTTTTTATAATAATCTATTTCATTTCGCATTAAATGTTCAATTTCTTGCCATAATTCGGTCATTCGTTTTCCTCTTTTTTCGTGTCCGACACTTTGTAACTGCTTTGCAATATACTCCAAGTCATTTGATAAAGACAAACCATTCAAAACTGTTTGGAATTCGTCTGTATAATCGTTTACTATAGTTTTATATTCGACAATTTTCGGTAATAATTTTTCACTCGCAACTAATTTTAGTTTATTCAACTCCGAGTTTACAATCATCATTGGTTGTAAGGAATTTCTTGTGGTTTCTAAAAGATTTTCATTGAATTTTAATAGTGCGCCATTAATACGCTCTTCGTCGCCCGTAAGCATTTCAGCCATTAATTCAGTTGAAATTCCGTAAGTCACATTTGGGTCTTTTCGCATATTCAAACTCATTTCATCCATTTGGTTCATAAAGTTAGAATACACCTCAAAACGTTTTTCAACTGCTTTATCTTCTTTTTGATATTTTCTGTTAAGTCTAAATTGGATTATTGCCCATATCCAGCCTAAAATTCCTAATCCGATTATAAAGTAGTCTTTGGTTTCCATTTTTATTGATTCACGGATTTTTTTTTCAGCTTACGCACAACTAGTTGGTATGAGCAATTTAACAAAAAACTACACATAAACATTAAATAAGGGTTGTATAGAACAACAGGACCGTGATTAAAATTCTTGCAATTACAATCATATACAGTCTATATTATATTGCCTTCCCAATACCTAGATGACAATTTTATCAAATAAGCCTGCTCAAATGGGCGCTATGCAAAACGTCGGTATATGCATTGCATCCTTTAAAAATATTCTTTATTGGCTCATCTTTGTAGCATCCAGCATATCCAACTATAAAATTTCGAAAAAGAGTCTTTGCTCTTCTGGATTATTAGATAAGCTGACAAATTCCGGACTGGAATCAAGTTCGTCATTCAGGGAGTTCCTATCCGAGAACCATATATAACTGTCCTCGAGTTCACTCAACGTAAAAGCGGTTGGTGGTCGAAACCGAAACACAAATGAAGGCCCCATCTCAATTTTATAACCTTCCTTTTGATTGAAAAGATCAAACATAAATTCCATTATCGTTGTTTCCACTATTCACGTGACTCAATCAATGCTTAAATTGGAACGTAGTTCATCTAAATAGTATTTGACCAACGCTATTTATTGTTTTTATTATTTCGTCTTTCAAATTTCCAAGAAGTGCAAATTTAATGGCCAATATATCTCCAAAACTATTAAAAATTGTATGATTAGTCCCTTGAAGTAAATTCAATAAAATTTGGTGTGCATAAATATTTTTAGTTTCAATGGTCATTGTTGGGAGTAAATAAATCTTCTTTAAAAAATCTGATACAATCTCGAATTTTTCAGGCTCTGGATTTAGATTATGTCTAAGACTAGGGAAACAGCTTTTATAGACGTTGTCTTTGTTTTTTATATAGCTTAAAAACTGTTCATAAAGAAAATCCATGCTAATGTTTAATCCTATAAATCTTTTCTTCAACATGAACTTATAAAGTTTATGCAAGTCCTTTTGAGCAAATTGGTTAATCAAAAAAGACTCCGAATTAATAACATAATTCCTATTACCATTTGATGTTTGATAATAAAAAACGTCGTTAGAAATCAAAACGTAACCATCACGTAGAAGAAATATAAGATTGTCTACAAACAAATTAAAAGACAGGCTATCTCCAGATTGTTCGAGCTTCAAAATTAAGTCCAGCTTTTCCTCAGGATATTCGACGACACAATTTGTATTTATCCACTCTTCTATCTTTTTCAAATTAGTAATTCTGCTTTTTACCTGTTCTTCAGAATAAAAATATCTTTTTACAGAATCGCCAACTACGTCTACACTTAAACGCTCTCCTTTTTCCATTTCTGCCTCAATAATTCTTCTCCTTATTTCGGTCTTTATTAAAGGACTAATAACAAATTCAATATCAAAACTATGCGCTAAATCTTCAGACAATTCGTAGAAAAAAATTATTGTGGCAAAATCAAGCACATATTTATTCACTGCCCCCAAGGCCTTAGACTCAATAATGTATGTTGGAATGCACATAAAATTATTGGGGTGGTATATTAAATAATAATAAGCATCTATAGGATTATCGTTAAATATACTCGAACAAAGTTCTGTGAAACTCTTTTGATACAAATAGTACTGTTTCAATGCATCTTCCCGTAGGCTCTTATTAATTAATCCTTTGTGGCCAGAAATGCTGATTAGCTGCTTTTCAAAATTTTCAATATTGGCGGTATCAAATTCAAACATTTCAAGCCCAAGACCAGAGGTTGGATCTTTAGCTTCCTCTAAAATTTCTTGCGTCAACTTCACATTGAAGTTGAATATATCAATAATTTCGATTTCGCTTAATACGTTAGTTATTCCTTTGTGATAGGGAATTTTATCTCCTTTTTTTTTATCTAATAAAATCCTTTCAATACTTCCATTTGCATCTTTTATTTCCTTGATAATATATTTAGACCCTACCTTATATTTAACCCAAGAGCCTAATTGAACTTTCTGAAAATAGACAAACTTTTCTGGATACAATCTTCCTGCACCAATGAAAGTAGTTCGCGATATTTTATTCTCAGAATTCGTTGTTAAATTTTTAAGGATTTCAAATGAAACATCGTTTTCAATTTGACCTTCCCTTAATATCGCACTAATTTTTAAGCCAAATTCTTCATTAATATATGTTCTAGGTATTTTATTGCTAAATTCCTCAAGCAGTTCCTTTTCATTGTTTTGCAAAAGACTTAACCCATGAATCATTATTATGTTCTCATCTTCAGGGTTCTCTTCATAGAATGTTGTAGAAATTTCTACTAAACGCTTATAATTGTTTATTCTAGATACTAGATTAAACTCCATGGACAAAAATCTTTTATTAGAGTCTTTAGAGTTTTTTCTCCAAAATTCTAGTAATTCTAAGATTTGAGAAGATGAAGATACTTGGTGGTTATTGGACAATAACCTATCATGTAGGCAACTTATATAAAAACTTAATTCACTGGATATCAAAGCCTTACTTATAAAGGTATCCATGTAATCAATAGCCTCGTCATACAAACCTATAGAGTGATAGTTTACAGCTAACTGCATTTTAGTATGCACATCCTTAAATATATCAGAGTCACGAAGCTCTGCCCATGTGTCCTTCAATTTAGCAGAATCCGGTCTCGACAAGAATCTTGCCTCAATTGATGTTTCAACCATTGTCTTTACATTAGAGTTGGCAAAATTACATACTTTAAAAACTGAGTTCAGCTCGTTTTCAATTTCGGTTTCATCAATATATTTGTTGTGCTCTTTTAGTGAGCTAACTCCGAAAAGATTTATTACGTTGACTAAGTTTAATTCGTCAATTAGTTTTAGAGTATCTAAATATTTTCTGAACGCAATTCTAGAACTGGGAAAGTCTTTATTAAAAGAGGAAATAAGTGTTTGGTATAAATAGATTTCACTTGTTTTTGAACTTTCTGGGCTATTCTCATAAACTTCAAGAAATTCAATTGCTTCGAAATATTTGGCTCCCCTAATTAATGCTTGTGTTAATAGTATTATAAATACTGGTTGCTCTTTTAAATTTCTATAGGAGTTCTTAATATCACCTAAAACTGATTCATCAGTTGCAGTCATAAACTGTACGAAATAGTAATAGAATACTTGAATATTATTATGTTGGAAAGTTTCTGTCCCGAATATGCCCTCGTAAATCATTGTAAAACAAAAAATCAAATCTGATTTTCTACCAGTCCTTTCATAAATTGATTTCGCATTTAAGAAATTAAGTGTGGGAAATTCCTCAACGATCGATTGAAGCAATAAGGCTGATTTCAGAAACCAATATTCTTTATTCTTGTAATTGAAAATTTCTGTCCCCTTGAAGTCTAACATTAATTCAATCCCAAGTGTTTTTAACTCCCCTATACTTCTAACTTTGCCTGAAGTGATTAGGTTATGCCCTAAACTTATCTTGAAACCATCTGCGGAAAGGACACTCTTTGGGATTAGCTCTATTTCCTTTAAAAAATCTTGCGAACCCAAAGTTTTAACTATCCACGCTGTATGATTAAACTCTTCTGTTTCTAAAATGTTATTTGCAAGATTTATGGCTTTCTCTTCTTCCTGAATATTCAAGTACTCTATACAAGCCCTATCGCGGATTATCCCTTTGTCATTATGTAAATTATATGCCTTTATAAAGGTTTGTGCCACATTATTTCTCTCTTTCCCCAAATCAAGTTTACATAGAGCCTTTAGATAAACTAACTTTGACATAGTAGGGTTATCAAAAGAATTCGAGTTTTGAATTCTACTTTCCAAATCAAATATACGCTTTAGCGCCGTTTCTGGCATAAAGGCTAATATTTGTTTCTCAATTTCATCGATTTGAGCTTTATATTCTTCATTAAGTTTGGCTAAACCGTCGCCCAAGCCATTCAAAAGGTTTTGAAACAAGTCTAATGCCGAATCGAGCTTTTTTGATATTTGGTTAATCTCTTCAAACTGCACCCTTTTTAACATAATTTCATTGAGTGAATCTTTACTCGAGAGATTGGATTCGAATATGTTAAAGAAAAGAGATAATTCTGCTGTTGTTGGCGAAATAATATTCTGCTGATTTGTCAATTTTTCCCCTATCATACTTTGATCAAAATCTTCAAATAGTCTGTATCTCAGCAATTCATCAATTAAAGTTGCAGACTTGTAAAATGGTATCTTATCATAAGTTTCTATAATCGGATTTTCCTTTTCGAATGATTTGATAGCGTTTTGAATAACATCATCTAAATCCTTTTCAATAATTGTTCGATTATCTCCAGTGAATTTTAAAATATTTGCTTTGCCTAGGTCTATACCTAATCCCAAAGCTATTGACCCAATCGTTTCAATTATCATGCCTACAGTTTAAATTCAGTAAAGTTAGAACTGAAGTTTAATACTTGAAAATGAAATTATTAAGAGTTATCAACCAGCACCGAAAACTCAAATTGCGCCTAACAGGGTCATCAGCAAATTGCCGCTCCATTGCATTCCTAGCAATATGCTTCATACCAAGCTAGCCTGAACTGAAATGCATATTTTGTGACGTGTTCTTTTTCAAGAGAATTTTGAAAATTTACGAGTGAAGGTTTATCATATTGCTTTAAAAGGATGCTTCCCAAACCCTCTCATATGCACTCTCTTTTGAGAACTCTTTACATAACGCCCATCGGCCAGGGTATTAGAATTATGAAAAATCTAAAATAAACATTGTCATTTTACCTGATAAATGACCCATGAAATAAACGCCATGGAGGTTTTTCGAAAGTCTAATTGAACGTGGGGTTTAGTAAACTTTAGAGGATTGGAATTTTGTTCCATTAAAAGTTGATGTTATGGCATTTTCATTTATTTGTTCGCCGGAATCCAGCACTTGCCACCACAGTTCCTTAGCATTTGGCTGTTATTAAAAAAGAAAAATATTTTAATGGTTTAGGGCTATGTTATTCCGTTAAGAATTCTTTAATAAAATCGGTCATCTCATTAAAATTGTTGCCATTCCCTCTGAAGACAATTTTCAAATCGGAATCCAATATGATGAAAGTTGGATAGGCCTCAATCCTTAAATCTGAAATTATTTTTGGTTTTTTTGCAGATTTTGGAACACCTCTTATAATACCATGATACCAGTTCATTTTGTTTACTGAAACATATTCCCGAACCGGTTCAACATCTTGCTCGAAGGCTAAGCTAACAAGGCCCAAATCTCTTCCATATTCTTTATTTAAAGCAACAAGCTCAGGCGTCAATTTTCTACATGGGATACACCACGTCCCCCAGAAATCGATTAGCAAAAGTTTTTTTCTGTAAAGCAAATTCCTAAAAGTTGAATTGTTGTCATAAATCCCTTCCAAATTGTAATTCTTGGAAATATCACCCTTTCTGAACCCTGTACTCAATTTTTCTATATTTAAATGCTTCAATTTTAAGCTTGGAGGGCTATATTGAATTGAATCTATTTTAAAATAGTCGTTTTCTAGTTGGATTGTATCAAATACTATGTATTCCTCACGTTCGAGACTGTTGAACTCAGGAAAATCATCCTTTTTTTTCTTGAATATGAAATAGGGCTCTTTAAATCCGTATTTATTAATAGCCACTTCATATTCCTTGTTAGAGGTAACGAAAGTTCCATGGTGATAATCTTTAAAGGCCGCAGCTAGAAGCAAGTCCCTTTTTAACCTTTCTTTATTATCTGGAGTAAACTTATCGGGATAAGTAAAATAGTTAGCATCTGGATACAAGGAAATTATTATTGTATCCCTATATATCTTGTTTTCAGCGAGTTTATCTACTATTATTCGCACATCTGGAAATCTATCCAAGAATTGTGGCATTGATTTCTTATCATGGGCCAATTTTTTATCAAATTCAATGAATTTATCATCACTAAAGTCCTTATTATGGTTCGCATCGACAACATAAAATTGTTTTCCATTCTTATAACCACTAAGACAATAAATGGTAGATTTAAAATCACCATAATTCCTATTAAAAAAACCACTATTGCCGCCAACTTTTTTAAGAAGCTTCTCATTTACAAGTTCTATATATCCTATAAATACACTGTCAGGAGTGACCCCTTTAAAGTCCAAAGGAATAGAATCCATAAAGCTGAAAGGCTTGACGGTAATTTTAATAGGACTTTCTTTGGCTTTAGTTGAAAGTGCTATGACAATGTCCCTTTTTTCTTTTTTACAGGAACTGTTTATAATCAATAACAAAAATAGTGACAGGGTAATTAATAAAATTTTTACAACAAGAAGTTTTATGTGTTTCATAATTTTAGAAAATTAAGAACAAAATTTTTGATAATTATCAGTAATGATAATTATATCGTTTATAGTATCAAAGGAATACAAAGATTATCATCAGACGTTTTAACCATTGATGGCCATGCTATTGACAACTTTAATAGATAATGTCACTCTCACAACTAACATTGTCATATGCATTAAACCTGGGGTTAAGTAAACCGTAAAGGTGCGGTGTTTTATTCCACCATTAAACCTTCGTTTTGATCTTAGAAAGGTTATAAGTCCAAAAATTTTATTTGGATCAATTCAATGTCTACAGTGAATCTTAAATTAGGCCAAAACTCCGAGCCAAATAGACCTTGGCAAACAATTTGTTGCGCAAGGTCTGATATGGTTCAGGTATTTGATCCAAGAAAATTTTTAATTTCATTTATATTACTTCCGGGGTATCGGGAACCGTTGTCGGTCTTTTCAATACCAACTGATACACACAAGGGATTACGACCAAATTTAAAATGGTCGCAGATAACAATCCTCCCAAAATAACCACTGCCATGGGGCTTTGTATTTCACTCCCTGGTTCGCCTCCTTTAAGGGCCAATGGTATTAATGCCAAGCCTGTTGTAAAAGCCGTCATCAAGATAGGGTTCAACCTATCCAATGCTCCTGTTTTGATGAGCTCAAAACCTTGGATACCTTCCTTTCGCAAATCCTCATATCTGGATACCAATAGGATTCCATTTCGGGTTGCGATACCGAAAAGGCTAATAAAACCTATGGTCACTGCGATACTGATAATTCCGGAAGTGAAGTAAACGATCAATATACCACCTATTAAGGCCAAAGGCAGATTGATCAAGACTACAAATGCCAGTTTTACCTCTTTAAATTCATAATACAATAACAGGAAAATGATAGCTATTGCAATGATTGCAGTGAAAATAAGTAATTGTGATGCTTTGGACTCGCTTTCAAACTGTCCGCCATATTCCACCCGGTAGCCTTCCGGCATTATTACATTATTGGCGACAACTTCCTTTATTTCATTTACGGCACTTCGCAAATCCCTGCCTTGTACATTGGCAGCGACTACAATTTTACGTTGCACATCTTCACGATTAATGGTGTTCGGACTGCTCACGGATTGAACGGTTGCCAATTCTCCCAATATTGTGTGTCCGCCATTTGGAAGGCTGACTAATGTATTGTTGATGTTCTCAATGTCATTCCTAAATGGTTTTTCGTAGCGAACAACCAGATCGAAATATTGTTGTCCTTCATAAATTTCACCCGCTTCTTCACCGGCAAAAGCAATATCTACCTGCTCCATTAAATATCCGACCGTCATTCCATACGCTGCCAAAATTTGGCGCTTAGGTTTGATGCGTATCTGCGGAACTTCGACTTGCTGGTCTACCGCTACATCTGCCAAGCCTTCAATATCTTTGATGTTCTGCTCTACGCTCTTGCCTACTTCAAATAAGCGTTGCAAATCCGGACCAAAAATCTTGATGGCGATATTGGCACGTGTACCTGATAGCATATGGTCTATACGGTGCGCGATGGGTTGCCCTAAGGTAATATTTACCCCCGGGGCAATGCTTAATTTGGTACGGACTTCTTCAAAAAATTCTTCCTTGGTTTTTCCGTCGAGAACAAAAGGCACATCAATTTCTGAAGCATTTACCCCTTGTGCATGTTCATCCAGTTCTGCTCTCCCTTGTCTTCGGGTAACGACTTCAACTTCGGGCAACTCCAATAATATCGTCTCTATCAGTTTTCCTGTTTTGTTGCTCTCTTCCAACGACATTCCCGGTGGTCCTACCACACTAATCACTAAGGAACCTTCATTGAATTCTGGAAGAAAACTTCTTCCCAATTGCGTTAAAACTAAAAGACTAACCATAAAGGCAATGACCGTTATGCCAATAACAGTTTTTGGAACTTTTGTGGCACGTTCCAATATATTTCCATAATGTTTCTGTAACCAGCGTTCCACCCGTGTGCCCTCTGCTTGTTTGGTTAAAAGCTTTTCGTTATCCAACAAATAGGAACATAATATTGGGGTTACCGTTACAGCAACGATCAATGATGTTAGAACAGATGTTACAAAAGCTATTCCCAGGGGTTGCAATAAACGACCTTCCATCCCGCTCAAAAAGAACAGCGGTATAAATGATACGATGATAATCAAGGTTGCAATAACGATAGAACTCCTAATTTCTACCGATGCCACACGCACTACGGTCAAGGTAGACTCGCGTTCGGCCTTTGGTTTTCTGATATTTTCACGCAAGCGTTTATAGACATTCTCTACATCAATAATGGCATCATCCACCAAGGCGCCAATAGCGATTGCCATCCCGCCCAAGCTCATTGTATTAATGGTATACCCCAGCCATTTTAGGATGATTATGGACACCAATAAGGAAATAGGAATGGCCAACAAGGAAATTAAGGTGGTTCTCCAATTCATTAAAAATATGAAGAGGATAATCATTACAAAAAACGCCCCTTCCAACAAGGTCTGATTCAAATTGCTGATGGAAGCATCGATAAAATTGGACTGTCTAAAGATTTGACTTTTGATGTTCACCCCTTTTGGCAAGGTTTTTTCCAGATCAGCGATTGCTTCATCCAATCTTTCTGTCAATTCCAATGTGTTGACATCAGGTTGTTTTGCAATGGTTAAAATAACGGCTGGCTTAGCATTTAATGATCCATCGCCAATCTTATCTGCAGCTCCAATCTGTACCGTGGCCACATCCTTAATTTTTAAAGTTTGACCATTGACCTGTTTTAATACCGCTTCTTTTAAATCCTCCAGAGCATACGCTCTACCACTTCCCTTTATGATATACTGGTTTCCATACTGATTGATGATTCCACCCGGTGCATTTATGTTCGCTTCCTTCACCTTCTCCACCAGTTCAGAAAGGCTCACATCATAATGCTTCAACTTTTCAGGGTTCGCAAATATTTGGTATTGCTTAAAATCGCCACCAATAACCACCACATTGGCAATGCCGCCAATAGCTTTAATCCGTGGTCGTATCGTCCAATCGGAAAGGGTCCGCAATTCCATCGGGGACAAAGCATCCGAGGTGACGCCCAAAAGCATTATTTCGCCCATAATGGATGAAATAGGAGCCATAGTCGGCGCACCGATTCCTTCAGGTAAATTCTCCCTTACCATTGGGATCCGTTCGCTCACAATTTGGCGTGCGCGATAAATATCGGTTCCCCAATCAAATTCTACCCAAACAATGGATATACCTGCTGCCGATGAAGAACGGATTCTTCGAACATTTGGCGAGCCGTTCAAGGCTGTTTCCAGCTGATAGCTTACTAATTTTTCGACTTCTTCAGACTCCATTCCATGCGCCTCGGTAAGTATCGTTACCGTAGGTGCCGTAAGATCTGGGAATACATCGACGTTCATTGTCCGGGCGTAATAAATACCCAACACGCTCAATGCAACCGCTCCCAACAGAATGAGCAATCTATTTTGAAGTGAAATTGATAATATTTTGTTTAACATTTCTCTTCTATTTTTTAATGTTCGTGACCGTGTGCAGGTGTTGAACCGGACATTGAAGCCATTTTAACCTGATATGCTCCTGTGGTAACTACCACTTCGCCAATTTCCAGACCTTGGAGTATTTCTACATTTTCCCCGTTGCGCTTACCAATTTTTACAGGTCGTCTTTCAAAACTTTCTCCCGAAAGTTGTACCATAACGGAATAACTACCATAATCTTCCAACAAAGCACTTATAGGGATCGTGGTGTTTTGGATTGCGTTGCCCATTGCAATTTGAACCTGGGTCAAGCTCCCTTCCGGCATTTCAATATCGTCATTGACCTGGGCAAATACTGAAATTAGCGGTCTGTTGTTATCTACATCTTTAGAAATGGAGAGGATCGAACCTGCAGACGATGCCACATTACGCCATAGCCCTTCCTTGGTTTGATACCAAATGCTTTGTGCGTTCTCCATGGTAAGACCATAAGAAGGCGCAATTTGTGCTTTTAATATTCTGGATCGATGCGTTCCTACCGTTACCATAGCAGCGCCTTGGTCCACATAATCCCCATTGGCAACATTTATTGCCGTGATGTAACCATCAAAAGGTGCCCGAATTTGCTTCCCTCCACCTGAGACTCCAGCCGTAAGGCCTTGATAATTGGATTGGGCGATATTGAAATTGCTTTCTACTTTTTCAAACTCTGCTTTAGGAACAATTTTCGATTCGAACAATTGCTTTTTCCGTTCATATTCTGCTTTTGCCTGTTCAAAATTGGAGCGTGCCTTGGCAATTTCTGTACTCAAATTATTGGACGCCAAACCTTGACTGCTTACATCGATTAATAACTGCCCCCGTTTCACAGGCATACCTTCCGTGAGATTGCCAACTGCAAAATTCACGACACCGTTAGATTTGGCTACCAGCGTTTTTACCGAGCTTGGAGAAGGCATCCAGACACCTGATGAATTGATGACATCATAGACTTCACCCTTGACCGCAGAAGCAGTCTGAAAGTCAATTTTCCAAGCCTGTTCTTTTAAAAACGATATGCTGCCGTCATCTTGGGCCGTACCTAAAGCTTTTATGGCTTCATCTACATTGGCATATACAGTAACATCATCAATTGTGATCTTATCTGAATATCCGGGCGTAGTTAAATCAAAAACCAACTGATAGTTCCCTGCTTCTTTGGGTTGAATGGCAGGTGAAAATATCCCAGGTGATGAAGGTGCATCCGCCGTATTCCTGATGCCCTTCCCATCTTTTATTAAGCTTACGGTTACCGCACCTTCCCTAACGGGCCGGTGTTTGTCCATTTCAGTAAAATGAGCGGCGAATCTACTTCCTTGGCCCACTATTAGTACCGGAAACTCAACAAATAGTTCTGTTTTGTCCGTCCAAATTGTATGGTCCAAGCGGGGAATTTCTTCCCCAACGTGACTTCCATCGGCATTATGTGCATGTGCATTTTCTGCCTTGTTATTACAAGACATAGCCAAAAAGGCAAGCACTATAATTATATATTTCATTTGTTATAACTATTTATAGTTTAATGATTGTGGTGTTCGGCACCATCATCATGTTTATGGGTTTCAGGTTTAATTTCCATAGAGTCCTTATCGACATGGAACTCTTCCTGCTCTATAGTTTCCTCGTGCATATGACCGCCGTCTGCATCGTGTTCATGACCGTGCTCTTCTGTACTTTCTGTCTTTGATTTTGTGTCTCTACAAGAAGTCAGGGCAACTGTTGAAACTAAAGCTACTGCGAATACTATTTTAGAAATTTTCATAATGTTTTTGTCTTAAAATTTATAATTGATGACTTAATAATTGTGCCTGGAGCAAATGCAACTCTTTTTCCATTTGCAGCATTTTATCGGATGCATTTCGGTAAAACTGGAGCTCTACGTAATAATCCATAAATGAATATTCGCCCAACATATATGCTTTAAAAAGTAATTTCTCACTTTCCAAATTGCCCATCGTAATTTGATACTCACTGTACTTGGAACGCATTAATTGGTAGCGTGTAAATAATTCTTCAAATTGCGCATTAATGGCAGTGGTAATTACTTGGGTATTGGTTTGCTGATACTCATGGTTTACCTGTGCGGCTTTTACCTTGTTCTTACTGCTCCACAATGGGATAGTAAGTCCACCAAAAAATCCTGAATTAAAATTCCCTTTAACACCCTGATGGTTGTAGCCCAGTGAAACGTTTGGAAGGACCTTGTTTTGCTCCAATTTCATTTTTTGCAAGGAAGCAGCCTCATTGGTCTTTAATTCCTGTAGGGAAGGGTCTTCGGCCAGTTTTTCCAGCCAGAGGTCGTCCTTGCTTCCAATTTCTACGGGCAAATCGATTTGCGTTGATAGTCCATCCAAAGGTTTGTCGCCATTTAAGGTTTTAAGTTTGGATACGAGAATTTGGATATCATTTTCAATCTGTTCCACCACAAATTGTTCCTGAATCCAGGCAATCTTGGCTTTATTCAGATCTAAAATACCTACCTGCTCTTTATTATAGAGCTCTTGGATCTGATCATATACCTGTTTACCTTGGGATCTTCTTTCGGATTCAATGGCTTTTTGCCTATGGAAGTAAGCCAGTTCTATTAGGAACTCCTTTGCATTCAAAAGTATTGCCTGTCTCCTCTTGGCATATGCAGTTTGGAGCTGCACCGATTTTATATCGTTCCATTTACTACGTGCAGCATATACTGTTGGGAATTCAAAGGATTGTGCTATTTGGTATTCCGAATAGGTGTCTGTTATATTATCCCCAAATGGTAAATAATATCCAGTGAGCTGGGGATCCGGCAAATTGTTAGCGCTCTTGTTTTCGAGCTGCTGACTTTCAATATAGGATTGATAGCCTATTAACTCGGTATTGTTCTGTTCTATTTCATTGAGCAATCTCTCCAAATTTTTAGTTTGAGAAAAACCACCAACAAAAAACAGGCATCCGCAAATTGCGAATACGATTTGTTTATTCATTTTCGTGAATTTTAGGTTTAATCATGCCTGTCTGTAGACAGGTCTGAAGTTTTAAAAAGGACTATTGCGCCATTCTGGCAAATATTCCTAAACGATTAACCTAAAGATGGGGGACCCCGTGTATCGAGGGATGAGAGATAATAATTAAAATAAGTGTTGGGTGGACGATAAATTGGCGGTATTGTATAACGCCCATAATCAATTAAAAACCTTTGATCGTCAGAAGCAGCATTGGCAATCTCTTTGCCAATATTGGTCTGTTCCTCAACGATGTCCCTTTTAAATATTTCAATATCAATTGACACCGTGGAGTGTACGTGCATATCCATAAAGGATCCAAATAAACCAAAAGGTGAATTTGTGTTTTCTTGGGAATGATCATCGTTATGGTCGTGCCCGCCCGTATGTGATATATCTGAATGTGAATGAGAATCCTCGTGCTGATGATGCAGATGAGGAAAGGCTTGATGCAGCATCATAAAGCTGAACAGGCCTAAAAAGAAAAATGCTTTAATGTGATTGTACTTCTGCATCTGGTGTAAATATATTAATAATTAACTATCTATGCTATAGATCTTCCAAAAGTTAGCCAATCACCAATGGTTAAAGAAAGGATTTTCACCTTTTGAAAATTAAAACTGCAGTAGTCCCCAAAAACGTTATTTTATGGGACTAGTTAAATGTCTTAGTAGAATATTGGCTTCAAGTTCCATTTGCTTTTCTCTTTAGTAGTTCCGGCAATTCACCTTTTACGGAACTCACAAAGTGTATTTAAACGACCCTTGAAATACATGACATGGAGGTTTATTGAAAGTCTAATTGAACGTGGGGTTAATTGCTACCACTTACAACCCCTTCAAACCTATTTTTAACAATTATTTATTAAATCGCAAGTCAATAATATGTTATTTTACGTATATTGTATGTAAATAAAGCTTAAAATTATGGCAACAATTAGAAAATCATTGACTATTACCACTTCTCAAGAGAAATGGATAAAGCTGCAAATTGAAAATGGTGGTTTCGCTAATGACAGCGAATATATGCGACATCTAATACGTTTAGATGAGGAACGCAATAAGGAGTTTTTAATGACCAAAGCAGCAATACAAGAAGGCTATGATAGCGGTGTGAGCTCTAAGAAGAGGTCTGTTGATGAAATTGTTGAGGCGGCCAAAAATCGCAAAAACAACAGAATTCAAAGCACGAAGAATGTCTAGTTATAATTTATCGTCGAAGGCTGATAGCGATATCGACGATATAGTAGATTATACTTTAGAGACTTGGGGCGAATCACAGACACATGATTATGTTACTGAATTATTACAGTTTTTACAGACTCTTGCCGACAGTTCCGAAATAGGGCGTAGTGCTTCTGAATATGTACCATCACTAAAAAAATATAATTTCAAAGCGCATACAATATTTTATGAACCGTCCAAAAACGGCATATTCGTCGTTCGCATTTTAGGACAGCGGCAGGACTTTAAGAAACATCTTTAAACGCTAATTTTTCATTTAGAAAAGTCTAAATAGAAGTGGGATTTAGTAAACCTTATAAAGTTGGTTTTAGAGAACTGAGCTAGGGTATTTCATAGGAACCATTATTGGCCACGGTACCTATCCTTTCCAATTTTGAAGTCGGTCGAGATATAAATAACTTTCCACAAATTTTCTATGTTTAGGACTGGTCATTTTTTCCAATAAATTTAATGCAGAAATATAACTCGTCAAATTTCCATTTGAGGAACTGAATTTTCCGTCATCAACAAAAGTCACTGAACTATCGTCTTGGACCTTTAAATTCGGATAATCTTTTTGTAATTGTTCGCCACCACCAATCCAAGTAACAATTTTATGTCCGTCCGCAATACCCGATTTCCCGATAAGTTGCGCTCCTGCACAGTTGCTCACAGTATATTTTGTTTCTTTGTTTTTTTCTCGTATAAAATTCACGAGTTTGTTATTATGGACTTGAGCGTACATATCATAAGCACTTGGGACAAATAAAGCTGTTAATTTCGGGCAGTTCTCAAAAGTATAATCGGCAACGAAATGCATTCCTTCTTCTGTCGTTATTGGGTTTTCGGTTTCTGCAATTGAAATAACATTAAAAAGTTGTTTCCCATCTTCGGTCGGTTTGGCGAACACATCAGAAGTTGCGATTACTTCGCTTTGTAAAACTCCATTATACATCAAAAGTCCCATTGTCGGCAATTCTGGGTTAAACGGTTTTAGGTGTTTTGTTAGCGTGTCGGTTTTTTGTTCAGTTTTCGTGAACTCCGGATTTTCGATTTTGGTTTTTGATTTGTCCGTGTTACAACTCATCAAAATGGTCGAAAAAATCAATGTTATAATTCCGAAATTTCTCATCTTTCTAGGTTTTTTCTATATCGTGGCAATTTGTTGTATAAGTACAAATTTAGCAGTTTAACCTTTTCTCCTTCCGAACGAAGAGACTTTTGGTCATGCTTTAACCTATATTCCCATATAATCGTCTTAATAAAACTTTACTAATTTCTAAAAATTAAGTGTCCCATGAACCGGCCGTTTTACGGAACAGTTCGAATGCCCTTCAAAAATCCAATATCGCAAGTGGAACTCGTGATGATAGGAACGGCCTCAACGAAATGCTGAAGTTTATGCGTAAAGGAGATACTGTCCTTACCTATAAAAACGATAGAGTTTTTCGTTCTCTGAAAAATATGGTAGAACTTATCAATAGGTTCAATGAGACAGGCGTACATTTCAAAAGCCTGAGCGAACCTGAATTTGATACGACTTCTGCCAACGGTAAATTTTTACTCCAAATTTTTGCGACCGTTGCAGAATTTGAGCGTAACCTTATTAGTGAGAGAACAAAAGTTGGTTTTAACAATGCCCGTAAAAGAAACGAACTTTTAGGCAGGCCTACTGATTCTAAACAGGAAACTATTGAGAAGTATCATTTCGCTAAACATTTATACGAAAACCAAAAACCTTTCAATTGATTTGGCATGCAAACGTGCTAAAATTGGAAAAATCTCTTTTTACAGGATTAAAAAGGAATTATCTAAACACTAAGACCCAATGTTTTGGAGGTCTATCATAGATGTTGTCCTTTTATGCAGCTATGCGGTCACTGGGCCTTCTAACAGTATTTTCGTCTCATTTTTCCTTTATGGCCAACTACATCGAAGGTTTAAGAATAAGTGCTAAGGAACATTACACTCGTATAGACCATGAAGGCCAATGAAGCTCAGATCATACAATTATAATGTCTTCATTTATCTCTGGTAAAACCAGAATTGCAGATTTTCATTAAAATTTCTGAACGCGATTTAGTCAGTTTAATTTCTTTTATGCCTTCGGAATATTTGATCTACGTTGACTTTGTTCAGTGGCTTGTTAAAATAGCCTATAACCAAAGGATGGTCTTCGGCTAATTTACGGTCCATTGAATTGGTAAAGGCGGAAACTATGTAGATCTCCAAATCATCAGTATGTCCCTGAATATCCTCCAGCTCTCTAAGGAAGTCCCACCCACTAAGTCCGGGCAGAACAAGGTCCAATAATATTATATTGGGCATATCTTTTAGAGTTTTCTCACAAACTTTGATCATGGCCAAAGCTTTTTCCGCAGAATTGAAGATTTCGACATGGTAATTTTCATTGGATTGTTCGATTTTATATGTCATGGCAAATTGTGATACCAAATCATCATCGATGATCCAAACAGTTTTTACTTCCATTTACTTTTCAATAAATTTAAATCTTATTAGAATTAGCACTCGCATCAAAGAAAATCTTTGGGGCAAACATAAATTTGTCTGGCTCATGAGTGTAAGGCTTCTTAACGAATGTTCAGTTAAAAGCAAAACCAGTGGCCAATCTATAGATAAAAGCGTATAGCACTACTGTAAACATGATGAAGCTAAACCAGGCAAAGGCCTTTAAGTATTGTTGAACCATCAAATTCCCAATGTTTTTAAAACCATCTGAATATATTTTTCTAATAAGTAGGACTGTTTTCATGAAATAGGTATAACAAAGGTGCTAAAGTAAAGGTATCAATCATCCTAGCCCTACTAATTCGTTAACAAGTATCGAGATCGGGTTCTTTAGTCCTTTTCCAATCCAGTAAATCATTTTTCTGATAGAGGTGATTTTCTAACATTTACTGAATTGAAATAGTATATTTAACCTATCTAGGTAGTGTGTCACCTATTACTTCTTTTAACGGTCGGATAATTTTAATTTTTCGATAATGAATATCTACATCTTTATGCATGTTGAGGGGGCGAATCTTTTGAATAAACATTAAGCTTAACCCCACGTGTTTACTCTAGAATAAAGTCATTTAGATAGAAACAATCCATTATGAGTTATAAACTTTCCTATTACTCATTTTCTGTAAATCCACTTCTATAAACATTTTATGTTTTCTGATGGCATGGTACACCTCAAATGGTAATGAGTATTTTTCCAACAATTCATTATATTCCCTTACCGCTAATCTATCACCCTGGAGGCATGCATTCAAAATGGTAACATCATCTGAGGAGCGGATAATGCTCTCGATGTCGATCCAAAGATCTATATGGTTATCCTTCCAAGCGACGGGAAGAGGTTCGGGAAATATTCTTGACACTTCCTTGGTCAATGTTTGGTCAAATCTTTTTCGCTTCGTGTATATTTCTTGGAAATGGGACTTCAGATTAGCGCTTATCACCTTGTTCGCAGCTTTACTGTAGGCCTCCTCCGATGCCTTGTTCTTCTGGATTACCTGATATAATCGGTTTGCAATCTCCGGACCAGATTTATTCTCCATATTTGAATGTATCATTTCATTTGCTTTGGTGGGGCTAACATAGGTCGCTGCAATAAGCCATCTTGCACTCATTGATGAAATTTTTGACTCAATTGAGTAACTCCGGTTTCACAACTTGCGATAACCTGACACTACTTTATTACGATAGCTTTAAAATGATAAAATACAGCTATACATGTGAATGACATGCGTTTAAAACGGTGAATGAAATTGGTCTATGCAAACGCATGTCACTCTTTTTTTGTACAAATATTGACGTAAACTATTAAAAACTCTCCACCACAGTTTGTGATTTACGAACGATATCCCTAATAATTATGTCAAATTCTGTTGCCGATTCATAAATGTGGTCCAATAGCTCTATTTTTTCTTGTTCTGTCACCATTTCATCCCTAATCAAGCCTACGAGCCCCATCAATCGGGCCAAAGGAGCCCTTACAATATGGGACTGGGTCCAAGCTATTTCCCTCAATTTTTTATTTTGTGTTTCAATGTTTTGTGCCCGTTTCTCCAATTCGCAATTGAGCTTTTCCAGTGATTTTTCATATGTCTTTCTAAACGATATATCGGTCATAGCTCCAACAACCCTAGTGGTATTGCCATTCTGATCACGAATTACGGTCCCTTTATCCCAGACATATGCGTATTCCCCTGTAGCTTTTAAAAAGCGATATTCTGACTCCCATAGATTCGTTTTATCATCTTCTATTACTTTGTAAAAAGAGTCCACTACCTGAACTTTATCGTCCGGATGCAAGTGATCTATCCAAAAATTTAAATTTTTAGAATTTACATTGATCTCATGTCCAAATAGGGATTTATAAGTATCGCTCAGGAACAAGGTATTTTCTACAATGTCCCAATCCCAAATTGCATCCGTGCTTGCCTGTACTACCCTGGTGAAACGTTCATTTACAAGTCTAATCTCCTTCTCCGCCTTTAAACGCTCGCTCACATCTTTGATATAGATAGAATGACCGTTACTAGAAGGATAAGCATTTATCTCGTACCATTTATTGGAACTGGGGAAATACTCCACAAAAGTAAATTGGCTATTGCTCTTGATGGACTTAATTATTTTCACAAAAATCTCGTGTTCGATTATTTTAGGAAACACCTTTTCTATGTGCTTTTCCAAAACTTTTTCCCTGTCTATTCCAAAAGAGTCTTCCGCCTTTTTGTTCCAATAGGTAATTACCCCATCCTTTGTCAAGGAGATGAAGGCATCGCCGATACTTTCCAAGACTGCATTTTTTTCATCGTTCGTCCTTATATAGTCTAACTGACTTGTCTTAAGTTCATGGATATCTTGAAAGCTCCCATATATTCTAATACATTGACCGCTGAGAAACTCTGGATTTCCAATAACCCGTACCCATCTTTCCTTTCCTTTTGCTGTTATAATCGGCATTTCAAGATCAAATGTCCCATCCTGGTAAAAGGCATTATGGATAACCTCCGAAAATTTATTGGTATTCTTTGGACCTTTATAAAATCCAAGAATACTTTGAAGGTTTGGTTTATAACTATTATCCACCTCATGAATTTTTTTGGTCATCTCCGACCAGTAAACGGTCCCATTCTCAAAGTTGATTTCCCATGCGCCTATTCGAGACAAATTGGAAACATCCTTAAGCAATTCCTTCATTTCTTTTTTCTCAGTAATATCTTTGGCAACTGCGTAGGTTATTCCTTTTTCATGGGTAAGGTTTGCGGTCCAGCTGAGCCATTTGGTCTGGCCACCCTTTGTAATGTATCGATTTTCATAGTAATTGAGGGGTTGCCCTAGATATAACCGTTTTAATTGCTCGGAGGTTTCCGCTCTATCTTGGGGGTGAACGAATCCGATTAGTTTTTTGGACAGCAACTTTTCTTCAGAATAACCCAAAAGTTTTGTAGCAGCTGGATTAATTTTCTTAAAAAAACCATCCTCACCAATTTTACATATGATATCAGGGGTAAATTTAAAAATTTGATCAAGCTCGATCTCTAATCGCTTACGTTTGATAGTTTCTGCAAGTTTGGTTTGCAATTGTTTGAACAGCTTGCTATAAAATATTGGACTCTGATAACATTTATTCATACCAAGAATCAGAATTCCTTTAACTTTTTCGTTATATATTAAGGGAAATCCTGTAAAGGCCTGATTACAGGAAGTATCTGAGACAGCGCTTCCTGCAAAAACCTTTTCTTTTTCTATACTTTCCCATATTATTATTTCTTGGTTTTTCCATACCGTACCGGGAAGTGCTTCACCAAAATAGCACGTTGTCAGTGTTCTGCATCCCTTAATCAGGGATTTGTTCGTTCCAAGGGCAGAATAACTGGCAGCAAGGGTCAAGTTTTTTTTATCTGAACTTGGCAACCAAATTTGTCCTATGTTATAGTTTAGCCTATCAATTAAATGGCTTACTACATTTTCCAGACAAAACTCCAATGAATGATCACTATTGAATAGATTCCCAATATGGCCCAATACCTCCTTTGGTAACTGGGAATTCTTTAGAACGGTTATGTCGCGCTCATAGAAAACCCAATGGGTAGGTTTGCCATTATCGTCCTTTACCGGATTTGCTGTCAGGTTGACCCAATACTGCTCTCCGATTTTATTTTTTCTTATAAGGTTTACATCAAAGACCTTTCCAGTATCTAGCAATTTCTCCATTCCATTTAGTACCATAGGAACCGTATTGGGGCCGTTGAGCATTGTTGTGGATTTACCAAGAACTTCATGGGAAGCATACCCTGTCATGGTCGTAAATGTTTGGTTGACATAAACGATCCTTTGTCCAGAAAGATCAAAAGGCTCCGCTTCAATGATCATTACGGCATCCTTGGAATTGGAGACTACGGACTCGATCAATCTAAAGTGCTGTTCATTTTTTTTCTGTTCTGTTACATCCTGGACAGTGCCTTCCATAATTTTCGCAAGACCGTCATTACACAGAACTAGGTGAGATATTTCATGTACCCACCGTGTGGATCCATCTGGCAATATAATCCTATAAGTAAGGTCGTACATCTGATTTTCATAAGATATGACCCCATCCCTTTTCGAGAAAAGAGAACGGTCATCAGGATGAACGGTGGTTAGAAAATTATCCCGATCAGGTTTGAAAGCTTTATTGTTTCTTCCCCAGATAGTATAGACCTCTTCTGACCAAGAAATTGAACGATCATTCAGTTCCATGCTCCAGTAGCCCAATTTGGCAATAGCGGCCGCTTTTTTTAGCTGGCGTTCTGATCTTTTCAAACCGTCTAAATATAACTCGCGCTCTGAAACATCTATACAACTGATCAAAATGCAGTCACGATCCCTAACTGTTAAGGAATAGCCTACCAGTTCCAATTGGAATAGTTCACCGGTCTTGCTCTGGTGCGTAAATACACCATATCGATTTGTTCCTTTTTTAGATTTGGCGGTTTCTATAGCATCGATGAATACCGGTGAATCAGTTTTCGGCTTAAGTCGTATAGGATCCATCCCTATTAACTCTTCCCTACTATAACCAAAGCACTTTACCATCGTATCGTTGACCTCTAAAATCTTATAGGTCCCAAGATCCAAGAGGTATTTGGGCAATGGGCTGGAATTGAATAGGAGTCTTTGGTTCTCCTGTGAAGATTTTAAATTATGACTCAAGGATATTTTATCAGTAATTTCTCTAGCGATTACAACAATACCTTGTATTTCCGGGTCGTTAGATAAATTGAACAGTAATACTTCGATCCATCTCCAACTTCCGTCCTTATGTTTAAATCTAAATGGCCTTGAGATAAAGGGTTCTCTATCAATAAATTTCGTAAAGTTATAAAACGCCTTCTCGCGCTCTTCATTATGTATAAAATCAAAATAGTTTTTACCGTATAGATCTTCCGAGGGAAAGCCCATAGCCAGACCGGAACTCGTACTTACATAGGTGAAATATCCTTTATTATCAATAATACTGAGCCAGTTGTATCCTGATTGGATCACTGAAGTCAACTTGGGCGAAATAAAATCGATCTGATCCCAAACCTTTTTTTGCGACGTAACCTCAAAAATTTCACCTTCCACGAAAACGGGGAGACCTGATTCATTCCTTATAACATTTTTAGCCGAAAGATGTAACCAGATCATCTGGCCGTTCTTATGGAACATCCGAAATTCTAGCTCCTTGCAATCGTTGTTATTTTGGCTCCATAGTTCTAGCTCAGTACTAAATTTATGACTGTCCCCCGGGTGGATGAGCTCCATCCAATTGTTTAATGATCTCAAATCCAATTCAGCGGGGATATACCCGAGAATATGTGAGAATTTAGGGGTGACATGAAAATTATCTGTTCCAATTTCCAATTTCCAAAATGAAATGCTATTCATTTCTAAGTTCTCGTCTACCGAAAAATTGCCAAATCCAGCATTTGGAGTCAATTCGTTTGGTTTATGTTGGTTCTTCTCAATTGTTATCGAGGAAGCAATGAGATCGGCCAATGTTTTTAATGATCGCAATATTTCAGGTCCAAAGTGTTTAGTTTGCGTGTCAGAAATAAAAAGAAAACCTTGATGTTGGTCTTTGGCATCAATTAAAGGGGCAATAGCAATAAATAGGGGAAGCGATCCATTTAGTTCAGTACATATGTCCTTTGTTCTTTCGTCTTGGTAAATGTTTTCAATGATTAGGATATCACTAGGTGATAGAGAAACGAAATTATTGATGAGATGTCCTATTAACAATGTTAGTTCAGGCGGATATTCTTGGGAACCATGTTGCTTCTTAGGCGCTTCTAATAGGGCAACCATAGTTGTCGGGACATCCAATAGTTTGGATGCCATGTAACATATATCCTTATAGACATTATGTGGAATTGCTGAGTAATGGTAGGATTGGGGGAACAAAACGTTTATATAAGATTTACTGGTTGATCATTTCTTTTCGCTTCTGCGCTAGCTTCGTCATTAGGGGTTATAACGGTTGACTTACTATCATGAAGACGTCAAAATTAAACCATGTGTTTTTCATGAATAAATCGGTGTTAATCAGCACAGAACATCAATCCTTGAATTAGATTTGGGTTTTCTTATTTCAAGGCAAAGATACTATATTCGCTTTAGCTCAGTATTATTTTCGATCTGAATCTTCTCTTTAAGATATTTCCTTTAAATAAATAAAACTTGGTTACGCACTGTGGTGTGAAAGTAATCGTAGTCGTTTAATTAATCAGATAATGATGTAGAAAAAGGGTTGCGGAGGTAGTTGGAAATTAATTGTCCTAAGATAGGATATTTGATGGACGTTTTTAAACCAAACGAATAAGTATGATGTTCGGTATCTTGATAGATCAATACGCGATCTTGGGCTTTTTCAGCTTTTTTTCCTTCCTATAAAATACATCCTGAAACCTGTTATGTATAGCGTGATAGGAACCATCCCCGAAAAAAAAACAATTATTCTACCTAGCAATCCAGCAATTTCTCCAGTGTGAATTGGATAAAATTGGGCGGCAATCTTATTACTGTTAGTATCAGTGTAATAATCCGTCAAAGCGGATATCTGATCTGTCTCAGTTATTTTTAATTCTTTGCTCCTTCTAAATCCTGGTTCTATAAAGCGATCTTGGATATATCTAAAGTGAAAATCCTTATTATTTTTACTAGGGAAATAAATAGCTCTTAAAGCATAAATAGAGTCAGGTTTCCTTATCAACTCGGTAAACTTAGGCTGTATATCAGAATTGTTGTTTTGTGTCCTCTTGGAACTATCTAGTAGGGTGAAGGCAGCCTTGTAATAACTATTATAAGTAAAATACGCACCAGAAAAGGCAATTAAGGCTAGTGGAATAAAAAAGCTAGCTCCCAGTACTTTATGTAGGTCATAATTAAGTTTCTTTTTCTTAGCTTTCCATTTTATTGTAAAGCCCCTTTTTAAATTGTTTCCATAGGCTTTCCACCATATATAGATCCCGGTACACAATATGGATAAAAGAAAAATAATGGTACTACTGGCCATTATATATTTGCCAATTTTTGGAATACCCAGAGTACGGTGAATATTTAATAAATCTTCAAAAAACTGTATCGAGACTGATTTTGTACCTAGATAGCTTGCGGTCCGTGGATGGTGGTAATGCGTTTCCCCGTTTTCAAAGATTAAGGATACGGTCTGTTGTTCTCTATAAGGCAGATTAATTCTTATTAAACTATCCTTATGCCTTTTCATTAAATAAGAGGCCGTTTGTAACAATGTTTCTTCAGATATGGTATCTATCTCCGAAACTGTTAATAATTTTGGGTTAAGTGCGGAAGATAATTCTGGTTGCCATACATAAAGCGACCCTGTTAGCCCTGAAATAGAAGCTAACAGGCCGCAGCTTATGCCTAACCAAAGGTGGATTTTCTTAATCGTCCTATTAAAATGTAACAATTGGTTCAATTATTTTTAAAACTTGTACTGTAAGCTCAGCTTGGCATTGGTGCCTTCTCCTGCCCCGGTAAAGGTCGTTAATGGCGACGCCCATTGCGACCTTGCAGGTAGATAATATTCATTCAGTAAATTATTAATTCCAAGGGAAACAGAAATATTAGACTGTAATTGATAGGCCATGGAAAGATTTACCAACGTGTATCCGTTGACGGGGAATTCGGTATGCCTATAAGCCCAATTATCATTGGCATCCAAGAAGGGATCAAATCGATTTCTATCGCCTAAATTTATCAGTCTCAACGAAGTATTTAATTTCTCCGTGGGCTTCCACGAAACATAGGCAGTCAATTTAGGAGCAGAAATTACATCGCCCCCTAAAAATGAAAGATTGTTTGGATCACCAATCTGATGTTTTACTCCTTCTACATAAGAGTAGGAGGCCCCAATTTGCCACCTGTTGTCCAAACTTGTAAAATCTACTGAGATTTCACCTCCATAAATTTGTTGTGGTTGTTTTGAAGGCACAAAAGTGTTGATCTCATCTACAAAAACCACCCCTGTTCCTAAATTCGATGTACTGTAGTACCCAACAGCTTCTAACTGAATATTTGAGAACTTGGACATAAAACCAAATTCATAATTATTGGTTACTGCCGGTTCTAATTGAATGTCGTTAATATTGCTCGCAACCGCAGAACGTAGAACAGAACCAAGATCAGCGATGGAGAAACCTTGAGAATAACTTATATACGGAATAAATTCTTGGTGCTCTATAAACCGTACCCCAAGATTAAAGGCTAGGTTATTAAAAGCAAGCTTTCCGCCTTCCACGGCCACGGACGGATTGTAATTTCCGTCTCCCTTGGGAGAATAGGGAAGGGTGTTGTAGTCCACGATATCCATATTCATATCATCGTATCGCAAACCACCTTTTACAACCCATTGATTGTTAAACTTAAATGTTGCCTGCGCATATGGGGCCCAGTTAATCAACTCTATATTGGGGACCCAAAGCCTGCCATCTAAAAGCCCCTGATTGGTTTTATCTTTTAGTAGGTCTAACCCATAGGTTAAAGAAACATCAATAGCATTGTAGGAGCCAAATTTAGTATTAAAAGTAGGTCTTAACCCATATTTTTCCGCATTGATGACTGATTGACCCCCATTTTCAAATTTGTCCGAATAAAAAAAGATGTTTTCGGTACTTTGGTAATATAGGTCGGTCTCAAAATTGGTAGTACCGTTAAATATATTGTTCAAATTATAGGTTAATTGTCCATTTATAAGGGTAGATCCCGTTGGTTCTTCGCCGGAGATAACACCTTTTATTCCATAACCCGCTTTTATTTGATAATCGCCTGCTTCGTTAAATACCTGTACCTCGCCAGGAACTGGAATAAATGGGGTGTCGTGGACAGATTTGTAAATATTACCACCAATGGACAGTTTCTGATTTTCGCCAAGAAGGTATTCCAATTTCCCAAAGGCACTGTAAATATCGGTATTGTCAAAACCATAGGTGGGGAGTAGTGGTACGCCATCTGCATCGTATTTGTTACCAGTCTGCTCCAAACTACCGCTAATATAATATCTGAATTTATTTAGGTTACCTTTTAGGGATTGATATACTCCCCAACCCATGGCATCTTTAGATTTTGCCAAGTTGGTAGTTCCCCAAACATTGGTGGTGCCTTCCAGCCTTTTGTTAGAGGTCGGGTTTTTGGTGATGTAATTTATAAAACCACCATTTCCACCATTTCCAAAAATGGAAGTAGCCCCTTTAATAACTTCTACCCTACTAATATCATTTGGATTTATCGATTTTATCCCCAATTGTCCATTTCTAAGTGGAGTAGATTGTGGAATACCATCTACCATTACTAGAAGTGATCTTCCGCGTAGGGTTTGGCCCCAATTTGAAAAAGTGCCTGTAGAAATAGCTAGACCAGGAACGGTAAACTCCAGAATGTCGCTAATATTGGTAGTGACTTGTGAAAACTCTTCCAATTTCACCTGCCCGACAACGGATACGGAAGCAGGAATTTCGGAGAGGTATTCTGAATGCCTACTTGCGGAAACAACCACCTCGTCTAGATTGCTGAAATCTTCCTTTAGGATGATATTTAACACCTGATCAGCATTGGATTCTAGACGAACATTTTGAATTTGACTTTCGTATCCCAGCATACGGATTTTTAATTTGTAACTACCTTTAGGAATAGCTTCCAAATGGTAAATCCCATTAAAATCAGTCATTGTACCCAGTTCAAGCTCCTCAAGATAAAGAGTAGCCCCGGTAATGGGTTGGTTAGATTCATCTGTTATTTTCCCCTGTAAATCTGCTTGCGAAAGTACAGTTAGGGACATCAATAAGGCAGCAGCCAATGTAATAAATTTCATCTATTCTTATTTAGATTCATTAAAAATAGATGCAAATATAGAGTCCAGATATTACTCCACCAAGGTTTTTTTATTTATAATTTCAGAATCTGATTTTTTAATATAGCCTTTTTTGTTTAATAGGAATCTTGCAGATTAATATATTAAAAGCACTAATAGCTATTTTATTTACGCTGATTAAATAATCTATTGAACAAGGCATTCAGTATTGCCAATATGATAGTAATTTACCCAACACCTCATATTGGCTCTATACCAAAAATAGGACAAAATGTCCCGTTCAACTATTCCAGCCTTATTTTCACTTCCTTTAATTTTTCTAGATCAAACGAGGATTTGCCCTTATGTGCCAAAAAATCATATTCTCCGAGCATATTGATATGTTGCCAGGTCATTATCGAACTACTCTTTATCGAATTCAATAGTTTATCGTACTCTTTTTCGTCTTTTAATACCGATAACTTTTGTGATATTGTCAGGTAGTTCCATAAAACTATACCCAAAATGCACTATTTTAAATGATTAGACTTTATTGAAGAAATAACTTAACCATCAACTAATGTCAAATGAAATTTTAACCCAAGAGCAGAAGAAAAATTATGGGAAATTCCCAGAGGTTTTAAACGAAAATCAGATTTCCAAATATTTTACATTGGACAATTTGGATTTAGAATTTATTCACAAACGAAGGGGCAATGCCAATAAGTTTGGAATAGCGCTTCAATTGACCTGTGTTCGGTTTTTAGGAACATTCCTCAATGATCTCTCCGAAGTTCCCAATACGGTAAAAGAATTTGTTGCTGAACAAGGGGTATGAAGCCCATCAGTGTGAAAACGTACGCTAAGGTATATAAACGACTATATATCAACATTTTAAATGTTGTAATTTCATGAGTTTGACCATAGTCGGATTATCAAGATCCAGAAGAAAAAGTAATAAACAGAATTATCAAGAACGGAAGAGATTTTTAAACAATCTGACGTGTTTGTGTCGAGTAGGAAAAGGGAGTTTCACCCTTCCCCTCTCACAGAACCGTACGTGATAGTCTCCCATCATACGGCTCTTCTAAAGTGATATACAAAAATAGCTCATCCTTTTTCAAGTTGGCAGGCTGTACATCAAATTAGCTAACCCCTTTGCTCCACTCCCATTACAGGAGCTTCATCACCCGCACCTGCATTGTATTGTTCCCGGCGGAGGCGTGGACAGATCGGGCAGGTGGGAACCAGCAAGAAGTAAAGGGAAGTACCTGTTCAATGTGAAATCGATGAGCGGCGTGTTCCGAGCTAAATATGTCGCACTGCTGCGCAAGGAAAAGGTGCCCGTTCCACAAGAAATTTACAATAAGCTCTTTGATAAAAATTGGGTAGTGTATGCGAAACAGCAGTTCCATACACCAAAATATGTGGTAGAATACCTGGGCAGGTACACGCATAAGATAGCCATCAGTAATTACCGGATCAAACAATTGGGCAAGGCGGACCGAACGGTAACCATTCAGATAAAGAACTACAAAAAAGGAGACCGAAAAGGAACTGCTCAAACTCTCCACGCACGAGTTCGTACGCCGATTTGCACTGCACGTCCTGCCCAAGGGTTTTACACGGATACGGCATTACGGCATCTTGAGCAGTAGCTGGAAAAAAGAAAAGTTGCCCGCCCTTCAAGAAATGCTGGCCACAGTGCCGGTAAAACTCAAAGAGGAGAAGCCACCATTGCTCAAAGGCAAGTGTCCCATCTGCAAAAAAGGAAAATTGGTCACCGTTTTGACCTTCGACGGGCGTGGCCCGCCCCCTTGCTGGAAAGGAATATTACATCTTAACGGCCAATACCCAAAATAACCCGCTAAGTGCGGGTCGGGAAAACTATGTGCCATAGGCAAGCATTCCGCCAATAAATGGCCGGACGGTCCTCCAAACTGGTGAAAAAATTGGATTTAGGTCACTAGAAAAATGCCGAAGTTCAATTGCCAAAACAAAACCACGGCAAGTCTGCCGAAATACGACTCCATAAAAAACGCTAAAAAGAAAGCTTTCCCCATAGAGGGAGACCGGATCCGTCAACAAGATATTCAGCCCTGGCCTATCGGCGGGCCGAATACTTTGTTATTGTGTGTAGGTGTTATTTCAGTTTACCATTCCGTATTGGTCAATTTCTTGTTTGCCATTTTCTGGAAGGGAAAAACTCAAATCCGTCCAAGCAGTCCCTTCAATACCTTTTAGTACAATTCCATTTTCTGTTTTAGAAACTGTGAATAAGAAATCCGCAAGATTGGCGTCCTTGTCCGAAGAAATTTTGTCTAATTCGGTCATTCCATATTCGTCAATTGCTTGTGGTCGGTCGTTATTTATGCTAAATGACAAGTCAAGCCACGCGCTTCCTTTTACACTTTGCATTTTAATTCCATTTTCCGTTTTCTCCACGATAACTTTGAAGTCTTTTAAATCGGTTGATTTTTTTTCTTGAGCTATTAATTTAGAACTTGCTGTTAGTAAAAATACAGCGATTAATAAATTTAGCATTGGTTTGGTAAAATTCAATTTTGCTTTCATATCTATAGTTTTAAATTTCAGTTCGGATTTTTTTTCACTTACACACAACACAGACATATGATCATTGATCATATGTCTATTATACTAAAACAACCAAAGTAATGCTTTTTAGTGAAATTTAATAGTCCCTTAAAACGGCCTTTTTATGGGGCTATATAAATACCTCTGAAGAATATCAGCTTTCAGTTCCATTTGTTCTCCTCTTTTTAATGAATCTGGTAATTCACCTATTATGGAATTAACAAAGTACATTTAAACGACCATTTTATCTACAATAATAAAAGTCACGTACTTTTTTGATGCTCAGAATAAACATAGTTTATTTTTCCCGTATCTTTAATTAGTTTACACTTTTAACCTTTAAATGCCCAAGATGGATTTTGGATATGTAAGAGTTAGTTCCAAAACACAAAAATTGGATTTACAAGTTGATGCTCTATTAAAAGCGAAGGTTCTCCGTAAGAATATTTTCTCAGATATAGTTTCAGGAGTAAAGGCCGAGAGAAAAGGTCTTGATGAATTAATACCAAGATTACGAGAGGGAGATACTTTAATTGTCTGGAAAATGGATCGCGTGGCCAGAAGTCTTACCCATCTAATAAAGCTAATGGAAGACTTTAATGATAAGGGCATCAATTTTAAAAGCCTTCAGGAGCCTTTTATAGATACAAAGTCCCCTCATGGGAAATTTATATTTGCCATATTTGCTGCCTTTGCACAATTTGAACGGGATCTTATCATTGAGCGAACTAGGGCAGGGCTCGAAAGTTCAAGACGCAAAGGAATTAGACTAGGAAGAAAACCGGGACTCGGCGAAGAAGCAATATACAAAGCAATACTTGCTGAAAATTATTACCGGAAGTACGATTTATCGGTTGAGGACATCATGAAATTAATTGAAGTGCGCTCCAAACGGACCCTGTATAAATATTTAGCTTATAGAGGACGAAGAAATTGTGCCATCTGCAGAAGTATCCTATGGGACCAAAAGCAACCAGTTGATGGTGCCTTTTGTAAAACTCACAACAAAAAGGTTTTTAAGTTTATTAATGACCGTTGTAAATTGGATACACAAATTGGAGATTTAGCAAGGGAAATGGTAAGTGATGGAAAGTTTCCTACTAAATCCGAAAAAGAGATTTTCAGATATTTAGAAATTAAAAGTATCGCTGGAGGTATCCACCCTATTTTTTTAGAATTAAAAAACGAATACAAAAGATTCAAGTAAAGGAATAATTTCAGATAATGTGGCTTGCTTAACAAAAGGTCACCTTGTTTCAGTTTTCGGGACAATTTGTCCGGAATTGATTTTTCAGTCGGTTTCTGCTCATTTTTCTGGTTCCCAGATATCGACAACATTGTTGACGATTTTCCGTAAACTTGATAATAAAACCTTATTCGTTCAAGATTTTTAACGGAAAACACTTTCCCAAGTTATTTGTTTTTCACCTCTGAAGGTCCTTTTTATATCTCTTTTACATATTCTTCTCGTTCCATTCCCCCTTGTTGTTCTTCTACCAACATTTTCCTATTTCGAAATAGGTCTATACCATTGTTTGGTTAACGGTGCGAACAACCTTATTTCTTGCAACTTGTAATAAATCTACAATTTGAGAATACAGTTTTTAATTTGATGGTTTGTCATATAATTAAGTGTTTTAAGTTGGGGTAGAAAACCCTTTTGAGAACGTAGATTTTGGATGTTTTAGAAATGGAATTCAACATTTTTTCAATAAGGACTATTCATTTTACGAGGGGATCGAACCCTCTCAAAATGATTTGGGTGTTTCCTAATTACAATAGTAGGTGCCTGCCTAAAAATTCATTTTTCATACTTATGCCGCAATTTAATCAAGCCGCCTTTGCCCTGTCAATGTAGTATTTGAAAAAATGGGGAATCCCTCCTATCGGGGGAACCCACCGCAATTTTTTAAAATCTCCACATTGACTTATCCCCACCGCTGCGCTCCAGTTGATTGTTTTGGCCGCATAATCTTAAAAACTTACTATTATGAAAGACATTCGAATCGCAACATTTAAGGATTTCGTTGGAGAGTTAACGGCCATTTACCGGAGAACCAAACTGCCCGTTTTTAAAATAACATCTTCCGAATCAGTAAGGGAGTTCATTTACCCCTTCTATGACGAGGTAATGGACAATCATGAAGAAGCGAAGGTAATCCATCTGAACCGAAAGAATCAGGTGGTTAACGTACACCATTTATCCTCAGGTACCGATAGCGGGTGCCTTATTCCGATAAAGGACATACTGAGACAAGCCATCCTAATTAAGACTTGCAGTATTATCCTGGTGCACAACCATCCCTCGGGAAATTTAAACCCTTCAGATGCTGATAAGCAGACTTCCAAGAAGTTGAAGGAGGCTTCAAGGTTAGTGGACATCCCAACCCTTGACAGTATAATAATTACAAGGGAGGGGTATTACTCCTTTGCAGATGAAGGGCTTTTATAAGCCCTTTTTTTATCAAATGATCTCAAACATATGTACGCATTTAAGTACATTTATGAAAATCTAAAACATTGTGAACTGAAAATCAATAATCAAACTGGATTTTTCGGTTTGTATTGTTCCGCCCATTTCGGAGTTAGTGCCAGGTATTTCGGTTCGATTTGTGCCACTATTAAATGCTCAGGCACACACTACGGATGTCGAGCTATTTTCCGAAAAAGCATTTCCAAACACTGTTGAAAGAGTTTGTAATGTTTGTTTGGGTTTAGTTAGAAGTAAACATAAGATTTTCAAAATATATTTATGTATAACTTAGAATATGGCGCATATACGTTATAGAGCAATAGTGAAAGTCCTCTGCGGCGATTGTCAGGCCAATGTCAATCTAAAGAGAAGGATCGAAGTCAAGTGTCCTAACTGTTCTTATAAGAAATATCAAAACGTAAACAACCTTTTGACCTTTACCAGTTTTATCACGAAGGAATTCCCCAACTGGATCTGGCTCAATATCTATGAATATAAAAAGGGGGAATTGGGGGCGCTTTTACAAAGCTTCCAAAGGGGAAAGAACGAACCTACGTCCCATAGCCTTTGAAATAGACGCAATATAATATTGCATCTATTTTAAATATTGCACATAAAAAAGCGGAACCACCATTACAGTAATTCCGCTTTTGAATCAAACTTGCGTTTGCTTCTTTCAAGGTAAAGATACTAAAATTTGGTGTTCAATTTTAATTCAACATGGTCATTTTTTAAAATAATTTCATATATATAAAAAACGCTGCCGTAAACGTTGAAAATTAAATTACTATTATCCCTTTCAAATTTGAAACTATTTAAATCAATTCCCATTCCTATTTTTGGTATTATTGGCAAATAAAATAGTTGTTGGAAAATAGAATCTTTAACGCTTTTTAAGGCATTCTTTATTTGTTCGTCATTTTCAAAGATATTTCCATGTAATTTTATTATTTTTTTCCTATTAGTATATCCAATAAACTGGTCTTCGAGATGAAACCTATATTTTTCCATTATATGTATTTTTAGTTAGCTATATTGGTTTGGAACCAAAAAAATGACAAATTTGGGGTTGAGCATTTAAAGTTATAGAAGCCATTTTTTAATTTTTAGATACTATTTATATTATCTAATTACTCTTGAGGTGCCTATTCATGCTACTTGTCCTAGTCTTGATTTGACATTATGTTTGTTTAGTGTTAGGCAATATCATATTCGAGCGAACGAATTAATTTTATATTTATTATGTTATCATAGGTAGTACAATTGATTTTTCAATCAGCATTATTGGATTATAGTCATATAAATTTCTTTTCTGAAGCAGTCAGACTTGGTAAAAACTTCTTTTGCTTTTTTGACCTTTCTTCATTCTTTTTCATCCGCAAAACTGTATAGTACGATACAGTTTCTATTTATCCTCAATCGGTTAGAGTTCATCCAGGATCCCTTTGAGTTGTTGTTTTACGATGGTGTATGTAGCCATCCCCAATTGGTTAGAGTAGTGACTTTCCCCTGGTATACACGGTATTTCTTCATCCGCAATCGGTTAGAACTCGTCCTTAATTCCTTTGAGTTGTATTTTTAAGAAGGTATATGTAGTCATCCTCAATCAGTTAGAGTGGTTTACTATTTAGAGACCCGAAGTCTGTTCGCAAAGTGTTATTGTAGTGACTTTCCCCTGTTATATAGGGCTTTTCCATCCCCAATCGGTTAGAGTTAGTCCTCAATCTCTTTGAGTTGTGGTTTTAAGAAGGTATATGTGGTTATCCTCAATCAGTTAGAGTTCGTCCAGAATCCTTTTGAGTTGGGGTTTTACTATGGTGTATTTATTCATCCGCAATCGGTTAGAGTTTTGTCCTCAATCCCTTTGGTTTGTGGTTTTAAGAAGGTGTGTGTAGTCATCCCCAATCAGTTAGAGTAGCGTATTATTTGGGGAACCGAACGCCATCCGCAAAGTGTTAGAGTAGTGACTTTCCCCTAGTATACACGGTTTTTCTTCATCCGCAAACTGTTAGAGTAGCGAACTATTGGGGGATCCGAACGCCGTCTGCACAGCATTAGAGCAGTGACTTTCCCTTGGTATACTGGGCTTTTCGTCATCCGCAATCGGTTAGAGTATCGGGTGTGTTTTAGGAACTAAGCTTCATCCCCAATCGGTTAGGATAAGGGGTAATCGTTTGGTCTAGCGTGATTGTTTTCATCCTCAATCGGTTAGTGTAGGCGTTTATTCCTTTAGAATTAGGGGTTGGAATTGGGTTTCGGGTTGTCCCCAATCGGTTAGAGTAGCTCTAATTTATTGGTCAAGGGATATTTCCATCCGCAATCGGTTAGAGTTCGTCCTCAATCCCTTTGAGTTAGGGTTTTAAGAAGGTATATATGCTCATCCCCAATCGGTTAGAGTTCGTGCATAATCCCTTTGAATTGGGGTTTTAATACGATGTATGCAGCCATCCACAATCGGTTAGAGTTCGTACTCAATTCCTTTGAGTTAGGGTTTTAAGAAGTTGTTTATAGTCATCCCCAATTAGTTAGAGTTCGTCCACAATCCCTTTGATTTGGGGTTTTAAGACGTTGTCTGCTGCCATCCGCAATCGGTTAGAGTAAGAGTGTTGTTGAAAATTAAAAAAAGTTTTTCATCAATTTCATCTTGAGAATCAAACTAGATAATAAAAATTAAATATTGTTCCAGGCTTGATCCATTTCCCGTTTTTTAAGGTCCTCAGCTATTTTTACGTATCGTCTGAATGTTGCTTCTTGTTTATGGCCAGTAATATTCCTTACCACCATTTCCTTCATCCCCAGAACAAGACTATTAGTAACAAAGGTTTTACGGGCAGTATGACTGGTTATCAGTTTCCATTTCGGTTCGGTAGTGTCAATTCTTCTTTGCCCTATCCAACGGGTTGTCGTGGTAGGAGTTGTGATTTTTGCAAATCGGCAACATTCCTTAATATGCTTGTTGAATTTTACATCTGATATAATCGGCAGCGGCTCATAAATAGTGCCATTGTATTTTTTTAGTATCTCTTTTGCAAAATTGTTCAATGGAATTTTATGGGCAATAGTCTTTGTTTTTTTTATGTTTAAAACAAGGTTGTCTTCAAAAATGTTAGAAGGTCTTAATTGACTTATATCAGAATAGCGCAATCCTGTAAAACATCCAAAACAGTAAACATCCCTGATTTTGGACAATTTTTTGTTGTGAAACTTATGGTGGTATAGGGTCATCAACTCCTCCATTGTAAGGTATATAACCTCCGTTTCTTGACCTGAAGCCTTAAATTTTTTATATTCTAAGTTGTCATGATAACCTCTCTCATATGACCAGTTCATGAAGGTTTTTAAGACGGAAATCAATTTTGCGAAATAATTGTTTAATGTGTTCTTTCTTTCAAAGCAATAATCGGTGAACTGTTCAAAAAAATCAAAATTGATCGTATCGAAGCGAACAGGATATCCGGTGAATTCGGAAAACTCCTCATAAAAATTTAAAACAGATTGATATTTTTTAAGAGTACTTTTCGCTTTAACATTTTTCCCTTTCTCAATAAACTCATCAAACGCTGGGAAGAATTCATTGGAAAGATTGATTGAGCTTAAACCATTATCAAGTTTTTCTGCGATAAACTCCTTGGAAGGTATAATGTTGTTTAAAAGGATATACCTAAATAACTTTTTGACCTCATTTTCGGTTTCATCCAATTTTTTGTTATACTCCACATGGTAGTTGTATGCCTCCGTTTTTCTAGGGCTTTTCACCCTTTGGTTTCTTTCGTCCCAATGTTCCTTTTTACAATCGATACCCGAGATAACTTTAAAATATTTAAAGCCTTGCGCTGAAATCAACATTCGTATTGGGATTAACCCTGACTTCTTTATTTTATCTTGTCTTAAATGAAATGAAACTTGCATTTATAGTTAATTAGAGTTAAACAAGTAAAAGGGGGCTACCAATAGGGCAACAATTTTGGATTTAAATGGATTATATCGAATTAAAATTTATATCTGAATACTAAATATAGTCAATTATAGCGGAGATTAAGCAATTTAAGTGAGTAGAAGTTAGCGAGTAGTCCAGGTGGGACCACGAAACCCCCTTATTTAGGGGGTTTTTTTGTTTATAGAGGTTAGGTAGAATCATGACCAATTATCGTGTTTATACAAAAATGGTCTTCAGTCTGTATAGGAAGACTCTCTTGATCACCCCATACTGAGGATCATTATTCAAAAGGAATAATTTTCACCCAATCTATATACATATAATCGATATCGAAATTACTCTTGCCTATCCACCACGGAAACCAGATGCCTATAGAAAACTCGGCGGCATGTTCTGGGATATGTTCAAAGGATTGATGGATCAGCTTATCGTCATAATACCATTCTATTCTAGGTTGTTCGGTTTCTGACCCGGAATACCAGTCAAATCGATAAAGGTGAAATTCGCCGTCAGTTTGGTCGCCAATATAAATGTCAGCGGTGTTTTGGTGGTCATCGGCAACTCCACGCCAGTTAGACAATAAGCCCCAATCTAAATCGGAATCCTCCGGTTTAAAAGGATGTTGGTTATGTCCAGGAAATTCAAAATCGATCTCGTGATTGTACTCCTCATTTTCATAATAATAGGTCCAAAAAGCAGATAAGGCTCCTAGTTGGGAACAGATCTTTGCCCTGACCTCATAGCTTCCGGAAGTAAATTTTTTCTTGGTACTTAGGGCACCGCCTATTTTAGTGTTTTGTCCATGGCCTTTAATATCTCCTTGGTAATAGTCTCCCAAAGCACGAATCACAAGATTACCATTTTGGATATATACATTTTCCGGAACAACCCCACCATGTGATTCTTTAGAGATATTTTCGCCCCATTTAAGATTAAGAATATTCCATTTGTCAGTATCTACTTCCGACTCCCTAAAATCCTCAAAAAAAACTTGGGCACCTAAAGGTGAAAAAAGTTGACTTTGTAAGAAAATCATACAAAAGATGAAAAATGGTTTGGACATTAATTTGATTAATTGACTGCAAATACACCAAGTACTAAAACCTGTGGTGTTTCTTGCTTTGCCCATTAAAAGTACATGCTTTTGTTGGAATGGAAGTACAAAGCAGTATTTCCTCTTCGTTTATTTCATTAGAAGCGTTATTTTAAAGCATCTGCAACCTAATTATAGCCAATTATACGCTATCCTTCTCTTAACTTTTACTTATATTTATTGGTAGTGAGATGGTCAGCAACTTCAAGCTCACCTCATAGGGGACGTTTATAAGCGGTTTAGCACTACACTTATATTTAAAAAATTGCATTTTACAGTGAACTAGGTGGAGGTGATAAACAAATATCCAATTAACCAATAACTACATAGACATGGTGCTCTTTTCAACAAGGAATTTAAGGTTTAGCCTATTTTTTCTATGCCTTCTATTTGTTGATGGTGTATTAAACGCTCAAACTCCTGTGGAGTCGGTTTTTCATATAAACCGAGGGAAAACTGCTGATTGGATTTCATATAAATCTCATGACGATGCCTTACAACGGATAACCAATAATGAGGTATTTCTACATCTGGAAAAGAGGCAAGAAAGGATTGACGGGCTAAAGACAAAATCGGATTGGATATCTTATCGGGATAGCATAAAAAAGTTGTTAATTGCACCTCTTTCCAAATTCGAGAAAACACCGCTTAATCCGCAAGTTACGGGAACTATAGAACGTGACGATTTTAAGGTAGAGAATATTCTTTTTGAGTCCCATCCAGGGTTTTATGTTACTGCCTCCCTGTTTCTTCCTAACCATAGACAGGACCCTGCACCTGCACTTATTTATACTTCGGGACATACTGACCTTGGCTTTAGAAGTGAAGGCTACCAACATGTTATTCTAAATTTGGTTTCTAAAGGCTTTATTGTATTGGCCTATGATCCTATTGGACAAGGAGAAAGATTACAATACCTCAATGCAAAAACAAGTAAATCTAAGATTGGAGGCCCTACACAGGAGCATTCCTATGCGGGTGCCCAAACGTTGTTATGGGGAACCTCACTATCGGATTATTTTATATGGGATGGGATAAGGGCAGTGGATTACCTTTATACTAGACCTGAGGTTGATATTTCACGCATCGGAATTACGGGAAGGTCCGGTGGAGGTACGCAAACAGCTATGATCGCCGCCTGTGACGAACGTATTTATGCAGCGGCACCCGAAGCCTTTATTACAAACTATAAGCGGCTGTTGCAATCCATTGGAATTCAAGATGCCTAGCAGAATTTGTATAATGGCATTTCGAAAGGAATTGATCACCCTGATTTCTTACATGCTCGGATGCCTAAACCAAGCCTGATTATCACTACTGTTAATGATTTTTTTAGTATTCACGGAGCACGTGAAACATTTGCTGAGGTAAAAAATTCATATTCAGCACTGGGAAAAGGAGATAATATTGAAATGGTGGAGGATATGGGGAGGCATGAATCTACCAAATTAAACAGGATGGCCATGTACAGTTTTTTTCAGAAGCACTTATCCTTGCCAGGAGATAGTACTGATGTTGAAATAGAACCCTTCCATGTAGAAGAACTTTGGTCAACAACAACTGGTCAAGTTTCCTCCTCGTTAAAAGGTAAAACGGTATATGCTCTAAACCAAATGTATGGTAGCAGGAAAAGCATTTCAGAATCTTCAGTATCGGAACATCTATCAAGATTATCGGGAATTAAATTGGACAGAAATTTAACATCGGCAGTGTTTACAGGAAAAATTGCTAAAAATAGGATAGAAGTAGAGAAGTATTTTTTGGAGAATAGTAAAGGGGATTATGTTTTACCGGTGTATGTTGCTTCAAAAAGTGATTCCAATGCTAATAAAGTACTATTATGGCTACATCCAAAAGGAAAGGAAATAATATTTGAGAGTATAATTACCAGAGAATTGATGAATCAGGGCTATACGGTAGTTTCGGCAGACCTTCCCGGAATTGGAGAACTAAATAATCTCGAGTTTGTAGGTGATGGAATTATCCAACAAGTGTCCTTTAATTATCTGTTCGGGGCTAATTTAATAGGTAAAAGCATAGTAGGTATTCAGGCAGAATCGATAGATTTACTAGTGCAGTTTATCCATGGTGATCCCCGAAATAAAAATAGGAAATTACATGCTTTAATAGAACACTCAACTAGTTCTAGCTTCCTTCATTATATATCGCTTAGAAACCCTTTTAACAAATCAGTAGTAGCTAACCGGTATGTATCTGGCCCATCAAGCATCACACAGGAATACTTTGATCCTGAGGAAGCTTTCTATAGTGTACCAGGGAGCTTACCTTATTACAATTTGCTCAGCCTAGTAGCCCTACATCCAAAAGATATATTGAAAGTGGTTAATCACCCATTATTGGATACAGAAGTAAAACAACTAATGGACTTTCTAATTCACTAATGGGGATTTTAATGTTCCGTCTTTTACGTCAATTTATAATTGGGTTTCTCCGTCCGATTTCTCATCGGCTTTTGTTTGATAAATAAGGATCTAGATATGTGGGATATGAAAAAGCCGACTCAGATTTTGAGACGGCTTGTTTGTGAAAATTATATTTCTTGGAGTTTTAAATAGTATGTTTACTCACTTTGTTGGACGCTGAAATGGTTAAATGTTATTTCCTCTCTTAATGTGATTTTACTATATTGGTCTATCCCCATCTTTTATATCTTTAGACGGATCTGTAGGTAATTGCTCGCTATTTTTGTCGCGCATTTTGTCAATAATTTCCTTAAAATGTTCTCCAGCAGCAGCTCTTCCTCCAAGTCCATAGCTTAATGCAACCGCTACTGCAATGGCCCCCAAAATAAGGCCAAATGCCAACTCAACAATCTCATTGGCAATTCCCATTGTACGTAATGCAATGGCAATGAATAAGGCCAATGATGCCGCACGTACAACACCGGCAATAAAATTATTGTTATTGGACTCTTTCATGGTGTTGTAAATAATCATTGAAATATAATTACCAATGGCTATTATGACCAGTCCAAAAAGAATTTGTCCTGTCAACGCAAGAATTTCATTTAAAATATAAGTTAATTGATCTAGCCCTAAAATGGCGACGGCGGTGATTACTCCAAAAAATACAATGAAAAAATAAATAAGATTTGCTAAAAGTGTAGATAAGGACTGATTTGCCCCAATCATATTCTGAATTTTAATTTTTTCAGCAGCTTTATCAAGGCCTAAGCTTTTGAAAAGATCGCTTAAAAACGACGCTAAATATTTTCCACCCCAAATAAAAATGATAAGGATAAGAGCAGCAATAATTATTTCGCCAATTAAGTCTGTAAATTTATAGAGGATTTCGTTTGCCGGTCCAGATATTGCATTCATTTGCAAAGCATTGAAAGCCTGGATTAAAAATGGAATAAATATAATAATGAAGACTACTTTTTGAAGGATGTTCACGAGCATGTCTGTATCCTTAAACCCCGTTTTATCTATCAAATTATCAATAAAATTGCCTCCCATAGAGATAAGGCTTGAAACAAATTTTGCCAATAAATACCCAATAAATCCAATTAGCACCGCGCCAATTAAATTTGGAATGAAAGACAAAAATTTATTCAACATATTTTTAAGGGGATCTAGAACGGCACTTACTTCCAATATTTCTAGCGTCATTAGTAGTACAATTACCATTATAAGGTAATACACTATTTTTCCCAAAAAATGGCTGGTGCTTTTGGAATGCTCTTCATCCATTACCTTATTCCCTAACTTGGTTCGATCCAGTAGTTTTGTAATCAATTTCTGAAAAAATTTAGCAATTAACCAACCAATTAGTAAAACTAAAATAGCACCTAAAAGGCTTGGTAGATAATCAGTAACCGTATCGGCGAATCGTTGTAGTTGTGTTTCCATAAAAAGATATTATGAGTTCATAAATGTATAGCCTTTAAGATACAAATAAAAAGTTAAACATCTAATTTTGAGGAGACTATTGCTTCATCAACCAAATGGGTAGTAAGGGTTAGCCCGTAATATTAAAGATAAACCTAATCACAAGGTTCATCATTTAATTTTGTCTATAACCTAAATTTTCAAAAGTACTATTATAGCAAAATAAGTACCTTGTTGAGCTAAAAAGGAGATGTGATCGAAATGAAAAAGGGATAACACTCAGCCCTTTAAGATAATGGAGGTTTATGAAATTAAACAGACTCGTAACTACTCTACGGATTGATGTTATTTTTATCGCTATACCATCTTTTTAGCCACCTTGAAATCCCTTCCAAACCGGGATAAATAATTCTTTCAGTTATATTTGCTTGATCGAGTTTATCCCTTATTTCCCACTTTAATTCAGCAGGAATAATCACCTTTTTCAAGTATTGAGGGTGGTTTTTAAGCCACTCCAATGGACTAGAATCGGGATCTAGCATAAACGAAAAAAGGGCAAATTGGTTTATAATTCGATCATCAAGAGAGGGGGGTTCAAAAAATATCATAGTATTAGTGTTCCTGCTTGAGAAGTCATACAGTTCCTCTAGGGAATTACCTATATTTTGTTTCAGTTCCATTGAGCTAAAATAGAACATATCTTTACCCAGAATAGGCGTTTTAAGCTCCTCAGGAAGATACTCTCTAAGCGCAACATAGTTTACCATCCAAATGGCACCGTCCATATTATAGGTACTCATGTCCTCCGTTAAAAAATGCAGCGCAACATTTGGAGAGTGAGTCCAGTCTATTAGTCTTGTAGGAAGTCCGTGGTGTTGCCCCAAGGAAATCCAGTTCCAAAGGTTGTTATAATCATCGATGAGCGTGTTTATTGGCGAGTACTTCTTAAAGTTTCTAATCATAGTTCCCTCTACTTTAGAAGGTATTCTTCCTAATCGCTGTAGACTTGTCTCTAATCCAAATTGGGCATTATAAACGCCCCTATACGCATATGAAGATCGATACCGATCTATTTTTTCATCTTTTTCCTTGAATAGGAATGCTTGTAGTTCTAACCAGTTATTAGGTTCAAATAACTCAAAATCTGTCATTTATATAAAAAATTTAAGTGTGGCCAAAGCTGGTATTTTTTTTGCCAACTATTTTGGAAACCAATTAATTTGCAAGTGCACTGTATGGAGTCGGGACTTATTTCGTTTACCGGTAATTCCTGAATGTTTTCTCCTGTTGGTTCCCGTTACTAAGATACAACGGAAATAGGAAAGTTTACTAATTCACCTGCGGGGTGAACAAATCTAGTAGCAAAATATGCATACAGGATTTCTATTACTTCGCATATCATGAAGTTTACCTAACCCCACATTTTTTAATTTTAGTGTATTATAAAAGTACTGGTAGCTCATAACTACTTCAAATATCGCACATTCTATATTAGGATAAGTTTCAAGGAGTTATACTTTAAACATGAAGACATGAAGAATTTCTTCACCTAGAACATATTAAAGAGGACTTTTTTAAGTTGATCTATGTAGTGTAATTAGACTTGCTATTTTTCTATTCTCTTGCTTTTCCCAGATGGGTAACCGGCGTGTTACGAGTTGTGAAATAACTCCAATTCCAATTTTAAGGAATATTGTGTTGGGTTTTTTAATAGCCATTTCACTCAGTTTTACATTTGGGATATGCTATCTATTCTTTTTAACACTAACCTCTTGAAATAATGGGAATTGACCATTCACCATACGGGAGACAGTTGTTGCTCTTATAAAACGAATTATTTATTTGGTTGGAATCACGTTTTATTGGAGTAACTGAAATTATACAAATTAAAAAAGTAGGTAGAGATATCAAATAAAATGCGCTGTTCAGCAACTGTAAAAAAGGTTTGATATAATTATGGGTATAGGTTTAAAACAACTCAACTTAATCAACTAAAAAACTTCTTTCCATTTAGAGTCAAGACTTAATCTTTTTGGGGTAGTAATATATAACCTCAATGAAGATTTCCTTAAAAGAAGAGAATAAATTTGTTTTAAAATGGAATCATATATTTATCTGATTCATCTTAAATCTTAGATCATGAATATGTCTATTGAAAAATCACAGGGTATGGGAGCTGTACTCAAAGATGGGGTCACCACTTTTAGGGTTTGGGCACCTAATGCTGATAAGGTTTTCGTAATAGGGGACTTTAATGAATGGAAACGGGATGATCTTGAGATGGAAATGGAAGAAAATGGATATTGGGCAGCGGTTACCGACCAAGCTAAAATCCGAGACGAATATAAATATCTAATTTGTAATGGTGAACAGACATTAGAGCGAAACGATCCCTACGCTTTTGAGGTTACCAATAGCAACGGAAATTCTATAATAAGAAACCTTGATTTTGACTGGGAGGGAGATCATTTTGAATTGCCGTCTTTTAATGAATTGGTCATATATGAATTACATGTAGGCACTTTTAATAGAACAGATAAGGATGCTGTAGGCACTTTTTCAGATGTCATTGATAAGTTGCCATATCTTAAGGAACTTGGGATTAATTGTATTGAATTGTTGCCAGTCGCCGAATTTGCTGGGGGGATTTCTTGGGGATATAATCCGGCACATCCCTTCGCAATAGAACAAGATTATGGGGGCCCAGAAGGGTTGGCCGAGCTGGTAAAACAGGCGCATTTATCGGGTATTGGTATTATCATGGATGTAGTCTATAATCATCTAGGCCCCTCCGATGTAGATTTATGGCAGTTTGACGGTTGGAGCGAGAACGATAAGGGCGGTATTTACTTCTATAACGACTATAGGAGTACCACTCCGTGGGGGGATACACGTCCGGATTATGGGAGACCAGAAGTGCGACAATACCTGCGAGATAATGCGTTAATGTGGATAGAAAAATACCGTTGTGATGGACTTCGGCTGGATGCTACTTCCTACATAAGGTTTGAAGGGGGCGGTCTGGGTGATGATGTTGCCATAGATGAGGGCAATTTAATGATGCGCGAAATAAACGCGGAGTTGCAAGAAAAATTTCCTAAAGTGATAATTATAGCTGAAGACCTAAAAGGGCATGATTTAGTAACAGACCCTATTGAAGACGGCGGCATTGGTTATGGTACCCAATGGGATATGAATTTTGTACATCCTGTTAGAGAGGTGCTCATAGATACTCACGACGATTCTAGGGATTTACAAAAAATTGTAGACGCTTTGCAATATCAGTATAGTGGGGATGCCTTTAAGCGTGTTATTTATACGGAATCTCATGATGAGGTAGCAAATGGAAAGGCTCGGGTGCCTGAAGAAGTACAACCAGGAGATGCCGAAAGTGGTTTTGCCAAAAAACGTGCACTATTAGGAATTGTCCTTACTCTGACGGCACCAGGCATACCAATGATTTTTCAAGGACAAGAATTTATTGAGGATGAATACTTTCAGGATACTAAGGAGCTAGATTGGAATAAACAAGAAAGGCATGGCGGTATCACAAGACTCGTTGGTGACCTTATAAAGTTGCGTACCGGAGCAATTGAAGGGGGGGCAGGATTACGCACCCAAGATATCTCCATTGTACACTTTAATCAGGAAACAAAGATTTTGGCTTATATACGCGGAACAAACCAAGAGGATCGTGTGTTGACAGTGCTGAATTTTGGAAATCAAGAGCGAGGGGATTATGGTATTGGGTTGGACGATGATACGCAGTGGAATTTGAGAATCAATAGCGTGGCGAAAGAATACGATGACGATTTATCCGATAAGCAGGTGTATGATCCCGAATTGATGGAGTTTTCTACAGATCAAAAACCATTTACCGGAAAAATAAATATTCCCGGATATGCCGCATTGATCTTTACGCCTTAGGCAAGACTCATAAATTAGAATAAGATGAATTTGAAGCAAGCTAATTGAATGATTGCAGCCGATTTAAATTTCACAAATTAATGAATGCTAAAATGGAGAAATATGGAAACAGAAAAAGATAAAATTTTCAGCGAAATAAGGGAAATACTTCAAAAGAACAGGGATGCCCAAAAAGGCTTTGCAAAGGCAGCCGAAAACGCTAAGGACCAAACGGTAAAGGAATATTTCTTGAAAAAGTCCGCCGATAGGAAAGACTTTAATGAAAGACTATTCGCCGAAATCCAAACTGGATTTCCAAATATGGATATTGAAGGCTCGTTTATGGGGAACCTACATAGGGCATGGATGGACGTTAAGACACTATTCGCTGGAGAAGACGATAGATCCATGTTAAATGAAGCTATTCGTGGCGATAAGGCAGCAATAGAGGAATATGATGATGTGCTAGACTATAAAACCTTACCTGTAGGTCTTAGCCATCTATTAAATGAACAAAGAGAGATTATTAAAACAGATGTACGGAACAAAGGATCCTTGGAGGATCTTAAAGATTCTGTAGAGTAATTAATATCACCGACTAATATCTTATTAGGTAGTACGCCTATTATTGACTTTGCATACATAATTAAAAACTATTGTGCCTTGTAAATTATTATATTTACAAGGCATTTTTATTTTCACAGTAGAAATAAGGACAGCTAATTGGCTAGCGTATCTACTAGCTCAGCTTCTCTAAATACGCCCTTCCTAGTTTTGACTTTCCCGATCATGCTATTCTTCATGTATATCCCTATGATTTTGGTCATTAGGGCGCTTCCATCTTTGCTGTATCTTTGAGAGAACAGATAGGAACAGATCTAGAAATGAATTCCATGTAATACATGATTAATCGCATAAAACAATTCTTCATAGAGACTGGCGATCTCTCCTATTTTGCAGCACGATTTTTTAAGGAGGCCCTAAAACCCCCTTTTGAATTTAAGGAGCTGTTACGCCAATGTTATCAGATGGGGAATAGATCCTTGTTCTTGGTGGGCATTACTGGTTTTATAATCGGTTTGGTGCTCACCTTGCAGTCCAGACCTACATTAATTCAGTTTGGGGCAGTTTCTTGGATGCCAAACATGGTGGGGATTTCTATAGTACGAGAGGTAGGGCCTGTTATTACTGCCTTGATCTGTGCAGGAAGAATTGCTTCGGGGATTGGGGCAGAGTTGGGATCTATGCGGGTAACAGAACAAATAGATGCAATGGAAGTCTCAGGCACTAATCCCTTTAAATATTTAGTGGTCACACGAATATTGGCCACCACTCTTATGTTACCGCTCCTAGTTGTTTTCGGAGATTTGTTAGCGTTATTTGGCTCTGCCTTACTTGAAAATATAAAAGGGGGAGTTTCTTTTCAGCTTTATTTTAATACTGTTTTTAATGCATTAAGCTTTTCAGACCTAGTACCCGCTACCATTAAATCCTTCTTTTTTGGTTTTATAATTGGATTAGTAGGCAGTTACAAAGGATATTATTGTAAAAAAGGAACGGCCGGCGTTGGTGTGGCAGCCAATACAGCAGTGGTTATGGCATCTTTACTGTTATTCCTTGTGGACTTTATCGCTGTAATTATCACAGACATTTTTTATGAATTATGATTTAGATATGAAAATCCGGGACAAGATGAAACTTTCAGAAGAGAAATCGGACTATGGAAAGTCGGTTATAGAAATTAAAGACCTACGAAAAAGTTTTGGGGATAACCATGTGTTAAATGGATTTAACTTGACTTTAAAAGAAGGTGGTAATTTGGTAATCATGGGTAAATCTGGTTCCGGTAAATCCGTAATGATTAAATGTATTGTTGGTCTAGTAGCGCCCGATAGTGGTTCGGTTAAGATATTAGGAAAGGAAATAAATAACTTGAACCGTAAGGCAATGGATGAATTACGGTTAGATATCGGATTCCTTTTTCAGGGTAGCGCGCTATACGACTCTATGACGGTTCGGGAAAATCTAGAATTTCCAATGCGTAGACATAAAAAGAAGTTGGGGGTGGGCAAGGATACCAAACCTTTGGTATTAGAGGCCTTAGAAAACGTAGGTTTGGCTCATACTATAGATTTAATGCCGTCCGAACTCTCTGGTGGTATGAAAAGAAGGGTGGCGCTGGCACGTACCTTGATCCTAAAACCTAAGGTAATTCTCTATGATGAGCCTACTAGTGGTTTAGACCCTATAACTTCCAAAGAGATCATAGAATTAATGCATAATGTACAGAAGAGATACGGCACTTCTTCCCTAATTATCACTCATGATGTGGATTGTGCCAGAGTGATATCGGATCGTATGATTCTTCTTGTTGATGGAATAAATTATGCAGAAGGGACCTATGCCGAACTATCTAAATCTACGGATCCAAAAGTGGAAGCATTTTTTAAAAATTAAGATTATGGCAAAAACAAAATTAGAGAATTTAAAGCTTGGAATATTTGTGGTCTTTGGTACCGTATTGTTAGTTGTTGCCGCATACTTAATTGGGAACAAGCAGAATATGTTTGGAAAAACTATTCCTATAAGCGCCATTTTTAAAAATGCCAACGGAGTTCAATCTGGGAACAATGTACGTTTTTCGGGTATTAACGTGGGTACCGTTAAAAAAATCGAAATGATTAACGATACGGTTATTCGTATTCACATGATTATTGAAGAAAAAATGCAGAATCATATTAGAAAAGATGCTGTAGCAACCATTGGTTCGGATGGACTGGTGGGTAGTATGCTCATCAACATTGTACCTGGAGAAGGATCGGCGTCCCATATTGGTCCGGGGGATGAATTACAGTCTTTAAGTAAGGTTGCTACCCAAGATATGCTTAACACGCTTAGTCTCACCAATGAAAATGCTGCTTTGCTTACAGAAGACTTACTAAAAGTTTCCCGATCGTTGACACAAGGCAAAGGTACTTTTGGAAGATTGCTTAATGACAGTCTAATGGCAGAGGACCTACACCAAACCATTACCAATTTAAAAAATACGAGTTGGCAGGCTAATAGGGTGATGATGGAAATGAATCAGCTTATTAAGCAAGTAGACTTGGAGAATAGTACTGCTGGGATACTTTTAAAAGATTCTATCTCCGGCGAAAAAATGCGAAATATAATAGCCCACCTAGAAAATTCGAGCCAGGAGATTCAAAAAATGTCTATAAACCTTAATTCGGTAATCTGGGAGATTAAACAGGGGAAAGGGGCCATTAATTATTTGGCTTCAGATACAACCTTGGTCCATCAATTGGAAACCACCATAGAAAACATTTCCCAAGGGGTTCAAAATTTTAACGGGGTAACCGAGGCGCTGAAGCACAATTTCTTAACTAGAAGGTATTTTAGAAAATTGGAAAGAGAACAGCGAAAAGAGGCCAAAAAGGTAGAGAATTAAAAAGTGGTCAAATCCTAATTTGGTCAATTTCAACATATACATTAAAGTGCCAATTCTAATTAAACCTAGTTTTCATTTTTAGGCTAAAATCGGTAATTGGCCCTTTTCTTATGCTTGTTTTTTCAATTTCAATTTAATTTTGATCTGTAGCGCAATTAGGATCGCTATAAAACAGACTAAGGCGATCATAAAAAGCCATTTTATTTCTGGCATAATCGCATCTATACCGCCGCCGTAAACAGCTACTTTTCTAAATCCGCTTAAGAATTGGGTTAAAGGAATGTATTGCGCTATATGGGCAATTGCATCTGGCATCGCCATGGTAGGCCATGTAAACCCACTCAATACAAAAGCTGGAGTAGAAATTACCATCAATAGCTCCGTGGCTTTTAATTGGTTGGGGATCATCACTGAAAATAACATCCCAATCATCATGGAAGCTATACTTAATAGCGCTACCAATATAAACATAGCAGGATTGTATATATCCGCATCTATATTAAAGAATGGTATAAACCGACTAACAATAAGCCACATCACGGGTATAAATAATAGAAATGGGGTCGATTTTACTGCTACGTGGTAAATAGACCATCGGTTTACATCTATAAGCTTAGAGAAATATCCATCTTCAAAATCTCTGGCAAAGACTAGGGCCATAGCTAAAAAAATAACCTGCTGCATGATACCGCCCAATAGCCCTGGGAGCATAAAACTTACATAGTTCCCTGTAGAGTTATACAGCTTATTAAAATTGATCTTAAATGGCTCGTAGGATTTGGCTGCAACTTCTGGTGCAAGTCCTTGTCGTTGTAGGCCAGATATTTCAATACCCGCATTTAAGGTCAATAGTACGGATTGTATATTTACACTGGCCGTATTGGCGTTCAATATATTCCCCATATTTAGGTCTACCCTAATTTCTGGATATCGTTTTTGAAGTAGATCCGCTTCAAAATTAGAAGGGATAGTAATTACAGCTGCATAACCCATATAAGGCATTTCCTGGGCGATATTTCCAGCAAGAGGTCTAATATCACTGACCAATAACACCTCATTATCATTAAAGGCATCTATTACCATGTCCGAAGCAGGACTATTGTCCTGATCGATGATTACAATAGGGAGGTCCAACACTTTTGCCTGCTGATATACAAACCCAAACATAAGTCCGTATAAGATAGGCGCACCAAAGAATATGGCCATAACCACATCATTGGAAAATATGCGGCGGAACTCCTCTTTTACCAAATGGATAAATTGCTTCATGTGTAGGGTTTATTTAAGAAGTACAGTTGCATTAATAAAGAACTGCTGTTCCTGTGATGTATTTTCGGGAACCAATTTTAGTTCGTAAATAGCCTCATCCAATTTATATAAGGGAGAGGTGCTGGTAATATCTGCATACCTAGGCAACTGCTTAATGGCCGTAATTTTAGAAGGACTCTCTTCATTGGTGTATGGATTCACTACGGTAAGGGTTTGCCCAATCTTATAATTATATATCTTGGATTCGCTAACGGTAAACCTATAGTAAACTGTATTGGTCTGGTAGCCATTAAAAAGGGTATACCCTGGGCTCGCCAGTTCACCTGGATTTAAAGTAATGGTCTCTATAGACATGTCTGTAGGCGCAATGATGTATTTTTCATCGGCAGCTATCAGTACTTCTTTTTTAGCACCTTCAGCTCTATCTAATTGCCCCTTGGCTTGTGCCAAAAGTTCTTGGCGCGTCCCTACAGTAACTTCTTGTTGCTTGGCTTCCATAGCTTTTAACTGTGCCCTAGCCATATCTACCTTCATTTGTGTTTCTTCAAACGCTTGGGCGGTGACCAAAGAATCTTTGTACATAGCAGTCATCCTATTTAAGGATTCCTCAGCAAATTTCAATTGCGCTTTACTGGCTTCTACCTGACTCTTTATCTGCTCCAATTGTTCTGTAGTAGCACCGTTATTGGCCATGTTCAATTGTCCTTGAGCGGCGAGGACGGCTCCATCTGCCTGAAACAGTTTTGCGCCTATTTCGGGTACGTCTATGAGTGCTAAGGTATCTCCTTGCTTTACTTTTTGTCCTTCGGTAACATATACTTCAGCTATTCGTCCCGCCAACTTACTACTTATGGAAAGGGTCTCAAACTTTACTTTTCCCCTTAGATCGGTAATTTCTTTGTTACTGTTGCAACCCATTAAAAATAAAGAGGCAAAACATCCTATGAATATTGATTTATGCATGATTTTTTTATTTGATATTGTTATCAGTAATATTAAAAAGTTAGTTGTCCCTTGGCGTATAATAACTCAATGGCTGCCTTCCGCTCATTATAATACGATTTTTGTAGATCGAACTTTGCTTTTTCTACCTCTGTAAGGGCATCCAATACTTCATTAACCGTGGTTAGTCCGTTTTTGTACTGTTTGTTGGTAAGCTCGTAGTTGGCTTCGGCTAAATCTACTTCCTGTTGGGTCATTAGGCTCGTTTCTTTGGCGGATTGTAAGGATAGTTGGGCCATGGTAATGCTTAACGCTATTAACTCCTCGGCCTCATTGATCTGTTCCCTATATTTTAGTCCTTCTATCTTGGTTTGGTCGCTTTTCAGTTTAGAAACAAACCCATCAAAAACATTCCATTTAGCCCCAACGCCAACGTACCATTTTGGCTCTAAAAGGGAGAGGTCGTCCTCTATAAATTCGTAATGTCCTTTTAAAGCAATCTTGGGAATAAAATTATTCCTTTCCATTTTAGATTTATAGGAAGTGGCCAGTTCTGCCTCCTCCAACGCATTAATTTCCTTACGTTTTTTACTTTCCATTGTTTCGTTGATAGGAAATGGCAGTAAATCTGGCTGGAGATTGTTTAAAAACGCTTGTGACGCACCCGTGTATTGTTGTAATACCGCGATAACCAGTTTTTGTTGGTTTTGGGCATCCAATTTCTTTGTCGCTAATTTTTGCTTGGCAAGATTTAGTTTTTGTCGGTCAATAGGAGTTGCCAGACCATTTTTTATGGCTGTGGAAACAAATTTATCCTGCTTTTCTAAATACTGGTCCATGCTTTTTAATACCTCTTCCGATTTTATGGCCAACCCCAGTTTATCATATAGGTCTATAGTCTTAAGAACTATTTTATCTTCCTCTATCTTGTTGGTGATTTCCAAAGATTTATACTTGTGTTTACTTGCCTTTATTGCGTTGCTTACCTGAAACCCACTAAAAAGAATCCAGTCTACATCTACAGAAGATTTTAAGATATTCTTCTTCTGAAGTGGAGGAATGTCGGTTAGGGGAATTCCCTCTGGAAAGGGAGCGTTAAAGGGAACTCCAATAGCTTCTTTAATAAGCAATTTTTGAGTACCTACTAGTAGCGATTCCATATCCTCATTAAACGTTATATCATCGTTTAAACGGGTATAGCTACCGTTGAGGTAGATTTTTGGAAGCAATGTATTTCTAGCTGTTTTAGTCTCTAAACTAGCTTGCTCCATATTTAGGTTATTCACCTTAATGGTACTGTTCTTGGCTTTCGCCTCAGTTATCAACAGCTGTAATTCTTCACTAAGATTTTGAGCATAAAGACTGTTTCCCAGGGTAAAAGTAAATACAAATAGCAGGGTAAGTAAACGTATTGCCTTGTTCATAAAAGTGAGTGGTTTATAAATTACATTACAAAATTAACATGTTTAACTAGTACTTCCTTTGATATAGGTCAAAAAACGCGGTTAAACAGCTTATTTAAAGCTCACTAAACTTTCTTTAGTTTTTTGCCCTTATCCTACTTAGGGTTTCTTGGGTTATGCCAAGATAGGACGCAATATGTCCTAGCGGTACACGGTAGTAGAGGTCCGGATATTCGTTGATCATAAAAAGATAACGTTCCTTGGCGGTTTGAAACTGAATGGCATTTAGCTTGCCCATCATATCTCCTAATAGTTTTATCACCAATTTTCTGCCGAAACGTTCCATTAGCGGGAAATTTAGAAACAATTGATCCAAATCATCTTTAGAAATAGCGTATAAGAGGCTATCCTCCAGAAGTTCTAGGTGGTATGCGCTGTTCTTTTTATGGAAAAAACTTTCCATACTGGTCATAAAATTTCCTTCGTTAAAGAACCAAGCAGTGATATCCTTACCTTCCGCATTGTTGTAATAACTGCGTGCCAACCCTTTTTCCATATAGTAAAGCGTATTGCAAACTAATCCGGCTTTGGCAACAATGGTGTTTTTTTTTAGGACTTGCTGCTTAAAACTAGATAAGATTTGGTCTAGTTCCTCCTCGGGAAAATCTTCTACAGAAAGCAAATAGTCTTTTAATTTCATTTGGTGGTATTAAAAGAGAAATGTAGCAATAAATTTTTTAAAAAGCATTGAAATAAAGGCTACATATACCCGGTTTTAGTCAAATTATAGGATGTTAGATGATATATCTCATATTTCTAAAATAGGGTGAATCTTATTTTTGCAGTCGATTAAGGATAACCAAGAATTATTGGACAAATTAAGTTTTGGAATGCCCTTCAATCTTTTAACTTTATTGATTATTAAAAGAGGAATACATGAGCAAAGCCGTTTACATCGCTACTACCGGTCCTGATAGTGGCAAATCCATCATTTCCTTGGGACTAATGCAGATGTTATTGGGAAAAACTGCGAAGGTGGGTTATTTTAGACCAATTATAGACGATTTTAAACCGGGAGGAATAGACAATCATATTAATACTATGATTAGTCATTTCGATTTGAATTTAAGCTTCAATGACTCTTATGCCTATACCCGAAGCGAGGTAATTTTAAAGAAAAATCAGGATAAGGATGATGAAATTATTAGTACCATCATCGCCAAATTCAAAGCGTTAGAAGAGCGGTTCGATTTTGTGTTGGTAGAAGGAACCAGCTATACTAGGGAAGAAGCGATAATAGAGTGGGATATAAATGTCCTTATCGCTAAAAACCTAGGAATCCCGGCTATTATTATTAGTAGTGGAGTAGGAAAAACCTTGGAAGACTTTGTGGGCACCATGCATATGGCCTACGATTCTTTTAAAGAAAAGGGTGTAGAGGTACTTTCGATTATAGCAAACAAGGTGCAGGAAGAGAACATAGACTTGGCCATTAATGGTTTAAAAAGAGACCTTCCTTCACATGTTCTTATCCATGCCATTCCTTTAAACCCAGTATTGGCAAACCCTTCCATAAAAGAAATAGTGGAGACTTTGGATGGCAAAGTGTTATTTGGAGAGGATTTCATCAACAATCAGGCAGGAGCTTTTAGTGTGGGAGCCATGCAATTGCGTAATTACCTTACTTTTTTAAAGGAAGATAGTTTGGTGATTACCCCAGGGGATAGAGCAGATATTATTTTAGGGGCTTTACAGGCCAATGTATCGGCCAATTACCCTAGCATTTCAGGAATTGTACTTACTGGAGGTGTAATTCCTGAAGATTCTATAATTAAACTAATTGAAGGTCTTTCGGAGGTGGTGCCCATAATTTCCGTAAAAGGAGGAACATTTGCGATTACCAATGAGATTGGGGCCATAAAATCGCAGATTTATGCCGAAAACAAGCAGAAAATAACGGCCTCTATTCAGGACTTTGAAAAATATTTGGATGTAGAGACTTTGGGTGAAAGATTGATTACTTTCCAAGCCGATGGGATTACTCCTAGAATGTTTCAACATCAGTTGTTGAAAAAAGCACAGCTAAACAAAAAGCATATTGTGTTGCCAGAAGGGACTGATGAGCGTATCCTTAGGGCCGCAAGTAAAATATTGGCTTCCAATGCGGCTTATATTACCCTATTGGGGAACCCAGAGCAGATTCAAGAAATAATTTTAAAAGCGGATATCGATCTGGCTTTAGGGGAATTGGCCGTTATAGATCCAAAATCCTCTCCTATGTTCGAGGATTATGCAACTACTTTATACGAATTGCGAAAACATAAGAATGTAAACCTTGCCATGGCAAAAGACCTTATGGAAGATGTGTCTTATTTTGGTACCATGATGGTTCATAAAGGTCATGCAGACGGGATGGTTTCCGGGGCAGTGCATACTACGCAGCATACCATCTTACCAGCATTGCAGTTTATTAAGACGGCTCCTGGAGTTTCTGTAGTTTCGTCTATATTTTTTATGTGCCTAGATGATAGAGTGACCATTTTTGGTGATTGTGCCATTAATCCCAATCCCACCGCAGAACAATTGGCAGAAATTGCTATTTCTTCCGCAGGTAGTAGTCAATCTTTTGGGATAGAACCAAGGGTAGCCATGCTTTCTTATTCCTCTGGAAGTTCAGGGCAAGGTGAGGACGTGGAAAGAGTAAGGAAGGCTACAAAAATTGTAAAAGAGCTTAGACCAGATCTAAAGGTAGAAGGACCTATTCAATATGATGCCGCGGTAGATATTGAAGTGGCTAAAAGCAAGCTTCCCGACTCTAAGGTGGCTGGGAAGGCAACTGTCTTTATATTCCCAGACTTAAATACAGGAAATAATACCTATAAGGCGGTACAAAGGGAAACCGGCGCATTGGCCATTGGCCCAATGTTGCAAGGCCTTAATAAACCGGTTAACGACCTTAGTAGGGGCTGTACCGTAAACGATATTTTTAACACTGTTATTATTACCGCAATACAGGCACAAGGGTTATAAGCGTTTTTAAACTGTCCTAGATAACCGAACAACTGTATAGATTTTGAAGCAATTATTACAACATGAAAGTACTTATCATTAACTCCGGAAGCTCATCAATAAAATATCAATTAATGTTGATGCCTGCTGAACAAATTGTCTGTCAGGGTATTGTTGAGCGGATTGGATCCCAAGAGGCCATTTTTACTTATAAAACTGATAAAGATGAAGTAAATAATACCCTACCGGTGATGACCCATAACGCTGGTTTAAAGCTTATAACTGAATTGCTCGTAGATCCTAAAATAGGAGTTATAAAAAATGCATCGGAAATAGATGCAGTTGGTCACAGGGTAGTTCACGGAGGGAGTACCCTTTATAAAGCAACCCTCGTTGATGAACAGGTAATAGATAAGATCAATAAACTATCGGCCTTAGCGCCCCTGCATAATCCCCATAATCTAGAGGGTATTGTTTTGGCAGAGAAGTTTTTTGGTAATGCCAAACAGATTGCAGTATTTGACACTGCTTTTCACCATACCATTCCAGAAAAAGCTAGAAAATATGCCATGCCCAATGAATTTTTTGATGAACACGGAATTCAGGTGTATGGATTTCATGGGATAAGTCATAAATACGTAACCGCTAAAGCTATAGACTACCTCAATAAACAAGAGTCAAAAATAGTCAGTATCCACTTGGGCAATGGATGTAGTATGACTGCCGTCCATAACGGTAAAAGTGTGGATCATAGTTTAGGCTTTACACCTTCTAACGGACTCATTATGGGTACCCGAAGTGGTGATATAGACCATGCCGTTATTTTTTACCTAGTAGACACCTTAGGTTATAATCTAGATGAGGTGAAAACCTTACTTACAAGAAAAAGTGGGATGTTGGGGCTAACAGGATTTACAGACCTTAGGGACATCCAAGAAGAGGCAGAAAAGGGGAATAAAAACTGTTTGTTGGCCTTAGAAATGAATGCCTATCGTATTAAAAAATATATTGGGGCCTATGCCGCATCAATGAACGGTCTAGATGCAGTGTTGTTTACCGCGGGGATTGGCGAAAATTCTAGCCTATTGAGAGAGATGGTTTGCCGTAATATGGAATTTCTTGGATTGCAACTAGATTCTGGGCTAAATGTACTTCGGAACTCGGATATTAGGGAAATTAGCACTACTACCTCTAAAGTAAAGATCCTGGTGGTGCCCACTAATGAAGAATTGGAAATAGCCAAGGAAGCCTATAATATATTGACGATTTCTACTGAGGTAGAATAGGTTCTGCTAATAAAATACTTCTTAAAAAAAGGTTGTACTGCATTACCACGGCTTTATCAATAAATAAGCTTAGTTAGCAACTAATCCTTTATCTTTTTTGTTTTAACAGTTGGTTACTTAGAAAGCGGTTTTTTTATAGCTATTATCTGACTTGGAATTAAGCTCCCATTTTTGGGGTACGCTCATTTTCAGCTTTTTGGACAATACTTAATATATGAAAAAGCTTATATTAGTATTTGAAAAAACAAAAGCATGGGTATTGTATATATACCTGTGTGTATTGTAAGTAATATTAAGAAAAATGCTAACCAACCAAGAAGCAAAGTATTTATTGGATTTAGAAAAGGTTTTATCTAATCCGAATCAAACAATAGATTTATCTAAGAGGAAAAATAGATTGGGATTGATTTCTCATCAAGATTATGATTATGAATTTTGGGTTGAAATAACAACGAATCAAAAAATTATACTAAAAACCTCCATACACCATTTAGAAAGCAATTCTTTTGTTGGTTTATTAAGGATTGATTTCAAAGGAGGTCATCACAATCCTGCAAATATACTTCCAACGTTACCCGATTATCTAATCCCATATGCAGACAAATGGTTTGACCCAACGGAATCCCATATTCATATTTATGTAGAAGGCTACAAAGCATTGGCTTGGGCAATCCCACTGAGTGATAGTGATTTTCCAGTTAAAGATATCACTCAACCGTCTGACTTATCGGACTTAATAATTAACTTTGCCCGAAGAATAAATTTAAAATCATTAATTAATATTCAACAAGCAATACTTTGAATTGGGTAAATACATATGTGGACGATTACTACAACTGGTTAAGAGAGAAAACCTTTATTCAAAAGGACTCTAATACCGACTGGTTTATTATAAACACCCCTTTTGTTGGAGCCTTTAATGACACAATAGAAATTTATGCTCAAAAAAAAGGTAATCAATTACGCTTAAGTGATAACGGAGAAACTATGTCTAATTTGGAACTTCAAGGACTACATATTCAAGGTTCAAAAAGGCGTAGATCTATTTTAGATGCCATACTCTTAAACTATGGAGTTAGAGTTGAAAGTGACGAATTGACAATAGATGCAAACATTGAAAATTTCTCTCAATCAAAGCACAATTTTCTATCTGCAATAATTGAGATCAATGACTTATATGTATTATCAAAACACAATGTAGCTTCAATCTTTAAAGAAGACGTTCGAAGTTATTTAGACTCACATGATATAATTTACACACCTGATTTTATCTCAAAAGGAGTAACAGGTTTAGAATTTAATTTCGATTTTCAAATTGCAAAAAAGAAGAAAGAAATCGTAATTAAATCATTTAATACAGTTAATAAATCGAATTTGTCAACATTTCTTTTCTCATGGGAAGATATAAAACCAGTTCGTGAGAAAATCACAAAAAAGGATGTGAGTGCTATAGCGATTATAAATAATATTGACAAAGAGGTTCGTACTGAATTTTTAGATGCACTAAAAGCCAAAAATGCCGATTATATACTTTGGTCTGAACGTGAATCTAAAAAAAGTGTGGAACTCATATCTGCATAAAATGTTACTTTCATTAACTAAGCGACCGTATGGCCTATGTTTCCTGTATCGAAAAACCGGGGGAAGCGAAACATGGAAACCATATCGCTTGAATCGGCTATGATATTACATTACTATGGAAATTATTACTATTGTTCCCTGTTGTGATGAATTAACACGGCTTTTAAGCCGTGGGTAGAAGCTTTACCAAACCTCTGGACTTTGGTCAAATTAAATTAGAAAGGATACCCGATGGCAAAATTTAGAATAGGTTGAGAGATATCCCATTCAAAACGCTTTCCTTTTGGCAGGTAGGGTTTCTGTAGTGGCGTAGCAAGATCAAACCGTAGTACAAAACTTTGTATGTCTATCCGGAGCCCTGCGCCCACGCCAATCCCCAATTCATCCATAAAATTGGAAGTAAATTTTCCTCCTGGTAGAGCGTCATTTTCATTGATTAACCAGACATTTCCAGCATCAGCAAATACAGCTCCTTTAAGGAAGGAATAGATGGGGAATCTATACTCTAAGTTGGCTTCTAGCCTTATATCCCCAGATTGATCAAAAAAGGCTCCAGAATCATCTGATTCCGGATTGTAAGTTCCGGGTCCTAAGGACCGTATTCTGAATGCCCGCACACTGTAAGGCCCGCCAGAGAAGAACTGTTTGGAAAAGGGTAAGGTGTTAGAGTTTCCATAAGGAATTCCTATTCCACCAAAAATTCTTCCAATCAGTTTTTGGGAGCTGCCAACACTTAAATGATACCTTAGGTCAATATCAGTTTTGGCATACTGTGCGTAGGCTAACCCTAAAATGGTTTTATCCTCACCAGGGTTGGCTCTTTTACCAAACAGGTTTAAAGTATTGCCGGCAAGATCTATATTGCCATTAAAGAATAGGGTATTCCGCTTTCTGCTAACTGCCACTTCATTATAGGTAAAGGAATAGGTGAGTCCGGCTATAAATTGCTGTTCAAAACTACTTCTCAAAAATGGATTGTTATCCAAGATAGTCTCAAATTCTGCGGTGGTCTTGGAAAGGTTAACATAGTTGATGCTAATAGGGTTCAGTTCGTGATAAACATACTTGTTTTCGTTCCAACCATATCCAAATATGGAGCTGAATGAGGTTAAACTATACAATTTACTCCTGTTTAAATGTTCCATTCCTAAACTAATTTTGGTTTTAGGAACCGCATATTTAAAGCGTTCGGAGATGTTAAATAATGATAGTAACCTAGGAAATATCAAATCGGTTTTAAATCCAAGTTGAGTACTACTTAGTCCGGTACTATTATTTCCATCCAATTGGGTTTCATATCCTACATTTCCTGTAACATTTAGGGTTTCACCGCCCTTAAAAAAGTTTCTGTTGCTATAGGTAAGCGATAATGTTGGCCCAGCAAAGTTGTTAGATTTGGTTACGGCCTGCAATTCTGCTCGGAGAGACCGTTTGTTCAATGGAGATAAATAGATAAAGGCATCCAATTTGGAAAAACCATCGGTTTCCATATCCGTATTGTCTTCCTTATATTGGATGTTGATATATTTATACGTCCCAATAGATGCCAGTCTATTACTAGTGAGCTTGGATTTAAGGGGGTCATAGGTTTCTCCTTCATTTAGTAAAATATACGGTGCCAATCTTTTGGGCTTAAAAAAGTCGTTGTGCTGAATATAATCTACACCAGCTATCTGCACGGTATCCATCTTTAAACTATCGGTAGCTACAGAATAATTTGGAAATACCTTAATATCGTTAATACGATAGGGGACTAATGATTTTTTAGGCACATCCTTTTTCAACCTTAAAAACAAGTCAAAACGTTTATTTTTATACTGATTGGTATCGGCTTCAAAAATTAGGAAATCGGCGTTAAAATTATAATACCCTTTTGCTTTTAGATCTTGATCAATACGTTCCCTTTCCATTTTAAAACGCTGAAGGTCGTATCGTATTCCAGGAGCAAGAGTCGTCTTTCCTAGATTTTCTATAATATCCGCTAAAATAGGCAGTGAATCGCCCTCTAATTGATAGGACGCTAGCGTATAGGGTTTTTTTACACCAACTTGGTAGACAATGGAGGCAGTCTTCGTCTTTTTATAAACGCTAGAGGTGATGTTATTTCTAAAGAATCCTCTGTTTTCTAGTCGATTATTGATTAGTTCTTCGGTTTTTTCTAAATCGATATCAGAGAGGTACACCGGTTCTTCCCCAATTTTTTTATTCAAGAACCTGTTTATGAACCCTGGTTTTTCTTTTTGCGACTTATAGTGGGCCCATAACCTGATGTATGCTCCCAAAAATTTGGTATTGGGCTCTGGTTTCAGCAAGTTTTGCAACTCTTGGTTTATTTTTCCTAGATCCCTAATAGTAGTATCTGCTTCTAATTGAATATTCCCATCGGTATACAGCAATTCGTCCTGGGGAATATATTTCTTTACACTACAAGACTGCAAGGCCCATAGGAATATGAGCGCATAAAGACACCTTATTTTTATTTTGGTATTCAAAGAGATCTTATTTTTTTTCTTTTTCCACTTCTTCTTTAACCGCTTTGGCAAAAAGTTCTTTAAATTGATTAAACTCCCTATTAAAAATAAGGCCAATACCGGTAACGATTAACTGTCCGTCTATAACACTTTCAAACTCGTTTCTTCGGAATCCTTTAATCCTAAACCTACCATTTTCAGTCAATAAATATTCTATGCTTACATTTCCAATAACGGGAGTACTTTCCGCCCCCTGTTCACTACCTTCAATATCTACTTCGCTTCCCACTTGAACAATCAATCTGTTATTAAAGAGTCGCTTACTCGCACTTACGTCTAATTGGGTCCTTTCTTGGGGAGTGTCCCCTTGGTAGTCGGTAAAACTATCCAGACCAAAATCGAGCTCCACTCCAGTGCTCCCAATCAGCTTATCTGAAAACTGGTTTAACTGTCCAGAAAGCACCTTGTTTACATTATCTCGGGCAATGGATGCCGCACCTCCAGAACTTCCATCGCTGGTAGATCCTGGAAAGAACCGATTAAGAACTAAAAGAGAGAATACCTGTTTGTTTAATTCTTCCTCCCGCTCATTTAGTTGTTGTACTCGTCCATAAACCTCTCCCCCTAGTGCTCCTTGCTCCTCTTCAGGAATATCTAGATTAAAAGATATTTCTGGTTTTAATAAAACGCCATCCACATTAAGATATACTAAGAAGGGTAATTTTTGTCGGTATTTATTAGCAATTCCTGCGCTGGCCGCTGAGGTTTGGGTAGCCATAATGGGGGCTGCTGAGGTTTCTAGCTTATAAATTGCCCTTAGCTTTACTTGGGCATTAAAAGGGTCCCCGCTCCAAATAAGTGTACTGCCTGGGGAAATATCAAATCTTCGCTTCACCAGATTGTAGAGACTGGCCTCATAATGTCCGTTGCTCACCTCATACCTTCCAGCCAAACTAGTAAGTCCGGTAGGAGTAATGCCAAAATTAAACTCACCTTCTCCTGTGACCTGAAAATTATCGCCAGAACGTTCGTCTATGACTATAGTGAAGGTAGAGTTGTCGTCTACTCTGAGTACCGCATTAAGATCAAAACCTTTCAGAACTGCTGAGGGCGCACTATTTTTATTGCTTTTGGTAATAATTGCATCCGGATTTGCTTTGTTTACAAAGAGCACTACCCCTTCTCGTTCCATTACTTCTAGTTGGGATTCCGGAACTACAAAAGTTAAATTAGACCCTTCTATAATTTTTAAGGTTCCTGATATTTTTGGAACTGCCAAGTTTCCTTTCACTTCCATATCGGCATCTAATTTCATCATTCCATAAAACAGGTCATTATCTTCCTTAGTGGCGTTGAGTGCTTGAAATTCCTTGGCTTTAATTTTTAGATCGAATGATGGATTGTCTAGTTGCTCTGTAAAAATACTCCCATCTAGGTTAAAAAGATTGTTATTAGCGTCTGCAATGTCAAAATTATTAAAATAGACCCCTTTGTTATCTATTTTAATTTCCTCATCAGCTAGAGTGAATTTCGTATTTAGGGTATTTACCAAGAAACCTGTCTCATTAAATTGGAGAGTTCCTTGATACTGAGGTTCGGCCAGCGTACCGTTCACTTTAAATTCTCCCGCGAGGGTACCAGTTGGGTCAGAAATGCTTTCGGACACCAAGGCCTGTATCGCCTTCATTTTTATCTCGTTGATTAGGAGGTTTAGGTTGAGCTGTGCACCACTTTGGGCAGCCAAATAGTCCCCATTAATGGCTAAATCTACATCTCCGCCAGACAATGAGAGATCAAAATCATAGGTGTTGCTACTTTTGGAATTGGCATTTAAGCTTAAATTTCCTAGAGCTATTTGCATGGCCGTAAGATTTTCTATTTCCATTTTTGCCACCATTCCAGTATCGCCATAGGGATCCTTAAACGTAAGGTCCCCATTTAAAATTCCGGTTAATAAAGATTCATCCGGATTTAAGAAACTGGTAAAAGTGCCCAACCTAAAATTATTAAAATTCAAGGACAGGTCTTGTTCAGATTCGGAGTGACGATTACTACTGACCGTCATTTTTTGCTGATTGCGTTGAAAGGAAAAATCTTTTAATTCTATAAATTTCTCCGCAATGGCTAGATTGTTGGTTTCTGGAATTTCCCAACTTTGCTTACTGATGATAAGTCCAGAAGGTTGTATATGAATGTTCAGTGTATCTTGGCGTGCAGTTAATTTGGAACCTACATGAGTCAACATTTCCTTTCCGTCATAGGCATCAAAATTAAGCTGTAGTTCTTTGTTCTCCAGAGTCCCATTTATAGAGGTTCTAGGAATGGCGATAGGACCAGAGTTTATTGCTTTCCACCCAAATTCAAAATCTAGATTTTGCGCTGTTCCTTTTAGGTCTAAACGTAGGCTATCTAGGGTGCTACCAGCATAATCAATAAATGGAGCCCTAAAATTTGCTGTTAAGTTTTGTTCTGCCTCGTTAAAATCTATCTGTAGGTTAACAGAATCTATTTTCTTTAATCCGCCTAAGAAAACGTCTTCTAGCAAGGGGGCTTGCTTCATCGTTAGTTTCATCTTCAGGGTGACAGGTGTTTCACTTTGTTCTATGGCAGTAGACTCTAAAAAATAATTTTTAAAGTGGCGTATCAAAGCCTGGTTAAGTGAGCTTATATCAGTATTGGAAAGAAAATCTCCTTGTACTAATTTACTGTGAATATCCGCACTAGTGCCTTTTTCGTTTATAGCGGCATTAAATATTAGGTTCTCTACCGGATAAGGCGTGTTTTCAAAAACAACCAAGGCATCTGTCAGTTGGGAACGTAAGGTGAAATCCTGCGCATTCCCTTTAAAGTTGGCCTGTAACTGAAATTTAACTTTAATATCATTCTGGGTAACTCCTAAGGAAGACAGGTCTGCTCCAACTACATTAAGGATCATATCTACCTGTGGGGAAATGCTGTCTAGAACAAGGCCTGCATGCATTTGGATGTTTAAATTATCATCCTTAAATTTTAAACTGATAGCTCCTTCTCCATTTTTTACTTCACCATTTAAGTCGATTTTAGAAAAATCATACCCTTGATATTTCAAATCGGTAAAATCGGAATCAAGTTTGGCATCCATCGTATTTAGGGAATTGCCACTACCAGAGGTTCTTAGTGTGAACGAAACGGGAGATAATTGTTCATTATTGAGAAGTTTTTGTAGTTGTAATTGTACTACTTCTACATCAGCATCAAATATGATTTTATCCCTATTGGTAAAGTTTCCAGTTAATAATATGTTTCCATCGGGGCTATCTAATTTGACTTCCCCTTCTAAATTCGTTAAAGTGCCCAACAGAGTTGCATTTAATTGCATTGAATCTGGCAGGGAAATTCCTAATTCTTCCTCATTGAGAAAGTGAGCCATATCTGGTTTAACTGTGGTGAAATTTAGATTCGGAATGTCCACATAAAGCGAATCGGTTTGCATCATATTGCTTAAGACACCTTCTAACTGTAGGGTGGTGGAATTCCCCCATTGTAGGGCCGAATTTTTTACTTGTAGTTTTTCCAGCGTGCCTTCCACAAATACCTTTCCCGAAACCTCTTTCTTTGACATATTTTGGAACTGTATGTTTTCTTTTAGAGAAGGTTGAAAAGTATATAATTCCTCCAAAGAAAGATTAAAGGAGGGCATGGCCATGGAAATTATAGATGATTCTGGGTGATTTAAAAATGAATCAATGGATCCATATTCAATTTTTACTTCTCCGTTGAGATTGCTCTTTTGGGTTGCAGCATTTAAATCGGTCAAGGAAATACCCTCGTTGTCTGCTTTTATGTTAAACCCTAGATGGTTTAGGAGGAAACCATTCTTTTCGTAAAAGGATAAGTGAGTAAGGGATATTTCTGCAGTGTCATTTGCTAATAGGGCCTTTGGTATTGCTAACTCCAACTTGTTTAGTTCCAAGGTTGAGGTGCTATAGGTTCCATTAGTGGGATTATAATCTTTGGAAATATAGGTGATAATATTGTTTTCTAAACTGATGAGGCCCGTTTCAATTTCCCAACCTGGCCATTCAAAATTTATGGGATCCTTTATTGATGTAGTATCTATTGGGAGGATCTTCTCTTCTTTTAGGTCGCTGTAATACACTTGGGAATTGGCGAGTTGAAGCTGCTGTAATGTAATTTTTTTCTTTCCCATATTAGCTTCAGGTAGGGCTAGTAAAAAAGAACCTATTTTAAATTTACCTTCTACTCTGTCGGAGATAGAAGTATAATTCGCTTCTGTATTTTCGATAGTAAATCGATCTACAATAATAACAGGCATTACGGATGCTTCCGAAGACTCCGGATTTGACCCGATTGTTTTATTCTGGGTGTAGGAAATTTGAGTGTTGGAGATAGCAGCACGTGTTATATGGAACTTCATAAGATCTAGATCCAACTCGTTCATTTTTAGATGAAGTTCACCTAATTCGAGGAAGGCATCCAAGCCATCTACTTCATCTAGATAGGCAATTTTAAAATCTTTGAGTGCAATAGGGCCTATTTCCAATTTAGGCATACTGGACGAAGTAGTATCCGAAGGGGTAGAATCCGTAGCAAAAGCATCGATTAAGAAATCAAAATTATAAGTTCCGCTCTTCTCCGTACGATTAATGTTGGCTACCACTCCGTCCCAATCTATGGAATTTACTTTTATTTTATCGCCCTTTATTAAAGGGGCCAAAGCTACAGAAGCTTCTAAGGAGTGGGAATAGAGGAGAGTATCTCCCTTTTTATCTTCCAAATAAAGCCCTTCTATATACGCATTGCCAGAAAAGGTGATAAATAGGCGTTGAATCTCTACTTTTGTAGTGGTTTTCTCGGAAATATAGGTAATTGCCTTATTAACGATAATATTTTGCCCCCACGGACTTCTAATAAAAAGGAGGAGCAAGAAAACAAGTAAGACCAAAGTAAGCAATAACCAGCCAACTATCTTTAGTGGTTTTCTTTTCTTTTTTAGGTCTTTATTTTCAATTTGAGAACTCATGTCCTATTTAACTACACAATTTCAGCAAAGCTAAGTGCAAAATGGCAGTTTAGTGAACAATGTTGACCAAAAATCAGGTTAAATGCCATTTATAATTATAATATGGTGAAGAAGATTATTGGACGAAACGGCATAATTTCACTTTCCTAAGCTTTATAATTTAAAACAATGGCCGAAGTAATAATTATGGCCAGAATAATTAACATCATAAGGTTATAAAACCTTCTCTTTTTCTTTTTTCTTTTAGCTAGTTCGGTCATAGATTGTTGTAAACTTAAGAATTTTGGACTAAATAAGACCTCTGTAATCGCTTTAGATATTAACTTAAATGGATAAGAATCGTAACTATAAATGGTTCCCAAAGGCAGCTATACAACAAAACTATTGATTGATTCCACTTTGGAGTTTACTAATTTTTGGAAGCCATGATTAGAATTTGTAATTTAGGGGATTGATCGTTTAATATAATTTATTTCAAAACTGCCGGGAACTTAGTGTGAATTCTTGGCAGTTTTTAATTTTGATGAGTATGGAGCAGGATAATAAAAGTAGTTTAGAGGGGACAAAATTTTCGGTCTTAGACCTAGTACCGGTCGCAGAAGGTGCAACGCACCAACAATCGATGGCAAAAAGCCTTGAGCTTGCACAGCATGTAGAGCAATTGGGATTTGGTCGCTTTTGGATTTCCGAACATCATAATATGGATACTTTGGTAAGTTCTGCCACACCAATCTTAATTGGATATATTGCCCAGGGAACACAAAGTATTAGGGTAGGATCTGGTGGGGTAATGCTTCCAAACCATGCCCCCTTGGTTGTTGCAGAACAGTTTGGCACATTGGAGACCTTATATCCTGGTAGGATAGACCTTGGATTGGGACGAGCCCCAGGGACAGATCAGTTGACAGCAAAAGCGTTGAGAAGAGATAGACCAGAAACAGTGCACGATTTTCCTCGTGATATTGGTGAGCTTCAGACCTTTTTTTCTTTGGATAATAAAAATGCTGCGGTAAGAGCCATTCCTGGAGAAGGCTTAGATATTCCTATTTACCTCTTGGGGTCAAGCACTTTTAGTGCTCAATTAGCAGGATTAAAAGGGCTTCCTTATGCATTTGCCAGTCATTTTGCACCTACCCATCTTCACGATGCCTTGAGTCTATACCATCAGAATTTTCAGCCTTCCAAGCAATCTGCTACGCCGTACACTATAGCTTGTGTTAACGTAATTGCAGCCGAGACGGATGAAAACGCCAAGTTTTTAGCGACCAGTCTGCAACAATTGGCCTTGGGTATTATTAGAAATACAAGAAAGCCGTTGCCGCCCCCAGTGAAAAGCATGGACGGGCTGTGGCACGAGCTAGAACAGACGCAAATTCAGAAAATGATGCACTATAGCTTTGTGGGATCAAAGGAAACAGTACAAAAACAGCTGGAATCGTTTGTAGAGGCAACTAGAGTGGATGAGGTTATGGTAGTTTCGCATATCCATAATCACAAAGATCGTCTTAGATCTTATGAAATCCTAAGTGAGATTTTTTAATGAATAGTAAAAGGGAAGCTTAATTGTTTGTTAATAGAGCAACAGGATTTTAAAATTCAGTACTTTTGTGACATTCATGAAGACTATCTTTCATAAAATAGCATCTTTTTCTCTAGCGCTTTTGGTGCTTTTCTCTACCATGTCATTCACGGTGGATATGCATTATTGTGGAAAAACGCTGGTGGATTATTCTCTCTTTAACAAAGTAGCGTCCTGTGGGATGGAAACTATGCAGCCAGTGGACATTGATAGTTGTTCTACAATTGTGGACAAGTGTTGTAAAGAAGAGAATATTACCATAGAAGGACAGGACATCCTTAAGAACTCATTTGAAAAGTTTTCATATCATCAGCTAGTATTTGTGGCGACCTACGCTTACAGCCAATATTATTTTTATGAAGGGGGAATTGAGAATATTGTGCCGTTTGTGGACTATTCTCCTCCTTTTCTCATACAGGACATCCATGTTTTGTTTGAAACTTTCCTAATTTGATTTGTTCTACTAATAAATAAAGTCCAACAGATTTTACTGTATTTGGGCCATTTGTATCGTTTGTTTCATTATATATATTCAAGGACTGTTATTCCATTTTTTACTGGAAATCAGTGCTAACCATGTCTAAACCTTTTGTGAGCCAGACATATTTATGGACCGATAAAATCAATTGGCTTTTAGAATATGTATAATTAACAAGCTTATTTAGTTACAAACAAAACCGTGTGAAGTGATCGGAAAAATTGCTTCAATATCTACAACAATAACTATTTATAAATTAAATTAAAATGAGAGTAGCAAAATTTAAAATCGGAGTTTTAGCATTAGCAGTTTTCACCCTAGGAATGATGTCTTGCAAAGATGCCAAAAAAAAATCCTCCAATGAGAAAGTGAGTGAAATTTCCCCTGAAAAATCTATAGGACGGGATTCTAATGGAGTGGAATTAATTATCGATAATTACATGGAACTCAAAGACGCTTTGGTAGGTGACAATCAAGAATTAGCAGCTAAGGCAGGAAAGAAGTTGGCAAGTACTTTATCAAGTTTTGATACAAAAACCTTAGAGGTTGCTAATGAAACCGAAGTAAAGTCAATTTTAGCATCTGCTAAGGAAAGTGCAGATCAGATTGGCAAGAGTAAAATCACCCAACAAAGAGAACACTTCGAAGGCTTAAGTGATAACCTAGTTAGTTTAGTAGCGATTACCGGAGCTCCAATGCCATTATACCAGCAGTTTTGTCCTATGTATAAGGATGATAAAGGCGGTATGTGGGTGAGTACAGTAAAGGCGGTAAAGAATCCATACTTTGGTAGTCAGATGTTGAACTGTGGCTTCGTACAGAAGGAATTAAACTAGTTAGGAACAATAATTTTGGACAAGGACGATAGGATTTGTGTAATATTCTTATCTTCAAGAAAGTTAGGTCATTTTAAAAGGAAGCATGAAGAAAAAGATTCTCGTTAAAAATATGGTTTGCAATAGGTGCATAACCCTTTTAGAACAAGAGTTCAAAAAGAGTGGCATTGTTGTGGAATCTATTGTCTTGGGCGAGATCGTTTATGGGGAAAAAGATGGAGTAGATCAGTTATTTATTGAAAAAATGCTTCGGGAAAACGGTTTTGAACTGGTAAAAGATGCTGGGGAAATGCTTACTGAACATATAAAAATAGCGCTGATTGAAGCCGTAGACCAACTTGAAGCTTCTTCGGAAGAAAACCTATCGTCCTACCTTTCCAAAAAATTAAATAAGGATTATTCGGTAATAAGCAAAATGTTCAGTAAACAGGAGGGCGTAACTATTGAGCGGTATTATATCCATCTGAAAATAGAAAAGGTTAAGGAATTGATCCAACTACAACATCTTAATTTTTCTGAAATAGCCTATAGCCTTAACTATAAAAGCAGTAGCCATTTGGCATCACAGTTTAAAACAATAACTGGAATGTCTATGAGCGATTACAAGAATTTACAGCAGTGGGGAAGGAAGCCATTAGACCAAATAGTATAAGCATTCTCCATAATTGTGAAAATGAAATCCCTAGGGATAGGCTAATTTTGAGTACATATTTAAAGACGTAAACAATGACACATACCTATAAAATTTTTGGGATGACCTGCAATGGATGCAGGAGCCATGTAGAAGAAACTCTAAAAAAGGTAGAAGGTGTTACCAGTGCTTTTGTAGACCTAGAAAAGGCGGAGGCTACTATAGAAATGAAGGAGCATATTGCGATCGATACTTTTAAAAAGGCCTTGGAGCAGGATGGTGGGAGTTATACTATTGCCATGCCTGGAGAAGAAGAACCAGAACACTTTAAAGCCCCTAAAAAAGCTCAACAAGGAACGGGAACAGGGACATTTTACTGTCCTATGCATTGTGAGGGTGATAAGACCTATGACAAAGCAGGAGATTGCCCAGTTTGTGGAATGGACTTGGTAGAAGAAGTGAAAATGGATGCCTTTGGCGCTACCCAATACACCTGTCCAATGCATCCAGAGGTAATAAAGGATGAACCTGGCGATTGTCCTATTTGCGGCATGGATCTAGTGCCTGTAAAAGCCGATATCTCTGCCGAAGAAAAGAATTATAAGAAGCTACTGAAAAAGTTTTGGATAGCAGGGATCTTTACCCTGCCAATTTTCATAATTGCCATGTCCGAAATGATTCCTAATAATCCAATGTATGACCTACTTCCAATGAAATATTGGAACTGGATACAATTTGTGCTTTCTATTCCCGTAGTATTCTACGCTACATGGATGTTTTTTGAACGTGCCTATCGTTCCATAAAAACCTGGAACCTAAATATGTTTACCCTCATCGGTATCGGTGCAGGTGTTGCGTGGTTGTTTAGTGTTTTTGGATTGCTATTTCCAGATTTTTTCCCAGAGCAGTTTAAGACGCATCACGGAACCGTACATGTGTACTTTGAAGCGGCGACTGTTATCCTAATCTTAGTATTAATGGGACAACTGTTGGAGGCCCGTGCCCATAGTAAAACTAATAACGCCGTAAAGGAATTATTGAAGTTGGCACCCAATAAAGCTGTCAGAATAGTTGCTGGGAAGGAAGAAACCATTGCTATCGATAAAATAAAAATAGGCGACTTGCTAAGGGTTAAGCCAGGAGAAAAAATACCAGTAGACGGAATAATCCATGAAGGCAACACTTCTATAGATGAATCTATGATTACCGGTGAACCTATACCAGTGGATAAAGAAGAGGGCGATTCTGTTAATTCGGGTACCATTAATGGGAAACAAACCTTTGTTATGGAAGCTCTAAAAGTAGGGTCAGACACCTTATTGGCTCAAATAATAGACATGGTAAATAAAGCTAGTAGGAGTCAGGCTCCCATACAAAAACTAGCCGATAAGATATCTGCCTATTTTGTGCCGGTTGTGGTATTGATTTCGGTGATTACATTTATAGTTTGGGCTGTAGTGGGGCCAGAACCCGCCTATGTGTACGCTTTAGTAAATGCTATTGCAGTATTGATTATCGCCTGTCCCTGTGCCCTTGGTTTGGCTACCCCGATGTCTGTTATGGTAGGTGTTGGGAAAGGGGCGCAGTCTGGAGTGCTCATTAAAAATGCAGAAGCATTAGAGCGGATGGATAAAATAGATACGCTTATTATTGATAAGACAGGAACTATTACGGAGGGGAAACCATCCGTGGAAAGTGTTAATAGCACTTCTCTCGAATATAGTGAAGATGAAATTCTCCAATTTATCTACTCTCTTAATAATCTTAGTGAGCACCCTTTGGCGGAAGCTACGGTGAAATTTGCGAAAGAAAAGAAGGTTTCTCTTTTAACCGCCACCAATTTTATGTCTGTAACCGGTAAGGGAGTTACAGGAACGGTAGAGGGTAAAAAAGTGGCTTTGGGAAATAAAAAAATGATGGAAGAAGCCCAGGTGAAGCTGTCCGATGAATTAAAGAATGAGGTTTTAGAAGAGCAGAAAATGGGCAAGACCGTACCCTTATTAGCTATTGATAATGTAGGTGTTGGTTATGTGGTAATTAGTGATAAAATAAAGAAAAGTAGCAAGGCTGCTATTACGGAATTGCAAAATAGTGGTATAGAGGTTATTATGCTAACCGGAGATAATCATGATACTGCAAAGGCAGTCGCAGAAATATTGGGTCTAGCCAATTTTAAAGCCGAAATGTTACCTCAAGATAAATTAAATGTGGTAGAGCAGCTGCAAAAAGAAGGGAAAAGGGTGGCCATGGCCGGAGACGGTATTAACGATGCTCCAGCTTTAGCAAAGTCCGATGTAGGTATTGCTATGGGTACCGGAACCGATGTTGCAATAGAAAGCGCGGGTATTACTTTGGTGAAGGGTGATTTACAAGGAATAGTAAAAGCGAGGCACCTTAGTGAAAAAGTGATGGGGAACATAAAACAGAATTTGTTCTTCGCCCTTATTTATAATACACTTGGTGTTCCTATTGCTGCGGGAGTGCTCTTCCCTGTGTTTGGATTACTGTTGTCTCCTATGATCGCTGCGTTAGCTATGAGTTTCAGTTCAGTATCGGTAATCGCGAATGCGCTAAGATTGCGCGTTGCAAAAATTTAAGTCTAAAAAAGAATTGATCCAGACATCCTCCCACGGAGACCATTAAGGTTGATGAGGTAAGGCATTAGGTTTTACATGAGTATTGGATTTTTAGGGAGAAGAAGTAATCGACAGTATTATAAGTCGCCTAGAAGTAAAAATTAATTATTTTTGAAGGAAGTACTGCTAATCTTATCAGTATTGATTTATGTTGTCGTTGAAACGGCAATTTTCACACTAAGAATTATCCACATTTAAACAATAAATAACCATGAGAAAATTGACCACCCTTTTTACTATTCTTTTATGCATTGGATTTTTGGGTATTGGTAAAGCCCAGGACAAAGAGCCTAATGTAATTCTTATCACCTTGGATGGACTCCGTTGGCAAGAGCTGTTTTCAGGAGCAGATCCGCTATTGGTGGCCAATAAGACCTACGTAGGAGATACTACCGGTCTTAAAGCTAAATACTGGAAAGACACCCCAGAGGAAAGAAGGGCTGCATTGATGCCTTTTTTCTGGGATAAGGTGCAAAAAATGGGGCAATTACATGGAAATAGAAATGCAGGTAGTAAAGTAGACCTTACTAATACCATGTGGTTCTCCTACCCAGGATATAATGAGATTTTAACTGGGGAAGCAGATGATGAAAGGATCAATAGCAACAGAAAAGAAAACAATCCCAATAAGACCATTCTAGAGCGAGTGAACAATTTACCTGCTTATAAAGGAAAAGTTGCTGCATTTGGTAGCTGGGACGTATTCCCTTTTATTGTGAATAAAACAAGGTCTGGAGTACCGGTAAATGCAGGGTTTGATATTGCAGAGGGCAATGACCTAACAGAAAGGGAAATATTTTTAAACCAACTACAGTCAGAAATTCCTAGTCCATGGGGTTCTGTGCGGCTAGACGCCTTTACCCAGCATTTTGCTTTGGAGTATATGAAAAGAAAACATTCTAAATTGGTATATATATCCTATGGGGAAACCGATGATTTTGCCCACGATGGTGATTATGATTCTTATTTAAAGTCGGCCCAGAATACGGATGGATTAATTGAGGAATTATGGAAATTTACACAGCAAGACCCATTTTATAAAGACAATACTACATTTATTATCACTACTGATCACGGACGAGGTACAGATCCATTAGATACTTGGAAAGGTCATGGCAGTAGTATAAAAGGCGCAGGAGAAGTATGGATAGTAGCCTTTGGAAAAGGAGTAAGCGCTTTGGGAGAAATTACAAAGGAAGAACAGCTATTCACCAATCAAATAGCACCTACAGTAATAAAGAGTTTGGGGGTTACCTTGGAAGGGCCTAGTTTTAAAGGAAAAACCTTGACTTTAGAAAAGAAATAGGAATGAGCAGGTTTATAAAACTGTGTTATGGCTAATTAAGCGCTAGTTAAATAACCCTATTAGTCCTGCATGTTTTGGTAACCATATCATGAAGTTCTGATAACCTAAGGTCAGTGAAATTATTCGATTTTTGCAAAGAGAAGTTATGAGTTAGTTTAAGTTTGTTTAATTAGGAAGCTGGTGCCTTGCATCGGCTTTTTTTTTGTCCTACTCCTAGTAGTTAGGTGTGTTATCTAAAGAGGATAAGAAATGCCCCAATTGCTGTTAAGATCAGGATCATTTTTCTGTAAAATTGGTCTTTTATAATTTTCACTAAGCGCACTCCTATAATAAGGCCCAAAATAATTCCTGGGACTAACTTCAGATTTATTAAAAGAGTATCGGGTGTAATGGTCTTCCAAATAAAGATGTGAAAAGGGAGTTTAAAGATATTCACAATAAAAAATAGCCAGGCTGCGGTACCAATAAATTCATTTTTAGGAAGCCTCATCGCCAAAAAGTAAATGTTGGAAAAAGCGCCAGCTAGATTCCCAATCATAGTTGTTATTCCTGCCATAGTACCTATGAAGCCTGCAAAAGCCCAATGGGTAGGCACATTCTTAGATTTTTTTCTGTCCCACCAGTACATCATTATCACAGTAGCTAAAATAATAGCGGACATGCTAATTTTAAAGGTAGTTCCAGATAAATCCTTTCCTACCGCCGTTCCTATAAATATACCCAATATCATCCAAGGTAAAAATGCGACGATATATTTCCATTGCGCATGCCGATTGTAATAAATTACAGCAAAGGTATCTCCCACTACCAATAAGGGAACAAGTATCCCAGTAGACTCCTTTGCTCCAAAAGCGAGGGCCATTAACGTAACAATGATGATAGCGATACCTTTAATACCTGCTTTAGAAATGCCAAGGACAAAAACAGCAGTAAATGCAAGTGCCCATGTTGTTGAGGTGATATCAATTGTTGTTGAGAGAATCATTTATAACATTTGGCGAACATTGAGCAAAAGTATCCTAAAAAAATTTATCTTTATCGCTTTTCAACGACCAAAACCAAATAGATGGAATTAAGTACACTTGATTATAGTTTTATAATTGTTTTCTTCTCGATTGTTTTATTTATTGGAGTTTATGTATCCAAAAAATCTGGGGCCAGTTCCTCAGAATATTTCCTTTCCGGTAGAACTATGCCATGGTGGTTATTAGGACTTTCTATGGTAGCCACTACTTTCTCTACTGATACTCCCAACTTGGTTACCGATATTGTTAGGACAAATGGGGTATCTGGAAACTGGGTATGGTGGGCATTCTTGCTTACCGGTTTGCTTACGGTATTCGTCTATGCTAAACTGTGGCGGAAGTCCAATGTAAATACGGATTTGGAATTCTATGAACTTCGATATGGTGGTAAACCAGCTGAATTTTTAAGAAAGTTTAGAGCAATTTATCTAGGAGTTATATTCAATGTGATTACCATGTCTGCCGTTACTTTGGCAGCTATAAAGATTGGTGGTATCATGTTGGGATTAGAACCATGGGTGACAGTGGTAAGCGCAGGATTGATAACTGTAACTTTTAGTGCGCTAGGAGGATTTAAAGGAGTGGTGTACACAGATTTCCTTTTATTCTTTGTAGCTATGGGAGGTGCTATTGGAGCGGCCTACTATTTAGTAAATATTCCAGAAGTAGGTGGAATAGAGGCACTTATGGCGAATGAAAATGTAGCTGATAAGCTTTCTATCTTACCCGATTTCACCAATAAACAGGCTGTTATAACCTTGTTGGTGATTCCCTTGGCAGTACAATGGTGGAGTTCTTGGTATCCCGGTGCCGAGCCAGGTGGTGGGGGCTACATCGCACAACGGATGTTGGCAGCAAAAAATGAAAATCACGCTATAGGAGCAACTTTCTTTTTTAATATTATGCACTATGCGCTAAGACCTTGGCCTTGGATTTTAGTGGCATTGGCATCTTTAGTGGTATACCCGGATGTTGCTAGTATACATGAGGCTTTCCCTAATGTAGCTGTAGATAAATTAGGGCACGATTTAGCGTATTCCGCGATGTTGACGAAGTTGCCTAGTGGACTTTTAGGTTTAGTATTGGCCTCTTTGATTGCTGCTTACATGAGTACTATTTCTACCCAGTTAAACTGGGGGTCTTCTTATATTGTATATGACTTTTACAAGCAACAGATTAACCCTAATGCTTCAGAGAAAAGATTGGTTGCCGTAGGAAGAATATCTACAGTTGTCTTGATGGTTTTTAGTGCCGTGTTGGCTTTGTTATTACAGAACGCATTGCAATTATTTGAAGTGCTCTTGGTATTTGGGGCAGGAACAGGTCTTATTTTTATTTTAAGATGGTTCTGGTGGAGAATTAACGCATGGAGCGAGATTACCGCTATGTTCGCTTCTGGTATTATTTCTATTTTACTAAAATTAACAGCCATTGGTCCCTTTTTATTTGCAGCAGGATCTGGTGTTTTTCCAGAATGGGCAGAATATCCATTTGTGGTATTATCGACCACCATTATTTGGTTGGCGGCGACATATATGACACAACCAGAATCCAAACAAGTGTTACAGGATTTTTATAGAAAAATACAGCCAGGAGGACCAGGATGGTCTAAAGTGGTAAAAGAGGCAAAAGCGGAGAACGTAGAGATAGTAAATACCAAAGAAAAATGGAGTGTTCCTGCGGGAATTTCAGCCATGCTATTGGGCTGTGTGTTGATATACTCTTGTATGTTCGCTACAGGATATTGGATTTACGGAAAGACTACTAGTGCAATGATCTTAACTGGTGTTGCAATTGTATCTGGATTGTTATTGGCAAGAGCCTGGAATAAAATGAAGGATCATATACTTTAAATTATAGTATCAAAAACTTTATAATTAAAAAGAGCACCATAACCGGTGCTCTTTTTATTTGTAAACTACTTTGTTCAGGCTATAAAGCGATAGTATTTAAACTAACAGCTTTGTAATGTTTTGGTTGTGGAAGCACTTTAATCCATTCTTATCCTGCTTAACTTAATGTTTGGTCGTATCATTAAAATTCCGTGAGATAATATCTTGACACTTGCGGAGATGTTTTTAGTATAATTACTAGCTTCAGAAAATAAGATGGTTATGGGTTTAGCATTTTTTTGTAAATTTAATGCCCATACTATTGTAAAACTGAAGTGTGTATTTGAATTGCATGCAATTGCAGATGCTTTATATGGTGGAGTTTTAGAGATAGAATGACAAGCAAATTGCTTTTATAGATAGTATTGGCGCTACTAAAGGTAAATTAAAAAAAACCCTCGGAATATGAAAAAAGTCTTAATAGTAGGGGCCTCAGGCCATGGAGGGGTGGTGTTAGACTCTATTTTAAAAATTGGCAAATATTCTGTTTTGGGTTTTTTGGACTCTTTTAAAAAAAAGGGATCTAAGCATAATGGACTTGAAATAATGGGAGGTGAAAAGGATCTTCCCCGTTTATTGGAGAAGTATGATATTTACGGAGTAGTAATAGCTATAGGCAATAATTGGACAAGAAAGAAAATGGTGAACAAGCTGATGAAGTTTGCTCCCCAAATTAAGTTTGTAACTGTAATTCACCCAAATGCTATTTTGGGGAGGAAGGTTAAGATTGGTAAGGGCACTGTAATTATGCCAGGAGCAATAGTTAGTTCTAATTCTAGAATAGGAAATTTTTGTATCCTAAATACAAATTCATCTCTTGGTCATGAAAGTACTATGGAGGATTATTCCAGTATATCATCCGGTGTATGTACAGGTGGTAATCTAAAGCTTGAAAAATTTTCGGCAATATCCTTAGGTGCAAATGTTATGGATAATATTACTATAGGCAAGAATAGTCTTGTGGGCGCCGGATCTTTGGTGATGAATAATGTTATGAGGAATACCGTAGTATATGGATCACCAGCCCGTTTTATTAGGCTTAGGAATCCTGAAGACCCTTATTTAAATGGCGATAAGCCTTCTTCTAGCTCCAGTAATTTGGTCTCTAAAAAATAGGTTTTCTACAAAAACCCTTTTAACTGCCAGTGATATTCCGCTCCCTTGTTTAGTGTTCCAATATCCAATACCATGCTTTTTATTGATAAAGGAATATGCGCTAATAGGTTATTTTCTTAGTTCTAATAGTCGGGCTACATATTTGCCAATTACATCGAATTCCAAATTTACTACTGTTCCTATTTTGTAGGAATTAAAGTTAGTGTGTTCATAAGTGTACGGAATTATGGCTACACTGAAACTGTTTTTGTCGGATCCAACAACCGTCAGGCTAGTTCCATCTATGGTAATGGATCCTTTTTCAATGGTTACATTGTTTAAGTCCGCATCATATTCAAATGTAAATATCCAGCTTCCATCTTGTTCTTGTATAGTGGTGCATACTCCAGTTTGGTCCACATGGCCCTGCACTATATGTCCGTCCAATCTTGCTCCCAATACCATGGCGCGTTCTAGGTTTACATTATCTCCTACTTTAAGTTCGCCTAGATTGGTTTTTTGTAGTGTTTCGTCTATAGCGGTTACTGTATAGTTATTGTCCTCTATTTTCACTACTGTTAAACACACTCCATTATGGGCAACACTCTGATCTATCTTCAGTTCCTGGGTAATGGTAGATTTGATAGTGATATTCAAGTTACTACCATTCTTTTCTAAATTTTTTATTTCTCCCAAAGTTTCAATAATCCCAGTAAACATGTGTCGTTTTAATTAGTTAGTTTTGTGGTGTAAATTTAACGGTTTATTTCATACTAAACGATACTACAGGATGCAGGATAAAGGAAAAATAAAATTGGGTATTTCCATAGGAGATTTAAATGGGATTGGGTGCGAGGTTGTGCTTAAAACATTTGAAGATGTCCGAATGCTCGATTTTTGTACGCCTGTTATTTTTGCGTCCAACAAAACGATGGCCCATCAAAAATCAGCCTTAAAGATAGATATCATTTATAATGGGATTAAAGAACCGGGAATGGCTTTGGACGGAAAGGTCAATGTGGTAAATGTATGGAGGGAAACTCCTAAAGTAGAATTTGGGACCCCCACTCCCGAGAGTGGTAAATATGCAATTCAATCCCTTAGAGCTGCAGTAGCAGCCTTAAAAAACAATGAGATAGATGTTTTGGTCACAGCACCTATAAACAAAAATAATATACAGGCCGAGGATTTTAAATTTCCAGGACACACGGATTATTTGGCTCAGGAATTAGAAGGAGAGAGTTTAATGTTTATGGTTTCGGACGGATTAAGGGTAGGTTTGCTTACCGACCATGTGGCGGTAAAGGACGTGGCAGCAGCAATTACCCCAAAATTGATAAGGAGTAAAATCGCTACCATTGAAAAATCCTTAGAAGTTGATTTCGGAATTAGAAGGCCTAAAATAGCCCTATTGGGAATAAATCCCCATAGCGGGGATAATGGCGTGATAGGAAAGGAAGATGATGAGATTCTTAAGCCCGTTATTAGGGAGATGACCGAAAAGGGGCATATGGTGTTCGGGCCTTATTCTGCCGATAGTTTCTTTGGTTCGGATAACTATAAACAATTTGACGCTATTTTAGCAGCCTATCATGATCAGGGTCTTATTCCTTTCAAGACCTTATCCTTTGGAAAGGGTGTTAATTATACCGCTGGCCTTGATAAAGTGCGGACTTCACCGGATCATGGAACAGCCTATGAAATTGCGGGAAAAGGTGTTGCTGACAACAGTTCTTTTAAAGAAGCGGTTTTTACAGCTATTAGTATATTTAAGAATAGGCTGGAATATAAGGAGTTAACTAGCGATGTTTTAAGGAAACAAAAGATTAAAAGATAGAAAAAGCTTCTTTATTCTAACTAGGCTATAGGGCTTGGGGCCACTACTTTAAAGGGGTTCACGGTACTTATATTTATTTCTTTTGATTTGTTGGGATTTTATAAAATAATAGTATCTTTGCACCCGCCTTTATTGTGGCGGGTACGTTAAAAACCAGTGTGAAATGATGAAGCATAAGGAGTTTAGTATTCCTTTTTCAGGGTTGAAACAGGGAAAACACGAGTTTGAGTATACCATTGAAAATAAGTTCTTTGCGTCTTTTGAGTACGATGAGTTTAATAGAGCGGATATAAAAATAACCGCTATATTAAATAAAATGAGTACTGTTATGGAGTTGGAGTTACATGCGCGGGGAGCCGTGAATGTTAATTGTGACGTCTCTAACGAGCCTTATGATCAAAAAATAAAAGCCAATATGGAGTTGGCAATTAAATTTGGTGATGAGTATAATGATGATAACGACGAGATTTTAATACTTCCGCATTCGGAATACCAAATTAACATTGCACAATATATTTATGAAATGTTGGTCTTGGCCGTCCCGCTAAAAAAAGTTCACCCAGGAGTTCTGGACGGAACTTTGGAATCGGAAGCATTGGAAAAGTTGGAAGAACTTCAACCAAAAGAATTAAAGATTAACAAGCAAGAAGTAGATCCCCGTTGGGACGCACTAAAAAAATTATTAACGGATAAATAAGTTTCATAATGGCACATCCTAAGAGAAAAATTTCCAAAACCAGAAGGGATAAGAGAAGAACGCATTACAAGGCCGTAGCTCCTACCGTTGCAAAAGACCCAACAACTGGGGAAATGCATCTATTTCATAGAGCCCACTGGCATGAAGGCAAATTATACTACCGTGGTGAGGTTCTAATCGACCAAACTGAAGAAGCTGTAGCATAAGTTGTATTCAAAATTTACGATATGAACTCCCATTTTATATAAAGTGGGAGTTTTTTTTATCAAAGATTAAAATCTAAGAAACAATATACAATTGGACTGAAAGTCGTATAAAATCATTAATTTTCAGAAATTTTCAGTTGTTTTTGAAGGTTTATCGAGAAAAATAAATTTGGATGAGTAGAAAAACGGCGGCAATTACGGCTGTAGGGTCGTATGTACCAGACTTTATATTGACCAATGAAATCCTTGAAACTTTAGTAGATACTAATGACGAATGGATTACAACCAGAACCGGCATTAAAGAAAGAAGAATTTTAAAAGAGGATGGGCTGGGAACTTCCTATCTCGCTATAAAAGCGGCAGAACAGCTATTGTCTAAACGAAATCTGGATCCACTGGAAATCGACTTAGTTATCGTGGCAACGGCCACTCCAGATATGATGGTCGCCGCTACTGCTGCATACGTAGCAACCGAAATTGGGGCTGTAAATGCGTTTGCATATGATTTGCATGCGGCTTGTTCTAGTTTCCTGTATGGGATGTCCACCGCATCTAGCTATATAGAGTCTGGGAGATATAAAAAAGTGTTGCTTATTGGAGCAGATAAAATGTCCTCTATTGTAGATTATACGGATAGAACTACCTGTATTATTTTTGGGGACGGCGCAGGTGCGGTGCTTTTTGAACCTAATACCGAAGGTCTGGGATTGCAAGACGAATATTTGCGTTCGGACGGCTTAGGTAGAAATTTCCTGAAAATGGACGCGGGAGGCTCTTTGCTTCCAGCATCAGAGGAAACCGTTAAAAACCGTCAACACTTTATTTACCAAGATGGGAAGTCAGTTTTTAAATTTGCTGTTACCAATATGGCAAATGCAGCTGCCAAGATCATGGAACGTAATGAATTGACTCATGAAGATGTAAATTGGCTAGTGCCTCATCAGGCCAATAAGAGAATTATTGATGCAACTTCCAATAGGATGGGCGTGGATGATTCCAAGGTTATGATGAATATTCAAAAATATGGTAATACTACCTCAGCAACTTTACCGCTTTTGCTCAGTGATTACGAAAACCAATTGAAAAAAGGAGACAATTTGGTGTTTGCGGCCTTTGGAGGTGGTTTTACTTGGGGTTCCATTTATTTAAAATGGGCCTATAATTCTTAAATTAGACATAACCTAAAAATTATAACGAACTATGGATATCAAAGAAATTCAAAGCTTAATCAAATTTGTGGCCAAATCTGGGGCTAGTGAAGTGAAATTGGAGATGGAAGATTTAAAAATTACCATCCGTACAGGTAGAAGCGATAGTTCTCAGGAGCATACCTATGTACAGCATATCCCTATGAATACGCCAATGAATCAACAGCCTATGCAACAACAGCCACAAGGAGATCAGCCTGCCGTTGAAGTAGCTAGAAAGGCAGAAGTATCGGAAGAAGACAAGTATGTTACGATTAAATCACCTATAATTGGAACCTTTTATAGAAAGCCATCCCCGGATAAGCCTGTGTTTGTTGAGGTTGGGAGTGTAATTAATAAAGGAGACGTGCTTTGTGTTATCGAGGCTATGAAGTTGTTTAACGATATTGAATCAGAAATTTCAGGAAAGATCGTAAAAGTACTTGTGGACGATAGTTCACCAGTAGAATTTGATCAGCCATTATTTTTGGTAGACCCCTCATAAGAAAATTTTAAATGCTAAATGCGGATGAACCCAATATAATTGGGATCATACGTATTTAAAAATTTGGAATACTAATTAAAATTTCAAGAGATGTTTAAAAAAATACTTATTGCAAATAGGGGAGAAATAGCGTTGCGTATTATTCGGACCTGTAAGGAAATGGGAATAAAAACGGTTGCGGTCTACTCCAAGGCAGATGAGGAAAGTCTTCACGTTCGTTTTGCAGACGAAGCTGTTTGTATAGGACCTGCTGCCAGTAGTGAATCGTATTTAAAAATACCCAACATTATAGCAGCTGCAGAAATTACCAATGCAGATGCCATTCATCCAGGATATGGTTTTCTTTCTGAAAATTCTAAATTCTCAAGGATCTGTGCAGAGCACGATATAAAGTTTATTGGTCCATCGGGAGAGCATATTGATAGAATGGGAGACAAGGCTACGGCCAAAGAAACCATGAAAAAAGCTGGTGTGCCTACAATTCCGGGATCGGAAGGACTTCTAAAAGATTATGAAGACGCTAAAAAAGTAGCCAAGAAAATGGGCTACCCCGTAATGATAAAAGCTACCGCTGGTGGCGGTGGAAAGGGAATGCGAGCAGTTTTTAAGGAAGAAGACCTTCAAAAGCATTTTGAAAGTGCTGTACAAGAAGCCACAGCGGCTTTTGGTAATGGGGGTATGTATATGGAAAAGCTGATAGAAGAACCAAGACATATTGAAATCCAAATTGTTGGAGATCAATATGGTAAAGCATGCCATCTTTCCGAAAGAGATTGTTCCATACAACGTAGACACCAAAAATTAACCGAAGAGACTCCCTCTCCCTTTATGACAGATAAGTTAAGGGATGCAATGGGGGAAGCAGCGGTAAAGGCGGCTGAATATATAAAATACGAAGGAGCGGGAACTATAGAGTTTTTGGTGGATAAGCACAGGAATTTCTATTTTATGGAAATGAATACCAGAATCCAGGTAGAGCACCCTATCACCGAGCAGGTAATAGACTATGACCTAATAAGGGAGCAAATTTTAGTCGCAGGAGGTGTACCAATTTCTGGTAGAAACTACTATCCTAAATTGCACTCAATAGAATGTAGGATAAATGCTGAAGATCCCTATAATAATTTTAGACCTTCTCCAGGTAAAATTACCACCCTACATACACCAGGAGGTCATGGAATTAGATTAGATACCCATGTTTATAGTGGATACACCATCCCTTCAAATTATGATTCTATGATCGCAAAGCTGATCACAACAGCACAAACTAGGGAAGAAGCCATTAATAAAATGAAACGTGCACTGGACGAATTTGTAATAGAAGGAGTTAAGACCACTATTCCTTTCCATAGGCAATTAATGGATCATCCAGATTATTTGGCAGGTAATTATACCACCAAGTTTATGGAAGATTTTGTAATGGATCCTTTGCCTGCAGAATAGAATAGGTAGGTAAAAAACGCTATATTTTTTAATAGGGCGAAGTAATCTGTTTCCCGGGACAGAATACTTCGCCTTTTTTTATCCTAAAGGGGTTAAACCCCCTTGACTTGTCTCGTTAGTCAATGGCTAAAATTTTAAACTGTATTCTTTACAGATGATCCGTGGGCTTGCCCCGGAGAAGTTTACTGCATTCGGGAAAAAAGCTAGTGCGCTTAAGGATATAGGCCGCAAAGAAATAAAACCATTGTTGAATTCTTTTTCTTATTTTACCTTCCCATAAAACAGAGTAGTTACATGAGTTTTAGTTATTGGGAATATAAAACATGGCTTTCCAACATAGATTTTACCATTGTAGGTAGTGGTATTGTTGGGCTCAATTGTGCCCTGCAATTAAAATATCGTTTTCCTAAGGCTAGGATATTGGTTTTGGAAAGAGGAATATTACCGCAGGGGGCCAGTACAAAAAATGCAGGTTTCACTTGTTTTGGTAGTATTTCTGAGGTGCTATCAGATCTTCTGGTACATACAGAGAAGGAGGTGGTAGAATTGGTTCAAAAACGCTGGGAAGGGGTTCAGTTGCTAAGAAAGAACTTGGGTGATGCGCAAATGGATTATAAAAATTACGGGGGGCATGAGGTTTTTCTACATGAACATCAAGAGTTATATGAGCGTTGTTTAGAAGGGTTGGGAAAGGCAAATGGCCTATTAAAATCGGTATTTAAATCTGATTGCTTTACATTGCAGCCTAATGTTTACCATTTTAAAAAGGTACAAAACAACTACATCAGTTCTTCTTTTGAAGCACAAATAGACACAGGGATGATGATGGATGCCCTGCTTAGAAAGGTGCAACTTGCAGGTGTTAATATCCTTAACGGTATCAAAGTAAAGTCTTATGTGGAATCTAATAGCCACCTTGTGATACATACCGATAATTTTGAATTTAAAACACAGCACTTATTTATAGCTACTAACGGTTTTGCGGCACAATTAATTAAAGAAGACGTAAGGCCAGCTAGAGCCCAAGTTATGATTACAGATCCAATAAAAAATCTTCCAATTAAGGGCACGTTCCATTTAGAGGAGGGCTATTATTACTTTAGAAATATTGGAAACAGAATTCTCCTTGGTGGGGGAAGGAATCTTGACTTTAAGGCAGAGGAAACTTCGAGTTTTGGTGAAACACCTGTTGTGCAAAATCGATTAGAAGAAATATTGCGAACCATTATTTTGCCCAATATCCCGTTTCAAATTGATCAAAGGTGGAGTGGAATAATGGGGATAGGAAGTCAGAAAAAACCAATAGTAAAACAATTATCCAATCGGGTGTACTGCGGGGTGAGAATGGGAGGTATGGGAATTGCTATTGGGAGTGGTATAGGTAAGGAATTGGCAGATCTTGTTTAGTCGGGCTGCAACATAATAGACAAATATAGGCGGTATTATCAGTCCAACAATCAATAATATTTAAGAAAGGTAAGAGTATGACTAATGTTCGCAAAGAAGAGCTCTATAAAAGCTGTAAGACATATATAGATGAACGTTTGTCCAGAATACAGGGCAGAATAGCTTCCTTGCAAGAGGCGTTAACCTCAGAATCCAAAAGTAGCGCTGGAGATAAGCACGAAACGGGTAGAGCCATGATTCAGCTAGAACGGGAGAAATTGGGAAAACAATTGGCGGAGGTGCAATTATTACAGGAACGCTTTAAAAAAGTACCGTTGCAGAACAAGTCAGACCAAGTGATTCAGGGAAGTGTAGTGTACACTACTAAGCATCATTACTATATAGGGATAAGTGCCGGCGAAATTATAGTGGCCGAGGAGCGCTTTTATGCAATTGCTCCAGATACACCTATGGGCAAAATATTGATGGGGAAATCCATTGGAGAAAAGATTTCCTTTAATGGAACTGAGTTTAAAATCAAGAAAATTGAATAAGATCAATCTAAATTTGGTTTGCCCCGGTTAGCCTTTTTTTGCGCAGATCTTTTCTTCTGTTTTAAGCGCTTTTCAATGGAAGATCGGGTGGGTTTTGTTTTTCTTCTGACTTTAGGGACCCTGAGGCCAAACTCAATAGTTTCTAGGAACTTTTTTATTACTAGCTCCTTGTTTTTATGTTGACTTCGGGATTCTTCGCTCCATAGCAGCAAGACGTTATCTTTGGTTAGTTTATGGGAAAGCTTTTTTAGAATCCGATATTTCTCATTATCGCTAAGCGCGTTGGACTCCTGAACGTTAAAGTATAATTCTACTTTAGAGGAAACCTTGTTAACATGCTGACCTCCGGCCCCGCTGCTGCGAACTGCTTTAAATTTTAATTCTTGTATAAGCTGTTCTTTGTCCAAAATGAAGTTTATTATTCTTTTAGACGTTGATTAATGGTCTCTATGGAAATATTTAAATACACTTTCTTTTTAGGCTTTTTGGCTTTGGAAGCATGAAATCGGATTTTTTCTTTCCCTGCTAAGCCTTCAATAAGGTAATAGCTGCCCATAAAATAACTTTTTTCTACAATGACAGGAATGCCCGATTTTTTAGAGATTTTAAACTCATGCGCATAAACAATTATTTTACGCTTTGTATTGGCATACGATTTTACAATTTCTATGGGAATATGGTTTGCTTCACCAAATAGGCTAGCGGTATAAATAGTTTTTGGATTATAGTAAAGTGCTTCCGTAGCTTCGTCCGCTAATATTTCTTGGTTTTTAAGCACTATTATCCTGTCTGCATAACCCAGAATATCATGGTGGTCATGGGTTGCGGTAATACAGCTAATTCCTTTCCTTTTTAAATAGCTAAACAGATTTCTTCTTAAGTCGTTCTTCCTAAAATTATCTATATGGGCAAAGGGTTCGTCCAATAATAATAACTCTGGCTCCTGTGCTAATACCCTGGCAAGTGCTACTCGTTGTTGTTGTCCTCCACTTAGTTTTTCTATTCTTACCTTAGCAAAAGCAGTCATCTCTATCATTTCTAGGAGCTCTTGGGTTCGCTCCCTTAGTTCTTCTGGATAGAAGACCGATAAAAATTGACTTACGTTCTCTTCAACTGTGGTATAGGCCATTAGTTGAAGATCTTGCGCAAGATATTTCATGTAAGGTTCTCCGGGCACCAAATGGTAATTGGGCCCTAATACCTTTTTGTCCCCCCAAAATATTTCCCCTTCATTGGGTTGAAGAAGCCCATAAATTAACTTTAGCAACGTGCTCTTTCCACATCCACTTTCCCCAACAATGGAAACATGTTCCCCTTTCTTAACCTTAAAATCAAAATCGATTAGAATAGGTTTTTTATGATATGAAAATGAAAGGGAATTTACTTGTAACATGATGTTAATGGCTATTACTGGTAATGTTGGAATAAAAAAAGTCCATTTCAATAAGAAATGGACTTAACAAAAGTATTAATTAAATTGAAACCTACCCTTTAATTTCCTTTAAAACTGATTGATTAGGAAGATTTTGGAAGCCCATATTAAATAGGGTAAATCCAAAAATATCTGCAGTTTGCTCAATCGTTTTGCTCACTGGGGTACCCGCACCATGTCCGGCATTGATTTCAACTCTAATGAGCGTTGGATTGTTTCCAGCTTGGTTTTCCTGAAGTACCGCGGCAAACTTAAAGCTATGTGCAGGCACTACCCTATCATCATGGTCTCCAGTAGTGATAAGGGTTGCAGGATAATTGGCACCTTTTTTAACGTTATGTACCGGAGAATATTTTTTTAGATATTGGAACATTTCTTGGTTATCCTCTGCTGTTCCATAATCGTAGGCCCAACCAGCACCTGCGGTGAACGTATGGTAACGTAACATATCCAATACGCCCACTGCAGGAAGCGCTACCTTCATTAATTCTGGTCTTTGGGTCATAGTGGCTCCCACCAATAACCCGCCGTTAGAACCTCCTCTAATAGCCAAATAATCACTAGAGGTATAGTTGTTGTCTATTAGATATTCAGCAGCAGCAATAAAGTCGTCAAAAACGTTTTGCTTTTGTAATTGGGTTCCTGCATCATGCCACTTTTTTCCATATTCGCCACCACCCCTTAAATTAGGTACGGCATAAATTCCACCTTGCTCCATCCATACAGCATTTACAATGCTAAAGGAAGGGGTTAGGCTGATGTTAAATCCGCCATATCCGTAAAGGATAGTTGGATTTTTACCGTTTAGTTCCAGTCCTTTTTTGTGGGTGATGATCATTGGGATTTTAGTGCCGTCCTTGGACGTGTAAAATACCTGATTGGATTCGTAATCTTCGGGGTTAAAATCTATTTCCGGTTTCCAGTACAGTTCATATTCGCCTGCATCTACATTGTATTTGTAGGACGAGGAAGGAGTGTTGTAATTGGTAAAGGAGAAATAAAATTCCTTATCTTCCTTTTTACCGCCAAAACCTCCAGCAGTACCTACACCAGGAAGTTTAACCTCACGGATTTTGTTGCCGTCATAATCGTATTGATACACTTTAGAGATAGCGTCTACCATATACTCCGTAAAGAGGAATCCACCACCGGTACTTGGTGAAAGGACGTGTTCTGTTTCTGGAATTAGATCTTTCCAGTTTTCTGGACCTGGATTTGCTGCATCCACGGTAACTATTTTTTTATTAGGTGCTCCTAAATTGGTGACCAAATATAGTTTGGACCCCACATTGTCTAGAATAGAAGTGTCAGAATCTGTATGATCTACTATAGGGTATAATTTGCTATTGGCCTTGGTAAGATCTTTAATAAACAGTTTGTTGCCAGAAGTGGAAACAGAAGCAGTGACTAATAAATATCTATTATCCTCTGTTACACTACCCCCAACGTATCGGTGCTTTTCAGTGGGTATTCCTCCAAATATCAGTTTGTCTTCTTTTTGGGATGTACCCAATTTGTGGTAATATAGCTTGTGCTGATCTGTTTTTGCCGATAGTTCGCTGCCTTCGGGCTTATCGTAGCTAGAATAAAAGAAACCTTCATTTCCTTTCCAAGAAATGCCGCTAAATTTGATGTCTACTAAGGTGTCCTCCACAATTTTTCTGGTATCTGCTTCCAGCACAATCACCTTGCGCCAATCACTACCTCCCTCCGAAATGGAATAGGCAGCTATAGCGCCATCGTCAGAAAAACTTAGGCCAGCCAATGAGGTTGTTCCGTCTTCGGAGAAGGTGTTGGGGTCCAAGAATACCTCTTCTTCGCCATTTTCATTAGTGCGATATATTACGTACTGATTCTGAAGTCCGTCGTTTTTAGAAAAGTAGGTGTAATTACCTTCCTTAAACGGAGAACCTAATTTTTCATAATTCCATAATTTTTCCAGACGATTTTTTAGGTCGGTCCTAAAAGGAATTTGATCTAGATAATCAAAGGTCGTCTTATTTTGGTCTTCTACCCAAGCCTCTGTTTCTTTACTTCTATCATCTTCTAACCATCGGTAGGGGTCGGGGACATCTGTTCCGAAATAATGGTCTACCGTATCAACTTTTTTTGTGCTTGGATAATTCAAAACAATAGGTTCTTTTTTTTGATTAGTACCACAGGCTAGGGCAAGGCTTGCCGCAAATGTGGATAATACTATTTTCTTCATTTATTATTAGTCTATATGATTTTCAAAAATACTACAAAAAATACCTTTGCGACAATAATGCCACAAAGGTATTTTTTGGTTTTGTTCCTCCCTTGGGAGTCAAGTTTAAAAAAGGTTTATCAGCCTTTTTACTATAAAGTGATCTTAAAGTTTATACCAAACTGTTTTCAACGAGATACTCTGCAATCTGTATAACATTAGTAGCGGCTCCTTTTCTGAGGTTGTCTGCAACAATCCACATGTTTAAGGTATTGGCCTGAGTTTCATCTCTTCTTATCCTTCCTACAAAAACATCGTCCTTGTCATGAGCATAAATAGGCATAGGATAAGTGTTGGTGTCTGGGTTATCCTGTACTACTATTCCTTTGGTTTCGCTTAGCATTTTTCGTACTTCGGAAAGATCAAAGTCGTTTTCGAACTCTACGTTTACAGATTCGGAATGTCCTCCGGAAGTAGGAATACGAACAGCAGTTGCCGTTACGGAAAAGCTTTGGTCGTTAAATATTTTTAAAGGCTCTTGAGCCAATTTCATTTCCTCTTTGGTGTAGCCGTTTTCTAGGAATACATCGCAGTGTGGAAGTGCATTTTTACCAATAGGATAAGGGTAGGCCATTTCTCCCTGTACCCCGGCAATTTCATTCTCTAGTTGTTGTACTGCCTTTACCCCAGTGCCTGAAACGGATTGGTAGGTAGAAACGACTACTCGTTTCATTTTATATTTCTTATGCAATGGAGAGAGTGCCAAAACCATCTGAATGGTAGAACAGTTTGGACTGGCTATTATTTTATCTTCCTTGGTCAGTTCTTGTGCATTAATTTCGGGAACGATCAGTTTTTTAGAAGGATCCATTCGCCAAGCAGAGGAATTGTCGATTACGGTAATTCCTGCTGATGCAAATTTGGGAGCCCACTCAATCGAGGTATCCCCGCCTGCCGAAAAAACGGCTATATCGGGTTTTGCCTCTAAGGCCGTTTGTAGGCCTATAAGGGTGTGCTCCTTCCCTTGGAACATTAATTTTTTACCTACAGATCTTTCTGAGGCTACCAATAACAATTCTGTTAATGGAAAGTTGCGTTCAGCTAATACTTTTAGCATCACTTCTCCAACCATTCCAGTTGCTCCAACTACAGCTACTTTCATTATTAATGTATTAAAATTGAGAAGGCAAAGGTACTGATTAATGCATTGGGAACAAGCGATTAATCTATTTTTATTAAAAATATAACAAAATGTTATAAATGTCACTGTTGTGTAAAAAAAACCGTCAGCCCATTTTTAATAAAAAGGCTGACGGTTTAGGTTGGTTGGTCAGTGGTCCTTATTTAGACCGGAACTTCAGTATTGACTGGACTATTTTTTCAATAAATCTCTGATCTGCATTAATAGCTCTTCTTGGGTTGGACCTTTTGGAGCTTCTTCTTTAGGTGCAGGTGGTGTTTTAGTTTTATTGTAAGCTTTTACAATCATGAAGAGCACAAAACCAACGATAATTAAATTAATAATTGAGTTCACCCAATTACCGTAACGGATGGCACTTTCTGGTTTGGTTACTGTCCCATCTGCGGCAATAATAGCTTCGGATAGTACGATTTGCATGTCTGAGAAGTCTACGCCTCCTGTAAAATATCCTACAACGGGCATCATAATATCTGTAACAAAGCCATTTACAACCATGCCCACAGCACCTGCCAATAATACGGCAACTGCTAAATCAATGACATTCCCTGTCATGATGAAATTTTTAAATTCTTTTAACATAAATGATAGATTAATGGTTAGTGTTTCACTAATGCAATGTAGCAAAAAAAATCAATCTTAACAAAATGCTAAAAAATATTAATTTCCTAGATAAGTTCGCTTTATCCGCTGCGAAACTCCTGTTAGGATTTCGTAAGAAATGGATTGGGAATATGCTGCCATTTTATCTGCACTATGGTTTTTGCCAAAAACAATGACCTCGTCTCCTTCCTTACAATCTATTCCTGTAATATCTATCATTATCATGTCCATACAGACATTGCCAATTATTGGCGCTAGTTGGCCATTAATCCATACGTGGCCTTTGTGATTTCCGTAGGTTCTGCCAATGCCATCTGCATGTCCTAAGGGAAGGGTGGCCGTTACCATGGAGGAATTGGAAATAAAACCTCTGTTGTAGCCTACACTTTGGTTGGGGCCAATTTTGTGAATCTGGGATATAATGGTTTTCAGGGTAGCTACCGGAATTAATTTTTCATCCTCGGAAGCCTCATTACCATAGCCATATAAACCAATTCCGCTTCTAACCATATCATATTGAGCATGGGGATAATTAATTATTCCGGAGGTATTCAATAGATGTCTTATTGGCTGATGGTCTAATTTGCCCAATAGTTTTGTGCTAATCCTTTCAAAAGCCTCTATTTGTGATTGGGTAAATTCCCTTTCATTTAAGTCTTCGGAGGCGGCTAGATGTGAAAATATAGAGGTTACTTTAATTTGATTTGCTCCTTCTAGTTGCGCTATAATGAAATCAACCTCATTTTCAGAAAAGCCTATTCTATTGAGACCCGTATTGAATTTTAAATGAATGGGATAATTAGTCTGGTTTAAGGCTTTAGCGGTCTGTAAAAAGGAGGTAAGCATTGTTGGGGAATACAAGCTAGGCTCTAAACAGCGCTCTATTAAAGTAGTATACCGAACCCGCTGGGGATGTAGAACCAGGATTGGCAATTTTATGCCCGCATCCCGTAAAGCCACTCCTTCATTAGTATACGCTACGGCCAAATAATCAGCGCCCAAGGCCTCAAGTTTTTTTGCAATGGCAACCGAGTCGCTACCATAGGCAAACGCTTTTACTACCCCCAAAAAATGAGTGCTTTCTTTAATTTTTGTTCGTATGTAATTATAATTGTGTTCTAGTGCGTGTAGATCTATTTCTAGAACGGTTTCTTCCACCATGTTCATTTATATTTTTTTAGGGGATATTATTTCCTCCGAAGTAACTTTAATAGTGTTAACTTTTTCTCTAAGCATGGCTTTGTAGTAGGCAGCTCTACTTAGGGGCTCGTACTCTTCTACCTCGCCCAATAAAACTAGGTTTTCATTGTTGTTTTTTCTGAAACTGTAGTTGGCCAAGTTTCCGGTACGGGTACAAACCGCGTGCACTTTGGTAACATATTCTGCAGTGGCCATAAGTGCCGGCATGGGACCAAAGGGATTGCCCTTGAAATCCATATCCAGTCCTGCTACCACTACGCGAATTCCCTTATTGGCCAAGTCGTTACAGACCGTGACTATTTCATCATCAAAAAATTGAGCTTCATCAATCCCCACTACATCACAACCATCGGCAAGAAGGCGTATATTTGTGGCTGCGGGTACAGGGGTAGATCGTATTTCATTTGCATCGTGGGAGATAACCATTTCTTCATGATATCTGGTGTCTATCATGGGCTTAAAAATCTCCACTTTTTGTTTTGCGAACTGAGCTCGCTTTAGACGTCGGATGAGTTCCTCGGTCTTTCCAGAGAACATAGAACCACAGATAACTTCGATCCATCCGAATTGTTCTTTAGGGTTAACAGTATTTTCGAGAAACATTTTGTAATTTTAGACGAAAGTTATTTGTTTTCCGTTAGTTTAATAGGAGGCATAAAATTATCAAAAAAATAAACCATGTGGCAGTAATGTTGAGAAAAGTTGATTAAAGGTCCATTATTTAATAGCCACACCTAGTAGAACTTTGTATAATTGTGAAATTGGAGCTCCTTTGGAGTCCAACTTATAGTAAAAATCATTAAAAATGAAAAAGAGACTTAAAGAAGAACTGAGGAAATTATCAACCGAAATTATTACCGCAAGGAGTACGGGGGATATTACTTCACTATACGAATCGGCAAGGGAATTATATGAAAAGTTAGCGGTCTTAAAATATATTGAGGAAAAATTAAACGAAGTGGAGATAGACGTTTCCAAAAGTGCTATTGGTTCAAAGTTTGAAACTATGGCCAATTCGGTACTAAGTGCAAACTCCTCCGTACCCGAAAGCAATCCACATGAAGAGGATATTATTACACCAGGGATAGAGACAATTAAGGATATGGTTTCTGAAATGCCCAATCCCACAACTATAGACGAGGTCCTTTCTCAATTTTCTTCCAACTCGGAACTGATCAACGATAAGGATCTTTTTATGCCCAAGGTAGTGGCAAACACTAAACCCGTTGCCAATGCACACGCAAACCACACCCATAGGAATATTAAGATAGATCTAAATGATAAATTAGCCTTCGTAAAGCATCTATTTAATAATAATATGGAAGATTATAATAGAGTTTTATCGCAACTCAGCACTATAGACACTGAAGAACGATCTATTTCATTTATTGTAAATATGGTAAAGCCAGATTATGATAATTGGGTGGGCAAGGAAGAATACGAAACTCGTTTTATGAATATAATCTCCCGTAAGTTTTCTTAGGGTTAGGCTAAAATTATCATATAAAATCTAAGGCACCTAATTCAATTTAATTTAAATCTGGGGGATTCCATGTTTTATTGATGTGGTGTAGGGGTGTTTTTTGATTATTTTTGCCAGCTATCAAAAATTTTAATGGGGAAATTATACATTGTACCAACACCAATAGGTAATCTAGAGGATATTACTTTTAGGGCTATAAGGGTACTAAAAGAAGTAGATCTTATTTTAGCGGAGGATACTAGAACTAGTGGTAAGCTACTACATCATTATGAAATAGGCACTAATATGCAGAGTCACCATATGCACAACGAGCATAAGATGGTAGATGGAATTATTAGGCGCTTACAGGCTGGAGAAAATATTGCTCTTATTTCCGATGCTGGAACGCCTGCTATCTCAGATCCTGGGTTTTTACTGACCCGTGCCTGTGTCCAGAACAATATCGAAGTAGACTGTCTTCCCGGAGCTACTGCATTTGTGCCTGCATTGGTTAACAGTGGTCTACCCAATGATAAATTTGTGTTTGAAGGGTTTTTGCCTGTAAAAAAAGGAAGGCAAACAAGGTTAACACTCCTTGCTGAGGAACAAAGAACCATTATTTTTTATGAGTCGCCCCATAAATTGGTGAAAACCTTAGGCCAATTGGTTACTTATTTTGGAGCGGATAGGCAAATATCAGTATCTAGGGAAATTTCCAAGATGTACGAGGAAACTATAAGAGGGACTATAAGCGATGTTTTAGAACACTATACTGCAAATCCGCCGAAAGGGGAAATTGTGATCGTTTTGGCAGGTAAAAAATAATTTGGATTTCTAGGTTACATCATTATAAAACCTTTAAGCATGCTTTCCTTTCTGCCAACCGTATTTTTCGAGATATTGCTTCCCACTTTTAATGGCATCTTCTTCCATGGTAGTACCCATGGTATCATTCCATCTATTTAAAAATCCGAACAGGGAAATAACGCCAAGTATTTCTACAATTTCACCTTCGTCCCAATATTTATATAGGTTTTGTTTAATCTTTGGACTCATCGTATTAGGAACTTGTGAGGCCGCCAGACTAAAGTCTAGCGCTGCTCTTTCTGCTTCAGAAAAAGCAACATGTGTCCGGTACTCCCATATGTTATTTAATTTTTCAGCCTCGGCACCATAACGTTCGGCGGCAAGTATAGCATGTGCCTGGCAATACCTACACCCAGTGGCATTACTACTAACCCACGCAATCATTCTCTTTAAGGCGGAATCTACCCTCCCCTTATTGGCCATTACAGCCTTATTCAGATTAATAAAAGCCTTAGAAATTTCAGGTCTGTGCTGCATAGTCAAAACGGAATTGGGACAGAACCCTAAAGTTTCGTTGAAAAATTCTGCCAAAACTTTAGTTTCGGGGTCGTGGTCTGGATCTAATGGTTTAACAAGCGGCATGGTTATAGATTTATACGTATTTTTGGCTTCTACAAGTAACAAAAAATTTATACTGATGACAAATCATATTACTACAAAATGGTTGGGCAACATGGCCTTTGAAAGCAATAACCCTTCTGGGAACAACTTAATTATCGATATTGCACCGGAAGATGGCGGAGAAGGACAAGGGTATCGCCCAAAAGCTTTAATGTTAAGTAGCCTTGCGGGTTGTTCTGGTCTTGATGTGGCCTCCTTGATGAAGAAAATGAAATTAGAAGTAGAGGAGTTTAGAATAGAAACTATTGCCGATATTACTGAGGAACACCCTAAATATTATGATAAGGTTACTATAGAATACCATTTTAAGGGAGCTAATTTGGAGGAGAAAAAATTACAGCGTGCGGTAGACCTTTCCATTGAAAAGTATTGTGGTGTAATGGAAATGTTCAGGAAATTTGCAGAATTGGAAATCAAAACCATTTTTCATAAGTAATACCGAGAACCCCTAATTCTTCCCAATGATTAAAAGATATTTATCTATTCTGAGCGTCCTTTTTGGATTGCTTCATGGTTTGGTTGCACAACATACCCAACATATTATATCACACAATAAAGAAACAATTGTTACGGACCCTTCCAAAGGTGCAAATAGCTATAAGCGAGAGGTAGTATTCCCAAGTAATGAGCGAGAAATTAGGCAGATAATGCTTAATTTAAAATTCGAATGTCCGGATGGGATGCGCTGTGCTGACTGGGATTATGTTGATCATATTAAGGTACAACCTAAAAACGATTCTATCTCTTATGAGATTGCAAGGATGTTAACTCCTTATGGAGGTCGCTTCCAAGAGGATTGGGGGTTTAGTTGGAAAGTAGATCTTACCGATTTCAGTCCTATTTTAAGGGATAGCGTAGTGGTAGATTATATCCATACAGGATATGAAGACAATAAGACTAGGGGTTGGAAAGTAACCGTAGATTTTGAAATTATCTATGGTAAACCCGTTGTGGAAGCATTGGCCCTCCATAAAATCTATGATGGAAACTTTAGTTATGGTGATAAGAATGATCCTATAGAGAATCATTTAGTGCCAGTAAACCTAACAGCTAATAATCAGTTTAATCTTGGTAAGGTTAAAGTTTTACAGACCGGTCATGGAATGGATGCTAATGGATGTGGAGAATTCTGTGATAAATACCGTGAAATTCTACTTAATGGGCAGGTAATCCACTCCCAGCAATTGTGGATGAAATGTGGAGGTAACCCGTTGTATCCACAGGCGGGTACTTGGATTTTTGATAGGGCAAATTGGTGCCCAGGATATTTATTACAGCCAGATGAGGTGACTTTTACACTAGATTCCAAAGAAGTCTATACTATAGACCTTAACATGGAGCCATATGAAACGGAAAACCCTAGCGCCAGAGAACTGTTGGTCGCCTATGTATTGGAATATGGTAAAATTAACTCCGTAAATGATGTAGCGTTGGTCGATATTATTACCCCATCCAATGAGGAAATTTACAGTAGGAAGAATGAATCCGGAGCCTTGGCAGTTATCAGAATAAAAAATAATGGAAGGGATAATTTAAAGTCCGTGATGGTTCATTATAATGTGGAGGGCGAAAAGATCAAAAAGTTTAAATGGGAGGGCGACCTTCCCTTTGGGGAAACGGCATTGTTAACCCTGCCGGAGGAGATCTATACCGATAAAGAGTCGGCTACATTTTATGTAGAATTAAAAAGGCCTAACGGTAAAAAAGATGGGTTTACAGGTGATAACGCGAAGCAGTCTGTTTATAAGCGCCCCGATATTTTGCCAGAAACCAGTGTTATCTACTTTAAGACCAATAATAAGCCAGGGCAGAATCAATATAAAGTGATGGATAGCTTTGGGAAAATAATGTTTAAGAGGGATAGTGTTGAACTCGCTCCCAATACTATTTATAGAGACACCCTACAACTGCCAAAGGGGAACTATACCTTTATGGTGGAAGATACAGCAGGGGATGGACTGGAATTTTGGTACAAGGCCAAGGATGGTAGAGGAGATGTGAGACTATTAGATACCATGGGCCGTGCTATTAAACATTTTAATTCCGATTTTGGAAGCCATATTATTTATAACTTTAGGGTAGAACCCAATACTACTTATCAATTGGACAATGCGCCGTCGGTAACCATGTTCCCCGCTAGAACCGATGGACCTGTTACCTTGGATTACTTTTCGAACGAGAAGAAAAAAGTAGAGGTAATCATAACCCAACAAGAGGACGAATCCAAGATTATGGAAACACATTCTTATGGTGAGCTGGATAAGGGGATCCTTACCTATGATCTTTCCTACTTGCCAAAAATGCGCTACTATCTAAAGGTGGTGGTAGATGGCAAAGAGATATTTAAAAATAGGATTAGGTTAAAAGAGTAGTACCTATGCGCTGGACCATTAAGCCAAAACCGGAAGAGGAGCAGATTAAAGCCCTAGCTACTGCATTGGGTGTAGACGGTCTGGTGGCACAACTGTTATTGCAGCGTGGCATCACCACTTTTGAAGAGGCCAAAAATTTCTTTAGGCCTAAGCTTTCCCAGTTGCATGATCCTTTTTTAATGAAGGATATGGAAATAGCCGTTGCCCGAATTGAAGAGGCGGTAGCTAATGGTGAGAATATTTTGGTCTATGGGGATTATGATGTGGACGGCACTACTTCCGTAGCGTTGTTGTCTTCTTATTTGGACTCCTACTATCCCAATGTAGCTACCTATATTCCAGACCGATATACAGAGGGTTATGGAGTTTCGTTCCAAGGAGTGGATTTTGCGGAAGACAACGGTTTTACTTTAATCATTACTTTAGATTGTGGGGTTAAGGCAATTGATAAAGTAGAATACGCTAAACAAAAGGGCATCGATTTTATTATCTGCGACCATCATAGACCTGGTAGCGAACTCCCCCAGGCGATAGCGGTGCTAGATCCTAAAAGGGAGGACTGTTCCTACCCATACGATGAACTTTGTGGTTGCGGGGTGGGTTTCAAACTTATTCAGGCCTTAGGATCAAGGAGAGGAGAAACAATAGAAGATCTTATTCCCTATTTAGACTTGGTCGCTACCGCCATTGGGGCGGATATAGTACCTATTACCGGAGAGAATAGAATTCTTGCCTATTGGGGACTACAAGTAATCAATCAAAATCCTAGAATAGGTTTTAAGGCGATTATCGATCAGATAAAGAAAAGTGAACTTACGATTACCGATGTTGTTTTTATCATTGCACCGCGTATTAATGCCGCCGGACGAATGGAGCATGGACAACATGCAGTAAATTTATTGCGAGAGCAGAATTTGGAAAGGGCACAACAGTTTGCCAAAGAAATAGAGGTATATAATACGGATAGAAGGAATCTAGATCAGGAAATTGCCAAGGAAGCACTGTTGCAGATTTCGGAAAATAAGGAAGAAGAGGGGTTCACCTCTGTAGTCTACAAGGAAACTTGGCATAAAGGCGTTATAGGAATCGTGGCTTCCCGACTTATAGAGACGTATTATAGGCCTACGTTGGTCTTTACAAAAAGTGGGGATAAGTTAGCAGCCTCTGCACGTTCCGTCAAAGGTTTTGATGTGTATAGGGCCTTAGAAGAGTGTGCAGATACCATTGAACAGTTTGGAGGGCATAAATATGCTGCCGGACTTACGATGTTGGAGGAGAATTATGAGGCTTTTAAGGCTAAGTTTGAAGAAGTAGTTTCTCAAAATATCGATAAAAAGCTATTGTCCCCAGAAATTATGGTGGATGCCATGATCTCACTAGATCAAATAAGCCCTAAGTTAATGCGCATTATAAAGCAATTTGCTCCGTTTGGCCCCGGTAACAGTGCGCCCGTATTTATGGCGAAAAACCTAATGGATGCGGGGTATGCCAAAGTGGTAGGACAAGATGGGGGGCATTTAAAATGTCGACTTGCAGATGCTAACGTGGGTACTAAGGGCGGAAGTATTGATGCCATCGGATTTAATTTGGGTACTAAATTAGATCTAATTAAGGAAAAGGGTTTTAGTGCCGTTTTTTCCTTGGATGAAAATGAATGGCAAGGAAATATTAGCCTTCAATTAAAGTTGAGGGATATTAAATAAGCTCTATTATTATCATTAAATATTAGGAATAAGGGACCTGGTAAACGATGTTGTCTAACTGAAAAAGAAGTTTAGATTTTAGTAGACTGCGCATCATACTTTTCCAAGGAGAGCTTGTTGTCTTGGAAAACACCATAGGTAAAATAGGTGATCCAATCCCCGAGGTTAATGTAGGTCGATTTTTCGTTCAGTTGAATTTCCAGAGGCAGATGGCGATGTCCAAATATAAAATAATCGTAATGCTGCTGTTCCAATTTACGTCTGCAATAATGTACCAGCCATTCATTTTCGTCCCCTATAAATTGTACATCCTCATCTCCGGAGATCATCTTGTTTTTTACGGACAGATATTGTGCCAATTTAACCCCCAAGTCCGGATGTAGCCAATTGTACAGCCATTTAGAAAGGGGATTGGTAAATATCTTTTTCATGCGTTTATAGCCAATGTCCCCAGGGCCTAACCCATCTCCATGACCAATTAAGCATATCTTATTGTTTAAATTAAAGATTTGCGGTTCATGGTATACAGGGATATTTAGCTCCTCCTCAAAATAGCCATTCATCCAAAGGTCGTGGTTGCCTACAAAATAGTAAATCGGGATTCCCGAATCGGTGATTTCCGCTAGTTTTCCCAAGGTCCGGGTAAAACCTTTTGGTACCACAGTTCTATATTCGAACCAAAAATCGAACATGTCGCCCAATAGGAAAATGGCTGCAGCATCCTTCTTAACCTCGTCTAACCAAGCTACAAATTTCTTTTCCCTAGGAAAACTCAATTCTGGGGTAGGGGCTCCAAGATGATGATCGCTGGAAAAATATATTTTTTTGCCTTCCGGAACTATAATGGACTTCATCTTGGGACTTTAATTATCAGAAGCGTACCATTCAGCAAAGGAAGAATCCGTCTCTTGAAGTCTAAGGGAGAATAATTTGATGTTTTCCGGTAATCTTCTTTTTATTTTCTCGGCAAAGTGGATTACCATATTTTCACTAGTAGGTTGGTAATCTGCTAAAATAACATTGTGTCCCCTATCGGTAAGTTCCTTAGCCAATTCTACGTGAGGCGTGTTTTTATTGAAGACCGTAGCGTGATCATACTTATCCACTATTTCTTCCTTTACTATTTTTTTTAGGTCTCCAAAATCGATAACCATACCTAATTTAACATGGTTGGTATCGGTAATGGGGGTTCCTATAACCGTTACGGAAAGCTTATAGCTATGTCCATGTACGTTTCTACATTTGCCATCATACCCGAACAAGGCGTGTCCCGTTTCAAAATTAAACTGCTTGGTAATACGAATTTTACTCATAACTATAGTTTGCGCTGCAAAGGTAACCCATTCCGGCAAATTAATTAGAGATAAGTATAGGCTGTGTCCATGCTACCTCATATTTCATGTTTTCTATGGGATTTTCCTGTTGTTTGTTCGATGTGATTTTGCAGCGCACAAAAAGAAGGTCTTTTGGGAATTTGTATTGTGCCTGGGAAGCATCCACGGATAAAAGTTCTTTTGTTTCTGTTTCCCCCTTAAGGCAACCTATAAAAGAAATAGTGTACTTTACCCCTGGCTCCGTTTCTACAGCGACCACTATGCTTTCGGGAGTGCGCTCTAGGGAAGTTAGAGAAACCCCTGTAGAAGCGTAAAAATCACCTTTTTCCATGGCATGGATCAAGGAGTGAGCAGATAAGGTATCAGTTTGGACCATCACCCAGCCCCTACCGGCATTGCTAAATTGGTGACCTTTTTTATGGTAGTTGTGAGAATCGTCGGTAGCCAATCCATACATCAGGGGCTTATTCTCTTTTATATAGGAAATATTGATCTGATCCCACATTTCTTCCGTGGAGATATGGGTAGAATCTCCTTGATTATGTACCATATGATGTCCGTTGTATACTTCAAAGAATTGTTCTCCTTTTAAAGCGATCATGTCCTCTAGGGTAACGCTATAAAAGAAATTGGGGTGGTTAATATGTGGCATTATTGGGATGCCTGTTTCTTGGCGTTGTTTTAATACTTCATCCAAGTTGTTCTGCATGGTTTCTGCAACGCTGTTACCACCTTGTGGATCAATTTTACGCTGTATATTGGTGGCGTTTATATGAACATGTTTATCCTCATATTTATCGGTGATTTCTTCAGAATGTATGACAAGGAATTCTCCTGGTTTTTCTAAAAGCTGACTATATTCTGAATAGGTTTTTAGCCTTACCATTATTTTTCCTGAGTCCCTTTTATAATCTACCCAATCTTTCCCATAGGTGTTTAGGTAATTATTAAAGCTATTTTGAAAAAGGGAATCGCTTCGAACCTGGATCCACTTCTCTTCCATAGCAATGGTATTATGGTCCGATAAGGCTATGAATTGATAATTGTTGGATTTATACCAGTTCAGAATAATTTCGGGAAACTCGTCCCCATCGCTCCAAAAAGAATGTGTATGAAGATTGCCCTTGTACCACTTCTTCTCATTGTTCTCTTTTTGAGCTAAGCCACTTATAGAGAAAAGAAGTAGGATTAATACTAAGGAAGATAGTACGTTTTTCATGTGGAGCTTTTTTACCTATCAAAAGATAATGAAAAAAGCTCCAAATTTCATGAAAATTGCTGAAAATGATTTTTTTACGATTGGATGATGGCTTTTATACAGATGTAAATTAGGCTATGTAGCTGAGGTGAAAATGGCACTTAAGCCTAACCTCATTCCTATCCTAAATTTAGTTATTTACCGAATTAAAGTGCTGGCTGTTTCTTTAAGAACATATACCCAACTACAGCTCCAATTATTGAGGCAATAAAAATTCCTATTTTGGCTTGTACCATATACACTTCACTAGTAAATGCTAGAGAGGTAATGAACAGAGACATGGTAAATCCGATAGAGGCTAAGAAACCTATTCCAAATAAATTTTTAATACTCATGCCATGTGGTAGCGGTGCTACTTTTAGTTTTACTAACAACAAGGTTGCGCCAACCACTCCAATTAATTTTCCTATTATAAGTCCAAGTGCCACCCCTAAAGCTACGTTGGTGCTAAATAATTGATCCGGGTCAATGGCTATGGAAACCCCAGCATTGGCTAATGCAAACACAGGGATGATGAAAAAGGTAACAAAAGGATGCATGCCGTGTTCTAAGCGTTGTAAAGGTGGAATGATTTTTCTAGTGTTATCCTTTACTTCATCTAAAATATGTATTTGCTCATTTGTTAAAGTGGGGATATTGTGGTTGGGATCAATTCTTTGAAATTTTGCTAAATACGTCTGAATCTTTTTGATGTATGTGCTTTCCTTAATTCTCATATCTGCAGGAATCGTGAAAGCGGCAAGAACTGATGCAATAGTTGCGTGTACTCCTGACAGCAAAAAGGCTGTCCAAACACCTGCAATTCCTAAAATAGCATAAAATAAGATATTTCGTATACCCATTTTATTTCCTATAAACATAATCAGTACAAAGCCTAAACCTATTGAAAGGCTTATCAATGAAATATCTGAAGTATAGAAAAATGCGATGACCATTACTGCTATTAAATCGTCTATAATAGCTAAAGCTGTTAAAAATACTTTTAACGATAATGGGATTTTGTCACCTAACAGATATAATATACCAAGGGCAAACGCAATGTCCGTAGCCATTGGAATACCCCATCCATTGCTGGCCTCACCAGAGGGGTTTAATACTATATAAATTATTGCAGGAACAATCACTCCCCCAATAGCAGCGCCAATAGGCAATAAAGCTTTTCTTGGATTGGAAAGTTCCCCTCCAACAATTTCTCTTTTCAGTTCTAAACCAAGAACAAAAAAGAAAACCGCCATTAATCCATCGTTTATCCAGTGAAGGAGACTGTAATTTAGAAAAGGTTCTCCTTCGAATTGTAACCCTAACTTTTGTTCAAAAAAACTGAAATAAAATTCAGATAAAGATGAATTTGCTAAAATTAAAGCAATTACAACACTTATAATCAGTACGATTCCGCCTGATTTTTGTTGGTTCATGAATTTTTGAATTGGGTTGGTTACTCTGTCAATAGGATAACGCTTCTCTTCTGCCATAATTTTCTGATCTTTTTGTGTAGCTTTACAAAACTACATTTTTAAAATTACCACCCGCATTTTTCCATAAATTTTTAATTACATTCATTTTTTAGTTCCACTTCGATTAGGAAAATGCTATTAAACGTAAGGGAGACATAAGAAACGCTTGATCCGTTTACATTAAATTTTGATGTAAGATGTCGTTTATGATTGCAAAACTTCATCAGAACAAGTGAATTACAAACGGCGGATACCGCAAAAATAACTTTTGTAGGACTAAATGAAATTTAGAACTTATAAATTAACTATATGAAAGTGTCTATAGAAAATGTGTCCTTTCTGTTTATATGAATTCAGTTGGAAATAATTTCTGAAACTTTATAGGAAGCCCATCTTCAAAATAAAGTTCCTTTTGGGTAAAAGGATGAACGAATTTTAACGAAAATGCATGTAAATACAAGCCTTTTCCCTTTAATATTAATTGTTTAATACCATATTCACTATCACCTAGTATTGGGTGGTTAATACTAGATAGATGTTTTCGTAATTGATGTCTTCTTCCCGTCATAGGTTTTAATTCTACTAGGTTGAGTTTTCCGTACCTTTTTGAGGATACTGATATAATTAGCCTATAATTGGATTGTGATTTTTTTTCATCAATATCAGAAGTAATTTGTCCGCTATTTTTCATTTCACCAATGGTAACGGCATAATAGGTTTTTTCTACTTCTTTTGTCTCAAACATTTTATTTAAAGCGCGAATACTGCTATTAGATTTTCCAACTAATAGAATACCTGTGGTGGCAAAATCTAATCGATGCACAGGTTGAGGTTTTGTAGCGTCAGGAAGAGTACTAGGTTGAATATTTTGAGCTAATGCATTGCCAATAGTTTTGAAATTATTCCCGCTTACCAAAACCCCAGCTGGTTTATGAATCACCGCCAAATAGTCATCTTCAAATAGTACTTTTAAAGGAAAGACCAGCTTCTTTCTTGGACTGGTTTCTTTTGGAGGGGATAAGGTTATGCAATCGCCGCTATTTATTAAAGTTGCGGTAGTAGCAATAGCGTCGTTAACGGTAACGCGGTTTTTCTTTATTGCTTTTTTTAAAGCTGATTTGGTTATAGCTGAATTGAAAATTCCGACTCCATATTCCTGTAGTCGAATAGGTGACGGTATATTGGGTACAATATGTTTTTCGGTTGGGCTGATATTAGATTGTTTTTTTTAAGTGTCGATGTAAAATACAATTATCTTTTCAGCCTTTTCTATTAGCAAACCAAATTTAGGTTGAGGTTTTATAAGAGTATGTTAGAACAGTCTACTGCTAGTACTTGTTACCTCTTATATTTACGTTTGTTATTAACCCTGTTAGCAAAAAAGATTACAAGAAGAACAAGGGCAAGTAGAGGAAAAACAAGGTCGCTATTTAGAAACGATATAATATCCATGTCACAAATTTTAGATTATAAAACGTAAAAACATACAGCTTATTGTTTTTTTACAAAAAAGGCTACAATAGCCGAGGTGATGACCCCCATGGTTAAAGCGCCAAAAAAGGCTTGTAGCATATAACTCCCTAGGCTAAAGTAGTTTTCTGCGGTTTCTCTGGTTACTTTATTTACTTCTACGGAGTAGTCAATTAAATTGTTGAAAAAATCTGGGGAGATAACAGTACTAGTGATATATGGGATGAGAGGACTAAATAGGGCGATAATTATACTTATGGTAACACCGGAACTAAAGCCTTGCTTCCAACTCATTTTTCCTTCGTAGTCGTTTTTTCTCTTATCCAAAAGAGCCAGCACAAATATGGTAATGGCAACAACTGCAAACAAGTTGGTGTAAAGGAGTTGTTTTCCTATATGGACATCGTGCAGGCCAACATAATTTTCCAAAATCATCCATGCTAAGTTGGCAAGTAGGAACCGTATGGCCCATTTAAACTCTAGGCGAATTTTATTCATTTTTTATTTTTTGAATTTTTCAAGCACGGTTGAGGTGTATTTGGACAATGCCAATCTCCCGGTTATTTCTGCTCGTTCTATTAACAGACTCTCCCAATGGCTAGTTCCTTCCCACAATACTTTTCGCCATTCCTCCAGCGCTTCAGGATTATATTTTGCTAAGTCTTCGGTTACTATTTCTATTTCCCGATCCATGGATTTTATGGTATTGAATATCTTGGAGAACAGACCTTTTTCTTGTGCCCAATAGGCATTTTTCCATTCGGTAGGTGCCAAGGAAAGCTCAGATAAGGCAGCAACCCCTATTTTACGTTGTACTGCTGGAGCAATTACTAAGGGGGCGATTCCAATAGTAAGTTCAGATAATCGTATGGATGCTGCTTCGGCTGCAAATACATAATCGCAGGCGGCAATAATACCTAGTCCGCCACCTACTGTTTTGCCTTGTATCCTTCCCACAATAACCTTCTTACAAGACCTCATTGCATTAATAATATTGGCGAACCCACTGAAAAACACCTTACCTTCCGCGGCTTTACTTACCTCTGTAAGCTGATCAAAAGAAGCTCCCGCACAGAAAGTGCCACTGCCCTCCGATTTTAATATTATTACCCTAACGTTTGGGTCTTGGGAAAGTTCGTTAAAGGTAGTGGTGAGGCGATTCATAAGTTCCAATACAAAGGAATTGCTTGCAGGATGCCCAAATTCTACTGTCGCAATACCATTATCAATTTTGGTATATAAACTACCATTTTGTCTAGTTGTGCCCATAACCTGTTTATTAAATTGTAAATTTCTTTTTTAGTCTAGTAAAAAGCTGCGTATACTGCTTACGATAATACTGCTATGAAATTTCCCGTTTTATCTCTTCCAAAATTAAACGTTTTGAAGAAGGGGACGAAACTTTCGGCGAAATTTCCAGATTAAGGCTCCCCCACGTATAAACATCCAAAGAGTAAAAGCAACCCAAATCCCATATATGCCCCAACCTAAAAACTTGCCGAGGAACAATATGGGTATAAACCCTAGAAATGAGGCTATAAGCAATACATTTCTAAGGTATTTCATTTCACCAAGTCCTTTGAACAATCCGTCAAAAATAAAGGCTACCATGTTCAGGGGCATGGAGAGTATCAGAATAAAAAATATGGAATAAAAGGTTTCCAAAACGGAAGGATCATTGGAAAAGATACGTCCTATGGGATAGTAAAATATAAAGCCTAGGACTACCAATCCCAAACTTACGATTAGGCCATATTTCATTATTTTTTTGGCTAATAACCATAACCCGTTGTAATTACTGGCCCCTAGGAGTTTTCCTCCCATAATATTGCCAGCCGCAGCGTATCCATCGATGAAAAAAGCGGAAAATAGCCATAGATTTATAGCAATGGTATGGGCGCCAATAAACCTATCTCCTAAGGCCGTTGCTTCCCTAACGGCAAGGATCATGGCGGCATTTAAGGCCAGTGCACGAATAAATAAATTTAAGCTCATTACAATCAATCGCCCTAATTCTGGATGCATGGGAAACCTAAGCGCTAAACTGATATCTGTTTTGGTAATTAAAAGAATAAAGGCCATAATAGCCATTACCCCTTGGGCAATAAGGCTGGCCCAAGCTGCACCTTCCAAGTATAGCGGAGAAATATAGCCCTCCACACCATAGACCAATATAATATCTAATACAATATTTAATACTGCTCCAGTAATGGCAATTAACATAGGGTAATAGGTGTTTTGTAGCCCTCGGAAGATACCCATTACTGCAAACACGAAGAGGGTTAGGGGAAATCCCCATACCCGTATGGAATAGTAAGAGATGCACAGCTCCAAAACTTTCCCCGTGGCATTCATTAAAACAAAGATTTCTTCTACGATGAAAATAGTAGAGAGGAGGACAATTATACTAAGAGAAATATTTAAGTAAATCGCTTGGGCAGGTAGGGACTGAATCTTATCTATCTTATTTGCACCTACATATTGGGAAATAATGGCCGAAATAGCACTTCTGGTTTGCCCTAGAATCCAGATTAGCATGGAGAGGAAAGACCCAACAATACCAGCTGCGGCAAGGGATTCTAGGCTGTATTCTGAAATATTCCCTACAATTGCGGTGTCTGTAATAGATAGTAAAGGTTCTGCAATTCCTGCAATAGTGGCGGGAATGGCAAGTTTGTTGATCGACTTGAAATTTATACTGGAACTCAAAAGGAAAAACTTTTATAGAATTAATTCATAACAAACAAAGGGGTATTTACTCTGCTTTGGAAAAAAGATATGACCCACTTCTTGGTAGCCCCTTTTTTTATAAAAGATGTTGTTCCGTTCGTTTTTACTAAAAGTATCTAACCTCACCGATACAGCACTATTATCTCGGGCAAAATTTTCGGCATAATCCATTAGGAGTTTACCATAGCCTTTCTTTTGATGTGTTGGATGTACTGCCAAACGATGGATATATAAATTATTATGGTATGGTGTGGACCATGGGATTGAAAAATATTCCTGATCCATATGGGTAGAAATTACTATGGTGCCCACTATATGGTTGTTCTCCATCAGAAGAAAAAGTTCGCCCCTTTGTATATCGTTCCCAAACGCTTCTTGGGAAGGGTAGCTTTCGTTCCATTGGTAAATACCATTGTCTGCCATGGCTTTTGCACAGGCAGCGGTAAGTTTAAGAATTGCTGGAATATCAGATTCCTTAGCCAAACGAATCATGTGAGCTTTTATTTAATGGGCAAATTTATGCTAATAACTTTAAGGAGCCATTTTTGCGGACTAAGAATTCCTAAATGATTTTGGAAGGTTGATGTAGAATAGATTAAAAATTGAATTGATTGTCAGGCGTTAAGTCGGATGGAAATATAAAATGTATCTGCGAATAGGATTAAGATTATAATAAAAGAAGAGGTTTTTAGAAATAAGGGGAATGCGCTATAGCGTATAAACTGAATTTCTAATCGCAAACAACTGTAATGGTGCTATTTGTTAAAAAGAATGAGATATATGTTAAATAGCTGAAATTGTATTTTGATAATGCAATAAAAAGTATTTCCTTTGCGTCGTTCTAGGGGGATTAGCTCAGCTGGCTAGAGCGCCTGCCTTGCACGCAGGAGGTCATCGGTTCGACTCCGATATTCTCCACTAAGAAACAAACAAAAGGCTTCCAAGAAATTGGAAGCCTTTTTGTTTTGGTATGGGTATCTATATCTTAATAGGTAATTTTAAAAACAGTTCCGTTGAGGTCTTCGGTTACATAAAGCTCTCCATTTGGACCTTGTGCTAAACCGCATGGCCTGAATTGTGCGGGGCCGCTAGGGTTGGCCAAATCTATTCCGGCAAAATTGTCGGCGAATATCTCCCAGTCTCCCGTTGGTTTTCCATCTTTAAAAGGTACAAAAGCCACTAAATAGCCTTTCTTTAGTTCTGGGGATTGCCCATGGAAGGCTATAAAAGCACCGTTTCTGTACTTTTCAGGGAACATGGTTCCGGTATAGAATAAAAGGTCGTTGGGTGCCAAATGAGCTGGAAATGCCATCATGGGGTCAATAGCATTTTCACCTGCCGTTTTCTCTCCATCACCACCGTATTCCGGAGCTAACATTTTTTGTTTTTTAAACTGATCATAATAGATATAGGGCCAACCGGCATCATCACCTTCCTGTAATTCATATAAGACTTCAGCAGGTAGTTCCGCACTGTGCTTGGCGGTGTAATGCTCAGGGTAATAATCATGGAAAGCCCCACGGCCATGTACCGCTGCAAATAAGGAATTGGTCTTATAGTTCCAATCAATTGCCACGGCATTTTTAATCCCTGTAGCATAGCGTTTTCCATCGGCAAAGGTTTGGTTTAGCTTGTTGGCATTAAATTGCCAAATGCCACCTGCTGAATCAAGGATAGCACATGGCATAATACCCTTGCCAGAACCTTGTTCGCGACAAGAATCGTTCCAAGACCCTATGGTGACATACATGTTGGATTGGTCATCTATTACAAATGGTTTGGCATTGTCAATCCCTTTGTCCGCCATGCCATCAACTATTTTTTCAGGATTATCAATATCAATGATTTCTTCGTTCTCGTTTAGTTTGTAGCGGAAAATGGCAGAATTGGAAGCGGTGTATAAATATCCGTTTTTTATTAATATTCCTGTTCCAGGAAAATCACTAAACAATTGTTGGTCATCAATGGTGCCATCTTGATTAGTATCTTTTAGAAGTACAATTCCCTTTCCATCCTTTAGGGTACCTCTGTTAACATAAATATCTCCGTTTTTGGAAACCGTCATATGTCTTAGGTTTCCTAAATCCTTGGCGACTACTTCAATGGAATATCCATCGGGAATGACGATTGCGGTTTCGTTAACTGGGAGTTGTGCCTTGTTTTTCGTATTCTGTTTGCATTGGGTGTTTAATATTCCCAAGAATGCAATAAGAGCTAATAGTAGAAAGCGTTTAATAATAATGTTTTTCATAAAATTGGTTTCAAAGGTTTTGATCGGGGCTAAAGATAGTTTTAGAATTTTATTAAATAATTTAAAATTCAAATTTCTTAAGGCATTTATTACTAATTGAGATCTGAATGCTTCTTTGTCCGTTGCGTTCTGGCGGGTGTCGATTTATTACCGTTATTTTCCTTTCCATGGCTCATGAGATTGCCTGGAGCAAATTGTCTTATGAAAATGCATAGCAATAAATACTTGTACAGTGCTGTAATTAAAGGAATTAATCATTTAGTTTCTTACAAATAGACAGTTATCAAGAGAGATAACGGTCTTTTTCAATTAGTTGAGACGCTGAACTAAAATTACAAGTCTAAGGGAATATCGTATTCCACTTCTTTACGGCGGAAAAGGAACTCTCCATTACGTACAGATGCCAATACATTTACTCTCTTGCGGATAGCTTCATACACAGAGCTTTCGTTTAAAACGATGAAGTTTGCTTGCTTTCCTACCTCTAAACCATAACTGTCTTGCATATTTAAACAACGCGCGCCATTATAGGTAATTAAATCAAAATTTGTTTTTACCTCTTTTGGAGACATAATTTGCGCTAAGTGAATTCCGTTATCTAGAATATTCATCATATTTCCATTGCCCATTGGATACCAAGGATCGTTTATTGAATCTTGTGCAAAAGCAACATTAATCCCTAAATCTAAGAACTCTTTCACCCTTGTTAGTCCGCGACGCTTTGGGTAGGTGTCCTGGCGACCTTGCAAATAGGCATTTTCAGTAGGACAAGAGATAAAATTCATCTTGCTTTTCTGGAATAAGTCCATCATTCTAAAGGCATAGGAGTTATCTGCAGAACCAAAGGAACAGGTATGACTTGCAGTGGTTCTTCTGCCATAGTCTTCCATAAGTACCAAGGCATTCAATAATTCCACAAACCGTGAATGTGGATCATCAGTTTCATCGCAGTGAACATCTATCAGTTTGTCATACTTTAAAGCGAGTTCTACTATATCATGAACGGATTTGTCGCCAAACTCACTGGCGGGTTCGTAATGTGGAATTCCTCCCACAGCATCAGCCCCCATTTTAAGAGCTTCTTCTACTAAATCACGTCCACCCTTATACATGTACATTCCTTGTTGTGGGAAGGCTACGATTTGAATATCAACGATGTCCTTTAATTCCTCTTTCATTTCCAGCATCGCTTTAAGTGCTGTGAAATTTGGATCTGTAACGTCTATATGTGTTCGGATGTGCTGTACTCCGTGGGAGACCTCATCTTTAATTCCTTTAAGGGCAAGCCTTTTTACACTTTCAGTTGTTAGGGTTTCTTTGAACTTTGGCCATAAATCAATAGCTTCAAACAGGGTGCCCGATCCTGCTCCTTCTTGTCCCAGTTCAGATAAGGTATAAACATAGTCCAAATGCAAATGAGGGTCTACATAAGGAGGTAGAACAAGTTTACCTTGGAGATCTATTTCCTCATCGCATTTTGGTAAATCTTTTCCAATCTGAGTGATTTTTCCATTCTCTACAATCATTTCGCTTGCTGCATCGTTGCGATAAAATGGTGCATTGAAAAACTTTTTTTTCATCATAGATTAATTTTTAATATTAATATATTCCATTGGGATATACCGATTTTCCCAATAAATGTTGGTCCACCCAATATGGGATGGAACTGCGATCCTCTAAATTGACTTTTAAAAATAATAAGTCTAGAAAGCTCAAAGCTATGCTATATGGAAGAGCGCTGATAGATAATTATTGTCCTATAGGAGGCATATTGAGGGCCTGTTGATTATTTGTACCTAGACCGAACAATAGGTGTTTCTGAAAAACGGAAGTAAAATTCGTCGTTTGATGTAAAAATAGGACAATGTTTGCGGTATTGGAAGAATCTATGACTTAATAATAAGAACCTTAGCCAACATTTAACTAATTCACTACGAATTTTCAGAGATCTATTGGAGGTTTACAGCTAATCTGCTGAAGATTTGTTTGGTTCAAGTGATTGAAGAGGGATGGATTGTGTCAAAGCCTGGCTAAAGTAGTGCCAATTTAAGGGTAGATTTAGATTTTTGTTCTATGGACTCGTGCTTTTTTTTTACGGGAAATCATTTGATTATACGTCTTGAGATTTGAAAAAATAGTTAAAACATAACTACTAGAATTTTTGTGATTTTCCATTATTTATCATGATCCAAATAAAAAGGAAAATAGGGGGGTGAAGTTGAAATCATAAAATAGAGAAGTCTCCAAACTGTTCATTTAATCTTTAGAAGTAGGGTCCATAATAAAGTCTCTTATATCGTCTTTGTCCTAGCAACCTTACGAAGCAAGAAGTTGCTGTAGCCTGCCATGTGGTAGATGTATACCACCTCGACTAACTATTTCATTGAGCTCTTAAAGTCCTCCATCACCTCTTTGGGATATTTCGTCAATTTTAACGCAATAGTCCATGCTCCATATTGCCACTGCTTTTAAATGCTTCGGATTCATCAACTAATTTCTTAAACCCGTAACCTGGTGCACTTGTTCTTTCTTTTTTTGTTCCCATCCGTAACAATATAGTTCATTTTCTTATCAGGAAGGTCAAAATCAAAAACCAATGTGTTCCATTGGTCTGGTCGCAATCCTTTTACTCCAAATTGTACATAGCAAACTTATGGGCATTATGGTTTATTGGGTTGATAGAGCCATTAATTAATATTCCAAAAGATATGGTGAATAGATTATTAATTCTAAAGAAATTGATACAATAGATGGAGAAACCATAATTCTAACGAATAAAAAAAGTCTGATAATTATTTGGGATAAAGTGTACTTATAATTTTATACTTATCTTACTCCTCATGAATTTTTCAACTTAATTAATTAAATGATCCTTTCGATTATCTTCGTTTTATTTTGAAGATATTAAGCGTTTATATTATTTGATGAAAATTCAATCAATTTGCTGATTTATAAACGTTTACATTGCTTTTATTACTTTTTTTAGACTATCGATTACTAAAGAAACATCTAGATTTTAGTTCCTTAAACTAATTTCTAGATATTTTTTAAAATTTTGGTTTATTTCATATTCGAATTTGTTTATATTAGTCGATTATAAATTAGTGAAATAATAAATCTTAATACTCTGGCAATTGTTAACCACAGATAGATTAACAGGTAGGAAGTAATGTAGGAACGGTGCAACCTTACTGAAGGGTTGTTGAATTACTTCCGTCTATAGCTAGTTTTTAATTATAATTAAAGGTGTTGGAGATTACACTTTAGATTGACTCAGGAAATTTTATACCAATTAATTTTATTGAGTAAATACAACCATATGAGAAAAGCACCTAGTGTATAATCTCATTTGTATTCTATTCTATAGGAATACTAGGGGAGTGAGATATTTAATAACTAAAAAGATGAATATATGAAGTGAAACTGATATAAATGAATGTCCAGAACATAAGATCGGAAAAATGATTAAAGGAAATACTCCGATTTAAATATTGTAAGTGAAGAAAATATTTTTAAAACAATTTAAACTAACCAAACTATGAACAATCTTTTTCAGAGGGTTTTGCTATATCGCAAAATCCCAATGATTGATTTAAATCTTAAACTAACCTCATTGCTGTGGTTTATTTTTATGTTGGGAGCTCAGGCTAATAGCCTCCCTGGAATAACTGATAATTTGTTGAATGCAAGGAACACAGCGAAAAGTGACAATTTTTATGCCCAATTCCAGATATCGGGAGTCATCACGGACGCTGATGGAAATCCATTGCCTGGCGCCAGTGTGGTAGAAAAAGGTACTACTAATGGTACCCAATCCGATTTTGATGGAAATTTTGTATTAGAAATAGAAAATTCCGAAGGAATTCTAGTAATATCGTATTTAGGATTTGCTACACAGGAAATAACACTTACTGGCCAATCAACTATTGCAATACAAATGGCTGAAGATGCTGCGGGCCTAGACGAGGTAGTAGTGGTTGGTTATGGAGTGCAGAAAAAAGCAAATATAACAGGAGCAATTACCACTGTTAAAGTAGAGGAGATAAACAATATCTCAAATGCAAATCTTTCTAATTCTTTGGCAGGAAGAGCTCCGGGAGTTGTTATAGCCGGTACTTCTGGGTTAACGGGTGCTAGTTCCGATATTCGTATAAGAGGAGCTTTTGGAGAACCACTCTATGTAATCGATGGAATCGTTAGGGATAAGGAGGCGTTTGATGCCTTAAATTCCAGTGAAGTTGATCAGCTGAGCTTCCTTAAAGATGCAGCTTCCGCATCTATTTATGGAAGTAGAGCAGGTAATGGAGTAGTGTTGGTTACAACAAAACAAGGTGTTAAGCAACGACCTACTTTTAGTTATCAAGGGTCTTTTACCACATCATCCCCAACGCAAGAACTATTGTCGGATCAAACTACAGCAATTGATGAGCTGATATACCAAAATCGAGTAGCAGAATATATGGGGACTCCAATTCCGAACGGCCCTGAGGAATTTGATTATTTCAAGGATCTTAGCTATAACGTGAATGATTTTATTTGGACAAAGCCACAAAGCAATAAACACTCTTTAAGCGTTAGTGGTGGAAACGAAAAAATCACATATTATTCTCTTGCGAGTTATCATGGTGAGAAAGGGTCGTATAAGAATTTGGAATACGATAAAGTGAATTTGCGGTCCAACGTCACGGCACAAATTACTGATGATATTAAATTAAATCTTAATGTATCTGCCAACCAACGTAATCACAATCGTTTTTATTGGCCGTTTTCCCCAGATGATGACTATGATGTGTCTGATTTATATCGGGTAACATTCAACTGGCCAAAGGTCTATCCTTTTTACACCACTGCCGATGGAACACCAGCTGATTATGTAACTGATTATCCAGTGCAAACCCCAATGGGGAGCTGGTTGGCATGGAGTGTTATTGATCAAGTAGTTGGAGATCGCTATATAAAGACAAGGAAAAGAGAGGTGAATTCTATCCTTTCTATAGATGTTGATTTAGGAAAGCTGGTTCCAGGACTCTCTACCAAAATTTCAGGAAACTATTTAGGGTCTGATTATATGAGAAAAAAGTACTTAACCTTCCAGAAGAACTATGTATTTAATCAGGCTGATCCTGATGGCAATAGGTTTATTCCAGCAGCACCAGACCCAGATAAGACGAATACGTTTACATTTTCACAAAATCAAGAGTTTCTGAGCTATGATATAAATACACTATGGAGTTATCAGTTAAACTGGCAAATAAATTATTTAAAGTCGTTCGGTAAGAATGATGTGAGTGGTATGCTGGTATTGGAACAAGGTGAAAATGGAGGTTATGGAGCATTTGCCAAGGCAGAGGATCCTGTTACCAATTATGATCAGATGTTTGTATATTCTACGGATTCTGAACGAAGGTATGGTGATGGCTGGGAACAAATAGGTGCAAGGCAGTCAGCTATTGGTCGATTCAATTATAACTACGATCAGCGTTATATTGCGGAATTTTCTTTTCGATATGATGGAAACACCTTGTTTCCAAAGAACAAACGGTGGGGGTTTTTCCCATCCATGTCTTTGGCTTGGCGCCTGAATAATGAAAATTTTATGAGTAAATATGACAGTTGGTTGGATGACCTGAAAATAAGGATGTCCTATGGAACTACTGGGAACGATTTGGACGTAAATAATAGGAATATACGTGCATTTGGATATAGGCAGGTTTATCAGAATGCTGGCTCATATATTTTCGGCAATAATTTATATAGAAGTATTGCGCCAGGTGTAACGCCAAACCCTTATCTAACTTGGGCTACCTCCACCACCTATAATTCGGGTTTTGATATTGCTGTCCTGAGAAATCGGTTGGTTGGTATATTCGATATTTTTTACAAAAAGGAGGAAGATATTTTAGGGTCACGACTCGTAACACTTCCAGACAATTATGGACAGGATCTTGCACCCGAGAATTATGCTGCGAGATCGTGGAAAGGTGCAGAATTTTCTGCTATTTGGCGTGACGTGCTCCTAGAAAACGAGTTGTCATATTCTATCAATGCCAATATAGGATATGCAAAGGATAAGTGGGACATATTGGATGAAGGTGCCTCTTTCCAAGAAGGAGGATCACGTGCTTGGGAAAGCAAAATTGGACAGCCTTCCAATAGAATAATTGGATTGAAGCATGTGGGAATGGTTAGGACTCAAGAAGAACTAGATGGGTTATTGGCTTCTGGATTTAAACAATATGGTAGAGATCCTTATCTGGGTGGTCTACTGTTTGAGGATATTCGAGGTGACGGATATTCGGAGGGGCCTGATGGTAAAATAGATGGTAATGATATGCAAGTACTCTCCAATAATGCCGCGCCACGTATCAATTACGGGTTTGGTTTTAATCTTGAGTATAAAGGCTTTGTTGTAAACACACACTTTCAAGGTGTGGGTATGTACGATAGGATTGTCTCCAATGCAGAAGGGCCTGGAATGCGTCAACATGGTGGTTCTATTAGGCCATATTATCCAATCTGGGCAAAAGATGTTTGGACTCCGGATAATCCAGATGCAAAATATCCTCGTCCTATTGGAAAAAACTGGTATGAATCTGGAACAGGTGCATCCTCATTCTGGATTAGAAATGGTGCATATTTAAGATTGAAAAATCTTAATGTAGGTTACAATTTACCGAAAGCGTGGACTTCACTTATTAATATTAACCATGCCCAAGTGTTTTTCAATGGAACCAACCTTTTTGCAATATCAGAGTTGAAGGAATTCCATGATCCTGAACAAAAGGAGTATGATTCTTACCCGTTGATGAAATCATTTACGCTTGGACTTAATTTAAACTTTTAAATAGGATTAAGATATGAAGATTAAACAGAAGAAATCTAAAATAAATTTCATAGCCTCTTTGGTTATGTTAATGATAAGCTCATTCTATTTTGTTAGTTGTGAGGATGTTCTAGATATTGAAGATATAAATAATTACGATCCCGAGCAAATATGGAATGATGAGAATTTGGCTAATGCGTATATGGCCAATCTTTATCCTTTATTCGGTAATTGGAGTATTGGTCAGGATAGTTATTCCCAGCAATTAACGGGAATAAGGTTTTATCCGGATATGATTACAGTTACCAATGGTAATTTCAAAAACTGGGATTATGATCGTATTAGATTAATAAATCAAGCAATAGTTGATGTTCAAGAAGGGACTTTACCTCAAGATATGAAAGATCAAATTTTGGGACAGGCCTATTTTATGAGAGCTTATATTTATTTCGATATGATTAAATATCACGGTGGGATTCCATATATCAAAGTACCTCAGGATAGATATAACGACGATCTCCATGTGGCGAGAAATTCAACAAAGGAAAGTTTTCAATATTTAGTTGAAGATTTAGATAGCGCAATTGCATTACTACCTGAACGTATTGGTCCGAATTCAAATGAGTATGGGAAAATAGATGGAAATTTTGCTTTAGCATTTAAGGCTAAAGTAGCGTTATACAAAGCATCGCCACAGTTTAACCCTAGCAATCCATGGTCCAACAGTTATTGGGAAGATGCTTATACAATAAATAAACAGGCATATGACCAATTATCTTCCCAAGGGTATGCCTTAACAGATGATTATAGTGATATTTTTCTGGAAGAAAGAGGACCAGAGGTAGTTTTTGCAGTTATTAATACCTACCCTAACAAAACAGCCAATTGGGATGTAGGTGCACGTCCTGGTTCGGAGAGCCGTGGACCGGCATCGGTAACCCCTACATGGGAGTTTGTAAAGGAATTTCCAATGTTGGATGGGAAAATGTATAATGATCCTAGCAGTAGTTACTTTAAAACAGATGAAGAGTTTTTAATGGATTATTGGTCTGATAGGGATCCTAGATTTGATAAATCAATTGTGTGGAACGGAAAATTATATGAAGTTTCGGGCAAATCGGGTAAACGCCAGTATACTGCCTTGGGAATAGCCCACGAGCTAGATGACTTTGGAGTTAATCCCCAAGCTGCAGTAAACTCTACAAACCTTGATCGATATAGTGGTTTTTTTGTGTTGAAAGCATCAAAACTCAGTTATACTCAGGCTGAAGTTGAGCAGTACGATGTTGATTACGTTTTAATGCGCTTTGCTGAGGTCATGATTAATTACGCCGAAACAGCAAACGAAACAGGAAGATTAAACGAGGCAATGGAAATTCTTAAAGTTATAAGGAAGCGTGCTGGAATTGAACCTGGAGTAGATGGGAATTATGGGATTAGTGCAACAAATCAGGAGGAGATGAGAGAGGCTATATTGCACGAGCGAAATATCGAATTCAGTTTTGAAGGACATCGCTTTTGGGATTTACGTAGACTTAGAATGTTAGATCGTTTAGATAATACGACTAAATCTGGTGTGGAAGCCATTGCAATTAAACCGGATGGGACTGCAATGCCTATAGGGGAGGCCCGTAATAAAGCGGACAATTATGAATTGGTAGAATCTGATTTTAAATATAGCGTGCTTCAAGTGCCTTTCAGTGGAGTTAAAGTAAACTCTGTTCCTGAGACTTATTATTTCTTTCCAATACAACAAGAAATTTTAGATCGAAATAATAATCTTGAACAAAATATTGGATGGGGTGGAACTTTTAATCCTACTTTAGAAAATTAATCCGATTATTTAGAAATCCTAAATTAATGAAGGAAAGGGTGTTTATATTTTATAGGCACCCTTTTTTATAATTAGATTTTTGGTAGGCTCATTCAAAATCATTTAAAACAACCGTATTTATTTATAGTTTAGGGTAACCATAAGAATGTGATGTCTATGCAAGTGAGAGCTACTGAATGCTAATTTTGATATTCACAGATATTCTTGTGGTGTCCGTAATTGGTAAAATAATAAATAGAATCTTATAGCCTGCTACTGAGGTGCAATGTTAGGCTTGGAACAGGTAGATCATAAATTTGTATTGCAGATTCGTTTAAGTGCCCATGGCATGTTGTACAATAGGCTCGTATTTAATATGTGAGTAGTGGGCTTTTATATAACACAAAACTAGCAAAGAAGTCATCTCCGCTAGTTTTGCGATTAACAAGCTAACAAAATTTCCATTCGTATTATTTGGAAAAGTTTATATCCGCCAAAACAGGTCTATGGTCCGAGGAAGTGGAATCTTCAATAACGTCCGCTCTTTTAATGGTTATATTGGTATTATTCGCCTTATAAACAAGGTAATCAATTATTCTGGTTGGTTTTGTGGCCGGAAATGTTGGCTTGCAATCAATACATGTATTGGTGAAGTTAGCTTCTGCAATTTTAATTACATCTGACTCTGGAACCGCATTAAAATCTCCAGCTATAATAATATCCATATCCTTTACCTCATTCGTAATATTCACAATTTCTTTCATCTGTAGAACTCGGTTTTCTGATGATTTAGATGAATTTAAATGGGTATTTCCAAATAATATATGAGTACCTGGAGCAATCTCTATTTTAGCGGTTGCCAATACCCGATCTTCTTCATTTCCCTTTGTGGGTAATTTATGTATAGTTGTTTCTAATAGTGGGAACTTGGATAAAATTGCTACTCCATACGCTCCGCCACCAAAATCTATTGCTTTGGCAAAAAAATAATGCATATTTAATTTTTTCGCAATCATTTCCGCTTGGTTACCTTTCCCTGAACGTGCTGTATTTACGTCTACCTCTTGCAAAGCTACAATGTCGGCCTTTTGTGCTTCTATTGTTTTAACAATGGCATCCAAATCTATGGTATCCTTCAAACTTGGCGGATTACAATGATGGATGTTGTAGGATATGGCCCTAATGGTAGTATTAACTGTTGTGTATGGTAGTTCTCCATACGCAATTTTATCATGCTCTTTCTTTTCAGAATTACATCCTGCCAATAGGACTAAAATAAGCGTAATGGATAATATAGTTGAACCTGTACTTTTTGTCATAAAGGTTAAATTTTAGTTTTGAATGATTAATCCAATAATTAATGATTTCCATCCGTTAAGATGTAATAAACTCATTGACCCGTGATGTAGCCAATAATAGTATTAATTAATGGTTTATTTTAATTTTGAAAATAAAAATGGGAGTGGTTTACATCCACTCCCATTTTTACAATGGATTAATAACCTGGGTTTTGCTTTATTCCCGGGTTTACCCTTAAAGTGTTCTCATGGAAAGGCCAGAGGTAATTGTTGGATTTAAAGGATCTATCTTCTATTTTGATCGATTGAAGTTCTCCATTTACTTCCATTGTATGGCCTAGAGCTGGTTTATTAAGTACCTTATCCGCAATTTTCCAGCGAATAATATCATCGTATCGTAACCCTTCTCCGGCTAATTCTACCCTTCGTTCATTTCTAATGAGTTCTACCCATTGGTCATTGGTATATGCGCCATAGGTTGGTAAGGTTACGTCCGCAAAAGTCATATCTAAGCCAGCCCTTCTCCTTACGTCATTTATAGCTGATTTCGCTAACGGGTCTATCTCATTGAGCATAATTTTGGCTTCTGCATAAGTTAGTAGCACTTCGGCGTAACGCAGAAGAGCAAATTCCATATTCCCACTACCTTTAAATGCATCAGCTTCATCAACGAATTTTTTAAACCAATATCCAGATGCACTGGCCCTTTCTTTTTCGTAGTACATGGGGTTGTTCCCATTAAAAATATCAATTTCTTCTCCATAAAATATATCGCCATGACCTATTATACTTGCGCTATACCGAGGGTCTCTATTTAGACTGGGGTTTAATTCGTATTCCTTCTTAGAATGTAGAAGGCTATTATCAATTGGCTCTCCTTGTAAGGTCCAATACGAATCTACCAATGATTTTAAGGGCACTACATAGGATTGTCCGTTTCCGGTTCTAAAATGTGGACCTAAGTCTCTAAAAGTATAGGTGCTACCACTGTAGCTCTCCCTATTGTAGTGCATTATAAATTCCTTGTTATTAGAGGAAGCCTTATAATTAAATAAATCAGCGTATTCTGGATGAAGTTCATAAGCCTGGCTATCCATTATTTCCTTGGCCAATTTTGCTGCTAAAGCATACCTATTGTTGTATAGCGCATAACGCATTACCAAAGCCTTAAAGGAATAGTGATTAAACATAAACTTATCCGTAGCATACTCTTGTTTTGGCAAGTTATTTGCGATTTCTTCATAATTTGAAAACAAGTAATCCAAGATATCTTCCTTTGGCGTAGCAGGTTTTCTTGCGGTATCTAAGTCTGCTGGCTCAAGTGTAAATGGCACATCTCCCCATCTAAACGTTAATTCGAAATAATGCCAGAAACGAAGGCCCTCTAGTATACTTTTATAGCGTTGTCTAACAGATTCATCTTCCACATACGGCACATCAATATTGGCGATAAAAGTGTTTAGACGGCCTAGATGCTTCATATGTAGTTCATAATAATACAAGAAATCCCTACTTGAACTGTTGAAATTCCCATTTCCAACGTTTTGGTGATAATGACTTTGAATTCGACTATAGGCATTATCCGATTTTCCATCCTTGAGGTAGAAATTAGTTTGATGACTACCATTGTTGGTGAATACATCCCTATAACTACTATATACTACTCTCCTAAGATCGCCTTCATCGTTAAAAAATTCTACAAACGTAGTAGCGTTGGGATCCGTTTTATCTAGGTAATCTTCGCATGCGAACAAGGTGAAGAGCACAAGAACATATATTATATTTTTCATTTGCTTTATATTCAATAATTAAAATATGGTTAATTTGGCGCCTAAGGTATAGGTTGCCATTTTTGGATAATTGCCATTACCGCCATTTCTTTCTGGTTCTAGACCCTCCCATTTTGTGAAGGTAATAGCATCTTGAGCATTCAGATATATTCGGATATTTCGAATACTATTACCCAAGGATGGAATCGTATATCCAAGTTGAATAGATTTAAATCTAAAAAATGCAGCATCGCTTAACCAGACATCACTTAATACGGCATTAGGGCTAGAACCGGTCCAGACTCTAGGAAATCTACTATTCGGATTCTGTGGTGTCCAGCGTTTTTTCATATACTCAACTCGTGGTGTTCCTAAACTGTTACTGGAACCATCTACCAATACTGGATATCCTTCCATTCCGTTTAACCTCCCCAATCGTTTACCAACGCCTTGACCCAAAATGGAGAAGTCCCAGTTTTTATATCTCATATTTATATTGATAGAATAATTCATATGAGGAAAAGGATCCCCAAGATTAATTTTGTCTTCGTCATTGATAATTCCATCCCCATTTTGATCTACATATTTTATGTCTCCAGGTATAGTGTTGGGCAATTTGGCCTCTGTAGCCTCCACTTCTTCTTGTGTCTGGAAATAGCCATTACTTTTGTACCCATAATAGTTGTCCACGGCTATCCCACGGTACCAAATTTTATCATTATTTCCTTTAAAGATTAAGGTGTCATTTTGAGAATAACCTGCTTTTAGCACTTTGTTCTTATTGTCAAAAACCATTCCTTCTATGCTATAGGAGAAATCTCCAATCTTATCGGACCATTTAGCAGAGGCTTCCCATCCTTTGTTTTGAACCTCCCCAATGTTTACTGAAGATTCTAAGGACAGTGATCCAGTTAATGGGGGGACTGGAAAATTGGAATATATTAAGTCATACGAGTCTTTTTTATAGGTGTCAAAAGATATATCTAACCTATTGTCCATAAGCGTTAGGTCAAATCCTAAATTAACTTGCTTTTGTTTTTCCCAAGTAAAAGAAAGATTAGGAACCCTCATGGTCCAACCCCAATTATTCACAATTTCCTCCCATAAGTAAGGGCTAACATTTTCATTTCCAATTTTTCCATAAGAAGCTCTTAATTTTAAATTGTTTACTATCCCTTGGTTTTTTAAGGAAGACATAAATTGTTCGTTATGCATATTCCAACCGATAGATCCAGAAGGGAATACGCCCCATCTGTTGCCGGGTGCAAACTTACTACTGCCATCTGCTCTGATAGTACCTTCTAAAAGGTATTTATTTTCGAAGGAGTAATTTAATTTTGAAAAGAAAGAAGATTTAGATATTTCCCTATAATCTGAATAGGTATAGTTCATAGCCTCAGTCCCTAGAACTAGATAGATCTGATCCTTGTTGCCCCTTAATTGGGTTTCATAATTTAAAAGAGCACGGGCAGTAATCTGACTTTCACTAACGCCTTGGGAAGAGCCTACCGTATGCCCCCATGTTTCTACAGGTATTCCGTCTCCATCATAGAATTTAAACGTTTCCCGCTTATGTTTACCAGCAGATTTGTTCATCATATAGGACACATTGGCTGCAATGTGCAGTTTGTCATTAATGTAATAACGTGGCCTAAGGTTAATGGTGCTTCTATCGTGAAGATTGTTTCTTAGTCCTCCCTCCATAATACGAGCTAAAGGGTTCATGTTATTGTTATGCAACATATAATGGTCCTTTAATTCTGAATCATAAAATACATCTTGGGTAGGATTCATCCACCAGGCTCTTTGGTATAACCCATGACCGTCATCGTTCATATAAAGTCGGTCTACTTGTAACCTATGGGCATAAAAATCAGCCAATAGAACAAATTTATCTCCCATATTGATATTGGTATTGAAGCGGGCGCTAAATTTTTCTGTGCCTTCATTTACATTTAATCCATTTTCCTTAATGTGTCCTAACATAAGATTAAAGGTACCCACACCGCCACCACCGGAGATATTTGCCGAGGTATTATAAGAGTGAGATTTTTGTCTCATTACCACATCAAACCAATTCACATTTGGTAACTCCCCATTCTGGGATTTCATAATGTCCTCTTCTGAATACAATAAAGTTTGCCCTTGCATCTTTCTGGCTTCATTGTTTAAGCGCATGTAGTCGGCTGAATTTACTATATTGGGAGTATCTGTAGGGTCTTGCACAGACAGCCAAGTGTGTACTTCCGCCCTAAATTCACCTGTGGCACCACGATTGGTCTCTATTATAATTACCCCATTAGCACCTCTAGAACCATACATGGAAGCCGCCGCCGCATCTTTTAAAACGCTAATGCTCTTGACTTGATTGGGATCAATATCGTTTAACGATTGCTCCATGCCATCCACTATTACTAATGGTGACGCATTTTGTAAAGTGCTCAATCCTCTAATGGAGATCTCACTTCCAGAGCTGCCAGGTAAATTGTTTCCTTGCATACGTGTCACTCCGGGTATTGTACCGCTAAAAGCTTCATTTAGTTTAACAATTGGCCTAGAACTAATCTTGTCCATGTCCATCACCGCAATGGAGGATGCAAGATGTTTTCTTTCTATGGCGTTATATCCTACCGAGACAACAACTTCGTCCAAGGTTTCAACATCGTCTTCTAAAATGACATCTAAGATGTCTTTGTCCTGTATGTGTACTTCTTTTTCCTTGTACCCCATGCTACTGAAAATAAGGGTAGCATCACTTTGAGCCATTATCTCATAATATCCAAATTCGTTGGTAACAGTTCCCACGGTAGAACTTTTAACCAACACATTGGCAAAAGCGATCGGTTCTCCTTTACTATCAGTGACCGTTCCCGATACTTTAGATTGTATAGGTTGCCCTTTAAGATTTAAAACATTGTTTAAAGTCAATGCTATTTCCGTGCGATTTAAATCTGAATTTGCCTGAATTTGAAAAAAAAGAGATAACAGGACTAAAGTTGATAGCTGAATTTTAAGTTTAAATCGCAAGGGAATCCCTATACGAGTTACATAATCATTATAATTTCTCATACATTAAATAGTGTTCTGGTTATTAAATTTGTTTAGATAATAGAATACTAGCAGAGGGTGTTTACTACATCTTCTGGTTATAATTTTTTAGTTTAGCTTCATAATAACATTATCTCATAGGCATTTTAATTTTTTGGTTAATTGATAGTGAAGTAATTTTTTTATATTATTTTTCTTTCTACTATAGTGATAAACAACCTTTTAATTGTAGTTAAATTTTTACATTTAATTTTTTGACAATGCAAATTCTATAGGAAAAGCTCTCTTTTGCTTTTCACCATATTTTTTCAGTAAAGCAGTTTGATTTATGTTTTGCTATAAACGCAAATTTCAGATGCTAATAGCTCTAGCGTTGAGGTATTTAAGCTGATCCACCTTCTAACTAGGTCCACTCCTAACATATCCAACGTAAAAGCCCTGTTTATCCTCCTGCCGGGCAGTTGAAATAAAATGCACATAACTAAGACCGTGGATACTTTCTCGGTTTAGAAATAAAGTGGCTATTTCATTTCCGGCCTCATCCGTAACAATACAATTCTTATTCTTACCGGAAAGATCATAATTAAAAACCAAGGTTTGCCATTGGTTTGGTTGCAATTCTTTTATTGCAAAATTGTACATGGCAAACTTATAAGCGGTGGTGTCAGATGGATTAAACCAGCGGTCATTAAGACTTATTCTTCCCCCATGGCTGCCTTCAGGAATATATACCGAAGTTTTAAAGCGACCTTTTTGCAAAGCAGGGAAATTCCATACTGCTCCTTGGTTGGCTATTTCCAGGTCTTCACTATCCTTTCTAACAATTTTAAGGACTTGCTTTTTAGGTTCTTCTGGGTCTGCAACTAAATGAGCTCCTTTATCTCTATTGTAAGCACAATGACCAACAATTCCCTTCTTGTAAAGGAAGGTACTCCAGTTTTCCAATCCTGTAGAAAAATTGTCTTCTCTGCTTGTTTCATTGAGCCATTCTGAATCAAATAATAACATTTTTCTATGTTCTGCGTGCTGGCCTAGAGAGACTAATATCTTACCGCCTTGTAATTCAACAGACTGTGTTTGGTGAACGCTCATATCCAAGCTTAAGCTCTGATCAGCTTCTCCATAGTCGGGATCATTTCTGTTAGGGTTTAGGATTAGCTCTCGAAAACCTTTCCATGTTTTTCCGTCATCTTCAGAAATAGCGGCATGCAATACATCCCTATTGGTGAATACGTCTTCCCAAACACCATCATTTCCTTCTTTTTCCGGTAATGGGGTGGTGTTGTTCCAAATAAAAAGTAATCGACCATCTACCAGTCTGTTCATCGTTGGCATTGTAATGGTTCCATAAAATGGAGAGGGTGTTAATTCGCTCCATGTTTCACCGCCATCCTCAGAAAAACTTTCGTAGTGTTCATCTTGTGCCGTCCGGGCTATCATCCATATTCTTCCATCCTGTAATTCAATAACTGTGGGCTCTACAGCACCATGGTTCCATCGTTTACCTAAATGAACTCCTCCTGGTTGGTGATGGGGCGACTGAACAAACTGAGAACGTTTCCAGCTATCCCCATCGTCATCGGAATAGAAAACACCACATCCAAAACGTGCAGTGCTGTGGGCACCAACAAGGATGCGTGTACCTTTCCTAATGGTAACAGGCGGTTTTAACATAATATAACTGCCTTCGCCTTCTTTGGTTTCATAAACCAGGCTCTTCGTCCAATCTCCATCGATACTTCCGTTAGAACGGAGTGCCAATACACCGTTTTCACTTGTTTCCAAGCGGATATATTCTCCACTTATAGGACTTTTTACATCAGCTCCTATCCACTTGTTTTCCACTTGTATGGTGTCCCAAGTAAATCCGTTATCCTGGCTTCTGATATAAAATGAGTGGTCTTCTTTATTACCTTCGCCATAGTTGTAATGACGAATTTCCCCATTATCTAAACGTACTAGGCCAATAAAGGCATTATAAGGAGGGGTGCCAACTAAGGTGGGTTCATATATCTTATCTAACCGACTGCCGCAGCTCGTACTAAGTATAATAAAGGAAATTCCTATATTTCTAAGAATACTTGATCTAATCATACTGTGAGGCTGAGGTGTGCTTGTTATTGGCGCTAATTAATTGGTTTTCTATATTCAAAACACCCAAAAATATTAATTTCCGTAATTGTTATAGAGTTCCGTTATTTTCTACTAAGAACCTTAAAAAGTAGTTCTGGTTCATCCGTGGTGATATAATCTACTTTTTGCTCTAAAAAGAAATTCATATCCTCTTCTTTATTTACGGTCCAAACATTGACATTAAGCCCTAAATCCTGTGCTTCTTTTATCCAAGTTGGGTTATTTTTATAAACTTTGTGATTGTAGTCGATCCCTGTATAACCTACCTTTTTGATTTCCGCAGGAGTTTTGTCACCATTTAAATAGGCTACCTCTGCTTTGGGATCTAATTGACTGACCAATTTACCTGCATCGTAATCAAAGCAGATATATTCTACCATTGACTGCCCATTTAATTCATGGACCATTTCAACAGCTAACTCGGTCAATTTTAGGGTCCTTTCTTTACCGGAAGGCGCCGATTTAATTTCTAAGATCAATTTGGTATTCTTCTGTTTTAGGCCCTCTTCTAAATAAGCCTTCAAGGTTGGAATTTTCTCCCCGTTTGGAAGATCCTTTACTAACAGCTCTTCATAGGTAGAAGTTTCAATGTCAATCCCTAAGAAGTCTTTATCGTGATTTACCACTGGAACATTGTCTTTGGTAAGGTGAACATCGAATTCGGCGCCAAAACATTTCAATGTAATGGCCTCTTGCAAGGAAGCAATAGAGTTCTGTGGAATTTCTTGGGTTTTCCATGCACCTCTATGGGCAATAACAGGATTCTGTTTCTTCACTGCGCAACTGCCAAACAGAAGGATGAAAATTAGAAATATACCGCATCCTTTACTCTTTTTATTGGTTGAAAATATTGTCGTCATGTCTTTTTTTAATTTATTTTTGGAAAATTAAGGATTCTCGTCTGAACTTTTCTAAAGAACGAATCCTATATGGTACTAAATGGCAAATTAATCTTTACTTTTTAACGGGTTAATGGCTAACCTATGGGTGTTTAATTCGAACAGATTCTTTTTGATAATTCAGGATCAACTCATATTTAAAGAAAAAGCTTTTGGGCGCACCATGTTTTCTGTATACACGTTGCCAAAACGGTCGGTCACTTTAATCTCTAGTGTAGTACTGGGAGCCGAGGCCGTTACTTTAAATAAATGTGCTGTATCGTTCGTAACAAAAGCGCCCGTTGGGGTGGCTCCAACATTAAGCCGTAAAGCGTCATAGGAAATTATATGTAAGGGGTCTTTTGTATTTACCCGCGTAACATTAAGTTTATTATTGTTTTCAGTTACTTCAATTTCCCATTGGCTATCGTAGCCCCATATATTAATCAACACTTCGTTGTTTACATTTTTTTGCGTATACGGTCCGGCATAAGGCGCAAGCGTTTCCTCTGTAGTGTTAGGGGCAAACTCTGATGCGGTAATGTGAACTTGGTTCAGGTCATAGGAGCGAAATTGGTAGTCTTCTTCATAACCTATGCTCTTATACCGCCATTGAACATCTTTCCCGTTCATTTGCCAAATACCGTAACCCCCAGGGCTTCCATCCTTGCAAATGTGGTTCCCAGCATAACCATTTCTGCCCGTCCACCACCATGTAGCACATATAGCTGCGGTATTATGCTCCATAATATTTTCTTCCTCCTCTATCCTGTAATTCACATGGGTATGTCCAGATAACACGTGTACAGTGGAGAAATCCTTTAAGCAATTGATTAGAGTGCTTCCATTGTCCAACGCATGATTATTTACTTGGTCACCATAGGCATCCAGTGTTGGCCTTCTATACAAAGGTGTATGCATGGCAATCACAATGGGTGTGCTTTTATCTGTAATAGCTGCTAGATCTTTTTTTAACCATTCTATTTGTTCTGGACTAATATTGGTTTTGTAATTACGATCGCCAACTGTACCAATGGCTCCGCCGGTATTTATATACTCCACGTCGTCTAACACAACATAATGTACCTTTCCAAGATTGAAGGAGTAATAGGTAGGACCTAATACATCCCTATATTTATTTTCTGCCTCCCAGTCATTGGCATAATAAGGATCATAATCATGATTACCTATTACGTTAAAGACAGGGCAGTTCAGCATATTCATATAAGGGATATACTCATTCAGCCCAAAATCATTGTTGTACCAGTAGGTATCCCAAGTCATATCTCCCAAGGTTAGGACATAAACTTTGGTGCCGTCGGCTGAGTATTGATCGATAGCTGTATTTACATCGGGTAAAACCGTCCCAGTAAATTGGTCTATATCGTTGTTTCTATTTGCCAAATGCCAGTCTGCCATAGGAATAACCACATGCTTATCGTTGTTTGTTTTGATCAGCGAAAAATCCTTCTGTTCAATTGCAGTGCTGTTATTGCTCAGGCGCTTAAAGAATTGAGGAGCCTTCCCCTCATTGGTCACTTCGTAGTTTCCCGGAATAGATATGAATACAAATCCGATTTTCTTTAAGGAGGGGAGGTAATATACCCCTTCCTCATCGGTAACTGTTACCTCATAACCATCGGATACGACCACCCCCGGAATACCTTTTCCTTCCGAGTACACCACTCCTTTTACTGTCATGCCTTCAATATCTGGAATTTCGGTATTGGCCATTAAATTGAGGAGCACCGCACCTAAAATTAATTCCTCAGCTCCTCGTTCTACATTTATTTTATAGTTTCCGGTAGTTAACCCATTGGGAACCGAAAAGGTTACGGTTCCATCACCTACAGAAGTAACGTCGTTATTGAAGGATAAACCAGTGTCGAGCGTGGAGGTCAATTTTATTTTATCCCCCATATTAAATCCTTTCCCTGTGAGTGTAATGGTCCCCCCTTGTTTAACATTTAGACTTGGTGGGATAGATACCCCAGTAATATTTAAATTGTTGTTATCATCAAAATCAATTGATTCCTTATTGTCACAACTAGAAAATACCAGCCCTATTCCACTTAGCCCAGCGATGGTTGATAACCCACCTATTTTTATAAATTTTCTTCTTGTTTGGTTCATTTCAAGTTAGTTTATCAATCGATTATTTCTACTTTGATATCGTCAATGAAAATACGGTTCTTATTGGGTGACGCACTACTTAGGTCATAGGCTCCGCCCAGTAATTTTATACGTGTACTCGCATCCGCACCAGTAATGATGAACTCATATTTAGCTGTTTCTGCCTGCCATACTTCTGTGCATTCTGGGTCGGCATCATAATCTGGCCAATTGTCAATTGTTAGTGAGTTTACGCTTGGGGTTCCAGCACCAAGTGCCTCAATGTTAAGGGTGTTGGTATCCCGTGTTCCTCCTTTTGTTTGGTAGGGGACAGCTTTAAACGTTACCCGGACATTTGAGGTTTGTTCCAAATTGGATAATGTAGGAGAAGTTAAATCCCCTCCATAATTGGTTTTGCCTAACTTTACAAAACCGGTACGTGCATACACCAATTGTTGGTTACTAGAGTTGGTGTTTTCTGTACTGGTCCATCCTCGTTCTTTCTCGTCTGAGGTCCAACTGTCCATTCTTTTCTCACCTGAGGTATCATAGAATATGGTGCTTCCGTAAGTTAGCCAATCAAAGTTTTCTTCTAAAATAATATTCCCTGCAGATTGGGTAATAACAATTTCCTTATCTAGACTAGGATGTTGTGCTGAGCTAATTTTCACTTTAGTGGAGCGTTCTTCTCCACTATTTCTTTCTGCTCGTAATTTTATGCCATTTTCCAAGACCGCTATTTCAGTGAGCCAGCTACCATTTTCAAGGGTATAGATCCATTCTACATTTGCTTTTACGTGAATATTCAACTCGCTTTCCGCCGATGGGACAGCTATTCCCTTTTCTTCATCATCAAGGGTGATATAAGGTACATTAGCTTCCTGATCTACACGAAAAAGTAGGGGTTGCTCTTTCCCATCAACCACAAAGACAAAGTTTATGGTACGGGGATCAAAGGTGTCGTTTTCTGATATTATAACTTTAAAAATACCATCATCTTTACCTTCAATTGGGAAGGTCTTTGCCCAATGTGATTCTCCTTGCGGCACAATTTGCCAAGGACGGTTGGAACGTACCACATAACTTTTTGTATCGCCACTTACTCCCACGGCAAGTCCGGTCGGATTTTCTTCGATGATGAAAAAAGGATCTCCCACAAATTCGGTATCGTCATCATTACACGCGGTAAAGATTAAGGGTAAAAAGAAAAGGGCCAATACAGACAACAACCCTATTCTTCTATTCGATATTTTATTTTTAGTATACATGCTTTCTGTTTTTTACGGTTGTTATTTTCCTTCGTCAATGGCCTGTTTGCTCCACCATACGGGTGTTTTCATAGTATTGTCCCCACCCATTCGCTGTAAGGCCGCTTGTGCATTTTCATTATTGGTAGCCATAGTTGTGGTTGGGTAGGCAAAACGAGTTGGAAGGATATAATCGTTAAAAACTGCTCCGCTTCCAATGGTTAATTCGGGATATCCAGTGCGGCGGTATTCATGATAAGCTTCCATCCCGATCCAAAAAAGGGCTAAATACTTTTGGTTTCCTATCAATTCTTCTTTGTTGGTAGCATTGTCCCAAGATGCTAGATCAGAGGAAAGTAGAGTAGTGATATCAGTACTAGTAATCGTTATGGGAACCTCACTATATTGTCCCAATTCCGCCCATTTTTCCACAGATGCTGTTACCGCGTTTTCGTAGTGAGTTTTGGCAACTGATTCGCCACCAGGAATTCTTCCTTTTAAGGCGGCTTCGGCTAAAATAAATTGTACTTCGGCATAGTCCATAAAGGTTCCAGGCGCATCCGATCTTACAAATACTGCTGCGTTAAGCCATGAGGAACCACGGTCTGCTGTGCTCTGGTCTTGTTCTGGAACCCCAGCTATGGTACCTTTCCACAAATTATTTGGATTCACATTGATGTTTGGATTCTTTTTTCCATAAATGGGAAGGCGTGGATCTTCGTAGGTTTGATTGCCATTATCATCGCTAACTACTGTCATCTTAATGAGTTGTTCGGTTAATTTTCTGCCCGAACTGGTAAAGTCTCCTTCGTTACTATCAGAAAACTGACTGCGATAGGGATCATTTCCAGAGAAGGTAACCGTGGCATTATCTGCATTGGAAGTGAATATGGGAAACTTGTCTGGATTGTTAAGGATTTCGGTCATTTTTGTGCCCGTATTCATTTCGCTGCGGCCACTAACCCTATTGAGTAATCTTAGATATAACGAATTGTTAAATTTTCTCCATTGTTCCATGTTACCCTTATACATCCCATCTAAGGCAGGTTTTGCAAAAATTGGCTTTGTGGCATAAATTTCATTAGCCTCCATAAGATCTGTAAACATTTGTAGGTAAACTTCTTTTTGGGGGTCGAATTTCGGTTTAGTGGTACCATTTGCTTTTCGCGCAGTAAAGGCTTCGGAATATGGAACGTCACCAAACATATCCGTAAGATTGGACATATATAATACCTTTAGTGTTAAAGCAATAGCCTCCAATGATCGTTCTTCTTGCTCTATGCTCATATCATACATATGTAAGGCATTATTGGCATATCTGGTATAAAGGTTCCATACGCTCTGCCAGTTCCCGTCACTAATAAAATACCGGTGCTCTTGACGGGTAGTTCCACCCGTAAATGCGGTAAATTGAACAAGCTCATTATTCCAATACCAAGAATAGTTCATCCAAGCGTTAGCACCATTATAAAGCAAAGGTTCAAACATGCCACTTGCTTGTATTTCCCCAACTGTTGTTCTGTTCGGGTTTGTATTTATCTCCTCAAAATCAGATGTACAGGCAAAAGTGACTCCTACTATAAATCCAATTAATATTATTTTTTTCAAATTGTTCATTTCCTGATTGTTTAAAATGAGAATTTTACATTAAAACCATAAGATCTTGTCATAGGGAATGACATGGATTCTATTCCTTTATAAATATTTGATCCATTTACCATTCCTGTATCCGGATCGTATTGTGGGAAATCTGTTATCGTAATTAAATTGGTGGCATAGACTCCAAGACTAACACTGTGAAATAGATCTGTTTTTTGCAAGAAACGCTCTGGTAATTGATAGTCCAGTCTTACTTCTTTTAATTTTAAATAAGAAGTATCAAATGTATTCATCTCTGTATTGTTACGATTCCAAATATAGGAGTTGTAATACGTCTGAATACTCTGGGTTACGGTATTGTTCTTGGTATAGCTCACGGATCCATCATTGTTATTTACAACATTTACCCCAGGGTGAACCAATCCATCATACCTTCCTTCCAAAGAGTTTTTTAGCTTTCCTTGATAGGAAAGGGCAAAGTTGGTTACGGAAAAGGCATTTCCTCCCATTTGCCCTGTAAAGGCTGCTGTTAAGGATAGGTTCTTGTACCTAAAACGCTGAGTCATTCCTCCTCTCCAATCAGGATTTACGTTTCCAATTTTACGATTTGGTGATTCGTCTAAAATGGGATATCCGTCTGCGTTTACAAGATGCATTCCTGAAGCGTCTACCTGTTGGCCATTCTCATCTGTATACACTGAACCTTCGGGTGCTCTTTGAAAACCTCTTCCATAGATTACGTGCATTTGTTCACCTACATAGGAATAAATGTAAGTACGTCCTCCAATGGTAGTCCCCATGTCTGTTTGCAAAGGCTCATTGGGATCCCATCCATCTTGTAAACTTACCAGTTTGTTCTTGTTTTTTGACCAGGTCAGATCAAAGGACCAATCAAAATCTTGGGTTCTGACCGGAGCAAAATTTGCCGATACCTCTATTCCTTCGTTGGTAATTTCTCCGGCATTGATCTTCATCCCAGTTGCCCCTGTAATTTGATCTACGTCTACCGAAACAATCTGGTTAGTAGTAGAGGAGTGGTACCAAGTAACATCAAATGACACTCGATTTTTGAAAAGTTTGGCTTCGATTCCCGCTTCCCAACTTTCCACATTTTCAGGTTTGATCAATGGATCTGGAATAGTACCTGGCAACGTATATCCGCCAGGGTAGGAGGAGTTTCCATAGTATTGATCTAAGGAATAGGGCGATGTATCATTCCCTACATTTGCCCATGAGAATCTTAGTTTAGTAAAGTCTATCCATGGTACATTCGACTTAAAATCCAGTACTCTGTCCATAAGAATACTCGTAGCCACCGAGGGATAGAAGAAAGACCAGTTACCTCTGGATAGGGTGCTAGACCAATCATTACGCCCTGTAATATCAACAAAATAGGTGTCGTCCCAGCTAAGTGAGGCCATCCCGAATAAGCTGTTCACAATTTTTTTACTACGGTAATTGTAGGGCTCCGGAATTACTCCCGTTGGAAGGTTGGAAGTATGATAGATTCCCTCTTCCCCTAGTTTGTCCAAAGTGAGTCTGTTATTATAGTACTCATTGATCCTGTTATTACCTCCTACAAAAGTTGATAGTCCAAAACGGCCGTCCGCTATATTATTGTTGGTATAACGCAACATAAAATCGTTATTGTTTTCTATGACTCTAACAGTTTGTTCCCTATAAAATCCGTCTTGATATCCATCGGTGTAAAATGGTCTCCGTTGGGTACGGAATTCATCCGACCAATCCAATCCAGAACCTACGTCTAAGGTTAATCCCTCCATTATGTCAAATGTGAGTCCTACACTTCCGAAAACTCTATTTTTATCATATGCATTAGTTGCTTCGTATAAGGTTCGATAGGGATTATAGCCACTGGTAGATGGATATACCAATCCTTGGCCATCTTCCCCTTGTGCGGCCCAGTTGGCGTAATTATAGCGTCCTTCAAAATATTCTTCTTTCCAAGCATCTATACTGTTAACATTAAAGCCCCAGACCAATGCATACATTGGATTACTGGCACTATATCCACCTCCGGGCATGTTGTCACTACTTTTTAAGTAATAATTGATTTTAGTATTGAACTTTATTTTATCGCTTATGGGCGTATTAAAAGCCAAGGAAATGGTCTTTTTATCGAAACCTGTATTTGGAAGTATCCAATCGTTTTTATAATCTGTTACTGAAAATCGGGTACTGGTGCCTTTTCCATTGCTGCCACTAAGACTAACGGTGTTACTAGTGGTTAAACCGGTGCGGAATAGACCTGTATACCAGTCGTCTTGATATTCCCATGGTAATTTGGAGAACTCGCCCGTGTCCCAGTTTTTAGACGCATATAAATAGCGTAATTTACCTGAGTCAAATTTTTCCCCAAAGGTGTAGCGGGAGTAACGTCTTGGTACGGCCACCCCGTCTGGGGCCATTTCGGGAGTTAGTTCCCACAAAGAATATTCTCCAGACCCCATATCGGAACCATTACCGTATTCTTTTTGAAAATCGGGAAAGTACCCTGCTTGTTCAAAAGTTACCGAAGAACTTACCGATACCCCTAGGCCTTTACTTTTCCTACCCGATTTTGTAGTGACAACAATTGCTCCGTTGGCTGCCCTTGAGCCATATAGTGCAGCTGCAGCCGGACCTTTAAGTACCGAAACGGAGGCAATATCATCGGGGTTAAGATCACTCATTCCGTTACCGTAATCTATTGGTGCATCGCCCTGCGCATAATTACTTACACTCTTTGTTGCCGTTGCTCCTGAAGTAACTGGAACACCATCTATTACAAAAAGTGCTTCGTTGCTTCCATAATTCAAAGATTGGTCTCCTCTTAAGGTTACTCTCATAGATCCACTTGGGCCCGTGCCAGCCTGATCAAAAGTTAAGCCGGCAACTTTTCCGGACATACCATTTAGCCAGTTACCGGTAACCGCTTTATTTATTTCTTCTCCTTCCACTTTAGAAATGGAATAACCCAAGGACTTTTCTTCTCTGGTAATATTAAGTGCTGTAACAACCACTTCATCCAGGGCATTTGTATCCTCTAGCATGATTATTTCTAGACGTTCTCCCGATTTGGTGGTTACCTCTTGGGTGATATATCCTATGAACGAAACAATTAAATTAGTTTCTTTTTTTGTGGGTTTTAAACTAAAGATTCCATCAAAATCGGTAACAACCCCGTTGTTGGTGCCTTTCTCTAAGATCGTGGCTCCTGGTAATGGATTTCCATCGGCATAAACAGTTCCTGTAACCGTTTGTCCATACGTAAACGATGTTATGGTAAATAACACCAGTAGCGTAACTAGTTGGTTAATTTCTCTCATTTGAATTTAATTATTTAATAATTCTGGGCCAAAATTAGGTCCTTGGTTCATTCTAAATATTAAGCTAACATTAAGTTCCTCCTTTATCACTGGCGGTTGCATTTAAAATAGTTGGACCCTACGTGTTTATGTTTTTAAGCAATATCATAGTTGTAGTGACTGTTGAAATAGGTTATAATGGTTTCGATTTATATTAAGCAGATATCAATAATACATAAATTATCTTATATATGAAATAAAACGAAGCAAATCATAATTTAATGATGTAGAGCGTATTCTGTTTTGGTTGAGGGGGGTGCTTCTGAATTTTTTCTTTATTTAGTTGGTTCAATTTAAATAGGGACTTGCATTAATATTAGGAAAGTGCTAACATCAGTAGCGCAGCTAAAGTACCTCCCAAAATAGGTGCTACTACAGGGATCCACGCGTAGCTCCAATCGCTGTTCCCTTTGCCTTTTATTGGTAAAATGGCATGAATGATTCTGGGACCTAGGTCTCTAGCTGGATTAATGGCATAACCCGTTGTGCCTCCCAATGATAGTCCAATGGCCCAGACCACAAAGGCAACTGGTAGTGCCCCTAAAGATCCAAGCCCTATAACGGTATTCTTGTCCATAATTGTAGCATCCGTAAAATAGAGCACCGCGAATATTAAAACGAATGTGCCTATTACTTCGCTAATAAAATTGGCGCTGGTATCCCGGATTGCGGGATCGGTGCAGAATACCGCTTTTTTTAAACCTTTATCATTAGTTGCTTCAAAGTGTTTTCTATACATTGCCCAAACCAAGAATGCCCCAATCATAGCGCCAATAAACTGGGCTAAAATATAGTACGGAACTTCGAGCCAGGGAAATAGGCCGGCTACGGCCAAACTTATGCTTACCGCGGGGTTAAGATGTGCACCGCTGTAAGGGGAGGCAACCACAACGCCTACATAAACTGCTAATGCCCAGCCTGTGGTTATAACGATCCACCCACTGTTTTGGCCTTTGGTCATATTTAATACTACATTGGCCACTACACCACCTCCTAAAAGGATTAATAACATGGTGCCGATAATTTCTGCTATATATGGAGTCATGATAGTTTTATATTTGGTTATTATTTTTGTTCTGTCCAATACTGAAGAGCCTCAACTGCCCGGTACCAACCTTTAATTCCTTTTTCTATTTCAGTCTGTTCTTCAGTGGGTGAAAAATGGACATCGGTTTGCCATATTTTTTGAATTTCTTCTAAATCTTTCCAATATCCAACGGCTAAGCCAGCTAGGTATGCGGCGCCCATTACGGTGGTTTCCACCACTTTGGGGCGGACGGTTTTGGTATTTAGGACATCGGACTGAAATTGCATCAAAAGTTTGTTGACCGTAGCGCCCCCGTCCACTCTTAGTTCTTTAATAGTTACCCCTGAATCGGCTTCCATGGCTTTCAAAATGTCCATGGTCTGATATGCTATGGATTCCAATGCGGCCCTTGCAATATGGGCGTCAGTACTACCCCTGGTAAGTCCAAAAATGGTGCCCTGTGCCTTTTGGTTCCAATGGGGGGCGCCTAAACCAGCAAAAGCTGGGACAAAGTATATGCCGTCAGAGCTGGAGACAGAATTGGCCAATTTTTCCACTTCGGAAGAGTTATTTATCACTTTAAGGCCATCCCTTAACCATTGAACTACCGCTCCGGCGATAAAAATACTTCCCTCCAGTGCATATTGGGTTCTGCCATTTATTTTCCATGCAATGGTAGTTATGAGGTTATTGGTGGAGATAATGGGTTTTTCTCCAATATTCATTAACATAAAACAACCTGTACCATAGGTGTTCTTTACCATTCCAGGTTGTGTGCACATTTGGCCGAAAAGAGCCGCTTGTTGATCACCCGCAATGCCAGCAATAGGAATCCTTGTTGCGAAGAAATTGGGATGCGAATGACCATATATCTCGCTAGATTGTTTTACTTGGGGCAACATATTCTTTGGAATGGTGAACAGGTCCAAGAGCTCTTGATCCCATTCCAAAGTATTTATATTAAAAATAAGTGTTCTACTGGCATTGGTAACATCGGTTAAATGGAGTTCACCCTGTGTCATTTTCCATATTAGCCAAGAATCTATGGTGCCAAATAGTAATTCCCCTGCTTCGGCACGTTCTCTTGCACCGCTTACATTGTCTAAAATCCACTTTACTTTTGTTGCCGAAAAGTAGGAGTCAATAACTAACCCCGTCTTTTCCCTTATTAGGTCCGATTTTCCATTAGCTTTAAGCGTGTCACAGTAATCAGAAGTACGTTTGTCTTGCCAAACAATGGCATTGTAAACAGGCTCTCCTGTTATTTTGTCCCAGACCACAACGGTCTCGCGCTGGTTAGTAATACCTATGGCCGCTATATTAGCGCCACTAAGCCCTCTTTTAGTGACTACTTCTGCCGCCATTCCAGCTTGTGTAGACCAAATTTCTATGGGGTCGTGTTCTACCCATCCTGGTTCAGGAAAGTATTGGGTAAACTCTTTTTGGGCCGTGGAAACAATGTTTCCTTTCTTATCAAAGATAACAGCTCGGGAGCTTGAGGTGCCCTGATCCAGGGCAAGTATAAACTTTTCCATTATTATTAATAGTCTTTGTTATAGGTTGATCTTTTGTTTTTTATCAAGTGGAGGGGTTGGAATTTCCTGTAGAACATATTGAGCGGCGATTGCATTGTATGCTGTAACTTGTTTTTTTTGCCAGTCTAAATCCTTATTCATTTCCAATGCCATGATTTCCGCAACTTTCGGAGCCATTTCCACAGATGCTTTGGCGTCAAGGAACAATGCTCTTACCCGTCTTGCAAGAACATCTTCAACCGTCCTTGCCATTTCACATCTTACTGCCCAAACCACTTCTGCACAGAAAAATTCGAGGTTAGGATGTAGTTTCTTTCCTAGTTCCGGTGACTTGGCCATTAATTCTAAAATCGCTGTTCTATCGGATCCGTAAGCGTAAAGGTGGTCATTGCTTTCCATTTCACGGGTTGAACCGTGAATGGGGAGGTGTTGCGTAGCGCATGCTCTCTTTGGAAGTTTTCCTATCCTAATAACCTTATCAATGGTGTCTTGAGCCATTTTTCTATAGGTAGTCCATTTTCCGCCTGTTATGGTAATCAAGTGCGATTTTGACACTATAATTTTATGGCTTCTAGATATTTCTTTGGTTTTCTCTGATTCATCCTTAGGGGCTGCCAAAGGTCTTAATCCAGCGAAAATACTTAGTACATCTGCCCTTGTGACCTTCTTGGTTAGATAGCTGTTCGCTGTTTCTATTATAAAGTCAATTTCCTTTTCAAGTGCAACTGGTTCTAGGCTATGGTCGTCCAGTATGGTGTCTGTAGTGCCTATTAACACTCTATTGTGCCAAGGGACCAAAAATAACACCCTGCCATCATCTGTCTTTGGGATCATAATGGCATCTTCGCCAGGTAAAAATGATTTGTCCAGTACTAAATGGATTCCTTGGCTAGGGCGGACCATATTTTTTGCATCGCGATTATCCATCTTCAATATTTGGTCTGTGAAGACTCCCGTGGCGTTAATTACAACTTTGGCCGGTAATACATACTCTTTATTGGTCTCCACATCTTTGGCAACTACCCCGTTTACTATTCCTTCGCCATCTTTTGTAAGTTGGGTAACCTGAAAATGATTTAAAAGGGTTGCACCTTTTTCAATACAGGTTTGTGCAATATTTACAGCTAATCTGGAATCGTCAAATTGACCATCGTGATAGAGAACTCCTCCCTTTAGCTTATGGGTGTTAAGTGTGCCTAATCTGCTAGCTGTCTCTTTACGGTTTATATGAACGGATTTGCCCAAGCTCAATTTGCCCGCAAGTACGTCGTACACTTTTAATCCTACCGTATAGAACATACCACCCCACCACCTATAATTAGGTATGATGAAAGACTGGTTCTTTACAAGATGGGGTGCGTTTTTTAAGAGTAGACCTCTTTCATATAACGCTTCCTTTACTAGGCCTAAGTCGCCCTGCGCTAAATAACGAACTCCTCCATGCACCAATTTGGTGCTCCTGCTAGATGTTCCTTTGGCATAATCTACCTGTTCTAACAATAGTGTCCTATAACCACGGACCACACTATCTATTGCAACACCAAGGCCGGTTGCACCACCACCAATAATGATAACATCCCATTTATCAGGGGAGTCCAAATGCTGTAAAATTGCTTCTCTCTTAAATAAATCCACTTTCGAAAAATTTCAATTCTTTTCAATATTAGTTAAAATTATGCTAAAACAAAACATGTTGAGCTAAAAAAGAAGATTATCGAAGATGTTTTTATTCGATTTTAATTGAATTATCGAGAAAAATGCTCATGTAATTAGGGGGTTTGGCTAATTTTTGGTTTCATATTATTTTATTTTTAGGTTGCCAAAACATTTTAAACCTAATTTTGATACCTTCGTAGAGATCTATTATTGCAATCGCTGTAGTCTTACTCGCGAACAGTGGTTAAAAGCAAGTGGTTGTTAATAATAAATAATTCGTAATCATCGATAAACCAATAGTCATGAAAAGACACCAAATTATATTAGAGAAACTAGCCCAAGAAAAGTATGTCGAGGTCTTGGATCTTTGTAAAATATTGGGAGTTTCAGCCGTAACCATTAGGAAGGATCTTAAGTTTCTAGAAGAGAAGGGATTGTTGTTTCGCACCCATGGTGGAGCGTCATTGGAAGACCCATATATTAACGATAGGCATGTAACGGAGAAGGAAAAAATATCTGTAGAAGAGAAAAATGGTATCGCTCAGGCGGCGGCAGCGCTTATTGTTGAAAACGATTCTATTTTAATCGGATCTGGAACAACAGTACAGGCATTAGCTAAATTTTGTAAACCAATTGGTAAGTTAATGGTAATCACTTCTTCTGTTCACGTGGTATTGGAACTCATAAAATTTAAGGATGTAGATGTACTGCAATTAGGAGGATATGTAAGACATAGTTCTGCCTCCGTAGTTGGTAGTTATGCCTTGCACATCTTGGAAAATGTTTCCTGTAGTAAGTTTTTTTTAGGGGTAGACGGAATAGATTTGGAATATGGCCTTACTACCACTAACTTGGAGGAGGCCCAATTAAATAGGAAGATGTTGTCCTCTGCTCAGAAGACTATAGTTCTGGCAGATTCTTCAAAATTTGGTAAAAAAAGTTTTGCTAAAATAGGTAACCTCGATCAGATAGATCACATCATTACTGATAAGGGGGTGTCCACTACAGTATTGGATAAATTGGAAGATATAGGTATTCAAGTTACTATCGTCTAAGAGTGAAGGTTACCCAATAAAGATTCTCTAGTTTGGGCTCGCCTATAGATCAGTGTGTAGTTGACACTGTTTATTATCAGTAAATCTTAAAAAAAAATTCAGGGTGTAAGGTGTGGGGGATTATAAAAATTTCTAATTTCTGCTTAGTTTATCCATATTAATCATAGCTTTGCCGCTAAAATGGGGTGCTTGCTAATTTATGTAGGCTGAGATGATACCCAAGAGCGCTTTTACGCTGTACCTGATCCGGATAATGCCGGCGTAGGGATTTTAGTTTATGGATGTCCATAGTACTTCTCTTGATTCATCGTCCCATCTCATTGCTTAAAACAAGATTAATGATTGTGGACATTTTATCAAATCTTACCTTATTGGAGGCGTTGGGAACTGCCTTTGGAATTACTCAGGTCCTTCTAGCTAGAAATAATAATGTTAATAATTACCTATTTGGTATAGTATCTATTTTACTGGGGATATATGTGCTGTATCATTCTAAATTATATGCAGATATCCTATTGAGCATGTACTATTTTGTAATGAGTATTTACGGCTGGGTATATTGGAAATTTGGAAAGCATAAAGAAGAGGCCCCTATTTCCGGTTCTACTACTCAAGAACATCTAAAAGCGCTTGGTATTGTATTTGGCTGTTTTCTTTTAATGGCCTATTGGCTGCGATACCATACCAATTCCGATGTTCCATTTTGGGATGCTATTGTAGTAGCATTCGCCTGGGCAGGAATGTGGCTAATGGCGAAAAGAAAACTTGAAAATTGGATATATCTTAATATCAGTAATATAATTTCCATACCTCTATTATTTTATAAGGGCTTATACATCTACGCAGGTTTAACCATTTTTTTATTTATTGTGGGCACTTCTGGGTATTTAAAATGGCGTTCAATTGTTAGAAATGAAAGACAAGAAAAATATCACCAGGCTAAGGGAGCTATGCTTAAATAAAGACAGTTTCCCTAAGGCTGTTTTAGACTGGATTGAAAAAGAAAATTTTTGGAATATTTGGGTGCCACAAAAACATGGTGGTCTTCAAATGTCCTTGGTTGAGGGGTTGGGTCAGCTAAAATCGCTTGCAAAGATTGATGGGAGTCTAGGTTGGACAGTTACGTTATGCAGCGGGGCCAATTTTTTTATTGGCAATCTGCAGCCTGCAGTGGTGCAAGAAATCTTTGGGGTAAATGCGTCCCAGATTTGCTTTGGAGGTAGTGGAGGTGTGTTTGGTACGGCGGAAAAACAAGGAGATTCCTATATCATCTCGGGGAGGTGGCATTATGCCACGGGAGCTGACTACCTCTCCCATTTTACCTTAAATGCCAAAATTATGAAGAATGGTACAGCATTGATTAATGAGGATGGTTCCCCTATGATTCGATCTTTTGTACTTCCCAAAAATAAGGTCCAAATTATAGAAAATTGGAATACCATGGGATTAAAGGCTACCGTAACCCATTCGTTTGATGTAAAAGAAGTAATGGTTAATGAAAAATTCAGTTTCCTTTATAATCAAGTGCTGTTGGATTATCCAATATTCAAAATTCCATTTTCTGTTTTTGCCGATCTTACCCTTTGGGTAAATTATATTGGAATGGCTCAACATTTTTTGGAAGAAGCTACTGCAATCTTGCCAAATGAGCAGTTAAATAAGTTAGAAGACACTATAGAACAGGCGGATACATATATAAGTGGATTTGCTCGGGAGATAGAAGCTACAATTGCCAATCAATTAGTTTGTGTGGAGGACAGCGTAGTAAAAATCCACTCCCGAGCAGCAGATTCTGTTCAAGCTATCACAAAATCCATTATTGAAGTATATCCATTGCTTGGAGTTGGTGCAAGTCGAGAGAACAATCAGATCAATCAAATTTTTCGGGATTATTTTACTGCCACTCAGCATCATATTTTTACTCGCTAGGTGAGCATAGATTATCCGATGGGGCCTGCCCGTACTGTATAAGCGGGCCAGCCCGTATCCGCTCCGTGTGTGTTGATCTATAATCGGTATTATTCGTCTGATGATAGCTTTTGGGTTTTACCTGGGTAATTATCTGGGTAGAAATAGTAGCATTAGCCGATTCTTTAAGAAAATTATAACGACTTATTTTTCGTCTTCATGACTTATAATTTTATCTTGAGCTAAAAGATAAAAGAATGGAATTAAAAGGAAAAGTGGCCTATATAACAGGCGGATCAAAAGGAATAGGGTACGGAGTTGCCCAAAGATTGTTGGAAGCAGGAATGAAAGTTGCTGTTAGTGGTAGAAACTTAGATTCGGTAACCAAAGCGGCCAGGAAATTAGGAACTGAAGAAAATGTGCTTGCACTCGAATCCGATGTTACTAAGCTAGAGGATGAGAATAACGCTATTTCTCAGATTGTTGCTAAATGGGGAAGTGTAGATGTGGTGCTCGCCAATGCTGGTGTAGGTCACTTTGCACCCGTAGATCAACTCTCTGATGATCATTGGCACCAGATGATGGATACTAACCTAACTGGGGTGTTCCACACGCTAAAGGCCTCCGTAGAGTCTCTAAAAAAGAGTAAAGGGTACTATATTACTTTAGCAAGTCTTGCAGGCACTAACTTTTTTGCCAATGGTGCGGGCTATAATGCCAGTAAATTTGGTGTGGTAGGATTTACCCAAGCAGCTATGTTGGATTTAAGAGAGTATGATATAAAAGTTTCTACCATAATGCCTGGATCCGTAGCCACTCATTTTAATGATAATGAACCTTCGGAAAAGGATGCATGGAAAATTCAACCAGAAGACATAGGGGATTTGGTATTGGATCTTTTGCGCATGAATCCGAGAACCTTACCTAGTAAAATTGAGGTAAGGCCAACGAGACCTGATAAGAAATAAGCTAAACTTCCTTTTCAGTAAGGGGAATGTTTGGATTGCAGATTTCGGCTATAAGCTGATTTAAAGCAGTGGTAAAAAGGGCCATAGTTTCTTGGGTAATTTGATTATCCTTGGATCTGCTGCCCTTCTTCTCTTTAGTGGCAAAGCTTAAAACACCTGAGTTTAAATTTTTAAAGGAAATAATACCTGCTTCTATACTGTGGATTGGAGTATTAGCGTAATACATTAAAGCGTAACATAGTAGCTGAAAAGCTTTGCTGTATTCGTACTCCTCTATAAGTGAATCCCATTCCACTAGCTCTACTTGAGGCTGGGTTACCCTGCCAGTTTTGTAATCTATAATTCTAAGAATCCCATCTATCTCATCAATACGGTCTAGCTTTCCTTTTAAAATAACAGGGAACTCTGTTCCTGGTACAGAAAGTTCTAACCTAAGATTTTCTTCGATCCCCAAAATTCTTATTTTGTGCTTTTTTATTGTGTCCAGCTCTATTGCTAGAAAATTGGAAATATATCTTAAGACCACTTGATAGGCGATTAAATTTTTCCCTTTGGAAATATCCCCTTCCGCAAAACTTTTCGCAAAATGATGTAAGACCGTAGTTTTTACCTTCCCTTGCATGCTTTTGATCATGGTGGGATCTAAAAATTGATTGATGTAAGGTTTATATAAATCTTCCAAGCTGTCATGCACAATGGTACCAAAGGTGTTACTTGCCACCGTTTCCTCCACTTCCATCACATCGTTTATTCCCAAAAGGTTTCTTTTATAGAAATCGATTGGATTACGTATATAATTGCTTAATGATGTAGGGGAAAAGCCATTGGATGCATGTTTTTTGATCAAATCCATAAGTGCCAAATCCTTATTTATAGATTGCAAGGTTTTAGGGGCGGTGTGTATCTCGGGAGCTGCAATAATTTCGTTTATTTGCGGAATTTTGTTCTCGTCTGTAAGTAGCTGTATGAGGAGCCTACTCTTTTCACCGCCTTCCAATACATCAGGCTCTGTATTATATACAAGATATATATTTTTCGCTCGCTGTAGCAGTCGATAAAAATGGTAAGTATAGACCGCATCCTTTTCCTTGTAGGTAGGTAGTTGGTAATACTTTTTTAAATCAAATGGAATAAAGGAATTATTAGATTTTCCCGAAGGAAGTATATCTTCGTTAACGGAGGTCAATATTATGGTCTCAAAGTCTAGCGCCCTACTTTCTAACATCCCCATTATCTGCAATCCTTCTAGAGGCTCTCCTTGGAAGTCTAGAGTTTCCGTTCTTAGTAACTCGGTATATAAGCTCTCCATGGATCTTAAATCGTTTATAAACGCATATTTTATTACCATTTCCTGGAGCTGGTTGAAAAGCGAATAAAACTTATAAAGGTATTCTAATCCCAAGTGATCTTTAGAACTTGAAAATTTGTCTTTTAATTTAAGTATTATTTCTTGACAGTGGACTAGGAATTTAGCCCCGTTTAACGGCCCTTGATAGAAGAATAAATCTATAAGTTCAAGAATATCCGGAGCAGCGGATTTTAGGTTATTCGAATTTACAAAGGCCCAGTTGTTTTTTTTAATGGTGTCTACCAAGAGGCTGGCATTATTTCTTCTTTCCTCGGTAAATAGTATTTGGATATAGGGGTGCGACAGAAAATCGAGAATTTGTTGATAATACCACCCTTCTCCATCTCTTTTTAGGTATAGATCTAGGAATTGGGAAAATAAGCTTGCAAGCGGCGTACTGGTTAATGGGTAGCCCATGGTAATATTTACCGTATCTATTTCTTGGGGAATTGAGTTCAAAAGTGGATTTAATAGGTTTTCGTCACCAAGTACTACGGCTGCGTTCTTAAGGATTTCTGGATTTTCCTGATGTATTTCTAATAGGAGGTTGCCTACATATTTCATTTGGGAAACATTTTTAGGCACACCTATGATGTTAATATTTTTATTTTCCGAGTAATAGTTGGTAACACCCTTTAAAGGTTTGTTCTGCAACCAAGTCCAAGTCTTTTGGTGTTGTCTTATAAAGTAGCCTGCATCATGTACTGGATCATTTAGAAAATAAGGGTCGCTGTCCCAGAAAATCTCCGCATTACCTTTAGATAGTATTTCCTGAATAATGAAGGATTCGGCGGTATTAAGGGCATTAAAACCGACAAAAATATGGTTTTTGTTGCTATTGCTACTTATGTATTGGGGCAGTTGCTCACAGGCGGTGCGGTAAATTAGTCCCTGATGGCCTAAGTTCTTTTCTTTTAGTAGTTGGTTAAAAGCGGTATAGAGTGGATGTAACTGGTTCCAGAACTCGATATAGTTGCTTATGATTTCGCTTTTGTCCTTTTGTAAAGACCAATGGTTTATTTCCTGTATATCTGCTAAATAGGAAAAAATATCTTTTGTATCTATTAAGTATCGATCTATCTCATTAAAATCCTGGAGTAGGATCTGTCCCCATTTTGTAAAAGAGGAAAAGTTATCCTTTTCCTCCGCTTCAAGGGTTAAGTAGGCTTTGTACAAGGTAAATAATTGTTCGGTACTATTGGCTGTTTCCAATTCGGAAATATGCTCTACAAAGTTTTCAATGCTATAAATTTTCGGAGCAAAACAAGTTTTGTTAGCTGTTTTTGCCAAAGTAGTTCTTAAGACCGTTCCTGCTCTTTTGCTTGGAAGTATCAATACAACATTATCTAGGGAAGGGTAGGTGGTTAAAAGGTGGTGTACCAACTGTTGAAGAAAACTTTTCACAAATATATTTTTTGGTAATTGATCTATAGGCTAAATATAGGGTATAGATTGGATTTAAATAAGTAGAAGTTGGTTTAAAGTTTTGTCAAAATGGGTTTCGTAATCCAGTTTATAATCACTTTTAAATTCAAGTTTAAGCAAAAAAAAGCTCCGCGATCGCGGAGCTTTTAAATATAGTTTTAGAAATAACTGGTAATTACTTTACCAAGTTAATTTCAACTCTTCTGTTTTGTTCTCTTCCTTTAGCTGTATTGTTAGTAGCGATTGGCTTATCCTCACCGAAACCAACTGCAGATAACCTGAATTCTTCAATTCCTTTGTCTACTAAGAACTGCTTAACAGAAAGTGCTCTAGACTCAGAAAGTTTTTGGTTCAAAGAATTGCTACCTACACTGTCGGTATGTCCTTCTACAGTAAACTTAGCAGTTGGGTACTCATTCAGTATAGTAATAATGTCTACCATTACAGATGTAGAAGAAGCTTTTATAGAGGATTTACCCGTATCAAATAAGATAGTTTTAGCAAATTCATTCAATTGCTTTTGAACTTCTTCAGTAACTTCAGGACAACCTTGGTTAGCTACAGTCCCGGCTACTTCTGGACACTTATCGTCTTTATCCAACACACCATCTCCGTCAGTATCAGGCCATGGACATCCTTTGTTTTCAGCAGGACCAGCTTCGTTAGGACACTCATCATCCTTATCGGCAACACCGTCACCATCAGCATCAGGACAACCATTTAAAGCAGCAGATCCAGCTTCGTTAGGACAAGCGTCATCTTTGTCAGCAATACCATCACCGTCAGAATCAGGACAACCGTTCATTTCTTTTGAACCCGCTTCGTTAGGACACTCATCATCCTTATCAGGAATACCGTCTCCGTCAGAATCAGGACAACCATTAAATTCAGCTAAACCAGGAACTTCTGGACAAGCGTCGTCTTTATCATAAACACCATCACCGTCTGTGTCAACACCACCAAATTTAATGGCAAGACCAGCTAAATGCTGAAAATGGGTAATTGCTGCAGGGCTGCTTGGCGTAGCATAATCTTCAAAAACATGCTTATAAGCAGTCTGTAGGGTTAGGCCTATGTTATCTGTGAACCAGATATTAAGTCCAACACCACCATTAACAGTACCAGCACCTATTTCATCCATCCAAGTATAACCACCACCGATTTCAACGAAAGGATCAATTACAGTGTTGTTTAAAAATGCATATTTAATAGTACCATCTACAGCGTAATGAGAAAGGTCGTCTACCTTCATATCACCCCATTTATCAATGCGGTTTAATGAACCTCTTGCTCCAATAGAAAAACCACTACCAACGTATTTGGATACTCCAACATACGATATAGAAGGTAACATATTCCAGTGCTCGGACACATTGAAAAACTCCTTACCGAAGCTGCTAACATCTCCGGTTGGGAAAACGTCAATTGCGTTAGCTCCGAAACTTACTTGCCAAGGATTATTTTCGTCTTGCGCTTGTACGTTGTTGAAACCTACGAAGAGTAAGGCAACAACCAATAATTTGCTAAGATGTTTCATTTTTAATTTTTTAAGTTTAAGTGTTTATTAGCTGCAAATGTAAGTTGTTAATAACTATTAACAAAATCATTTAATTAGTTTTTTTAACACAAACAGCATGTTGAAAGCCTCATTTAAATTATATTTAAGGTTTTTCCAACTTCTGTAAACGCTTTAATTGCGTGATCTAAATGGGCTCTCTCATGTGCAGCAGATAGTTGCACTCTAATCCTTGCTTTTCCTTTGGGAACAACTGGGAAAAAGAAGCCAATTACATAAATTCCTTTTTCCAGTAACATTTCTGCCATTTTTTGGGATAATTTGGCATCGTAGAGCATTACTGGAACAATGGCAGAATCTCCATCAATGATATCAAAGCCGGCGTTTTTGATGCCCTCTTTAAAATACTTGGTGTTTTCGTCTAGTTTTTCTTTTAGGCTATTGTCTCTTTCTAATATTTCAAAAACCTTTAGAGATGCACCTACAATTGCTGGAGCTAGGGAGTTGGAGAATAAATAAGGTCTAGAGCGTTGTCTTAATATCTCAATGATCTCTTTTTTACCTGTGGTATATCCGCCCATAGCGCCTCCCATTGCTTTTCCTAAGGTTCCCGTAATGATATCTACTTTGTCCATTACATTCTTTTCCTCTAAGGTGCCTTTCCCTGTTTCTCCAATAAAACCAGTCGCGTGACACTCATCTATCATCACCATGGCATCATATTTGTCTGCTAACGCACAAATTTCGTCCAAGGGTGCTACTAGTCCATCCATTGAGAATACGCCATCGGTTACAATTATTTTGAACCTGGCCTCATCTGCATTGGCCTGTTTTAATTGAGCTTCTAGATCTGCCATATCATTATTGGCATACCGGTATCGTTTTGCTTTGCACAGTCGCACCCCATCTATAATGGAAGCGTGGTTTAGTGAGTCCGATATAATGGCATCCTCAGGACCTAATAAAGGTTCAAAAACCCCACCATTGGCATCAAAGGCAGCAGCATATAATATAGTGTCCTCTGTACCGTAGAATTCTGCTATCTTTTTTTCCAATTGTTTGTGGATGTCTTGGGTTCCGCAGATAAAGCGCACGGACGACATACCAAAACCATGGGAGTCCAAGGTATCCTTTGCCGCTTGTATTACCTCTGGGTGGGAAGATAGTCCTAAATAGTTGTTAGCGCAGAAATTGATTACCTCTTGCCCTGTATCTATTTTTATGACTGCCCCTTGCGGTGTGGTAATTATTCTTTCTTCTTTGTATAGTCCAGCCTCCTTAATGGCCACTATTTCTTCCTGTAAATGTGATTTAATTTTTCCGTACATGATTCTTGTTAAATAATAAAGTCCAATATAATATCCTTGTTGATATATACAATGATTTTGTCCTCAATTTTATATCCCATCCCTTCCAAAGCATCTGCATATGCATAAAGTTGCTGGTGATAACTGCTGTTTTTATTTCCAGTTTTATAATCGATTATTGTGGCTTTATCGTTGTTCAGTACAATTCTATCCGGTTTTAAAATTTTGCCATCCATGGTAAGAATGTCCTGTTCATTCATTATAACTAGATCGTTGTTATAATATCTGGATAACTGGGGATGCTCAACAATGGAGGAGACCTTTTCCATTATTTCCTGGTGGTCATCTTGTGAAAGGTCCCCACTCTTAATGGCGCCTTTTACAGCACTATCAATATCTGCCTTTGTTTTTATTAGGCCCATTATTAAATGGACCAGATTCCCCTTGTTTATGGCGGTTTCCCTTTCAGTGTCCCATAACGCTCCAGATTTCGTTAGGATGCGGAATTCTGGGCGGTCCTTATAACTATAAAGGTAAGGAATGTTTTCTTGTGTATCCTTAGGGTTTAAAATACTGCTTGCAAGGTCTAACTCTCCAAATTGGTATAGCAGTTGGCTTTCTTGCCATAATCCCTTTTCTATAAGATAATGGATAAATAAACCGGAATAATATTTTGTTTTATGTTCCCCTTTTTGCGTAAGGTCTTGCTTGGAAATAATATACAAACCTTTCTCGGCCCTAGTTAAAGCTACATACAAGAGATTAAAGGCATCTAGCTCCAGTTTGTGCTGCTCCTCATTATATATGGTCTCCGACGTTGCGCCATAGGTAGGTACTTCCTGATTTTTATTGATGAGCAGTTCATGGAAGCCATTAAAAGATTCGGCCGGAACTGGGATCCATAGTTTAGGGTTTATTTCTTCGTATATATTGGAATTGGCAAAGGGAAATATTACAATGGGGAATTCTAGGCCTTTGGACTTATGGACGGTCATAATCTGCACAGCATTCACGTTCTCGGGAGCGGTGATGCTCAGGGACTTTTTTTTCTTTTCCCAATGCGCTAAAAATACTTGGCTATTAGCGCCATCCTTTTGTTCTACCTCTTGTACAACATCTAATAGATAGGTAATATAAGCATCTGAACTTTCCGCTAGATCAAATTTCTTAATGGCCAGTTCCAATCCATCGTAAACTGAGGATTGCTTTAATGTTTCAATATTAAATCCATAGTGGTCCCTTAATAAGATGGTGACCTCTTCTAGATGAGTGTGAATATATTTATGTAGATTATTTTCGCCCTTATATAGAAATGAGATGATGTCAAAGCTAATTTCTAAATCCGTTGGTTGAAGGCTATAACGAAGAAGGTTAATTAAAAAACGAACTTTGGGATTGCTGTTCAGTAATAGGGTTTCTGATGAAATTATAGGAATATTACGTTGCATTAGAAAGTCTGCTAATAGGATCCCTTCCTTTTTCTTCCTGGTAAGGATACAGATGTCCTTAAGGGAATATTTCTTTTCCAAAACTTGTTCCAAAGTAGTTAATACTGCTCTACAATATAACTCTCCCTCATCTACCTCTACCTCTGGATCTATAAATGACAGTTGAACCATTCCTCCCTTTTTACAGTTGTACGCTTGTTGGTTGCCATCTATAAACAATCTATTATAGGTGCTACTTTCTAAAAAGGGACTAGTAAGAGTGAAAAAATCATTATTAAATTTTATGATCTCTTCATGACTTCTATAATTGGCAGGAAGGTTAGTTGTTTTGGGTGGAAATACAAACGGATTTTCCTTTGTGTTGATCAGATTTAGAAATTGCTCTGCTCTACCACCTCGCCAGCGATATATGGCTTGTTTGGCATCACCTACAAGCATTAGGGAGCCAACTTTCCCTAGATCATCCTCGCTTTCCAAAGCATTGCTTATCAGTGGAGTAAGGTTGTTCCATTGCATTTGGGAAGTGTCCTGAAATTCATCGATAAAATAATGTCGGTATTTCTCACCTATTCGTTCATATATAAAGGGTGCCGGCTGGTCTTTTATCTCATTGGAGATAAGGCTGTTGAAGGAAGAGATTGGTAGGAGATCCCGTTCCAGTTCTAAAGCCTTAATCTCTTGTTGTATTGCGTTTAAAACAGTTAACGGAACTAAATTGTTATAGGCGTTCCGCATTAGAGAAACGGAAGTGTTGTTTTGCTTAATACGTTGAAAAAATATACTGAACTGAGGGTGGAGGCCGTCTAAAATATCTTTGATGCCCTGTGGGCAACTCTTGGTATATAAGGAATCCGAATCAAAATTTTGTTTCCATCCAGCTTTAAAGTCCATCTTTAAATCTCCATCGGCAATTTTTTGAATGAATTTTGGAAAGTAGCTCGACTTAAAATTATTGAATTCCAAGCCATTTTCATCCATTATGCTTAAGATGCTTTGGGCATCTTCCTTAATTTCTACCTCTAATATTTTTATGTTTTGTATTAAGGTCGATTTAAGAATAAGAAAATCTTCTATATTTTTCCCTTCCAGTTTTTTAAGATGGGGATGGTGATTTTCATTAAAAAGCAATCTTCCTACATTAAGCAGGTCAATACTGATATCCCAACTTTTATCTTCGTCAATTTTTTCTAATGCAAAATCTATCAGAACTTTTGTTAGCTCTTTGTTGCTGCCTGCTTTATTGAGTAGTTTGGCAATTGCCTCGTCCAATAAAAGGTCGGTATCCAATATTACTTCAAAATTTTGTGGCAACTTTAAATCCTTTGCAAAGGTTCTAATGAGCCGGTGGGTAAATTTATCGATGGTAGAAACGTCAAAGAAGGCATAGTTGTGCAAAATTTCTTTAAGTGTCTGCTTGGCTCTATTCTGAAGTATTTGGATTTCAACTCCCAGCTCTTTGGATATATCCAACAACATTGGGGGAGCTTCAGAGGTATTGCCAAGTTTGCCAAATGCAAAAAGGCTGCCCAAGATACGCTGCTTCATTTCATTTACGGCCTTATTGGTAAATGTAATCGCAAGGATATTTCTATAGCTTTTATTAAAATCAGAGGAAAGAATAATTTTTAGGTATTCTTTGGCAAGGGTATAGGTCTTTCCTGAACCAGCGGATGCATTATAAATTTTGTACGGAGCCTCTTGCACGTCGTTTTAGTCGCAAAATAAGCAATATTCAATAGTTCTTAACAAATATTTAGCTGAAAATCTGACTTAATTTGTTAATTTTGGGAAACAACATTATTTAACTTAAAAACATAAATATTATGGCTTTTGAATTACCAAAATTACCTTATGCGTACGACGCGCTGGAACCACATATTGATGCTAGAACGATGGAAATTCATCACACAAAGCATCACAATGGTTATACTACCAATTTAAACAATGCTATTGAGGGGACCGATATGGCTAATAAGTCAATTGAAGACTTGTTAAAAAATATGGATATGTCCAATGCTGCGGTTAGAAATAATGGGGGAGGTTTTTATAACCATTCCTTGTTTTGGGAGATCATGTCGCCAGAAGGCGGTGGCGAGCCAACCGGTGATCTGGCAGATGCCATAAAATCTAGTTTTGGCTCTTTTGAGTCCTTTAAGGATGCTTTTGCAAAAGCGGCAGGAACAAGATTTGGTTCTGGATGGGCTTGGCTATGTGTTCACAAAGGTGGTAAATTGGAAATTTGTTCTACCCCTAACCAAGATAACCCCCTTATGCCAGATACAGGCTGTGGAGGCTTCCCAATCTTAGGCTTGGACGTATGGGAGCATGCTTATTATCTAAATTACCAAAATAGAAGGCCAGATTATATCAATGCCTTTTTTAATGTGGTGAACTGGGAAAAAGTTGCTGCCTCTTACGGAGAAAATAAGTAATTAGTGTTATAGTCCAACGTTAACGCGTATTGTTAACGAATGGTGAATTTTAATGTCCCGTCTTAATATTATATTAGGACGGGACATTTTTTTATAGACGGTAGAAAACAGAAAAGGGCGGGGAAACCCCACCCTTTTCATCCCAAATCTTACCATAAACTTAACCTACTTATGCTATGGCGGGACTAAAATACTGGTATTGTGAGATATAAAAAAGTTTTTTTGGGAGTTTTTCAGGTATATCTATTGTAAAAACAGAGGATTTATTGCACAGCTTGCATTATTTTTTGTTAAAATGCTGATTTTCAATAATTAAGATTAAAGAGGTTGTAATTGTGTTTTTGCAAACTAGGATAAGGAAAGATGGATATGCTTTTTAATCACAAAAGATTATGGGGTGTAAATTACAGGGAAAAAACCGTAGGATGTAAGAAGTCCTATGAGCTCCTAAATCTTGTTGAAAATAAAAAGGCAGAGCATGATGCTCTGCCTTTTTCCCCAAATCTTACCATGAACTTAACCTACTTATGCTATGGTACATCAAACATAAGGCTATAGTTGATAGGGAGAAAAGGTTTTGGTTGAATGTCGCTTTAATAGGTTGAAATGCATTTTTATAGTTAAAGCGTTATAAATAAACGTTGAAGAAAATTGGAAGAAAAGATGCGCGATTATTGACAATAAAAAAGGCGGGGATTTCCCCGCCTTTTTTGCCCCAAATCTTACCATGAACTTAAACCTACTTATGCTATGGTGATACTAAAGTAGTAGTGCTCAGTACGATTGTAATTATAATTGCGTTGAAAAGTGTTAATTATCGATGAAATGCACTTTCTTGTTAATTTATGATAAGTAAATGTTAATATGCTCTTTCATTCTTGCCTTCATAAAAGTTTATAAATGCCCTATTTACTACCCTGTTGCCTCCTGGGGTGGGGTAATCTCCTGTAAAATACCAATCACCTAAATTTTTTGGACACGCTTGATGAAGATTATCAATGGTCTGGTAGATGATTTGTACTTCGGCATTAATATCGGAAGGACTCAATAATTTACCAATTTTATCCGAGATTTCCTCATCTGTAAATGGCGTATAGAAATCCTTAACATAGTTCACCACCTCGGTATCCTTATTGTTTACTTGTTGTAGGCATTTCTGATATATATCTTCTACCAAATGCATGGTGTTTCTTTCTTCATGCAAGGTTAAAGCAGCTTTAAATGCAATGAAATCTTCTAGTTTGGCCATGTCTATTCCGTAGCAATCGGGGTAGCGGATCTGCGGTGCAGAGGAAACTACTATAATTTTCTTGGGGGATAAACGGTCCAATATACCGAGGATGCTCTTTTTAAGGGTGGTTCCCCTCACAATACTATCGTCAATAATTACAAGATTGTCGCCCTTTTTTACAGAACCGTAGGAGATGTCATAAACGTGAGCAACTAAGTCGTCCCTACTACTGTCCTGAGTAATAAACGTTCTTAATTTTGCGTCTTTAATGGCTACCTTTTCTATTCTTGGACGTACTTCTAAAATAGAATGCAATTCTTCTGCAGTTATTCTTCTGCCTATAGAAAGAATCTGCTCTTCCTTCTTTTTGTTCATGTAATTCTGCGCTGCGATTACCATCCCAAAGAATGATGTTTCGGCAGTATTTGGAATATAGGAGAATACGGTGTTGCGTATATCCTCTTCTATGGATTTTAAGATCAAAGGGAAAAGTAGTTTTCCCAACTCTTTCCTTTCTTGGTATATTTCCTTATCGCTTCCTCTTGAAAAATAAATACGCTCAAAAGAACATGCTTTTCTTTCTGTGGGTTCTAGAATTTTTTTGATTTTGACGGTGCCATTTTTTTTGATGATAATGGCATGACCCGGGTCTAATTCTTTAACATCCTCGAAGCTTACGTTAAAAACGGTCTGAATAGCGGGTCTCTCTGAAGCTACAACCGCAATTTCGTCGTCCATATAATAATAGGCGGGTCTTATCCCTGCAGGGTCTCTAAGCACAAAAGAATCTCCGTGGCCTAATAATCCGGCCATGGTAAATCCGCCGTCAAAATTTTTGCCAGCTCTTTTTAGGATTTTTGCAACATTTAATCTTTCGGCTATAAGTGGAGAAGCTTCCCTTTTATTATATCCTTCTTTTTTTACCTCTTTATATAGCTTTGCTACCGCATCATCCAAAAAGTGACCTATTTTTTCCATAACGGTTACGGTGTCGGCCTTTTCTTTAGGATGTTGGCCAATTTGGATCAAGTTGTCAAAAAGCTCATTAACATTGGTCATGTTAAAGTTTCCTGCAACAATAAGATTGCGGTGCATCCAGTTGTTTTGTCTTAAAAAAGGATGTACGTTTTCTATACTATTTTTTCCGAAGGTTCCATAGCGTACATGGCCTAAAAGCACTTCCCCTATATAAGGAATATGTCTTTTTTGTTTGGCTACATCATCCACATATTCTGGATGCTCTTTAAAGCTAGTGTTTATGCGTTCGTTGATCTGGGAAAAAATATCCTGAATAGGTTGCTTATCTATGGATCTAACTCGGCTCATATATCTTTCGCCAACTTCCATATCTAGCTTTATACTGGCAAAACCAGCCCCGTCCTGACCGCGGTTATGCTGTTTTTCCATCATCAAGTACATTTTGTTCACCCCGTAAAATGCGGTGCCGTACTTTTCTTTATAATACTCTAATGGCTTTAGCAACCTTATTAGGGAAACTCCACATTCGTGTTTAATGGCGTCGCTCATCTTTATCTAGAATTAAAAATGCCTTGAAAGTTCAAGGCATATAATTATTGTAATTCAATATCAAATTGGGTTAATTCCCTAAATTGGATCAACCTATTGTTTACTTCTTTTTTGTTTAAATCCGTCATTCGTTCAGTTCCAAATTTTTCTACGCAAAACGAGGCAAGGTTAGAACCGTGAATTACCGCACGTTTAAGATTGCTAAAACTAGCATTCTTGGATTCTGTTAAATAGCCTGTAAATCCACCAGCAAAAGTATCTCCTGCCCCAGTAGGATCAAATACCTCTTTTAAAGGAAGTGCAGGAGCAAAGAACACTTTGGATTTGTGGAACAGCAAGGCGCCGTGTTCCCCTTTTTTTATCACAACGAATTTGGGGCCCATTTGCTGAATTTTTTCAGCGGCTTTTACCAATGAGTATTCATTGGTAAGCTGTCTCGCCTCTTCATCGTTTATGGTAATAACATCTATATGCTTTATTACTTCCATTAATTCTTCTAATGCATTGTCCATCCAAAAGTTCATAGTATCCAATACTATCAGCTTTGGTCGTTCTTGCATTTGATTAATTACACTCATTTGAGTGCTAGGATGCAAATTTCCCAACATTACTACATCGGCGTCCTTAAAATTTTCGGGAACTATGGGTTCAAAATCTGCGAGTACGTTTAATTCAGTAGATAAAGTATCCCTGGAATTTAAATCATTGTGATATTTGCCGCTCCAAAAAAAAGTTTTGCCACCTTTTATCACTTGTAAGCCAGTGAGGTCTATGTTCTTTCTGGTAAGCAAATCTAGATATTCTTGAGGAAAATCTTCACCAACTACGGAAACTATGGCCGATTCTAAATTAAACTGGGACGCTGCTAGGCCTATGAAGGTTGCTGCTCCGCCGAGAATTTTGTCTGTTTTCCCAAAAGGGGTTTCAATAGCATCAAAGGCTACAGTGCCTACAATTAAAAGTTTACCCATTAAGTCTTAAAATTTGTGCAAAGATAGGGTATTGAAATGCTAATCCCATGGCTATAGAATTCAAATTTCAAAAATTACTGTTAATTTATTTCCGGCCGAAATCTGCTGGAATTTCGCCCCAGGCCTTGGTTTCCCATTTTACAATAACTGTATTGTAAGAATTGGTTTTCAGCCAATTTTCTGCACGTTTAATGAGGTCAAATACGTCTTTATTTTTAATGGACTCCTTTAGTTTTGAATTGCATTTTTTCTTGCGTACCCAGCTCATTGCCGTTTTGGAATCTGTGTAGATTATTCTGTTGCTATTATGTTGTTTTAAAAATGCCAATCCGTGTACCAGTGCTAGAAATTCCCCAATATTGTTTGTGCCCTGTTTAAAGGGGCCTTGTTTAAAGAGTTCTTTTTTGGTCTTGGTGTCTACCCCTCGATATTCCATAATGCCTGGGTTACCGCTAGATGCGGCGTCTACAGATATGGAATTGTAATTAGGGCTTCCTATCTTCAATAGTTGTTCCTTAGATAATGATGTGGTTTTGGTTTTTTTGCCTTTATGATCCTCATAATTCCCGTTGAAAGCTTTTTTGGCCTCTTCAAAAGTAGGGAACGATTTGTATTGTGCACCTTTGTAATTGGCAATGGCTGCCTTGCATTCTTTCCAGCTTTGATAAATTCCCGGCTTATGGCCTTTCCAAACGGTATAGAATTTTTCGTTTTTGGCCATTATTGTCCCATTACTACTTTATGAATCACCTTTGGGAAATGTTCATATTCCAATTGGTGTACTTTTTCAGCTATAGATTGTGGGGTGTCTGCAACTTCTATAGTTACTTTCACTTGCTTAATAATAGCGCCTTCATCATAATTTTCATTAACAAAATGAATTGTAATGCCTGTTTCGGATTCATTATTTTCTTTTACGGAATTATGCACATGCATTCCATACATTCCTTTTCCTCCATATTTTGGGAGTAGGGCGGGGTGAATGTTTATAATTTTATTTGGGAAATGTTGAATAAGATTTCCTGGAATTTTCCATAAAAACCCGGCAAGTACAATTAAATCGGGTTTAAAGGATTTAAGAATTTCCAATACACAGTCTGATTGGTAAAAGGAATACTTGTTAAAGTACAATGCGTTAACGTTTAGTCTGTTGCACCGTTCAAAGACGTTGGCGTCCTTATTGTTTGAAAGTACGCATTTAACGCTAACTTCGGTGCTATCTTGAAAATAATTGATTATATTTTCAACATTGGAACCAGAACCGGATGCGAATAGTACAATTCTTTTCATGGGATGTTTTGGGGTTGTAATAGGAAATAATTTTAGGCTAAAATAGCACTCTTGTATTTAAATTTATTAATTTAGGTCACATTTTAACCACAAATGGTGTTATTAATCTAAAGTTTTTTATTTTTGCCAATCAATTTAAATTTTTAAAAACGATATTATTATGTCAGACATTGCATCAAGAGTAAAAGCTATCATCGTAGATAAGTTAGGTGTTGACGAGAACGAAGTGGTAACCGAAGCTAGCTTTACCAACGACTTAGGCGCGGATTCATTGGATACTGTTGAGTTGATAATGGAATTCGAAAAGGAATTTGACATCCAGATTCCAGACGATCAAGCGGAAAACATTGCTACAGTTGGTCAAGCTATAAGTTATATAGAAGAAGCCAAGTAATTTTATGATTTCTTGAACAAGTTTCAAAATTATCCATGTGGTAACGACGCTGCATGGATAATTTTTTTTAATTTACGCATTACTTATTAGGTTAAACAAAAATTTGTTTCAATGCAATTAAAGCGAGTTGTGGTTACTGGTCTTGGTGCTTTAACGCCCATAGGCAATAATATTGAGGAATATTGGGAAGGTTTAAAGAGCGGCAAAAGCGGCTCTGCACCTGTTACCTATTACGATACAGAAAAATTTAAAGTAAAATTTGCCTGTGAGTTAAAGGGCTATAATTCTGAAGATTATTTTGATAGAAAAGAAGGTCGAAAACTAGATAGGTTTGCGCAATATGCTCTTATAGCCTCTGATGAGGCCATTAAAGATTCCGGTCTAGATTTAGATAAAATAGATAAATTTAGAACTGGAGTAATTTGGGGAGCAGGAATTGGTGGCTTAGAAACTTTTCAAAATGAAGTTTTAAATTTCGCTGCAGGTGATGGAACACCAAGGTTCAATCCTTTCTTTATTCCAAAAATGATTGCAGATATTGCACCAGGAAATATTTCCATTAAATATGGATTTATGGGGCCTAACTATACTACGGTCTCTGCATGTGCCTCTGCTGCCAACGCTATTATAGATGCTTTAAACACCATTCGTTTAGGTTATTGTGATGTAGTGGTGACGGGGGGTAGTGAAGCTGCTGTGACCATTGCAGGAATGGGTGGTTTTGGAGCTATGCACGCACTTTCGACTAGAAACGATGAGCCAGAAACAGCTTCTAGACCATTTGATGCTACAAGGGACGGTTTTGTTTTAGGTGAAGGAGCTGGTGCCTTAATATTGGAAGAATATGAGCATGCCAAAGCAAGGGGTGCCAAAATATATGCCGAAGTTGCTGGTGGTGGATTGTCTAGTGATGCATATCACATGACCGCACCGCATCCTGAGGGAACCGGAGTGGTTCGCGTAATGGAGAACTGCCTAAAAGATGCCGGAATGAAGCCGGAGGATGTAGATGCTATTAATACTCATGGTACGTCTACCCCTTTGGGAGATGTAGCGGAATTAAAAGCTATCTCAAAGGTTTTTGGAAAGCATGCTCCTAACATAAATATTAATTCTACAAAATCCATGACTGGGCATTTATTGGGTGCAGCAGGTGCAGTTGAAGCCATTGCCTCTATATTGGCCATGGAGCATAGTTTGGTGCCGCCAACAATAAATCATACCACGGTAGATGAGAATATAGATCCAACACTGAATCTAACGCTGAACAAAGCGCAAAAACGAGAAGTGAACGTTGCTTTAAGCAATACTTTTGGTTTTGGTGGTCATAATGCTTGCATTATTTTCAAAAAAATTAGTTAAGTCATCAGGTTATGAGCTTTCCTTCCAATTTATTTTATTCCCATTCCAAAAAGGATGGGGATTTTTTTTTGGGGATGAGAAAAATACTGGGGTTTAAGCCAAAGAATCTAGAGATATTTCAAAAAGCCTTTGTTCATCGTTCTGCAAATAGGAAAGATAAGGATGGTAATCCCATTAACTATGAACGCTTAGAGTTTTTGGGTGATGCCATGTTAGGAACTATTATTTCTAAACATTTGTACTTAAAAGTGCCCGATGGAGATGAGGGGTATCTCACTAAAATGAGATCTAAAATTGTAAGTAGGGAGCATCTCAATGAATTGGGTAAAGATTTGCGTCTAATTGATTACGTGGAAAGTAAAATTCCGAAATCCCGTTTCGGAGACAATATTCATGGTAATGTTTTTGAAGCTTTGGTTGGAGCAATTTACTTGGATAGGGGATATAAATATTGTGAAAAATTTATTTCCGAAATGGTGATTGCCCCTTATGTAGATATTGAGCAGTTGGAAGGAAAAGTTATTAGTTACAAAAGTTTGGTTATCGAGTGGTGCCAGAAGCAAAAAAAATCCTTTAACTTTGATGTATATGAGGATACAGGCAATGATGCTGTTAAGCACTTTGCAGTAAAACTCACCATAGATAATAAAATTGTGGCAAAGGCTAGAGCTACTTCTAAGAAAAAGGCAGAGGAGAGAGCGTCAAAACGAGCCTACTTTGCTTTACAGGACAAAATGAAGAAATCTTAACGTAAAATATAGTGAACTCCAACGTTTTCGTATTGCCTAGATGTTTTTATAGGTATCATAGACTAGGCTTGTTTCTATATTAACCCTATATTTACGACTTTTCACGGAAAGTATGGCGGCGATATACAAAATTTCGGAAGATAGCTATGATGAGCATTTTACCTTAATCGCTTTACACTCTAGTAGAGAGGATCATTCACTTGTGTACGCACTAAATTCTTACTTGAAAATAAAATTAAAAAGAGCTGTAAAGGATCTGGAAATATCTCCCAATGGATCGTTTCCCTTTTTTGACTGGAGGGATGAAATTCACGATCGCTATTATACCCTTATAAGTAATAATAGCGTAGCAAAGGAGGAATTAAATGTAGGTAACCTATTCCAAGACCTTCCCTCATTTACTGCCTATAGTCTAATTCCCGAATATAAGGAAGTAGATTATTTTTTAAAGGTAGAACATGATGAACTGGACGTGGAGGAGAAAATCCTTAAGTCCGTTCTTTCCATCCCAAAGGTAATAACTGCCTATAGTGTGGATGCAAACAAACTTAAATCAAGAAATAATTTAATATATTAATAGAATGCCAGCATTAAAAAAGACAAAAATAGTAGCCACCTTAGGGCCAGCTACTAGTAAGAAGAGTGTTCTAAGGGACATGATAGGAGCAGGAGTGGATGTCTTTAGGATAAATTTTTCACATGCCGACTACGAAGATGTTAAGGAGCGCATAATAATGATCCGCGAATTAAACGAAGAGTTGGGAACCAATACTTCTATACTTGCAGATTTGCAAGGCCCAAAGCTTAGGGTAGGGGTAATGGCAAAGGAAGTAATCGTTTCCGCAGGAGATGAGATTACCTTTGTTACCGGAGAACCTTTTGAAGGTGATTCCGAGCGAGTTTATATGAACTATTCTCAATTTCCAAGGGACGTAAATGAGGGCGAACGCATTCTTTTGGATGATGGAAAGTTAATGTTCCAAGTAATCTCCACTAATAAAAAAGATGAGGTTAGAGCTAAGGTTATTCAGGGTGGACCTCTTAAATCCAAAAAAGGGGTAAACTTACCTAATACCAATATATCCCTACCAGCGCTTACAAAAAAGGATATCAAGGACGCTATTTTTGCAATTTCCCAGAATGTAGATTGGATTGCTCTATCCTTTGTTAGGTTTAGTCAGGATTTAATTGATCTACAGAATATTATAAAGGAGCATTCCGAACATAAGATTCCAATTATCGCCAAAATAGAAAAGCCCGAAGCAGTAGAGAACATCGATAAGATTGTTGCCTATTGTGATGGCTTAATGGTTGCCCGTGGAGATTTGGGTGTAGAAGTTCCTGCCCAAGAAGTACCTCTTATTCAAAAGCAGTTGGTATTACGTGCTAAAAAGGCAAGGATTCCTGTAATCATCGCCACGCAGATGATGGAAACCATGATAACTAGCCTTACGCCTACCAGGGCAGAGGTGAATGATGTGGCCAACTCTGTTATGGACGGTGCAGATGCAGTGATGCTATCTGGCGAGACTTCTGTAGGGAATTACCCAGTACAGGTTATTGAAAGAATGGCAAGCATTCTAATGAGTGTGGAGAATTCAGATCTTATTAAAGTGCCACATGAACATCCACACATCAGAACCAATAGGTATATTACCAAATCTATCTGTTTTCATGCGGCCAATATGGCAAATGAAATAAAGGCCAAGGCTATTTCAACCTTGACTAATAGTGGCTATACCGCTTTTCAGATTTCAGCTTGGAGACCTAAGGCACATATTTTGGTATTTACCTCTAATAAAAGAATCCTTACGCAACTTAACCTGTTATGGGGAGTGAGGGCGTTTTATTATGATAAATTTGTGTCCACGGACCAGACTATAGAGGATGTAAATAAAATTGCTTTCGAAAAAGGATTTTTGGAAGTGGGGGATATGTTGGTCAGTTTAGCAGCCATGCCTATTAAGGCGAAAGGAATGGTAAATACGCTAAGGGTATCTGAAATGGGAATTGATAATCTTAAAGCTTAACCAGCTTAAATTTTTATAGCAAAACCTGTTGGATTTTAATAATCTAACAGGTTTTTTTATTTCGTTTATAAATCGAATTTCAGTTGTATGGAAAGCGATTTTTCGGTTGCTGGGGTGCTTTTCTCCGTGTTTAGGTTAGATAAGGAGATTCCTAACAGGCGAACAGAATTTTCCATTTTTTCTTGATAGAGCAATTCCTTTGCTAATTCCAAGATCACATTTTTATCTGCAATAAAATAAGGTACGGTCTTACTTCTTGTTTGTAGGGTGAAATCGCTATATTTTATTTTTAGGGTGATAGTCTTTCCAGCGATATGAGACTTTTTAAGTCTCCGCTCCAACTCGTTGGCAATGTGTTTTAAGCGCTCTAGCATAAATACCTCACTGCTTAGGTTTTCACTAAAGGTACGTTCTGCACCTACCGATTTTGGAATCCTATTTGGTTTTACCGGACTTAGGTGTATACCCCTTACCACATGATAATAATATTCGCCACTCTTTCCAAAATGGGCGCTTAGGAATTCCAAAGTCTTTTGCTTTAAATCCAGCCCAGTGAATATTCCCAGTTGGTACATTTTATCTGCGGTAACCTTACCTACTCCGTGGAATTTACGGATTTCTAAGTTTTCCAAAAATGGAATTACTTCTTCAGGGTTTACAGTTTTTTGACCGTTGGGTTTGTTATAGTCACTGGCTACTTTCGCAATAAACTTATTTATTGAAATCCCTGCCGATGCTGTTAGGCCTACTTCTTCATAAATTCTTTTTCTTATTTCCGCAGCAATTAAAGAAGCAGAGGGATTTCCCTTTTTGTTGATGGTAACATCCAAATAGGCCTCATCTAAGGAAAGTGGTTCAACCAAATCTGTATACTCAAAAAATATGTTGCGAATTAGCAGGGATATTTCTTTGTACCGGTCAAATCTAGGCGGCACAAAAATAAGGTCTGGGCAATTTCTTTTGGCCATGTAGCCGCTCATTGCGCTACGTACCCCATATTTTCTGGCTTCATAGCTAGCTGCAGCCACAACTCCCCTTTTTTCAGCCCCACCAACAGCAATGGGCTTCCCTTTTAGAGTGGAATCATCCATTTGTTCTACAGAAGCATAAAACGCATCCATATCCACATGGATTATTTTTCGTAGCGGAAAATCCAATTTCATACTGTAAATTTATAACAACTATAGGGGAGTACATATAATTATTGATTAAACTCGCACCTTAAGAATTTTGGTCTATGAACGAACAATTAAAAACCGCGATTATATTAGGAGCTACTGGTTTAACTGGAGGTATCTTATTAAGAACACTATTGGAAGATGATCGCTATGGTAAGATCAAATTGTTTTCCAGATCTACCATCGGATTTTCTCATCAAAAATTGGAAGAGTACCTTGGTGATCTGCGCAATCTTGAACAGTTTAAAATGGATTTTAATGCCGATGAGGTATTTTGTTGTATTGGAACCACAAAAGCCAAAACGCCGGATTCCGAAAAGTATCGCGAAATAGATGTTGGTATCCCAGTTTCAGCAGGGAAGCTTTGCAAGTTAAACAATATTAACACTTATATTGTAATTTCTGCCTTGGGTGCCAATCCTAAGAGTAGGGCTAGTTATAACCGGTTAAAAGGGGAGATGGAGAATGCTGTTTTGGCATTAGGTATACCTAAAACTCATTTTTTGCGTCCTTCTTTGATTGCGGGTAAGAGAGCGGAACAAAGATTGGGAGAAGGTTTGGCAAATCAATTTATGAAGGTATTGAATTTTGTGTTCGTTGGACCATTGGACAAATATAAGTCTATTAAACCAGAGACAATTGCTTCTGCTATGGTCTGGCTTGCCAATAAACAGTACAATGAAGTTTATATCGAATCAGACCAGATAAGAAAGCTTGCAGCTGAATAAAGAGTAGTAGAGAAGATCAATTCAATAATAAATAGTGTGATAGAAATAGAGCGTAAGTTTTTAGTGAATTCCGAAGCGTTTAAGGAGGTTTCGGTAAGTGCTTATAGAATTGTTCAGGGTTTCCTTAATACAGATCCCTTACGTACGGTAAGGGTGCGAATTAAAGACGATGCGGGATTCCTTACTGTTAAGGGAAAGGGAAATGATTTGGGGACAACCCGTTTTGAGTGGGAAACGGTTATTCCGGTTGAGGATGCCGAATCCTTAATGGAATTGGCAGAACCCGGCGTTATAGAAAAAGTTAGATATGAAGTGCCAGTGGGAGAGCATTTATTTGAAGTAGACGAATTCTTTGGTGAGAACAGGGGGCTAATAGTAGCCGAAATAGAACTGAATTCAGAAGACGAGCCTTTTAAAACTCCTTCATGGTTAGGTAAAGAGGTAACGGGAATAAATAAATATTATAACTCCCAATTGAGTAAACAACCCTTTAAAACATGGAAATCGTGAAATAATTGAGTTATATATTTCCTTTTGGTTTAGTATTTTCATGTATGAAAACTTTAGAAAATAGTATGAAGGGAAATAATGTAATAGAAGGGAAGAAAATTTCTATTGTGCATACAAAGCAAGAATTGGAAGAGCAGGGCTTCTAAATATTGGATTATGTAGATAAAGATACTAAGGATACCATATTGATGTAATAATATTTTATGGTCTTCTTAAAATGAGGAGAAAACACGTATCTGTGTAAGACAGAGTTAGACACTATGCAAGTTTTGCATTTAGCGCATCTAGAAAGAAGGTATCTATTGGGTTATGCAGATATATCAGGTCCTTTTGGGGATGATGGAGAAATAAGGAGAATTACCATTTATAATGTGCCAACTCAGAAAATGGCGGTTAGTCTTGCCAATTTAGACCCAATGATTGCTGCCGGGAGGCTTACTATAGAAACTCAGCCTTGGTGGGCTGCAAAAAAAATTTCCTTTGAGGTTGCCTAAGTTTATTACACCGCTAATAGAATGGCTACATAATGGCAAATAGCAGCGGCCAGTACAAAAAAATGCCACACAGCATGGTTGTAGGGGTATCTTCTCCATAGGTAAAAGATTACCCCCAATAAGTAAAGTCCACCTCCAATAAGAATCATGGTCATTATAGCGGAGGGAATAGTTTCAAAAAAAGTACGACCGCCTACGAGCATAATACAGCCCATTGCAATGTAAATGAGTGTTGAAATAATGTTCCACTTACCGGTAAAAAAGATCTTAAAAATAATTCCAAAAGCCGTTAGGCTCCACAACACACTCAATAATGAAATGCCAAAAGCATTATTCATATAAATTAATAAGAAAGGGGTATAAGTGCCGGATATTAGGAAATAGATGCTAATGTGATCTAGAATTTGAAATATGGGTTTTACTTGGGCGTGTTGAAAGCCGTGATAGAGTGTAGAAAAAGTAAAAAGTTGTAGAAAGCAAAATCCATATATTGCTGCGCCAATAACGCCGGGTGTATTATTGCTTTTTATGGCAAAGGCAATTAGAATAGGAATACTCACGATCCCAAAAATAATTCCAAAGCCATGGATGATGCTATTTACCAGTTCTAGTTGAATTTTGGTTGTGGAATGTTGTGCCTGCATACTGCTGGATTGAAGCTTACTATTAGCAATTGAAAACTTTTACTAAAGTACCAAAATGGATTCAGTTTGTTGTGCCTTTTGAAGCACTGAATATTATTTGCTTTATATTTAGACGGGATGGAAGAGCAAGATTTATTCCCTAAAAATATGACACTATTATTCAAAGAAATATTCTAAATAGTGTGGCAGTAATAAAAATAATAATAATATAAAAGTTATCGCAAAGCACCTTCTGGGAATTTAACCTTATCTGGAGCTTCGTTCAACAAGGGCAGAGCATATTTTAAAATACGGTTTCTACGAGCAGTAGTATCTTTAGGTTCAACAGGATAAGCTACTACTCCCTCTATCCAAGCGTACTTGCTTATCCTAAAATGGACTGCGGCATCCCATTTTACATATTTTTGATTTGCTAGCTGCGGATAACTTTCCTTAAAATCTCTAATAGCTGCCTGCAATAAACATTCTTCCACAAACTTTAGATCACTGGTATAGGCCACTTGAATTGCAATTTCATTCCAAATGAAAGGAGCTTCGGGTCCAGTATAATTAATTATTTCCTCTCTCAGTATAAGGCTATTGGGAAATCTAATTACTCTTCCGCTTTTGCGATCGTTGCCCAGATAATCTCCGCTACATTCCATAATGGAGGTGTCTAAATAACTTATTTCTACCACATCACCACGGAAGTCTTTTATTTGAATACGATCTCCTACTAGATAGGATCTACGAAAAATTAAATAAATCCACGCGATAAAAGAGGTAATGGGGGCTTGCAAGGCAAAACCTATAACTAAGGATATTAATCCAAAACTGACGACTGCCGCGTATAGGTTTTGAAATAGAAAGGAAGCCACCACTATAAGGCTGAATACCATCGCTAAGAAGCGGACAATTCTCAAGAGGTTATACCTATCCCCTTCAGAATTTGTTTGGGTGTCTATAATCTTAGCAATAATTTTGCTTATCAGATAGATTATGGCAATTAAAAATAAGCTTATAGTTAGTTTTTTTGCGAAAGGAAGGTACTGATCCCATGGATCAAATACGCTTAAGTCTAATAAATAATGTATGGCAATTAGCAACAATGCCATCACTCCATACATCGTAATCCCACCTTTAGTTTTCATAGAGTTTTGATGCTATATAACCTACATACATCTAACTATTTTATTGCCATCCCCCGCCAAGTGCCTCATAAAGTGTGACTATGGCGTTTAATTGACCAAATTGGGAGTCAATAAGATTTAATTGGGAATTAAGTACATTTTGTCTGGCAGTCAGTACCTCTAAATAATTGGCTAAGCCGTTATTTAGCAATTCTTCAGAATAGGTCTCGGCCAGCATATTGGATGCGAGTTCCATTTTTCGCACTTCAATTTTTTTGCTTTCTGCCTCATATTCATAGAGGGCGTCCGACACTTCCTTTCCCGCCATCAACAATGTCTTTTTGTAGCGTAGTAAAGCTTGCTCTTGTTGCGCTTGTGAAACTTCATGTTGCGTCCTTATTCTTCTTCCGTTTAATATGGGCTGGGCTAAGGACCCTGCTAAATTTGAGAATAGGGAGCTGGCGCTGAATAAATTATCCAACTCCAAACTTTGAAAACCTCCAGCAGCGGTAAGTCGCAAAGAAGGGTAAAAATGGCTTCTAGCCACATTGGTAAGCTCAAATGCATTGATTAATCCGTACTCCGCTTGTAAAACATCGGGTCTGTTCACCAATAAATCTGCAGGTACACCAGTGGTCAGTTCAGTTTGTACTTCTTGGTCTTCCAATGCACCTCTTAACACACCTCGTACCGATTCGCCCATTAGGATAGAAAAAGTGTTCTCTAATAGTTTAATATTCTTTTCAATGTCTACCAAAATAATTTCTGTGGAATACAATTGCGCTTCGGTTTGTTTTACCGCTACCTCTGTAACTTGGCCTGCGTCTTTTAAAGCTTGAGTGGTGTTTAAGCTACTTTTTCTGGCTTCTATGGTTTCCTTAATAATATCTTTCTGCTTATCAAGGGCTAAAAGTCTATAGTAAGTACTGCTTATGGCAGCAATGAGGTTTGTTTTCACCGCTTGGTGCGCGGCCACGGATTGTAGGTAGGTGGCTTGGGATGCTCTGTCTGTACTTCTAATTTTCCCCCATATATCTGCCTCCCAAGATAGGGAACCTGATAGTTCAAATTGTTCAGAGGCAGATCCGCTATTCATTCCCATTGCACCGTTTTCTGAAAAGGTAGATCGGCCATAACTTGCCATAGCATCCAAAGTAGGGTAATAGCCAGCTTTTCCTTGCCTTAAATAGGCCTGTGCAGCATTAATGTTTTCTAATGCAACCCTTATATCCAGGTTATTGTCTAGTCCTCTTTGGATATAATCCGTTAAAATAGGATCTGTAAACAGTTGCGTCCAAGACAATTCGGCTATAGAAAGACTATCTGTTTTAATATTGTCTGTACGGTAGAGGGCATCGCTTTCTATTGCAGGTCTAACATATTCCTTGGCAGAAAAACAGGATTGCATCAATACCGGAATTATAGTTAATAGAAAGAGTCTGTACAAAGTGTTATTTCGCATAATATATAAAACTATTATTCTTCAATGGTTTCTACTGTGGGTACCCCGGTAACTTTCTCTTGCAACCATTGAAAGAGAATAAATAGAACTGGGATAATAAAAATTCCTATAACCGTACCTACTAACATTCCTCCAACAGCTCCGGTTCCAATGGCATTGTTCCCCGCAGCTCCTACGCCTTTTGCTACTACTAATGGCATTAATCCTAGGATAAAAGCAAAGGAGGTCATTAAAATAGGTCTTAATCGGGCTCTTGCACCGTCTATGGCAGCTTCGGTAATAGATAGACCATGCTGTCTTCGCTGTATGGCAAATTCTACAATTAGAATAGCATTTTTAGCTAACAGACCAATAAGCATAATCAAAGCTATCTGGAAATAAATATTATTTTCCAAGCCTAAAAATTTAGTGGATAAATAGGCGCCCGCTACCCCAATTGGCAGAGAGAGCAATACTGCAAACGGTAATAAATAGCTTTCGTACTGTGCGGATAAAAAGAAGTAAACAAATATGATACTCAGTAAAAATATGACCCCAGACTGTCCTCCGGAAGAAATTTCCTCTCTAGTTATCCCAGAAAAGGCAATCTCATAGTTCCGTGGTAAATTCTGTTGTGCAACCTCTGTTACCGCATCAATAGCATCTCCAGAACTAAAGCCTGGACCCGCTGATCCGTTTATTGTTACCGAATTAAATAGGTTAAATCTATTTACCGTTTGGGGTCCGTAAACCCGACTTAACGTTACAAACTGCGATACAGGGGCCATTTCCCCTTCGTTATTTCTAACATACATGCTGTGCAAGCTGTTTTCGTCCTTTCGGTCTTCTGGTTTAGCCTGTACCATTACTCTAAACTGTTTTCCGAAGCGACTGAAATCTGCGGTGTATAAGCCGCCAATATACCCTTGTAGTGTCCTTAGGATGCTACTGATCTCTACTCCCGCTTCCTTGGCTTTTGGAATATCGATATCCATTTGTAACTGTGGAAAATTGGTGCTAAACGAATTGGAAGCATAGCCAATTTCGGGTCTTTGTGTAAGTGCTGCGGCAAATCCGTTCGCTATGGTGTCTAACGCCTTTAGGCTCCCTGCAGCACGGTCTAAAATCTGAACCTCAAATCCATCTGAAGCCCCAAACCCTGGGATACTTGGAGGTGCGAAGAATATTATATTCGCATCTGTAATATGCCCAGTTTTAGCAAATAATTGCTGAATAATGGATTCTGAAGAAGTTTCATCAGTTGTTCGCTTATCAAAATCTTCTAACAGGATAAAGCCCATTCCATAGGAGCTGCCTGCTCCGGAAAAGAAATTTCGACCCCCTTGTAAAGATGCAGATCTTACTCCTTCGATAGATTCAATAGCTTTATAAATGTCTTCGGTAATACTGAAGGTACGGTCCAAAGAGGAACCTTGGGGAAGTTCCATGTTCATAAAAATTACGCCCCTATCCTCAGAAGGAACAAAACCTGTTGGGGTAGTGCTATTGGCCCACCATATGCCAAATACGGAGACTAAAAGAATGATTACGGTTACCCAACTATTCTTTACTAAGAACCTTAGGGACTTAACATACTTGTGAGTGGTTGCTTCAAAACCTGCGTTGAAAGCGGTATAGAACCTTGTTACAATAGTTTTCTTCTTTTCACCTTCCTTCTTAGGCGGTTTAAGGAAAATAGCACATAATGCCGGACTTAATGTTAACGCGTTAACAGCAGAAATTAAGATAGCAATCAAGAGAGTCACCCCAAATTGTTCATAAAATACCCCAGATGGACCTTGAATAAAGGTAATAGGGATAAAAACCGCTGCCATTACCAAAGTAATAGAAACAATGGCGCCACTAATTTCATTCATAGCACTCAAAGAGGCCTTTTTTGCTGAAGTGTACCCATCCTCTAGTTTGGCATGTACCGCTTCTACCACTACAATAGCATCATCTACTACAATACCGATGGCCAAAAGAAGTGCGAAAAGAGTTAAAAGGTTTAAGGAGTAGCCCAGGAGATTAAGGAAGAAAAAGGTTCCTATAATAGAAACTGGTACTGCTATTGCTGGAATTAAAGTTGATTTAAAATCTTGAAGGAATAAGAAAACCACTAAGAAAACCAATAAAAAGGCCTCTATTAGCGTCACTTGCACCTTGGTCATAGATGCCGTTAGGAATTTATTGGTGTCGAAGTTTACAACATAGTCTACCCCTGAAGGGAATCCTTCTTTTAACTCATCCATTTTCTCATAGATTTGCTCTATGATCTGCTGTGCATTAGATCCTGGAGTTTGGAAAATTCCAAAACCTACTCCGGGATAGCCTCTTGCGCGACCAATGGAAGTATAGGAAAATGCATCTAACTCTACTTTGGCTACATCACTTAGTTTTAGAAACTGACCATTACCCAAAGATTTAATAATTATATTCTGATACTCTTCAGCGGTCTTATACCTTCCTTTGTATTTAATAACATACTCAAACGCTTCCCCGGAGTTTTGCCCAAGGGATCCGGCAGCAGCTTCCATACTTTGCTCTCCAATGGCTTGGGTGACATCGGTCACGGTTAAATTATACGCGGTTAGCTTTACGGGATCTAACCATACGCGCATGGCGTAATCCTTGCCCCCAAAAACATTTACATCACCCACCCCTTTAATACGTTGCAATTCTGGTTTGACGTTAATGTTGAGATAGTTCTGTATAAAGGTCTCATCATAATCGGGATTGGTAGAATATAGGGACGCGTACATTAGCGCCGAGCTTTGTCGTTTTTGGGTTATTACTCCAGATCGGATAACCTCTGCAGGTAACAGTGCATTGGCACGAGCTACTCGGTTTTGTACGTTTACAGCAGCAATATCAGGATCTACGCCTTGTTCAAAATATACCGTAATACTCGCACTACCTGTGTTACTTGCTGTGGAGGTAATATAGGTCATGTCCTCTACCCCGTTGATCTGTTCCTCTATAGGAACAATGACACTCTCTAAGATGGTTTCCGCATTTGCTCCTGGGTAACTGGCAGATACTTGTACAGTAGGTGGTGCAATATCCGGGTATTGGGTCACTGGTAAAGTGAGTAATCCCAAACCACCTAATAATAATAGGATTATAGATATAACGGTGGAAAGTACAGGCCTTTCTATGAATGTTTTTAGCATGCTGACTTATTTAAAAACAGGATTGAAAGAATATATAATGCTGTCCAAACTGGTGGGTTGTGGTATAATTTTTTGCCCTGGCCTAACTTTGCCAAGTCCGTTTGCCAATATCTGCACTCCCTCTTCCAGTCCTTCTATGGCCGATATACCATTTACTGCAGCCGTAAGGGTGATAGACTTTGGTACTAAGGAATCGCCTTGTACTAGGTATACAAATTTTTTCCCTTGTTGTTCATAGGTTGATAAGGTAGGGATCACTAAAACATCGTTCAATTTGTTAGGTAGAATAATGCTACCGCTACTACCGTTTCTTAATAGCCCTTGTGGATTGGGGAAAGTTGCTCTAAATGTTACTGTTCCGGTATTAGTGTTGATCTCACCACTAATAGTCTCTATTTTTCCTTTATGTTCATATATAGAGCCATCTGCAAGAATTAATTGCACGTCCGACATGTTTTTCGCTTTCTCTTCCATAGTATTTCCTTCAACGTCTCTTAGAAAGCTAATAAGGTCTTTTTCGTTCATGGAGAAAAATGCATAAACCCGTTCTATACTAGAAACGGTGGTCAATGGCACAGCATCTTGGGCACTCACCAGATTTCCTTTTCTAAATGGTATTGAACCCACAACTCCATCTACTGGACTTTTTATTTGGGCATAACCAATATTGGCGGCTATACTTTGATAATTACTTTTGGCCTGTTCTAGGTTGGCCTTAGCGGTTTCTAGTTGGACACTGCTAATAATATTTTTTTCTACCAAAGGACGTAATTTATTCAACTCTACCTGAGCAGAATTTATTCTTGCCTTTGCGGCACCAGCATCCTGAGTTAGGGATTGGGTTTCCAAAGTAAACATTAACTGCCCCTTTTTTACCTCCTGTCCTTCGTCTACTAAAACCTCCTGAATATAACCAGCAACCTTGGCGCGAACCTTACTATTTACCATCCCCTCTATACTGGCTGGATATTTGGTGAAATTGTCTACCGATCTTCTTTCTACCTTTATGGTAGGGTAAGGGGCAGCAGAGGCAGCCTGTATAGGTTGTTCCTTTTCTCCACAACCAATAAATAAGGTAATGCTAAGGATTATGGGTGCAATTAATAATTTTTTCATTTGGAATTGGAGTTAACGGTAATTTTTAAATTTTCTTTGAGTTGGTTCAAATTTTCAATAAAATATTCAGCAAGCTTTGCATACGTTTTAGTATAGTGTAGGCCCGGCATATCCTCCTGGGAGTTGGAGTTAATTTTAAGCAGGTTTTTTTTAAATTTATAAACCTTTAGATGCATCTCTTTCTCTGTCTCCCATTGCTCAATTTTCTTGTCTAATTGTTCGAAAATATCATTGGGAGATATTTTAAAATAGCGTTTACGGTCCCCAGGTTTAGTAAAGTAGATAATTCGCCCAGTGGCTTGTAACAGTTGTAAGTTAGTAGAGATAGAACTTTTACTGGCAAAAAGGCCCTCAACAAAGTCATCAAAAGAAATGCCTTCTTGATCGGTAAGAATCAACATAGCGAAGATTCTGGCAGCTAGGGGAGGTAATATTTTGTTGTTTTCAAAATATACGCCAAGCTCCTCAATTAATTGATTTTTCTCTAGGTCGGTTGCCAAACTTGTAAATTCAAAAGTAATTTTACAAACTTAGCATTGGTTCTGAATAAAGAGAACCGCTAAAGCGTTAATTATTAGTTAAAAATGAGGAAGCGTCTCAGGCAAGGTCTTGGAAATTATTTTGCCAGTACGCCATCAACTTCCATTACGGGCAAAGAGGTGAAATTATTTTCTTTTATCGTGTTCTTCTCAAAAACAAACCTTTTTTCGTAAAGTTTATTGTCCGCGAAATAGGTGACAAAAAATTCGTTGTTAAAGGCGAGTATCCCTTCTTGCAACATCTCTATTTTTTTAATCGCTTTAGCAGGGATATCTCCTAAACCATGTCTCATTGTGGAGGTTTTATGATCTCCTTCATAACCTGTAGATACTGCGATTACGGCTTCAATTGAGGTCTCTCGATCGTTTATAATGTATGCATTCCAGTTTTTTACCAAGAATTCTTCATTCCACTCATGTACTACTGCTACGTATACCTTTTTAGAAACTGGAATTTCTATGTCCTTTTTCACTATTAAATGCGTTTTAAATTAGATGATCTCTACGTGAGTCCTTAAAATTAAAGGGCGCTTTTAAATTGCTCCAAAAATCGCAAGTCGTTCTCACTCAATAATCGAATGTCCGAAATTTGGTGCAATAAGAGGGCAATACGGTCTATTCCCATGCCAAAGGCAAATCCGGAGAACTCATTGGCATCTATTCCACAATTAGTAAGGACATTTGGATCTACCATACCACATCCCATAATCTCTAACCAACCTGTACCTTTGGTCATCCTATAATCTGCTTCTGTTTCCAAGCCCCAATAAACATCTACTTCAGCGCTGGGTTCCGTGAAAGGAAAATAGGAGGGACGAAGTCGGATTTCAGATTTTCCAAAGAGTTCCGTGGTAAAGAATTGTAGGGTCTGCTTTAAATCAGCAAAAGAGACGTCCTTGTCTATGTAAAGACCTTCTATCTGATGGAAGAAACAGTGAGATCTTGCCGATATGGCCTCATTTCTATATACTCTACCTGGAGAGATGGTCCTTATTGGAGGTTTGTTGTTCTCCATGTACCTCACCTGTACCGAAGAGGTATGGGTGCGCAACAAAATATCTGGAGCGGTCTGTATAAAAAAGGTGTCCTGCATATCCCTTGCCGGGTGGTATTCCGGAAGGTTCAATGCTGTAAAGTTGTGCCAGTCGTCTTCTATTTCTGGTCCTTCGGAAACATTAAACCCAATTCTGGAAAATATATCAATTATCTGATTTTTAACGATGGAAATGGGGTGTCTAGAGCCTAAATTAAGTGGTTCTCCGGGACGAGTAAGATCGCCATAAACCCCATGGGCTAGCTTTTCATCCTCTAAAGCTTGCTTTAAAGTGGTTACCTTTTCAGTAACTACCGCCTTAAGTTGATTCACAATCTGTCCAAACTCCTTTTTCTGGTCGTTAGGAACATTTTTAAAATCTGAGAAAAAATGATTGAACAGTCCCTTTTTTCCTAAGTATTTTATTCTAAACGACTCAATGGCATCCTTATCGGAGGAAGTGAATTTTTCTACTTCCGAAATATGTTCCTTTATCTGATTTATCATGGCAATGGTATGGCTTGGATTCTCCTCAAAAATTGAACCGCAAATTTAAAACTTTTATACCAAGCCACGAATAGATTTTATCTAAATATATTCTCCGAGGAACCTCGGGGAACATTAAGCACCTATTTAAATAGAAGTACCCAATAGAAATTGGTGGATTAGTTTGACTTTATTTATGGCTAGAGTAGTTTATGCTTTGAAGGGTAAGTCCTTATAATGCCCTTTTTATCAAGTCGATTATTAATCTAGTCGATAGATTTCCATAATGTTATTTAGAATACCCTTAAAATCTATCTTTAAGTCTATCAGTTTCCCCGTTTTTATATCAAAAACCCAACCGTGTACAATTAGATTACGATCTCTATAGGCCCTTTGTACCGCTGCAGTCTTAATAAGGTTAATACATTGCTCCTGTACATTTAACTCCACTAAACGATTGTATTTATCCTCTTCGTTTTCAATAGCGTTCAATTCATTTCTGTGTTGCCTATAAACATCCCTAATATTTCTTAGCCATGGGTTTAGAATACCAAGGTCTGCTGACTGCATAGCCGCTTTAACGCCCCCACAGGCATAATGGCCACAAACAACAATATTGTTGACCTTAAGGTGGTCTACTGCATAGTTTACCACGGACATAACATTGAGGTCTATACTGATTACCATATTGGCAATATTTCTGTGTACAAAGACTTCGCCAGGTCCCAAGCCCATCAATTCCTCGGTAGTCACCCTACTGTCCGAACATCCTATATAAAGAATATCAGGTTTTTGACCTCTTTCCAAATCATTAAAGAATTCTGGGTTGCCTTCCAGTTTATCCTTAATCCATTGTTCGTTGTTTTTGAAGACTTTATCTAGGCTATCCATCTGTTGCTTTTAATACGGAGGTAAAATACCAACTGCGACTAATCGCCAATTGAAAATAGGTATAATCCGATTGCGATTTCTGGATCGCAAGATAATTATAAAATAATAGGGAAATCTACCTTTGTATCCAATTTTCGGTAAAATTTTAATCCATTCGTATTAAAATTTAGATCCATAAGATTAAAAAATCAGTGGTGAATATGGTGATATAAATGCTTAATACGGCTTTTAAGTTTGGATAAGCACTAGAAATCCTTTAGTTCCCTGATCTCTGTGGATAAGACCCAGCCTGTTTTACCGTCTGCTATTTCAATTTTTTTCCATCCGTCTAATTGATCAACTACTTCCACCTTTGTCCCAGCATGTAAATTAAATATTGCCTGACTCCTGTTATTGGGTTCAGATTTAATTGGCGCTTGTTCCACATATATTATGGCAGGTTTTTCAGAATTAAACCTTTTGTACTGAACATAGGCTAGCGTAGCTGCAATGAGGGTGAAAATAAGAAATATAAGGCTACTGATAAATGCGATTCGCTTTTGGGTAGCAAATCTAAAATAATAAAAAGCAATATAAAGACCTACAAATAAGAACATAAACGCAATGCTCAAATATGCCCATTGATCAAAGGTCAGGTAGCCTGTAACTTTATGGTAGAATTTAGCCACCGTTGTTTGGGGTAGAGGTTCAATGGCATCCAAGGTCATGTTTCTGGCAAAAGACAAGTTATTTAAAACGTCTTGGTCCGATGGATTTAACAACAAGGCTTTTTCGTAATAATAAATACTTGGAGCAATATCGTTAAGTTTATAATAGGTGTTGCCCAAATTAAAGTACAAGGCTGCAGAATGCTCTCCGTTTTCTAGAATCTTTAAGTAGTTTTCCCTTGCATCTTCATATTCCCCAGCATTATAAAAAGTGGTGGCCTTTTCAAATAGTTGTTGGTTTTGGGAGTGTCCCAAAACGCCAATTATCAAGAAAAGAACTGCTAATACACGTACCATGACTTAAATTTGTTTGTCTAATTGTGAAATTACCTCACTGGCTTTATCGTAATCTTGTTGCATCTGCACCTCGGAAAAAGGACTGTATCTGGCCATTTCACAATTTTCTAACAGCCCAATAAAGCCGTCATTTGTATGATCATCAACATTTTTTTCTTTTAGTAGCATGGCAATTTTATCCTTGCTAAACTCCGAAGTTTCTATCTTCAGTTTTGCTTTTAGATAATTATGCAGTGCTTTTTCCAAGGCTACGTAAAAAGAATCTTTGGAACCGAGGGCTTTCCTAGAAGCTGAAAGATATTTTCTCGCCAATCTATTGGCTCTTTTTATCCTATTACCTTCTACATCGCTTGCTATAGCTTCACGTTTTTTACCAAAAACAATTGCCAAAGGTATTAGTAGTAAGGGTAGGAGCCACCACAAATAAAATGCCGTAGAACCAAAAAAGTAGTTAGTGCTTATAGCAGTTAAGTTGGAGTTTAATTTGTTAAAAACAAATTGGTCCGCAGTTGCTACAACAAGCTGTTTACTGCTGTCACTACTGGTAGCGCTAGGTCCTATAGCACTTAACGCGCCACTGGTAGGTCCCTCCAAGACATTGATCATAGCCTCTTTGGAATTTAGGGTGTGGTATTTTTCCGTTTTTGGATTAAAATAACTGAATGTTAAGCTGGGGATTGGATATTTCCCCCTATATGTGGGCACTACGGTATAACTGTTTTCTACCTTTCCCTCCATTCCTGAAAGAGTGGTCCGTACGCTTTCTTTATACTCAGGATCATAGACCTCTAAGGAGCTGGGAAGATGAAGTTTTGGAATTTCAAATAATTTTAAATTTCCTTTTCCGTTGATGCTTACTACTGCTTGTAGCGATTCGGAAGCGTTTAAATGGGTTTTACTCGGGGTTACAAAAAAGTCAAACTCCCCTACAGCACCACTAAAGCCTGCTGGCTTGCCTTCTGTAGGAAGGGCTTTTACACGGAGGGTCCTTTTACCTGCGGAAACCGTTTTGTTGGCCGGTGCCATAACTCTCCCCCCAAAAAAATCGCGTTTATTAGTAGGTATTTGAAGGCTTACGTCCAAAGAAAGGGGCTCTAGTTCTAATTCGCCTGTTCTTTGGGGATATAGTACGACTCTCTTTAAAATTACGGACCTATACGGTTTACCATTGTAGGTGGTGTTCTCAATGGTATATTTAGTAACAGGAATGTCTTGACTCCAAAAGTTGTTGTACTTTGGATTGTCTAATGCCCTAAAATTGGTTACGTCTATATTTGGGCTAGCATAAAGTTTGTACACCACAGAAACAGCTTCATTTAAGTAGGGGCTGCTCTTAGAAACTTCTGCCACCAAATGCAGACTTTCATCCGCAACATCATCCACCGTTTTTTCACCATCAGGTCGGTCTACTGCTGCTGTTACCTCTACTTCCTGTGGTAAGGATTTATAAGTGGTTCCCTTTATATCGATGGTAGCCTGATTAATAGTGAATTTCCCCCTTGCTGTGGGTGCCAGGGTATAACTATAGGTCTTGGAGAAGCTCCTTACTCCATTCACCCAAGACGAGCTTATAGACTGCGAAGGTCCCATAAGAATCCTAAATCCGTTAAAATCTGGTGGATTAAAATTATCCCCATCCCTGTTCATAGTAAAATCTACCCGTATCCTTTCGTTAATACCTAGCTTGTCCTTGCTGAGTACCATTTCAAAAGTCACAGATTCATCATCGTTCTGGGCATTAAGTGTAATGGCCATGAACAATAGAACTATAAATGTTATGTATCTTTTTAAATGCACGGTTATTACCAATCTTTTTCGTTCTTAACTTTTGGTCCCTTTATCTTTTGGGCATCTATTTTCTCTTGAACTTTCTTTTCTTCGTTCTGCATGGCCTCTAGTAAACTTCTCACCTGTTGTGGAGATAATTGGTTGGGCCTTGGCTGTTGTTGTTCTTCTTGATCTCCATCTTGGGGCTGCTCATCTTTTTTATCGCCTTCTCCCTCTTTCTCATCTTCTTTCTCTTGATCGCCCTGATCTCCTTCTTCCTGATCTTGATTCTTATTGTCTTCCTGGTCCCCTTTATCCTCTTGGTCTTGTTCGCCTTCCTGCTTGTCTTGGTTCTGATCCTGTTGATCTTGTTTATCCTGGTTGTCCTCTTGGTCCTGGTCGTCCTTATCTGGGTTATTTTTCTGCTCTTCCTGTTGCTTTTTCAGCATCTCTTTGGCCAAAGCAAAATTATACCTGGTCTCCTCATCGGTGGGGTCGTTCCTCAACGCTTCTTTATACGCTTCTACCGCCTTCTCATATTCGTTACTCTTCATAAATACATTTCCTAAATTATGGAATGCCTTATGTTTTTCTGATTTGCTAGTAGCGCTCTCAGCGGACTGCTTATACCTCCCAAAAGCTTCGCTATATGTTTTGTTCTCATAATAAGCGTTCCCCAAATTATAGGGGGCGATGTTGTTATCTGCATTTTCGGAAATTGCTTTTCTATATTTAGCCTCAGCATTCACAAAATCCTGCTCATCCAATTTTTTATTGCCCTCCCAAGTGTAGGTTGCCGACTTTTTTATTGCCTTTTGAGTTTCTTTATCCATTTCTTGGGCATGGCCAAGATAACCGAACAATAATATGATGCATACAATCCTTTTCATTTTCTTAGATTTATTGCTCCTTCTCATTAAATAAGTTCAACTTTTTCAGCCACTTAGTTTTTCGGTCCAGGACAAAGATGTCTAAAAATATAAATAAAAGTCCCGCCCCCAAAAACCATTGGAACTGATCTTTAAATTCTGCGAACTGTTTGGCTTCAAACTCCGTCTTATCTATCCTATTTAACTGATCTCTTATAAACGCAACGGCTTGTTCTGTGTTTTCCCCGTTTATGTATTCCCCGTTTCCATCGTTGGCAATATCTTGCAAGGTCTGTTCGTTCATTTTTGTAATGACTACTTCTCCTTCACGGTCTCTTAAAAAGCTTTCTACAACGCCATTTTTCTTTATTGGGATGGGTCCACCTTTTGTACTTCCAACCCCTATGGTGAAGATCCTAATATTTTCATCGGTTGCCTCTTCTATACTTTGAGAAATATCCCCTTCCGAGTGATCTTCCCCATCGGAAATTATAAAAAGCACCCTATTGGTTTCACCATCATCATAGTAATTAGTGGCCAACTTAACGGCTTGGTCAATTGCAGTCCCTTGTGAGGAAAGCATATCGGTATTCATGTTTTGCAAGAACATTTTTGCCGCTCCATAATCTGTGGTCAATGGCAATTGGGGATACGCCTGCCCAGCATAAGCAATAATCCCAATACGGTCGCTTGCCAGTTGGTTTATGATTTCGGAAACTAGGCGTTTTGCCTTATCAAGTCTATTTGGTGCAATATCCTCTGCCAGCATACTTTTAGAGACGTCTACGGCAAATACAATATCTAGCCCCTCCCTTTTAACCGTTTCTAACTTAGTGCCCATTTTTGGATTAACTAACGCAAGGGTCAAAAAGGTGATTCCCAATAGCAGAAGTACCAATTTTAAGGTGGACTTAAAGGTAGATCTCTCTGGAGTTAATCTTTTTAATAGCGTAAGATCTGAAAATTTTTTTTGCGTTCTCCTTTTCCAGATTTGAAATAAAACAAATAGCACGATCATCACCGGGATGATGAATAACAGGTATAAATATGTTTTCTCGTCTAATTGAATCATTTTAATTTCTTCATTTATTACAGCTAGTAAACTTAGTTTTTTAACTTATGGGGCTATATAAAACTTCTGAACAGGGTGATTCTGGTCAACCATTCTATCAATAGCAATACCCCTGCCAAATAAACCCAAGGCCTAAATTTTTCTTCGTACTTATAATATTTAAATTCTTCTATGTCAGTTTTTTCTAATTTGTTGATTTCATCATAAATCGCCTCTAGCTTTTTGTTGTCAGTAGCTCTAAAATATTTGCCGCCCGTTGTTTCTGCTATCGATTGTAATAGGGCTTCGTCTATTTCCACGGCTTCCATGGCATATCTGAAGGAACCGTCTGCATTATAGGCAACGGGGGATAAAGCGTTACCGTTAGTTCCAATGGCAATGGTGTACGTTTTAATTCCAAACTCTACCGCAAGTTCTGCAGCGGTCTGTGGTTCAATAAAACCTGAATTATTAACTCCGTCGGTTAGTAAAATGATAACCTTACTTAAAGCTTTGCTATCTTTTAGACGGTTTACTGCGGTTGCAAGACCTAATCCTATTGCAGTTCCATCATCCACTTGTCCATAAGTGATTTCCTTTAAAGCATTTTGCACAATGGCCTTGTCACTTGTAATGGGAGTTTTGGTATAGCTTTCTCCAGCATATACTACTAATCCTATTCGGTCATTGGGTCTTTGGTCAATAAACTCTGCAGCTACTTTTTTAAGGGCAACCAGCCTATTGGGTTTAAGGTCCTGGGCCAACATACTGGACGAAACATCTATAGACATTACAATATCTATACCTTGCGTTGTCTTGGTTCTGGTAGAGATATCTTCTGTCTGTGGTCTGGCCATAGCTACAATAATAGCGGCCAATGCCAATAGGCGAAGTGCAAATAACAGTGGTTTTAATTTTGGTAACACGCTCTTTGTAGGGAATCCCTTTATGCTCGATATTCTTAGTGAAGCGACTTCTTCTTTTCTTTTAAAGAAATACCAAAGCATTGCCACTGGCAGTAATACTAAGAGCCAGAAAAACTGTGGGTTCGCAAAGGAAATATTCTCTAACATTTATAAAGTCGTTTTTACTTCAACTGAGTTTAAAATCCTATCTACAATCTTATCGGCATAGGGGTCATCTGCAAGCCAGCTAAGGATAAGGTTTTGTTGAAATCCCTTACCGCCAAAAAAGAGAACCACATAATTCCCTGTAACCAATTCTTCCGATTCTGGTACAGCAAATTTTCCACTCCCATAGAGTTTCACTCCTTTTACCCCCGTAAGAGTAGTAAATTCTTCCTGTTTGGTAGTGATATTCTTGGCGCCTTGGGCCTCAAAATTTTGTAATATTTGTTCTGATGATTTTACATAGTCGGGCTCCTCTGGTTGTGATAATAAGATAGAGGTGGTTGCTATAGTAAACAGTCCTTTATTGCTCCTATAGGCAAAAGCTTGCATTTCTTTGATAGCTGCCTGTGACTCTGGCGGGAGCTTTATGGCCTGACGTAAAAGTACTTCTGGTGTCTGTACACTAACAGGAGGAAATCCGTAATCACTTTGTACCCAATTTCCTTCCAGTAATTTTTTTGTAGGATGTCCCATTACTGTATCCTTAACATAATCAAACCCATAATAACCTACGGCAGCTACCCCAGTAAATAATAGCAGGAGTACGGCGGCCAAGGAGGTGAGCAATATTCTTTTTCTGTAATTTTTCTTTTGAAGCTCCTCCTGATATTCTTCCTGCAACATTAACTCTTCTTCCGTAGGCTCTGGAATAGCTTCTTTTGTTTTAATAACAATTTGCTCTACAGATTTTCTATCTGCTACAGCAACAGACGTCTCGGGTTTGGATTTTGCAAATTTTACTAGGTCAGAGGTTTGCAATACTTTTTTAAACTGCTGTATGGTTTCGTGTTCCAGTTTTAATTTACCTGCATCCTTCATCATTTCCAATTTGTCTATCAACTGGTCCGTAGTACTTTCCAAGGCAGATACATGTGCGTCTTCCTCTAAATAGGAGCGTACAATATCTGTGAGTTCGGAGTAGTACGACTTATAATCGTCTTCGATTAGGTATTTAGAGTTTTCTAGTTGTTTTAATCCTAGAATAGCCCTATCAAAAGGAGGTAATAATGCTACCTTCTCTTCTTCGCTAAGTGGTTTTTTTCTAAATACAAACCAATATAATAGAGCTCCCACAACCAAGAGTATACCTAGGATCCATAAAATTAATATCCAAGGAATAGACCTGCTCTTTTCTATTGTGATAATGGGCTTTATGTCATACATTTTCTGGGCTGTGGTGTCTACAGCTACGTCTGCGACTTTTATAATGAGTGAATCCGTAAAGAAATGCTTCCCATTAATTTCTATCATCTGTGAAGGCAGCGTATAAGTGCCAGAATCAAATTGGGTAAGGGCATATGTTTTCTGAAGGGTTAACCGATCATTTTTCTTTACCGAATCGGTCTTTAGCGCTTCTACTGTTTCTAGAGGTGAAAACGTCTGGCCATCGGGAAAAACAACATGGGATAGGGTATCGGTTTCTACGATAACCTTAAATTTTATCTGCTCCCCAATCTTAATGGCCGTAGTGTCTACAACCGACTTAATTGTTGGTATAGACTGAGAAAACCCCGGTATTGCAGCCAAAAATAGGCAGATAGCCAAGGAACGCAGCAAATGCGAAGCATATTTTTCAAAAATAAATAGCACAGAATTCTTCATTTAAATCAACCTCGTCGCTTAAAATAGCCTAATAATTTTTTCACATAACTTTCGTCTACCCTACAGCTCAATACGCCACAACCCGCTTTGGTAAAAGAGTCTTGGAAATAGGTAACCCTTTCATGATGATATTTTTCATAAGCCCTGCGTACTTGTTTAGATTGGGTATTTACCAACTGTAGCGCCCCTGTCTCAGCGTCCTGCATTTGTACCATCCCTATATTGGGAATACTTTCTTCTCTTTCATCAAAAACCCTAATTCCTGTTAGGTCGTGTTTTTTTCCTGTTATCCGTAAAGTTTGTAGGTAATCATCTGCAATAAAATCGGAAAGCACAAAAACAATGGCCTTCTTTTTCATTACGTTTGTCAGAAATTTTAACGCTGCCCCCACATCGGTTTTCGAGCTTTTTGGGGAAAATTCCAACAACTCCCTTATTATGCGTAGGGCATGACTTCTTCCTTTTTTTGGTGGGATATACAATTCTACTTCATCGGTAAATAGAAGTAGTCCAACCTTATCATTATTTTGTAGCGCGGAAAAGGCCAAAGTGGCTGAAATCTCCGTGATAACTTCCTTTTTAAATTGATTATTGGTACCAAAGAGCTGGGATCCACTAACGTCTATCATTAGCATCATAGTAAGTTCCCTTTCCTCTTCAAAAACTTTTACGTAAGGTTCGTTGTATCTTGCAGTAACGTTCCAATCTATAGACCTTACATCATCCCCAAATTGGTATTGACGGACCTCACTGAAGGTCATCCCCCTTCCTTTAAAGGTCGAGTGGTATTCCCCGCCAAAAATATGATCGGAAAGACGTCTGGTCTTTATTTCAATCTTACGTACTTTTTTTAGTAATTCCTTAGTATCCATTTTTCAGTTTACATTGATAAATATTCAACCATAGCTGAGCCTTTGCTTATGGACTGATAACTGTGGACGGATTAAGGTACTTCAATTTCGTTTACGATCTTATTTATAATTTCTTCCGAAGTAATATTTTCTGCCTCTGCTTCATAGGTTATACCCACTCTGTGACGCAATACATCCAAAACAACCGCCCTAACATCTTCTGGGACTACATAACCTCTTCTTTTTATAAACGCGTAACATTTGGCAGCGGTGGCCAAATTGATACTACCTCGTGGAGAAGCGCCAAAACTAATTAATGGTTTTAGGTTTTCTAGGTTGTATTTTTCTGGGTAACGGGTAGCAAAAACGATATCGAGAATGTATTTTTCAATTTTCTCATCCATGTACACTTCCCTAACTGCTTTTTGCGCTCTAAGGATTTGATCTATGCTTACTACTCGCTGTACCTGGTCAAAGGCACCGTTCAGGTTCTGACGGACAATTAGTTGTTCCTCATGAAGTTTAGGGTAATCTATCACCGTTTTTAACATAAAACGATCCACCTGTGCTTCAGGTAAGGGGTAAGTCCCTTCTTGCTCTATAGGGTTTTGGGTGGCCATTACTAGAAATGGCTTATCTAAAATGAAGGTTTCATCTCCTATGGTTACCTGCTTTTCTTGCATGGCCTCTAAAAGAGCGGATTGTACCTTTGCTGGGGCACGGTTAATCTCATCAGCTAAAACAAAATTGGCGAAAATTGGACCTTTTTTTATGGAAAAGTCGTTTACTTTCATATTGTATATCATGGTCCCTACTACATCGGCAGGCAATAGATCTGGTGTAAACTGAATTCTACTAAAGCTACCGTGTACCGCTTTGGCCAAGGTGTTTATTGCTAAGGTTTTTGCTAATCCTGGTACCCCCTCTAAGAGGATATGACCCTGTCCCAAAAGACCGATAAGCAAACGTTCTACCATGTGCTTTTGACCTACAATCACTTTGTTCATTTCTAAAATAAGTAGGTCGATGAAAGCACTCTCCTGTGCAATTTTTTCGTTTACAGCGCTGATATCCACCGAAGTATTTTGTTCCATATAGCCCTTTGTTTTATTTTGAGTTAAGTTGTAAGTTTCAAAAGTGGATGCAAATTGAAAATTTATTTAGTTATCGGCTGTTAATGTATGGTTAAAAATTTTGCAAACACCTAAGATTTATGAAGTATTTAAGGGATTTATTCATATTTTCACAAACATATGTAAAATTATTGAGCCGATTCAAAATCAGGTTCCTCATATAGCACTGTAGTATAATTTAGCTGCTATTTACTATTTCAAAACTTAAAGAAAGGACGTGAGGTAACGGTTATTTTTATGGATCTACTTTGCCTTGTGGTGAATTGTACATCAAATTTCGCGCAGAGATCTATATGCCTTAAGCACTATATATTAAAATGTAAAACACCAGAATTTAATGCAAATATCAAATAAAAAACTTACAGCATTTATTACCGGAGCAACTAGTGGGATAGGGTTAGAGACGGCTAAGTTGTTTGCTATGAATAAAATTGATCTTATTCTTTGTGGAAGAAGACAATCTGCCTTAGATACTCTAAAGAAACAACTCTCTAGGCATACCAAGGTCCACACCCTTAATTTTGACGTGCGGGATAAAGATGCTGTTTTTGAGGCGATAGATTCTCTTCCCCAAGATTTTTCCGAAATTGATATTCTTATCAATAATGCTGGAAACGCTCACGGGTTGAATAAGTTTGATGAAGGCGATATTGAAGATTGGGACGCAATGCTAGATATTAATGTAAAAGGTCTTCTTTATGTTTCCAAGGCAATAATTCCTACTATGATAAAGAATAGAGCGGGACATATAATTAATATCGGTTCTATTGCAGGGAAAGAAGTATATCCTATGGGAAATGTATATTGTGCTAGCAAATATGCTGTAGATGCCATTAATCAAGGGATGAGGATAGATCTAAATCAACACAATATCCGGGTAGGTGCTGTTAATCCTGGTTTGGTGCAGACGGGCTTCAGTGATGTTCGCTTTAAAGGGGATAAGGAAAGAGCCGCTAAGACTTATGAGGGTTATGAGCCCCTAAAGCCCGAGGATATTGCAGATATTATCCATTTTATGGTTACTAGACCTTACCATGTGAATATTGCAGATTTATTGGTGTTCCCTACCGCACAAGCCAGTGCTACTATTGTGAATAAACAGCTATGATTAATAAGCGCCTTCTTGTAAAAAATCTTTTGGCCCATAATGATGAAAACAGTTTTTATGATAAAAAACGATTTATAGATATTGGGCATAAAGAAGGAAAGGCTAAATTTTTAAAACATGTTTGTGCCCTAGCTAATAGCAATCCCAACAACAATTCCTTTATTGTTATTGGGGTAGAAGATGAGGATAATACGATCTTAGGGGTCGATTTCTTTGATGATAGTAAAATACAAAACCTAGTAAATGCCTATCTGGATAATCCGCCACGGATTTCCTATGAGAATATCCCTTTTCCGCACCTTCCCTTGGGTAAGGTGGTAGGTTTAGTAACGGTTAGATCTAATGGAAAAGTCTGTGCCTTGCGGAAAAATATTTGGAAATATTATGGAGGGATGGTATTTTTTAGGGAAGGCAGTATTAGCTTGCCAAAAGCTTTCGGAATTGAGTTAAAGGATATGAATGCAGAGGCCGTTGCTCGCATTGAACAACATGCCAAAAATAATATTGAGCTTACCCTGGACGGCGTTATCGATTTTTTAAACGAAAGACATAAAGATCTTACCAGTCATTACAAGGTTTTTAAAGAGCAATTTGTGGTATGTTGGGCAGGAGTTAAAAAAAAGGTAAAGGAGGAGACCTATTATTCGCGGGTAGATATTGAACTGATAAACGAACAGGTTAAATTGTTCTATTCAGAATTTGATGAAATTACCATTAGTTATGATGAGGATTCCTTTAGTATAATAGAATATGTGCAATTGGGATTAAGTGATCAGCAGATTTACTATCCTTTGGAAAAGGTAGTTATCAGCTTTTCTGAAAATGGCACCTATACTATTTTGAGCGATTTAATCTTTGAGCCTCCCCGTTATGATAAAAAGATATTGTATCATATTTACAATGCAAATCTTTCCCTATTAAAAAAGATAGAGGCAGGAATTATCTTGACCCGAAATGAGAAAAAAGATCTTTCCTTTCTATCTGATACTTTTTTAATTTGCTATGTCAATGGATTTGAAGAAGCCAAGGAAGTTATGGAAGCAGCGAAGCCCATACTTAAGAAATATGATCTTCCCACCTATCAATCTCTTAAAGAGTCGCTTCGTATTATACGGAAGATGAGCTATAGCTAATTAGGTTTTCTATAGCTTTTCTAATAGATTTTGATCTGGTAAGGATTCAATTGCCCCGTAATTAGTAGTGGTTATTGCTCCCGCCTTATTTGCTAGCATTACCATTTCCTCTAATTGGCTAAAAGAGAGTTGCTGGTGTTCTGTTGGATTATCAGTTTTAGAAATCTGCTGCAACAGGCAGCCGATAAATGCATCTCCTGCTCCTGTGGTATCTACGGACTTAACGGAGATACTAGGGATAGTTTTTTGATTAGTAGGTGTGCTTAAGAGAGTGCCCTCCTTGCCTAAAGTAATGGTAATGATCCCTACTCCTAAGTTGTGTAAAAAAGTACATGCCTCTGCAGGGTCCTGTTTTCCTGAAATTAATAGGGCCTCTTCTAAACTGAATTTTGCCAAATGAGCTTTCTCTATAAAAGGAAGACATTTCTCTACAAAAGTAATTTCATCGCCTTTCCAAAGATCTGTTCTAAAATTAGGGTCAAAGCAGATAAAGGTGTTGTTTAAAATTGCATCTTGTAAATAATTGGAATAGGTTTTTTCCAATTGGCCGCCTAAAAATGAGGTAGCGGCACCAAAATGGATAATCTGATTTTTAAAATGTTCCTTTAATTGGGAATTATAGCTTAACTCCCTGTCTGCACCACGACTAAATACAAAATCGCGTTCGCCATCGGCCGCCAGTGATACAAAAGCTAGTGTGGTAAAGGTTGTTGAGCGTTGTGCTAGGGAGGTGTTTACATTTCCCTGGTCCAGGGTGTTTAATAGGAAGGTGCCAAAGGGGTCTTTCCCAACGCATCCCACAAAATAGCTGTTACCGTTTAATTTGGCAATAGCGGCGGCAACATTAGCGGGTGCTCCTCCGGCTTTCTTGGTGAAATCAGTGGCTTTACTTAAGTCGTTTCCTTGTTTTTTGGCGACAAAATCGATTAATAATTCCCCAATACAGTATACCTTCTTCATTATTTTTTATTGGTAAGTTACCAAAAAAAAATACCATCAACTATGCTCTTGTTTTGTAATAAGAAAATAGTTGATGGCAATTAGTTGTGGGTTATCCACATTTAGACGATCCACAATCTTTACAGGTAAGGCATCCTTCCTGATAAATTAGATTGGTAGAATTACATCCGTCACATTTTTGACCCTTAGCCTCTGTACCATCTTCTACGTAGCGTTTTAGAGCTCTAGCCACACCATTCTTCCAAGTGTTTATAGATTCGCTATCCAGTTGTAAACTATTGATTAAGTCTACCACCTTTTCTATTGGCATGCCATGGCGTAAGGTGCTCGAAATTAGTTTGGCATAATTCCAGTACTCAGGGTTAAACTTATGGCTTAGCCCCTCAATAGTGGTTTTGTAACCTCTTTTGTTTTTGTATTGAAAATCGTATCGGGAAGAGCCATCTTCATTTCTGCTCTTTAGAATTACTCCTCTGTTTACCCAACGCGGAATTAAGATACCGTCCTCATCATCGGATATTCCAGTAAAGATTTCATACGGCTTTCCGTCAATTAACCCAATAAAGGCAATCCACTTTTCTTTATTGTTCTGAAGTCGTACCACATCTGCCTCCAGAACCAAGGGGCGTTTTATTGGGAATGGGGTAAGAGACTCATCATTTTCTTCTTTTTTGGGCTCGTTGGAAATCAGTACTCCAGATCTGGAACCATCACGGTACACAGTAACCCCTTTACAGCCTGCTTTCCATGCCTCTAAATACAATTTGCCTACCAAGTCTTCGGTAGCATCCTGTGGAAGGTTAATGGTAACGCTAATAGAGTGGTCTACCCATTTTTGCACTGCCCCCTGTAAACGTACCTTGCTCAACCAATCAACATCATTTGAGGTAGCTTTATAGTAAGGAGATTTTTTTACAATTTTATTTAGTTCTTCTTGACTGTAATTTTTTTCTGTGTCTATACCGTTAACAGACATCCATTGCTTAAACCTGTGATGGAATACAGTGTATTCTTCCCATGAATCCCCAACCTCGTCTACAAAGTCTATACGGACATCCTTATCGTTAGGGTTAACCTTACGTCTACGCTTATAAACAGGTAAAAATACAGGTTCTATTCCAGAGGTGGTCTGGGTCATAAGGCTAGTTGTTCCAGTTGGGGCAATGGTTAACAGAGCAATATTCCTACGGCCGTACTCTAACATTTCATAATACAGCTTTTCATCTGCTTGCTTTAGGCGAAGGATAAACGGATTATCCTTTTCGCGATCCGCATCAAATATTCCAAAGGCACCTCTCTCTTTAGCGGTATGCACAGAAGCCCTATAAGCTTCTATAGCAATAGTTTTGTGAACTTCAATGGAGAAGTTGTTGGCTTCTTCGCTGCCATAGCGCATTCCCAGTGCTGCAAGCATATCTCCTTCAGCGGTGATTCCAATTCCGGTTCTTCTGCCTTCTTCTGCTTTTTGTTTAATTTTTTCCCAAAGTCTAAGCTCTACCGCTTTAGTCTCGTCCAATTCTGGGTCAGATTTGATCTTGTCTAAAATAACATTGATCTTCTCTAGCTCCAAGTCGATTATATCGTCCATAATTCGCTGTGCAGCAGAAATATGTTGTTTAAATAAATCAAAATTGAATTTGGCCTTGTCGGTAAATGGCTGTTCTACATAAGAGAAAAGATTAATGGCCAAAAGTCGGCAGGAATCATAAGGGCATAAAGGAATCTCCCCACATGGATTTGTAGATACCGTTTGATAGCCAAGATCTGCATAGCAATCTGGAACGGATTCTTTAATAATAGTGTCCCAGAACAAAATACCGGGTTCTGCAGACTGCCAGGCGTTGTGAACAATCTTGCTCCACAATTTGTTGGCGTCTATAGTTTTGGATATTTTAGGATTTGCACTTTGGATTGGGAATTTTTGGGTATAAGGTTGTCCTGTTTCTACCGATCTCATGAAATCATCATCCATTCTAACGGAAACATTGGCTCCTGTAACCTTTCCCTGCTCCATTTTGGCGTCTATAAAGTCCTCGGCATCTGGATGGTTTATAGATACAGAAAGCATTAATGCTCCTCTTCTCCCGTCCTGTGCAACTTCCCTAGTAGTGTTAGAGTAGCGCTCCATAAATGGAACTAGTCCGGTAGAGGTGAGTGCAGAGTTTTTTACGGCAGAACCTTTAGGACGTATGTGAGAAAGATCGTGACCTACTCCACCACGTCTCTTCATCAGTTGTACTTGCTCCTGATCTATTTTTAAAATACCTCCATAAGAATCGGATACGCCTTCATTACCAATAACAAAACAGTTGGAAAGCGAGGCAATTTGGAATGGATTTCCGATACCTGCCATAGGACTACCTTGGGGTACTATATATTTAAAGTCTTTAATTAGGTCAAATACCTGATCCTCATTTAGTGGATTAGGGTATTTTTTTTCTACTCTCGCAATTTCCTGAGCAATACGACGGTGCATATCGTCTGGAGTAAGTTCATAAATGTTGCCTTCAGAATCCTTTAAGGCGTATTTATTTACCCAGACCCTTGCAGCCAGGTCGTCTCCTTTAAAGTAAATTAGGGAGGCATTGAATGCTTCTTCCTGAGTGTAGGTCTTTTTGGTGTCTTGGGCTAATTTTGTTGGCATGGAATAATAGTATTATGTTAACGGGGTTGTGTCTAAGAAAGTGTAAAAGTATTAAATTTTTTGGCATAAACAACAAAGTGCCATTTTGTAAAGTTTACAGGAAAAATAGATTAAAATATTGATAATCAACATATTGAATATTTATTAACATCCAAAAGTTAACAAATAAATATAATTATAATTGCTTTGTGAAATTGTAGATTACTTGTATATTAAGCGGGTTTTAACTCAAAATTTAATGGTTAAATGCTAGGGTTATAAAGCTTTAGGGCTGATTTATGGCTAGTTTTTTTCCGTTTTTATAGCTTTTATTTAGATTTTTATTCCAACATAAATTTAGATTATTTTATTCATTTTGGGGAAAAGTTAATTTCACAAATAGTTAGTTTAAGGTTAAATAGGCTGCCAGTAAGTGTCATTCTTAGTCAGCTAATTGTTGAAATTCTTTTTTTAGCGCTTTTTGTCATTGTTTTGATGGTGTTAATTACGATTTTTGCAGTATGAGAACATTGGTTATAGGTGATGTGCATGCCGGATTAAGGGCATTGGAACAAGTATTGGAGAGGGCCAAGATAGGCCCTAAGGATCATCTTATCTTTTTAGGAGATTATGTGGACGGATGGAGCCAAGCCGTAGAAACAATAGATTTCTTGCTAGACTTACAGAATAGGCAACAGTGCACTTTTATTAGAGGTAATCATGATGCACTTTGCTATGAATGGTTAAAATCCGGAGATCATAATGAGCTTTGGTTGCAACATGGGGGGAGTGTTACCCAAAATTCTTATAAGTTGGTAACGGACAAGGTTAAGGAGGCTCATATGGTATTTTATGATAATTTGAAAGATTATTATATTGACAATGGAAATCGCTTGTTTATTCACGCGGGTTTTACTAATTTAAAGGGTGTAGAGCAAGAGTATGATTCTAAAACGTTCTATTGGGATAGAACACTATGGGAATTGGCACTGGCAATAGACCCAACCTTAGACCATAAAGATGATTTTTTCCCAAAAAGACTAACTCATTACAAAGAGATTTTTATTGGTCATACCCCTGTTACTAGAATAGGAACAACAAGGCCAAAAAAGGCAGTCAATATTTGGAATGTGGATACGGGAGCAGCTTTTAAAGGTCCGCTTACGATGATGGATATTGCTTCAAAAGAATATTGGCAGAGTGATCCGGTACATTTGTTATATCCTACGGAAAATGGTAGGAATTAAAATTAACCGGTAATTTGAAAAAGTTTTCAAGATTAATAAGGATATTTACATAAAATTAGATTGAACAATGTCTACTACTGATAAGAAAAAGAATATTAGAATAGAGGTAATGCAAGAGATCGAGAGCAAGGTAGAAGGGTTTATAGACTCTTATCTTATCCCGATCGAAGAAATTTGGCAGCCCACGGATTTTTTACCTGATTCCCAAAGTGAAGGTTTTTTGGACCATGTAATTCAGATTAGGGAAGAAGCAAAAGAATTAGGATATGATCTATGGGTTACTTTGGTTGCAGATACCATTACAGAGGAGGCCTTACCAACTTACGAATCATGGTTAATGGACGTAGAAGGTATAGATCAACACGGAGAGAATAAGAACGGTTGGTCTAAATGGGTACGCCATTGGACCGCAGAAGAAAATAGACACGGTGATGTCTTAAACAAGTATCTCTATTTATCTGGAAGGGTAAATATGAGGGAAATGGAAATTACCACACAGCATTTATTAGCAGATGGATTTGATATAGGTACCGACAGAGATCCTTATAAAAACTTCGTTTATACCTCCTTTCAGGAATTAGCCACTAATATTTCCCATAAGAGGGTAGGGCAAATGTGTAGAAAAGGCGGAAATACGCTTTTAGGAAAAATGTGTAACATTATTGCAGGTGATGAGATGCGCCACCATTTGGCATATAGAGAATTTGTAAAGTTGATTTTTGAGCACGATCCAAGTCAGATGATGTTGGCCTTTGCCGATATGATGAAGAAAAAAATCGTTATGCCAGCTCACTTTCTAAGGGAGTCTGGAGGTACTATTGGTGCGGCTTTTGAAAGTTTCTCTAACTGTGCACAGCGATTGGGTGTGTATACTGCTCATGATTATATCGATATCCTCAGGAAACTAAACACGTATTGGGAGCTAGATAATATTAGAGCTTTAGATGATGATGCGGAAAGAGCAAGGGACTATCTAATGAAATTACCAGAACGTTTGGAGCGTATAGCGAGTAGAATGAAATTCCCTGAAGACCAATATACGTTTAAGTGGGTAGAGGCCAATGGAAGGATGAGGTAAGCTCTTTTTTTCTATTAAGGTAAAATAGATAACCCATCATGTAGCGAATTTATGTGGCAATCTGTTGTTTCGATCTTTAGACTGAAACTACAGATTGCTTTTTTTTTATGATTTATATTTATTTCAAAGTACGCTATCAATAATTTTTACCATTCCTGTAAGGTAAAAAACTTCCCATTTAAATCTTCTGATGAATTAAAGGTGTGCTTCCTTATAACAGCTGCTTGTTAAAGTTAAAATTAGCGTTCTAATTTGTTTGGATTGCTGTCCTGAAATTTTGACTGGATTTCTAATCATCTCTTTCGAAAGTTACCAACTACACAAATTTTGGGACCATCTATATATATTCATAAGAAGACTTGGAGTTAAAATCTGATATTAGCGTAAAGGAAATTACCTATAAGACCCAATTTTTCCCGATTAAGTTTCGGCATTGAAAATGGGTTCTAAAAAACTTAATATTTAAGTTAGTTTGAGTTAGTTTGGCAAGACCCGCAGCTATTGCGAATTTGTCTATTCGGGGGGAGGAGAAATTTATAGTAGCTTCGGGTTTTTCATTTTCTATACTGTGTATAATAGTTGGGATTTCATGGATATTACACTTATAACTAATCAATAGATAAGCCGTTCAATTTCCATTTGGGCAAGAACGGCTTTAATTATTCTGTCAAAATTTATTGATTACAGGTCAAACTTAATTCCTTGGGCCAAGGGAAGCTCAGTAGTGTAATTAATGGTGTTAGTCTGTCTTCTCATATATACCTTCCAAGCGTCCGAACCAGATTCGCGTCCACCTCCGGTTTCTTTCTCACCTCCAAAAGCACCACCTATTTCAGCACCAGAAGTTCCAATATTAACGTTGGCAATTCCGCAATCGCTTCCGTAAGCAGATAGGAACCGTTCAGCTTCCCTAAGATTGTTGGTCATTATTGCTGATGACAAGCCCTGTACCACTCCATTTTGTATGGCAATGGCATTCTCTACATCCCCAGAATATTTTAAGAGATAAAGCACTGGTCCAAAAGTTTCATGCTGTACAATATCATAACTGTTTTCAGCTTCTGCAATGGCAGGTTTTACATAGCACCCGCTCTCAAATCCTTTGCCTTCCAAAACGCCACCCTCTACAATTACTTTTCCGCCTTCTTCCACTACCTTTTTAAGAGCTTGCTCATAGTTTTTTACGGCATCTGTGTCAATTAGAGGACCTACATGATTTTTTTCATCCAAAGGATTTCCAATGCGCAATTGCTTGTAGGCCGTAGTTACCGCTTCTTTAACCTTGTCATAAATAGATTCGTGAATGATTAATCTTCGGGTAGAAGTACAGCGCTGTCCTGCAGTACCCACAGCTCCAAAAACTGCCCCAATCACGGTCATTTTAATATCCGCATCTGGCGTTACTATAATCGCATTATTACCTCCTAATTCTAGAAGTGATTTTCCTAATCTAGCGGCTACTGCTTGGGCAACAATTTTGCCCATTCGTATAGATCCTGTGGCGGATACTAAAGGAATACGACCATCGTGGGACATAAATTCCCCTACCTTATAATCGCCATTAATTAAACAGGATATACCTTCTGGTAAATTATTATCCTTAAATACCGCTGCAGCAATATTCTGGCAGGCAATACCGCAAAGAGGCGTTTTTTCACTTGGTTTCCAGATGCAAACATCCCCACAGACCCATGCCAAGGCCGTATTCCATGCCCAAACAGCAACTGGGAAATTAAATGCGGAAATAATTCCTACAGGTCCCAAAGGGTGATACTGTTCGTACATTCGATGTCCTGGTCGTTCAGAATGCATGGTAAGTCCGTGTAGTTGTCTGGATAACCCTACTGCAAAATCACAGATATCTATCATTTCTTGCACTTCCCCAAGTCCTTCTTGGTAGCTTTTCCCCATCTCGTAGGAAACCAATTTTCCAAGAGGTTCTTTTAGTTCCCTTAGCTTATTCCCAAACTGTCTAACGATCTCGCCACGTTGCGGTGCAGGCTTTGTTCGCCATGCATTAAAAGCAGAAGTTGCGGTGTCCATAACCTTTTCATAATCTGTTTTGGTGGTGGTTTTAACTTTTGCTATTAAAACACCATCCACCGGGGAAATGGATTCAATAATTTCTCCAGATGAAAAACTTTTGGAACCTGTAGAAGTTCCCTCATTAATATCTTTGATTCCCAATGCGGTCAGGGCATCTTGAATTCCAAATTCTTGCGCGACTTTTGACATTTATAACTTTTTATGTGTTAATTGTGAGATTTATCAAATTTACAAATTAATAAGTGGATATACATAATGTGTACATTGAAGTTTAAGTCGCAAGAGGAATTACTTATTTATCACTATCCAAAATATATCTAGGATCTACGGGCATAACGGTACCGCAGTTATTACAGGTCCTAAGTTCTTCGGAGCTATAAAAAATTTTAAAATGGGCAAGAAAATCTTTTTCAATATCATTTAGGGTAAAGTAGACTTCATACAGTTTATGATTACAATTATCACAGAACCAAAGAAGTCCGTCATCAACATCCATATCCGCTCTTTTACGTTCTATGACGAGCCCTATGGAGCCTTCCTGTCTAACCGGGGAATGGGGAACCTTTGCGGGATGGAGATACATGTCACCAGGCCCTAATTGCATTATTTTCTTTTTCCCATCCTCCTGTATATGTACTTCTATATTTCCTTCTAGCTGATAAAAGAGCTCCTCGGTTTCATTGTAGTGATAGTCTTTTCGTGCATTTGGACCAGCTACAACCATTACGATATAATCCCCAGATTCGGTATATAGGTTTTTATTACCCACTGGGGGCTTTAAGGTTTCACGATTTTCTGAAATCCATTGACCTAAATTAAATGGCTGTTTTATAGACATGCTCTTTCCTTATTTAACAATTAGAATAATGTGAGGGAGTAAATGTTGATGGAAAATCCACTGAAAATCAACAATACACCAATCTAATCTCAAAAATAAGAAAAGTAAGGCCATTCTAGACGTGCTTTCTGGATTTTAGACCTTAATTGTGACTCGAGTTTGTCTTGCTATCTATAAAAGAGATGGGTAAAATATAATTTCCCCTCGCTATTGCGTTTAACACTTGCTGCGCTATGTGTAAATTCGCCTTCTATGGTTTTGCGATGGTCATTACTTGCTAACCATTGTTGAAAAACCTCCAGGGCAGATCCGTAATCTTTAGCGACATTTTCGGATACATAAGTGGCATTTGCTGCTGAGGAAATAGTGGAAGCGCGCACTTTAAAATTGTCATGATTGGCAGTGCCTTTTGCAATCATATAGTCCGTGTGCTTATTGGCGTGTACGTAGGCCAAGTCGCTAAAATCTAATTCGTTAAATCCTAATGAGACTCTATGCTCATTAACAAGTACCAGTAATTGCTGTTCTACTTTTACTGCGTTTTCTGCTTCCCCAAGTGGGTTGGGTTCTATAGTCTCGGAACTACAGGAACCTATTGCACACGCGAACAAAAGCATTAAGAGATAATGCGTTTTCATATAGTGTTCTTTTTGCAAGCAGGTAAGCGGGAAAAATGGGGTATTCTCGTGTTCTTAAAAAAAATGGCTTCTCGTAACCACCGCTGTAATGTTACAAAAAAATGTTTAAATACGCCATATTGTAATTCCAATTTTGCATTATGGCGAATATTTAAACCTTTGGTAGCATTTTCAGCAAAATCCGTCCTCTAAAGCACATCGAAAAAGATAGTCTTTCGTTAGTTTGCCTTAGAAATCTCCCTTAAGTAAATAGCTTATCTTTAATTTGCTAAAAGTGAGGATAGATGGGAAACGCGTAATTCCTTATATATTTACAAGGCTAAAAACATACTCCTATGAAATTATTTTTACGTACCCTTATATTGTTGCTTTTTATAGGATGTAATGATAAACCGAAAGCAGATAGTCTAACTTTCGATAATCTTAACCTTTATCAAGACTACATTACTGAAGTTACACACGGTATTATTTCTGCCCAATCAGATGTACGGGTCGTATTCAAATTTCCAGTGGATGATTGGGTAAGCGGACAGGTGTTGAAGGCGGACCTATTAAAAGTGTCTCCAAAAATTGAAGGTAAAGTAATTGTTTTGGATGCAAGGACCCTTGCTTTTGTCCCCGAAAAATCTTTTAAGCAGGATACCAATTACCAATTTACATTAGACTTGAAAGGTATAGTGGCAGATATTCCAAAAGAATTGCGCAACTTTACCTTTGGCGTGAAGACAATAAAGCAGCAGTTCAATGTCTATACTCAGGCAATACAATCATATTCTAAGGAATATCAATATTTGGAAGGACAGTTGATAACTTCAGATCAATTAACATTAAATGAAGCGAAAACCTTAATAAAGGCAGCTCAGAAAGGCAAGAATATTCCTGTAAAATTTGATCCTTCGGTGAAGGAAGGATTTCAATTTCCGTTTAAAGTAGATAGTATTTCCCGTTATGAAGAAGACACAGATTTGAAAATAATTTGGGATGGTGACCATTTGGGAATTGAAAGTTCTGGTAAGAATTCCGTAAAAATACCGGGGAAGAGCAATTTTATTATTTTAGATGCAGTTGTTGAAAATGTAGGTGGTCAAGTGCTGCTAATCAATTTTTCCGATCCCTTAAAAAAAGGTCAGAACCTTAAAGGATTGGTGCTTTTGGAGAGCGATGAGAATCCTAAATATGCCATTGAGGGGAATGTTTTAAAAGTCTATCCCTCTATAGAGATAAAAGGGACTATGGAACTTTCTATTTTTGAAGGTATACAAAGTGTGGAGGGCAACCGGTTAAAATCCAATTTCACCCAAAAGATAGCTTTTGAGGAGATAAAACCCGAAGTGAGACTACTTTCTAGCGGCACTATTTTACCTTCCTCCAATAATCTAAAAATAAATTTTGAGACGGTAAATCTTAGGTCGGTCCATGTTTCTGTACTGCGGATCTTTGAAGATAACGTACTGCAATTCCTTCAGCAAAACAACGTTAGCGATAGTTATAACCTAACTGCTGTGGCGCGACCTATTGCTACCAAAACAATCGATTTAGGTAACAGTATTGCTGTTCGAAGTGGTAAATGGACTACTCATGCCCTAGATCTTAAAACTTTGATTAGACCAGAAGTTGGAGCAATATACAGAGTAGAGTTAAGTATAAAACCATCGTATAGTCTATACCAATGCGACGTATCGAATTTTAGCGATAAAGAATTGGTAATTTCAGATTACGATGAGGAAGTGGAAATGAAATCCTGGGATGGGGTAGCGGATTATTATGGGACCTACTATGATAATTACGATTGGAACCAGCGGGATAACCCTTGTCATAGCTCCTATTATTATGATAAAACCGTGGGGACTAATGTTTTGGCTTCTGATATAGGAGTTACTATAAAACGGGGAACTAATAATAACTACTTTATAGCGGTTAATAATATTGTTAATACGGCACCTATAGCTGGTGCCAAGGTTACATTTTACAATTACCAACAGCAACCATTGGGGCAGGTAATCACCGAGGAAAATGGGACTTCTAGTTATAATTCCGAACACCTAGCCTTTTTTGCCGTGGTAGAGAGTCAAGGTCAAAAAACATATGTTAAACTAAACGATGGAAATGTACTTTCGGTGAGTAAGTTTAAGGTAGATGGAGAGGTTATTCAGAAAGGGTTAAAAGGATTTATTTATGGAGAACGGGGAGTATGGCGCCCCGGCGATAGAATATTCCTCTCGTTTATGTTGAATGATAACAATAATAAACTTCCTTCACAGCATCCTGTTAAATTAGAACTTTTGGATCCCTATAATAAGTTGGTGCACCGAGAGGTAATTACGCAAGGGCTAAATAACTTCTATAGTTTTCAATATAAGACCGATGAAAATGCGCCTACAGGTAATTGGTTGGCTAAAATAACCATAGGTGGTGCTACGTTTACAAAAACCATAAAAGTAGAGACTATAAAGCCCAACAGGCTAAAGATTAAAACAGAATTTGGTAAAGAGCTACTTAGTAGTACATCCCCAATAAGCGGAAATATGGAAGTTGCCTGGTTGCACGGGGCAGTGGCAAAAAATCTAAAAGCCGATATAACCGCCAAGTTTAAAGTGCAAAACACCAAATTTAATGCATTTCCAAATTATGTGTTCGATGATCCTACCCGCGCTTTTTCGATGGAAGACCAACTGATTTTCAACAATAAAATAGATGGAGAAGGACGAGCCACCTTTACAATGGATCCAAAATTCAGTAGCCCAGCTCCAGGGATGTTGAGTGCTGTTTTCGTGACTAAAGTATATGAGAATGGCGGAGATTTTAGTACAGATGTGTTTTCTAAATCCTACTCGCCCTATTCTACCTATGTGGGATTAAATGTACCCGATGGTGATAAGACTAGTGGAATGCTTCTAACTGATGTGCCTCATAATTTTGGGGTGGTTACAGTAGATGAAAATGGTATTCCAAAGGCTACAGAGAATTTAAAAGTGGCGATTTACAAGATAAATTGGAGGTGGTGGTGGGAGACCTCTCAAGAAAACCTTTCTAATTTTAACAGTGACCAATATCAAGAGAAAATAACTGAGAAGACTATAAGCACCGACTCCAAGGGACGGGGTTCTTTTTATTTTGAAATAAAGTATCCGGATTGGGGTAGATATCTAGTAAGAGTAGAAGATCCCAAAGGGGAACATTCTACCGCAGCTACGGTATATATGGATTGGCCGGGTTGGGCAGGCAAATCCAGGAAGAGTGATCCTTCTGCAGCTACCATGTTGGTGTTCTCAACAGATAAAGATAATTACAAGGTTGGCGAGTCGGCAACGGTTATATTCCCCAGTTCTGAAGGAGGAAGGGCGTTGGTTACCATGGAGAACGGCGTTGAGGTGTTGGAAGCCCATTGGGTGGCAACTACCCAAGGGGAAACTAAATTCCAAATTCCTATTAAAGAAGTACATGCACCCAATGTATTTATCAATATAAGCTTGCTTCAGCCGCATGCAACTACCTTAAATGATAACCCTATAAGACTATATGGAATTGTACCCATAACAGTAGAAAATCCGGCAACAAAATTAGAGCCTTCCATAGATATGCCTAAAGTATTAAGGCCAGAAGAGAAGGTTACTGTAAAAGTGAAGGAAAAACAAGGCAAGGCAATGACCTATAGTATTGCTATGGTAGATGAGGGACTGTTAGATTTAACTCGATTTGCCACTCCAGACCCTTGGAAAACCTTCTATGCAAGAGAGGCATTGGGGGTAAAAAGCTGGGATGTATACGATGATGTTGTTGGTGCGTTTGGAGGTAGAATAGATCAGGTGTTTGCTATAGGTGGTGATGGAGAATTAGCAGGGGCAAAAAATAAAAAGGCAAATCGTTTTGAGCCTATGGTGGTATTTATGGGCCCATTCTCCCTTAAGGCAGGAGAAACCAAAAAGCATGAAATAAATATACCAAAATATGTAGGGTCTGTACGTACTATGGTGGTAGCTGGTAACCCAGAAAAAGTAGCCTATGGAATGGCGGAAGAAACCACTCCCGTACGAAAGCCTTTGATGGTGCTTGCTTCCCTACCCCGAAAAATTACTCCCGGGGAAACGGTAATCCTACCCGTAACCGTATTTGCCATGGAAAATAAGGTGAAAGAAGTAAGTCTAAAGCTAAAGCCAAATCCTTCATTTACAGTATTGGGGAATGCGGTACAAACGGTATCATTTGACAAGCCAGATGAAAAGATGGCGTACTTTCAATTGCAGGTATCCGATTATAATGGGGTAGGTAAGGTAGTTGTAGAAGCTTCGGGGAATGGAGAGAAAGCTTCTTTTGAAATAGAGATAGATGTGGTAAATCCAAATCCGATCAGTACCCAAACGGAAGAACTTGTTTTAGCTCCAAATGAGTCGCATACACTAGAACTTACTACCTTTGGAATAGAAGGGAGTAATACGGCACAACTAGAATTCTCTACCCTACCGGCCATGAATTTTAATGGGCGGATGGAATATTTAATTAATTATCCACACGGGTGTTTGGAACAGATAACTTCTGGCGCGTTCCCTCAATTATTTCTTGCCGATATTTTTGAAATTAACTCCACGAAGAAAAAGCAAATTCAACAGAATGTGGAAGGTGTCATTAAAAGAACTGGGGCCTATCAACTCCCTTCTGGTGGATTTTCCTATTGGCCGGGACAGCATCAAGCCGATGACTGGAGTTCCTCTTTTGTTGGGCATTTTTTATTGGAAGCCGAGAAAAAAGGATACGTGCTGCCCATAGGATTTAAAGCGAGTTGGATAAAATATCAGCAGAATATGGCTAAGGCATGGCGTGGTGGTGCTAATAATTCCGATCTGGCTCAGGCATATCGATTATATACATTGGCTTTTTCAGGACAAGCAGATATAGCATCTATGAATAGGCTTAGAGAAACCGCAGCCTTATCTAATGAAGGTAAATTTAGATTAGCTGCCACCTATGCATTGATCGGACAAGCCAAAGTGGCTGAAGAAATTATAAGAACAGCAAATTACAACCAAGATAATAAGGATAGCTATTATAGGACATATGGGTCCGTAGAGAGAAACAAGGCTATGGCCTTGGAAACATACGTACTCTTAGATGATAAATCGAAATCCCAGGAGCTGGCTAAAACGCTGGCCCAACGGTTATCAGAAGACCAATGGATGAGTACGCAGAGTACGGCTTACAGCTTATTAGCAATGGCCAAATTTGCAGAAATGGTAGGAGGAAAAGGAATAAAGGCCTCTAGTCAGGTCAATAAAAAAATAGCTCAGATAGAAACAGAAAAGACCCTGGGAAATATAGATTTGGAAATAAATAAAGGAAATAACACACTTGTTATGAAGAACGACGGGGATAATACCTTGTTTGTGAGTCTTATAAAAACTGGTGTTTTGCCTGTTGGAGAAGAAAAAGAAATCTCCCGGAATATGGTAGCCAAAGTTATCTATAAAGGTAGGGATGGTGCTGTTATTGACCCTAGCAAATTAACTCAGGGGACAAATTTTGTAGCTGAAGTGTCCTTGACCAATACTAAATCGAAGGATCTTAAAAACATAGCCCTATCTCAAATTTTTCCTAGTGGATGGGAAATTGTAAATACCCGCTTTACAGATTTTGGTGATTTCGCCGAAAACGAAGTCACCTATACAGATCTTAGAGATGATCGGGCCTATTTCTATTTTGATATGAAGGCGAGTTCAACCAAAACCCTGCGGATATTGTTGAATGCCTCTTATTTGGGAAATTATTATTTGCCGGGAATACAAGCAGAAGCTATGTATGATAATGACTTTTTTGTACGTACCAAGGGGCAATGGATAGAAGTGACCCAATAATACAATTGGCATAGATGAAATTTTTTGTTGTTTTTCACGCAACCAAATGCAGGTTTTTGCATTATAAGGGTTGATAACTAAAATTCTATCTATGAAATTAAAAAATGCATTAATGAGTTTGGGTACCGTTGCCCTTGCAATAGGTCTTAACAGTTGTAACCTCTCCGATGACGTGGAATTTGAGTGTCCAGCAGATTATACAGGAGTTCTTTTAGAAAACGAAGATGTAATGTTGGGCAGATGGGAGCTAACCGCAATCGTGGCAGATAAAGAAGTAGATATTTCTAAGGATGGTGAGGACAATCCTAAAAAGGATATTTACGTGCAATATGAAGATTGCAAAAAGGATGTTGACTTTGTTTTTACACAGGATAGAGGGTACACCAATTCTGAGGGGCAGAATGTGGAAAATTGTACCGATAAAGCAAAATATAAAGGGACTTGGAAATTAAAGGAAACGGTTTTAAGCTTGGTAAGCAATTGTTACGTTCAAAATTTGCCTTTAGAGTTTAATGGGAGTAAGACCGCTTTTTCCTATAAGGGTAATTACACAATTAAGGATGTGCACGGGATAAATATTCAAACAGAAATTACCTTTACATATACTAAAGAAGCGAATGATTTACAGCCAGAATAGAAGTTTGTAAGGACTTATACATAAAATGGGCCGGACAGTAAAGTCTGGCCCATTTTATTGGTGTAAATTGTAATTTCAATTTAATATTAATAGGGTGTGCAGAGATATTTTCGTAAATCTCTAGAACTTAGAAATCCAGAAAACTCCCCTCTTGTTCCTTCTCATCGCCATCAAGAAACTGGGTTTCCTTCAATACGCTGCTAAAAACAAAGTCGCCTATTTCTTTTACTGGAGCATATAATTTAGATTCCTCCATATAGTCTGGTTTTATAACGCCAAGCTGACTATTGCCTTTATCGAAAAAAACTAAAAAAGCACCCAATATTACTGCAACTTTCAAGGTGCCAAATACGGCGCCTGCCAATTTGTTTAAAAGCCCCAACATAGCAAAGTCTATTATTTTTGTCAATATCTTACCAATAACGACAACTAGGATTACAATGAGGATAAAAGTGAGAGCGAAAGCGATAGTATTCATATACTGTTCATCCCATTCCATATTTTTAGAAAGATATTCACCAACAATATAAGAAAAATGGATAGCCCCATACAGTCCTGCAATAACGGCGATAAGGGAAGCCAATTCTACAAGGAGGCCATTTTTAATGCCCTTATATAGGCCGTAAATTAAAAGAAGCCCTAAAATGATATCTAAAATTCCCATTCTTAATTCGCTTTTGACAAATATAGAACTTTGATTTGTACCTTTGATAATTCTGAGCAATCCATATTGCGAATTGAAGCGCAGAACAATGATCGGTAAAAAATATCATGTCTAGAGATATACAGTTAAAAGAAAGATGGAAGGTTTTGGTAGAAAAACTTTCTGCCCAGTTTGCGGATAACGATCCGTTAGAGTTGGACGCGATAATTTATTTGGTAGGACTCCAAGAGCTTGGGCAAATCCATAGAAAATACAAAAAGGACGAAAAGCTAAATCTTATGCATATTGCAATCTGTAGGTTATTAGAGCCTTATGGTTACTATGAATTCGATTATTTTGACGAAGATGGTTGGCCACATTATACCATAAAAGAAGAATTGCCCGCCTTAAAAGCTGGGGAGCAATCTGTTTTAATGAAGGAGGCGTTGGTGAGTTATTTCGTGGAAAAGGAATATATTTCCTAAGTATATAGATCCGGAAATACTTTTCTCATTCTTGGTGTATAACTTATATTAGGGTGGCGCTACATCTGGCCTAACTACAAGAGGACTAAATTGGGGGCAAATTGTAATGCCTGCCTAGCCCAATTGGGATACAAATACTTAAATGGATAGAAACGCTATACTATCAAGTCTTCGAAGTTGGACTTTTTCCATCAAGAAAAGAAAACATTTTCTATTACTTTCCATAACTATAGTTCTTTTTCTTGCCTATTATTTTTGTTTGCCAAAGAATCTTTTCAATGTGCCTACAGCCACGGTAGTGGAGACCGATTCTGGGGAGCTTTTAGGAGCTCGTATTGCGGAAGATGGGCAATGGCGCTTCCCTGTAGTAGATAGCGTTCCCTATAAGTTTGAAATGAGTATCCTAAATTTTGAGGACGCCCATTTTTATAAGCACCCTGGTTTTAATCCCATATCCATGGTTAAAGCATTTTGGACAAATTGGAGTTCGGGGAAAACGGTTAGGGGTGGAAGTACCATTACTCAGCAACTTATTCGCTTATCTCGTCATCAGCAAAATAGAACGTATTGGGAAAAGGTAAAGGAATTGGTGCTTGCCACTAGAGTAGAATTACGGTATTCCAAAAAGCATATATTAAAGCAATATGCAAGTCACGCCCCTTTTGGTGGTAATGTAGTGGGCTTGGAAATGGCGGCCTGGCGATATTTTGGGTTGCAGCCCCACCAACTGTCATGGGCAGAAGCTGCTACTTTGGCCGTTTTACCCAATGCGCCCAGTCTTATTTATCCAGGTAAGAATCAAGAAAAATTATTGGAGAAAAGGAATAGACTACTCTACAAGTTATATGAAAACCATTATCTAGACAGTCTTTCCTATCAGTTATCCCTTCTAGAAAAGCTGCCTAAAAAGCCGTTTAACTTGCCCAATAAAGCGCCTCATTTGTTACAGTTTATAGCAAAGAGCAAAAAAGGAGAGCGCATCACTACTACTATAGATCCCTATCTACAGTCCACCGTAAATGCTATAGTGAATAATCATCACAAGTTGCTAAAGCAGAACCAAGTTCACAATGCTGCTGTCCTTGTAATGGAAGTAAATAGTAGAAGAGTACTATCCTATGTAGGAAACACCTTAGCAGGTCCAGATCATGAGGAGGATGTAGATATGGTACATGCCAATCGCAGTACTGGAAGTGTAATAAAGCCACTCCTCTATACCGCTATGTTAGATGCGGGAGAATTGTTGCCTGGAATGTTGGTGCCTGATATCCCAACCTATATTGCGGGCTATGCTCCAGAGAATTTTGATCGTACCTATAGTGGTGCCGTAAGGGCAGACAGGGCCTTGGCAAAGTCTTTGAATATCCCGTCCGTAAGATTATTGCAGGATTATGGATTGCATAAATTTAGGGATCAGTTGGACTTCTTTAAGTTAAGGGGCTTAAATAAGCCTGCAGATTATTATGGACTAACGCTTATCCTTGGTGGCGCCGAAAGTAACCTTTGGGATCTCTGTAAAACCTATGCATCCTTAGCCTCTACCATTAATCATTTTAATAAAACTTCCAGTGAATATTATACTGGGGAGTTTGCCGAACCAGTAATCATTGAGGGTTTTCAGACCGATTTTGGAACGCGATCCACAGAAAGGACCATTTTTGATGCCGCAAGTATATACCTCACTTTTGAGGCCATGAAGGATTTAAATAGACCCGAAGGCAGTGAATCGTGGGAGTTCTATGATTCCTCTAAGAAAATTGCTTGGAAAACGGGGACTAGCTTTGGAAATAAGGATGCTTGGGCAATTGGGATTACCAAAGACCATGTAGTAGGTGTTTGGGTAGGAAATGCAGATGGGGAAGGGAGACCCAATATGATGGGATTGAACACGGCGGCCCCTATCTTATTTGATGTGTTTGATGTTCTTCCAAACGCCTCTTGGTTTTCAGTCCCTGAAGATGAGTTTACTAATATTGAAGTTTGTGCAGACAGCGGATTTTTGGCTTCCACTATTTGCCCTACCACCACCATCCGTATTCCTAATAAAAAGCAGTATGTTAAGGTTTGTGGCTATCATACCCTAATTCATTTAGATCAAAAAGGAGCGCTTCGGGTGAATTCGTCCTGTGAAGATCCCGCCGAAATCCGTACCCAACCCTGGTTTGTACTGCCAACTCTTATGGGGTATTACTACCAAAGAAGTAATCCTACCTACACTATGTTACCGCCCTTTAAAGCTAGCTGTAAACAAACGGGCACGCCAGATATGGCCTTTATTTATCCCAAAGACGGAAGCAGGATTACCCTTACTAAAAATTTTGCGGGGAAAACAGGTGAATTGGTCCTTAAAGTAGCGCATACTAAGCCCCATGCTGAGGTGTATTGGTATCTAAACGATACCTTTCTTGGGGAGACCATTAACTTCCATGAGATAGGAATTGTACCAGAAAAAGGAGAGCACCGGATAACCGTGGTAGATAATATGGGAAATGAAGTTATGGTTAACATTTCCATAGAGTAGCATTTCTCTTTTGATGCTGGACTGTAAACTCATATCTTTATTGGGCTAAGAATCCAATGTACTAATTATAAATCCTGCAAAAAATAGAATTGATGAAAAGTAATATACGTTTTTCCAATTTGGATAGGCAAAAGACTGTTGCCAAATTAAAAGAAGAAACTTTCGACCTGGTCATTATAGGAGGTGGAATTACTGGAGGGGGTATCGCGCTGGACGCTGCCGCCAGAGGTTTAAAAGTGGCGTTGTTGGAAAAGAGCGACTTTGCTTCGGGGACAAGTAGTAAATCTACCAAATTGATTCATGGGGGATTGCGTTATCTAAAACAGTTCGATTTTTGGTTGGTTAAGGAAGTGGGATCGGAACGTGCAATTGTTCATAAGCTGGCGCCTCACTTGGTATTGCCAGAAAAAATGCTGCTGCCCCTAATAGAAAACGGGTCATATGGGAAATGGCTCACCTCAATTGGGCTAAAAGTATACGATATTCTAGCTCAGGTGACCGGAGATGATAAACGGCAAATGCTAAAGAAAAAAGAGGCATTAAAATTGGAGCCACTCTTACCTAAAAAGATTTTGAATGGTGCTGGTTATTATGCAGAGTACCGTACCGATGATGCCCGTTTAACATTGGAAACCATAAAGACTAGCTTACAGTTTGGGGCTACCGCCATTAATTATGCAGAGGTGTCCCAGTTTATTTATGACAATGATAAAGTGGTAGGCGTTAAGGTGATGGATCATATATCGAATAGTGCATTTGATATAAAGTGTAAATATGTGATTAGTGCAGCAGGACCATGGGTAGACGAACTTAGGTCGATCAATAATTCCAAAAAAGGTAAGCGATTACATCTTACAAAAGGAGTTCACTTGGTTTTTCCCTATGATAAGTTGCCGATTAAACAATCGGTATATTTTGATATCCCTGATGGTAGAATGATGTTTGCCATTCCAAGGGGGAAAATTACCTATGTAGGTACCACAGATACCAATTATACTGAAGATAAGGATAGAGTGAAGGTTGATATAACCGACGCGCTTTACTTGATTTCCGCAGTGAACAATATGTTTCCAAAAATTAATTTGGAGCTAGATGATGTAATTTCCTCATGGGCAGGCTTGAGACCCCTGATTCATGAAGAAGGGAAATCCGCTTCAGAACTCTCCCGAAAAGATGAAATTTTTACTTCAGACTCAGGATTGATCAGTATTGCAGGTGGTAAATTAACAGGCTACAGGAAAATGGCCGAAAGAGTGGTGAATAAGGTGGCTAAAAAAATGGAAGAAGAGTATGGCATTGAAATAAAAGATTGTACTACAGATAAAATACCGCTTTGTGGAAACGATTTTAAGAAGTACAAACACGTTAAAAAGTACATTTCCGAAATACACGAAAGATTGGCTCCCGAAGGTTTTACAGAATATGATGCCTGGTATTTGGTGACCAATTATGGGAAACAAACCGAAACCATATTGGCTGAATATGCCAAACAAAAGGATCAGGATCATACTGTTGCTATGGCTAAGGCCGAATTGCGATTTGCAATTAATCAAGAAATGGTAATTACTCCTATGGACTTCTTTATAAGAAGAACGGGTCGCTTATATTTTGATATAGAAAGTATCAATAAATTGATGGAGCCTATTTTAGAAGAGTTCCAACAGATTTATAAACTAGACAAGGATACCATCAACAGTTATAGGAAAACACTGGAAATGGAAATTAAGGAACATTCCAACTTTTCCTTAGATAGGGAATAATGTGTAAACATCCCTAACTATCTAAGTAATCATATTTAGTTAGGGGTGTATTTAATCCAATTTATCGGTCAACTCTTTAAAAACTCGTTTTGGGTTTTTATCTTCGTATAACACGTCGTAAACCGCATTTAGAATTGGGGTTTTCGATTCTTTTTTGTGTTTTGTGATAATTAAATAGGCACTTTTAGTGGCATAGTAGCCCTCGGCTACCATTTTCATTTCCATCATGGCACTTTTTACCGTGTAGCCCTTGCCTATCATATTGCCAAACATACGGTTACGACTAAAAATAGAATACCCGGTAACTAACAAATCGCCCAAATAAGCCGAATTGTTGATATTTCGTTTCATTTTGTGTACCTGCTTAATAAAGCGTTTCATTTCCCGAATGGCGTTGCTCATCAGAACACTCTGAAAATTGTCCCCATACCCTAGACCGTGTGCAATTCCAGCAGCTATCGCATATATATTTTTTAACATGGCAGCATATTCCGTGCCTATAATATCATCGGATATTTTGGTCTTTATATAATCACTGCTTAAATGCTTGGCTACCAATTCTGCCTTTTCAGTATCTGCACAAGCAATGGTTAAATAGGAGAGTCGCTCTAATGCTACCTCCTCTGCATGGCATGGCCCAGTGATTACGCCTATGTTTTCAAAAGGAACCTGATAGTGTTCATTAAAATGCTCTCCTACTATTAAACCAGATTCTGGAACAATTCCCTTGATAGCAGAAAATATAATTTTGTCCTTTAATGAGACAGTTAATTGTTTTAGTTCCGAATTTAAAAAAGCCGAGGGGATCGCAAAAATAAGGACATCCGCATTGGAAATAGCCGTATTTATATCGTCGGTAAGTTTTAATTGTTCCGTTTTAAACTCTACCGAACTTAGGTATTTAGGGTTATGTCTATGATTCTTTATATGGTCAATGGCATCTGTATTGCGCATATACCACTGCACTATATCCGCATTTTCCGTTAGCATTTTTACAATGGCCGTTGCCCAGCTTCCTCCACCTAAAACGGCGAAATTTATATCGTTTTTCATCAGCATAAAGGTATCAATTTTTTACTTTCCCATCTATTGGACTAGCATTAGGGTTCCCCATCTAGTAAACCGGACTCCTCTTAAAACTTCGCTTTTCCCGTGGTAGAGTTAGGTAAAACCTTTGTTTTCCAGCTTCCAAAAAGAAGGGGGAGGCTACTAAAGTCAATAATTGCCCTCTCCATTATTTTATTTGGCCGGCAATGTAGTACGGTTTTTTGAAGTTTCAAAATAGGATAATGTTGCAATGGCTCCCGATTGCTAGTGTTAATATGCCTTCATAGTTCTATATTTAAAAGGCGTAAATCTTTGTATTTCAGATGTTTGAAAAACCGGCATGATGCTTATTTTATTTATTTACAATAACCGATCAAAGGAAATTTATGAGAACTATAAAACTGCTATCCATTATGCTTTTACTGGGAACTTTGGTTACAAGCTGTTATACCGAAGTTATGGTGGAGGACGACTATATACAGGAAGCCGCACCTAATCTAAGAGAGTTGGTGCATTCCTATGAATTGTGGTATGTATACATAAATGCTACTGTGGGAAATGGGGAAGTACCTTTTCTACAGCGTGCATTTACGGTCTCTTTTAAAGGAGGAGAACTATATGCGAACAATAATTTGGCAGGATTTGGAAAGACGGGGAATGGCTATGGAATACCAGTAGGGTTCTTTAATACTATTAATGGAAAGCTCAATATAGATCATGATGTAGATGGATTGTGGGGCTTAGAGGTTTTTGTAGTAAATTATAATACCATAGAACTGTACGATGGTCAAAGTGATACCTCTTATTTTTTAAAGGGATACCAAAGGAACAACTTTAATTATAACAAGATTTTCTACGATAACCTCCACTACTTTCTTCAGGAATATGACCTATGGGAAAAAGTAAAAACCAGTAGTGAGGGCGTAATAAACGAATTTGATGATGAGAACTTCTTGCAGTTTTTTGAGGATGGGAAAGGTAGTGGTTTCCGCTCTTCTTTGGATCCTAGTGAAATTTCTTTAAACAAAATAATTTGGGATTACCAAGGAGGATATGAGGTGTTTAATCTTCCGAATAACAATCTTGTTAAGGCGGTAAACTTGGATTACGATTATATGGGGAGTGATTATTTTGAATTGTATGTATTAAACGATAGCACCGTGGAACTATATCATACTGGAAGTGGTACCGTATATACTATTATGGGAAGAGGATTCATTACCTACCTTAAATCTGGGGCCTCTCAATTGGGTAAAATAAGAGTGAAAAATCAAAATGCGACTAGGAATGCATCTGTAAAAAGGACGTAATTACACGGTAAGAATATTTTGTGTACAGCATGTTACAGGTCTAAATAAAATTTTATTTTGGCGTTTGCCTCCCAATTTCGTTCAGTCGGAGATCCATATAATATCGGTAAAGTACACCTGAAATATGAAGATCATTAAACGCCACTTGCACTTTTTTTAACCTGTTAATAGTGAAATTGACCAACAATCTGTACCTTAACTCTTTGTGAATAATGTATAAAATGGATGGTAGTAAATCGTAGGATTATTTAGATGCAAGGTGACTACTTCATGTACTTCAGTTTATCAAGATATGATATAAATAGAGGAAAAATTAAAATTAGCTGTTATGAAAAAATCAAAAATAGAAATGGCCAATCACTACCATGAGGAAATTCCAGGTAACCCCTCTACGGCTACTTCTAGCAGCGTAAAATTAAACGATAGAAAAAATGATTCACGTTTGCGAGTGCTGAGTGAGTCCGACTGGCAATTTTGGGTACATAATGGGTATGTTATAATTAAAAAGACCATTACAAAAGGTCAAGCTCAAGAAACAGCTCATTTTTTATGGGAATTTGATGAGAAGGACCCTAACAATCCTGAGAGTTGGTATGCGCCCCCAAGAGCTGAAATGAAAATGAAAGAATTAACGGGGACGGGAATGGTAGAAGTTTATAATAATCAAATGCTATGGAACAATAGGCAGGAAGAAAGAGTTTATGATGCTTTTGTAGATATCTGGGGTACTGAGAAATTATGGGTGACCATAGATAGAGCCAACTTAAATTTTCCTAATCGGCCTGGTTATGAGCAAAAAGGGTTTATACATTGGGACTATGATCCAGAGACCAAACCACAAAATGTTCAGGGGGTCTTGGCCTTGTCCGATCAAACAGATGAAAACATGGGTGGCTTTCAATGTATTCCATGGTTATATCGTAATTATGAAACCTGGAAGACTACCCAGCCCGAAGATAGAGACCGCTTTCAGCCAGATGTAAGCAATTTGCAAGATAAAATTGTAAAGGTAAAGCTAGAGGCTGGAGATCTTTTGATCTTTAATAGCACGTTGCCACATGGCATTAGGCCTAATTTTAGTAGAGATAAGGTGCGGATTGCCCAGTATATTTCCATGATGCCCGCAGAAGAGAATAATAAAGCATTGCGAGAATGGAGGATAAATTCCTGGAGAAATAGAGTGGCTCCTGAAGGTTATGCCTTTCCTGGGGATCCACGAAATTGGGAGCAATTGAAATATCCAGTGGCAGAATTAAGTGAGTTGGGAGCAAAACTATTGGGTTTAAAATTGTGGTAATAGCGCAGTAGACTGAATTTTAGACCTATAATACACCTCAAAACAAGTAAAAGCAGTACTTTTGCAGCCTTAAATAAAAAACGTGAAAAAGTATTTAAATCTCTTTGACTTTAAACAAAAAGTAAATTATAAAACTGAAATTTTAGCTGGACTCACGGTGGCTATGACCATGATCCCAGAATCGCTTTCATTCGCTATTTTGGCTGGCTTATCTCCTTTAACAGGACTTTATGCAGCCTTTTTAATGGGGATTGTGACGGCCATTTTCGGTGGTAGGCCAGGGATGGTTTCTGGTGGTGCCGGTGCTACAGTCGTAGTATTAATTGCGCTAGCAGCTACTCATGGAGTAGAATATCTTTTTGCCGCTGTGGCCTTAGCTGGAGTCCTGCAATTACTAGTTGGACTTTTTAAGTTAGGGAAGTTTGTTCGCCTTATTCCGCAACCAGTAATGTTCGGTTTTTTAAATGGACTTGCCGTGATCATATTTATGGCACAGGTAGCCCAGTTTAAAACCATGGATGGTGGCGCTGAGGTTTGGATGGAAGGTTCAGCGCTGTATATAATGGTTGGATTAACCCTATTAACCATCGCAATTGTAGCCTTATGGCCTAAGATTACTAAAGCGGTTCCTCCTTCACTAGTAGCTATATTGGTGGTGTTTGGGATAGTTTTTTTTCTAGATATAGACACCAAAAAAGTGTATGATATTGCTTCGGTAAGTGGATCGTTGCCTACGTTCCATATCCCAAATATTCCCTTTACCCTAGAAACCTTTAAAATTATTTTTCCATATGCATTGGTTATGGCGGGTGTAGGACTTATAGAATCTCTTTTAACACTTAATATGGTAGACGAAATTACCAATACTAGAGGTCAGTCTAATAGGGAAGCAGCTGCACAAGGGATAGCAAATATAACCAATGGATTCTTTGGGGGCATGGGAGGATGTGCCATGGTAGCCCAAACATTAGTGAACGTTGGTTCGGGAGCAAGAGCACGACTTTCTGCTATTATAGGAGCAATGACGATATTGTTAATCATATTGGTTGGCGGACCTGTAATTGAACAAATCCCCATGGCCGCTCTCGTAGGAGTAATGATGGTGGTTGCTATAGGTACATTTGAGTGGGTGAGTTTTAAAGTAATTAATAAGATGCCCAAGCACGATATTTTTGTTTTAATCTTAGTAGCTGTAGTTACTGTTGTGTTCCACAACTTGGCTGTAGCCGTACTGATTGGAGTTGTTATTTCTTCTTTGGTATTCGCCTGGGAAAGCGCTAAACGTATTAGAGCAAGAAAAAGTGTGGATGAAAATGGAGTAAAACATTACGAAATATATGGTCCGCTTTTCTTTGGTTCTACCGCAACCTTTATTGAAAAGTTTGATGTTGAAAACGATCCGGAGGAGGTTATCATCGATTTTAAAGAGAGTAAGGTGGTAGATATGTCGGCCATAGACGCCTTGAATAAAATTACTGCAAAATATCAGAAGCAGGGAAAAAGGCTGCGACTAAGGTATTTAAGTCCTGACTGTCTAAAATTATTGACAAATGCAGAAAGTGTTATTGAGGTAAATATAATTGAAGATCCCACTTATAGGGTAATGCTCAATAAATAAGCGTACAACAACTTAACGAAAGCGGCTACGGCTCTAAATTATAATTTACTTGGTTAGGGATTGCATACGTTCCTAATCGAGTGTGGATTTTGGGCGTTCCCCTGTCGGGTCGCTCTTTCCGCTGTATCTTTTTTAGCAGGCCAAGCCTACTTAAAAAGTATGCCGCTGCAATAGCTAACGCAATTTTCAGTAATAAGTGAACAGGCTCCGATTAGCAGTAATGTTGATCCTTCTGAATAGGGACAATGGTTATATTTTTCAATTTTCACATCTCCAAATAAACACATTATCAAATTATTGTACCATGGTAATGGACAGCGGAGCATCTCTGCGGCAAAGTTAGAGATATAGCTAATTGCCCACCCAACATAGGAGGGAGCACCTAATAAAATAAATGGTTACAGGATAAGATAAAGATAAACTTCTTTGTGTAGTCTCTCTTTTAGAAACAAAAAAAATCGCTGGTCGGGAGCAGGAGCCTCCAACTAGCGATTTATATAATATATTTTTAGCCTTAGCTTAGAGAGTTCTGAAAAATTCAGCAACTGCCCTTGCATCTTCTTCAGATAAATTCTGATTTAACATAATAGCATTGTTGTATTCTTTTAGTAGGGCTTTAGCAATAGGATCTTCTTTTAGCATTCCGTCAGGGTTCATGATCATATTCATTACCCACTCTGGACTTCTTCTGTCATACACTCCTTTAATTGCTGGGCCTATCATTCTTTGGTCTACCATATGGCAAGCCACACATAGGGTGTTAAATGTTTTTTCACCTTTTGCAGCCATTTCGGTATCTATTTCATCCGCAAAAGTCACGGATTTAATAGGGCCTACCCCCTTATTGTCCATGTCTACAGGCACTCCTTCACTCTTGGTAGTCGTCTTAACTTCCTTCTTAGTGCGATTCATTTCGAATCCTGCCTTCTTCTCTTCTTTTTTTTCACCACAGCTCATTAATAATCCCACTATGGCAAAAGGGATCAATAGTTTTTTCATCTTTTTTTTTTAATTAATGCACTAAGATATGAAATAGATTTTTTTATAATTGCTCTTCAATGAAATTTAGTGTTCTTTTTTCGGAATAGGTGATGTTTTTACTGTCATAGAACCCTACATGCCCCCCATAGTTGGGAGATTCAAGAAATAGAACTTCGTTTTGCTGTGCTTCTTCATATGGGAAACACTGTAGCCCTAAAAAGGAATCGTTTTTTGCGTTAAGGATTAAGGTAGGGATGTTTATCGATTTTAGAAATTGTAAGGAACTGCATTGCTCGTAATAATCTAGGGCATCTAAAAAGCCATGGGCCTTACTAGTATAGAGATCATCAAAATCCTTCAGGGTTTTTATTTGTGCAATATCGGTGTCACTCAGACTTTTCGGGAAAAGCAATTTTTTTTCCTGTAGCTTTTCTATCAATCGTTTTTTAAATCGGTTGGCGTAAAGTCGGTTTTTTGGTTTTAATAATTGCTCTAAAGAGCTATGTAGGTGGCAAGGGGCCGAAATGGCTACAGCACCTTTTATTTCTTTTGGGATATCCCGGCCTTCGCCTAAATATTTCAGAGCCATATTGCCACCAAGGCTGAATCCCTTTATAAATATTTGATTGTAGGTATCCTTTTGAAGAATATGGTTTACCACAGACTCCAAATCTTCTGTTGCTCCAGAATGGTAGGATTTAAACAACAGGTTTGTTGTTCCACTACAGCCTCTAAAATTTACAGCGCAGGCATCTATCCCGCTTGCGTTAAGATAGTTAGCGGCTCCTGTGATATAGGGGCGCTGTGCATTTCCTTCCAAGCCGTGTAATAAAATGGCCACCATCCTGGTTGGATTATTGGCGTAACTCCAATCTAAATCCATAAAATCTCCATCTGGAAGGTACATGCGTTCCCTTTTTTGAACTGGTCCCTTCACCTTTCTTACTAACCCAGAGTAAATGGTGGAGAAATGACCATTTTTAAAGGGAAGTGGCGGGTTATAAAGAGAGGGTATTATGGGCATGGGTTTTTTTATTTTGGGTAGGTTTCTAAGAATTTTACCTGTTCTTCAATAGCCATTTTAAACTCCGATTTTAATGTGGTCATAAGTTCGGAGACAGTTAGCACATTGTCTATGGTTGTGACCCCTTGTCCAGCGGACCAAATGGTTTTCCACGCTTTCGCTTCTGTGTTTACTTCCTTTCCAAAATCTATTTTAGTGTCTTTCTTTAAATCTTCTTCGGTAATTCCTGCAGCTTTTAAGCTGGCACCCAAAAAATTGGCATGTACTCCAGATATAGCTGCGGTGTAAACCACGTCATCTACACCAGCATCGATAATCATTTTTCTATACTCCTCCGTGGCGTTACTCTCTTGGGTGTTTATAAATCTTGTTCCCATATATGCCAGGTCTGCGCCCATTTGGAGGGCAGTTGCAATATCTCTTCCAGTGCTTAAGCATCCCGAGAGCAAAATGGTTTTTTTAAAGATTTTTTTTATTTCTGCTACCAAAGAAATAGGGTTAATGGTACCTGCATGTCCTCCAGCTCCAGCAGAAACCAGAATCAATCCATCTACGCCTGCTTCTGCAGCTTTCTCTGCATGTCGCTTCTTAATAATATCATGGAATACCAATCCGCCGTAACTGTGTACAGCATCTACCACTTGAGAAACGGCTCCCAAAGAAGTGATGATTAATGGAACTTGGTGTTTAATGCAAATTTTTAAATCGGCCTCCAATCTTGGATTGGTAGGGTGTACAATAAGGTTAACTCCAAAAGGGACAGTTTTTTTGCCAGTTTCTTCTTCAAAGGCTTTTAAAGCCGTTTTAATCTCTATCACCCATTCCTCAAAACCTTCGGTTGTGCGTTGGTTAAGTGCGGGGAAGGTTCCTACAATTCCGTTTTTGCAACATTCTATTACTAATTGGGGACCCGATATTAGAAACATAGGGGCCGCTACCATGGGTAGGGATAGATCTTTTATAAAAGCTGCTTTGTTGCTCATATGGGTTTATATTTTGCGTTGTAGACTTAATGCCAGTACATGAGATTTATAGATTAAAAAGTGTTATTCTCCAAATTCTGACTACTTTTGAAAGATATTATGCATGCATAACATATTCAAATGTACTAAATATAATAAGGATGTATATAAAAGAATTCGAAATTCGTTGGAGTGATGTTGATGCTAACGGTCATATGGCCAATTCTGCCTATTTGAACTTTATGAGTCATACAAGAATGGCTTTTTTATTGGAACTGGGTTTTAATCAGCAGACTATGGCCTCACATAATATTGGCCCAGTAGTGTTTCACGAACATGTCTATTATTTTAAGGAAGCTTTTTTGGGAAAGCCAGTTAAAGTTTCCTTGGAATTAATGGGACTAAGTGAAGACGGAATGTTTTTCGAATTCCATCACAACTTTTATGATTCTAAGGGTAGGAATTTTGCCCATTGTCAGGTTATGGGGGCTTGGATAGATTTAACAACAAGGAGTCTTACCGGATTGGGTGAAGAGTTTTTAGAAATGTTTAATAAGGTGCCTAAAGGAGTTGGATTTAAATCGCTTACAAGGGAAGATACCCGGAAATTCGCAGTTCGACCTAAAGACTTGGCGTAGTTTTTCTACTTGCCAAATACACTCCCATCAATACAAAAATAATGGCGACCACCTTAACAATGGTAAGGTGATCCTTCCTCATGGCTATTGCGTATATAATCCCAATTAAGGGTTGTAGATACATAAAAACCCCAACGGTAGATGCTTTTAGTTGGGTAAGGGCATAGACATTGAATAAATAGGTTAAAAATGTTGTTCCTATGATAACAAAGGCTATTGCTCCAAGAATAGCTAAGGGTAACTCCTGCCACTCTATTAAGGAATATTCGGGATAAGTGATAGGGAGGGTGATAAGGAATCCAATGGAGAACAACCATTTCATTAGAGTAAAAGGGTGGTACTTTTCCAATAATTTTTTTACAAGGATAAGGTACAGGCCATAAGTAGTGGCATTTATAATAAAAAGTGCATTCCCCAAAGGGATATTGCCGGCATCACTTCTAATTTCGGCGCCAAATAGAATAAGACCCAAAGCGCCTATTAGGCCAATAAACACCCCAGCTCCCCTTTGTAAGGATATTTTTTCTTTTAGTATTAGAGCAGAAAGCAGCACTACTAAGATTGGGGTAATTGTAATTAAAATAGCACTGTTAATTGGGGTGGATAGTGATAATCCCTTAAAAAAAGTGAGCATATTAATGCCCATTCCAAACACGGCGCATACCAATATCCTTCCCCAATCTTCCTTTTTTAGGTTTTCCTTGGGACCAAAGAACGAAATGCCCCAGAACAATAGTGCAGCTCCGAAAAGCCGAAGGAATATAAATCCATAAGGGGGTACATAATGTGGCATTGCCCCTTTGGCAATGGTGTGGTTAATGCCATATATAGTGGCAGCGCCAAATGCAGCCATTATTGCGAGGCCCCGTTTGTTCACGAATTTATTTTTGCCTTGGCAGCGGCAACTTCCGCTTTGCTATTACCAACAAAAATGTGGTTGTCAATTAGGATTACCGGACGTTTTAAAAACGTGTAATGCTCTAAGATTAAATCCTTATAATCTTGCTCTGAAAGACTTTGTTCTTTTAAATTCCGCTCCTTATATAGTCGGGCGCGCTTACTGAACAGCTTTTCATAACTCCCTGCCAATTGGGCCATTTGTGAAAGTTGATCTGGGGTAATGGCATCGGTTTTTATATCCTGAAGTTCAAAATCCATTCCTGGGTCCAATTCTTTTAATATCCGTTTACAAGTATCACATGTGCTGAGATGGTAGATCTTTTTCATTGTTTGGTATTCTTTTGTTATAAAAAATTAGACGTACAAAGAAACCTATTTTCATTGAAATGTACTATTTTTATTGGCAATTGTAAATAGATACGGGCATAGAATGGAAGCTTTAGAAAACGCATTTAATATTAGTCTACAAAATAGAAAAATACTCCATAAATTTTTAAAGGATACTCCAAGGGATTTGTTATTGCGGATTCCAAACGGATACCGTAATAATATTTGGTGGAATATGGCTCACGTAGTAGTGACCCAGCAATTGTTGATCTATAAGTTAGGAGGTCAGCCCATGAGGGTAGATTCCGCCATAGTAGAAAAATTTCAAAAAGGAACGGTACCAGATGGTACAGCTACAGAGGCAGAGATTAATGAAATTACAGACCTATTGCTGGCTACCGTAGAATGGGCGCAACAAGATTATGCCAAGGGGATATTTACGGCATACCAAGAATATACTACCAGTGCTAATGTGACGCTAAAAAAGGTGGAAGATGCTATTCTATTCAACGTATTCCACGAAGGAATACATCTAGGCACCATCCTTTCTTTGCAGAAGGCTTTAAAACTGGCTGAGGCTTAGTTAGCTATATCTAACTTTAAATAAGCTTTTATGTGTTGATAAGGTAGTAACAGCGTTATAGGGCCGTCTGCATAGGAGGCTACCTCGTACTGTTCGTAGATCAACTGTAGACCGTCCTCAGTGTACCCTATATTGTAAGGAAGGTAAAATTGGTCCCCTTCAAACATAAACCCAGTGTAATTGATGGATCTGTTTTCTGGAATATTTTCTTGTTGCCTAAACTGTTTTTCTGCATAATCCGTAAACTCTTGAAGGTCCTTGAATAATTCTTCATTCTCCAATTCAATAGCCTTATTTTTATCAAAATTTAAAAATCGGGTAGAAGAAAAGCCATGGGCCCCACCGGTAAAGGAATACGAGTTTAGTTGTATGCTAAGCACGTTTTTGTCTTCATAAGTAATTATTCCTTCTATTTTGGCTTCCCATCCCACTGGTTCGTCAGGATATAATTCTTTAAGTTCCAAAAAGCCATTGTTGAATGATAAAATAGCCTCCTCAATAGTGCTTGCCGCTATCTCATCGTCATAGATTAGCATAGAAATAACTTCCTCCCTAAGGGCAGTGTTAATCGTAGTGCTCAACGTGTCCTTCTGCAACGCATTTGGAATGCTAATGAAAACTTCGGGGCAACCATCGCAGTTTTCTGAAGTAAATTCCTGAGGCTCAAATGCAAGTCGCTCTTCATCCTTGCAACTCCATACCAAACTTAAAACTAAGACACACAAGAGTATATTTTTCATATTAGAAAGCAGTTTTAGAAAGCTGCAAAGCTACAACATCGTTGTAATCTCGGAAAGATAAAGGTACATTTGTATATATAAATTTTAGTTATGAGCAAGAAAACCCTAAGATTCAATAGTAAAACCATACATGGAGGGCAGTTTCCAGATAAGGCCTACGGAGCTGTAATGCCGCCCATATATCAGACTTCCACCTATGCTCAGACAACACCTGGTGGCCACAAGGGCTATGAATACTCTAGAAGTGCCAACCCCACCAGAACAGCTTTGGAAAATGCTTTAGCTAGTATAGAAAACGGGAATTATGGACTTGCTTTTGGTAGCGGACTCGCTGCCATGGATGCAGTTATGAAGCTATTGAAACCAGGGGATGAGGTGATTTCTACCAATGACCTATACGGCGGTAGTTATCGTCTTTTTAAAAAAATATTTGAGCAATATGGTATTGTGTTTCATTTTGTAGGGATGCAGAATGCTATAGACATTGAAAGGCATATAAATAAGAATACAAAATTGATCTGGGTAGAAACGCCTACCAATCCCATGATGAATATTATAGACATTAAGGCGGTTGCTAAATTGGCAAAAAAGAATCGTATAACGCTGGCAGTAGACAATACTTTTGCTACTCCTTACTTGCAATTGCCGTTAGATCTAGGAGCCGATATAGTAATGCATTCGGCCACAAAATACCTAGGGGGCCATAGCGATGTGGTACTAGGAGCCTTAGTGGTGAAGGAAAAGGAATTGGCAGATAGGCTGTATTTTATCCAGAATGCTAGTGGGGCTGTCTGTGGGCCAATGGATAGCTTTTTGGTGCTAAGAGGTATTAAGACCTTGCATGTACGAATGCAAAGACATTGTGAGAACGGCAAAGCAATTGCCGAGTATTTGTCTAAACACCCAGATATTGAAAAAGTGTATTGGCCAGGGTTTGCCAATCATCCTAATCACCAGGTGGCAAAAGAGCAAATGAAAGATTTTGGGGGCATGATTTCGTTTGTTCCCAAAGGTGCCGACTATGCCACAGCCATTAAAATAGTGGAGAAATTGAACGTCTTTACCTTGGCAGAATCATTGGGGGGTGTAGAAAGTTTAGCAGGACACCCTGCAAGCATGACGCATGCTAGTATCCCCAAAGAAGAGCGGGAGAAAAGTGGGGTAGTAGATTCCTTAATAAGACTTAGTGTGGGCATAGAGGATGTAGACGATTTAATTGAGGATCTAAAGCAGGCGATTCAGCAATGAATTCTGTAAAAATCAATAAAATTGATTGAGAAACAGCATAAATGCCATATTTTTGTCATCAAAATCAATGTTAACTTAAGAATAATAAACTGACAATATTTTTTATGGAAGAGAGAATTAAAGCATTCATGGACGAGGTAAAGGCCCGTAACGGTCATCAGCCAGAGTTCATTCAAGCGGTTCAAGAAGTAGCAGAAACCATTATACCTTTTATTTTCCTGCCCGGGAATGAAGGTTATGGTGGCAAAAATCTACTGCTAAGAATGGTAGAACCGGAACGCTTGATTTATTTTAGGGTGCCTTGGGTAGATGATAAAGGAGAAATTAATGTTAACAGAGGATATAGGGTGCAAATGAACTCAGCCTTAGGACCATATAAAGGTGGCTTAAGGTTTCATCCAACCGTAAACGCAAGTGTTTTAAAATTCCTTGCCTTTGAACAGGTTTTCAAGAATAGTTTAACCACCCTTCCTTTGGGAGGTGGTAAAGGGGGTGCAGATTTTGACCCCAAGGGTAAATCGGATGGAGAAGTTATGCGCTTCTGTCAATCGTTCATGACCGAACTTTGTAGACATATTGGTCCAGATACGGATGTCCCAGCGGGAGATATAGGAGTTGGGGCAAGAGAAGTAGGTTACCTATTTGGAATGTACAAGAAAATAAAAAACGAATTTACTGGGGTGATGACGGGGAAAGGTCTTTCCTATGGAGGTTCTAAAATTCGCCCAGAATCTACAGGTTACGGGACAGTATATTTTGTACAAAGCATGCTGAAGGAAATAGACCAAACCATTAAAGGGAAAACGTTTGTTATTTCTGGATCCGGGAACGTAGCACAATATGCTGCTGAAAAGGCTCTGGAATTGGGAGGTAAAGTAGTAACACTTTCAGATTCTGGTGGATATATCTATGACGGAGATGGCATAGATACAGAGAAGTTAGCATATGTGATGGACTTAAAAAATAACAAAAGGGGAAGAATCTCTGAATATGTAGAGCAGTATCCATCTGCAGTTTATAAAGAAGGTGAAACACCATGGCAAGTAAAATGTGATATCGCATTGCCCTGTGCTACCCAAAATGAACTTGATGGAGAAGATGCGAAAATCCTATTGAAAAATGGATGTATATGTGTAGCAGAAGGTGCTAATATGCCTTCAACCCCAGAGGCCGTAGATCGTTTTCTAGAGGCTAGAATTTTATTTGGACCTGGTAAAGCAGCCAACGCAGGGGGTGTGTCCACTTCTGGTTTGGAGATGTCACAAAATTCATTGCGACTCAGTTGGACTAGAGAAGAAGTGGATAGAAGATTACAAGTGATAATGAGTGATATTCATGCTGCCTGTTTAGAATATGGACGTGAGGAAGACGGATTCTGCAATTATGTAAAAGGAGCCAATATTGCTGGTTTTATGAAAGTTGCCGATGCAATGCTTGCACAGGGTGTAATATAGTATTTGCATAAGTAAAGGGTCAGTAAAAATAGGGACCGGAACCGCGAATTATGGCATTTCCGGTCCTTTTTATATGCATATATGAACTAAGAGTTTGTTTGCCAATGTGTACAATAGAGGAAATAATAAGAACAGTTGAAGGAGTAATTAAACTTTTTTTCAAGAAAATACAGATACCATGCAGGTTACTACAAAGGCAATTGTTCTAAGATCCATAAAGTACGGGGAAACTAGCCTGATCGTTAAGATGTATACCCTTTCTAGTGGGATAAGATCATATATGTTAAAAGGTATCCTTGCCGCTAAAAAAGGAAAAATGAAAGCAGCCTACTTTTTGCCCTTGGCACAATTGGAGGTTGTTGCTTTACATAAGGACAAGGGAGCCTTAGAGCATTTGAAGGAGGTAAGGGTCAGTTATCATTGTCAAAGCATTCATACCCATATAGCTAAGAATGCAATTACGTTCTTCTTAGCTGAAATGATAGCGAATAGCATTCATGAGGAAGAACCTAATAAAGAACTTTTCCATTTTATGGAGGCCTCCCTACAATGGCTAGATGCCCATGAAGACTATGCCAATTTCCACTTGTTATTTCTCTTGACCCTAAGTAAGTTTCTAGGTTTTTATCCAGAGGTGAAGAATGTAGATTTCCCTTACTTTGATCTATTAGAGGGAGAGTTTGTAAAAGAACCTTCTCTAAACCCTTTTCTTGAAGGGAGGGAACTATTTTATTTTAAAAGTATTTTGGGCATAGGTTTTGATGGCATAGAGGAGGTGAAAATCGGTAAAAGTGATCGAAAAAATCTATTAAATAACCTAGTGCTTTTTTATGAATTACAATTGCAAGGGTTTAGAAAACCAAAATCGTTGGCAGTGTTAAATGAAGTGTTTAGTTGATATGCAAAAGACCATATTAATTGTAGTTCTTTTGCTTTGTTATGGAGCTAGAGGCCAGGAAATTATTATATTGGATGAGGAGGATCATCAGCCTTTGGCCAATGTTATAGTCTATAACGTTGATAAATCAAAAACTGCCTTATCAGATTTTGATGGGGTATGCAATCTCTCCCAGTTTGATGATAATGAACGGATTACATTTAGGCATATAGGGTATCAGCTGGCTAGAGCTACAAAAGAAAACGTAGTAAAGAAAGGAATGCTTTATATGGTTCATAACGCCGAGCAATTGGATGAGGTGATTATGTCTATTTCCAAATGGGAACAACAACGGAAAGATATCCCTCAAAAAATAGCGGTGATCAATGCTCCAAGCATTGCTTTTGCAGCACCACAAACTTCGGCAGATTTGCTTAACAATAGCGGGAAGGTTTTTGTTCAGAAAAGTCAATTGGGGGGAGGAAGTCCAATGATACGTGGATTTGCAACAAATAGATTGCTAATTTCCATAGATGGCGTGCGTATGAACAATGCCATTTTTAGGAGTGGGAATGTCCAAAATATAATTTCACTGGATCCGTTTACGGTGAGGAGTACCGAAGTTATTTTTGGTCCTGGTTCTGTTATTTACGGTTCTGACGCTATTGGAGGGGTAATGAATTTTTATACCAAAAAACCACAGTTTTCACAAAGGGATAGCCTGTATATTTCAGGGAATGCAAACTATAGATTCGCCGCTGCGAACAACGAGAATACCCTTCATGTTGATTTTAATCTAGGTAAAAAAAAATGGGCCTTTTTATCCAGTCTTTCCTATAATCACTTTGGTGATCTTAGGATGGGGTCTAACGGTCCTAAATCATATCTAAGGGATATGTATGTAGTTACTAAGAATGGGGAAGACCTGATAGAGCAGAGCAAAAATGCCAAGATACAGCACCCTACAGGATACGAACAAATAAATTTAATGCAAAAGATTGCATATAAGCCCAACAATAATTGGAATGTGGATCTAGGACTTTTTTATTCGGAAACTTCGGACTTTGCGAGATTTGACCGACTCATTAGACCTTCCAAAGATGGGGAGGGATTGCGTTCTGCGGAATGGTATTATGGGCCACAGAAATGGTTTATGGGGAATCTTCAATTTTATCAGAATGGTATTCGCAAATTTTATGACGGACTAAAGATAACTGCGGCCTATCAAAACTTTAAAGAGAGTAGGAGTGATCGTGGATTTCAGGATATAACTATGTACACCACACAAGAAAACGTAGATGCGCTTAGTGTTAACGTGGATTTTGAAAATAAAAGAATGGGCAACTTCCGTCTTTATTATGGAAGCGAGTTTGTATATAATAATATTGGCTCTCAAGGTAGTAAGTTAAACCTTGTTGAGAATCGTATTCTACCATCTGCATCACGATATCCCGATGGATCTACTTGGCAGACTTTGGCGGGCTATATAAGTGGGGAGCTTAAAGCGAAACCCAATTTTACACTTTCTTCGGGGCTGAGGTATAGTCATGTATGGATAGATGCAGATTTTGATAATAACTTTTATGCTTTTCCTTTTCAAAATGCCGATTTAAGTACGGGTGCCTTAACGGGGAGTCTGGGTTTTAGTTGGTTTCCCAAAACCGATCTACAGCTTACCCTTAATGGCTCTACAGGCTTTAGAGCGCCAAATATAGATGATATAGGTAAAATTTTTGACTCCGAACCAGGAGCGGTAGTGGTTCCGAATGCTGATCTAGAGCCTGAATATGCCTATAATATTGAAATGGGCATTCAAAAGAACTTTAAGAATAGAACAACTTTTAAAGGCGCAGCATTTTACACCTATTTGGTAGATGCACTGGTGCGCCGCGATTACCAATTTAATGGGGAAATTGAAATAGACTACAATGGAGAAATGAGTAGGGTGCAGGCCGTTCAGAACGCTGCAATGGCCTATGTGTATGGTTTTGAGTTTGGAGCCGACGTATTTTTGACGGAAAAGCTTTCTTTGGTATCCAATCTAACGGTAACGAAAGGAGAGGAAGAGGAAGATGATGGATCACATTCTCCAGGCAGACACGTGGCGCCAATCTTTGGGGATATCCATATGGTTTGGAAGAACTATAAACTAAAGACCGATCTATTTGTGAATTACAATGGTAGAATTTCCCATGGGGACATGGCTTTTTCTGAGAAAAAGAAAACGTATATATATGCCCAGGATGCCAATGGCAATCCCTATTCGCCGTCATGGTACACGTTAAACCTTCGCTCGCAGTATCAGATTGCCCCTTCGTTAAAAGTAATGCTGCATTTAGAGAACATAACGGATCAACGATACCGTTCTTATTCTTCAGGAATTGTAGCTCCTGGGATTAATCTGATACTGGGCGCAGGTTTTGCATTTTAAAAGCTAAAATGCTCTGTGACTAAAATTCAAGGTTTATTCTTTAATTTTCTCTTTTAATTCTTTGGCCTTGTCAGCGGCTTGGTTAGCTGCATCTTTAGTATCCTCGCCAATTTCCTTCGCCGTTTCCTCAATGCTTTTTGCGGTTCTATCAGCTTTGTCCACTGCCTCTTCACCAGCCTTCTTAATTTCTTTGCCTAATTCTTCGGCGGCTTTCTTAACATTATTTCCTGCTTTTTCTAAATCGCCTTTTACTTCTTTTAGTGCTTCATTGGTTTCTTCAGTGGCAGTTTTGGCTTTCTCATTAGCATCTCTACAGGAGGTAAAAGAAGTACTTAATGCCGCCATTAAAATAAAACTGAATACAATTCTTTTCATGATTTTGGTTTTTGTGCTTTAATTGTTTGTGATTAATGTACGTAAAAACTATCACTATGGATTACGTGATTTTAATTGGGTATAATACGTAATTATAGAAAAGGAATATAAAACGCTTATTTAGAAAATGATATGTCCATTTGGAAGAAAAAATTAGGTTCCAAATGGGAGGTGTAAACTGGCAATAATGATTTTAGTTGATTTCATAAATGAGGTGGGTGTACTATTTCATTTTGCTCTTAGTTTAATTTAGATGCAAAAGACTATTTGATATAGCGCTTACTTAATTGGATTTGGAGGTAGTACTACTCCGTTGTTTCATCCTCTTTGCTGTACCTGTCTTTTCAAGGGAATAATTGGCATAAAATATTTCAATCCTACGCTCTTGATAATGAGTGTGATAGTGATGTTAATTTCATATTTAATAATTTTTTGGTAGGGTAAAGAAGGGATATGGTGTTCTATAGGCAAATACGCAAACTAATTTATTATGAAGATTATGAAGAATTATTTAAAGAATTCAGGTTTGATATTAATAGCTATGATGGCAATGATATCATGTGACAAAAGTGATGATTCGGCCACAGGAGAATCCTATAATACCAGTTTTGAGGTTACGGATGCCCCAATAGATAACGCCGATGTAAAAGCAGTTTTTGTTACCATTGCCAATGTTTCGGTAGATGGAAAGTCTTTGGAAGGTTTTAGAGCTACCACAGTAAATTTGGCAGCTTTGGTAGATGGTAAAACAAAAGTTTTGGGGAATTTGGATTTGCAGGCAAGATCGTATTCCAATATTGTATTTGAATTGGATTTTGAAAAGGATGTATATGGTAATGCTCCTGGATGTTATGTAGAGAAGGCTAACGGGGAAAAGGATGCCTTGGTAGCTGCTTCCAATAAAATTAATATTAATGATGCTTTTGAGGTGATTGCCCAGTCAAAAAATGTTATAGTGGTGGATTTTGATCTTAGAAAAACGATCAAGGAAGAAAAAAGCAACTTCTCTAGTGACTATAATTTTGTGACCATGGCCGAGCTGACTGCTGGAATCAGAGCTATAAACGCAGAGCTTACAGGAAAAATTTCTGGAACTGTGAACGATTCTAAGAATACTTCAGATAAGATTATTGTATATGCTTATAAGAAGGGTAGTTTTAATGCCGATGTAGAAACGAAAGGAAAAGGAGAAAGCGGAGTAACCTTTGCGAATGCAATTACCAGTGCGGAGGTTAAAGGAATAGGTAAATCTTATAGTTTAGATTTCTTGAAGGAGGGAGAATATGAACTGATCTTTGCTTCTTATAAAGAGGATCAAGAAAGCGGACTTCATTTTAACTCCATATTGGAAGTAGAGTCGGTTACAGATTTAAATCTAGGTGCTATTAAGGTTAACTCTATGCTAAAAATTAGCGCCAACGTTATGGTTACAGGGTCTAGATAAAATAATAACTAGCTATTAATTGTTTTAAAGAGGTCGTCCTAATTCACGGCCTCTTTTTTGTTTAATCGCCCTGCAATATAAGTGGTGAAAGTTAATTTAAGGGATTTATGGCTTTTACCTTTAAACTGAATATAGGCGGAAAAGCCGATCAATTGATAAAAGATTTTTTTACCCTGGTTAAGATGGGTAGTAATTTGTTCAGATTTAGTAATTTTGCAAACTTAAATTGAAGCAATAGAAGCTGTTATTATGAAGTTTGCAGAATATAAGGGATTAGATTTACCAAAAGTCGCAGAGGAGATTTTACACTTCTGGAAGGAGAATACTATTTTTGAGAAAAGTGTTACCTCTCGGGAGGGCAAAGAGAGTTTTGTCTTTTACGAAGGCCCCCCTTCTGCAAATGGTTTGCCAGGGATACACCACGTTATGGCTCGTACTATAAAGGATATATTTCCGCGGTACAAGACCATGAAAGGTTTCCAAGTTAAACGAAAGGCTGGTTGGGATACCCACGGTTTGCCAATAGAATTAGGTGTAGAAAAGGAATTAGGTATCACCAAGGAAGATATTGGTAACAAAATTTCTGTTGAGGAGTATAATGCAGCTTGTAAAAAAGCGGTAATGCGCTATACCGATGTTTGGAATTCCATGACCGAAAAAGTAGGGTATTGGGTAGATATGGAAGATCCTTATGTTACGTACAAATCCAAGTATATGGAGTCTGTTTGGTGGTTGCTAAAACAGATTTATGATAAAGATCTTATTTATAAAGGGTACACTATTCAGCCTTATTCCCCAAAGGCAGGGACCGGATTAAGCTCGCATGAGCTCAACCAGCCCGGGACCTATCAGGATGTAACCGATACTACTGTGGTTGCCCAGTTTAAAGTAAAAAAAGAAACCTTAAACGGCGTTTTTGACGGTTTGGATAATGAGATTTTCTTTTTGGCATGGACTACCACGCCATGGACTTTACCCTCCAATACGGCACTGACCGTTGGGCCAAAAATCGATTATGTTGCTGTAAGGACTTTTAATCAATATACTTTTGAACCTATTGTAGTTGTTCTTGCTAAATCTTTGATAGGTAAGCAGTTCAGCGGTAAATTCGTTGCTGCAGGAAGCGAAGAAGACTTTGCCAACTATACTTTAAAAGACAAGAAAATTCCTTACCAAGTAGTGGGAGAGGCCAAAGGAGCCGATCTGGTAGGGATAAGATATGAGCAGTTGTTAGACTACGCACAACCATATCAGAATCCAGAAAATGCCTTTAGGGTAATATCTGGTGATTTCGTGACTACAGAAGATGGTACCGGAATTGTACATACTGCGCCTACATTTGGAGCAGATGATGCGCTGGTTGCCAAGCAAGCAGTTCCAGAAGTACCGCCAATGTTGGTATTGGACGACAACAACAACCCAGTGCCTTTAGTAGATCTACAGGGGAAATTTAGACCAGAATTACAAGAGTTGGCGGGGAAATATGTGAAAAACGAATACTACGAGGACGGTCAAGCTCCAGAAAGGTCGGTAGACGTGGAGATTGCAATAAAACTAAAAGAAGACAATAGGGCCTTTAAGGTGGAGAAGTATGTGCATAGCTACCCTAATTGCTGGCGTACAGATAAACCTATACTTTATTATCCATTGGATTCTTGGTTTATAAAAATTACTGATGTTAAAGAAAGAATGTTCAATCTAAATCAGACCATTAACTGGAAGCCCAAGGCTACCGGTGAGGGAAGATTTGGAAATTGGTTGGCCAATGCCAATGATTGGAACCTTTCCCGATCTCGTTACTGGGGAATTCCCCTGCCAATATGGCGAACAGAAGAGGGTAGTGAGCAATTGATTGTGGGTTCTGTAGCCGAACTTAAGGAGGAGATGAGGAAAGCAGTGGATGCAGGAGTTTTAAAAGAAGATATCTTTCAGGATTTTGTAGTTGGGGACATGTCTGAGGAGAACTATGAGAAAATAGATCTTCACAAGAATATTGTAGACCAGATAACCTTGGTTTCTCCTTCTGGAAAACCTATGAAACGCGAAGCAGACCTTATAGATGTATGGTTTGATAGCGGATCCATGCCCTATGCCCAATGGCATTACCCGTTTGAGAATAAAGAATTAATAGATGAGAGGAAAACTTTTCCGGCCGACTTTATTGCGGAGGGAGTAGACCAGACAAGAGGATGGTTCTATACGCTGCATGCCATAGCTACCATGGTGTTCGATTCTGTTGCTTACAAGAATGTGGTCTCTAACGGATTGGTGCTGGACAAAGAAGGGAAGAAAATGTCTAAGCGACTTGGGAACGCTGTAGATCCATTTGAGACAATGGATGAATTTGGTCCCGATGCCACTCGCTGGTATATGATTTCCAATGCCAATCCATGGGATAATTTAAAATTTGATGTAGACGGGATTGCGGAGGTAAAGCGGAAGTTTTTCGGTACCTTGTACAATACTTATTCATTCTTTGCCCTTTATACCAACATAGACAAATTTGCTTATTCGGAAGCAGATATTCCGCTGAACGATAGGCCAGAGATTGATCAGTGGATTTTGTCCGAATTACATTCATTGATAAGAACTGTTGATGAGGCTTATGGTGATTATGAGCCCACTAGGGCAACTAGGGCTATATCCGAATACGTCCAGGAAAACTTAAGTAATTGGTATGTTCGCTTAAGTAGAAGGCGTTTCTGGAAGGGAGATTATCAGCAAGATAAAATCTCTGCATACCAAACACTTTATACTTGTTTGGAAACGGTTGCAAAGTTGTCGGCACCAGTTGCGCCATTTTACATGGATCAACTTTACAAAGATTTAACCAATACAACAAGTAAAGAACCATTTGAAAGTGTACATTTGGCTGAGTTTCCAAAGTATAATCCAGAGATGGTGAACAAGGAACTGGAGAGTAAAATGGCAAAGGCACAGACTATTTCCTCTTTAGTATTGTCCATTAGGCAAAAAGAGAAAATAAAGGTACGTCAGCCCTTGCAAAAGATAATGATACCCGTATTGGACGAAACCCAAAGAGCGGAAATAGAAGCGGTGGCAGATTTAATAAAATCCGAGGTTAATGTTAAGGAAATAGAGCTGTTAGACGATGCTTCCGGAATTTTAGTAAAAAAAATAAAGCCCAATTTTAAAACGTTAGGTCCTAAATTTGGGAAAGATATGAAACTGATTGCCGCCGAAGTAGCCGAGCTAGATCAGGAGGATATCCTAAAAATAGAGCAGGAGGGCGAAATTATACTGCAGATTAATAATAAAAGTATTATTTTACAGCTTGGGGATGTTGAGATATCCTCACAAGATATAGAGGGTTGGTTGGTAGCGAGTTCGGGACCGTTAACGGTAGCCTTGGATGTTTCTATCAATGAGGACCTAAGAAAAGAAGGTATTGCTAGGGAGCTAGTCAATAGGATACAAAACCTGAGAAAGGAATCTGGTTTTGAAGTAACTGATAAAATTAACATCAGTTTATTGAAAAATGGTTTTGTGCAAGAGGCGGTAGAAAGTAATATGACGTATATTAAAGCTGAGACGCTGGCGGCAGAACTAAATTTTGAAGAGAGTTTGGACAATGGTATTGAGGTAGTATTTGATGACGTAAATACCAGATTATTTATTGTAAAACATTAAGATTATGGCCGAAGATTTAAAAGTAAGGTTTTCAGATAAAGATTTAAGTGAATTTAAAGTCTTGATCGAAGAGAAAATTGAGAAAGCAAAAAGTCACCTAGAGCTACTTAAAAGCTCATATATGAATGATGGGAATAATGGTACGGATGATACCTCTCCCACATTTAAGGCGTTTGAAGAAGGCTCGGAGACTATGAGTAAAGAGGCAAATACCCAATTGGCAATCCGTCAGGAAAAATTTATCCGGGATTTAAAGAACGCATTATTGCGAATCGAAAATAAAACCTATGGGGTGTGTCGTGTTACAGGGAAATTGATAAATAAGGAGCGACTAAAATTAGTGCCCCATGCCACCCTGAGCATCGAAGCAAAGAATATGCAAGCCTAGTAATTGATTAAAAACGCCTTCTAAGGCGTTTTTTTTATTATTAGACCTATTTGTTTTGACCAGAGTTTTACATTTAGTGTAAAATTATTCCTTGATCTCTATAACCGAGAATGTCAAACAAGGAAAACCGGAAAATATGTCTATTTTTGCCGCATCTATTTTTAAAGGAATGAGTTTAAAAAAATCGCTTTTCATTGTTATCCTGATCCTCCTTATAGATCAGTTGAGTAAAATTTATATTAAGACCCATTTCGTACTAGGGGAATCAATAGAAGTCTTCAACTGGTTTAAAATATTGTTTATTGAGAACGAAGGTGCTGCATGGGGTACCAAGTTGAGCGATATACTTCCAATTTCAGATAAGGCGGGAAAACTGGTCCTAACCATTTTTAGGTTGTTTGCAATTGTAGGAATCGGTTACTGGTTGTGGGATAATATTAAAAAGAACGCTTCCAAAACTTTGATTATAGCTGTGTCTCTTATATTTGCGGGAGCCTTGGGAAATATCCTGGACTCTGTTTTTTATGGAGTAATCTTTAATGATAGTTATTCCCAGGTGGCCACAATGTTTGCAGCGGAGCCCTATGGGAGTATTTTTCATGGTAAGGTGGTAGATATGCTCTATTTTCCGATGATAGATACCGTCTGGCCGGAATGGGTACCTATGGTTGGTGGAAATACATTTCGTTTTTTCGAGCCAGTTTTCAATATTGCGGATATGGCTATAAGTACTGGCGTGGGAATTTTAATAGTGTTCAATAAAAAAGCTTTCGGAGATCCTTCCAACGAAGCTAAAATGAATAAATCTGATCAGGAGTAACGCAATAATCCATAGGTACATCGTGTGGTTCGCTGTCGGTAATTAAATCTTCGGCCGCGAAAAAAGATAGTCCTACCTTTATTATATCAGGTCTGCACTCTTTTAATAAGGTGTCATAAAACCCTTTTCCATATCCTACCCTATTTCCCTTTAGATCAAAGGCCAATAAAGGCATAAATATAACATCCAGTTTCGTAGGCGGCACCTCAATGCCGTCTATAGGTTCTGGAATGTTCCAATGATTTTTCTTGATAATAGTATTGTCGGTAAGTAGATAATTAATAAGGTTTTTGTCATCTAACATTTTTGGAAGTACTACATTTTTATCCTTTCCCTGCAATATAGATAGTACCATGCTGGTGTCCACTTCTTTTTTCTCGGAAATGCTAAGGAATAAATGGTAATAGGAATGCTCCCAAATTGGAGTTTTAAGAAGCCGATTGGCAATAGCTAGGCTAAATGCATCAAGTTGCTCACTGGTAAGGTTTTTACGACGATTATCGTAGAGCAGTCGCAAATCCTTCTTCAGCATAATATAAGTTTGTGAATAGGGAAACTAAATTTAAAAGGGGGAAACAGTCTATACTAATTTAAGGGGGCTAATCTTTTGATGAAACCCTTAAGTTGTAATAAACTTTTAAAACACCCATTAAAAATAAGTAGGTTACTAGAGTGATTATGTAGTTATCCATGGTCTAATTCGCTTGAGATTAATCAAATATAGGTAAAAAGTGTTTAGACTATCTATAAAAAGCACTATTTAATCGATGAAATGCAGTTTTTTTAACATTTTATTAAGGATTCAGCATGCTCTTTTTCAAATATCAAAACACCTAAGCGAGTAACTTACTGATTATCAGGGTCTTGGATATAGGATGAAAATCAGTCTAAATCGACTATTTTTGAGTTAATTATCGATAGAGCGATCATTTCATCGATTATTTTTGGAAAATTGACGTTTAGGAGAAGTTATTTTTAATCTATTTAAGATAAGGTTAGGTATATAATTCCAATACTTCAAACTAATTTTCAAAGGTCATTAAAAATCAGTAATTTCTATGTGCTCTAAGAAAATCGGAGTAATTTTCGTTATTAATTAAGAAAGGAGAAACTTAAAAGAATGCCTCATATTCCACTTGAAGTTCAGTTGAAATCGTTACCGGGCGATCCGGGAGTATATCAATTTTATGATGCCGAAGAAAAGATACTCTACGTAGGCAAAGCTAAAAACCTTAAAAAGAGGGTTGGGTCCTATTTTAATAAAAATCACGAGAACGGGAAAACACGAGTTCTCGTAAAAAAAATTAAAATTATTCGGCATATAGTGGTTCCTACCGAATCTGATGCCTTGCTTCTAGAGAATAACCTGATTAAGAAATACAGGCCTCGATATAACGTGCTATTAAAGGACGACAAGACCTACCCCTGGATCTGTATTAAAAATGAAAGGTTTCCGAGGGTCTTTTCCACCAGAAGATTCATTAAAGATGGATCTGAATATTTCGGCCCATATACTAGTATGAAAACCGTACATACTTTATTAGACCTTATTAAAAGTGTTTACCCGCTGCGTACCTGTAATTATGATCTCTCTTCGGAGAAAATTACGGCTAACAGATATAAAGTATGTCTAGAATACCACTTAGGGAACTGTAAGGGGCCTTGTGAGGGTTTGCAGACGGAAGATGACTATAGACGGCAGATTGCGGATATCAGGGAGATTGTAAAAGGAAACTTTAAATCGTCCCTCCATTATTTTAGGAATCAGATGAAGCAGTTGGCTGAGGAGATGAAGTTTGAGGAGGCGCAAAAAATTAAGGAGAAAATCGAGGTGCTAGAGAATTATCAGGTGAAATCTACCATCGTAAATCCCAATATCAACAATGTGGATGTTTTCAGTATTGTTTCTGATGAAGCATTTGCCTATGTAAATTTTCTGCAGCTTTCCCATGGGTCCATTATAAGGTCTCATACAATGGAAATTAAGAAAAAATTAGATGAAACTGATGAGGAGCTTTTGCAATTGGCAGTGGTAGAGATTAGGCAACGGTTTAATTCGCAGTCCACAGAGGTTTATCTTCCCTACGTAATAGAGCTAGAAGATCATTTAAAAATTGTGGTGCCAAAATTGGGCGACAAGAAGAAAATATTGGACCTTTCAGAACGAAACGCCAAGTTTTTCCGCCAGGAGCGATTTAAACAAATAAAAATAATTGATCCAGATAGGCATGCCAAACGTCTAATGGCGCAAATGAAGACAGACTTGAGGCTTTCACAAGAGCCTAGGCATATAGAATGCTTTGATAATTCTAACATACAGGGTACTCATCCCGTTGCGGCATGTGTAGTTTTTAGGGATGGGAAACCGTCAAAAAAAGAATATAGGCATTACAATATTAAAACCGTTACAGGGCCCGATGATTTTGCCTCTATGGAAGAGGTGGTCTATAGACGATACAAACGGCTGATTGAAGAGGGTGAGACTTTGCCACAATTAATAATTATTGATGGAGGGAAGGGTCAGCTGTCCTCAGCCTTAAAAAGTTTGGATGCATTAGAGCTTAGAGGCAAGATAGCCATTGTGGGAATAGCTAAGAGATTAGAAGAAATTTATTTCCCAGAAGATCCTATTCCGCTTTATCTAGATAAAAAGTCTGAATCTTTAAAGACTATACAACAGCTTAGGAATGAGGCGCATAGATTTGGAATTACCTTTCATAGAAACAAAAGAAGTAAGGCTGCAATTAAATCAGAATTGGAATCGATAAAAGGTATCGGTAAAAAAACCGAGGAAGAGTTGCTTAGAAAGTTTAAATCGGTAAAAAGAATCAAGGAAGCTTCCTTGGTGCAATTGACGGAAATTGTAGGAAATTCCAAGGCAAAAATAATTTATGAATCCTTTCATTAATCCCGTAATTTAGTAATATGCCAAAATGCTTAATCCTTATAGTATTAGTTTTTTCCCACATAGTGTTATTTGGACAAGATGCTAAGGACATAAAAGTTGGGCTCGTTCTTAGTGGCGGAGGAGCTAAAGGCCTTGCTCATATTGGGGCGCTAAAGGTGATTGAGGAGGCTGGGGTGAAAATAGATTATATAGGGGGCACCAGTATGGGGGCTATTGTAGGGGCGCTATATGCATCTGGCTATACAGCTTCTGAACTGGACTCTATATTTAAAAGCACCAATTTTATGGCGCTTATCCAAGATAATGTGCCTAGGAGCTCCAAAACGTTTTATGAAAAGGAAGATTCCGAAAGGTATGCGGTTACTCTTCCCTTTAGCGGATTTAAAATTTCGATTCCACAGGCTATTTCTGGAGGACAAAGTATTTACAATGAGTTTGTTAGATTGCTATATCATGTTAAGGATGTAAATGATTTTAGCAAGCTTACAATCCCCTTTATCTGTATCGCGACTGATGTGGAAACTGGGGACGAAGTGCGATTAGATCACGGTTATTTGCCACAGGCTATCTTAGCCAGCGGTACTTTCCCTTCTTTATTTAGGCCAGTGGAGATAAATGGTAAAGTGTTGATAGATGGTGGGGTGATCAATAATTACCCTATAAAGGAAGTGAAGAAAATGGGTGCCGATATTATTATTGGAGTTGATGTGCAGCACGGCTTGTCGGACCGGGAGTCTTTGGTTTCCGCTACCGAAATTCTCCTACAGATCAACAATTACAGAACGGTGAAGGATATGCGGGAAAAATCGGAAATGACCGATATTTATATTTCCCCAGACATAAAAGATTACTCTGTAATTGATTTTGGTTACGGTAAGAGCATAATAGATAAAGGAGAGGAAGCTGCGCGCCTAAAATTTGATGATCTGCTAAAGGTGGCAAAGGTATCCTCGTTAGAGAACGAGCGAAGAATAGTGCCGGCAAAATTCAAGGATACTATTCATGTTAATGAAGTAATGATACAGGGCAACCATAATTATTCTAGAGCCTATATTATGGGTAAACTGCGTTTTAACGAAGATGATGATGTTTCCTTTCAAAAGTTGCAGCGGGGGATAAACAACCTGTCGGCTACTGGGAATTTCACCTCTATAAAATACGAATTGTTAAGTAATGGAGAGGGGGTTGGCCTGTTGCTTAACGTGAAAGAAAACCCGAATAAAATGTTCATCAGGTTGGGACTTCATTATGATGATCTTTATAAAAGTTCCGGGATGTTAAATTTAACGAAGAAGAATTTTTTGATGGATGATGATGTGGCTTCTTTCGATTTTATTGTCGGGGATAATCTAAGATATAGATTAGAGTATTATGTGGATAAAGGTTTTTACTGGAGTTTTGGGATGAATTCCCAGTTCGATCATTTTAATAAAGAGGTAGATTTTGACCTGATAAGATCAAATTTCCAAGTCGATGCTAGTGCTAATATTCAAAAAGTAAGTCTTAGTGCCACGGACTTGACCAATCAAGTGTATCTTCAAACGGTATTAAAGGAAGAGTTTGCGTTTATTTTGGGGTTAGAACATAAGCTGCTGAAATATAGTACAAAAACACTTAGTCTTGCAGAGCCTACAAATGCCCCTAACCTTCCAACTAATAGACGGACCTATTTTGAAAATAGTAACTTTTACAGTACTTATGGGAAGCTGACCTATGACACCTATGATGATATTTTCTTTCCCACTAAAGGGCTGTATTTCGATGGTGATTTTCATCTGTATATATTCTCTTCCGACTTTAATAATAATTTTAAGGAGTTTTCTGTAGGAAAGGCTAGGATGGGCGGAGCATTTTCAGTGTTTAATAATGTGTATTTAAACTTAGAGACCGAAGGGGGGTTTAAATGGGGTGTTTCACCTATAGCTTCCATGGACTTTATATTGGGTGGATATGGAACGCAATTGGTAAATAATGCAATTCCTTTTATGGGATATGATTTTTTAAGCCTGGTGGGCAATAGTTATGTTAAGGCAATGGCCAAGATAGATTATGAGTTTTTACCTAAAAACCATATTTTATTAGCAGCAAATTTTGCTAATGTTGGTGATGATCTTTTTAGGACTGCTGATTGGTTTGTGGCTCCCGAATATTCTGGGTATGGAATAGGTTATGGGCTAGAATCGTTTATTGGTCCTATTCAGGTGTATTACACATTTACACCAGAAAAGAGTGAAAATCAAATCTTCTTCAGTGTGGGCTACTGGTTTTAGGGGTGCTAGGTGCCATACAAGGTTCAAATAGGACTAATTAACAAATTAGGAGCGTATTTATTCCGATATTTGTTGGAGAAGGTGTAAATAAATACCGATTCTACAATATAGGGTTGATATTACTGCTCATCTTAGGGCAATGTGGTAAAGGGTTCAGGAAATTTTAGGGGACCCCGTTTTGGAGATAGTGTGTGTCCCATTTCTCCGAAACATATTTCATTTGATGCAATTCAACTTAAAAAGCAAAAATATTATGGCTACTGATAAAACCGCTTTAAACCTGCCAAAGGAAAACCCGGAAGCAGAAGATTTTCTTCCAATTTTAGGAACAGATTATATTGAATTATACGTGGGTAATGCCAAACAGGCAGCTTATTATTATATGTCCGCTTGGGGCTTTCAACCATTGGCCTATTCTGGATTGGAAACAGGGCTTAAGGATAGGGCTTCTTACGTTTTAAAACAGGATAAAATTAGATTGGTGCTAACCTCTCCCCTAAAATCTGGAGGTGATATTAATAGACATATAGAGGCTCATGGAGATGGAGTAAAAGTAATTGCTTTGTGGGTAGACGATGCTAGAAAAAGCTACTCTGAAACGGTTAGTAGAGGGGCGGTAAGCTATATGGAACCTAAGGTGATAAAAGATGTGGAGGGGGAGGTAGTACTATCCGGTATACAAACTTATGGGGAGACCGTGCATACTTTTGTAGAACGCAAAAATTACAAAGGCGCATTTATGCCTGGTTATAGGCGTTGGGATCCATTTTATAAGGCGCCAGATGTAGGTCTAAAATATATAGATCACATTGTGGGAAATGTTGGGTGGAATGAAATGAACAAATGGTGTAAATTTTATGCTCATGTTATGGGATTTGCACAATTAGTATCTTTTGATGATAAGGATATTTCTACAGAATATACGGCACTTATGAGTAAAGTGATGAGCAACGGTAACGGACGCATTAAATTCCCAATTAACGAACCTGCATCGGGGAGAAAAAAATCGCAAATTGAAGAATTTATAAATTTTTATAATGGATCGGGGGTACAGCATATAGCATTAGCTACGGATAATATTATAGAGACCGTGGGGTCCTTAAAAGCAAGGGGAGTAGAGTTTTTAACCATTCCGCCCAGTTATTATGAGAATGTTTTAGACCGGGTAGGGAAAATTGATGAAGATTTGGCACCCTTAAGCGAGTTGGGAATATTAATAGATAGAGATGACGAGGGTTATCTTTTACAGATATTTACAAAGCCAATATTGGACAGGCCAACCATGTTCATAGAAATAATTCAGAGAAAGGGTGCCAAATCATTTGGAAAGGGAAATTTCAAGGCATTATTTGAGGCAATCGAAAGAGAGCAGGAGTCGCGTGGGACCCTTTGAAAAACATGTTTTTCTTAACTTTTTCCCAATTTTATATTTCAAATTATTAAATAATGTTAAGGCGAGCGTTAAAGTAAGTTAAATCCTATTTCAGAACATATTCTTGTATTAAATTTGTTCTCGCAAGGGGTGGTTCCCTTGCAACTTTAAGTATTGGTTTTTCATAATTTAAAGTTTGGTTGGTTATTTAGGAAAGCCCAGTTTTACGACTGGGCTTTTTTTATGGACAATACTTTGGAATAATTCTTGTTTAGGTAAGTAAAGAATAAAGCCGCAATTCAAAGGTTTTTATTAATTTTACAACATTGAAGAATATGAAAAAGATAACTGTTATCCTATTATTAATATTTGGGCTTTCCTTAAATTCCCAAAGTCATCCTTCTCAGGATTGGGCTACCGATCCAATCTCAGAGGCAAAGAAGGACAAAGTATCTGCATTTGATCCTGGGGAGTGGCTAAAATTCCGCATCCACTACGGTTTTTTAAATGCGAGCTATGCCACCCTACACGTTACATCAAAGGATTTTAATGGGATTCCCGTTTACCACGTTGTTGGTAATGGACAAACTACAGGCTTTGCAAGTATCTTTTTTAAGGTAGATGATACCTATGAAAGTTATTTTGATAAGCGAGATGGCAGGCCCTATAAATTTATTCGAAAAATAAATGAAGGCGGTTATACCAAGGATGTTGAGGTTAACTTTGATTATGACGCTAACATTGCGGTTTTAAAAGACAAAAAGAACGATAAAAATTATAAGTTTACTATCCAAGAGGGTATCCAAGACTTGGTTTCCGCTTTTTATTATATTCGGAATACGTACGACTTTGAGGATTTAATAGTTGGGGAGAGTATTAAGCTGGATGTCCTATATGATGATGATGGGGTATTTAACTTTAAGCTTAAGTATTTAGGCAAAGAAGTTTTGAAAACCAAATACGGTAAAGTTGAGAGTTTAAAGTTTAGACCCTATGTTCAATCGGGAAGAGTCTTTAAGGAGCAGGAGAGCTTAACGCTATGGGTTTCAAATGACGATAATAAGATTCCGGTACGTATTCAGGCAGATTTAAGGGTTGGAGCTATTAAAGCAGATCTAGACGGGTACAATGGACTGAAACATCAATTTAAAATAATAATGGATTAATATGAATAAAGATCATATAGATTCCCAGATTTCCAAATTAGAAGAAAAGTACAAGGATTCCGGGCAAGATCTTAGTTCTTATTTAGATGGTTTGCTGTATCAGCGGTACTTAACTTATTGGGACTATATTAATTTGGATACGCTGCTTAGTATTCAAGTGCCTAGGACGCATTTCCCTGACGAGGAAATATTTATAATGTACCACCAGATTACCGAGCTTTATTTCAAACTTATTCTGCACGAACAAAAACAATTAGTAGATGATAAATCCCAAGATGTGGATTTTTTCATTGAAAAGGCCAATCGTATAAATAGCTATTATCAGGTGTTGATTTCCTCTTTCAGCGTCATGATTAAGGGGATGCAACGGGAACAATTTATGCAATATAGAATGGCGTTATTGCCTGCTAGTGGATTCCAGTCTGCTCAGTACAGGATGATAGAACTCTACGCGACCTCCATGGAGAATTTGGTTCATTATTCCGAACGTGATAATTTTTCGTCCCATGATAGCATTGAGGAACTCTATGAGAATATCTATTGGAAAAAAGGTGCTACGGACAAAACCACAGGAGAAAAAACCCTTACTCTAAAGCAATTTGAATACCGTTATACCCCAAGATTGATTAGGATAGCCAAACAAGTGCAAAACAATACAATTTATAATAAATACCAAAAGCTCCCACAAGAAGCCAAGGATAATAAAACCTTAATTGATGCGTTAAAAGCATTGGATATAAATGCGAATGTAAATTGGCCTTTAATGCATATGGGGTCTGCTTATCGCTATCTTACCAAAGATGATACCCAAATTGAAGCTACTGGAGGGACTAATTGGAAGCAATATTTGCCTCCAAGTTTCCAGAAAGTGATATTTTTTCCAGAATTATATTCAAAACAAGAGTTAAATAATTGGGGAAAACAATGGGTAGACCATATCTTTAACCCAGAAAAAGTAAAAAGTAACGATGAGTAAGTATTGGTCCCTAGTTTTTAGTTTAGTATTGATTGTTTCCTGCAAAGAAAAGAAGGCGGAAACAGATGACCTAGTAGAATTGGTCACCATTGAGAAGCCAGTGGTGATAGAAGAGTTTGGATTTAATTTAAATGATTTTGAGGTTCTAAGGGATACGGTTAGAAAAGGGGATATTTTTGGCGAGATATTGCTAAGAAATAAAGTAGATTACCCTAAAATAGCCGCTATAACTGAAAATTATAAGGATACTTTTGATGTCCGTAAGTTTAATGTAGGGAAACCATACTTAATCTTAAAATCCAAGGACACGATCAATACGGCCCAAGTTTTTATTTACCAAAACGATCCTATTAATTACACTGTCGTTGATTTACGGGATAGTGTGGTGGCCTATAAGAAAAAGCAAAAGGTAAAATATGTAGAGCGTGAAGCTTCTGGGATAATAGAGACCTCTCTGTCCGAAGCTATTTTGGCGCAGGGTATAGATTATAACATAACTAATAATTTATCCGAAATTTATGCCTGGAACATAGACTTCTTTAGACTGCAAAAAGGGGATAAGTTTAAGGTTATCTACAAAGAGAAATATATTAACGATACCATTTATGCCGGTGCAGGGAAAATTGAATCTGCTTATTTTGAACATAACGGAGAACCGTTTTATGCATTTAACTTTGTTACAGATTCCGTACACGGTATAAGTGAGTATTATGATCAAGAGGCAAAGAACCTAAGACGGGCCTTTTTGCGTTCTCCGGTAGAATTTAGTAGGATTTCCTCTAGGTACAACCTAAATAGAAGAATCGCCTATTATGGTTATAAAGTGAGGCCACATAAAGGGACAGACTATGCCGCACCTATAGGTACTCCTATTAGGGCCACAGCAAGTGGTACAGTTGAAGAATCTACTAGAAAGGGAGGTAATGGCAAGTATGTGAAAATAAAGCATAACGGGACTTATAGTACCCAGTATCTTCATATGAAGGCTCAAAATGTAAAGAAAGGCCAATTTGTTAAGCAGGGAGATGTTATTGGATGGATCGGGATGACCGGGAATACCAGTGGTCCCCACGTTTGTTATCGCTTTTGGAAAAATGGACAACAGGTTGATCCATTACGAGAAAAATTACCTACAGCAGATCCTATTGCCGATAGTTTAAAAACACAATACTTAGATTACATAGCTCCTTTTAAGGACAAGTTAGACTGTATTGAATTCATGATGCTTCCAGATGAAGATCTACTAACATTAAATAATTAATATGGCTATAAGGCATAGTAATCCTAGTGAAACCAGCGCTTGGAAAAAATTATCATCTCACTTTAAGGAAAATTCAAATAAAACTATAAGGCAATTCTTTTCATCAAATCCGGATAGGGCCAAGGAATTCACCATAACTTGGAATGATTTTACACTGGACTATTCTAAAAATAGGATTTCTGAGGAAACTAGGGAGTTACTTTTGCAACTTGCCAAGGAAGTGGATCTGCAAAGTGCTATCAGTGATCAATATAATGGGAAACGCATTAATGAAACCGAAGGTAGGGCAGTATTGCATACAGCCTTACGGGCAAAAGAATCTGATGTTATAAAGGTAGATGGGAAAAATATAGTTCCTGAAGTGTATGCGGTTAGAAAGAGAATGCAGCAATTTTCCGATTCTATAATTTCAGGGACTGCAAAAGGGTATACTGGCAAAGCCTTTACCGATGTTGTAAATATAGGTATTGGTGGATCTGACCTAGGTCCTGAAATGGTCGTAAAAGCCCTTAAATACTATGGTAACCATCTTAAAATGCATTTTGTTAGCAATGTTGATGGAGATCATGTGCACGAAACCTTAAAGGAATTAGATCCGGAAACCACCCTGTTTATAGTGGTATCCAAGACTTTTACTACCCAAGAGACGTTAACCAACGCTACTACCGTAAAAAAATGGTTCTTAAAATCTGCAAAGCAAGAAGATGTGGCGAAGCATTTTGCCGCGGTATCTACCAATACGGAAAAAATAGCCGAGTTTGGAATAGCGTCAGAGAATGTATTTCCGATGTGGAACTGGGTGGGAGGGCGTTTCTCTCTATGGAGTGCGGTAGGTCTTTCTATATGTCTAGCGGTAGGATATGCGCATTTTAGTGGTCTTTTGGATGGTGCCAATGAAATGGATACACATTTTAAAACCGCTGATTTTGACCAGAATATGCCGGTTATCCTAGCGTTGCTCAGTGTGTGGTACAATAACTTTTATGGAGCCGAAACAGAAGCCGTTATACCTTACTCGCAATACCTGTCTCGTTTTTCAGCTTACCTGCAGCAAGGGGTTATGGAAAGTAATGGAAAAAGTGTGGACAGGAATGGAGATAAAGTAGATTATCAAACCGGTACTATTATTTGGGGTGAACCAGGAACAAATTCACAACACGCGTTTTTTCAATTAATACATCAAGGGACTAAACTGATTCCTGCCGATTTTATTGGTTTTAAGGACTCTTTATATGGAGATAAGGATCATCATAATAAATTGATGGCCAACTTCTTTGCCCAAACAAAGGCACTTATGAGAGGTAAGTCGGCCGAGGTTGTGCAAGAAGAGCTTAAAAATCAGAACAACGGGGAGACCGCTGTAAAGTCTATTGTACCTTTTAAGGTATTTGAAGGGAACAAGCCTACAAATACCCTGCTTATTGATAAACTGACCCCAAATTCACTTGGGGCTCTTATAGCCTTATATGAGCATAAAATATATGTACAAGGGGTAATTTGGAACATTTTTTGTTATGACCAGTGGGGTGTAGAATTAGGTAAGGAACTGGCAACCGCAGTTTTAAATGATATAAATGGTGAAAATGTTGCGGATCACGATGGATCTACGTTAAATCTTTTGGGTTTATATAAAAATTAATCGTTAAGTACTGCGTTTTTCGCTAATCGTCAGTAACTTATTGTTTACTACATTTCCTACTTGAGTTTTTTTGTTAAATTTGCGCCAACTAATTTAACATTGTATTAATGTACCGTTGCAAAAAAAATAACAATTTTGCGCCGCTAATTAAAAACTCTTTAACTTAAGAAGGATGAAAAAAATTTACCTGGTTTTTGCTCTGCTTTTAAGCTCGGCGATTGGATTTTCACAAGGAACAATTACTGGTTCTGTGCTAGACGGTGACTTAGGTGGACCGTTGCCTGGGGCAAACGTTATGGTTCAAGGGACTACAACTGGTGTTGCAGCAGATTTTGACGGGAAATTTAGTATCGAAGTTCCTCAAAATACAGGAACGCTAGTAATTTCGTACATCGGATTTGTAAGTAAAAAGATCAACTTTACTAAAACAGGTAATATTGGTTCCATCACTTTAATGCCCGATGCAGAGGAGTTAGAGGGCGTTGTTATTATTGGTTCGGGTATTATAGATTTGGCTAAGGACAGACAAACCCCGATCGCAGTCTCTACTATTAAAGCTGCTGATATAGCACTTAAAGGTGGGAATTTAGAATTTCCGGAATTGTTAAAATCGACCCCATCAGTATATACTTCAAGGAGTGGTGGTGGATTTGGAGACTCAAGAATCCAAGTTCGTGGTTTTGACCAATCCAATACAGCATTCTTATTAAACGGTCAGCCGATTAATGGAATGGAAGATGGTAAAATGTACTGGTCTAACTGGCAAGGAGTAACAGATGTTGCGAATGCCGTTCAGGTACAAAGAGGATTAGGTTCTTCTAAGTTGGCTATTTCCTCTGTTGGGGGTACTATAAACATTGTTACTAAAACAGTAGACTCTAAAGAAGGAGGATTTGTACAAACCATGGTAGGTAATGATAACTACTTAAAAACATCTGCTTACTATTCTACTGGCTTAAGTAAAAAAGGATGGGCTTTTTCTACACTTTTAGGTCATTGGCAAGGGGACGGTTATAACGATTATATGTCTGGAAATGGTCAGACTTACTTTTTTTCTGTAGGATATGTGCCTAATGAGAATCATACCTTTAACTTTTTAGTTACTGGTGCTCCACAAATTCACGATCAGAGAAATAGGTATACCATCGCTACCCTTTTGGAAAAGGGAAAAAGGTATAATGATCAGTGGGGCTATTTAAATGGTGAGTTCATGAATACTTCAGGAAATTATTACCATAAACCAATAGCCAACTTAAGCTGGGATTGGAAAATGAGCGATAGATCAGAATTGTCTACTGTACTTTATGCATCTTACGGTAGAGGAGGATCCATTGGTCTTAGAAGCTACGGTTCACAAGGAGAAGATAATTTTGACTTAACAGGTCAATACAGATATAATAGATCCCGCCCATTAAACACAAATGGTTTAATTGTTGGGGAGAGAAGAGCTGACAACCGACAGGCAGATATTTTAAGATCTAGTGTTAACGAGCATAGATGGTTTGGGATCGTTACCAACTTTAATCATCAAATAAACGATGTATTAAGTTTTAACGTTGGTTTCGACGGAAGATCTTATCACGGAGAGCATTTTAGAAGAGTAGTAGATTTCTTAGGTCTCGATGGATGGGATGATGATACCAATAACGAACAGTTAGGATCAGACTACGTGATTACGCAATCTTATAGCGCCAATCCTTGGAAAGCAACTTTCCACAATACGCCAAGAGATCAAAGGCTTGGGTATGATAACCCAGAAGACATCCGCTACCTAGGTGGTTTTACTCAATTGGAATACGCGGGAGAAAAGCTATCTGCTTTTATACAGGGTGCTGTATCAACCCAGTCTAACCAGAGATTTGATTACTTTAATTATGCTAAAGGAAACGAAGCATCAGAAAAAGTAACGAACACAGGTTTTAATGTTAAAACTGGTGCCAATTATAACTTTAACGCACAACATAATCTTTTTGTAAACGCTGGTCACTATTCGCGTCAGCCTTACCAAGATAATATGTTCCTTAATTTCAGAAATGATGTAAACCCATTATTGACCAATGAGAAAATCACTGGTTTTGAAGCGGGATACGGTTTTAGAAGCAGCGTTTTTGCAGCTAATGTAAATGCTTACCACACTACATGGGATGACAGGGTAGTAAGTGGTAGCTTAAGTTCTGGAGAAGGATTTTATCAGTTTGAAGGAGTAAAACAGGTGCATAGTGGAGTTGAAGTTGATTTCACTTTAAGACCAACTGATAACTTACAGTTTAGAGGTTATACTTCTATTGGTAATTGGGAATATGATGGAGATGCTAGTCAGACTGTTTATGATGACAATCAAAATGTAGTGGCAGCAGGAGATCCGTTATACCTAAATGGTGTTAAAGTGGGCGACGCAGCGCAGTTTACTTACGGTTTTGGTGGGAAATATGAATTTGTAAAAGGTATTAGTATCGATGCAGATTTTAACCAATACGATAATCTTTATGCTGGATTCTTGCCTACGGATAATGAATTTAAAACTCCGGATAATAGAGGTTCAGTAAAATTGCCTTCTTACGGATTGTTGGATGCTGGATTAACCTTCGATTGGAAAGTTAACCAAACGTACGATCTGGTATTTAGAGTGAACATGAATAACGTTCTTGATGAGGAGTATATTTCTGAATCGTTGAACAACAAACATGCAGAAGCTGGTGATGTAACTTATAAAGGCGTTAATGTTGCCAACCAAGCCTATTTTGGTTTTGGTAGAACTTGGAACGCTAGTATCCGTTTAAAGTTTTAATTTAACTTTAAAAGAATTTTTAAACCCTGCCATTGGCAGGGTTTTTTTATACATAAAATTCAGTACATTTATAGCTTAAACTTATATCTATGTACGAAGCATTATTAAACTCACATTCTTATTTAGCCTACGTGGCTTTGGCTGTACTTTTTTTAGCGGTAGCTAATGCAATTATTGGATGGACAGGGAAAAAGGACTTTACCTTGACCAAGGATTTTAGGATTAGCTTGTTTGCTATGATCTTGGCGCATTTACAACTATTAGTAGGTCTAATACTTTTCTTTGTTTCTCCTAAAGGATTAAATGCCATTCAAACATTAGGAATGGGAGGTTTAAGTTCCGCAGCTCGTTTAGTCGCTGTAGAACATCCTTTTATAAATATTATTGCGCTTGTTTTTATTACCATTGGTTGGTCTAAGCATAAAAAAATATTAGAAGCCAAAGGAAAATTTAAAACAATTACCATTTTCTATGGTTTAGGTTTGATTCTTATTTTAAGTAGAATACCATGGGCACAATGGCTTAATTAGTACGAAAGTATTTATTGCCATACAATTTTAATTTAGCTACCAATATCTTAACCATGAAAAATTTATTTTCAATTCTATTTTCGTTTATGGCCGTGTCTATGATGGCCCAAGAAATATCATTATTTAATGGAAAAGACCTTAGCGGTTGGACCATTCACGGCACTGAAAAGTGGTTTGTGGAAGATGGTTTATTAGTATGTGAGAGCGGTCCTGATAAAGGATACGGGTATCTAGTTACAGACAAGCATTATAAGGATTTTGACCTTACACTAGAGTTTAAGCAAGAAGCAGATGGTAATAGCGGGGTGTTTATTAGATCTACCGTTGACGGAACCACTGTAAGCGGATGGCAGGTAGAAGTAGCTCCTCCAGGACACAACACTGGAGGTGTGTACGAATCCTATGGTAGGGGCTGGTTAATTAAGCCAGATCCAGCCAAGGATAATGTGCTGAAAGAAGGGGAATGGAACACAATGAAAATTAGACTTTCTGGAGGTACCCTAGTGTCTTGGTTAAACGGTACTGAAATGGTAAGGATTACGGACAACAAAATTGCGGAAGGCGAAGGTGCTATAGCGCTGCAGATACACGATGGTGGCGGAATTAGAGTAAAGTGGAGAAACATTAAGCTTTCCATACCACAATAATAAACTAGGGTGAGGGCCTTATAAGGAATATGAATACAGGAAAATGATCACTATAGCCACCAACATAGTTACCATTGGCGTAAGTTCTTAACGGATAGCCCTTATATCTCCCTTTTTTATCTATTAAATAAGAAGGATTATAAATACCCGCCTTCCAAAATTTATACCCAGGATGGGGGTCTAAATATAGGTTGGCGGTAAAGTAAATTTGATCAAATAAATTCCATCTATCCCTATAGGCCAATGAGCCTATTCCTTTTTTATGGAGATTTTCCATTGGGTTATATAATTCCGTTGGTTCTAGGATTTCTTCCTTGGTCTTTATCTTTAATATTTTCTTTAAGCTGTAGTCCGTTGGGTCGTCATTTAAATCACCCATACTTATAACTTTCGCTTCAGGTGATTGTTGGATAATGGAATCTATAATTCTTTTGTTCAATTTGGCTGCGGCTATTCGGTTAGGTCTACTTCTCGCCTCCCCACCACTCCTAGATGGCCAATGGTTTACTATAAAATACATTGATTCTCCATCTAATAGTCCGCCTACTACCAATTGATCTCTAGTGTAATCCCTAAATTCATCCTGTTTGGTCAGGAGCAACCTATGACTGCGAAAAGAAGTGGGCAAAAATGCCGTCTTACGAAATAATAGAGCCACATCTATACCTCGTTCATCGGGAGAATCAAAATGAATTATATCGTATTCTAACTCGCGTAGTGTTGGATGCGATATTAAATCTATCAATACCGTTCTATTCTCAATTTCACTTAAGCCTATAATATCTGGAGCGCTATTGGTTACATCCCTACCAATTTGGGACAAAACCTTGGTTATTTGGTTCAGTTTATCCTGATAACGCTCCTTAGTCCATTGGTTCTTTCCTAAGGGAGTGTAGTCGTCATCAAAGATGAGGGAGTCTTTATGGATGTCAAATAGATTTTCAACATTATAAAATGAGATGGTTCTAATTTGGTAGCTTTTTGGCTCTTGGGAATACGTTCCTAAGATTATGGAAAAGAATAGCAGTAAAATAAATCTTTTAACCATATTTTAGCGATTATTAGTGTAATTTAACTAAAAACACAATATATCACAATATAAACTAGGATATATCTATAAAATAGTAATATATTAATTGAAATTTCAACAAGGCCTAAGACTTTTGCATGGTTAAACCCCTAGTTTTATCTCTCTTTATATTTGCTAGTCTTCAAGCTCGGGCACAACAAAAAATGGAGGTATATGGGATCGTTTTAGATTATAATAATCAGGAAGCTGTGGCAGGTGTACAATTGGAATTACCAAGATTTCAGGTCGCCGAACCTGATCCTATAAGCGGTAAATTTGTTTTCACGGTAACTCCCAACGTAGAATATATTTTAACCATTCAGGCTCAAGACTATATATCCAAACGTATTCCTTTTATAGTAACAGATCAAGCGATAGACCTAGGGACTATTTTTTTGGATAGAGATATCACTTATGAGAAGTCCGATAACCTTATTACCCTTACAGATTCTGACCTTTTGGAGGATGAAATGAGTTCTATAACCTCCGGAATGTTGCAAGCAAGTAGGGATGTTTTTCTTAATCGAGCTGCATTCGATTTCGGTCAGGCGTTTTTTAGGGTAAGAGGGTACGGATCTGAGAATGGACAGGTATTGCTCAATGGTATTCCAATGAATAAAATGATAAGCGGTAGGCCGCAGTGGAATAACTGGGGTGGCTTAAATGATGTAACCCGTAATCAGGAATTTACACAGGGCCTTCAGCTGTCCGACCATACTTTTGGTGGTATCTTGGGGAGTACCAATATAAATACAAGGCCATCTGGTTTTAGAAAGGGAACCCGTATTTCTAGCTCGGCCTCCAACCGGACCTATGCGGGACGATTAATGGCCACCTATTCTTCCGGTAGAGGGCATAATGGACTAAGTTACAGTTTTTCCGCATCTAGACGATGGGCCACGGAAGGGTATATTGAGGGTACGCTTTATGATGCGTATTCCTTATTTGGAGCTTTAGAATATGCCGTAGACCAAAATAATAGCTTTTTGTTTACCGCCATGATGACACCCAACCGAAGAGGGAGGTCTTCCGCAATTACGGAGGAGGTTTTTAATTTAAAGGGAGCAAAATATAATCCTTATTGGGGAAATCAAAAAGAAGCGATACGGAATGCTAGAGAAAGAAAGGTGGCAGAACCCATACTTATGCTCAATCATTTCTATAACTCTAATAAATGGGATGTTAATACCGGAATTTCTTATCAATTTGGCACAGATGCCAGGAGTAGATTGGGGTATTACAATGCTCCAAATCCAGATCCCACCTATTATCGCTATTTACCAAGTTTTTATATAAACAGCCCCATAGGGGCTAATTTTGTTAGTGCTAATATGGCGAAAGTTGGGTTCTTAAAAAATCCACAGTTAGACTGGAATAGGCTATATCAGGTAAATACGATTCCTACTATGGAAGGAAAATCTTCCTATCTACTCTATGATGATACCTTAAAGGAATCCCATTTAAATATTAATAGTGTTGCTAATTACCGAATAACCCCTTCGATGAAAATTGATTTTGGAGGTACCTATCGCGATACTGAATCTGATAATTTTGCGCATATCAAGGATCTTTTGGGAGGTGCCTTTCATGAAGATATAGATCGGTTTTCTAATACGTTAAACGATGTGGAAGGTAGTTTAATGAAAACTGAAGGAGATAAATTCAACTATTCGTATAAGATAAACTCTCAGGTTTTACGTCTTTTCTCCCAATTCAGTATAACTAGAAGTAAATGGGAAGGATTTTTAGCAGGTAATTATTCTACTACCTCTTATCAAAGGGAGGGTTTATTTAGGAACGAACGATATAATGAGAATTCTATAGGAAAAGGGGAGAAGGTAGAATTCTCCAATTTTGGTGCCAAGGGAGGGGTTACTTATAAATTTAACGGTCGGCATTGGATATCCCTGTCTGGAGCTTATATTATGAAGGCACCTGTTTATCAGAATGTTTTTATAAACCCGAGGGAGAACAATGAAATTGTTCCAAACCTGCAGCGCGAAAAAGTTAACACTGTTGATTTTAATTACTATCTGCGAATGCTAAATTTGACAGGAAGGGTTACCGGATTTTATTCCCGTTTTCAAAATACTACAGATGTTAATTTTTTCTATGTAGATGCAGGGGTGGGGAGCGATTTTGTCCAGGAGGTGGTTAGTGACTTAGATAAATTGCATATGGGTACGGAATTGGGGCTGGAATACCAAGTTTCGTCTTCGGTCAAATTAACGGCTGTTGCTGCGGTGGGCAAATATCTTTATGCCAGCGACCCCATGGTTACTATAAATTTTGATACATCGGGGGCTGAAGATGATATTATAGACCCATTAGGAAAAAGCAATTTAGGAGTTTCTAACATAAAGGGACTTAAGCTATCACAGGGACCGCAATTGGCCTATGCTCTGGGCGTGGAATATAGAGACCCAAAATACTGGTGGATAGGCGCTACAACAAATTATTTAGGAAATAATTTTGCTGGAATTTCAACCATCACAAGAACGGCAAGTTTTTATATAGATCCCGATACAGGGAGTCAATTTCCTAATGCGACGGAAGAAAATGTACAGAAATTATTATCGCAAAAAGAATTGGACGATATCTATTTGTTAAATATGGTAGGAGGAAAATCTTGGTTGAAGGGTGGTAAGTATATCAGCGTTTTTGTAAGTGTGAACAATATATTTGATTTGGCTTATCGGACCGGTGGGTACGAGCAAAGCAGAAATGGGAATTTTGGTCAGTTGCTCCAAGATAACCTAAGTGGAAGTCCGTCGTTTGCTCCAAAGTACTGGTATGGGTATGGGCGAACCTATTTTATCAATTTAGCCGTTAGTTTTTTGTGCTGATTGGCCAAAAGTAAACCTTGTAGAAAACATAAATCGATCCAAAGCGAATGTCCAACCAACCAGTTAGCAGTATGAATTCGTATAAATATAAGCCGCTGAGTATAGGTTTTGGGAGCGCTGTATTTGGAATGCTTATATTATTCGGATGTGTGAAAGATGTCGATTTTAAGATGCCAGAAACTATTTGTTCTTCAAATTTAATTGCGAACGCCAGCTATTCGGAAGTAAAGGATCTTTATATAGATGGTACCGTACAGATACAGCAAGATTTGATTATTGAAGGATATGTAATTTCATCAGATAAGAGAGGTAATTTTTTTGGAGTACTTTATTTTCAGGATAATCCAATAGATCCAACACATGGTTTTCAAATAGAAATAGATGTTCGTGATACGCATCTGTTTTTTCCAGTGGGCAGCAAAATCCTAATTGCCCTAAAGGGACTGTATTTGGGAAAAAGTAAAGGAGTTTTTAAATTAGGAGGTCAGTTTGCCTCTTTTGGCAATATTTCTGTGGGAAGACTGCCCGCTTCTGTGGTAGATCAACATCTATTTGTTAGTTGTGACGATTTGGTATCTCTTGTTCCCCAGAAAATTGAAATAGGTGACTTAAAGGAGAGTTATACAAATACCTTAGTGAATTTTGAGGGTCTCGAAATAAGAGAGGATCAAGTAGGTTTGCCTTTTGCAAATGCCAAGGAAGCTACCCAAAGAAGTTTGATAGATTGCTTGGATCAAGAATTGGTATTGGTAAATAGTGGGTATGCCGATTTCCAAGCAGAAAAATTATCAAAATTAAATGGGAGTATCAGCGGTGTATTGCTGCGAGAGAATAACTCTTATCTATTAGCAATACGAGAATTGGGGGATATTGACTTCACCGAGGTGCGATGTGCTGATGTGGTAAACGAATTTACATCGAACAAATTATTTATTTCTGAACTTGCCGACCCTAACAACAACCCGGAGGCGCGTTTTGTAGAACTTTATAATGCCGATAGCCAACCGTTAATTTTAACTGGTTGGAGTTTGCTCCGATATACCAATGCTAATGTGGAAGTAAGCTCTACTATTGATCTTTCGGAATTTACAATAGGAGGAGAAAGCACCTTTGTTATATCTCCTAATGCTGCCTCTTTTGAAGCTGTTTATGGAGTTTCTACAGATTTTGGGGTAGGTAAAAACAGTCCGGCTGATTCCAATGGAGATGATAATTTTCAATTAGTAGATCCCTTTGGGACAGTAATAGATAGTTTTGGAGTGGTAGGTGAAGATGGTTCGGGTACCAATCATGAGTTTGAGGATGGGAAAGCAGTTCGAAATTATAATATTGTGCAAGCAAATCCTGAGTTTGACTTTACCGAGTGGACAATTTATAACGATAGTGGGGAAAGCGAAACAATAAATCTGCCCCAGAATGCCCCTGAGGATTTTAGTCCTGGAGTGCGTTAAGAACTTAGCTGGATTTGTAATCGGCCAATAATTGTATTAGATCATTGGATTCTACTGGTTTTACTATATAATTATTGACGAATTTATAGCTTCTTGCTCTAATTATATCTTCTGGATTAACCGATGAACTGATAATAAAAATAGTGACATTGTCCGTATTGGCATTGGGGATTTTCATAAAATCCTCTAGGAATTCCCAACCATCCATTACGGGCATGTTTAGATCAAGAAAAATAACCGAAGGTATTATCTCTCCGGCGGCAACCATGGCTTTGACCCCATTAATGGCATCTTGTCCATTGTTATAAACAACAACCGTTTTAGAGAAATTTACTTTTTTCATAGTCCTCTTTATGCCGTATACGGAAATTGGGTCGTCATCTATAATGCAGCTATTTTCAATCTTGCTCATAACGTTCATTCATTATTTCTATTTATGGGGTTTGTGGAGCCCTTAATGTAATTTTAAATGTGGTTCCTACATCTACCCTGCTTTCTGCAGTTATTGTCCCGCCCATGGCCTCTATTTGGTTTTTGGAGATAAAAAGGCCAATGCCTTTTGAATCTTTATGCTTGTGGAAAGTCTTATACATACCAAAGAGCTTTTTTCCGTGTCTTTCTAAATCCATGCCCAATCCATTATCCGTAAATTCTATGGTTATATCGTCGTTATTATGAAAGGTAGTTATATTAATCTTAGGTTGGCGGTCAGGACTGCTATATTTTATACTGTTGGTAAATAAATTTAATAAGACACTGTCTATGTATGCAGGAATAGCCATTACTTCAATATTGTTTCCAACGTTAATCTCACAAATTATATTCTTTTCCTTTAAAAGAACATTTACGTTGTTTCTTACACTTGTTATGGTTTTTAGTAAATTTATTTTATGAAGATTTTTCTTGGCGCCTAGGGTAATAAGTACCACCTCATTTAAATGACTTACGGTTTCATTTAGTCCTTCCGTAGCAGCTAGTAACATATTTTCAATAGTCTTCCTTTCCTCTGCATCTCCCTCTTCAGTAATGTATTGGGTGAGCATGGTTAAGTTGGAGGAATGGGAGCGCAGGTTGTGTGAAACTATATAGGCAAAATTCGTTAAGCTATTATTTTGAATTTGTGTGATTTTAAGTAGTTTGGCCGATTTTTTATCTGCTTCAATTCTTTCTGTAATATCCACAATTTGTGAAATGAAATGAGAGATTTCCCCTGAAAGTGATCTAACTGCGGTAACAGTTAAAATAACATAGACTATTTTGCCGTTTTTATGGATATATCTTTTTTCCAACTGATAACTATCTTTTTTACCAGCAATTAGTTCCTCCATATGCGCTAAGTCTTTCTCTAAATCCTCGGGCAGTGTTATATCTTGAAAACTTAGTTTGAGCAACTCTTCTTGGGTGTAGCCAAGGCTGTTGGAAAGACTTTGATTTATTTCTTGCCATGTACCATCAGTCGCTACTAAAGCCATTCCAACAGCCGATGATTCGAAAGAACCTCTAAAAGATTCTCGATTTTTATCTAGTTTTAGTTGGATGTTTATTAATTCCGTAATATCCCAATTGGTGCCTACTAATTTTAAATTGTTTCCAGCCTCATCTTTATATAGAGCTGCAATAGCTTTAATATGCTTTACGTTTCCATTGGGGTGAATCACTCTAAATTGTGTCCTATATGGTTGTGATTTTTCTAGGGTCAACTTAATTTCATGTTGACATCTGCTAAGATCATCAGGGTGAATACATTTTTCCCAATTGTCATAGTTATTGGAAAAATCACTTTTTTTAATTCCATAAAGGGAAAACATTTGATCATTCCAATCCAAAGTGTTTTGTTGACAATTTAGCTCCCAGATTCCAACATTTGCAACTGTGGTAGCCAATCGCAATTTTTCTGCGTTTTTTTCATTCTTTAATGCTAGTTTTTTGGCTTCGTCTATATCCTGAAACAGACCAAAAAGTCGTACACATTTGCCATTGATAAATTCTGGTGTTCCTTGGGCTCTAACCCAAATCTCCTTCCCTTTAGCGGTAACGATCTTCAACTCTGTGTCCCAAGGCTTTCCAGTGTTAATTGCCAAGTTTATTAGAGCTGTTATTTTATCACGATTTTCCCCTTCCTTATAAAAATTAATACTGGTTTCCAAAGTAGAAATATAATTTTCCGGAACCTCATGAATTTCCTTCGTAATTCTGGACCAATAGATGGATTCGGATATTAGATCCAATTCCCATCCTCCCAATCTTGTTATGGTTTCAGCCGCTTTTAAAAGCTCACTTGTTTGCTTAAGTTTAGTGATATTATTAACCGTAATTATCAGTCCATTAGCTTTACCATCCTCATTTGTATTCCGGTTTATCCGCCATCTATACCATTGGCCCTTTCCTTTCGCATCAATATGTTGCTGTTCTATAATGGATAGTCCGGGATTGTTAAGACAGTCTTTTAAGGTTTTAAGGAATGATTTTGGGGAATTTGGAACCACTTCAAAAAAGGGTTTCCCAGTGATGTCTTCCTGTTTAATTCTCAGTTCATCCAACCACAAATGTGAAAAGCCGGTGATAATCAAATTCGTATCTACGGCCGCAATTGCAATTGGGGTGTCTTTAATAGAGATGCTGTGGGAAGGTGTTTTCAAGGGCTTTGTTTTGGTAGTGATTGCTCTTATGGTTAGCACTAAAAGATAATAATTTTATTGTTATTTGTTGCCAATCTCAATTGAATATTGTTGGGTAAAATAGATGTATTCTTTAAATGGAGAATAATTCTAAGAGCAGCTGCCTTGTGGAGATTATTTATTTGAAGAATATGAATAATAAATCTCACGTTATTAAGACATTCAAAATACTGGAGAAAGGTAATAAATAGTTGCAAATGGCACCTTGTTATCCAATAACTAATGGTTTTAACTTGGCGTTAATCGCAGGTGTGTTCTAGTGCAGGAATAGGTGATCTTTAATAAGGATGATCTTAATTTTTTAAAAAGTGCGTAAAACGTATTGAACTCAGCGATGAGTCCAATCCGCGATATTTGATACTTTTAATTTGATTACCATCAATTCAATATATATTATGACCGAATTTTTTATACATTTAAGTAATTATAAATCGCTATGAACGAATTCTTTTTTACCGAAATAAGGAACGGCAATCTTGAAGAAGTAAAAGCCATGCTCAAAAAAAATCCTGTGCTTTTAGATAGTAAGGATCAAAGGGGATCTACTCCTCTTATCATGGCTACTTACTACGATGAAACCGAGATAATAGATTTGCTATTGGATAGTGGAGCAAAAATTAATGGCAAAGATGCCGTGGGAAATACAGCATTAATGGGTGTGTGTTTTAAGGGGTATTCTGATATTGTTCAAAAACTTTTAGATAAAGGGGCTGGTATCAACGAACAAAACACCATGGGGGCCACCTGCTTAATCTACGCTGCTACTTTTAATAGATTGGATATTGCAAAATTGTTATTGAATCGTGGAGCTGATACCGCAATTGTGGATGTAAACGGGAAAACCGCCTTAGATCATGCTAAAATGCAAGGGCTAACAAGTATGATAACGCTACTAGGAGGGGAATAGAACAGTACTACTTTCCTAGCAACTTACTCTTTAAGTTTAAACTACGCTTTTATTAATAACCAATTATAAATGACTGATGAATTAAATATTGCCTTGGTTCAGTGTAACCTAATTTGGGAAAACCCACAAGCCAACAGGGAGAATTTAGAAAAGAAAATCAACTCTATTTATTCGGAGGTAGATATGATTGTTCTTCCAGAGATGTTTACTACAGGCTTTACTATGACCCCTGGTAAAATTGCCAAGGAAGAGGGGGAAAGAACTGTAGAATGGATGCAAACTATGGCTAGAAAGAAAAATGCTGCCTTGGTAGGTAGTATTGTCTTTGAGGAAGGAGGGCATTATTATAACCGACTCTGGTTTGTTGAGCCTAATAATGAAATCTCTAGTTATGATAAACGTCATACATTTACCCTTGCCGGAGAAGATAAAGTCTATACCGCTGGGGAAAAAAAATTGTTGGTCAGTTTTAGGGGATTTGCCATCTGTCCCTTAATTTGTTATGACCTCCGTTTTCCTGTTTGGGCTAGGAACACTGAAAATTACGATGTGCTAATCTATGTGGCCAATTGGCCTGAAAAAAGAATTGTTGCCTGGGATACACTTTTAAAAGCAAGGGCAATAGAGAATATGGCTTATTTGGTAGGGGTTAACAGAACGGGGACCGATAATTTGGGCAATAATTATGTAGGTCATTCCGTAGTATATGATGTGTTAGGTCATTCCCTTGCGTTTTCAGAAGAAAATACGGTGTTGTACGCCACCTTAAACAAGGCGCATATAAAAGCCGAAAGGGAAAAATTAAGGTTTTTGGAAGATAGGGATCAGTTTATTTTAAAAGGGTAAAAGTTTGCTCTAACTCCCAGTTAGCACGGACTTCTAATACCGAAGGGTAGTAACTAACTTTCTCAGGCTGTATGCCTTTAAGGTAATTTCCCGTATCCCATTTTTTATTTCCGTTGCTATCGTGTATTACTCTGATAAGATATTTGGAAGGAGGGATATGTTTAAAATTAAATTTTCTTGGCTCTTCTGCAAATTGCTCCATTTTTGTAATTCCCTTTTCATCGGTCAATTGAACAATTAAAGGGTAGGTTGCGTCACCAGCTAAAGTAAGGCTTAAGTTGCCAAAATCGGCATAACTTTTAGTGGATAGTTTATAGGATAACGTGTCGTTCTGCTTACCAAAAAAATCGGTTATCATCCCTGGAAGTAGGTCTATAGTGTAGTTTTCGTTAGGCGCTACTTCAAAATCAAAATCAATTTTATTACCTAAGGTGTCAAAGACAACCGTATGTTTTACAGCGGTAGAATCATTTCGCCACAATGCTATTTTAGTGCTGTCTAAGGTAGATAAAGGAGTGTTTGCGCCGATATAAAAGGGTTTGCCAAACTCTAGTGATCCACTTTGATTGGGTTGTAACACCAAGGTGTCTGCAGCAAGTTTTCTTGTTTTCACCGTAAAGGTGTCCCTAATTTTAACCTTATCGTTGCTGACCATAAATAAAAGTGAATCGGCCGTAAATGGAGTAATCCAAAAATTTAGGGTGTCCTTATCGCGCTCTTTTATAATTTTTGTCCTAACGCTATCCGGTAATTTTGTCAAGGTTTCTATATTTATATTTTCTCCAGTTCCTTGGTAACCAAAAATAATTTTATTTCTGGCGGCGAAATTGGGTACAGATACGCTATAGTCAGGAACCTCCTTGAACATGGTTAGAAGATAAATAGAATCTGTTGGGAGGGAGATAGTGTCCTTTAGGAAGGCGATTTTATCCGTTTTTTGATTAAATACGTTGTTTTTGGCTTCGTCTTTCATGGCGAACATCGCATACTTTCCTTCTTTTAGATTTTTCAGATGGAATATAGTGGTGCTGTCCAAGGTATTGGTAATATAGTTTGGTGGTTGCTTGTATATGGTAGAATCAGTATAGGTACTATCCAATTCGTAAAGCATAACACTGATAAAACTGTCGGCTTTCTTATTATAGCCATCTACAACAACTCCAGATACAGTTAGGGAATCTATATAATCTCCCGTGGAAAACACATAGGTTAAATAGCTGTTGGGGTTTCCCTCATTATTATCAACAATACTTTGACCAAAATTGAAAGTATAAGTAGTGTTTTCCTTTAAAGTATCCTTGATAATAATTTCTACATATTTCCTAGGGGAACCTAACGGAGTTATTAAAGGGGTATATTTTAAGGGAGGAGAGACTATTAATTGTTTGTCAAGTTCGTTTAGCTTGATATATTCATCAAAATAGAGCCTTATTTTATCTCCTTTAAAATTAATGGTCATATTTGCTGGCTCTGCTTTTATCAGCTTTGGGGGGGTAACGTCTTTGTCTCCCCCACTTGGTGCGCCCCTTCGTGCACATTGGAGAAATGCGGATATCGCTAAAACCAGAAATAAAAAGCCTAATATGCGTTGAGCCATATGATAAATAAAAGTGCCACAAAGAAACAACTAATTTGTAGAAATGTAAAATTAAGGCACAACGGCCATCGATGCAATATATATTTTAATGCCCGGAGCTTTGGAGAGGACTGTGGCACAAGCTTCCATAGTGGCCCCAGTGGTTATAACATCGTCCAATAATAATACATTTTTGCCCTTTAAAGTTTCTATATTAGTCAGAATATATAATGCCTGTTTGTTTTGCCACCGGAGTAACCTAGTTTTTTTAGTCTGGGTCCTAGTATTTGCTGTTTTTATGAGGATATCCTCCGCGTATTGCGCGCTTAGATGTTTTGCTACGGTCTTGGCGAATAAAGTTACTTGGTTATATCCCCTCCTTCTGCGTTTTTTAGGATGTATGGGAACGGGAATTACATAATCTATATTCTTTAAATAATTATTGTCCTTTATAGTATGGCCATACCACTGACCCAGGAAATATCCAATTTGCTCCTGGTTCTTGTATTTAAGATAATGAATCAAGTTTTTTACTATCCCTTTATCCGTGTAAAATAGGAATGCACTAGCTTTTTTAATAATAATTCTACCGTAAAATATACGGTCAACAGGATTTTCTGCGTTAAAGGTGTACTCGGTAAGCGGCAGTTGATTCCGACAAACAGTGCAGATGTGCTCTTCTCCTCTGATTAATAGCTCGTTACATCCAAAACATAACTTGGGTAGCAAGACAGAGGTGATATCATGTATTATATTTGAAAGCTTGAAAAACATATACCCAAATTACTATTAACCTACTTAATACGCATTACTTTAGATGAACAATCTTGAAAAAAAAATAAACTATAAAATAATCGTTGCTGTTTTAGTAGCCGTCATTATAGGGGTGCTTATAGCTTTTTATTACAGTTATGCGCAAACTAAAAGTGACATCAGCTTTCTACGACAGGAAAGAGAATTGTTGGTTAGGGATATCACCTTGGTTAAAGCAGATGTTGACCGGCTCTCGGCTCTTAATGAGGTTAACGAAATAGAGTTGGAGGACTCTAAGTATCGAGTGCAACAGCTATTGGATTCCGTTGGTAAATTAAATTTTTCTATTGAAAAGCTAAAGGAGTATGGCACTGAACTACAGGGGTTAAAGGCTAAAAATGATAGTCTAAGACTTAAGAATAATTTTCTCAGGTACAATGCTATGGTAATGGAAACTAAGTATGAGGAGGCTAATAAGTTGGTAGAGAATTTAAGAGGGAAGAGCAGTTCCTTAGCAGAAAAGGAAGCACTATTAAAGAAAAGGAATCAAGAACTTAGTCAAGAGTTAAAGACAAAAAACCACCTTAAACTAATGAATTCAGAAGGTAGTGGTTTTCGACTACGTGGGGGAAGATATATTAACACAAACAAAGCCAATACCATCTCTAGGTTAAGGGGGTGTGTTACCGTTATTGGTAATCCCAATACAAAAAAAGAGGAACGAATAATTTTTTATCAATTTTTAGGGCCTAATATGGAGGTTATTGGAGACAATGCAAATACTATTTTAGTAAAGGGGAATGTATATAGTAAAAGGGTGGAGATGGTTTTTATGGGGGAGCAGTTTAACGTTTGTGATGCTATTTCCATTCCAGAAGGATCATTGGAAACTGGAACTTATACCCTAAATGTTTTTGAAGACGAGAAATTACTGGCATCCTCCGAATTTCATTTGAAATAAATTACCCAAATATGAGGTAATATCCTATTTTTGTCGCATGGCAAAACAAGAAGACGATTTTAGAAAAGTTATTTCACATGCTAAGGAATACGGATATGTATTTCAATCCAGTGAAATCTACGATGGGCTTAGTGCGGTCTACGACTATGCCCAGAACGGAGCAGAGTTAAAAAAGAATATTAAGGAGTATTGGTGGAGAGCCATGGTCCAATTGAATGATAATATTGTGGGACTTGATTCTGCAATCTTTATGCATCCTACAGTTTGGAAAGCTTCCGGACACGTAGATGCTTTTAACGACCCCTTAATAGACAATAAAGATTCCAAAAAGAGATACCGTGCAGATGTTCTGGTTGAAGAACATGCGGCCAAAATAGAAGCAAAAATTGAAAAAGAAGTGGCCAAGGCGCAAAAGCGTTTTGGGGATGCCTTTGATAAAGATCAGTTTTTGGCAACCAACCCTAGGGTAGTAGGTTATCAAGAACAGATTGGCACTATTTTAAAAAGGCTTGGGTCTTCTTTGGAAAAAGAAGATTTGGCAGATGTAAAAGCACTAATTGAAGAATTAGAAATAGCCTGCCCGTTAACAGGATCCAGAAACTGGACAGATGTAAAGCAATTTAACCTAATGTTCGCAACCAAATTGGGTGCGTCAGCAGAAAACGCCACAGACCTTTACCTTAGACCAGAGACTGCGCAGGGAATTTTTGTCAACTTTTTAAATGTTCAAAAAACCAGCAGGATGAAAATTCCTTTTGGGATTGCACAAATAGGAAAGGCATTTAGAAATGAAATTGTAGCAAGACAATTTATTTTCCGTCAGCGCGAATTTGAGCAGATGGAATTGCAGTTTTTCATCAGACCAGGAACACAATTGGACTGGTATGAGACTTGGAAAGAGAAGCGAATGAAATGGCATTTATCCTTAGGGATGGGTCAGGAAAATTACAGATTCCATGACCATGAGCAACTGTCTCATTATGCAGACGCCGCCACTGATATACAGTTTAAGTTTCCTTTTGGGTTTAAAGAGCTGGAAGGAATACACTCTCGTACCGATTTCGACTTGTCCAGTCACGAAAAGTTTTCTGGGAAAAAGCTTCAATATTTTGATCCAGAGCTTAATGAAAGCTATGTGCCCTATGTGCTGGAAACTTCTATTGGTGTGGACAGGATGTTTTTGGCTATTTTCTCTAATTCCCTAATAGAAGAAGAATTGGAAAATGGTACAACTAGAACCGTTCTTAGATTACCGGCAGTTTTAGCCCCTAACAAAGCAGCGGTTTTCCCATTGGTGAGAAAAGACGGGCTTCCAGAATTGGCAAAGGAGATATTAGAAGATCTTAAATGGGACTTTAACGTAATCTATGATGACAAAGATGCGGTAGGCCGTCGTTATAGAAGACAAGATGCCAATGGTACTCCATTCTGTATAACCGTAGACCATCAGTCTTTAGAGGATCAGACGGTAACAATACGTCATAGGGATACAATGGAGCAGCATCGCGTCGCTATTGCCGATGTAAAAAGAATTATCCATGAAGAAGTGGATATGAAAAGCTGGTTAAAGAGAATAGAGTAAGTGATAGTTTACATCCTATCTATCAATAATTAGGGATATTCGGGAGTAGGCCGATTTTCACTAAAAACTGGACAGAACGAATCCTGGAACATCGATGTTTCCGGGATTTTTTTTATGGTTT
>NZ_AUCB01000004.1 GCF_000429545.1 Arenibacter certesii DSM 19833
AGAAGATGCACCTTGGGCCCTTTTTGGCTTCCTTCAGACCAAGGGCCGCTACCAGTTCGTCCCAAGGGATGGCGATATAGATCTTGCCAAGATCGCTTTCGAGAAACCGGGCGTAAAACGCATCGAACTCTTCGGTCTGGGAGGAAAATGTAAAACTGTGCTGGAAATCGTGGATTCTTCGTATCTTGGACATAGACATTAAGATAAAAACCCCGTTTTTTGAGCTAGAGACTCGTTTTCGGGGTTTTATTATATCTAAATATACGAATTAAATACCTGATAAACAAGCAGTTGCGTCAATTCTGAATGCGCCTATATAATATAAGTGGAGAAGCACTTACTATTTTCCCATTTGTCACGGCCAAGGTACTTTTGGTCACAGAACTGTACAAACAGAAGCTATATTTAAAAGAATACTTTTAATTTGATTTAAACTTAATATTAAACCTAAATCGTTTTAAGAAGATGAAAAACTTTAGACAATTATTTTATGCTGGTATAATCTTTATGGTAGCTAATGCTTCCCTAATGGCAGTAAACCCTGGCACTCGTGCTATGGAATGTGGATCAAATCTTGAAACTGTTACTCTCACTCCGTACTCTTTTGTGGGTTCATGGGATTATACAGTTGCAGACGTTCCCTACGAATATAGTACCGGAGTTTTATTTATTTCAAAAGTAAAAAAGGAGTATGTGGTAAAAATAAAATTGCAGTATAATACGATTGAGGCTACTGAGGTGTTATTGGAAAATGATAAAATGAACTTTTCTGTTTGGATAGAAGGGGAAAAAGTTGCTGTTACCCTTGCGTTAAAGGACGATAAATTAATTGGAAAGGCTAATGCTTCTATTGGGCAGATGGCCTTAACTGGTAAACGTAGCAAAGCTTAGTTTTTGGTCCATTGGTCAGTTTCTTTATTCCTCCATACAGCAGTCGGCGTATAAATCTCAATGGCATCAAGGTTTTTATAATGATCTGTTTATATATAGCGGGCATATAATTTATTTAAAAACTAGATGTTAGGGTATTTAATTATTGCGGTGTAAATAAGAGGTAATCTGTAAGTTGCATTTCTTATTGAATAAATATTTAAGGGGAATTTGAAGCTAATGTGAAAACTAGAATATGAAATTTAAAGCAACTCCTCAATAGAATGGGGAGGTTTGTCGCGTTTTCTCTCTTTTAATCGTTATTGAAAATTGTTCGGTTTAATTGTTTGTGATTCAAACTTTTGGAGCTATATTTGATTAAGAGTTTTTTAATTAATTTAATTTTTAGTAATGGGTAGAGGAATTGTAAAGTTTTTTAATGATGCCAAAGGATTTGGATTCATCGTTGAAGATGGTTCTGAAAAAGAACATTTTGTACACGTCTCAGGTTTAATCGACGAGATTCGCGAAGGCGACGAAGTTGAGTTTGAACTAAAGGAAGGAAAAAAAGGATTAAACGCAGTTAACGTTAAAGTTATTTAATAAGTGCTTTTTAATTTTTTACGCTCTAGAGCCTATTCTTTTTGAATAGGCTTTTTACATTTATTAGGGTAAACTAATACTGATGGATCTACTAATATCTACTGTTCCTTGTATGTGACTAGTCTATTTTTTTTAGATTGACATTAATTTTTAATCCAATTTGAACCATTGCTAAAAAATTAAGCCCTTTCCGCTTTTCCTATGTCTTTTTCTATTTTTAATTGACACGGGGAGCTCCTAAGCTCCGATTTATGCCTTAGAATGGGATGGCAACCTCATCCTATCTCAGTTCTTTCCTTAGCGGTCATTGATGGTGTTTGCATTTATAACCTCACTATTCAAAATATTAAAATGCAGTGCCGTTTTCATAATATCATTTTTGGCTGTTTTTTGCGTTGTGGATGGCTAGTAGTAAGAACGCTGTACTGACAAGAAAAATAGTGGTGAGTTGTTCTGTATTAGTAGAGTAGGAGGCTATAAAAAAAATAACCTACCCATTTTTTTTATGTTATACGCTTTTATTTATGACGTAAATTTGGCAAAAAATTATGGATGACCATAGAATATAGAGTAAGGGCAGTAGAGGAGTTGTTTGCTGGATTGGATAAGGAAATAGCAGCTTTTCAAAGCGAGACTGGATTGGGTTGTAAAGCTGGATGTGGCAAATGCTGTACCCATGCAGAGGTGGAGGCATCCCCACTTGAGTTTCTCCCTTGGGCTTTTCATGTCTTTCTAAATGGGAAGGCAGAAGCTACTCTAGAGGAATTAAAATTGAACAAAAGTGCTATTTGTCACCTATATCGACCTTTAACGGTCATAGATCAAAACAGTGGAAGGTGTGGAGATTATGTTTATCGCGGGTTAATATGCAGGCTCTTTGGTTATGGTGCCAATAGGGATAAATTTGGAGAACTGCGATTAGCAACTTGTAAGATTATAAAGGAAGGGCAGGTAGAAAATTATAGTAATGCGGTAGAGGCATTGAAAAAAGGACTGTATGTGCCTGTTTTTACGGATTACTATATGAGGCTCAATCAAATCGATTTTAAGCTGGGGAATTCTATTCTCCCTATCAATAAAGCAATGAAGGTGGCCCTAGAGGAGGTGCTTCAATATTTTGCTTACCGGCCATTTCCTAATGGATTTAAAGATATTGCCTAGAAATTTATAACGATAAGTCTTCAATCGCTATTATAAATTAAACTATACCATCTCCTTTCTCAGATTAATGAGGAAGGAGATTTTTTTGCTACTATACCTATCTTTAATAGAAAAACCCTTAAGCCTTTAAATCGATTTCCTTTAAGTTTTCTATTCTATTCCGGACTAGAAAGGCATCAATGGTCTCAAAATGTTCTATCACCCTATGCTCTTTAAATTCAAATACTTTTTGTGATAGTCCTTGCAGGAAATCACGGTCGTGAGAAACCAATATGAGCGTACCATCAAAAGCTAAAAGCGCTTCCTTTAATACCTCCTTGGATTTAAGATCCAAATGGTTGGTAGGTTCATCCAAGATCAGCAGGTTAACAGGCTCTAACAGTAGTTTTACCATTGCCAGCCTAGTTTTTTCTCCCCCAGACAGTACACTTACTTTTTTCTCCAGATCATCACCACTGAACATAAATCGCCCTAAAATATTTTTAATTTGCGTGCGTATTTCCCCTTCGGCTACCTCGTCTACCGTTTGGAAGATAGTAATTTCTGGATCTAACAGAGAGGCTTGGTTCTGGGCAAAATAGCCCACCTTTACATTGTGGCCCAAGGTGCATTGTCCCTCTACCTCAATTTCTCCCAAAATAGCTTTTATCATGGTAGATTTACCTTCCCCGTTTCGCCCTACAAAAGAGACTTTCTCTCCTCTGGTTATGGAAAAACTGGCATTTTTAAAGACAACCTTGTCACCATAACTTTTAGAAAGGTTTTCTACACGAACAGGGTAGTCTCCAGATCGGACGGAAGGTGGGAAGCGCAGTTTTAAAGCAGAAGTGTCAATCTCATCGATCTCTATAATCTGCAATTTTTCTAACATGCGTTCCCTAGAGTTCACTTGGTTGGTTTTAGAGTAGGTTCCTTTAAAACGTTCTATAAACGCTTGGTTATCGGCAATAAATTTTTGCTGCTCCTGGTAAGCCTTTATTTGGTGGCTTCTTCTCTCTTCCCGCAATTGCAGATAGTGTGAGTAATTAGCCTTATAATCATAGATCCTTCCCATGGTAACCTCAATAGTCCTATTGGTAATATTATCTATAAAGGTTTTATCGTGGGAGATGACTACCACCGCTTTTGCTTTGTTTAGCAAGAAGTCTTCTAGCCAGACAACCGATTCAATATCTACGTGGTTGGTAGGCTCGTCTAAAAGGATGAGGTCTGGTTTTTTCAATAAAATTTTTGCCAGTTCTATCCGCATTCTCCATCCACCGCTAAATTCGCTGGTAAGTCGGTGAAAATCGTCTCTTTTGAAACCGAGTCCGCGTAAGGCTTTCTCTACTTCTGCCTCATAGTTAAGGTCTTCCAAGGCATAAAACTTCTCCCCTAGGTCCGAAACTTTCTCTATGATTTTCATATAAGAATCCGACTCATAGTCTGTACGTGTTTCCAATTCCTTGTTTAGGCGCGCCATTTCATCACGCATTTCAAAGATTTCCTTGAAAGCTTTAGAGGCTTCCTCAAAAACGGTACAACTATCGTCGGTCAGTAAATGCTGTGGTAAATAAGCGATAACGGCATCTTTGGGAAAGCGTATATTTCCCCTATTGGGTTTTTGCTCCCCTGCGATGATCTTCATCATAGTGGATTTTCCCGCTCCATTTTTGCCCATCAAGGCAATTTTATCGTTCTCATTAATCACAAAGGATACGTCACTGAACAAGGTATCGCCACTAAACTCAACCGCTATTGCGTCTACAGAAATCATAATCGGATTTTAAGTGTGCAAAACTAGATAAAATTGAGATACAGTGTTTATTAATTTATGCGATGTGAATATGGCCGATTGAAATAAGTTGTTATTTGATTCAAAGCCAAAATCCTTTAGATGGCTTGATATTATGAATTGGGCATTCTTATGATATTTTTTTCTATGCCTTATTTGAACGGATTTTAAATAAATAAGGACGAATAAAACAATCTTTTACAGGGTGCTAAAGTTCAATAGGTTATATTTAATAGTGTTTAATTAATGTTCGATGGATGATAATGTAGTGATCAATTTTACCCCCACAGGTATGATACCTACCAAAAGTATGACTCAGCATATCCCGGTGGGTGTTGCGGAAATAGTTGAGGATGTTCTTAGGGCCAATGAGCTGGGGATAACCATGGTACATTTACATGCTAGAGATGAAATTTCTGGGGAGCCAACCTACAAAAAAGAGATTTATGGAGAAATAATCGAAGGAATTCGGAAATATGCCCCATATCTTGTTATTTGTGTTTCTTTAAGTGGAAGGAATTATAGCGAATTAGAATTAAGGGCAGACCCGCTGTCTTTAGAGGGTTTCTTAAAACCGGATTATGGGAGTTTGACCCTAAGTTCATTAAATTTCAATACTATGGCCAGTGTAAATTCTCCAACTACGGTTCAAAGTTTGACTGCGATTATGAAAGAAAAGGGAATTGTTCCAGAATTGGAAGTATTCGATATCGGAATGATTAATTATTCCAAATATCTAGAAAGAAAAGGTCTGATTGAAGCGCCATACTATTTTAATTTACTACTGGGAAATATTGCATGTGCCCAAGCAGATTTACTGCACGTTGGTGTTATGGTAAAGGATCTTCCGGAGGATTCATTGTATAGCTTGGCAGGGATTGGGAATAATCAGTTTAAGATGAATTCCTTGGGGATTGCAATTGGTGCAGGGGTAAGGGTTGGACTGGAAGATAATATATGGTTAGATTCTTCAAGAACCACGCTGGCAACCAATATGAATTTATTGGAAAGAATTCATATAATAGCCAGCGCAAATGAAAGAGAAATTATGACGCCAAAAGAATTTAGATCAAAAATGAAATTGGAACCGGGTAATGGAAAATATGGGCGAAATTATGACTAAGAAAAAATAACATGCCAATAAAGGAAAGTAGAAAAGTATCTAGAGTCAGAAGATTTCGGGAGGTAATTAAAAATGGAATGTTACTCTTCGGAGTAAAAAATCGTTTGGCGCGAATTGGAATTACAATAATGCCCTATTATTGGGTCCAAGAAGAGTTTGAGACATGTGCCGAACCACAAATTAAAGGTGATGTTTCGGAGTTCAAGGTAAGAGAACTTAATCTAGATGAGTTGATGTTAGTAAGCAAGGGAATTGAGAATTTGCATCTAGACGTGCTAGAAAAACAATATAATGAGTGTTTGTTATGTTTGGGGTTAGAGCATAATAATCAAATAGCAGCCTATATGATTATTGGAGTTAAGGACCTGCATTTTAGAGGAAGATTGTTTCCTATAAATAACAATGAAGCCTATCTTTCAAGTATGTGGACATTTCATGATTTTAGAGGTAGAAATCTAGCACCTTATTTAAGATATAAGAGTTATCAGGTATTAAAAGAACAGGGAAGGGATATCAAATACAGTATAAGCGAGTATTTTAATAAATCTACCCTCAAATTTAAAAATAAGCTTAATTCCAAACCTCTTCAACTTTTTATTTATTTTGATCTGTTCGGAAAATGGAAAAGAAACTACTTGCTAAAATCCTACACAGATTAAAATGATACTTCACTTATTCTAAATAGTAGCCATATTCATCTCCTGTGCATATTTAATAGGGTGTGCTTTTCTTTAGCCAATGACGCATCATTATTATATGTTATTTTCCCATGTAAGACAATTATTAAGGTGCAGGAATGAGGTTCTTATTTTAAGAATAGATTACCATTGACTTATAGATTAAGCATTAAATTTGCCGGAGTAAACGTGGAGTAAAATGATTTTATGCAACATCTCCCTTATAGCTTAATTGTTATTATGGAATATTCTAGATTATCCTCAATAAGCGCTTCTCACTTTATGGAAGCATGGCAATTGTACGAGAGCTCTTTCCCACAAGAGGAAAGACGGACTTTGGAAGTACAGGAGAAAATCATGCAAAATGCTGAGTATAATTTTGAGGTAGTGTTTTCTGGTGATCGTATGCTGGGATTTATATTGTGGTGGGGATTTAAGGATGTGGTATTCGTAGAGCACTTTGCTACAAGTCCAGAGCTTAGAGGGCAAGGATATGGAAAAATTATTTTACAAGAGTTTCTGAAGCGTGGTAAAAGACCGGTTATATTGGAAGTAGAACTCCCAGAACCAGGAATTAAAGAGCGAAGAATAGGCTTTTATGAAAGACTGGGCTTTACATTAAATACGCATCAATATGTGCAACCTCCTATGCAAAAAGGGTGTGGGGCACTAACCCTGTACCTAATGTCGTATCCAAAGGAGTATTCAGCGGAGTCTGTTGCCCACTTTGTAGATAATTACCATCCTCTTATCTACGATCAGGGATTGCTATAGTATTTAGCGCTATCCTTTGGTGTCAGTGATACTTTAATATTTCACTGCTCACTGACTACCGATTACTGTCCACTGCTCACTGCCCCATGTGAACTTATTTTTTAGTTCTTGTCCTTCGCCTAAGTTTAGAAATCCGATCCTTGTAATACGCTTTTAGTTCTTCTAAAAAGTCCATTGGTTCCTTGTATTCTGTAAGCACCTTAAAGGTGTGTTTGTTTTTAGCCAGATGTAGAGCTTCTTGGAGTCGGGCTAGTTCCATCTTTAAGAAATCGAGCCCAGAACCAGTGATTTTCTCTGGCTGTGGGGTAGAGGGTAGTAGGGTATTTCCGCTAAAAACATGTGCATGGTATGCTTGTAGGGTGGCGAGATCACCTTCTTCATATATCTGTATCAATTGGGTGGTTATCTCCGTCGCGAGTTCCAATTTGTCCCTTTGAGTGGAAAATTTATCGGGATGCACAAATAACATCGCTTCGCGGTACAAGCGCTTTTTTTGTTGTTGTTCTTCTTTATTCCTTAGGGGAGTTGGTTCTTTCGTGGTTAAAGACAGGGTGCTGGTAGGACTATAATTTTTTCCGCGCTGTTTTTGATTCTTTCGTTGTTCTTTTTTGGCTTGTTTCTGTTGCTTATAAAGTAAGGAGAGCTCCTGCTCCAATATTATTTGGTCCTCTAATTTGGCGACAATCAATTTTTCGAAACCTAAAGTCCGGTCAACAACCTCCTGTAGCTCCCTTTCAATTGCATTTATTTGGTCCTGTAACTTTTGAATTTGTGAGTGGGGAAGATTGGGGAGGTTTGGATTCATAATATCAAAATACAGCAAAACGCTTATTGGCCTTAAAATTAATCATTTCTTTTATCTCCTTATTTGTAGGTAATCTAAAATATTCATCTTGTGCGGACTAGGATGCATAGCGCTTAAGTATGCCGTGTTTAGTAGGTAAAACGGGCTGTAAATCAGAAAACATACAAGACGGTGTTGCAATTTTAGTTTAACTTAGCACTAAATTGCTACAACAGAAAAACAGCATAATACATTGCAATTACATGATTTAATGAGCATGACCTACATCTGGTCAGAAATCCGAATGAAGAGCGAACCTGACTGCATTACAGGCAATCTTACCTGCCGTAGATGGGTTCGTATACCTGTACTGGAGTTAACCGGTAGTCAGGCGTAGCCGAAGTTTGCCCGTTTAAAAAATATAATTAATATCTACATATGAAACAATATCTTATTATTGGATTGGGATTATTGGCTTTGGCTTGCGAGGCTCCCAAGGAGCAAGCAGACTTAATAGTATTGAATGCCAATGTGTATACGGTAGACGATTCCTTTTCCAAAGCTTCGGCATTTGCCATAAAGGATGGGAAATTTATTGCGGTTGGTACTACGGAAGCTATTAAGGAGCAATATGCTTCAGATCAAATAATGGATGTAGATGGGAAAACCATTGTACCCGGATTAATAGATGCTCATTGTCATTTTTATGGGTTGGGACTAAATCAACAAGTGGTAGATTTAACAGGTGCTTCTAGTTTTCAAGAGATATTGGATAGGGTAACGATTTTTCAAGAACAAAACCCAAGAGATTTTATTGTAGGCAGAGGTTGGGATCAGAACAATTGGAAAGTAAAAGAATTCCCTACCAAAGAAGAATTGGATAAGCTTTTTCCCGATACTCCAGTATCATTAAGAAGAATAGACGGACACGCCTTAATTGCAAATCAGAAAGCTTTGGATATGGCCGGGATTACCAAGACCACCAAAGTGGATGGGGGTGAAGTGATTTTGAAAAACGGCGAACTTACCGGCGTACTTGTTGATGGCCCTATGGGACTGGTAGATGCCATTGTTCCTGGACCAGATAGGGAGACCAAAATTACTGCATTAAAGAAAGCTGAGGAAATATGTTTGGAATATGGCCTTACTACGGTCAACGATGCGGGACTAAGTAGATCTACCATAGAGCTTATAGATAGTTTACAGCAAGCTGGGGACCTATCTATAAGAGTATACGCTATGGTAAGTGCTTCCCAGGAAAATTTAGATTACTATTTGCCAAGGGGGATTATAAAGACCGATAAATTAAATGTGGGTTCTTTTAAAGTATTTGGAGATGGGGCATTGGGGTCTAGAGGAGCCGCTATGAGGGAGCCGTATTCAGATCAACCCGGGCATTATGGGGCAATGGTTACCTCCGTCAGCACAATTGAGGATATAGCGAAACAAATTTCCGAGTCAGACTATCAGATGAATACACACGCTATTGGCGATTCTGCCAATATTGCCGTATTTAGGGCTTATAAAAATGTGCTACAGGGAAAAACAGATCGTAGGTGGAAGATAGAACACGCCCAAATAATTTCTTCTGAGGATTTTGATTATTTTTCGGATGGGATAATTCCTTCGGTACAACCTACACATGCCACTAGTGATATGTACTGGGCCGGAGATAGAATAGGGGAAGAGCGATTGAAAGGAGCTTATGCCTATAAGACGATGTTAGAAAAAGCTGGGACAATTGCCTTAGGGACCGATTTTCCCGTAGAGCAGGTGAATCCATTTTTAACATTCTATAGCGCCGTAGTAAGAAAGGATGTAAATAATTATCCAGAGAATGGGTTTCAGATGAAGGATGCACTTAGTAGGGAAGAAACTTTAAAGGGGATGACTATATGGGCGGCTTATTCTAATTTTGAGGAAGCGGAAAAGGGCAGTATTTCGGTGAATAAATTTGCTGACTTTGCTATTCTAAGTGATGATATAATGACCGTTCCCTTAGAAGAGATTCCTAATATTAAAGCTGAAGCAACCTATATAGACGGGAAGACAAAATAAGTTGCTATGCCTTTTTAAAAAGCGTACTTATTCCGCACACCGCTTTCTATATTTTTTAGAAACAATCTCTAGTTTTTCAGATAAATCCTTAAGCCACACTAATTGATTGTATATCAAATGTGCCTCTTGAAGGTGAGATAGCATTTCCTTCTCAATGGCAATATTGCCATTTTGAATTTCGGTTTCCCGTGCCATTACGAGGTTGTCATAGGAGAACTTTAAATTCTCTTTGGCGATGTCTATGTTTTCGGGTTTATTACTGGGAAGTACATCAATTTGATCTATTTCCTGAGCGGCATTGTTTAGAGTGATCTCAATAAATGATACTACCTTTCTAAAATTATCCGACTCCTCCGTGGTTTTATTATTTTGAATAAAAGTTCCCAAAGAAGCTAAAGTAGAGAGAATAGTATTGTTCAAGGCCACCATTTCATAGATCAAATCTGAGGATTTTTGTTTGGACTTTGGGTCTTGGGACATTCGCTGAAAGGCAGCGTTTAAATTACTTACCGATAAAAAGGCTTCTTTTCTGGGTATTTTATATCCTAACTCCGAATTTTGTTTGGTGCGATATAAGTGTCGAATCGCATCAAGATATTTTGCATTGGCACGTATGCTTTCAGTAAGGAACTTATCTAGGTTCATAGCTTCCCAGCTAGGCCAAAATAGGTAGTTGGCAATAACTGCCAATACGGCTCCCAAAACGGTATCCAATACTCTGTACTGAATAATTTCTAAGGCATTGGGAGTTAGTAAGGAGTAAACAAATATAACGTTGATGGTGATAAAAGTAGCGGCATATCGATAGCTTTGTTGTATTAGGGAGAAAGCCATTGTGAGTGATAATGCAGCCAGAACTCCATATACAATAGGATTTTGGGTTAAAAAGATAATGATTGTGGCAATGACAGCTCCCGCCAGAGTACCTATAATCCTATTGATAGACCGTTCTTTGGTGAGCCCATAGTAAGGTCTCATAATTACAATAAGCGTCAGTAATATCCAATACGTATTTGTAATGCCAAAGGAGGTCCCAAAAATATAGGCAAGTATCATGGCGACGGTTAGTCGGAGGGAATGCCTAAAAATGGGTGATTTTATACTTAGGTTTTGAAGAATAATATTGAAACTATACTCCTGATCTGTAATAAACTGATGGGCATCCTTACTTTTTAAGGAGAGTTTGGAGTCGTTCCTAACATTTGCCAAAGCTCGCCTTACGGTTCGGATCTTTTGTAATTGTAAGGTTTGATAGTCGTGTAAATTCTTAAGCATTACGGCGCCTTCCCTAGCTTGCGGTAACCCCACTAAGTTAACATAGTCCTGTATAGCTAGGTTTGCTTCAGTTAGGGCAGTGACCATTGGCTCTTTGGAAGGGATGTCTTGTTTTGTAATAATGCTATCCGATAATAATCTTAATTGCTCGCTAAAAACACTGTTTACTTTTATAAATTTTTTCAGTTGTATTTTGTGGCCCAGAAAAAGTCGGTCTACCTTATGGTAGTCTAAACTATTGGCTAAGGCAAGTTCAAAAATATCGACAAGCGATATAAAAATCAATAAATGCTTCTCGTCAAAATGGGATCTATTAGCTCTTTTTTCCTTAGTAAGAAGAAGTTCTCTTAGTATTTCGTGCTTTTCACTAATCTCTGATTGTAGCTTATACAAGGTACGTAGTAGTTCGTCTCTTTTTCCTGTTTGGGCTAATAATTCGCTCCTAACTGCCAGATAATCGCCTGTCAGGCTAAGAGTGTCGGATAGTAATTGGGTTTCATCCTTTTTTGGAATTATTCTATTGATCAATAGGGATAGGCCGAGATAGAATAGACCTCCTCCCCCAAGCAATAAAACATGCATCCAAAGAGGAACGGAAGAGATTCCGTGTGCAAGGCTAAATACCATTGCCAGTAGTCCGGAAAATGCAACAAGGGATCCCCTAAATCCATAGACGGCCAGGAGGGAAATAGAAAAGGCAAATAAGGTAATAACGGCAAGTAATACCCAAAAGTGCGGGCGGGCAAGGCTAACTATAAGAGTAACCAACATGGTAAGCACAATACTTATTAGGATACCACGGACCTTTCTTCTTAAACTGCCAGGAATATCGCTGGGTGCATTTAAAAATACTCCGATGGTTATGGGTACTGCATATTCCATGTACCCCATGCTGCCAAGAGTAAGCAAAGGGATCAGTACGGAAATAGTAAATTTGAAAGCACGGAATAATTGGGCGCTTCTAAAATACAGGGAAGATAATCGTATCCATTCCTTAATCATAATACAAAAATACGTGCAATATTTTGGCTTTACTGTTTGTTTGGCAACTAAGAAAACCTAAATGTCTAGGGCTGGGGTGGTTTTAAAGTTACCAAAAAGGTATAAAAAATATAAAGACCGAAGTAGGTGCTTCGGTCTTTATACGGGTCAATGATCTCAGGGCAGGCCCATAAGCCCTCAAACGGAAACTACCGATATTAATTCGACAAAAGCGTCTGAGCAGTATATTCTCACTTAGTGAGTAAGGTCATTTAGAATACTATGGGCAGGGTTACTCTTGTGTTTCCCCATCCTAAAACTAAATTGGTCCCTTTATCCATGTCCTTATACGCTACAGAAAATGCATCTAAAGATTCCGATCCACTGCTCACTTTAGCAGGTACCCTTAGTACATCTGCACTTTCTTGGTAAGAGTAGGCGCCCCACTGATTAAGGTTTTTGTTTAGAATTATAGTCCATTCATTTGCTCCAGGAATCGTAAATAGCGAATATGTGCCCGCGGCTACTGCCTTTCCTCCAATGCTAGCATCTTTGTAAAATGTTATTTCAGAAGCTTCGTTGGCCCCGGTCCGCCATACTTTTCCTGCAGGAGCCAATTCGGAGATAGATCTTCCTTTTAGTTGTGGTCTACTATAGATAACCCTGACCAATTTATCAGAGACTTTGTAATCGGAAGGGTAGGAGGCGATGTCTGCCGGACTTTTATCTAATCCGCTAAATTTTTGTGCCTTTGCATCTGTAGTAAAACACATGGCAATGACCATAAGTGTAATTGTAAAAAGATTTTTCATTATTAAAGTTTTAGTGATTATCAAATTTAAGTAGTATTCCTTATTTATCGGTATTAAAGTTGCAATTTTTCTAGCAACTTACATTATCGTTGATTAGTTCCATAGAAACACGCTTTTACGTTCTTAATTATAATAAATATATAAAGTTTTGTTTTAAATCATAATCAATAAAGCTATATATGTTTTATAATTCCAACCATATACTGACATTTGGTTTATAATTGATATAATAATAAAAGTTATGTGCGGAATTGTTTGTGCTTTTGACGTGAAGGAAAGTACTGAGGCGCTAAGACCTCAGCTATTGGAAATGTCTAAGAAAATTAGACATAGAGGACCGGATTGGAGTGGCATATTTTCGAATGAGAAGGCTATAATGGCCCATGAGCGTTTGGCAATTGTAGACCCTGCTTCTGGAAAACAGCCTTTGTTGAGCGAAGATGGAAGGTTGATCTTGGCAGCAAATGGCGAAATATATAACCATAGGAAATTGCGAGGTAAATTAAAAAAATCCTATAATTTTAAGACAGAATCTGACTGTGAGGTAATCTTAGCCTTGTCCAGAGAAAAGGGGGTGGACTTCCTAGACGAGTTGAACGGGATCTTTGGTTTTGCTATTTATGATGCGGAGAAAGACGAGTATTTTATCGCTAGGGACCATATGGGGATCATTCCACTATATATAGGGTGGGATGTTAATGGAACTTTCTATGTGGCTTCAGAGCTAAAGGCATTGGAAGGTACTTGTAGTAAAATTGAGCTATTTCCTCCAGGACACTATTTACATAGTTCCGATGGGGAAATGAAAAAATGGTATTCCAGAGATTGGATGGAGTATGATGCGGTAAAGGATAATGAAACCAGTATAAAAGAAATAAAAGCGGCTTTGGAAGCTGCGGTACACAGGCAATTGATGTCAGACGTGCCTTATGGAGTACTATTGTCCGGTGGGTTGGACTCGTCCATAACTTCGGCCATTGCAAAGAAATATGCCCAAAAACGAATTGAATCGGACGATACTACAGAAGCGTGGTGGCCCCAGTTGCATTCATTTTCTGTAGGCTTGGATGGATCTCCTGATCTTGCTGCAGCCAGAAAAGTTGCAGATCATATTGGAACGGTACACCACGAAATTAAATTTACTATTCAGGAAGGCTTGGACGCCTTAAAAGACGTGGTCTATAATCTAGAAACCTATGATGTTACCACCATTAGAGCGTCTACTCCCATGTATCTTATGGCTAGGGTAATAAAGAGTATGGGAATAAAAATGGTGCTTTCGGGAGAAGGTGCAGATGAGCTTTTTGGAGGATATCTTTATTTCCATAAGGCGCCAAGTTCAAAAGAATTTCATGAAGAAACGGTTCGTAAATTAGATAAGTTACATATGTATGATTGCCTTAGAGCAAATAAATCTTTAGCTGCTTGGGGAATAGAGGGCAGGGTGCCGTTCTTGGACAAGGAGTTTATGGATGTGGCCATGAGGATCAACCCAAAGGATAAAATGATTAATGGGGAGCGCATGGAGAAATGGGTTTTGCGTAAGGCTTTTGAGGATATGTTGCCAGAAAGTGTCGCTTGGAGACAGAAAGAGCAATTCTCTGACGGAGTAGGGTACAACTGGATCGATACACTAAAGATTATGGTGGCAAATGAGGTAACGGACGAGCAACTGGCAAATGCCAAATATAGGTTCCCCTTGCAGACCCCAACCTCAAAAGAGGAGTTTTATTACCGTTCTATTTTTGAGGGACATTTTCCTTCGGATGCTGCTGCATTATGTGTTCCACAAGAGGCCTCTGTAGCCTGTAGCACCAAAATTGCGTTGGAATGGGACGAAGCCTTTAAAAACATGAACGACCCTTCTGGAAGGGCAGTGTCTAAAGTGCATGCGGATGCCTATGTTAAATAATACGATTTATGGTCCGCTTAAAACCCAATAGCTTAATTGCTACTATAGTCTTTGGAGGGCATACTATTGCGATTATATTTAGGTGAAGTTAGTTTCGATATTAAATAAGTAAAGAGAAGCATCCATTTTCACCAAATTGTTTTGGTACATGGGGGCTTTTTTAGTTTATAGATTAGGTAGTTAATTACTCCCACAACTTTTGAGCTTGATCCAAAAAATGGGAGAGAGATGCTATAAGGACTTTTGCGATCCATTACTACCGAATAAATAAGCTGCAAGACTTTAATTCAGCGATTATCTGGATACATCTATAGTTTTCTTATGGGCAATATCACCTCACACCTTTAAACTACATAGCGCTGCTGCAAATGACCAAATTCTAGCAAATAACCTTCAACTTACGGACGGGGCCTAGGTTTTGCACATTTTTTGTTGATAACTATCCAACTAATACCCGTAACAACCTTATAGTTTACGGGGTATTGCTTATATTTGTAGGATTGCTAAAATTATAATGAAATAAGTATTAATTTATGAGCGAAGAAGCAAAAAACGAAGAGCATAAAAAGAATGATTATTCTGCAGATAGTATACAGGCCCTAGAGGGAATGGAGCACGTACGTATGCGTCCATCAATGTATATTGGGGATGTTGGTACAAGGGGGTTGCATCATTTGGTATATGAAGTAGTGGATAACTCCATTGATGAAGCAATGGGTGGCCATTGCGATTCTATCGAAGTCATAATTAACGAAGACAATTCTATTACCACTACGGATAATGGTAGGGGTATTCCAGTAGATATTCATAAAAAAGAAGGGGTTTCCGCATTGGAGGTCGTAATGACCAAAATCGGAGCTGGAGGTAAGTTCGATAAAGATTCCTATAAGGTTTCTGGTGGGCTCCACGGTGTTGGGGTGTCCTGTGTAAATGCCTTGTCCAAGCACCTAAAGGCTACCGTTCATAGGGACGGGGTTGTTTGGGAGCAGGAATACAGTAAAGGAAAGGCGCTCTATCCTGTAAAAAGGGTAGGAGAGACCGATAAAAGAGGAACGGTTGTAACTTTTTCGCCCGATGATACTATTTTCACCCAGACGATAGAATATAGCTATGAAACCTTAGGAAACAGAATGCGCGAATTGGCTTTCTTGAACAAAGGTTTAGCCATTACGCTTACGGATAGGAGACAAGTAGATGAAAATGGTGAGTTTGTTAGTGAGCGATTTTTCTCTGAGGAAGGTTTAAAGGAATTTATAAAATTCTTGGACGGAAACAGGGAACCGCTAATTAGCACCGTAATTGCTATGGAAGGCGAGAAAAATGATATTCCCGTAGAGGTGGCTATGATTTACAACACTTCTTATACTGAAAATCTTCACTCCTACGTAAACAATATTAACACCCATGAAGGAGGTACACACCTTTCTGGTTTTAGAAGAGGATTAACAACTACCCTTAAGAAGTATGCGGATGCATCGGGGATGTTGGATAAGTTGAAGTTTGAAGTACAGGGTGATGACTTTAGAGAAGGATTAACCGCTATTGTATCCGTAAAAGTACAAGAGCCGCAGTTTGAAGGTCAGACAAAGACCAAATTAGGAAACCGAGAGGTTTCTTCTGCTGTGAGTCAGGCGGTATCCGAAATGCTAACCAATTATTTAGAGGAGCATCCAGATGATGCCAAGATAATTGTTCAAAAAGTGATTTTGGCCGCTCAGGCTAGACATGCCGCTACTAAAGCGAGGGAAATGGTCCAGCGTAAAACGGTGATGAGTATAGGAGGTCTTCCTGGAAAATTATCGGATTGCTCGGAGCAAGATCCTTCATTGTGTGAAGTATTCCTTGTGGAGGGTGATTCGGCGGGTGGTACTGCCAAACAAGGAAGAGATAGAAACTTTCAAGCAATTTTGCCTCTAAGGGGTAAAATCCTTAACGTAGAGAAAGCTATGACCCATAGAGTTTTCGAAAATGAGGAAATTAAAAACATCTATACTGCATTGGGAGTTACTATCGGAACCGAAGAAGATAGTAAAGCGCTTAACCTAGAGAAATTACGTTACCATAAAGTAGTAATCATGTGTGATGCGGATGTGGATGGTAGCCATATTGAAACTTTAATTTTAACATTCTTCTTCCGATATATGAGGGAGTTGATAGAAGGAGGTCACGTATATATTGCTACGCCTCCATTATATTTGGTTAAAAAAGGATCTAGAAAGCGATACGCGTGGAGTGATGCGGAACGAGATGAGATTGCAGAGAGCTTTGGAGGTAGTGTTGGTATACAACGATATAAAGGTCTTGGAGAGATGAATGCCGAGCAATTGTGGGATACCACAATGAACCCGGAATTTAGGACCCTAAGACAAATAAATATTGATAATGCTACAGAAACAGATAGGGTTTTCTCTATGTTGATGGGCGATGAGGTGCCGCCAAGACGAGAGTTTATTGAGAAAAATGCCTCTTATGCCAATATAGACGTATAAGAAAGTTTGATTTTAATGATATAAAAACCTGCACGATGAGTGCAGGTTTTTTTTGTTATGGGAGTATGGTATTCCTCTTTATTTGAATTCGTTAAATGGGTGGCTTACAGCGTTAAAATGATGAAAAAATAAGATGCTCGATAATTGTGTTTCTGGAATCCCTGTTTTTAATAAGCTGAGATAAATTAGTTTACTCGCTGTTATTGCCCTTACACCCTTTAAATGTAAGATTTTACAACATTAATTTGTTTGCGCAGGAGTAATTTCATTTAATTTGCCCAAAAATAGTAACCACAAATCTTAATTATGAAATATATTATTGCAACTGCATGCTTGTTCATTGGTTTTGCCGGATTTTCCCAGTCCAATGTAAATGAAATCTTTGCGGCAGGAATAGATGATGCTGAAAAGTTTACCGATAATTATTTGGCACCAGTCTCGGAAGGTGCTTTGTATAGTTTGGCTAATGGTTGGTACAATTCTGCCGACGCGAAACCTTTAGGTGGATTTGAGATTGCTATAGTTGGGAATATGACTTCTTATAAGAATGATAAGAAGATCTTTCAATTGAATACTGCGGATTATGACAACCTAAGATTCCAAGATGGAAGTATGTCTAAGCGTGTATCTACCGCTTTGGGAGATTTAGAAGGAATTGGGGTATATGTAGAAGGAGAGTTTTTGGGCATTAGTACAAGAGAAGAGTTTGATCTTCCTACTGGTTTGGCTTCGGAAGGGATTAATTTTATTCCTAGCGGGTTTTTGCAAGTTGGTGTTGGACTGGTTAAGGGATTGGAAATAAAAGCTAGATTTTTACCTAAGATAGCTGCCGAAGACGTAAATATAGGCCTGTATGGAATAGGATTGCAACATGAGATTACACAGTGGTTTACATCAGAAAATGCATTACCCGTAGCTGTTTCTGCCGTCATTGGATATACTCATTTAAATGGATCCTATAATTTTACGAATACCAATGTGGTAGATGGAAGTGATCAACATATAGATGTGGGGATGGAGGTGTGGAATTTCCAGGCAGTAGCGGCTACCAAATTAAAGATTATTAACTTTTATGGTGGAATTGGGTATGTTTCCGGGAAATCTATTACCGATGTATTGGGTACTTACCATGTTCGTTCTGGACCACTTCAGTCAGAAACTTACGTGGATCCCTTTAGTTTTATTAGAAAAGTAGACGGAATGGCTGCTACTTTGGGAGCTAAGTTAAAACTGGGCTTCTTTAGGCTGAACGCCGATTATACCTTTGCTGACTATAATAACCTAACTGTTGGAGTGAACTTCGGGTTTAGGTAAATTGCCTTTCAAAATAAGTTAAAAAACCGATCATGGAATAGCTGTGATCGGTTTTTTTTGTGGAATAGTATTGCGATATTAGGATTGAGTAGGGAGACGAGGCTTACTTGCCAAGGTCGAGCACAGTCGAGACCTTAAATAACGAGTTGAAGATAATATAGGCAATCCCTATAAGATTTATGAAGATGTAAAAGAAATTCACCTCTCTCTTGTGCTAGGGAAGGCTAAGCTTAGAATAAACATTATACAATAGCACTCAATGGCTAAACCCATCGATTTTTCCCCAAGGAAATAAATCGTTATTTTAAGAAGTATTAAATAAAAAGAAATGAAAACGTCACCAGAACACTATGAACGTATAGCGAAAATGACTTTTGCTTCTGTGTATCCCCATTATATCACAAAAGTGAAAAAAAAGGGCAGGACCATTGAAGAGTTGCATCAAGTAATTGAATGGCTTACGGGTTTTGATGACGATAAATTACAAGAGCTCATCAATGAGAAAGTTACTTTTGAAGTCTTTTTCCAAAAAGCAACACTACATCCTAAAGCAGTTCTTATTAAGGGTGTCATATGTGGGTATCGGATAGAAGAAATTGAAAATTCTTTAACCAAACAAGTAAGATACTTGGATAAGCTAGTAGATGAATTGGGAAAAGGAAGAAAAATGGAAAAGATCCTGCGTGCTAAATAGAAGAAAAGGGAAAGTACGCTAGCTAATATCTATGTATAGCCTATTTCGGTCTTCACTGCCGATTTTGTAATCTGTTTTAGCCAAAGGTAACATGGAGAAATAAGTTCTCACCTTGCCAGATGATTTCAATCGGAATTATATTAATTACCTCCAAATATAGGAATAGAAAGACCAAATTATAATTTATACGAACCTATAGTTATTATTAGTATATTTAAAAATGGATTTCTGGTGCCTTATATACTGTAATTAGCTGTATGCTAGGTTCAACTGAAACCTAAAAATAAGCCAACAGAAAGACTGTTGGTGTTTAAGAGTATAGAAAAACTATTTAAAAGATTATATCATGGCAAAGAGTCAAGACGCAAAGAAGAACGTAAAAAAAGAACCCGCTAAAACTGCAAAAGAGAAAAAAGCGGAAAAGAGGGATAAGAAAGCTAAAAAATAATAATTGGGGATCCATAGAAAACCATGGCATTAACGAATTAACCTAATGGGCCAATTGACGCTTATTAATAAGTAGGTTGTGGTGAAAGGTGGTATCCGTAGTGTGTGAGATACGCACTGTTATAATGAACTCCATTTAGACCCTTTTACAAGACAAAAGACTCCCGGAAAACGACTTTTCGGGAGTTTTTGTTTTATAGCACTGTGGTTTTGCTTTTACGCCTGGTAATATCCTTCATTGTACATTCCCTTTTAAGAAAAAATAAATTATTTTTTTGTTGGATTTATGCTTATTGGTAGGGCTATGTTGTGCATTGTAAAGTTTAGGTGGCGATGTTAAGGTCGTAAAAGAGTGCTAGGCTTCTCATACTACTTTATGTTGTTTAGAAGGTAAGCAGTATAGCGATCTACGATAATTGGGATAATTGTTATTGTCCACATCGGAGGTTTCCTTTTGCTAACTGTTGTTGGGTGTTACCTAGGAAGAGTAAAACAGGCTAGGCATGACTTTATTAATCAAATTGTTCGAAATCCTAATGCTCCTCGCGGGTGTGTTATTGCTTGTGAAGCCTGATAATATTTTCGACTTTATAGAGAATAATATGGCGAACACTTTTTTGTATGTCACCGCCATAGTAGTGCGGTTCGTTTTTGGGGTTCTATTTTTCCTTACTGCTAGCAAATCGAGGTATCCTGGTATAATTAAGTTTTTCGGTTACGTGTTCGTAATAGCTGCGATCGTGCTTGTTTTTATGGGGGTAGGAGGTTTTAAATACTTTTTTACGCCGCTTATTTCAGACGTTACCCCTTTTGCCTCAATAGCTGGTGTATTTGCAACAGTATTTGGAGGGTTCCTTATTTTTTCCTTTATCAAGCAAAAAGGAGTTAGCGCAGAAATAAATAATTAAATGTTTGTAACCAAGATCATTTCAATCCAACGAAAATTTATTTCCTTCCTTTTCTGTAGTGGGAGGCATAGATTATACTTCCAAATTATATTATGTAACTAGTTGCTATTGGGCGTTGTACATTCTCCTTCTTTAGTTATCTTGTTCAATTATTACCATAATAATTGGTTAAGAGTGAATGGCCTGCCAGTTACTGGCATAAACATACTCTTAAGCCGATTTTTGTGGTTATCTACCAAACCAACCAAAACCAACTATACATGAAAATCTTTAAAGTCACCTCTTTCTTATTCTCGTTACTCCTTTTAGCCAGTTGTGAAATTGTTCAAGAAACCCATTTTAATGCCGATGGGAGTGGTACCTATAGCCTTGGCTTTGATATGTCCGAGATGATGAAAATGGGGCTGAGTTCGGAGGAGGATTTCACCAGTCAACAAATTGACACCCTACTTGTATTTGCCGATTATATAGAATTAAAAAAAGATAGTATTGCCAAATTAAGTCAGGAAGACCAGGATAAGATTAAGGAGTTGGAGCCTTTTAGTTTGTCTATGAAATCGGATACGGTGACCAATACCTTAGAGATGAAATTGAAATACGATTTTAAGGATCAGGAAGATTTACTGGCATTTGGAGACAAGTTAAAAGGTCAGAATTTTGATGAACTCAGTATGTTTAGTGGAGTACTATCAACGGGTAAATCCGCAGACATTGAAGATGGGGAAGAGGGAAAAGCGGAGAGTGCCTTTCCTGATTTTAATACATCTTTTATCACGAGTTTTAGTAGAGAGGGGTTTTCATTGCGGATAACACAGGAAGCTTTGGAAAAGCAGGAAAAAGAAAAGGACACCACTATTACGGCGGATAGTCCTATGGTAGAGTTGGTCCGCTTTAAGAATAGGTATACGTTTCCTTACAAAGTAAAGGCGGTCAGCAATAAGAATGCAAGAGTTTTGTCTGATTTTAAAGGAATAGAAATCTCAGGAAACCTGTTTGAGATCACGAACAATCCAAGGTTTTTCGATATGGATGTGGCGTTTGAAGGGGAGTAAGGGGTAATGCATTATCTATTTTGTAATAAATCACACATACTGACGTTGGTTCATTAGAAATTTCCGATTTGGTTATGAAGAGCTTTTAGTGCGATAAAAAACAGACGACATTCTTATATTTTAGTATCTTGTTCGCTTGAGGTTTTGAATGTTTGATAAATTGTAGGAAGTGATATGACTTAGATGTATGCAGAAGATGTAATTAGAATTAACTTGATTTAGGCTATGGATGAGAATATCATTAAAGTGACCTTAAGCTATTAAGCATTCAGACGATAAATAATTTTTCACGAAAGCTTTTACATTATTTATTGATTTCGCCAGAGCCCTAGTGAAGCTAAATCACCAGAAATAATTTAAAATTAAATACTAAGCATTTGAATAATGATTGAAGTAGTTTGTGCTATAATAGTAAAAGATGACAAAATTCTTATCGCCCAACGAAGTGAAGAAATGAAATTACCTTTAAAATGGGAGTTTCCTGGAGGTAAGTTAAATGAAGGGGAAGACGAAGAGCAAGCTATTATAAGAGAGATTAAAGAAGAATTAAATGTTGAAATAATTCCTCTTAAAAGATTGTCTTCTAACATTCACGATTATGGTTCATTTAAAATAAAATTAACTGCCTACTTATGTGATTTTATAGGAGGTGAAATTGTTCTTTTAGAGCATAAAGATTTCAAATTTGTCAAATCTGAGGACTTAATAAATCATGATTTTGCGGAAGCTGACATTCCCTTTATTGAGGAGTTAAAAACACTTGTGTAATGATTGAAGGCATTTACGAGCAGTTAATAACTAAGCTAGTCGCTTCCAAACTTCAAAGCCTCGAAATAAATAAATTTTACATTAAGGATTCCGCAATTGATAAAGAAGAAGCGGCACAAGTTTTGTCCAAACACCTTAATAGTACAATTGGATATGCTCTATCATTAATCAAGGGTGAACACGCAATTGAAAATCAAATTAAAATTGCTAATAAAATTATAGGTGTTTTAAAAGATGAAATAGATAATGACCTTATTGAAGATGATCTTGTAAAAGCAGAAGGGCGAATTCTAAAAGCTGTATTCGAAAAAACTGATGCCCATTTTTCTGATTTAGAATTACACTTAAAAGAAATAACCCCATATACAAGACTAACACACAGCGAATTATTTACAGGTGGAAATGTCGGCTTGTCTTTAGAAAGCGAATTAAAAAAGGAGATTTTGTCTTCAAATCGAGTAGATTTACTCGTATCTTTTATTAAATGGAAAGGAATAATAATTCTTGAAAGAGAACTGAGGGAATTTACAGAAAGAGGTGGACGGTTAAGAGTTATCACTACTACATATATGGGTGCTTCAGATTATAAGGCAATCCAATTACTATCAAATCTACCAAATACTGAAGTTAAAATTTCATATAATACTGGTAACGAAAGATTGCACGCAAAAGCATATTTCTTTTATCGCAATTCAGGGTTTCACACAGGCTATATTGGTTCTTCAAATTTTTCACGAACTGCATTAACAGATGGTTTGGAATGGAATCTTAAAATTACAACCAAAGAAGTTGGGCACATCATTGACAAATTTCAAAAAACCTTTGAAGCTTACTGGCAAAATAATGAATTCGAATTATTTGATGACAAAATTCATTCTGACAAATTGATTGAGTCCTTAAGGTCTGGAATAAAGCCACAGCAAGATATTAGTAATTTGGCTTTTTTCGACTTAAAACCTTATCCCTACCAAAAAGAAATTTTGGAAACCTTGGACGTTGAACGCACTGTTCATAACCGACATAAAAATCTTTTAGTAGCAGCTACTGGAACAGGAAAGACTGTTATTTCAGCATTTGATTATAAAAAGTTCAAACAAGAAAATAAATCAGCAAAACTTCTATTTGTAGCACACAGAAAAGAAATTTTAACCCAGGCTGCTTCAACCTTTCGGGGAGTATTAAAAGACAATAATTTTGGTGAATTATGGGTGGATGGTATGCAACCAGATAAATTCGATTTTGTATTTGCATCAGTTCAAACTTTAAAGAATAAAATTGAGGAACTTTCTTTAAGTTCTACATTTTATGACTTTATTATAATTGATGAAGTTCATCACATTGCTGCGTCAAGTTATCGTCCCATACTTAATCATTTTAAACCAACAGTTCTTTTAGGGTTAACCGCTACTCCTGAGAGGATGGATAATGAAAATATTTTAGAAGATTTTTGTGATAGAATCGCTGCTGAAATACGATTACCCGAAGCTTTAAACAGAAAACTTCTATGTCCATTTCAATACTTTGGTATTTCAGATAGTATAGATTTATCTAAAGTTAGATGGGAAAATGGACGATATGTGCCAAGCGAGTTAACTAAATTATATTTAGCAAATGACAGACGTGTGGGTGAGGTGATTAGCAACGTAGATAAATATCTGAGAGATATTAATGATGTAAGAGCTCTCGGCTTCTGTGTGACTATTGAACACGCTAAATATATGGCTGAAAAATTCACTTTAGCTAATTTAAAAGCTCATTATCTAACAAGTGAAAACTCGAGAGAGAGGGAAGATATAAGAAGAAAGTTGCGAAATAAAGAAATCAACTATTTATTCGTTGTTGACATATTTAATGAAGGAGTTGATATTCCTGAAATCGATACCGTGCTGTTTTTAAGGCCCACCGAAAGTTTAACGGTTTTTCTTCAACAACTAGGTAGAGGACTTAGATTGTCTGACGGCAAAGAATGTTTAACGGTATTAGATTTTGTCGCTAATGCAAGACCAGAATATAATTTTGAAAATAAATTTAGGGCGTTAATAGGTAAAACCACAACGCCAGTTCAAAAAGAAATTGAGGACAACTTCCCTCATTTACCATTAGGATGCTCAATTGTTCTCGAAAAAAAGGCGAAACAAAGTATTCTAGAAAATATTATTGCTGCAACTACTGTAAATAAAAGGCAGCTTATGCAAAAGATTCAGAATTTTGAACATCAAACAACTTTACCTCTTACGCTAGCTAATTTTATAGCCTTTAATAATCTTAGTTTGCAGACGATTTATAAAAGAGGCAGTTGGAAAAGGCTTCTTCATCTAGCTGGAAAACATGAAGATTTTGATAGCCACAACGAGAAAGAAGTCGTTTCTACTATCTTAAGAAAATGGTTGTCGACTAATTCCACTAGTTATTTTCAATTTTTATTAAAGCTGGCGAAAGAAAATTTTAAGCCTAACTACAGTTTATTTAATGAGGAAGAAAAAGTTATGCTACTGATGTTGCATTACGATGTTTGGAAAGGTTCTGAAGGTTTTGAATCAATAAATAAAAGTATTGAAGAAATCGGAGAAAATAGAGTGTTGGTTAAGGAAATTATTGAAGTTTTAGAGATTCTTCTTGATAATATTAGCTTCAAAGAAATAGATGTTGAACTACCATATAAGCAGCCTTTAAAATTACATTCAAGGTATACTAGAGACCAGATTTTAGCAGCTTTTGGGCTTAGTACATTCAATAAAAAATCTTCTAATAGAGAAGGTGTAGCTGAGAATAAAACACTTAATACCGAAATCCTGTTTATAGACCTCATTAAATCTGAAGAAGACTTCTCACCTACCACAATGTATAATGATTACGCAATTAGTGAAACATTATTTCATTGGCAAAGTCAAAATCAAACAAGAGTTGACCATGGAAAAGGTTTAACCTATATTAATCATCAGAAGCTCAACAAAAAGATTCTACTTTTTGTTCGTGAAAAAGCAAAAGACGAGTTTGGAAATACAATGGGTTACGTATTTATAGGAGAGGGTAATATTCAAGATCATTATGGTTCTAAACCGATAAGTATAAATTGGCATTTAAGTGAGCCTATGCCTCAATATCTATGGAATACATCTGCTAAAATGGCTGTTGGCTAATTTCTTGGCCCTTAAATCTCTGAATCATAACCTAATAAACATAAAACGTGCGTTAAAAAATAAAGCTTTGAACAAAACGACTTTTTGTACAATGTGAAATTATCAGCCTAAATTTTCAATAAACCAACCCTTCCTGCGTTAGGGATAGTAGTGAAAAGCCAGCAGCAAGGCACTCGCGTGGACTTGCAGCGCATAGCCCGCCCCCTAGCGAAACGCCTATTTAGGCCACAAAAAAACCGATACCCCCACAAGAAATCTTATGGGACATACCGGTTTTACACGCAACAGGGTTTAGGGGGGCTAAAATGTTACCCTACTGTGCATCATTATCTTAGTAACCCTATTCGCGATTGGCTAATAGGTTCGCTTTTATTTCATTAAATGCCGTGCCGTTGTCCGACTCCCCTGTGGTGATTGCCACCTCATTCATCTCATCTGTCTTACCAGGATCATTGTCCACGGTTATTCTAGTGAAATTAGCGGAAACCAGAATGCCAATAAGCGCTATAAATGCATACGTTTTTTTCATCTTGTTGGTTTTTCCTATTTATGGTCTTTAAGTTTAACGCTATCAATTTGGATCTATTGTGTATTTCCGATGTATTGCGCTATACTTTAACGCTTTATAGATGAACGGCATAAACAATAGGTGCTAATACTATTTGAGCGCTTAATGTATTGATATTCGGGTTTTATCTCGTTAAATTCCTAATGTGTATCCTCCTGGAGGAAATTTTATTGGGTTTAACCATTCTACTTCATAGTTTTCTGTATAAAATCTGTATTTTTGGGAGATTGAAAATTAATCTTAAAAAATAATCTTATAATGAAAGTTACCATAGTTGGGGCAGGTGCTGTTGGCGCTAGTTGCGCAGAGTACATCGCAATAAAGGATTTTGCATCGGAAGTTGTAATCTTGGATATTAAGGAAGGTTTTGCCGAAGGGAAAGCCATGGACCTTATGCAAACCGCTTCTTTAAACTGTTTTGATACCAAAATTACAGGGATTACCAATGATTACAGTAAAACTGCAGGTAGTGATATTGCTGTTATTACTTCAGGTATTCCGCGTAAACCTGGGATGACTCGTGAAGAGCTAATCGGGATTAATGCAGGAATTGTTAAAAGTGTTGCCGCTAGCCTAATAGAGCATTCGCCTAACGTAATATTAATGGTAGTGAGTAATCCTATGGATACCATGACCTATTTGGTACATAAAACTACCGATCTTCCTAAAAATAGAATTATTGGTATGGGTGGTGCCTTGGATAGTGCCCGTTTTAAATACAGATTGGCTGAGGCTTTAGAGGCTCCAATTTCGGATATAGACGGGATGGTAATAGGTGGACATAGCGATACCGGAATGGTGCCATTAACTGCTCATGCAACTAGAAACAGTATTAAAGTGTCCGAGTTTTTATCTGAGGAGCGCTTAAACCAAGTGGCCGAAGATACTAAGGTTGGAGGTGCTACCTTAACCAAGTTATTAGGAACTAGTGCTTGGTATGCACCAGGTGCTGCCGTATCTGCTATGGTACAGGCAATTGCTTGCGACCAAAAGAAAATGTTTCCTTGTTCTGCCTTTTTGGAAGGGGAATACGGATTGGAGGATATCTGCATAGGAGTACCTGTACTTTTAGGTAAAAACGGTATTGAGAAAATTGTAAACATAGAATTAACTGAGGCAGAAAAAGCTAAAATGCAAGAAAGTGCCGAAGGGGTTAGAAAGACGAACGACCTCTTAGAAGTATAAAACACGGGCGCTGATATAAATTCAGGGCATCCTTTCCATTGGTTTCCGAGCTTCATCGGAAGTGGGAGGATGCCCTTATTTTATAAATTATCCAAATATATTGTTAGTTCCTATGGGAAATAATATATTTGCACGCTATTTAGGAATACCATATCATAAATTATACAACCAATGCAGAATAAAGGACTTATAAAGCTTTTCGCTTTTTTGTTTGGGTTAGTGAGTATTTACCAGCTATCCTACACTTTTATTACCAATAAAGTAGAAAAGGATGCCACTGTCTTTGCTACCAATCGTGTTTCGGAGTCCGAAGAGGACTATCTTGCCAAAAGAGAGGAGCTACAAGCACAGTATTTGGACTCTATAGGGGATAATTCCATTTTGGGATATACCAGCTACAACGATGCCAAGAAAAAAGAACTTAATAAAGGTCTGGATTTAAAGGGTGGAATTAATGTTACCCTTCAGATTTCCGTTAAGGATATATTGAAAGGCCTTGCCAACAATACCAAGAATCCTGTTTTTAACAAGGCTTTGGCGGATGCCGATCTTGCATCTAGAAATAGCGATGCTCCTTATGTAGAGCTGTTCTTTACTGCCTTTGACAAGATAAAAGGGGATACCAAATTGGCTTCTCCAGAAATCTTTGCCAATAAGAATTTAAGTGATGCCGTTAATTTTCAGATGACCGATGATCAGGTTAAACCAATCATCAGGACCAAAATTGACGAATCTATTGTTTCTGCCTTTGAAGTATTGAGAGAGCGTATTGATGGCTTTGGAGTTACCCAACCCAATATCCAAAGAGAAGGAAATTCTGGCCGTATTTTGGTAGAACTTCCAGGAGCTAGAGATATCGCAAGATCTCAGGATCTTTTATCTAGTACCGCACAATTGGAATTCTGGGAAACCTATAAGCCAAGCAATCCTAGCCTTGGTAATTTCTTGCAGGCTGCCAACGAGCGTTTAAAAACCTTAGTACAAGTAGAAACTCCAGATGTAACGGCTAAGCCAGAATCTGAATTGGATTCTTTATTATCAGACATTACTCAGGATGCAGATGACTTCTCACCTGCAGCAAATCCACTTTTCAGCCTATTATTGCCAGCCAATCCTAATGGGAATGCTTTGGTAAGTGCAGCTATAAAAGATACTGCCACTATTGGGGAATACCTAAGAATGAAGGAAATCCGTAGATTGATTCCTACCGATATTCAGTTTGTAAAGTTCCTATGGGAGCGTCCTAGTGAAGGTGCTGAAGTAGTAGACCTTTACGCCTTAAAATCGAACAGGGAAAATACACCAAGAATCAGTGGAGACGTTGTTACCGATGCTGCTGATGTTTTTGACCAGTTTAACCAGCCCGCGGTATCCATGTCCATGAATACTAGAGGAGCAAAAGAATGGGAGAAATTAACTGGTGATGCCTTTAATAACCAAACCGGTATTGCTATTGTTCTAGATAATAAAGTGTATACCGCACCTGGTGTTTCTTCTGGTCCAATTTCTGGAGGTCGTTCCGAAATTACCGGAAACTTTACCATAAATGAAACTAAGGATATCGCTAACGTATTAAGAGCCGGTAAATTACCAGCTTCTGCAGAGATCGTACAGTCAGAGATTGTAGGTCCTTCTTTAGGTCAAGAGGCAATTAACAGTGGTTTCTTCTCCTTTATGATTGCTATGGCAATTGTATTGTTATGGATGGTTTTCTACTACGGTAAAGCAGGTATCTTTGCCGATATCGCTTTGTTGTTAAACATCCTATTGATCTTTGGGGTATTAGTGAGCTTAAATGCAGTGCTAACGCTTCCTGGAATTGCAGGTATCGTATTAACCATAGGTATGTCTGTGGATGCGAACGTGCTTATTTTCGAGAGAATTAAAGAAGAGTTGGCAAAAGGTAAAGGGCGTAGTTTGGCTATCGCAGACGGATTTGGAAATGCACTTTCCTCTATTTTGGATGCCAACATTACAACAGGTCTTACAGCACTTATTTTATTCATATTCGGTTCTGGTCCTATTAAAGGATTTGCTACTACCTTACTTATAGGTATTGTAACCTCTCTATTTACTGCCATCTTTATTACAAGATTGTTGGTAGATTGGTATTCTTCTGGAAAAGGAAGGGATTTAGATTTCTCTACCTCTATTACCAAGAACCTATTTAGAAATATCAATATTGATTTCTTATCTAAAAGAAAGATATCTTATGTGTTCTCTGCAATAATGATTACAGTAGCTTTAATCTCTTTATTTACGCAGGGATTACAGCAAGGGGTTGATTTTGTTGGAGGAAGATCTTATACAGTTCGATTTGAAAAGGCTGTTAATCCTTCAGAGATTGCTTCTGAGCTTAATGATGTATTTGGTAGTGGAACCAATGTGAAGACTTTTGGTGATGCTAATCAGATAAAGATCACCACTGCTTATAAAGTAGAGGAAGAAGGATTGGAAGTAGATAGCGAAATCCAGAATAAATTATATACTTCCCTTCAGAAGTATTTACCAGACGGTACCGCTTTTGATAACTTTGTTATCGGTAGTGGAGATAAGTCTATAGGAATCTTACAGTCTGTTAAAGTTGGACCTACCATTGCAGATGATATTAAGAAAAATGCCTTCTTGGCAATCTTAGGATCGTTAGCAGTAGTTTTCCTTTATATCTTGTTTAGGTTCCGTAAGTGGCAGTTCTCATTAGGAGCGGTTGCAGCAGTTGCGCATGATGTGTTGGTAGTATTAGGTGTATTCTCCATCTTTGGAAAACTAATGCCATTTAACATGGAAATAGATCAAGCCTTTATTGCTGCTATCCTTACCGTAATTGGTTACTCACTGAACGATACCGTGGTAGTGTTTGACCGTGTTAGGGAAATTGTAGCCGAAAGAGGATGGAAAGCTGGAGAGAATACCAACTTGGCGCTTAACAGTACCTTGAGTAGAACATTGAATACCTCTTTAACCACCTTGGTGGTGTTATTGGCCATTTTTATCTTCGGAGGGGAATCGCTAAGAGGATTTATGTTCGCAATGATCGTGGGTATTATAATAGGTACTTATTCTTCCTTGTTCATTGCAACTCCTGTAATGTACGATTTGTTGACTAAAAAAGACAAATCAGTTAAAGAAGACAAAATAGCGAAGTAAAAGCTATATTAATTGAAATAGTAAAGGCCGCTAATTTAGCGGCCTTTTGTATTATAATATCTTTCCAACCGATCCGTTTGGACCCGGACTTAGTTCATAGCTATATTGTGGTTGTAAGCCAGGCTCTATTCTATGGGATACAAATACAACGGCCGTACTGGTCTCATTGGCAATCTTATTTACCAGTGAAATGAAGAGCGTAGCGCTCTCGTCATCCAATCCCGCAGTAGGTTCGTCCAAGATTAAAAGAGGTGGGTGTTTTATCATAGCTCTTGCGGTCATGATCATCCTTTGCTGTCCTGTGGTAAGCTCAGCAAAATTGATATCCCTTAAATGCCACATGGCTAAAAGTAAAAGCCATTTTTTGGCCAAGGCCTTCTGGTTTTCGGTTGCCCGAAGGTAGAGTCCGATTGAGTCGTTAAGGCCCGAAATAACCATGTTAAAAGCGGTGTGCAGGCCAGAGAAGTTCTCCGTCATGGTTGGCGAATAATAGCCAATATTCTTTTTGATATCCCATACGCTCTCCCCACTTCCTTTGCGTTTCCCAAAAAGGTAGAGCTCTTGGTTGTACCCCTTGTGATTGTCTCCGGTGATCATGGAGAGAAGGGTTGACTTGCCGCTTCCATTGCGACCTTTTAATTGCCAAAATTCTCCTGCCTTAATCGTCCAATTAATATTATGCAATACTTTCTTACCAGGGTATTCCACAGAAACCCCTTTGCATTGTATTAGTATTGGATCGTGAAAATCGGTGGGTGTATAGGGGAGTGGGATCTGTCCGTTAAATGGGGTGAAGTGATTGTATTCTTCTTCCGAATTTTCCTTAACCAGTTCCACTTCTTTAAGTTCCGATTTTTCAAGGATCAAGTGATTGGTGCAAAAGGGGAGTAGATCAGATTTTCTGCTTAGAAGTTGTATGATGGATGTACTGTTCCCCACCTTCTGAAGACTTTTTTTAAGGTCTTGTTGTGATTCTACGTCCAAATTATCGAACGGATTATCTAAGATTAGGAAGTCGGGCTGCAACTGTAATAGATATCGTAATAACACTTTCTTCTGCTCCCCGCTAGACATGGTGCTTAAGCGTTGACTAGTGTTTTTAGTGATGATCTTTATATCGTGCCTTTCTTCTTCATTTACCAAGGCTTCTAAGGTGATTTTGGAGAATAAGGCGCCTTCTTTGTTAGAAAGTGAGCTTAATGCATCAGGGAATTTTCCCTTCATTAAATTTTTAATAAACTGTTCCTTTTTGGAATTATTGTCAGTGAATATGGCCCAATGGGTCTTAGGAGTCATCGCAAATTTCATTTTATATTTTATCGTACCTATAATTAAATAAATAAGCTTTGTAAATACTAATTAGTCTTAGTTGTTAAACCAATAAGTGAATTTTAATGTCAATGCCCAGTTTCTACCTTCAAATGGTTCAATTAAGTAATTGTTGCTGTATACTAAAAATAAGTCGGACGCGGGCTTGTAGCGCCATTGAAATCGGGAGTTTAGATTAAAATTCTTTGATTGTTCATTGTATTGGAAAAGGGTAGCGAAAAATAATTTATTGGTAAAGGTAATATCCACTTCAGAACCAATAAGCCAAAATGCTGTATTGTTCCATGGTGCCGGTAGGTGAATGTGGTTATAGCTTATATTGCTGCTTAAGCTTACAAAAGGTTGAAATCGGTATCCTATTTCGCTAATAAGGCTTGTTCTGTTTCCCCCGGAGTAGTATCCTCCAAATCTTCCGCCCAGGGAATAGGTGAACATACTCTGCGGTTTAGAGATAAAATCGATCATGTAGGCATTCCAATGGTGCTTGGTGCCTATATCTAACGTGGCCTTATCTGCCCTGGTAGGGTCAAATGGCGCTAATAGTTCTACATACTCATCGGATATCGAAAAATTTAGGCTAGATCGGTCACGAAAACTAAATAGATACTCAAATAGGTTGATGTTATCTGTACGGTCAAATTCTTCATTAAAGAAATAGCTTGTACTTGCCTTGGGCCCGTGGCTTAAGATGTTGGTTTTTTTGGGGAAGAATAGGCGGCTAAGATGGGAGGAGATTTTTATATACCCATTCCTTGGAACAAAGCCCACTTCGGCAGTATAATCGTTTTCCACAGCTTCTTCTTGTATGCGCCAATTCCACTTACGGCTTTTATATTCTAAGTGTGCAGCTTGGGTAATCCCATTACCCACCTTGTTGGGGCTAAAAGATTTTAAAAGAAATGCTTTTCCTGTCCACTGATTATTTGGGGAGGCCAAATTGTATTCCAAGCCCACGTTTCTATTAAATTTAGGAAAAAGGGTTCTTAGGGAATCTGTATCATGTGGGTAATGTATTGATTGCTTGTTTACTACTATTAACCCAATGCTAGAGCGCGAAAATACTCGTCGTTGTAAGGAGAGTACCCCAAAATTTTGGCTAGGAAGCCCTGTTTCTTCCACGCTGGCAGTTTGCATATCCATTAACCCCATTCGCCACTTATTATTAAGGTTGCCACTGACTCTTGCTCCTGCCTGTATGGGGACGCCCAAACCTATTCTTCTAGAGAAAAAAGGACGTATGGTAGCGTATCCGAAGTTGGCGAACAGGTCTCCGTTCTCTAAAAAGAATTGCCGTTTTTCAGGAAAAAAAAGTTCAAAGCGATCAAGATTCGTTACCTGTCTATCTACTTCTACCTGAGAGAAATCTGGGTTAACGGTGAGGTCCAAATTTAAGGAGGTGCTAAGGCTGAACTTAATATCGCCGCCAATCTTTTTATCGAATTCCGTGTCGTCGCTACTTTCTAAATTTCTATTTACGCTCGCAGAACCATAGGGAATGATAGAAAAATTAGTACGGGGTGAAGGGGGTGGGGTGTCCCAGACCAGTGTTCCCGTATAAGCTAGTGAAGCGGTGGGGAATTGTCGGGGAACGGGTGTCCAGCTCGACTTCTCGCCCGATTTTAGGTCTAAGCGACTGAAATTAATGCCCCATTCTTTAACCCCATCTTCATAGCGAATGGATTTAAATGGAACGGCCATTTCAAATACCCATTTTTCCGCATCACTCGTCACTGCCGAAACCCATTTGCTATCCCAATTAAGATCCACGCTGCCACCATCGTACATAGTACCGTCCCATTGTGCGCCAGCAGCATTAGATCCAAAAGAGTACCCAGTGGTCTGATTGTTAAAAGGGTCTAGAAATAGTAGGAAATTATCATTTTTCCCAAAACTAAAATCCCGTCTTAAGGACTCTACATAGTAGGGCCCTTTGGTGGTGTTGTAAAACGTAGCCAATAGGTACAGGTTGTGTTCGTCATAGGTCATGCGGATTTCCGAAGGTTCATTCGCTTTTCCTGTATCCATGGGCAGTACCATAAAAAAATCGGCGGCTACATCGGTATCTTGCCATGCTGCATCGTTACCAATGCCGTCTATGGTAATCGGGAGGGTAGTTTTCTTAATGTTTAAGCGATACGACCCATTTTTTTTCTGGGCAGTAAGTGAGCATGAAAGGAGGCAGATCATGCAAGTGAGACCTATGCTTTTAGGGGCTATTAAGAAGGTTAGTGCTTTTTTAATGTCTACATTCATTATCAAAGGAATTATAGCGGATTCCCATCAATAAATGTGGATCCCCCTTATTGTACAAAGCAAACCTTGTTCCTAAAGCCTATGGTGTTCTTTGGTAGGAGATGGAATCTCCTACTTCTAATCCCCATTCATCCGATTTTCCCGCATTAATTTCCAACACTGATTTAGCGGGTACGTTGGAACTTAGGCCGGTTTCGTCAAAAGGCTTTGCATTTTTTTGAATACGCACAATCTTATTGTTTTCATCTATAAAAAGGATGTCTAATGCAATTTCGGTATTCTTCATATAGAAGGAACGCATTTCCAGATCCTCAAATAGGAACAGCATCGCCTGTTTTGGTTCCATGGAGCTCCTGTACATAAGCCCAGTAGCAGTTTCGTATTCCGTCTCGGCAATTTCTATGTCAAGTTTTACCAATACCGAATCGGTAACCTGCTGAACTATTTCTAGGGTGCCCTCTTTTTTGAATTCGATGGCTGCGGTTTTAATAGTTGTCTTTTCTTTTTCGCTTTCTTTACACGAAACCACTAACGTTAAAATAGCAAGCAATACAACTATATAAGCTTTTGGCTGTTTCATCTATAAAATACTTAAAACTCCGTTTAGGATGAGCGTAATTTGTTAAAAGTAATATCTGTTGGGTTTCCTCTTATTTTACAATGGCTGATGTTGGTCTGAACATAAAATAAAAACCAATTAATATAAATGGAATACTCAACCATTGTCCAGTAGACAAGATCCCTAAGGATTCTTCAAATCCACCTTGACTCTTTTTTACGAATTCTACAAAGAACCTAACGGTCCAAAGCAAGACTAGGAAGAGGCCAAATAAAAATCCTGATTTATTTTTTTTCTCTGTTTTCCAATATAGGTGGTACAGGATAGCGAATACAATAATGTAACAGATACCTTCGTATAATTGTGCTGGATGACGGTATGGGATAGCCTCTAGATATTCGGCAAACCTAGGGTCTTTTTCGATAAGGTTATAGGCGGCGTTCACTGTTTTTTCCTTGGTAATGGCCAGGGCATTTGCAGGGTGAAGATCATCTGTGTCCCTAATAAAACGGGTAGCGAATATAAAGGATTTATCTACTATTTTACCGTTGATCTCGGAATTGAAGAAGTTGCCCAATCGTACGCAGAAAGCACCAATAGATACCGGAATTACAATTCGGTCCAAAATCCATAGCATTTTAAATTCGGGGAATTTGCGCGTATAAAGATACATGCCTATGATAATACCTATGGCAGCACCGTGACTCGCCAAACCGGTAAATCCGGTAAACTCATAGCCATTGATGATTCCAAATGGCGCACTCCCTTCAGATTCCCTGATAGGAAGTAATATTTCCAATAGGTGATTAGAATAATAGGGCCAATCGTAAAAAAAGACATGCCCCAAACGCGCGCCAAGCATAGTTGCGAGAACCGTATAAATAAATAGGGAGTCTAATTGCTCTATGGACTTGTTCTCCTTTACAAAGATTTTCTTCATGATATACCACCCTAATGCAAAGGCAATTATCCAAAGGAGATTATAATATTTTATTTGTAACACTCCTATTTTAAACAAAGTGTCGGCGGGGTTCCAGGTGAATCCTAAAAAATACATTCGCAAAATTATTTAAGGGACTAAGATAAGTAAATAGTGGGAAGTAACTGCCTTGGATAATTAGTAATTAAACTTAGGGAGCGCAAAAAAATGAAAGTGATAGCCAAACCATCCCAGTTGGGTGACATCTGTTAGAAAGGCGATTTGGGAAAGTGCTTAAGGCACAGGATCATAACCGCTGCCTCCCCATGGGGTGCAGCTGAATATTCTTTTTACTGCTAGCCAGCCGCCCTTAAATAATCCGTGTTTTTTTAGGGCTTCCAAGGTGTATTGAGAGCAAGTAGGAGAGTAGCGACAAGTTGCTGGGGTCAGCGGTGAAATAAGAATCTGGTATGCTCGCACCAAAAACACAAAGGGAGCGATTAGTATTTTCTTTATCAGTTCCATTGTGTCTTTGGTGTACGTTTTTTATGTTTTGTTTAGGATAGCGTAAAGGTAGTGCCGTCTTTCCCATCTTTTAATTGAATGCCCATTTCTAATAATTGATCTCGAATCTTATCTGAAGTGGCAAAATCTTTATTGGCACGCGCCTCATTCCTCATTTGTATTAAGAGTCCCACCACATTAGAAAGCGTATCTGAACTAGATGCGGTATCGCTTTGATTCTCTATACCTAGGATATCAAATACAAAACTGTGCATCGCCTTCGCTAAGGTCTCTTTATCAGATTCCGTAATGGTTTCTTTGCCTTCTTTAATCAGGTTTATATGCTTAACGGCCTCAAATAGATTTGCGATAAGGATAGGTGTATTGAAATCATCGTTCATAGCATCATACCCCTTCTGTACCCATGCACCTACATCAAAACTAGAAGTAGATCCCGTAGGGATTTGTGCTATACTATTGATGCTCTCCATTAATCTTTGGTATCCTCTTTCGGAAGCTAATAGGGCTTCATCGCTAAGGTCCAAAATACTGGTGTAGTGAGCTTGCATCATAAAAAAGCGAACTACCGGAGGAGAATAAGGCTTGCTGAGGATATTATTTTCACCGGAGAATATTTCATTCGGTAGAATGTTATTACCGGTAGATTTAGCCATTTTCCTTCCGTTTAAGGTCAGCATATTGGCATGTAACCAATAATTTACTGGAGACTGATTGTTCCATGCTTCCGCTTGGGCAATTTCACATTCGTGGTGTGGGAATTTTAAATCCATTCCCCCGCCGTGAATGTCAAAAGTTTCGCCTAGGTATTTGGTGCTCATGGCAGTACACTCTAGGTGCCAACCTGGGAAACCATCTCCCCAAGGGGATGGCCATCGCATAATATGTTGCGGTTCTGCCCTTTTCCATAAAGCAAAATCTTGAGGACTCTTTTTTTCATCCTGTCCACTAAGCTCTCTGGTATTGGCGATCATATCTTCCAGCTTTCTCCCGCTTAGCTTTCCGTAATCGTGGGTCTTGTTAAACTTAGTAACATCAAAATAAACAGATCCATTAACGACATAGGCAAGCCCTTTGTCCAAAATGGCTTTAACAATTTCTATCTGCTCAACAATATGTCCGGTTGCTGTAGGCTCTATACTTGGAGGTAAGAAATTAAATTTGTTTAATATATTGTGGAAATCCAAGGTGTAGCGTTGTACCACTTCCATGGGCTCCAATTGTTCCAATCGTGCTTTTTTGGCAATTTTATCCTCCCCATCTTCCGCGTCATCCTCTAGATGTCCGGCGTCGGTAATATTTCTCACATAGCGCACCTTATACCCAAGATGTTTAAAATACCTAAAAATCATGTCGAAGGACATAAAGGTACGGCAGTTGCCCAAGTGTACGTTGCTGTACACAGTAGGGCCACAGACATACATACCGATATGACCTTCATTTAAAGGTTTGAAAACTTCTTTTTTTCCCGAAAGGGAATTGTATATTTTTAATTCTTGAGTTTGGTGCAACTGCATATTTAAACGGGAGGTTTAAAACTTAGTATCAATATTTATATAATTCAAAAATTCGCTTTTTACAGCTTCCTCTTTAAATCGACCACCATATTCTGCAGTAATGGTGCTACTTTCAATATCACGAATTCCTCTGGAATTTACACATAAATGCTTGGCATCCATAACGCAGGCAACATCCTCGGTTCCTAATGCTCTTTGAAGCTCCCTTACTACCTGAATGTTTAAGCGTTCCTGTACCTGTGGCCGCTTTGCATAATAATCTACAATTCGGTTCATTTTGGACAGGCCTATTACGCTTCCATTGGAAATATAGGCAATATGTGCTTTTCCTACAATTGGAAGTAAATGGTGTTCACAAGTAGAATAGAGGGTGATGTTCTTCTCAACTAACATTTCCCCGTACTTATATTTATTGTCAAAGGTTGAAGGGTTGGGTTTGCGTTTTGGGTGTAACCCGCCAAATATTTCGGAAACAAACATTTTGGCTACCCTATTAGGAGTGCCCTTTAAACTGTCGTCATCCATGTCCAATCCTAGTGTAAGCATAATTTCACTTACATTTTCCCTGATGCGAGCAATCTTCTCCTCATCGCTAAGAGCAAAAGCATCTTTACGTAAGGGGGTGTCTTCGGCAGCGGAAACGTGATCGTCTCCCAAGTCTTCAAGATGCTTATCCAATGCGTTATCTATTTTCATTAAAATATAGCTTTTTAAGGGTGCAAAGATATGCATAATATGGCACTTTATATCATATTTGCCTAGTAACACACTATAAATTAGTGTTAACGATTATGGAACCCAATTTTTTGTTTTTCCAGAATTCTTCCAAGATATATATAATGAATCTTCACTTTTGGTCTCCGACTTTATATTAAGCAAAGGAATTATTGTTGTCTCCTTAGTGGTATATATGTACTATCGTCGTGGGGTGTATTCTATTTAGCGCTCGTTAATATTAGCATTTGATAAAAGCATTTTGGTGATTGGCAAGGGGTGGCCTTAGAATATAAAAAGACGGAAACATTTCCGTCTTTTTATATAATATAGTTGTCTAATTTTAAAAATTTAAGGAGTATCCTAAACTAACAACCTTATTTTTATTGTTGATGTTTGCGGGAGTAGGAAGTCCCGACTCATACAACGTTTTGCTGATATCCCGTGAAGCCTGACTAAAAGCGAGGTCTAATCTGCTGCCTCCAAAATTATATCCTATCCCTGCCGAATAACCGTTAAGATCACCTATGGAAGTACCATTAGCGTACGGACTTTGTTCAAATCGATAACCAGCTCTTAAGCTTAATGCGGCCAAGCGGTATTCACCACCTAATCTAAAGGTAGAGACAGCTCCTAACTCATTGCCAATAAAGGTGTTTTCTGAAGCGAAATTAGGGTCTGTAGTAGGTTTTAATTGAGCGTTGGACATATCTTGATAGCTATAGTCGAAGCTAATAAGTCCTTGAGGGCCAAAAATTACCGCCAAGCTTCCGGTTAATTTGGCGGGCGTTTGTATGGTGTATCTCTCAAATACGTTGATTACATTAAAATTGATAAAGGAAATATCATCGTCTGCTAGGTCAGAGTTTAATTTCTGTGAAGTCTCATCCGATAATCGATACCAAGTAGGGGACTGGTAGCTGCCTCCAACTCTAATGTTTTCATTTAATTTACCAATGGCACCAATACTAAAAGAAAATCCGTTTCCATCGGTCCTTAGTAAATTATCGAAATAGATGTTTTTAATTTCCGAATCGGAATCAAATCCGCGCTCCGATAACTGGGTGAGTTTTTCGTAAGAAATATTGTGAAAATTTAACGAAGCACCCATGTAAAAGTTATCTCCATACTGGGAAGCTAAATTTGCAGTGAACTTGCTATTGTAGCCAACTGTACTTTCAGAAAAGGTCTGATTGACGGTGTTGTATTTAGCGTTGGAAATATACGCGGTATTGTTGTCGTTGCTTTCGTCCATAGGATCTATAATTCCCCCAAAATATCCCAAAAATGCTTGTTGGTCTGCATACCCAAAACTAGATCCTATGTCTAAGTATGCCTCTTCTAAAAACTCGTCATCCTGTAAAAGTAAGTCACCAAAAGGAATTCCTCCAGCGAAATTTAAAAAGTAATTATCTATTCCTTGATTGCTGTTTCCAGTGATATAGAGGTCATTGTCAAATTTCTTTGCTAAATCGTAATTAAAGGCCAAGGAGATTTTTTTCCAAGCTGCATCATCATCCTTAAATACAAAAACACCACCTATCTGATTTAGATCAAATGAATTCAAAGAAGTAGTGCTGTTGGTTGAAAAATAAGAGGCGTCGTTTTTTTGGTGGTAATTGGATCCTGTTACGGAAAACATACCATGGTTAAATACTGCAGATCCAGCCGGATTGACGTTTAGGGAGGAAAGGTCTCCTCCAAGTGCCCCAAAAGCACCGCTCATGCCTTGGTATCGCGCGGTACCCTGAAGCGATTCGCCACTGTAGCGCAATACGTCATTTATATTCTGGGCACTAGCAAATGCACATGCCAAAAGTAGAATGAAAGTATAATTTCTTCTCATCTTTTTAAATTTTGGATAACTTTAATTGAATTGCAAATTAAAAATGGGATTAGTTGCCACGTGTTCTTCCTCCAGATGATCGGGTAGAAGAACTACTGCTTCTTACGCTCCCAGATGAGGATGATCTAGATGGCGTGCTAGAGCTTCTTATCGTAGGACTAGAAGAACGTTGGTTGCTTCCCGAGCTTCTAATGGTGCTACTACTTGGTCTACTAGTGCTATTAGAGCTTCTAATAGTAGAAGTGCGCGGGGTTGTAGAGCTTCTGCTGCTTCTATAAGTACTATTGCTTGGCGCAGTACCTTTATAGGTCTGACTGCTTCTAGAGCTGCTATTGTAATTAGGCGTGGCACGAGTGCTTCTGCTAGTTCTATAAGAGCTGTTTCTATCCAATGCATCTACTCCAACTCTAGTTCTTGAATTGGTGCTACTTCTGTAACGACCTGTATTATTGTTGGTAGATGTTCCCCTATTAACAGTGCTCCTAGATCTAATATTGCTATTATTAGAGTTTAAGGTAGACCTGCTCCTTAAATTGTTTGTTCCAAGCGTGTTAGATCTATATACTCCTCTTCTGCTAGCATTGTAGGCATAATTTCTGTTATAGTTATAGCGGTTATAACCTGGTCTGTAATAGTTGTTATAATAGTTATAGTAGTAAGGTCTGTATGCGTATCCCCATCCGTAGGAATAACCGTAACCTCCCCATCCCCAATTGTAATGAGCATATCCTGGGTATCCATAGATGCCATAATGGCCCCATCTCCAGGGATTGTAATAGCCACCGTAATATCCGCTATAGAACCAAGGGTTTCCCCAGCCAGAATTATAGCCGCCATATCCCCAATTGTCATAAATGTTTATACTTACATTGGAGCGATTATCTCCCCAAGCAGCATATCCGTTATAGTCATTGTTGGCGTCGTAATTGTTGATGTCGGTATTAACGCCCATATTGTCGTCTTCAATATTTCCATAATACCCATCTATATCGGTAAACACTTCGTTATCTAGAATTTCCCCATACTCATCCGCTTTTTGACCAAAATAATCCCCGTAATTGTTTTGCTCGTTTTGTTGCGCCTGAACCTGCTTTCTATTCGCTTGTACAGGATTTTGAGGCCTCTCGGTGGTTTGTGTGCTGCTTGTGTAAATACCATCATTGTCATAATAAGATGCAGACTGGTATGAACCACAGGAAACCGCGAATAAGCCCAAAAGCATAAGGGATGTCGTTAGGTGAATTCTTCTATGGAGTAGGGAATGTATCATGGTTTAAAATTTAATTGTTCGACTTTGTAAAAATAGTTAGTTTTGCGGAACTATTTTATATTAATATAAGTCGCAAGTTTTGTGCCAAACTTACTAGCATGGGTAAAAAATTAACGAAAAGAGCAGAGGACTATTCCAAATGGTATAACGAGCTTGTGGTAAAGGCCGATTTGGCTGAAAACTCGGGAGTTAGGGGATGTATGGTGATTAAGCCTTATGGCTATGCCATATGGGAAAAGATACAGGCCCAATTGGATAAAATGTTTAAGGAAACCGGACATGAAAATGCCTATTTTCCCTTGTTTATTCCAAAGTCGTATTTAAGCAAAGAGGCCAGTCACGTAGAAGGCTTTGCTAAAGAATGTGCCGTTGTTACGCATTATAGATTAAAAAATGCCGAGGATGGCAGCGGAATTATTGTTGATCCCGAGGCTAAATTGGAGGAAGAATTAATTGTTAGGCCAACTTCCGAAACAATCATTTGGGATACCTACAGAAGATGGATTCAATCTTATAGGGATTTACCCCTTCTTATTAACCAATGGGCTAATGTGGTGCGATGGGAAATGAGAACGCGACTTTTCCTTAGAACTGCAGAGTTTCTTTGGCAAGAAGGACATACAGCACATGCAACGGAAAAAGAAGCTGTTGAGGAAGCGGTCCAGATGATGAACGTTTACGCAGAATTCGCGGAAGAATATATGGGTGTACCCGTAATAAAGGGCACTAAAACTGCTAGCGAACGTTTTGCAGGGGCTTTAGATACCTATTGTATTGAAGCCTTAATGCAGGATGGGAAAGCATTACAGGCAGGGACATCTCACTTTTTAGGACAAAATTTTGCCAAAGCCTTCGATGTGAAGTTCGCTAACAAGGAAGGGAAGCAAGAGTATGTGTGGGCTACCTCATGGGGTGTTTCTACTAGATTAATGGGAGCCTTGATTATGACTCATAGTGATGATAATGGATTGGTATTGCCTCCAAAATTGGCACCTATACAAGTAGTTATTGTGCCTATCTATAAAGGGGAGGAGCAATTAGATGCCATATCCGAAAGAGTAGCGCCATTGGTAAAGGAACTGCGTTTAAAAGGAATTTCCGTTAAATATGATAATAGGGATACACATAAGCCTGGGTTTAAATTTAATGAATATGAACTTAAAGGGGTTCCGGTGCGTTTAGCTATAGGGCAACGCGATATGGATAACAATACTTACGAGGTCGCTAGAAGGGATACCTTTGAAAAAGAAACCGTTTCTGCTGATAGTATTATCGAGAAAATTGAATTTCTTATGGATGATATGCAGAAGAGCATCTATAATAAGGCTTTAGAACATAGGGAATCTCACATTACGGAAGTAAATTCCTATGAGGAGTTTAAAGAGGTGTTAGAGAATAAGGGAGGATTTATTTCTGCCCATTGGGATGGGAGTGCTGAAACAGAAGAACTTGTAAAAGAGGAGACTAAGGCTACTATCCGTTGCATTCCTATTGATGCTAAAGAAGAGGTTGGAGTGTGTATGGTTACGGGAAAACCATCCGCAAAAAGGGTGCTTTTTGCTAAGGCATATTAATTTTTTAAAAATTTTTTACTTAAGACTTGCGGTAGTTAAAAATAGTTGTATTTTTGCATCCGCAATTAAGTAATAAATGGTCCGTTCGTCTAGGGGTTAGGACGCCAGGTTTTCATCCTGGTAGCAGGGGTTCGATTCCCCTACGGACTACAAAGGTTATTTTGAAATATTAATTTTGGATTATGGCAGTGCCTCGGCTCGGTCAAACCAGAAATTAAATGGTCCGTTCGTCTAGGGGTTAGGACGCCAGGTTTTCATCCTGGTAGCAGGGGTTCGATTCCCCTACGGACTACATAGTAGTGATAGGGATAGGTCCCAATAAAAAAACATAATTAAATAGAAATGGCAAACCATAAGTCAGCATTAAAAAGGATTAGAAGAGACGAGGCAGTACGTTTACGTAACAGATACCAGCATAGAACAACTCGTAATGCAGTAAAAAGATTGCGTTCAGAAGAGAGTAAGGAAGCTGCTGAGACTTTATTGCCAAGTGTAGTAAGTATGATCGATAGATTAGTTAAGCGTAATATTATACACGCTAACAAAGGTTCTAACCTTAAGAGTAAGCTTACTAAGCACGTTTCTGCACTGTAAGAGTTTGCTGTACAGCATTTAAAAACGTTCCTTCTCACCAGAAGGAACGTTTTTTTATGGGTTATTATGAACTACTTTACATATATAACTTAACGTTTGGGCACAATCCAAAATTTTCGGTTCATTCTTAACAGGCCAATTATAAAACATATATAAAGTATGCAAATTAGTGAAAGGTGTATTGTTCTGACATGGGCATATTCATTAATTTTATGTAGGTAGTTGTAATACCTAGAAACTTTTATAGGTAGATAGCCAACGTAGAATATAAATAAACCAATGCTTATCCATTTAATGCTTCTATATTTATACCCATGCTTTTCAATTAGTTTCTTTCTTTCCAAAAAGACGAGTATGGTGCTATACAGAATGAGTAGGCTTCCTATCAAATAACTATAGACCTGAGACTCTATCATAAAGCTTTGAAAAAAAGTATTCGCTATCGTTACTATTAAAAATAGTATGCTGCCGTATAGTATTTGACGTTTATATTTTGGATTTTCTAGGTAACTCCAATAGACAAAATAGAAGAAGCTAAAAAAGATGATATTATAAATATTGTATATAATTACGTTACGTTCCGCAAATGCCGAAAATATAGTGATATGGTAGACTTCATAATTTTTGGTTACGTACCCTAAAATTTCTGTTAGGAAAGTATACATTAAGATTACCGGAAATAACATTAAGGGAGTGTTGTAGTATTTGGGGTATTTAATTAATGCTACAAATACCGTTAATGCGTAAAGGGGCCTATATAAGATTTCCAATAAATTATCTAAATACTCCATTTTGAATAGTAGGGGGTTTGAGTATGTTGAAAAGATATTAATCCCTGTAAGGTGGCGGAGTCATATCTCCTTCGTTTAGGATTAAGCTTTTGTTTTTGTCGAATAATATGCTTTTGGAAAGCTTTGGCACAAGGGAAGCTTCAGAATTTTGATGTTCCTGAACCTTATCGGGTCCATTGTTAGCGGAATTCTTTGGGTTTAAATTATCTGTGAGGTACATAGGGATGTTATTTCCATCATTATCCTCGTAGATATAAAATGCGTAATCCCCATTTTTTTCATCTCTTGTAGTAGGGATCAAAAAGAATGAATTTTGCTTTGGATGCTTTATTTTTCTTCCGTCTTCAAATTCGTTTTGATCTGGATAATTGGAAAAATAAAACCGTAAAGTAGCGATTTCTACATTGGCCTTCTCTGCTTCTTGTTCAATATAACGTAGATAATTCTTAATGGTCTGGTAATCGTAGGATCCAAATCGGGCTACATCAAATTTTTCTTCCGGATTTTGTTCGTTTTCATACTTTTCTATAATTCGTACCCTTCGTTCTCCATAAGCGTCATACATCATCTTTGCTTGCTTAACGCTAACAATTTGGTCTGGTGCCTTAACAGGGGTTCTTTCGGGCTCTGGTGTTGGGATTTTTTCCTTTTCAGGTTTGCAGGAGGAGGCTCCTAAGACTAGGAAAACTATCATAACAAAAATGCGTGCAGCTCTTTTAAAATTTTTCATAAGATTAGACTATTGGATGGATACTTTTAATCGATTATAACTTATAATGTTATAAGAGCTGGGGGATAGCTTCTGTTAATTTACTGATAATTATAGGTTTTAAAAATAAAAATGTCGAAAAATCTGCAATTTATCTAATAAGCCGTTCATTTTTGTAACCATAACCCTATGGCTATAACGGGAATAAAGAGTAGCTTATTTTTTAGGTATGGATAATATAAGGTGGTGAGAGATGCATTTTGCGAAGTTCAAAATATATGTAGTAAAGGCCTCTCTGATGTCTTATTTCATTGGCTTGGGTTGGGGGTATTGCGGCCTATTGGAATTACTGTTGACTATGGTTTAAAAAGGGCTATCAAGTTTGTAGTATTAGTTTTCGTCGATTTGTCACCCTTTGGCGTCTTGCACAAAATTAAACTCCGCAAAATCGATTAAAACGGGCCGTCCTTCATAAGGGAATTGGAATTTTTAAACTGGATTCTAGATTTAAATTTTAATAGCTATAATTGATCTACAAATAAGATGGATGCATTAAACCAATAATCCATATTTCAAAAAATAATAATTTAGAGGTAGGTAGCAACAAAAATAAACTCCCATTTAGCAGCTTAGCCAAATGGGAGTTTTAATATTATTGGTAAAAGAATCTAATACTACTGATTCATGGTCAGTAAGAACTCTTCGTTGTTCTTTGTTTGTCTAAACCTTTGTTCTATAAACTCCATAGCTTCAACAGGGTTCATGTCTGCCAAATACTTTCTCATGATCCACATTCTCTGAATGGTGTTTTCATCCAATAGAAGATCGTCACGTCTTGTACTGGAAGAAGTAAGGTCAATTGCAGGGAATATTCTACGGTTAGATATTTTTCTATCCAATTGCAATTCCATGTTACCTGTTCCTTTGAATTCTTCAAAGATAACCTCATCCATTTTAGAGCCGGTTTCGGTAAGTGCCGTTGCAATGATCGTTAAAGATCCACCTCCTTCAATATTCCTAGCTGCTCCAAAGAATCTTTTAGGTTTATGAAGTGCGTTAGCATCAACACCTCCACTTAATACTTTTCCAGATGCGGGTTGTACAGTATTGTAAGCCCTAGCAAGTCTTGTGATAGAGTCCAATAGGATTACTACATCATGGCCACACTCTACTAAACGTTTAGCCTTTTCTAATACGATATTTGCTACGCGTACGTGTTCGGTGGCTTCCTTATCAAAGGTAGAGGCTACAACTTCGCCACGAACATTTCGCTGCATATCCGTAACTTCTTCCGGTCTTTCATCAATTAAAAGAATAATCTGGTATACCTCTGGGTGATTCGCGGCAATACCATTGGCGATATCTTTTAATAACATGGTCTTACCCGTTTTAGGCTGGGAAACAATCATTCCCCTTTGTCCTTTTCCTATTGGGGAGAACAAGTCGATTATCCTTGTGGAAATAGTACTTTGGCGTTCGGCCAAATTAAATTTCTCTTGTGGGAATAGGGGTGTTAAATGCTCAAAGGAAACTCGGTCTCTTACAATTTGAGGATCTATTCCGTTAATCTTGATCACTTTTATAAGTGGGAAGTATTTTTCTCCTTCTTTAGGAGGTCTAACATTACCCAAAACGGTGTCTCCAGTTTTTAGACCAAACAATCTGATTTGAGATTGGGATACATAAATATCATCCGGAGAAGAAAGGTAGTTGTAATCGGATGATCTTAAGAACCCGTATCCGTCTTGCATAATATCCAAGACGCCTTCGCTTTCGATAATGCTATCGAATTCGTATTCTGGTTCTTTGTATTTATTTTTTAGGTCCTTGTCAAAGTTGCTATTGCCTTTGTCCACAGAAGGCTTCTGATGATGAGGAGCCTTTTTATGCTGTGGTTTGTTAGGTTGGGAGCTATTTTGAGAGGAGTTATTTTTTTGATGTTCCCTTTTTGTAGGTCCACTAGTGCTTTGTGCACGTGGAGTTCTTTCTGGTCTGGGCTTTTCCTGCTTATTATCCTCGGAAGTTGATTTGGCGGAGGGTGCACTTTTCTTCTCTGCGATTTTGACTTCCTCGTTTTGCGATTTGGATGGGGCAGGGCCTTTTCTCTCTACAGGAGTAGGTTTGTCACTTTTATCTACTCGAGCGCGTTTAGGCTTTGGAGTTTCCTTCTTTGTTTCCGCTGGGGTTGCGGCAAGCGTTTCTTGAACAATTTTTGGATTTGAAGCCTGGACATCTAAAATTTGGTAAACCAAATCTAATTTTTTTAAGGTTTTAAACTTGGCTACATTTAGACCTTTGGCTATTTCCTGAAGCTCAGGAAGCTTTTTTGATTTTAATTCTGAAATTTCAAACATTAAGTTTTGAATAAATTATACGTATTTCGAAAATATGAAGTGTACTATATTATTTTGTGTAATAATGAAGGGCATGAAAGCCCCTGTTGGTAAGTGATTTGACTTATAACAAGGCGAAATTACAAATAATTTTCAATATTTAGTCGATAAATTTTAAAAAGACGCTTATTTTTGTTTTTTATTATATCATAAGAATACATGATTCAAAGAATACAAACCGTTTATTTAATCGTTGTTATCCTTCTTGGGGCTGTTTTGCCCTTTTTTGTGAATCTTTGGTCGGATGCCGCTGGGAACGAGATATTTGCTGATCATGCAGTGTTTCTTTCGCTTGCCTTTTATGGTAGCGCAGTTTTAGCGCTAATGGCGATATTAATGTATAAAAACAGAAAAAATCAATTTGTGATGAACAGATTGAATATGATACTGAATCTTTTTTTACTAGGATTTTTCGTTTATCGATCTCTAAATTTATCCGGAGAAACCTCGGTTTCTGAGAAGGGTATTGGGATGCTGATTCCTGTATTTTCTATCGTTTTTTTAGTCCTGGCCAACAGGGCAATAAAAAAGGATGAAGATCTTGTAAAATCTGTGGATCGTTTACGTTAAACCTAACATCTTAGTAGTATTAGTGCGTTAAACCCGGGGTTGTTCCCGGGTTTTTTATTTATGCTCCTCTTTTTCCTAGTTCAATTATTTCTAGGTCTTTTATTTCTTCCTTATCTATGATAAAACGTAGCATGGTGCGTATTTGATGAAAACCTTGGGTGCCACATGCACCCGGATTCATGTGTAGTAGGTTTAGCTTTTTATCCCACATGACCTTTAAAATATGTGAATGCCCAGATATGAATAGTTTTGGGGGATTTCTTTTTATCTCTTCCCGTATTCTTGGACTATATTTATTGGGGTAACCTCCAATATGGGTAATCCATACATCTACTCCCTCGCATTTAAATCTATTGTCTAAAGGGAATTCTAGTTGAATTCGTTTTTCGTCTATATTGCCATACACACCCTTCAACGGTTTTATTTTCTGAATGGTATCGGTGACATCCAAGCTTCCTATATCACCCGCATGCCAGACTTCGTCAGCCTGCTTTACATATTTCATGATTTTGTCATCAATATGTCCGTGGGTGTCGCTCAGTAATAGTATTTTTGTCATTTTTTATTTTTAATACGATTGGAATTCCTCTATAAAAATTAAATCCTCTTTATTCTAAGGGCAGCCAAATAGGGAATGGTGATGGATGGTTAGAGGAATTACGTCCTTATGTAATTTGCCCTTTTATGGGTACTCTATTGGATCTTTTTTATTTTATCTAATCCAGAACAAGTATCTTTGCAAACCACAAAACTAAATCATTCTGTTGAGATATTTCATCCAATTTTCATATCACGGCAAAAGGTATCATGGTTCACAAATTCAGCCTAATGCCATTACGGTACAGGCGGTTTTACAAAATGCCCTAACCTTAATTTTGAAAGAACCCATACAGATTACGGCCGCTGGTAGAACAGATGCAGGAGTACACGCTAGAGTGATGTTTGCTCATTTCGATTATAGTTCAGTGGTGGAAAGTGGTGCGTTGTGCTATAGGTTGAACGCATTTCTGCCAGCTGATTTGGCGGTGCAGCATATTTTTCCTGTTACTGATGAAGCACATGCGCGTTTTGATGCTGAAGAACGAACCTATGAATATTGGGTAACGGGCAAGAAAGACCCATTTTTAGATGATGCAGCCTATTATGTGAAATATCCGTTAAATATTGCCCAAATGAATGAGGCTGCTATTATTTTAGTAGGGCAGCGGGATTTTGAATGCTTTTCCAAATCCAATACCGATGTAAAAACCTATAGGTGCGATCTGCGCAGCGCAATTTGGGTAAAGGATGATGAGAAATTAGTTTTTACCATTACGGCAGACCGATTTTTGCGAAATATGGTTCGTGCCATTGTAGGAACTTTGATTAATGTTGGGACAGGGAAAACCACATTGTCCGAAATACCCGCTATCTTAGATAGTAAGGACAGAAGTAAAGCAGGGGCATCCGTCCCTGCAAAAGGATTATATTTGACAGGAATAAAATATCCAGATAATATTATGAAAAGCCATGGATAAAGATATTGGTACTGCATTCGATTTTAGATTATTTAAGCGTCTGTTAAGGCATGTAAGGCCCTATATGCCTACTTTCTATGGTGTTGCCTTAGCTGCTATTTTATTGTCGGCATTTGCGGTATTGTCCCCCATTCTACTGGGAGAAATTGTAGATAATGCCATTACCACTAAGAATAGTTCCATGTTGCTGAAGCTCATCTTAGCCATGCTAGGTGTTTTACTGGGGGAGGTGATATGTCAGCTCTTATTTAATTATTATGCCAATTGGTTGGGCGAGTCGGTAATTAAAGATATCCGTGTTAGACTGTTTCAGCATTTGATGAGTTTTAAAATGAAATATTATGACAATTCCTCTATTGGATTATTGGTGACCAGAGCCGTTACCGACATGCAAAGGATAGGGGAGATATTCAGTGAGGGGTTTTTCGTAATCGTTTCCGATCTATTGAAAATGGTGGTAGTAGCTTCTGTAATGGTTTATACCAATTGGAAATTAGCCTTGATTGTATTTGCCATTTTGCCGTTACTTCTTTATGCTACTAGATTATTCCAAAAAGCCATGAAAGTTGCCTTTATCGAAGTAAGGGCACAGGTGTCTAATTTAAATTCCTTTGTGCAAGAACGTATTACGGGAATGAAAATAGTTCAGCTTTTTACGCGCGAGGAAATAGAAAAAGAGAAATTTAGGGAAATTAATGAGAAGCATAAAAATGCATGGTTAAAAACAGTATGGTACAATTCTATTTTTTTTCCAATTGCAGAGATAGTGTCTTCTATTACTGTAGGATTAATTGTATGGTATGGCGGACTACAGAACGTAGCGAACATTAATGAAGAGGAGTATGGTACCATTTTCATGTTCATCTTACTCTCCAGTATGCTTTTTCGTCCCCTTAGGCAAATTGCAGACAAGTTCAATACCCTGCAAATGGGGATGGTGGCTGCTAATAGAGTATTTAAAATTTTGGACACCAATAGCCATATTGAAGATATTGGTACGACAGAAAAAGAAAATATTAAAGGAGATATTGAATTCTCTGATGTTCGTTTTGGATATTTGGAAGACGAAGAGGTGTTGCACGGTATCTCATTTCATGTTAACGCCGGTGAGACTGTAGCGATTGTTGGGGCAACGGGTGCCGGAAAATCTACTATTGTTAACTTGTTGAATCGGTTTTATGAAATTAATTCTGGAAGTATAAAAGTTGATGGGATTGATATTAAGGATTATAAGTTAAGTTCCCTACGTTCTAAAATAGCCGTGGTTCTGCAGGATGTATTTCTTTTTGCCGATACTATTGCGAATAATATTTCCTTAAAGAATGATGATATTACGGAAGTTAATTTAGAACAAGCCGCCAAACAAATTGGTGTGCATAATTTTATTATGAGTCTCCCAGGAGGATATAACTTTAATATTAAGGAGCGTGGAGGTATGCTCTCTAGTGGGCAACGGCAACTTATTGCCTTTTTAAGGGCTTATGTAAGTAATCCCAGTATTTTGATATTGGATGAAGCAACCTCTTCGGTAGATACCTATTCGGAACAGCTGATACAGCTAGCAACGGAAAAAATTACGGAAGGCAGGACTTCAATTATTATAGCCCATAGGTTGGCAACCATTAAGAAGGCCGATAAGATACTGGTAATGGACGATGGAAGGATTGTAGAGATGGGTACCCACAAAGAGCTGTTAAAGCAAAAAGGGTACTATCAAAACTTATACGAAGCCCAGTTTTTGACCGAGGAGGTATTATAAGTAGATTCTAATTTTGTTTATAGGGATAGGTTGTAGGGCCTAAAAATAAGGTCTACTGATGCAAAATGGGTATTATAAAAGATCTTCCTTTATTATACTGGCCAATTCGTCTAGGTTGTTAAATAGAATGAACTCCCCGTTTTTTATATAAGATACCAATCCTGTTTCCTCACTAACAACCAGTGCTAAGGAGTCGGTTTTCTCGGTTATGCCTACTGCTGCTCTATGCCTTAGGCCAAATCGCAATGGAATGGTACGTTCATTGGACACGGGAAGGATAGCCCGGGTAGCCACAATGTAATTATCCTGTATTACAGTAGCGCCATCGTGTAAAGGGCTGTTCTTAAAAAAAATGCTTTCAATTATTGGTTGGGTGATTTCAATGTTCATTTTATCCCCGGTAGACTTAACGAAATCTAAAGAATTATTTCTTTCTATTACCAAGAGGGCACCAGTTTTAGTGCTGCTCATTTTTTCACAAGCGCTTATAATGGCGTCTACATTTGTTCCAATGGTAAGACCGTCTTCTCGCATAAAACTAAAGCGTTTAAAAAAATTGCGTTTAGAAGCAAGATTGGTAGATCCCACCATCAACAGGAATTTTCTAATTTCTTGTTGGAAAACAATAATAAGGGCAATAAGTCCTACCTGCATAAAACCTCCTACCATACTACTGATCATAGTCATTCCCAATACGTCGGTTAATTTCCAAAACGCCCAGACAATTACAATACCTATAAAAATATTGATGGCTACCGTTCTGCGTACCAACTTATAGACATAATACAGTAATATGGCCACCAAAAAGATGTCTATTATATCGGTAATGTTAAAATCTAAGAAGTTTAGAAAATCCAATTCAAGGGGTTTTGTAAAAAGTAAAAATAGGAAATAAGGGAGAACCATAAATTAAATACGTGAAAAATGTTATTATCTTCCTATGCTTTGTCTACTAAGTTAATAGTAGTGGCTAAAGGACGGTTAATCTCTCTTCGTATTTATAGCATTATAAATAGAAATACATTCCATGGCTTCTTTTACATCATGCACTCTTAGTATATTGGTTTGCTTGGTAAGCGCATACATATTTAGAGCGGTACTTCCGTTTAAGGCTTCTGCAGGGGTATTGTTTAGGAGTTTATGGATCATAGACTTCCTGCTGATCCCTGTTAATAAGGGTAAATTTAATTGTTGAAACAATTCCATCTTATGCATAATTTCGTAATTCTGTTCCAATGTTTTGGCAAAACCAAATCCGGGGTCAATTATAATATCATTTATTCCAGCTTGCCTCGCTAAAAGAATTTTCTCGGAAAAATAATACATAATTTCACCAAGGAGGTCTTGGTAATCTGTTTGCTTTGCCATATTCTTTGGATTACCTCTAGTATGCATCATAATATAGGGTACTTGATGATCTGCGACCGATGCCATCATTTTTGAATCCAGAGTACCTGCCGAAATATCGTTTATTAGAGCAGCTCCCTCATTAAGGCATTCATGGGCTACATCGCTTCTGAAGGTGTCTATAGATAAGAAAATATCGGGAAAGGTTGCTACAAGGAGCTTTACAACGGGAACGATTCGTTGGCACTCCTCGTCTACACTGATATGTAAAGCCCCAGGCCTGCTGCTGTAAGCGCCCAGATCTATAAAAGTAGCGCCATCGTTCAACATTTTTTCTACTTGTGCCTTAATTTGATCTTCATTCTTGTATTGTCCCCCGTCATAAAATGAATCGGGAGTAATATTAAGGATTCCCATCACTTTGGGAGTGCTGAGATCAACTAAATTTCCTTTACAATTAATTGTCATTCTTTTAATAAGATAAAAGGGCCAAAAACTTTGGGAAGTTAACTAAAAACCGCGATTTTTGATTTCCTAAATAATTTAGCCGAAATTTACACAAATTAGATTAAATACATGCGTAAAACCTCCGAGCAATACGATACCGTAGTGGAAATATGTAGGGGACTATTCCAGAAGAAGATGCACGATTACGGGAGTGCATGGCGTATTTTGCGTTTGCCTTCCCTAACTGATCAGATTTATATTAAAGCACAACGCATTAGAAGCTTGCAAGAGAACGAGGTGCGTAAGGTGGATGAAGATGAGCAATCGGAATTTATTGGGATAATAAATTATGCTGTCATGGCCTTGGTTCAATTGCAAAAAGGAGTGGTAGATCAACCAGATCTTTCTACTTCCGAAGCTGTGGCCCTTTATGATGAGCATATATCCGTAGCCAAAACATTGATGGAGAATAAGAATCACGATTATGGTGAGGCTTGGCGCGATATGAGGGTGAGTTCCCTAACGGATCTAATTTTACAAAAATTACTTAGGGTAAAACAAATAGAGGACAATAAAGGAAAAACACTAGTGAGTGAAGGTATTGGTGCTAATTACCAAGATATAATCAATTACGCCGTGTTTGCTATGATACACCTTGGATCCCAAGATTACTATAATTAGGAAAAGCAGTTTATAATTTTATATGAAATACTTAGTAGGATTTAGTCGCGCTGTTGTAGGGTTGTTGTTTATCATAAGCGGATTTATAAAACTGAACGACCCAGTTGGATTTTCCTTTAAATTGGAGGAATATTTTAGTTCTGGAGTGTTAGACCTTCCTATGTTAGAACCTATAGCATTGGAAATTTCCATTGCAGTGGTAATCCTGGAAGTCTTGCTGGGAGTTATGCTTCTAGTAGGATTCCGCATTAAATTTACGATATGGAGCCTATTGGCCATGATAGTGTTTTTCACCTTCCTTACATTTTATTCGGCCTATTTTAATAAGGTGACGGATTGTGGTTGTTTTGGTGATGCTGTAAAACTTACCCCATGGGAATCTTTTACCAAAGACGTTATTTTATTGGTGCTTATCATTATTATGATTGTAGGGATCAAGACTATTAAGCCCATCTTAGATAATGGAGCTAAAAGATTTATTGTAGGACTTACATTATTAGCTTCTGCAATTTTCGCCTATTACGTGCTAAACCATTTACCGGCAATAGACTTTAGACCCTATAAAATTGGCGCCAATATAGAAGAGGGGATGAATATTCCCGAAGGCGCACCAATGCCAATTTTTGATTATGCGTGGAAGTTTAATGTAAATGGGGAAGAAGAAGTAATAGTGACCCAAGGCGACTATCCTAGTGTGGATGGCCAGTTTATTGGAGTGGAAACCACGGAAGTACAAAAGGGCTACGAACCTCCAATTCATGATTTCACTATTGAGCAAGAGGGAGAAGATTTTGCCTCTTCCTTGCTGCAAGAACCCAAATTGGTGATGATCATAGCATATGATCTTAGAAAAAGTAACCTCAATGTGTTTGGGGATATTAAAACTCTCTCAGAAAGAGCCGTTAAAAATGGCTATAAAGTTATTGGAATGTCAGCCTCAGGACCAGAATATACAGAGGGTATTAAAAAGGATTATCGATTGGGATTCGATTTTTATTTCACCGATGAAACTACGCTGAAAACTATAGTGAGGTCTAACCCTGGCATCGTAGTCTTGGAAAAAGGTACTATTACGGAGAAGGCACATTATAAAGATATGAAGAAGCTTAAGCTGGAGTAGTTAACAATAAATGTCCGGATTAACGGGCATCTATTGTTACCTACATAAAACATAGAACAAGAACATAATTAGAAAAATATGAGAAGTAAAATTGTAGCTGGAAATTGGAAAATGAATAAGAACTTGGCGGAAACCGAAGCGTTGTTAAACCAGCTTTCTGCTAAAATGACGGATACCAAAGCCGAAGTAATGGTGGCACCCACATATGTGAACCTAACCGCGGCTAAGAATGCCTTAAAATCGTCTTCTATACAGGTGATTGCTCAGAATATGCACTTTGCGGAAAGTGGTGCCTATACCGGTGAGATTTCTGCTGATATGTTATTGGGAATAGGGGTAGATACCGTGATAATAGGTCATTCTGAAAGAAGGGCTTATTTTGGCGAAACCGATGAAATACTTGCAAAAAAGGTTAAAGCTGCCCTAGCTAAGAATATGAGGGTTATGTTCTGCTTTGGGGAAGAGTTGGCAGATAGAAAATCTGATAATCATTTTGCGGTTGTGGAAAGTCAGTTAAAAAATGGTTTGTTAAATTTAGAAACTTCAGACTGGAGTAAAATAGTTCTGGCGTACGAGCCTGTTTGGGCAATAGGTACTGGAGAGACTGCTTCTCCCGAACAAGCACAAGAAATGCATGCCTTTATTAGAAAGACCATTACCAATGCGGTTAATGCAGATGTTGCCAACAACGTATCCATCCTTTATGGAGGAAGTGTTAAGCCAAATAATGCAGAAGAGATTTTCTCTAAACCTGATGTAGATGGTGGATTAATAGGAGGGGCTGCTCTAGTTGCGGATGACTTTATAACCATAATTAACGCGATATAATTAAACTTACGTCGGAAGATTTGTCCAGCTAAAGGCGATCACTATATGGAGAGAAAGCACTCTTTATGGTTTTCTTTAGCTGGATTGATGATTCCGTTGATTCCTAGAATTACCCTAGGTAACTGAACCTTTTGGTTGTTTCCAGATCTTATATAATTCACTTATTTAATCTACTATTATGTCCAATTCCGTTTATATAGAGTACAATTTTACCGTAATTCCCGTTCAGCCAGCATCGGATATTTTGATTGCCGAATTAGGCGAGCGAGGTTTTGAAAGTTTCGTAGAAACCGATAATGGGGTACAGGCCTATATTAACAAGGAAGAATGGAATCCAGAAATCTTAAAAGATTTACCTATTTTGGAAAACAGCTTGTTCACAATTGAACACCATTATGTGGAAATTGAGCAAGAAAATTGGAACGCTACTTGGGAGCAGAACTTTAATCCTATACAAGTTGGGGATAAGTGCGTGGTGCGTGCCCCTTTTCATGAAAAGCCAGATGTAGAGTTCGATATTGTTATTGAGCCAAAAATGAGCTTTGGAACAGGACATCACGAAACTACATATATGATGATGCAACATATCTTGGACCACGATTTTAAAGGAAAATCGGTCTTGGATATGGGCAGCGGTACCGGAGTGTTGGCAATCTTGGCTGCGATGAAAGGAGCCGAAACTATAGATGCAATTGATATCGATAATTGGTGCTACCTAAATGCCATGGAAAATGTGGAACGAAACAAGTGTAACCATATTAATGTTTATGAAGGAACGGCCGATCTATTAGTTGATCAGGAATACGATATAATCATTGCAAATATTAACAGAAATATTCTTTTGGAGGATATTCCTACCTATGTAAAATGTCTTGCAAAAGACGGAATGTTGTTCTTAAGCGGATTTTATGTGGAAGATATTCCTAAAATCACTGAAAAATGTGAGGAGGTAGGATTGAAATTCGAAAATAATCTGGAAAATAACAACTGGGTTGCAGTAAAATATGTATTTTAGATAGTTATGAAAATTGATTCTATGAGTACAAAGGAAAAAGTCTCGGAAGAATTACTTTTGGAAGAAGAGACTGCTAATCAGAACGAGATTGTTTTGTTCAATGACGAGGTCAACACTTTTGATCATGTTATTGAAACGTTGATCAGTGTATGTGAACACACACCAGAACAAGCGGAACAATGCTCGTTAATTGTGCATTACAATGGAAAATGCACTGTTAAGACAGGAGAATATAAAGATTTGGAACCAAGGTGTACATTGCTGTTGCAAGCCGGGTTAAGTGCCGAAATCGTCTAGCCTATTTTATTTCTTGCACGGAAATCGGAAATGCTAATAATCTTTACTAAATTTTAGGTTTTAAAAACGCTACAAGTGAAAGTTGTTGTACTGTAGGGTTAGTTTGTATTGGGAATATGTGACTTAAGGTACTGTAATCGTCTTAATTTAATACTATCTCATCTAAAAACAACCAACTGTTCCCTCCAGGGTCGGTATGCCATGTTGGATTTTTAAGCTGACTTAAGACTTCTACTTTTATGAAATTAGCTTTGGTGGGGATGATATCAATATCGAAAAATTTTAATTTGGCTTCTGAATTGGGTTCTTCCTCTGGTGTTTTTATATTCTGAAGTAGGCTATAGGACTTGCCATCCAAGGAAGACCATACCTTAAAGCCCCTTGGGTAAAAAATCCACTGTGCCGGGGAGGAGTAGGAACCCACAGAAATTTTGGATACTAGGCTTTCTTTGTTTAGATTTATAATTGCTGTAACGTGACTACCTTCATAACCCAACCATTTGCCATCAAGAATATTAAGTGTGCCTCTTTGTTTATCTATTAAGGTGTTGCTGCCTATACCCTTATATTTATCGTTTGGTTCTTTAAGGAGTTGGACGTCTGAATAATCTAGATTGTATTTTTTAAAGCTCTTAGAAGCAATATCACTAGGCTTCCATCCTTTTTTATGGGTAATGGCTTTTATTTGGACAGAATTTGTAACTATTATTGGCTTGGTGTATTTAAGGGAAATGGTGTCTGGAGTAGTACCGTCCAAAGTGTAAAAAAAATCGGCATCCTTAAAAATATAGTCTAACCTAACCTCTAGGGAATCTTTGAAAAATTCATCACTTCCTATTATAGTAGGCGGATCCAAACTCGTAGCGGCAAAAATCTTACGATCTATACGGACAATGTTAATCTTGGGATTACGACGCTCAAAATTCTCTAGTGCCTCTTCAGAAATCTTGGTTTCCCACGTGTAAAGGGTTTTTAAACTGGGATGGTTATGTAATTTTTCTATACCGGCATTGGTAACATGAGTACCATAGAGATTTAATGATTCTAAATGCTTCAATCGTGCAAGTTGTTTTAAGGTGTTGTCCGTGATAGTGGTGTTATGCAGTTGTAGTTTAGTGATATTCTTAAATTGGGAGAGATAGGAGGAAAGGGTGTCGTTAAAATTAGATTTACTTAGGTTTAGTTCTATTATATTATCTGCCTGTTTTTTTAATTTCTTAAAATGTTCCTTTGTTAGATTAGTATGTCCTGATAAATTGATAATTATTAGCGGGTTGTTCTCGGCTACCCTTGTGGCTATCGTACCATTGATGTTAATGTCTGTTAACCACGGTGTGGAAATTGGATCTACCGTCTTTGCTATTAGCGCCCGTGGGGAGGTATCTTCTTCAAGGGAAAGTAAAATGGTGTTGATTTCCTCTGGTTTATCTAGAGTTTCTACAACACAATCGAAACAGTTTTTATTGTTGATCCACCATTCCAATAAACTAATTTCATCCGCGGTAAGCGGTGTTTTTCCTTTTGGTGGCATATGATCCTCATGTTCTAGTGGGAGTTTTATATTGCGGATCAATCTTGGTATTTCATCTTCCTTGGCCTCTAAAATACTTCCAGAATCACCACCTGCTAAAAGGTGGCCTTTAGAGGTTATTATTAATCCGCCTTTCACCTTATTGGAATTGTGGCAACTAGCGCATTTGTTATCTAAAATTGGTTGTACAATATCCGTAAAAACAACCGCCTTGCTGACATCTGTTATGATGACTTCTTTAGTTTGTGCATCTTTAAAAAGATAGTCTTCACCATGGGTCATGCTGCCACCCATATGTCCGGTGAAGCTTAAAAGAAACAAGACTAGGATAAAAAACGGTATATAAAACTTTCTATTCCACGAGCGAGGATTGCGTTTAATATAATAAAGGATACAGATACCAGCTGTGAGTGCTACCGCCATCCAACGATGTCTAAATAGCAGGACTTGATCATACCCGCCATTTTCGCCCAATAGCCAACCACTGCCCACTGCAGCTACGGAACTTATAGCTGCAATTCCTAGGGCGAAGCGAACCATATCACTGTTGGCTTCCTTATTTTTCCTACGTTCATATATTTCAATGAAAAAGGTTAAAATTAGCATGCCTATAGGCAAATGGACTAGGAGTGGATGTAAGCGGCCCAAATCAATTATCAATACCATCATTTCCTCATGTGATCTCCAAAGATGTTACACCTTATCTTGTTGGTTAATTATTGTTGTTTATTATTAATGTTAAACTGATAACTATTAAACCCTGTTTAATTTTATTGGATACGTTTTTCCCGAGTTCCATTGTGCTACATACAGGTTTTCTTCATCATCTACACATACATCATGGGGATGATGGAATATTTTTAGTTCCTGATGCATCTTGTTTAATATTCCGTTCTCATAGGTAGGAGCAGCGCCTCCAGGAGCCGATATAAGTTGATTGTTTTCATCCAAAATCGAAACAAATCCTGTTCCTTCCCCCCCGTCACCAGACCAGATGGTAGCTAAATATATGTGGTTACCAGAAATCACTGGTCTACAGATAAATGCGCCGGGTAGGTTATAACTCTCTATAAAATCGCCGTCCATGCTAAAGCGCTTTAATTTGTTCTGTTGGCGGGCGGTAATCAATAAGGTTGGGGCTTGGTTATTCCTCGTATCTATGCAAATACCATGGGCATTATTAAATAAGTGGTCTTCAGATCCCTTTCCGCCAAATACATTTAATAATTCTCCTTGTGCATTATAATGCATTATGTACTGTTCCCCATATCCGTCGGCTACATACACATCGCCATTGTCGGCTACAGCTGTTTCGGTAGGAATGTATAAATCCTTAGAGGCGTATTTTCCTGACTCTTTAGGGTAAGGGAAAATTTTTACAACCTTCCCGTCTATGGTAGTTTTTATCACCTCGTGCCTGGAATTGTCCGAAATATATAGCATATCCGTGCCGTTTTCATTCTTTAGAGTGAGACCGTGAGCTCCAGGATAATCGGTCCCCCATACCTCTATTAGCTTCCCCGATTTGTCGTAAACTATTACATTGTTCTTGGTATGATTGGTAAGCAAGAGAATGCGCCCCTTGGAGTCTTGGACCATTTCGTGGCAATCGTTAACGGGGTAGTAACTAGAATTTAGCGCTCCCCAGTTTAAGTCTACCTTATACTTATGCGTGCCATGACCTATTACAACATCCCTATATTTTTCCATAGCATTTAAAATTGGTGTGGTTGCCATAATACCTATAGTGGCAAGACTGGTGTTTTGTATGAATGTTCTTCGTTTCATTTTTTAATTTGTTGTATTTAAGTTAATATATCTTTTACTATGTGCCCTTCCACATCCGTTAGTCTAAATCTTCTTCCTTGATATTTATAGGTAAATTTTTCGTGATCTATGCCAAGAAGGTGTAACATAGTAGCTTGAAAATCATGAACGTGTACTGGGTTTTTTACAATATTATATCCAAAATCATCAGTTTCTCCATAGACCATTCCTGGTTTTATACCACCTCCTGCCATCCATATTGTAAATGATCTTGGATGGTGGTCCCTACCGTAACTGGTATCGGTTAACAATCCTTGGGAGTAATTTGTTCTTCCAAATTCCCCGCCCCAGATTACCAAAGTGTCTTCTAGAAGTCCCCTTTGCTTAAGATCGGCAACTAAAGCTGCAGAAGCTTGATCCACATCTTTAGCTTGTTTTGCAATTGCTCCGGGTAGGTTATCATGCTGATCCCAGCCCATATGATATAACTGAATAAATCTTACGTCTTGTTCTGCCAATCTTCTAGCTAGTAAACAGTTGGCGGCATACGTACCGGGGATTTTGGCGTCTGCCCCATACATTTCATAAATGTAATCTGGTTCCTTTCCGGTATCCATAACATTAGGGACAGAAGTCTGCATCCTATAGGCCATCTCATATTGGGCTATTCTACTTTTAATTTCTGGATCTCCGGATTTTTGATAATGTTTGTCGTTTAGGGCGGCTAGATTATCTAACATCTCCCGCTTCACTTCCTTGGTAATTCCTTTTGGATCATTTAGATAAAGAACTGGGTCTTTTGCTGCTCTAAATTGAACTCCCTGATGTAGGGAGTGTAAAAATCCATTTCCCCACAGCCTAGTATATAAGGGTTGTCCATTGGGCCTACCCGAACCTCTAGACAGCAAAACCGTAAAGGCAGGTAGGTTTTCATTTTCACTACCTAGCCCATAGCTTAACCAAGAACCCATGCTAGGCCTTCCTGGTTGCTGAGATCCGGTCTGAAAGAATGTTACAGCTGGGTCATGATTAATGGCTTCCGTATACATTGATTTTATGATACATAACTCATCAACTATTTTAGCGGTATACGGTAGTAGTTCACTAATATAGGTGCCGTTTTTTCCGTATTGGTCAAATTTAAAATTAGAACCTACCAAGGGAAAGCTGTCTTGACCAGAAGTCATACCTGTTAGTCGCTGTCCATTCCTGATGGATTCTGGAAGGTCCTCCCCACGCCGCTGATTTAGCAATGGTTTGTAATCGAACAACTCAAATTGCGATGGTCCCCCGCTCTGAAAAAGATAGATCACCCGTTTTGCTTTGGCAGGATGGTGCAGGGAATCTAGAATTCCCTTTACGCCATTTAGACTATTCTCTTTGGTAAGGATGCCATTCTTATCCTTTCTGAATAAATTAGCTCCCAAAAGGGATGCTAGGGCCACACCACCTACGCCTAGGGCCGTTTTTCCCAGAAAGGATCTTCGATTTAGGATCAATGATCGCTCTTCTATTATTTTCTTTTCGCTCATGATCAGCCCCGGGTTATGGATTCATCTAAATTTAAAATGGTATGTGCAGTAAGGGCAAGTGCCGTTAATTGATCTTTAGGATAATTCCCATCCAATTTCTGGGTTCCAATGCTGAGGTATTCCTCAGTGTTAATTTCTTTGGATTCCACTTTTATAAGCATACTGGTATAGTACGTATTTAAGCGCGCTAATTCTTCTTCATCAGGTAATCTAGAAGTAGTTTGGTGAAAAATATATTGGATTCTGTCGGTTGTGGAGGATTCTTGGTCCATTGCATTTTTTGCAATTATCCTAGATGCCTCAATAATCTGTGGGTCGTTTAGAAGCACCAAGGCTTGTAAGGGAGTGTTGGTCTCTTGCCGCTTTACATTGCACAGGTCCCTCGAGGCAGCATCAAAGGTCATCATGCTTGGTGGGGGTACCGTCCTTTTCCAAAAGGTATAGAGGCTTTTCCGGTAAAGGTCTGCCCCAGTACTGGTAACATAAGTAGCCGTGCTTCCTCCGCCACCGCCGGTTGTGGCCTCCCAAATCCCCTCTGGCTGGTATGGTTTTACGCTGGGACCACCTACCTCTTTGTTTAGTAGACCACTGATTTGTAAAGCTTGGTCCCTTATAAGTTCTGCGGTAAGCCTAATTCTCGGTGCCCTTGCTAGTAGTTGGTTTTCCGGATCTAATTCCTGCATTTTCTTCGTAACATGAGTACTTTGTTGATAGGTTGCAGAGAGTGCTATATATTTTAAGATCTTTTTTGAGTCCCAACCTTCATCCCTAAATTTTACAGCCAAATAATCTAATAGCTCGGGGTGTGTAGGTAGGGATCCTTGGTTACCAAAATCGAAGGAGGAGGCCACCAGTCCCGTACCGAACATGCGCTGCCAATATCTGTTCACAGTAACTCTTGCCGTAAGGGGATTTTCTCTGTGGAATAGCCATTTTGCTAAACCCAATCTGTTTTTGGGGTAGTCTGGTGGAAAAGGTAAGATGGCTTCTGGGGTATTTGGGTAGACCTGAGTAGTTGGTTGGTCATAAACTCCTCTATTTAAAATATAGGAAGGCCTTACATGCTCCATTTCAGCCATGATCATAACAGGAACTTCCTTCATCTCTGATTTTTGCAACTGAACAAAACTCAACACGTCATTTTTTTCTTTTTCGGTAATTACCATAAAGGGTGATGGTATCTTGCCTGCCCCTCCGGGAGTGATTCCCACTTCATCTATATTGTTAAAAAAACTATATAGTTCAAAATGTTCTTTTTGGCTAATAGGGTCGTATTTATGATCGTGACATCGGGCACATTCCAGGGTCATCCCCAAGAAAGCGGTCCCAAAGGTCACTGCACGGTCCTCTACATACTCTACGCGGTATTCTTCAGGGATTACGCCTCCCTCAAAAGTGATCTTATGGTTTCTGTTAAAGCCAGTTGCAAGAATCTGTTCTGCATTGGCATCGGGCAATAAATCTCCGGCTAATTGGTAAGTCACAAATTGATCATAGGGCATATTATTTTCAAAGGCGTGGATTACCCAATCCCTCCACGGCCACATTATCCGTTCAAAATCGTCTTGATAACCGTGGGTATCTGCATATCGCGCAATATCCATCCATTCTGTAGCCATATGTTCTGCATAATCCGTAGTAGTTAAAAGCGAATCTATAATTTCTTCATAAGCTGTTGGAGAGTTGTTGTCTACAAAAGTTTGAATTTGTTTTACCGTTGGAGGTAGCCCAGTAAAATCAAAATAAACACGTCGTACTAATTTTTCTTTTTGTGCCTTGGCATTAGGGGTTACGCCTAGCTTCTCCAATTTTGCTAATACAAACTGGTCTATTTCATTATGTCCCCAATCTGTATTGGTAGTTTGTGGAATCAATTGTTTTTCTGGTGGTGAAAATGCCCAATGTGTTTTGTACTCGGCCCCTTGAGCAACCCATTTTTTTAGAATTTCTTTTTCGTGTTCTTTAAGTTCTAGATTCGATTCTGTTGGTGGCATCATTAGGGATTTGTCTGTGGAAAAAATCCTGTTAACTAATTCACTCTTTTTAACATCACCAGGGACAATGGCATAATGGTCTTTCTTTTCACCTAGAGCCATATAGGCGTCTTCAGGCGTATTTAGGGAAAGTCCGCCTTCCACAGCATTTTTGTCGGGGCCATGACATTTAAAGCAGCGATCGGAGAGAATAGGTTTAACGTGAAAGGTAAAATCAATTTTTTCGGGAATTGCGCCTTTTTCAGAATTCAGCAGGCTGATTTCCTTTTTTGGACCCGATAAATTACAAGAAGTAACTAAAAAAATAGACCATAGAGCTAAAAGACTATGACTTAAGGGGATAACTAATGTCTGAAGAAATCTGTTTAGCCTAGGCATCGGTTTGTATTATTAATTGTAAAACTTCTTCTAAATTAGCTTTTAAATAATAAGTTAACATTTAATTTCGACAAACAACGAAACATTGGAGTTAAAAAAGAGAATTTAAAAAGAATTTTGAGTGCAATAGTTTAGGCCAAAAATAGTCTTAGTTAAAACTGTCTTGTAAAATCTTGCTTTTTACCTCGTTTATATAGGACCTGCCAATGGTGTATCTTGTCCCACCAATCTCTATACTATTGCCTTCAATTGCATCTATTTTATCAATGGCTATAGTGTAGGATCTATGGATTCTTAAAAATTTCTCTTGAGGGAGTTCTTCCGTAAAGCTAGTAAGAGTACTATGGACAATGTGCTGATTGGTTTTAGTCTTTATTCGGATGTAGTCCTTAAGGCTCTCAATGACGGTAATATCATCTAAATAGACCTTTTGTAATTTTTTCTTATCTACTTTTACAAAAATACTCGGATTCTCCACTGCGGATGGGGATTCCAGTTTTTTTGCCCCTTCTTTAAGGGAGATAATTCTATTCACCGCTTTTAGAAATCTAGGAAAGGGGATGGGCTTTACTAAATAATCTATGGCCTGTAATTCATAACTTTCCAATGCATAGTTTTCATGTGCGGTAGTTATTACCACCATGGCGTTGGAATTAATAGTGCTTAGTAAGTCCAAACCACTCATAACGGGCATGTTAATATCCAAGAATACAATATCTACCTCCTCCTTTTGAAAAAATGAGGAGGCATCCACAGCATTTGTGAAGGTGGTTACCAACTGTAACTCCTTAATCTGTTCCACATAGTTCTTTATAACTTTTACGGCTAGAGGTTCATCGTCAATTATGGCTACCTTATAACTCATTGTACCTTTAATTTAAGAATAACATTAAACGTTTGGTCTTTCTCATATATTGAAAGATGGTAATCTTTTTGATCATAACCCAATTCCAATCGTTTTTTTACATTGGCAAGTCCAATCCCTCCTTCTTTGGGGACAACGGGAATGAATTGTTTATTCTGGGGAATGGTATTGACCGCTCTAAAATTTAAGTACGATCCTTCGATATTGATGTCTATGGAAATGAGCATCTTACCAATATTTTTGTTTGCCCCGTGTTTAAAGCAGTTTTCTACAATAGGAATCAATAACATTGGAGCGATGGTTTTATTGTTCAGATCCCCAGAAACCTTTAGGTTAATGGAGAGTGATTCGTCAAATCGGATTCTTTCCAGATCCACATAATTCTGGATGCATTCCAGTTCTTTGGTCAGCTCCTGTTGTTTCTTTTTAGTGCCGTAAAGCAAATATCGCATTAGTTCGGATAGTTTTAAAATTACCTGTGGCGCTTTATCCGATTTTTCTAGGCTCAGGCCATAGATATTGTTCAATGTATTAAAGAAAAAGTGCGGGGAAACCTGAGATTTAAGAAACTTAAGTTCGGTAGTAAGCTGTCTTTTCTCCAACTCATGGAGTTTATTGCTTTCATTGAGCCAATCTATAGTGACTTTTATTGCAGTGACGAAGGCAATTACATAAAGTTCCCCTAGCATAGAGGTGATGGCGTAATTTAAGGTTAGCCCTTCTATATTCTCCGGTCCTTCTGGCCATACATTAGTGCTTACTAAATAATAAGTGAGGTTGTATTTCACCAAAAGCATTATAAACAGGGATGCCATTATGGCCAAGGTATATAATATGTATTTTTTGGTAAACACCAATTTGGGCATTAAGTAATAAACGTTAAAATAAGCCAACGCCATATGGATAGGAAATCCTAATAAATTAGTTTTAAGGGAGTATTCAAAATCGTTGTGCAAACTGGTCCAGCGAAGGGTGTTAAAAATAAAGTAAACTAACCAAAATACGAGATGCTGTTTATAAGTGATTGTGTAATCCTTAGACTCATTAACTTTGAGCAATTGATCTAAATGACCGTTTAATGACATATTTTATAACCCTTAATATTATTCTTGGATGTTACCTTAAACCGCATTGAACGGTTATTGGTCTAATTTTATTTTAGTTCGATTAAAAAATGTCAAATATTTCAAACCGATTCTGATTTTGATAGTTAATTTTTGAATTCGGGAAGGTTTAGTCCTTAAAATCCACGAAATTTAGCAAAAATTAGAGAATGCAGCCTTTATTTCTAACTAGGAAAGACCATATTTTTGCGGCTTTTGAAATTGGTTTTATACATAATTGGCGAAGTAACTTATAATTAAGTAAATAATAATAAATAGGATGATGAATTTAGTAAAAAGTAAAGGTAGATGGGCTTTGTTTATTTTAATTGCTCTTTCTGGAATTTGTGAGTCATACGCTCAAAATATTCCAAGAAGTTATATTGCGCATAAAACCGACGAAGCAATGGTAATAGATGGGAAAATGGATGAAAATGCTTGGAAATTGGCTCCTTGGTCTCAGGATTATATCGACATTGAAGGAAAGGTTACCCCTACTTATAGGACGAGAATGAAAATGTTATGGGATAGTGATTATCTGTATGTTTTGGCAGAAATGGAAGAACCTCATGTTTGGGCTACTTTAAAGCAGCGTGATACGGTAATCTTCTATAATAACGATTTTGAGATTTTCATTGATGCGGAAGGAGATACCCATAATTATTATGAATTTGAAATGAACGCCCATAATACGATATGGGACCTTTTTCTCACCAAACCCTACAGAAATAATGGTAATAAGGTAATAGACAGTTGGGATATTCAGGGAGTTAAATCTGCTGTTGATATTAGAGGTACCCTTAATGACGCTTCGGATATGGATGAAGGGTGGTCCGTGGAGATTGCACTTCCTTGGAGTGTAATCACAGAGGCATCTAAGGATGGGAAAATACCAGAAAATGATTTTTGGCGACTTAACTTTTCTAGGGTGAACTGGGATTTTGATCTTACCGACGGTCGCTATTCAAGAAAAAAAGGTGATGATGGCAATTACCTTCCAGAATACAATTGGGTATGGTCCCCGCAAGGCGTTATAAACATGCATGAGCCTGAGCATTGGGGTTATGTTTATTTCTCTTCTGAACCAGTAGGGGGTAAGGTGGAGTTTACAATTCCTAAGGACGATTATATTAAATGGCATTTGTATTCACTTCACAGAGCAGTATTGCACAACGATAAGGATGCTGAGAAACAAATTGCAAAGCCCAAGAAGATTTTGGATAGCGTGCTGAAACCAGCTATGGAAAAACATAAATCAGGTTACAATATTTGGGTTAAGAGTCCTTTTACAGGTAAGATTCTATTAGTTAAGGAAGATGGGCAATTTCAGAGCTTAGAGGATAAATAGTAGAAAATTAAATAGAGATAAAAAGTAGAATGAAAAAGAAAGTGGGACTATGGTTAAGCTTAATTATGCTTTTGACCATTTTTGGTTGTGCGGACGAAGGGAAAACTGTTTTTAAAGAAAGTGATATTAACATCATTCCCCAACCGGATAAAGTACAATTTAAAGAGGGGGCATTTCGATTTACCAAAGATACCCAATTTGTAGTTCCCTTAGAGTATGCTGAGGTAGCCGAAGTGCTACTCGATAAGTTTAGCAAAGCGGCAGGATGGAATTTAAGGGTCGTTGATACCGAACCAATTAATAATTATGTGCAATTGGTCTTGGACGACGCCTTGGAAAATGAGGCTTATAACGTGATAATAACAGGTGATAAAGTAGAAGTAACCGCAAATGGATATGCTGGCTTTTTATATGGTTTGGAAACCTTAAGACAATTGCTTCCTGTGGCGATAGAAAGTGACAATTTAGTTGTTGATGTAAAATGGGATATTCCTACCGTTCAAATTACTGATAGCCCACGTTTTAAATGGCGTGGTTTTATGATGGATGTTTCTAGACACTTCTTTAATAAAGAATATATTTTATCAACAATTGATCAATTGGCGCTTTTGAAAATGAATACGCTGCACCTTCATTTGGTAGATGACCAAGGTTGGAGGTTAGAAATCAAAAAATATCCAAAACTTACAGAAGTAGGCGCATTTAGAGTAGATCAAGAAGATAAACATTGGGATGCTAGACAAACCCCAAAATTGGGTGAGCAAGCTACTTATGGCGGATTTTATACCCAAGAGGATATAAAGGAAATTGTAGCATACGCAACGAGCAGAGGAATAAATGTGGTTCCAGAAATAGAAATGCCAGCACATGTTATGAGCGCTATAGCAGCCTATCCGGAATTATCCTGTTTACAGAACCCTATCATGGTACCATCTGGTGGGGTTTGGCCAATAACAGAAATTTATTGCGCAGGGAAAGAGTCAACTTTCGAGTTCTTGGAAAATGTATTGATAGAGGTAATGGATTTGTTCCCTTCACAATATATACATGTTGGGGGAGATGAAGCAACCAAAACTAATTGGGAAAAATGCCCAGATTGTAGTAAGAGGGTAAAAGTAGAAGGCTTGGCCAACGTAGAGGAGCTACAAAGTTATTTTATAAAAAGAATGGAGCGTTTTATCAGCTCCAAGGGTAGAACCCTAATTGGATGGGATGAAATATTGGAAGGTGGTTTGGCACCTGGTGCTACGGTTATGAGCTGGCGCGGCTTTGAGGGGGGATTGGAAGCCTCTGCATCGGGACACGATGTGGTGATGTCGCCAACGTCACACGCTTATTTTGATTATTATCAAGGCAATCAAGATACTGAACCTATGGCTTGGGGCGGGCATACCCCTTTGAGTAAGGTGTATGAATTTGACCCTGTGGTTGAAGGTATGACGCCAAAACAGGAAAATCACGTTTTGGGCGGACAAGCAAACTTGTGGACCGAATTTGTACCTACTGTTGCGCAAGCACAATATATGACCTATCCTCGTTTGGCGGCCTTGGCTGAGTCGGTTTGGAGCACTAAGGAAAATAAGAATTGGTCCGACTTCTCCGCTAGGATCGATGCCCTGTTTAATAGATACGATGCTATGGGGATTAATTACGCTAAAAGTGCCTACCAAGTAACTACAGATGTGTCTGTTGATCCGGAAAACGGTACAATTTCTATCGCACTTAAAAATGAATTTCCAAATGCAGATATACGTTATGCTTTGGATGGGAATGATATTACGACGAGCTCTCAACAATATGATAGCCCAATTGAAATAGCTAAAACTACTGAAATAAGAGCGCAAGTTTTTAAGGATGAGGAGCCTGTAGGGGTACAATTAGAAAAAACGATCAACTTTCATAAAGCAGCGGGAAAACCGGTAACTTATTTAAATAAATATCACGATAATTACCAAGGAGCAAAGGAAATTGGGATGGTGAACGTGGTGCGGGGTTCTAAAAATTTTCACGACGGACAGTGGCAAGGCTGGTTAGGTGATAATATGATATTGGTGATCGATATGGAAACGCCAACCGAAATAGAGGAAATTAGTGTTGGATCTTTGGAAAATCAAGGTTCTGGGATCTATTTTCCTGTGGAAATAAATGTTTTACTGTCCGATGATGGAAAAACCTATAAAAAGGAAGGCACATTAAAACGGGATTTCGCTGCAAACATTAAATCCGAACTAAAAGATTTTGTCATCGACCTTAATAAGCAAACCACTAGATTTGTAAAGGTTGAAGCTATCAATTTGGGCACGCCTCCTACTGGCGGAGGATCTTGGATGTTTATTGATGAGATTATCATGCAGTAGTTGAGCTTTAGAACATAGTAGCCTTCTCAAAAAAATATAATAAAAATCACATTTAAGTAATGCAGTATAAATTTATTTTATGGGTTGTTTTATTTTCAACTCAACTATTTTCTCAAGACAAACCAGTAGATTATGTGAATCCATTTATTGGGACCTCCAATTATGGAACTACTAATCCTGGGCCTATTGCAATGAGGGGGATGGTGAGTGTATCTCCCTTTAATGTAGCCGGACCAGAAAACGTGCCACTAGAAAAAGACAGTAGGTGGTTATCTACTCCCTATGTGCATGAGAATACCTTTTTAACTGGCTTTAGCCATGTTAATTTAAGTGGTGTTGGGTGCCCAGAACTAGGGGTAATATTGGCCATGCCCACCACGGGAGACTTGGAAGTGGATCATTTAAAATATGGTTCATCCTACTCTCAAGAAAAAGCCAAGGTGGGGTATTATTCCAATACATTGGATAAATACGCAATAGGTGTGGAAGCAACTGCTACAACAAGGGTTGGGGTAAGTAAATATTCTTTTCCTGAAGGTGATGCTAACATATTAATTAACCTTGGGCTAGGACTTACCAATGAGCAGGGTGCCTCTGTAAAGGTAGTTTCCCCTACCGAAATTGAAGGAGTGCGGAGTGTAGGTTCCTTCTGTTATTACAAACCGGAGGAAGCATATCCTGTATATTTTGTAGCTCGTTTCTCTAAACCTGCAGCCGCTTTTGGTGTGTGGAAGAAGCCTACCACCTATAAAGGAGTAGAAGCAGAATGGATGGGGTACAATGGCCAGTCAAGAATAATGAAGGGGTATGCTAAGGAAGTCGTAGGGGATAGTATAGGAGCGTATATGCGCTACAATTTTAAGGTCCCTACCGAAGTGGAGATGAAAATTGGAGTGTCTTATGTGAGTATCGAGAATGCACGTGAAAATCTGGAAAAGGAAACCAGTACTAGGAGCTTTGATCGGATTTTAGAGGAAGCTCAGAATATTTGGAACACACACTTGTCGAAAATTGAAGTTGAAGGGGGAACCAAGGACGACAAGGTGAATTTCTATACCGCTTTGTACCATACCTTAATTCACCCAAATACCTTGAATGATTATAATGGGGAATATCCCAAAATGAAAACTAGGGAAACCTTAAAAACGGAAGATACACGCTATACGGTGTTTTCGTTATGGGATACCTATAGAAACCTGCATCAGTTGATGAGTTTGGTATATCCGGACCAGCAGTCGGATATGATAAAAAGTATGTTGCAGATCTACGATGAAAGTGGATGGTTGCCAAAGTGGGAGCTAAATGCTACGGAAACCACTACTATGGTGGGAGATCCTGCAGGAATTGTTATTGCAGATACCTATTTAAGAGGAATTACGGATTTTGATGTGGAAAAGGCTTATGGCGCAATGGTAAAAAGTGCAGATCAACTAGAAGACAATCCGCTCCGGCCTGGCTTGAAGGATTATTTAGAAAAAGGATATTTAACTACCAAAACCACAAATAGCGGATCTGTTTCTAGCACACAAGAATATAATATTTCCGACTATGCCATCGCTCAACTGGCTAAAACGCTTGGGAAAAAATCAGACTATAAGCGATTTTCAAAACGATCCATATCCTATAGGGATTTATTGGATAAGGAGATTAACCTCCTACGCCCAAAAAATGATGATGGTAGTTGGTTAAGCCCGTATAACCCTGAAACAGGAGCCAATTTTGAAATGAATTTAGGCTTTATTGAAGGGAATGCCTGGCAATATACTTTTATGGTGACTCATGATGTTAAGGGGTTGATGAAGCTTATGGGAGGAGAAAAACCATTTGTAGACAGGTTGCAGGATGTTTTTGATAAGGGGCAATTTGATATGGCCAATGAACCCGATATAGCCTACCCATACCTATTCAACTATGTGCCGGGAGAAGAAAGGCGTACTCAAGAAACGGTCGCTAATTTACTGAATTCCTATTTTAACAATAGTCCGGACGGGCTACCAGGGAATGATGATACGGGAACTATGTCTGCTTGGGCCGTGTTTTCTATGATGGGTATTTATCCTGTGAGCCCAGCTAATACCAATTATGCTATTACGGCTCCCAAATTTAAGAAGGTAACCATTCACTTGGATCCCAATTATTACGGTCAGGAGAAACTGGTGATTACCTCCAATGCCTCATCTGAAAATAGGTTTATTAAGGGAGTAACAGTGAGTGGAAAACCTCATTTGAGCTATTTTATTGATCATCAGGAGTTAGTGAACGCGAAGACTATAGATTTCCTATTGGAGCAAAAAGAATTGGAGAGCAAATAAGACGTCTAATCTTCAACAATCCATAAAGATTTTTAAAGGATTTCATTAAAATAGTAAAGCTGGACAATACACTTATTGTCCAGCTTTACTATTTTAATTCTTTTTTATTTAATGGTATTTGTTAGGGTAGTGGTTGCTCCTACAATTAACCAATAACCTTTGATTTCATTAAAGCAGAGCTGAAATAAAAGTGCTAATAATTCTCTTTTTTTATTACAATCTTGTTGTTATGTTTGCCGCCGGACCTATATAAGTAAAATATCTGGTTTGTATTGATAGTATTTGCCTATTTAACGATACGTTTTATGCTTTTTTCGACAGGGAGCCGTCGATAGAATTCGCGAAAACGTTTGCGGAAATTGTCCTTGGGCAAGTGGGCATTGTTGTTGGTCGAATTAGTTTTTTCTTTTGTCCAATAAGCATAAGTTTTATGCTATAATTAACAACTTATTAACTAATTAAAATTCAGAAGTATGAGTAAGAAATTTCATTACTTTTTATTGCTTTTCGCATTTCTCTCTGTTCAGGGGATAATGGCGCAGGGCAATCCGGTTACAGGAATTGTTACCGATGATTTAGGTGCCCCCTTGCCAGGGGTAAATGTGGTGCAAAAGGGTACAACAAATGGTACTTCCACAGATTTTGATGGTAATTTCAGTATCAATGTTCCTAGTACCGCTACTTTAATTTTTTCCTCTTTAGGTTTTACAACTAAAGAAGTTGCGGTTGGTGGACAATCAACAATAAATGTATCATTATCTGAAGATGCCGAGCAGTTAGGTGAAGTAGTAGTAACTGCTTTAGGTATTAAAAGGGAGAGAAAATCCTTAGGATACGCCTTACAAGAAATTAAGGGAGGTGATATTGTTGACTCACGTGAATCTAACGTTACTAATGCCCTTTCAGGTAAAGTGGCTGGATTACAGGTGGTTAAAGGTAGTAATGGGCCTGCTAGTTCTTCCAAAATTGTACTAAGAGGTAATAACTCCTTAACTGGGGATAACCAACCTTTAATTGTTGTTGATGGGGTACCTATGGATAACTTTACAGGATCTAACAACAACGATTTTTGGAATCCTGCTGCTGATATGGGAAATGGTCTTGGTGATCTAAACCCAGACAACATAGAGAGCATGTCTGTACTAAAGGGGGCATCTGCTGCTGCTTTGTACGGATCCCGTGCTGGTAACGGTGTTATTTTAATTACTACAAAAACAGGTAAAGCCCAGAAAGGTTTAGGAGTGACCTATTCTGTTACTACAGGTTTCGAAACTATTTTTATGTCTCCTGAGTTGCAAAATGAATTTGGACAAGGTATGGATGGTATTCATGATCCTAAGTCTGGTTCTAGTTGGGGTCCTAAAATTGCTGGCCAGTCCGTAGAGAATTGGAATGGTGAGCAAACTAACTTAAGGGCTTATAACAATTTAGACAACTATATTAAAACTGGCTTCAGCGTTAATCATAGCCTTGCTTTTCAGCAGCAAGTAAGTGAAGCTACTTCCTTATATACCTCCGCAACTTATTTTAGTGATGACAGTAAGATTCCTGGAGCTTCATTGGATAGATTAAACTTGCTAACCCGTGCAGTTTCTACTTTTGGAGATAATAAGAATTGGTCTACAGATGTAAAGGTACAGTACATGAAAACTACTGCACAAAATAGACCGGTGAGTGGTATTAATAACTCTAACGTTTTTGGCACTATATATCTACTGCCAAGATCTTTAGATATTACCGAGCTAAGAAATAATAGTGATGAATTTGGTAATATGATATGGTATCAACCAGGTGGAAATGGAGTTAACCCATATTGGGCAGCCAGTAATAACTTAAACACCGATTCTAGAGACCGATTCTTACTAAGTGGTGCTATTAAGAACGAAATTACCGATTGGTTAAGTGCAGAAGTTAGAGCAGGAGCTGATTTGTATACCACCAATACGGAGTCTAAGCTTTATGCTGGGAGCCCACTTGGGACTACCGGACGTTTTTCTATGGGCAAGGAAACCTTCGTAGAAAGTAATTATAGTGCCTTATTGACCGCATCTAAAGATAACTTGTTTGGAAAGTTTGGAGGAGCTCTTACCTTGGGAGGAAATCTTATGGCGCAAGAAAATAGTAGTTTAGGTGCTAATGCAGGGGAATTGGAAGTGCCAAACCTTTTCTCTTTAAACAATGGAAAAGATAAGGCTACTGTAAGTCAGGGGTTTAGCGAAAAGAGAATCAACTCTTTGTACGGAACCCTGCAGTTAAATTATGATGGTTATTTCTTTATTGATGTAACTGGCCGTAATGATTGGTCCTCTACATTAAGCAAGGAAAATAGGTCTTTCTTTTACCCATCTATAAGTACTTCACTAGTAGTTTCTGATTTGATCCAAAACAATGGAGGTAATATACCAGAGTGGCTTACCTATGCTAAATTAAGAGCTTCACATGCGCAGGTAGGTAACGACTTAAGTCCATATCAGTTATATAATACTTATAATATCAACAAAGATCCAAACGGCAATACTGTTGCTGGAAGTGGAGGGACATTATATAATCCTGACGTAAAAAGTGAGTTGATTAAATCTAATGAAGTAGGTTTGGAAGCACGTTTTTTCCAGAACAGACTTAGTTTTGACTTTGCTTACTACAAATCCAATGCAACCCGTCAATTAATAGACTTGCCATTAAACCCTTTAAGTGGATATAATTCAGTTAAAGCCAATGCAGGTGATATTCAGAACGAAGGGATAGAGTTAATGGTGAATGCGAGGATATTTGATAATCCTAACGGATTTAACTGGGATACCTCAATAAACTATTCTAAGAATGAGAATACCGTAGTAGAATTAACCGATGAGGTTACTCAGTATGGTTTAGGTGGATATGATAACATATCTATTCTTGCGGTAGCAGGTGAATTATATGGTGAGATATACGGTACAAAATACCGCAGGGTAGAGGATGCTTCCAGTCCTAATTATAATAAAATTATTGTAGATGGTGCTGGTATTCCTTTGGCAGCAGATGGTAGGTTTAAACTTGGAAACCAACAGCCTGATGCCATGATCGGATGGACGAACAACTTTAGGTACAAAAACTTTGGCTTAAGCTTTTTGGTGGATGCAAGATTAGGAGGAGAAATATTCTCTGGAACCAACTTGGCAATTGGTAGAAGCGGAACCGGTGCTGAAACCGTTGTTAATGGTGAAAGAGCAGATATCGTCTTTGACGGAGTTGTTGAAGATGGAAATGGTGGGTTTGTAGCAAATACAACAGCTGTTTCTGCTCAGGATTACTGGACAACTTTAAGTGATAGATCTGGTAACTTAGGAATTACTGAAGCTAATATTTTTGATGCAACTAATATTCGTTTAAGAAGTGTACAGTTAGATTATAATTTACCTTCAAAATGGTTGGACGGAATGTCTGTGCAAAACGCAAAAATTGGCGTATCTGTAAATAATGTTTGGATGATTCATAGTAACTTAAATGGTGTGGATCCTGAATCAGTGTACGCAACCAGTTCTAACGCCGTAGGATTCGAGAATCTTACCTCTCCTACTTCTAGATCGGTATTTTTAAACTTAGCAATTAGTTTCTAAAAAAATATAAAAAATGATAAAAATGAAGAATATAACTATAAAGCTTGGGTTGCTATGTACAATGGCAGTCTCCGTTATTTCCTGTTCGGACTTTGAGGAAATAAACCAAAGTCCCACAGCAGCAACTGCGGAGCAGGTGCAAGTGGAGTACTTTATTAACAACTCCATAGTTGGTGCACAACAGAATCCTCACGTTGCTGAAAGAGCGTTTGTATTATACTGGAAGGCTGCTGGAAGACAAGATATGACCAATACGTTGCCAGTAGGTAGTTATAATGATGGTTGGTCAGGTGATTATTATAACGCTATATCAGACTGGTTGAAACATACCTATACCGCTATCCAAGTCGCTGATCAGCAGATTGAAGCGGGTACGGTAAAAGAGTATACTAATAACTTAAAACAAGTCGCTAGAATTTGGAGAGCCTATTTAATGAGCGAAATGTCCGATAACTTTGGACCAATGCCTATAAATGGTTTCCAAGGAGTGAATCCAGACTTTAACAGCGTGGAAGAGGTATACTCTTATATGTTAGATGAACTTAAAGATGCTGTGGCCGAATTGGATACAGATATTTCAGTTCCAGATAACGTGAGTAAATTAGATCCTGCTTACGGGTATAATTTTGCTAAGTGGCAAAAATATGCCAACTCTATGAGAATGCGTTTGGCAATGCGTCTATCAGAAGCAAATCCTTCTAAGGCACAAAATGAGTTTGAAGATGCAGCTGCTGGTAGTGTTTTTATCGCTACAAATGCGGATAACTTTAAGGTAGCTGAAAAAGGTGGTTGGGATGATCTTACTGGTGTAATGACTAGAGAGTGGAATCACCAGTGGTTGTCTTCTACCATGAATAACCTAATGATTGGTCTAGGAGGGGTATCTTCTTCTGATCAGTTACCAACAGATTTGCATTCACATATTAAGCCGGCGGGTTATATGGGGCTTAAATTTAACAATCACTTTACCAATTTGACGAATGATCCATCTGCAGGATTTTGGTTTGATGGTTTGCATGAAACCATCGATCCAAGAGCGTACGAGGCATTTATCATACCAGGTTACTTTGATAACCCAGAAATGAATACATATCCTTCTTGGGATGCTAACTTTACTTCAATTACAGAGAGAAGTTTAATTGTTGGAGCTAAAGATACCAAGGATAACGGGGAGACAGATGATATAAAAGTAGAAGCTGCGTTTACTTGGAATGCATTTTCACTAGGTAGTTGGGGAGATAAAGGTGGTAAAAATGAACTTAGAGGCTGGGGTGGAACACAACCTCGCTTGGCCAATAAATTTAGGAATGGTAGTTCTGAGCGTATATTCTTTGCTGCTTGGGAAACCCAATTTTTACTAGCTGAAGCTGCTGTAAGAGGTTGGAGCACTCCAGTGGGTGGACAAGCTGCTTATGAAGCTGGAATTGAGCAAAGTTTTGCATATTGGAATGTTACGCAGTTTTATGGTGATTATATTACCTCTCAGGATTACAACAGAGCAGGTACTTCTGTAAGTTGGAATCACACCGTTGAGCCTACTTCAGAGGCCATGACGTATGTTGATGGTTATTCTGGTGTTCCTGGCGTAACTACCTTTACTTATCCTAAAAATGACATATATGAAGGAGGAAGTGTAAAGAATGACTTGTTAACCAAGATTATTACCCAGAAATTCATCGCACAAACACCCTGGTTGCCATTGGAGACATGGAATGATCATAGAAGGTTAGGACTTCCATTCTTTGAAAACCCAGCAATAGAAAATGCATTGCCTAGTTTACCGGCAATTACGCAGTCCAATTACATGACAAATAGTGTGAATTTCTTTCCTCAGCGTTTGAAGTATCCATCTAGCCTGGAAAATAACGTTCCTGAAGGTTACCAACAGGCTGTTGGCCACTTAGGTGGATCTGATGATGTGTTTACGCCACTTTGGTGGGCAAAACAAAACTAATATTTAAACACTTTTAATAAAAAGGCCGTCCGAAAGGATGGCTTTTTTTTTATAATCCACAGTACACTTAGGCTAAATCTAATCCTTTACTGATATAGTTTCATCAATGTTGGCCCCCCTCTTAGTGGTACATTTATATGGTCGTCTATTTCAAAACCTTTGTGGGGAATCTGACAAATAAAATCTTCCTTTTTTTATTTGTTCCTAAACTCAATTACCTCCTCAGTTAAATTGCCAGATTTGATAGCAACATTCAAACCTAATTTCGCAAAATTAGCCCTTATTCAAACCTTAGTTTTTCTTAATAAATAGTTAATTGATTAGAGTCATTCATCGATATTAAGTGTAGTTAAACGTAAATAGTGGCGTTTAACTCTTATTTCTTCGTGAATTGATTAATTTTTTAAGATTAAATTAACAACTGGCTAGAGCTAATGGCTCACTTTAACTAACTTAAATATTTATTAGAATGAACAAAAGACTTCATTATTACTTAATGTTTTTCGCATTGCTCCTCATTCAGGTGAGCGTGGCGCAAAACATTCCCGTTACCGGTACGGTAACCGATGATTTAGGTGTTCCCCTCCCAGGGGTGAATGTGGTAGAAAGAGGTACAACAAACGGTACTTCCACTGATTTTGATGGAAACTATTCCATTAATGTGCCCGGTGCTGCAACGTTGGTATTCTCATCTTTAGGATTTACAACTAAAGAGATGGCTGTAGGGGGAAAAAAAGTAATCAATATAACGCTATCTGAAGATGCCGAGCAATTGGGCGAAGTAGTCGTTACAGCCTTGGGTATAAGAAGAGAGACCAAAGCTCTTGGATACGCTATGACGGAAGTTCAAGGTGAAGAATTGGCAAGAATCAATGTCGTTAACCCTGTTCAATCGTTGCAAGGAAAGGCTCCTGGTGTTAGTATCGGTTCTTCTGATGGGGGATTGTTTGGGAATTCCAAAATTCAAATACGTGGTGTATCAACGTTAAATTCAAGTAATAACCAACCCATATTTGTTATAGATGGTGTAATCCTAGAAAATGGGACATCTGGTGCAAGTGCTGACTGGAACAGTTCCTCTAATGATTATGGTAATATGCTTAAAAACCTTAATCCAGATGACTATAAGACCATTTCCATACTTAAGGGGGCGGCGGCAACTGCTTTATATGGGTCTAGAGGTATAAACGGGGTGGTATTAATTACTACCAAGGATGGATCTGGAACCAAAGGTATTGGGGTGACAGTAAGGCAATCAGTAGGTTTTGATATTGCTTATAAAGGGCCTGACTTGCAAAATGAGTACGGTCCAGGTACATTGGCAGGGTATGTAGATTATGGAGAGCAGGATGGTGATAATAATTATTACAATTGGGATACACAACAGTTTTATTATAATTCTGATGGTGTTCCATCGCTACGAAACCATGCGGGTGGAGGTCTTGGATATGGTCCCAAATTTGATGGTAGACTTATAGAAGATTACGATGGAACAATGGTTCCTTACGTAGCGCAAAAGAGTAATATGTTGGATGCTTATAGTACGGGTATTAACACGAATACTTCAGTGGCATTAAGCGGAGGAAATGAAAACGGAAATTTCTATCTCTCAGACTCCTATAATGACAGAACAGGAACTTTGCCTAACAACTCTTTCAAAAGAAATTCCTTGCTCTTTAGGGGGTCCTATAATCTGGCCTCTTGGTTACGTGCAAGTGCATCGGTTTCCTTTACAAATTCAAACTCCCATAACCCAAGAAATGATATTTCACAAGGTTTTTTTGATGGTACTTTTGAAAGAACCTATAATACATCAAAATATAAGCAAAACAAATATTGGCAAGCTTCCCATGGAGGTGTCCCCAATGCAAATTTTGGAGATGATTTTACAGATGTCCCCAATAGAGGTCTGTGGTTTGCTTATGAAAATGACAATAACTACAACAAAGAAACAGTCGTAAGGCCTATTGTTACCCTAGCAGCTGATGTTACCGACTGGTTAACGGTTACGGCAGAAGGAAATATGAATCACTTCACCACGGAGTTTGAAGCAAAAAACTTGGGTGGTGGTTTCGCCAATGAAGGTGGATCTTATGAATTAAGACATAACAAAGATGTTAGTAAAACGGGTAAATTAACTTTTAATTTTAATAAAGATATTAGTCCAGATCTTTCGGCAGGTTTGCTGCTTGGTGGTGAAATTTGGTCACATGAGCAGTCGTACACAAGTGGTTGGACCGATGGTGGGCTAATTGTTCCAGGTAGATTTTACTTGGGTAACTCTATTAGGACACAAAAGGGTTCTGGAGGTGTTTCAGATACTAAACAACTTAATTCTGCTTATTTCTTAGCCAACTTATCCTATAAAGAACAATTATATTTGGATATTACCGGTCGAAATGACTGGTCTTCCGCTTTAGTATATACTGATGGCTCAGGAAATAATTCTTATTTCTATCCTTCTGTTTCTGGTTCTTGGATTTTTAGTGAGACTATAGGAAAATCAGACTGGTTCACCTTTGGGAAATTACGTGCTTCTTGGGCACAAGTTGGTTCGGATACCAGTCCATATACCATCAACAGAGGTTATGGTCAAGGCAGTATAGATAACGGTGGTAGTTTTATTTACACCAATTCGGTCAATACCACTCTAGTAGATAGAAGTATTAAGCCCGAACTAAAAGATTCTTATGAGATTGGAGCAGATGTTCGGTTTTTTAATAATAGATTAGGTATAGATGTTGCCTATTATGATGAAACTATTTCCGAACAAATTGGAAATGTACCCCTACCTAGTGAATCGGGGTATAATAGTCTTCTTACCAATATAGGAACCCTGACCAATACAGGTCTTGAGTTATCCGTTACGGGAACTCCAATTAAAGCGAATAATTTTAGTTGGAATACAACCTTTAATTATTGGGACAATACTACTAAGATAGATAAGGTGCATCCAGATTTTGGAGAATATAAGAGCTTAGGTGGAGACATTTCTTATGGTAACTTCCGAGTTGGGTCTGTTGCTTTTGAAGGTGGTGAATATGGTGTATTATATTCCGATAGTGCACCTAAAAAGTTTGAGTCTTCTGATCCAAATCATCCGAATAATGGAAAGAAACAGTTGATTTGGGTAGATTCTAGACGAGGAGCTTATTTTGAGAGAAGTGGAAAGCCTGAAGAAGTTGGAAAAGCTCAGCCAGATTTTGAAGGGTCTTGGAATAATGAGTTTAATATTGGAAACTTTAATATGTCTATATTATTGGACGCTCGTTATGGAGGACACATGGCTTCCTACTCCAGCAGATATGGAACTGCTTATGGTTATACGGAAAGATCGTTACGTGGTAGAGACCCCGAACATGGTGGTGTAACCTGGACTTCTGGGTATAGCGATATCCAAGGCACCCAATTTAGTGACGGAATTATTCCTGACGGGGTATTTGCTGAAGGACAAACTGTTACCGCACCAAATGGCTCAACAGTGGATGTAGGTGGTATGACTTATCAAGAAGCTTTTGACGCAGGTCATGTGGAACCTACACATGCCAGTTATTATAATTATCGCCTAAATTCTTGGGGTAATGGAGTGGTAAACGACGACTGGTTTGCAGAGGTGAAATATATTGCTTTAAGGAATATATCTCTTGGGTATAATTTACCAAAAATGGCTGCAAATAAGATGGGAGCAAGGAATGTATATTTAGGGATAAATGCTAGAAATGTGGTCTACTTATATAACTCTTTGCCTAATAATATCAATCCAGAAAGTTTTAGGGGAACCACAAGCTCGGATTCATTCCGGGAGCGTTCATTTAGTCCATATATGGCGAGTTATACCTTTTCAATTGCTATAGACTTTTAATAATAAATAACTAAAAAGATGAAAGAAGCATATAAAATTATTTTAATTCTTTTGGCAGTTGTCATCACAGGATGCGATAAGGATGAATTTGCCGAATTGAACAGTGATCCATCTACTCTATCTGAACCGGATCTAAGATATTCTACCGCTCAGGTTATCAATAATATGTATACTAATGATTATACTAATTGGTTTTACACCAATTTTGATTATGTATACCCATGGACCCAGATAACAGGTACTGGAGTTGGTAATGCGGAAACATTCGTTGAAATGGCTGCTCAAGGTGGTTCTCAAAATGTATATGGCATTATCCCGAATGCCAAAGATATTAGGGCTAAGGTAGACGCGTTACCTCAGGAGGAGAAAGCTACTATGCGCGCTATTGTAGGGATCACCTATGCTGCCCAAATAGCAACGGCTTTAACACAAACAGATTTTACTGGATCTATGGTGTATATAGAAGCAGGTTTGGCGCCATATACTACGCCACCATTAATTACCCCGTCATACGATCAGCAAGCTATATTATTTGATACTTGGCTAGGCGAATTGGATGGTGCCATTGCAGATTTAACTGCAGCTGATCAATTTAACCTTGGATCACAAGATATTATTTATAATGGTGACTATGGCAAATGGGCAAAATACTGTAACCTATTAAAGTTGCGGATTGCTGCAAGGTTGATAAATGCGGATAGAAACCGGGCTTTAGGTATCGTTCAAGAAGTGGCTAATTCCCCTGCTGGTTTTATGAATTCATTGGATGAGGATTTTATATATAAAAGAGGAATTAATTACCGAGGAACTGGTAATGGTACTCAACCTGGTACAGGGAGCTTAAACCTTATAGACTTTTTAAGGGAAAATAAGGATCCACGGGTGCGATTCTTATTTGATAAAAATGACTTTAATGCCGAGGTGGTACAAGCATTTATTGATGCCGGAAAACCACTTCCAAGTTACGTAGAGCAATACGTTGTATTTGATGGAAGTGGTAACTTTGAAAGTTGGTCTGGCCCGGGAGAACCATGGGTAAGATATCATGGTGCTCCAGTTTCTCCAGATAAACAGCAAGACGGAGCCTTTGATGATTATTTTAAGCAGGCATCAAGAAATAGAATAAGCTTGAATGGAGTGGAAAAGAACTATACTTCAACTTCCTCTTTTGCTGAAAAAAATACTCGGACGGGATTCGATTTTACCTATCCCACAAGACCGGGAGGTAGGTTCATACAGCAGATAGGCAACCACCCTCCACTTGAGGTAATTCTAGGATCTTCAGCAGAGACGAATCTCTATTTAGCAGAATTTAAATTATTAGGGGCTAATGTTCCAGGAAGTGCCCAAGATTATTTTAATCGCGGTGTTGAATTATCAATTCAGCGAATGGATATTCTTGCCAAAAATTCGGGTACTTTTTATTATGAAAACGATCCGGTTTACCAAGATGAAGCCATGGCTGATATGGCGTCAACTAAATTAAAAGCTAATGAAATTGCTGCTTTGTTGGCACTGCCAGATTACGATCTTTCTACCAACGGTATAGAAAAGGTATATATTCAACAATATATAAACTTCGCTATAACTCCTAATGACACCTATACCACCGTAAGGCGTTCAGGTGTACCAATGCTAGGTAGTTCAATTTTAGCATGGGAACCCATACTTTCAGCAGGGACTCCATTAACAGTCCCAAGACGTTTTGAAATTGGTGCTCCTACAGAGGACAATGTTAATTTTGCGAATGTAAAGAAAGCTATCGAAGATCAAGGCTTTACGACTGGTACCAACGATCCAAATATTTTAAATGCCGAAAGACTTTGGTTCGATAAAAATAATCCTAATTATGGGGAAGGACCGAAGAATTAAGTTTTAATGATTACGTTTTAAACAAGGCTGTCCTTTTCGGGGCAGCCTTTTTAAATTTTTTCAATTTGCTTATCTCTATAATTTGTTTAAATTAACACTAAAATAAAAATGTTTAGATGGAGAAAATTGTTTAATCTAATCCTTTAAGTTCAGTAAAATAGTAATTGAGAGTCTAAAATTATAATACCCGAAAACCATGTCAACTTTCAAAGATCTTGCAGATTATCATCAATTGGTATCAGACCTTTTTCAATGGCCTAAAAATGCCAATGAATGGGAAGAGTACAAGTTAACAGATGATCAGATTGCCCATTATCGTGAATTTGGATATGTGTCGGGCATTAAAATGCTGGACGAGTGGCAAGTGGATGTGCTTCGGGAAGAGTTGAATCAGGTAATGGATCCTACTAATCCTGCCCATCATCTGTTCTACGAGTTTCACAGTAATGAATCCGAAGATCCCAATTCTGTTTTGTTCCATTCTTTAGGGCATTGGCGAATTTCGAAGGGGTTCCATGATATATTATGGAATCCCGCTTTTGTAATGGCCGCTCATCAACTTTTGGAGAACAAGGCAGTTCGTTTTTGGCACGATCAACTTTTTTGTAAACCTGCCCTGCATGGTGGGGTAGTCGCATGGCATCAGGATTATTCTTACTGGACCAGAACCGTGGCCATGCAGCACCTAACGTGTTGGACAGCTTTGGATGATGCGAACCTAAGTAATGGATGTCTTCATTATATTCCTAAAAGCCATAAATGGGGCTTGTTGAAAAAACCTGCTCTGGCTGGCGAGATGGATGGACTAAAACAATTTCTTTCTCCAGCACAAAAAAAAGCTTTTCAACCTGTACCTATAGAATTAAAAAGAGGGTATGCCACTTTTCATCACCCGTTAATGGTCCATGGCTCCTATGCCAACAAATCCGAAAGAAGTAGACGTGCCTTTGTGCTCAACGTTTTTGCAGACGGTACCTTAAGCAATACCGATGAGGAACTGCTACACGGTGTGCCTGCCATACCCAAGGGAGAAAAAATGCAGGGAAAATTCTTTCCCTTACTAAAATAGTGCTTCCTAAAGAAATACTGCAGTCCTAAGGCATTTTATAAAATGCTCCTTTCTTACAAAAAAAGTTTGTTATCTTGGAGAGATGTTAGTTGACCCTCAGTTGTAAGTCCGAGAGGTAGGGTGGGTTATAATTTTTAACGGTATGAAAGATAGAAAGACAAGACTCCGAAGCAGTGATTGGTTTGGCCGTAGTGGTAAGGATGGATTTATATATCGCGCTTGGATGAAAAACCAGGGAATCCCGGATTCTGAGTTTAATGGGAAACCGATTATAGGAATATGCAATACTTGGTCCGAACTGACGCCCTGTAATGGTCATTTTAGGGAATTGGCCGAATCAGTTAAAAAAGGAATATGGGAAGCAGGAGGTTTTCCAGTAGAATTTCCTGTAATGTCATTGGGTGAAACCCTAATGAAACCCACCGCCATGTTATATAGAAACTTGGCTAGCATGGATGTGGAGGAGAGTATAAGGGCAAACCCTTTAGATGGCGTTGTACTGTTGTGCGGATGTGATAAAACTACCCCTTCATTGGTTATGGGCGCATGTAGTGTAGATATTCCTACCATTGTGGTATCTGGTGGACCAATGTTGACAGGGAAATACCGAGGGAGAAATATTGGGACCAGCGATGTTTGGAGATATCATGATGATGTTAGAGAAGGTACGCTAGAAACTTCTGAACTGCGCAACATTGAAGCAGCTATGTGTAGGAGCGATGGGCATTGCGCCGTCATGGGTACTGCATCTTCTATGGCTTGTATGGTAGAGGCTCTTGGTCTTAGCTTGCCAGAAAATGCGGCTATCCCTGCTGCAGATGCTCGTAGAAAGGTGTTGGCACAGCTCTCTGGACGAAGGATTGTAGAAATGGTAAGTGACGATTTAAAACCATCAGATATTTTAACCATTAAAGCTTTTGAAAATGCGATTAAGGTTAATGCAGCTATTGGTGGCTCTACAAATTTTGTGATCCACCTTCTAGCGATTGCAGGAAGGGTAGGGGTGCCCCTAAAACTAGATGATTTTAATAGCCTCTCCAGGAATATTCCGCTACTTGCGAATTTACAGCCGTCCGGGAAACATTTTATGGAAGACCTCTTCTATGCAGGTGGTCTGCCAGCGGTTTTAAAAGAGCTTAAAAATAGTTTAAACAATGACAGTATTACCGTTAACGGAAAAACAGTAAGAGAAAATTATGAAAGTTCTGAGAATTACAACAGAGAGGTAATTGGTAGTATAGATAGACCGTTTAATAGTGCTACAGGCTTGGCAATCTTACACGGTAACCTTTGCGAAAATGGTGCAGTTATAAAACCATCTGCCGCCAGTGCTCATTTAATGGTGCATACTGGAAAGGCCGTCGTTTTCGAAAATATTGAGGATTATAAGGCTAGAATAGATACCGATAATCTGGAGGTTGATGAAAGTAGCATTTTGGTGCTAAAAAACGTTGGACCCAAAGGATATCCAGGAATGCCGGAAGTTGGTAATATGGGTTTGCCCAAAAAACTTCTGGAAAAAGGAATTAGGGATATGGTGCGTATTTCAGATGGACGTATGAGTGGAACTGGATTTGGTACCGTAGTCCTCCATGTTTCTCCGGAAGCTGCTATGGGAGGTAATTTTTCGGTTATTCAGAATGGTGATATCATTTCCCTTAATGTATATGAACGTAGCCTTCATCTAGCAGTTTCAGATGAGGACCTGGCATTACGTAAAAGCAATAAGACATTAAGTCCGCCATTAACGGAGAGAGGGTATGTTAACTTGTATATAAATCATGTAGAACAGGCACATCTAGGGGCCGATATGGATTTTTTAAAAGGTAAATCGGGAGCAGAGGTGCCTCGGGACTCCCATTAAAGTCAACTACTTCAGGGCAGGTCCATGGGGCAGGTGCGAAAAATACGGACAATAAATCACGCCGGCTCAAAAGTAACGGGCAGACAAGCGTTGTAGCATTCATATCTCACTTAGTGAGTAAAATATTAGGGTATGGATTTTAAGGAAATGGTAGCCATTGTAACAGGAGCAGGGCAGGGAATAGGATTGGAGATTAGCAAGCAATTGTTAGTGCATGGCGCTAAGGTAATCATAAACGATATTGATGGGGAATTGGCAGAAAAAGCTATTCTCTCTTTGGGTTCAAATGGAAACTGTACGGCGGTGGTAGGGGATTCTAGTAATATGGGCATTATCCAAGAAATGGTAGATAAGGCGGTCAATACCTATGGAAAACTAGATGTGGTAATACTAAATGCAGGAATTACCCATTTTGGAGATTTTTTCACCTATTCGCCGGAATCCTTTTTTAAGGTGATGGAAGTTAATTTGGGAGGGAGTTTTTTCTTGGCTCAGGCGGCGGCAAAACAAATGAAGGAGCAGGGAAAGGGAGGTGCCATCCTATTTATGTCTTCGGTAACGGGACATCAAGCACATAAGAATTTGGCCGCATACGGGATGAGTAAAGCAGCTTTGGAGATGTTGGCGAAAAATCTGGTGATCGAATTGTCGCCCTATAATATAAATGTCAATACAGTTGCTCCAGGAGCTACCTTAACAGAAAGGACTTTACAAGAAGAGAACTATTCTGAAACCTGGCAGGGATTAACTCCTATGGGTAGAGCGGCAAATGTTAGCGATATAGCGCAGGCCGTTTTATTTTTGGTATCGGATAATGCCAAACATATAACGGGTCAAACTCTTATCGTGGATGGAGGCTGGACTTCTTTAAGTCCATCACCCTATCAGAAATAAATCACTCTTAAATAAAAAAACATGAAATCAGTTGAGGTTGTTTGTGACCATATAAGCGAACTTGGTGAGGGCCCCATATGGGATGAGGCAAGAGGACTTATCTGTTGGGTAGATATTTTGAATGGGCATATCCATGAATGGGCAACTGAAAATAAAACTATGAACACCATAAATGTAGGCCAAATGATCGGTGCCATGGCGGTTACTGCCGATGGGAATTATGTGGCTGCTGTACACAACGGGTTCGTATTTATTGATCGGAAAACAGGAACACTAAATGTAATCGCAAATCCCGAAGAACACTTGCCTGAGAATAGATTTAATGACGGGAAATGCGATCCAGCAGGACGGTTTTGGGCAGGAACCATGCCACTTTCCGAAGATAAACCTTCAGGTAGCCTGTATGTGCTAAACAAAGATAGATCAATAGAAAAGAGGGAAAACAATGTTACTATTTCTAATGGATTGGCTTGGGATCTAAAGGAGAAGGCATTCTACTATATAGATACCCCTACTTTAGAAGTGGTGCAGTACAATTATGAAATGGCTACAGGGGCCATTGCAGACAAAAGAACGATCATCCGTATCCCAAAAGAAGCAGGTTTTCCAGACGGGATGACGATCGATAGTGAAGGAATGCTTTGGATAGCGCATTGGGGAGGATGGCAAGTGACTAGGTGGAATCCTAAAACAGGGAAACAATTAACCTCCTTTAAACTTCCTGTCTCCAATATTACCTCCTGTACTTTTGGGGGTGAGAAATTAAATGATCTTTATATTACTTCTGCAAGGAAGGGGCTTAATAATGAGAAATTAATGCAACAACCCTTGGCTGGCTCCCTATTTGTAATTCGTAATTGTGGCTATGTAGGCGTGGCTGCAAATAAGTTTATGGGCTAGATGAAAACACATCAATTAATTAAATATAGAAAAAGAGGTTGTTTGCAATCATTGAAATTGGGTGGTGTTCAGTATTTTATAGTTAAATGGATAAAAGTGCGTTAAAAATTCTTAGGAAATCAAAAAAGATGTGATATTTGTAAGAATTTTGGCGGCTAATCAAGGATGTCATAATCTCGAAGAATTTTAGAATATAAAAATTAAGGGATTGATAATTCGATAGGTTTTTAATCCTCCTTAATAAAGATTGAAAAAGATAGTTTGAAAGGGTGATAAAGGTGGAAAGAGCCTGATTTTAATAGATATTGTTATTCCCTGAATTGTGGGCTAACAAAATTGAATTAGGTGCCGAAGAATAGTAGATTCGGTATTCAAATGAATAATAAATAACTCTTAAATAAAATTTATGAAAGTTCGTGAACTGTTTATAGTTATCTCAGTGATCGTAATTGCTATTATTGCTGGTACTGCTTTTTTCTGGCCCCCTATTCTATGGACGTTATTGTTATTTGTTCCGTTGATTTTAATGGGTGTGTATGATATTTTTCAGAAAAAGCACACCATTAGAAGAAACTTCCCTCTTATTGGTAGATTCCGATATATGTTAGAGTCCGTAAGACCCGAGATCATGCAATATTTCGTGGAGACAGATACAGAAGGAAGACCTTTAAATAGAATATTGAGGTCGTTAATCTATAGAAGGGCTAAAAAACAAAATGATACAGAACCATTTGGTACCCAAATGGATCTCTATCACTCGGGTTATGAATGGATGGAACATTCCATGTATGCCAAGCATAATCCCAAGGAAATTGGGGAATTCCCAAGATTGATTATTGGGGGTAAAGATTGCTTGCAACCCTATTCTTCTAGCTTATTAAATATTTCTGCAATGAGTTTTGGTTCGTTGAGTAGAAATGCCATTCTAGCATTGAATCAAGGTGCCAAAATGGGGAATTTCGCCCATAATACAGGAGAGGGTGGTATAAGTGATTATCATTTAGAGCCAGGTGGAGACCTCATTTGGCAGATAGGTACTGGGTATTTTGGGTGCAGAAATGATGATGGCACTTTTAATGAGGAAACTTTCAGGGAGAATGCTTTACGGCCACAGGTGAAAATGATAGAGATAAAACTATCCCAAGGTGCTAAGCCTGGGCATGGAGGTATTCTGCCAGCCGCGAAGAACACCGAGGAAATTGCCCGAATTAGGCACATTCAACCTCATGTAGCTGTACATTCACCACCGGCGCATAGCGCGTTTGCCGATCCCATTCAGTTTATGCATTTTATTAAAAAATTACGCGATCTTTCCGATGGTAAGCCTATTGGATTTAAGCTGTGTATTGGCAGGAAACAGGAGTTTATGGATTTCTGTGAGGCCATGGTTTATACTGGGATTACTCCAGACTTTATCACGGTAGACGGTGGTGAAGGAGGGACTGGTGCCGCTCCGGTTGAGTTTTCCAATAGTATGGGAATGCCGTTGAGGGAAGGTCTTGTATTTGTACACGATACCTTAGTAGGTTTTGCCTTAAGGAAAGAGATAAAAGTAATTGTTGCAGGAAAGATAATTACTGGCTTTAGTATGGCGCGTGCGATTGCTTTAGGTGCCGATGGTTGTAATAGTGCCCGTGCGATGATGTTGTCTATTGGCTGTATCCAAGCTTTGAAATGTAATACAAATACTTGCCCCGTAGGGGTAGCCACGCAGAATAAATCCTTGGAGAAGGGATTGGTTGTGGCAGATAAGGCACCTAGAGTAAGGAATTATCATGAAGCAACAATTCATAGTTTCTTGGAATTGGTTGCAGCTGCCGGTTTGGATGGCCCTTATGAGCTAAGTCGTGAGCATATAAGTAAAAGAATAGGTATGTATAATGTGCGTACGTATGATGAGATATATCCTTATATGGAAGAAGGTTCCTTATTGAAAATTGACACTATTCCAGAGCACTATAAAAGGTACTATAAATTAACGAGAATAATGAAATAATGTTGGTTAGGATTGTCTATTAACGGTAGCCTATAAACATCATCTTATATTAACTTTAAGCTTCCATCCAAGGTTCATTACTGCTAGGATGGAAGTTTTCGGTTTTTAGTATCTGCCTTCCTCAGATTAATTTATTTGCAATCTAGTTTTTTCTTTTTTAATCCTTAATTTTAATCCAATAGGAGAGTTTATTAGGTAATAATTAATACGAAGATGGGGTTATGGGCAAGAATCTAAAAATAGGTACGATTAAAATATTGACAGTAGTAGGATTGCTTTTGGGGCTAGTGGTAATATTTGTGGGGTTTAATGGAAAAGGAACAGCCGTTACAAGAACTAATACTCCATTTGAAATTGTGCAGAAATGGGAGCTACCTTCTGTATTGCGCGAGATATCGGCAATTTCATGGTTGGGTAATGACAAAATTGCCGCCGTGCAGGATGAGGAGGGAATTATTTTTATATATGACCTGCAAAAGAGCAAAATAGTGGATGAAGTTAAATTTGCTGGTCCCGGAGATTATGAGGGCTTGGCGGTCCATGGTGAAGATGCCTATGTGCTTCGTAGTGATGGAACTATATTTGAAGTGAAGAAGTTTAAAGAGCCCCTGCCTAATGTTTTTGTTCACAACACCTTCTTCTCAACTAAGAACAATATGGAAACGTTAGTTTTCGATAAGGAACGCAATAGCCTTTTATTACTGCCTAAAGACCGTTCCATGAAATCTGAAAACTATAAAGGGATCTATGCTTTTTCCTTGGATACTTATGATATTGCTTCGGATCCTATCTTGAAAATATACTTGGATGATGACAAGCTAACCCCTTTTATTCAAAAACAAAAATATAAAACTTTTAGACCTTCAGGTATGGCTATACATCCTGATACTGGTGAGCTATATATCTTGGAAGCGACTAGACCAAAATTAATGATTATGAAGGATAATGGCGAAATTAAAGGAGTTTATCCATTGGATAGTCGCCAATTTCCTCAGCCAGAGGGAATTGATTTTAGTGATGATGGAGCGCTCTATATAGCTACTGAAGGGAAAAAGAAGGCTTATGGAGTGATTTATAAAGTGGATTTAAAATAGGTTGAAAACCTATGAAATTAGTATAGTTCATTTTCTACGGATACCTCTTTAATTTTAAACAATTGTTAGACTCCTTTTAAATATCCTGCTTGTACTAGAACTTCTGTAATGATAGCAATGTAGGGATGACCATTAATGCAATAAATAAGACTCAAACTCCGCGGACCATTTGGAGCACCTTCCCACTGCTGGGGTGAGAGTGGCAAAGACATCTAGGCGTCGTAGAATATGAGAATCATTTTCGGTTAGTTTCCCTAATTTTAGGGTGACAGGAAGAATTAATATCTCAATTTCCTTACTGACAGTCAATTCCAATTTGGCGAAGCCCATATATTTATCTTTTCTACCCTGAGTTATAGGAATCACTTTGGTATCTTTCCAATTTGCCATGACCACAGGGACATCTAATGGGCCATGTATATCATAAATGATAACATCCAAAATATACGCCATTTCTAATTTAATATCAATTTTATGAAAGGTGATTTTCACCTCTACGTCAATGTCGCTCTCATTATCGCCTACATCTATATATTCAGGGACATTTTTGATTTCAACCGAATTTATTTGTGCCATAATCTATGTTGTTAGGTGCTATTGAACAGTGAATGGAACTTGGGTTTTGTATTTCTTTGGTCCAATGTTCCGATAAAAAGATAATTGCCTAGTGAAAAGCCTCTAAATTAAAAACCTGATAGCTTTAATTTAGCTATGATAAACGGAGGGAAATATAATCACAGCTCTATAAGCAATTTTAATCCCTTGTTAATTAGCGGTGTATTATAAATATACGTTTAACTCTAAAGAAGTTATAGGATTATAAGGATTATTTATAGCTAATTCTTTAAAAAAGTATTTGGGTTAACTCAATCGAGGAGCTTAGTTATTGTAAAATTTATGCCTACATTTGGCCCTTGTAAGTTCTTAATATTCTTCATCAACCGGAAAAGGTTTTACTTAATTGTAAGTAATAGGGAATCGTGTGAAAATCACGGACTGTCGCGCAACTGTAAGTAATACACCAAAAGCTTTCATCCAAGAGAATCCACTGCATTAGCGGGAAGGACGATGAAAGTTGTTACAAGTCAGGAGACCTGCCTATTCCGAATTGACAATGCTTTCGCGATTGAAGTTTTAGTCGAATGGGAACGTATTTAACAAGGTTACTATCTTATAATTACGAAGGTGGCCCTTTGTTTTTCTAACGTCACTTATTTCATCAAATTTCTTATCCAATAAAGTTATTGCGAAGTTCCGAAAAAAGAGCTTTTAACGAAGTGTTATTTTAGTTTAAATAGTTAAAAGAAGCGGCTATAAAATAATTTTGCTATCCGCGAATTGGTAGTAAAAGTTGAAAAAAAAAGAATAAATCAGATTAATGGATTAAGTCCATTCTAAGGGAAAAAAAGTAAGGTGTTTTGCCTGATCCTAAAGAGTTTCATGCAAAAGGTCAGCTATTCTTCTTGTAGGAGAGATGCATTTTTAACAAGGATAGAAGACGTATTTATAGTCGCATCAGTTGTGAGCGTTTATAATATACCCACTAAATTCAAGATGTTGATAACCCTGTGGACAATCAAATAACAGAATATATAAACGTAAGCAATAAAGGGAGACCTTTATAGTCTAACATGATTTTAGATTTTTAAATATTTAATACACATGGAAATTACCTCAATTGTAAAAAGAGGCTTTGCGACAGAATCGTTTGATTTAAAGAAGATTAGCAATGCCACATTAAAAGCTATGACAGCTGTAAAGCATGGAGATGCTGTAGATGCAGAACGCATAACCACTAAAGTACATGCTTTTCTTTTAGAGCGAAAAGAGCAGGATAAGGATTATATACCCACAGTTGAGGAGGTGCAAGATCTTGTTGAAACGAAACTAATGGAAAATGGTTTCTTTGATGTGGCCAAAGCGTATATTCTATATAGGAACGAACAAGCAAAAAAGCGTAAGAGCAATATATTTGAGAAGCGCATCAATTTAAAACCCTACGAATATCCGGATCTTTATGAATATGTTCCGGCAATTAGGCATTCCTATTGGATCCATAGCGAATTTAATTTTACAAGTGATATTCAAGATTTTAAGGCCTTGCTTTCCGATACAGAGCGTAGTGCAATAAAAAACACCATGTTGGCAATTTCTCAGATAGAAGTAGCTGTGAAAAGCTTTTGGGGTGATATTTACCATAGGATGCCTAAGCCAGAAATTGGTTCTGTGGGGGCAACATTTGCGGAAAGTGAGGTGCGGCACCATGATGCATATTCACATTTACTAGAGATTTTAGGTTTAAACGAAGAGTTTAAAAATCTAAAAAAGAAACCTGCAATCATGAAGCGAGTGCAGTATCTCGAGTCCGCACTTAAAAACGCAAAAAGTGAGGATAATAAGGAATATGCCGAATCTGTTTTACTTTTTTCTCTGTTTATAGAACATGTTTCGCTATTCTCCCAGTTTCTAATTATCATGGCCTTCAATAAGCATAAAAACATGTTGAAAGGGATATCCAATGTAGTTGAAGCTACTTCTAAAGAAGAGCAGATCCATGGGGATTTTGGTATTGATATTATAAAAATCATTAAGGCTGAGAACCCAGATTGGTTCGATGAAGATTTCCAACTAATGATTCAACACATGTGTAGTGAGTCTTTTGAGGCAGAGAGCAAGATTGTAGATTGGATCTTTGAGGAAGGAGAATTAGATTTTTTACCGAAAAAAGTGGTAAACGAATTTATTAAGGACCGATTTAATAGATCGCTAGAAAGTATCGGGATTAATAAAATATTTGAAATAGATCAAACCCTTTTAGCAGAGACAGAGTGGTTTGATGATGAAATTATAGGCACCAAACACGGAGATTTCTTCGTAAAGAGATCTATAAATTATAGCAAAAGAACCCAAAGTATAACCAGTGATGACCTTTTTTAAAATGAACGACAATAAATTAACTTTAGATCCCGAAGTCCAGAACAATAATGAGGCAGATTTGCTTGTAGATTCAAGAAAAGAAGCGCTTGGGAAGAACAAGCAAAACGCGAGTAAAAGCTTTGAGTGGTTAACGGAGCACAGCAGAAATTTCTTATCCATGGGCTATTTGTCTAATGGAATGAGTGCTGAAGAGCGAATTCGTGAAATTGCGGATAGAGCAGAAGAGATACTTCAGATTCCTGGATTCTCCGATAAATTTTACGGATATATGTCTGAAGGTTTTTATTCATTAGCTTCTCCGGTGTGGTCAAATTTTGGGAAGAAAAGAGGATTGCCTATAAGTTGTTTTGGTTCTCATATAGACGATGATATGGGGAATATATTGTATACCCAATCGGAAGTGGGGATGATGTCCAAGCTAGGAGGGGGTACTTCTGGATATTTTGGCAAGATCCGTCATCGTGGTGCAGAAGTTAAAAATAATGGTCAGGCATCCGGGGCCGTTCATATTATGCAGCTTTTTGAATCTATGGTAGACGTAGTGAGCCAAGGATCTGTAAGACGTGGTCGTTTTTCACCCTACTTGCCAGTAGAGCATCCAGATATCATGGAGTTTTTGGAAATCGGTACAGAAGGAAACCCTATCCAAGAGCTTACTCATGGAGTTACTGTAACCGATAAATGGATGCAAGAGATGATAGATGGAGATACGGATAAGAGAACCATTTGGGCAAAAGTATTGCAGAGAAGAGGAGAAATGGGGTATCCTTATATTTTCTTCAAAGACCATGCTAATAATGGAGCAGCAGATGTATATCGAAATGAAAACCATACGATCTATGCAAGTAATCTGTGCACGGAAATTATGTTGCCTTCTAATGACGAGTGGTCGTTTGTATGTGTGCTGTCTTCGGTGAACTTATTGCACTATGATAAATGGAAAGATACCGATGCTGTTGAAACGATGGTTTATTTTCTGGATGCAGTAATTACAGAATTTATAGATAAATTAGAAGCCTTTAGAGATTCCGAAGAAAGAGAAGATAGGCAAACATTCCTTTTTATGGAGCGTGCCTATAATTTTGCAAAGGAAAATAGGGCTTTAGGCCTAGGGGTATTGGGATGGCATTCATTGTTGCAGTCTAAAATGCTGCCATTTAACAGTCAGGAAGCTTATAACCTAAATAGTGAGATCTTTAAGCTAGTTAAGGAAAAATCGTATGCAGCTTCAGGTGAATTGGCTGTTAAATTTGGGGAGCCAAAAGTACTTAAGGGATATGGTAGACGTAATGCTACTTTAAATGCTATAGCGCCAACAACGTCGTCTGCGTTTATTCTTGGACAGGTCTCTCAAGGGATAGAACCTATTTGGTCCAATATATATGTTAAGGACATAGCTAAGATAAAAACCACTATAAAAAACACGTATTTAGAAGCTTTGTTGGAAGAGAAAGGGAAAAATACCCAGGAAGTATGGCGCAGTATACGGGATTTTGATGGCTCTGTTCAGCATTTAGATTTCTTAACAGAGTTGGAAAAAGATGTATTTAAAACGTATTCCGAAATTGATCAAATGGATATAATATACCAAGCGGCCAATCGTCAGAACCATATTGACCAAGGTCAGTCGGTGAACATTATTGTTCACCCGGATATGCCCGTTAAGGATATTAATAAAATTCATGTTACAGCGTGGAAATTAGGTCTAAAATCGCTGTATTATCAGCATAGTATGAATGCCGCCCAGAAATTTAGGCAGAAAAAGGATTGTGCAAGTTGTGAGGCATAAATTATCTTACTTACCTTTTTAATTTGTAAAACCTCGGGAAAATACGCTCGAGGTTTTATTTATTAGGGAAATTTAATTGTATTAATTAACATCTGAAATCACGGAATGTGAATTTTCAACAATTACTCTAATAATCTCGTCAAATTCTATTGCTGAAGTGTAAATATGATCTAATAATTCTTTTTTCTCTTCCTCTGGTACTATCTCATCTTTAATAAGGTAGATCAGTCCCATAAATCTTGCCAATGGAGCCCTCACGACGTGAGACTGTGTCCAAGCGATATCCTTAAGTTTTTTATTTTGTGTTTCTACATTGAGGGCATGTTCTTTTAACTCTTGATTTAGCTGTCTTAAAGATTCTTCATATCGCCTGCGGAGGGTAATTTCTGCCATAGACCCAACCATCCTAATTGCTTTACCCTCTTTATTTCGTATTACCGTTCCCTTGTCCCATAAAGGGGCATACTCTCCCGTATTTTTTAAGTATCTGTATTCTGATTCCCATCTTGTTGTTTTCGGATTATCCATAGCCGAACAATTTCCCATAGAATTTGGGGCTTTTGGAACTGTTTTCGTTAGCTAGAACAAGTACGCCCTTAACCTTATTATTATGTATTAACGAAATACCCAATAAAGCTTGTTGGCAAAAGGTATCAACTGCTGGGTCTGTTTTAAAGGTTGCTTTCTGGTCTATACTATCCCAAACTACAATTGCTTGATCTTTTGCAAACCATATTCGGAAGGCCTTCGCCATATTTTAAAAATAGTTTTCTTGCTACACTTATTTAAATAGGCTTTTGCCTTATCATTTTTTGAATATTCGGCAACAAGTGATAAAGTGGTATTATCCTGATTTGGCAATGTCGTTCGATTTTTTTAGTTGGCGCTCCGATTGTATTAATTTCCAGAAAGGGAGAGGTACCTAGTCTGCTATTTTCTTGTGATGCTAATTTTCCTTGCGAAATTATCCCTTCTTTTTTATGCTTTAGAAAGGCAACAGTATTTTATGCTAGTAGTTTTAATCCGTTTAAACACCTGGCATTTAAGTTTTTACATTTATAGTCCGATACCGATAATAATCCTCGTACTGTGCCTTGGGTATCAACTAAAGGCACTATGGCTATAAAAGTGGGGTATCTAGATAAGATATTGGAAGGGAAGTCTTACAACTTTAAGTCGATACTAATTTGAGGCTATTGCGAATAGCTATTGCTCTTAGCTAAAATAACGAGAAATAATTCTTAATATGGGTTATATTGTGTTTTATTTCTATTAGCTCCATATCAACAATCTTAGGTATCTATTTTTTTGATGTTATGAGATTAAAGGAGTAGGGGTAGTTTTTTTTATATCATTTTAGTGTTTTGACAGAGATAGATGAGGTTCTAGGGTGTTAGGAAGATTTAAACAAATATAGCGATAGAAGACGGGAGGCTAATTAGTTTCTAAAAATGTGGTTGTGGGCTAACCATACTCAAAATAAATATTAATGCGCATCCTATGGATAATTCAACTATTAGATGATTGTAGATCTTAATTGATTAAATTTGAAAATAAAATATAATTGAATTAACCATTTTTTTAACCATTTTACTATGATAAAAACTAGATTAAACAACTTTTTATTGTCTCTTCTTTTACTTGGGATATTTATGGGCAATGCCCAAGAGAAGTTTGGAGGGTTGGCTCTTTACACAGTGCGAAACGACATGAATAAAGATGTTAAAGCTACGCTTAAAGCTGTAGCAGATGCCGGTTATAAGAATATAGAGGCCGCAGGATATGCCGACGGTAAATTCTATAATATGTCACCTGCAGATTTTAAGGCGTACCTAAAGAAAATAAATTTAAGACCCCTTAGTGCGCATCAGGGTAGTGTTACCTTGGAGAACGCTGATGCTATGATGGCAGATGTAAAAGCGGCAGGATTTAAATATTTTGTGGTGCCCATACCGCCAATGGGTCTATTTAAATATGACGCTGAAACCAAGTCCTTGGGGATGACGGGCGGAGCAGCCAATCTGGCGGATATAATAAATACATTGGGTAAAAAGGCGCATGCAGCGGGACTTAAGTTACTTTATCACAATCACGATTTCGAATTCATGAAAGATAAAGATGGAATTGTTACGATAGACTATTTGTTGGAACATACCGATCCTAAATACGTTAATTTTCAAATGGACTTATATTGGGTGACCAAGGCTGGATTAGATCCAATTGCTTATTTTGAGAAATACCCAGGTCGTTTTATAAGCTGGCATGTAAAGGATATGGATGACCAAGGGAGATTTGCTCCCGTAGGAAAGGGCACAATCGATTTTGCTCGGATTTTGGCGAAAAAGAAACTTTCCGGCATGAAATACTATATGGTGGAGCAAGATCAGACCTTTGACGGTTTAGAGCCTTTGGAGGCAATTAAAATTAGCCATGCTGGCATAAAACAATTGGGGTTCAATTAATTTAAGGTTGCTCTTTTTGTAAAGTAAGCGTTTTTGCCTTATAACTATCATTCGGGGGCTGGTTTTATAAAAACTCAGGTCCCGAATTTTTATTTGAGAATGGATATCAAAATATAAGGCGACAATAACATTTTATAGTCTACAACAGTATAGCATACGGTGTAATTTTTTTTCATTACAATAGACTTCCTTTATAGACCGAATCCTCAATTAATGCTTTTCAAACATATATAGACGTGCTATTTCAGGATTTCGGGGCTTTATCTACATTCCGGATGGGGATGAAGCGCTATTCCGATAGGCGCTAATACTGATGAATATAAGAATTATGGCAGCTACAATATAACTAGCGTAGACTATGGATAAGTTGCTATTTTCTTTATTGGAAACAGCAATGGCAATTAAGGCCCAAATCCCCACTAGGGCATATTCTCGTAGATTTCTCTTTAAAATCATAAATATATTGATCAGGCCTGCAACAATGATCATGATAATAGTCCAATTAATTTCTGAAACTCCCCAACCGTCCCAGTTAGTTTTGGTGAGGTAGGCTGCAACATTGGCTATAAAGGCAACGGAAATCCATCCAGTATATATTGCAAAGGGCCAAAAAATCAGCAAATATTTTTTTAAGGGATGAGTATCCAATTCCATTCTTGTATTTACTATGATTTTTAATAGGGAGAAAAGAACAATGCTCATGAGTAATACAGAAGTACCTGTATACAAATTTAGCCAAGCTATAACCCAAAGGGAATTTCCTATACAGGAAATAACAAACCACCATCCTATCTTTTCTACTATTTCTTCATCAGAATCCCCTTTAAAAAGACTGCGTCCTGTATAGATGACAAAACCTATCAATCCCATATAAATTAAGCCCCAAATAGAAAAAGCATATCCCGACGGAGTAAAATAATTAAAATACATATCCGATACGGTTTTCATTGTATTTCCATTGATGGTCCCGGTGTTGGAAAGATAATTAACCACTATGGTTATGAGTAAAGCTATTGCATTTGATATCTGTAATGTTTTTTTCATGTGGTTAATTTTAGGTGTAGCTGTTCTTTAGGTTTTGGAAATTATATTGTAAAAAGTATTCCCCTTCAACTAAGCTCCAGTAATATGATCTGTACTACAAAAAAGACATTTGCTATCTTGAATAATAAAAGTACATATAATTTTATCTTTTTAAGAAAGGCTTATTTTTAAAAGCAAGAAAAGATCGTTTTGCATCAAAATAAAATGACATCGACTTGTGTTTTACAGCTTATGCTATTCTCCACTTTTGTCGAATTAATTGTGGATCGGCTTAAAACATCTTAATACATTATGAGCATACTAGGGGCGGCAGGAGCAATATTGTTCTAAACTTGCCAGGCAAGAATCACTAATTATAGTATTTGTTAGAGTTGGTAGAGTGGTACTGGATTAATAAGTTTAAAACAACCTTATTTATAGGTATAGCTGACAAACGCGAAACGCTTTCCATCGGGTGCCCAAGAGGGAACATTTATGCTGCCTTGACCGCCTATAAATTCGCAGAGCGTTCGGATAGTCTTAGTCTTGATGTTGTACAATCGCAATGCCACATTTTTCATTGCCGGATGGGTGCTTCCTTGGTCTTCCAAATAGGAAATAAAAACAAGGTTATTTCCGTCTGGGGAGGGATGAGGGAACCAGTTAGAGAAGGGGTCGTCTGTAAGTTGTTTGTTATAGGTTCCATCGGCCCTCATCCTCCAAATTTCCATTTTTCCCGATTGTACGGAATTGTAATAGATATACTTTCCGTCCGGGGAATATTCGGGACCGTCATCAAGTCCGGCCGAATCGGTCAACGCAATTTCCTTTCCACCATTAGAAGGGATCGCATAGATATTAAAATGATCGTCGCGTTTAGCTGTATAGATGAGTGTTTTTCCGTCAGGTGACCATCCATGCCAAAACGAAGGGGTGTTTTCAGTTACCCTTGTAGGTTCTCCTCCTTCTATCGGAACCGTAAAAATGCAAGAAGTAAGCCATCCATTTTTCCCATCTTCCACATTATGACTCAGGGCTAATGTCTTACCATCTGGCGAAATACCATGATCATTATTGCATCTATTGGCGAAGCCTGTATTGATTCGCTCTTTTTCTCCATCCAAAGAGATTTTAAATAGACTGCCCTCTTGGTTGATGACGAAGTAATTCCCGTCATTGCTCCAGTTCGGAGCTTCAAAATGAGCATCTTCAGATAAAACAACGGAGCGTTTATTGGTCTCAATATCGTAAATTTCGAGGGTAGAGACAACATCCGTGCTTTGTGCGTAGATGGATGATATAGTTGATAAGGTGAATAAGGCCTGAAAAAGGTTTTTCATAATTATATAGTTCTTTTCGAAAGATATAAAAAAAAGCTCATTACTTTTTTGAGATCTATCCGGGATCTCGACAGTGTTGACGTTGTCTTTCCTGATAAAGCTCCGCTTTGAAAATCACCAAAAGATAACAAATGCATCGGCATAATCCTTCAATGCAAAAATAAAAGCTTTTAGGGCACAGTTCAGAGGCGTAAGGAATACGAAATTCTTCCTCTTTAGGTTCACTCAACTATTTGCATAAATATTCAAATACCCAAAAATTGGACTTGATCCGGTTTTATTCCCTTTCGAAAGCATTTTGCTTTGAAGTTCCTAAAAACACAAAACCACGCTCTAGGAGCGTGGTTTCTTAAGTGATGTGACCTCGACAGGATTCAAACCTGTAACCTTCTGAGCCGTAATCAGATGCGCTATTCAGTTGCGCCACGAGGCCGATTGAAATAAAACTAAATTGCTTTGTTTCGGGCTGCAAATATATTTCTTTTTAATTTTACAGCAAAATAACCCACACGAAAAAAATGAATTTTAAAAATTATATAAGAAACGTATCCGATTTCCCCGAAAAAGGCATTGTTTTTAAGGATATAACACCATTATTGCAAGATTCTATAGCATTAGCTGCAGCCAAGAATGCATTATTGCAAATGCTGGGCGATAATACGGTCGATAAAGTGGTGGGAATGGAAAGTAGAGGGTTTTTCTTCGCTCCAATGCTTGCCATTGATTTAAATGCCGGATTTGTGCCAGTTAGGAAACCAGGGAAATTACCTTTTTCTAAAATTAGCGAAACTTATTCCTTGGAATATGGGGAAGATGTTCTAGAAATGCATTCAGATGCCATCTCAAAAGGGGATAAGGTCCTTATTCACGATGATGTGCTGGCTACTGGCGGTACTGCCAGTGCAGTATGTAAACTAGTGGAGCGGTTAGGGGGAGAGATTGTGCAATGTAATTTTTTATTGGAACTGCAATTTTTAAATGGGGCCGAAAAGTTAGCAGGTTACCCCATTGCTTCTCTGATGAAATTTTAGGGAAAAGGAGAAAGCGCCCTAATCCAATGCATTGGTAGTAACATAATACCGCCATCCAATAATTGCCATTTGCCATTTGCTGGCTTTGGCAAGATCTAATTTTTTCCTGGTAAATGAAGGCAATATAACCTTATTGATTTTGGCCAAAATCTTAAATAAATTCTTCTTCATCATTGCTTAATTAGGGTACGTATTGTTTCATCAACTATATAGTCTGTATACTAGCTAGTTGCAAATATAGTGACATAGATGGAACAAAACAGCCTGTTCTAGAATTCTCAATTGGATTGGCGTAATTTTAATATTTGTTTGGGTTAATAAAACACGGGCAAAACATAATGAGATTATTATATTTGTGTCAAATTTTTTTGGATGCAAGATATTCTCTTTATAATCGGTGGTTTAGTATTGTTGATTCTCGGTGGTAATTGGCTTTTAAAAGCGGCGGTAGCTATGTCGTTGCGATTGAATATCCCTAAAATTGTAATCGGGATGACCGTGGTGTCTTTTGCCACTTCGGCCCCAGAATTAATAGTGAGTATAAACGCTGCCTTGGAGGGATTCCCCGATTTGGCTCTGGGAAATGTAGTCGGTTCTAATATCGCTAACCTGGGACTGGTGCTAGGGATAACCATAATCTTGTCTAATATAGATGTTAATAGGAGTTTTTATGTCACGGATTGGCCCGTTATGATGTTCGCTTCTGCCTTGTTTTTTGGGTTCATTTATTTTGATGGTGAAATTCAACGTTATGAGGGGCTTGCAATGATGGTATTGCTATTCTTGTTTTTGTTATATCTATTGAGATTTCAGAAAACTGCAGTGGTAGATGAAATGCCAGAAGATGATTTGCCATTGCCACTTTATAAACTGCTTTTGTACTTGGTTATTGGAGGTGCAGCCTTATGGGGAGGATCTGAGTTGTTGATCCAAGGAGCCGTAGGTCTGGCTACATATTATGGGGTTAGTGAGCGAATAATTGCGATAACCATTGTATCTGTAGGGACCAGTATTCCGGAACTGGCAGCCTCGGTAATTGCAGTTGTAAAAAAGGAAAAAGCCATCTCTTTAGGTAATTTAATCGGTTCCAATATTTTTAATATTTTGGCAGTGTTAGGGATTACAGCAATGATACAACCTATTAAGGTTATGGATCAGGGATTGTTGTCTAGTGATATTTTCTGGATGTTGGGCATATCGTTCCTATTGTTGCCATTAGTATTTTTTCCTCAAAGAATGCGACTGGGGTGGAAAGAAGGAGTAATTCTACTTGGGAGCTATGCAGTGTTTTTGTATGTCACCCTTATCTAAAATCTTCTCATGGTTTTTAGTGGTGAATTTTCAAATCTTCTTTAAGATAGTAACTTTTACAGTTGGAAAGTAATTTTCAGGAATAGATAGTGAAGGTTTTTGTAGGTATTGGCCAGAAAGCCTTATAAATGTGCATAAATAAAGCCGCTACATTATATAATAGCGGCTCTCTTATATATATTTATTACTAGGATAATTGAGGCTCTAGAACAGCAGAATTTACTGTTTGGATAATTCTTCCTGCAATTTTATATGGATCTCCGTTAGATGCTGGTCTACGGTCTTCCAAATACCCTTTCCATCCGTTGGAGACCGTGTAAATCGGAATTCTAAGAGAAGCACCTCTATCAGATATTCCATAGGAAAAATCGTGAATGGATGCGGTTTCGTGTTTTCCAGTCAAACGTTGGTCGTTAAATGCCCCGTATACGGCAATATGTTCTTTTACAACGGGTCTAAAAGCTTCACATATTTTTTCGTATACCTCTTTTGATCCACACGTTCTTAAGGTGGTATTGGAGAAATTGGCATGCATACCAGAACCGTTCCAATCGGTGTCGCCAAGAGGTTTGGGGTGGTATTCTATATAGTAATCATACTTCTCTGTTAGGCGATCCAATAAATAACGTGCTATCCATATTTCGTCTCCGGCTTTTTTGGCACCTTTGGCAAACAATTGAAATTCCCATTGTCCGCAAGCCACCTCTTGATTAATGCCTTCGAAATTTAAACCCGCTTTTATGCAGGCATCGGCATGTTCTTCTACGAGTTCCCGACCATGGGTGTTTAATCCGCCTACGGAACAGTAATACATTCCTTGGGGTTTTGGATATCCTCCTCTTGGGAATCCTAAAGGAAGTTCTGTTTTTACATCCATAATAAAGTACTCCTGCTCAAACCCAAACCAAAAATCGTCATTGTCATCGTCAATTTTAGATCTCGCGTTGGATGCATGTGGTGAGCCATCAGGATTCATAACTTCGGTCATTACCAACCAGCCGTCAGTACGATCTGGATCTGGGTAGATGGCTACCGGTTGTAGTACGCAGTCGGACAAATTGCCATCTGCTTGTCTGGTAGAACTTCCGTCAAAAGACCAAATTGGGCAGTCTTCTAACGTACCATTGAAATCTTCTACTACCTTGGTTTTACTTCTCATGTTTTGGGTGGGTTCGTACCCATCCAGCCAAATATATTCTAATTTAGACTTGCCCATAATATCTTTTTTTGGTTTTAATTAGATTATCAAATTTACGTTTTTTATTAAAACACCCTTTTATTTGGAGGGGTTATTTTAAAAAAAGACACGATTTTTATTTTGACCCCCTATTTTTTAAGGGTGTAATATTATATTTTGTTTTTTAGGTGGTTTATTTTAGGGATTTGCTATTTTTGTAAAAAAAATAATAGATGTCAAAACAAAGGTTTACTGCCATTGGCCGTAGTAATAAGCGGAATAGGATAGAGATTAAGGAGAAGGCAAGACGCTCAGAGTATTTTGGAATGAATGTTTTTAATGAGGAGAAAATGAGGCAGTTCCTAACTCAGGAAGCTTTTGACCAAATTAAAGCATCGGTAAATTCAGGTACTAAGATAGATCGTAAAATTGCAGATCAGGTTGCTGAGGGCATGAAAGCCTGGGCGATTTCCATGGGGGCTACGCATTATACACATTGGTTTCAGCCCTTAACCAATGCTACTGCAGAAAAACATGATGCCTTTTTTGATCTAACGTTAGATGGAAAGGCGATGGAGAAGTTTGGCGGTGGACAATTGGTGCAACAAGAGTCCGATGCATCTAGTTTTCCTAATGGTGGTATCAGAAATACTTTTGAAGCTAGGGGTTATACGGCATGGGATCCTACTTCACCGGCATTCCTTTATGGTGCTACATTATGTATCCCGACTATTTTTGTGGCATATACCGGAGAGGCTTTAGATAACAAGGCACCGTTATTAAGGGCTTTGAATGCCATGGATGAGGCAGCGACGGCAGTAGCAAAATATTTTGATAAGAGTGTAACCAAAGTGAATGCTACCTTAGGATGGGAGCAAGAATATTTTTTGGTAGATAAGGCATTGGGGTATTCTCGTCCAGATATAAGTCTTACTGGAAGGACACTTATAGGGCAGTCTGCGGCTAAAGGGCAGCAGTTAGACGACCATTATTTTGGTGTTATCCCAATTCGGGTGCTAAACTTTATGAAAGAATTGGAGAAGGAATGTACTAAATTGGGAATCCCAGTTAAAGCTCGTCATAACGAGGTGGCTCCAAATCAATTTGAGCTTGCTCCAATATTTGAAGAGACCAATTTAGCGGTAGACCACAACCTTCTGCTAATGGATGTAATGGAGAAAGTATCTGATAAGCATAACTTTAAAGTGCTCTTTCATGAAAAGCCATTTGCAGGAATTAACGGCTCTGGGAAACACAACAACTGGTCCTTGGCTACCAATACTGGTGTAAATCTTTTAAGCCCTGGGTCTACCCCAATGAAGAATTTACAGTTCTTAACCTTCTTTGTGAATACTATTAAAGCGGTAGATACCTATGAGGAATTGTTGAGATCCTCCATTGCTTCTGCTAGTAATGATCACCGATTAGGATCTAGCGAGGCACCCCCTGCTATTCTATCAATTTTTATAGGAGATCAATTAAATAAAGTGCTTAATGAATTGGAAGGGGTTACTAATGGAAAATTATCGCCAGAAGAAAAAACTGACCTCAAGCTAAACGTAGTGGGTAAAATTCCAGAAATATTGCTAGACAATACCGATAGGAACCGTACCTCTCCTTTTGCCTTTACCGGTAATAAGTTTGAAATGAGGGGAGTTGGCTCCAAAGCCAATTGTGCTAAACCAATGATGGTGCTGAATACTATAGTGGCTAAGCAATTGCAAATCTTTAAGAAAGAAGTAGATGCCTTAATAGAGAAGAAAGGGCTAAAGAAAGACGAGGCTATATTTAATGTATTGAGGGAATATATAAAAACTTCCAAGAGAATTAGGTTTGAAGGTGATGGGTATAGCGAAGCTTGGGAAAAAGAAGCCGAAGCAAGAGGACTTAGTAACAATAAGAATACCCCAAGTGCTCTTCAGGTGCTAACTTCTAAAGAAAGTATTTCGCTCTTTAAATCCATGAATGTGCTGAGTGATGTGGAGGTGAGAATGCGCCAAGAGGTGGAGTTGGAAGAGTATATTCTGCATATCCAAATAGAAGGTAGGGTGTTTAATGAGTTGATTTACAGTTATATTATTCCTGCAGCCGTGAAATATCAAAATAAATTAGTGCAAAATATAAACGGTTTAAAGTCAATTTATGGGGATAGCTATAAGAAAATGGCGGCGAGTCAATTGGATATAGTTTCACGTATATCTCAACATATGGAGGTTATAAAAGAAAAGACGGATGCCATGGTTGAAGAGCGTAAGAAAGCTAATAAAATGGTGGACGTAAACAAAAAAGCCTATGCTTATTGTGATAAAGTGAGGGTTCATTTTGATGAAATCCGTTACCATTGCGATAAATTAGAGCGATTAGTGGGCGATGAATATTGGCCTTTGGCTAAATATAGAGAGCTTCTTTTTATTAAATAATACCTCTTTTTAAAGGAGTTGAATTAAAAGCCCATTATTAATGGGCTTTTTTTTGTGGAATCTGCTATTTTTGTCCCAAACTTTTGATCATGGGTTCATCTAATAGTAAACGATACAGTCAAAGAGGTGTTTCTGCCTCCAAGGAAGACGTGCACAATGCGATAAAAAATATAGATAAAGGACTGTTTCCACAGGCTTTTTGTAAAATAGTTCCCGATTATCTTACTAATGATGAAGATCATTGCTTGGTAATGCATGCGGATGGAGCGGGCACAAAATCTTCTTTGGCATATATGTATTGGAAGGAGACAGGAGACCTTTCCGTTTGGAAGGGAATTGCCCAAGACGCCTTAATCATGAATATAGATGATTTGATCTGTGTAGGGGCTACGGACAATATTATGTTGTCTTCCACCATAGGAAGAAATAAAAACTTAATCCCCGGGGAGGTGCTTTCTGCAATCATCAACGGTACAGAAGAATTGATTTCTGATTTGGCAAACCACGGAATTACTATTCATTCTACTGGAGGGGAGACCGCTGATGTTGGCGATTTAGTGCGTACTATTATTGTGGATTCCACAGTTACCGCAAGGATGAAAAGAAGTGAGGTAATAGATAACGCCAATATTAGGGAAGGGGATGTTATAGTAGGTTTGGCTTCTTTTGGACAAGCAACTTATGAAGATGAGTACAACGGAGGGATGGGCAGCAATGGACTCACCTCTGCAAGGCATGATGTGTTTTCTAAATACCTAGCGGAAAAATATCCAGAAAGTTTTGATGCTTCTGTTCCTGAAGAGCTCGTTTATTCTGGAAATGTGAAGCTAACGGATTCCGTGCCCAATTCACCCTTGGATGCGGGGAAATTGGTATTGTCGCCCACACGTACTTATGCACCAATAGTAAAAAAGATTTTAAATAAATTCGGTGCTCGGGATATTCATGGTATGATCCATTGTAGTGGAGGGGCGCAGACAAAAATTCTTCATTTTATAGATAGTTTACATGTTATAAAAGATACTATGTTTCCCATTCCCCCGCTCTTTAAATTAATTCAAGAGCAATCAGGAACGGATTGGAAAGAAATGTATCAAGTCTTTAATTGTGGTCATCGATTGGAACTCTATGTAAACCCAAACAGTGCGAAGGAAATTATTGCTATTTCGGAAAGTTTTGGAGTAGAGGCTAAAATCGTAGGAAGGGTAGAGGCTAGTTCCGATAAAAAACTCACGATTAAAAGCGAGTTTGGCACTTTTGATTATTAGGTAGCAGCATTCTCTTATTTCTGGCTTTTTTAAATTTATAATAAAGTATGGTGGTAATGCAAAAATCTAATTTTCGGGAACGCTAGGTTAGGGGGGAGAGTTCCTATCGCTCTAACCTAGGGCTTCATTTTACATGAAGGTTTCGCCTCTTATTAATTATGGAAGCTTTGTACAGTTAGATGTAATTGTTGACTAAGGCGCTAAGGAGGCATAAGGTTTGTATTAAATAGACCATTTTTTGTTGAGTAGGTTAAAAAAGCCGCTTAGTGGAATTGGTGATTTTTTCGATATGAACTGGTGGTTCTCAATAGTAATTAAGCGGTATGTTTATCAATAATATACTGTTGAAGTTTTAAAAATCAGCGGAGGGAAATTAAATTAAGTCTTTTAAACAAATTTATACATTATATTAGCTTCTTATTCATGATGTTCGCTAGCCCTTAAGGTCGATTTTTATTCTTTGGTAGATTAAATTGATGCTACTGTAGACTTTTGTCATCAATATAGGATCAATTCCATTAGTTTGGTAATCATTGCCTAATTATATCTTTAGTGAAAATATTTGTTGGTATTCTTTTCTGCTTTTTTACTTTTTTTAATCCTTTAAAGGGGAGAAAGCTCGTTACAGCACATCGTACCGTGAATTTAATGGGAAGTAAATTCGATATTACTGTTGTGGCGGATAATGAAGAGATGGGATATATCAATATAGAGGAAGCTATATCGGAAATAGAGCGAATAGATAAAATGCTTTATGCGGGTGACCAAAATTCTGAAACACATTTAATCAATTCCAATGCAGGTATTAAGCCTGTAAAGGTGAGCTATGAGATGTTTAGGCTTATAGAACGGACTATTGAGATTTCAAAGCTTACTAATGGAGCATTTGATATAAGTCAAGAGGGAATGGACGTGGTTTGGGATTTTAAAAGCAACGTTGATAATGAATCTATTAAGGATGAGTTGTCATTGAGCTTAACTAATGTGGGATATCAAAATATTGTCCTCAATGCCAAGGATCTCACTGTATTCTTAAAGAAAAAAGGGGTTAAAATTGGGTTTGGAGCCATTGCTAAGGGATATGCAGTAGATAAGGCAAAAGAACTTCTAGTGAGAAAACAAGTCTTAGGCGGAGCAATTAATGGCGCTGGCGATTTTACAACCTGGGGAGTAAAGGCAAATGGAGAAAAATGGATGATCGGGATAGCAAATCCTGTCGGCTTTGCGAAAATGTTCTCATGGATTCCCGTATTGGAGTCTTCGGTTTCTACCACCGAGAGTTGCAATGATTTTGTCCCCCTTGAAAATACTCGATTCTCATCAGTATTGGATCCCAGGACGGGTTATCCTGCTGTGGGGGTTAATAGGGTATCTGTGTTTTCTAAAAGTGCAGAGCTTTGTGATGCCTTGTCTACAGCGGTTTTTGTTCTTGGGGTGGAACGAGGCTTAGCCATAATTAGCCAATTGGATGGAACAGAGGTTATTATTGTAGATAACAATAATGTGATGCACAAAACGGAGGGTATTTTGTTGGACTAATCAACGCTTCCAATAATTTTGTTCTTCTATATTAAAATTAGGTGCATAGTGGAAGGTATCAGTTTGCGATTTGAATTTCTCTAATATAATTCCTGGTCTTTTATTGAACTTATCACTAAGTATATTCTCTAAAATTACTTTAAATCTTTATGATCAAGTAATTTCTAATATCACACTTATGGGCGTTTAGGAGGATTCAATATCCCCTTAAATAGCTTTATGTATGTTATAATTAAGAATTTATAGAAGCATATAGCGGTTTGGTATAAGGGACTTGATAGTAAAAAAAATAGGAAACGTAGTGTGAAATCTGATGAAATGATTTCATCTAATCAAATTGGATATGGTTAAATGTACAAATTTATCGTAAATTCGCGTAACGATAGAAGTTAGTGTATGATTGATAAATTAAATATAGTAAAACAGCGATTTGATGAGGTTTCGGACCTTATCATCCAGCCCGGGATTATTTCCGATCAGAAGCGATATGTGGAGTTGAATAAGGAATATAAAGACCTAAAGAAGCTGGTAGATAAAAGAACGCTTTATCTAGAAATCACCAATAATATTGAGGAAGCCGAGGAAATACTGGCAGATGGAAGTGATCCAGAGATGTCCGAGATGGCTAAAATGCAACTGGAAGAAGCCAAGGATAAACTACCTGGGCTGGAAGAAGAAATTAAATTTCTACTAATACCTAAAGATCCCGAAGACTCTAAAAACGTGGTGGTTGAAATCCGTGCCGGAACCGGAGGGGACGAGGCTAGTATTTTTGCAGGAGACCTGTTCAGAATGTATACCAAGTTCTGCGAATCCAAGGGTTGGAAAACCAATGTTATAGATCTTAGTGAAGGAACCAATGGTGGTTACAAGGAAATTCAGTTTGAGGTAACCGGAGAAGATGTATATGGTACCTTAAAATTTGAGGCAGGGGTACACCGTGTACAACGTGTACCACAAACAGAAACTCAGGGAAGGGTGCATACTAGTGCTGCCACCGTAATGGTGCTTCCAGAAGCGGAGGATTTTGATGTGCATATAGAGGCTAAGGATGTGCGAATTGATTATTTTTGTTCCTCAGGTCCAGGTGGACAATCGGTGAACACTACTTATTCTGCCGTACGATTAACTCACGTTCCAACTGGTTTGGTAGCGCAATGCCAGGATCAAAAATCGCAACACAAGAACAAAGAAAAAGCGTTTAAAGTATTGCGTTCCCGTTTATACGATATGGAGTTGGCCAAGAAACAGGAGGAAGATGCTGCTAAAAGAAACTCCCAAGTCAGTAGCGGTGACCGTTCTGCAAAGATTAGAACCTATAACTACTCTCAGGGAAGGGTTACCGACCATAGAATAGGGTTAACCTTATACGATCTACAAAATATAATAGGCGGGGATATCCAGCGTATTATAGATGAGTTGAGTATGGTAGAAAATACAGAAAAATTAAAAGAAGCTTCCGAGACATTCTAAAATAAATGACCACCCAGTTTTTAATTGAACAAATTCGTAAAAAGGAGTCCTTTCTTTGTATAGGATTGGATACGGACCTAGATAAGGTGCCTAATCATCTTTTAAAAGAAGAAGATCCTATTTTTGCCTTTAATAAAGCAATAATAGATGCTACTCATCACTTATGTGTTGCTTATAAGCCAAATCTGGCCTTTTATGAAGCATATGGTATAAAGGGATGGCGTTCCTTGGAGCGGACTATTGAGTACCTTAATATGCATTTTCCAGAACAATTTACCATAGCCGATGCAAAACGTGGAGATATCGGGAATACCTCTACAAGATATGCTAAAGCATTTTTTGAGGACCTTGGATTTGATTCAGTTACTATAGCTCCATATATGGGCAAGGATTCCGTTGAGCCCTTTCTGGCATTTAAAGATAAACATACCATTCTATTGGCATTGACCTCTAATAAAGGAGCCTTTGATTTTCAGACTAAAATGGTAGAAGGGCAAGAGTTGTACAAGCACGTGTTAGAAACGTCCAAGACCTATGAAAACTCGGAGAACCTGATGTATGTTGTTGGTGCTACGAAAGCCGAATATCTAAAGGGTATACGCTCCATAATTCCGAATAGTTTTCTGCTGGTGCCTGGGGTAGGGGCGCAGGGAGGTAGTTTAGAGGAGGTTTGTAAATATGGTATGACCAAAGATGTTGGTCTGTTGATTAATTCCTCTAGAGGTATTATCTATGCCTCCGAGGGTGTAGATTTTGCAGAGGCAGCTGCGGATAAGGCAAAAGAACTGCAGTTACACATGAGGTTAGCGTTGCAGCATCAGTAACCTCCTATTGGGATAGGTCTTTCAATATTTTATCAATTTTTGTCGCTTTTCGTTCAAAGAATTCCGCAAGTCTGGAATCGGTGTATTTTATATTAGCTGCCTTCTCCATAAAATTATGGTATTGTTCCTCTAAAAGGGGTCTTGTATCAACGCCATTAGCCATCTGGGTGACGGAGCCTACTTTGCAATTTTGATTTTTCATATCTACGTTACATATTAATATTCTCTTCCCAAATATACTTCTTATTGAGGGTTTATAAAGTGTGAATTAGTTGTATGTGGTTAAAAATCAGATAATTTGACCTTTTGGCAACCTTTATTTAAACTAGTGATGTGGGTTTGGTTATCTTTGCGGTGTTTTGAGGGCATAGGTGTCTCTTTAATTCTCTTTTAATACTACGATAAGCATTGATTAGTTATACTACTCACCTTCATAAGGTGTCTAACAAATGGGTCACTTTTGTGCACGGAGCCGGAGGCAGTTCTACTATATGGTACAAACAGTTACGGGAATTTAAAAAACACTTTAATGTGCTCCTATTGGATCTTAGGGGTCACGGAAATTCCAAGTTGCATTTAAAAGATGCCTTTTTAGATAAATATACCTTTGATACCATAACTAATGATATAGTTGAGGTAATAGACCATGAGAAGATTCCGAAGTCCCATTTTGTAGGCATTTCCTTGGGAACTATTCTTATTCGGAACTTGGCCGAAAAATACCCTTCTCGAGTAGAGAGTATGATTTTGGGTGGTGCCATCATGAAGCTGAACTTCAGGTCTCAGGTACTTATAAGGTTAGGGGTTGTTTTTAAGTCCATAGTTCCTTATCTATGGCTGTACAAGTTCTTCGCATTTGTTATTATGCCCAATAAAAACCATAAAGAGTCTCGCACCTTATTTGTTCGGGAAGCTAAAAAGCTTTATCAAAAGGAGTTTATCCGATGGTTTAAACTAACTTCAGAGATAAATCCTTTATTGCGATTTTTTAGAAGCGTAGATATTAATATCCCTACCTTATATTTAATGGGGGAGGAAGACTACTTGTTCTTGCCTGCTGTAAAGAAAATGGTAGAAAAACACCGGGTATCTTCCTTAGTTGTAGTTGAGAATTGTGGGCATGTGGTAAATGTAGAGCAGCCCTTGTTCTTTAATGAAACCGTTATTAAATATCTATTGGCTAGATAAGAGTTAAAATTTGTGATATAAAAGTGGGCTTCACGTACAAAGTATTCTAGTGGTTACATGAAGAGTTAAAGTTGCTTAATCCTTATTTTGATATTAAAAAAAAAGCCTGTCAAAATTAATTTTGACAGGCTTTTATAATATTAACTCAACTTTTAACTACTTAGTTGATGTTAGGGTTATTCTGAATTTCACTCTGTGGAATTTCAAACGTTAATCTACTATCGTTGTAAGGAATTGGCTCCCCTACAGCCGAAAGGTGGTTAGCTCCACGTGTAATGGTTGCCTTGTTCCTTTTCATAGCCAAGTAGCTTTTTCCTTCCCCCCAAAGTTCAATTCTGGTTTGTAGGTAAATTTCGTCCAGTAAATCCTGTCCGGCCAACTGATCTACATAAGCAGCATCTGAGGCAGATTCTAATCTTTCCTCCAATAACGCTTTTAAGGAAGCTTTAGCAGCAGGTTCGTCTCCAGATTTAGCAGCAGTTTCAGCATGTAGCAAATACATTTCTGCTACTCTCATATAAACGTAGTCTGTTGTAACACTTCTTTGTCCACCAATCTCACGCTCAGGAGCATAAAATTTACCAGTAGGGTATAATACATTGTTGTTTTCTGTTCCATCTTGATCCTCAAACTGGTCTTTTCTAACATCATTATCAGGAATAGCATTATAAAGATCTACATCAATAACTTTAGGATCTCCTGCCCAAGCGTAGCTATAGGTGAATAGGTCTATTTGTCCCCACCAAGATACAAGGTCTAAGTCGTTGTCTAGGGTAATATCTACGCCCCACATCCATCCATTGGTGTTTACATCGTTAAATCCACCAGTAACTTCCTCTTTTGTCATAAGGCTAAAGTTGCCACCGGTGATCACTTTATTAGCTAATATTGCAGCTTCTGCATCTTGTCCTGTAGCTGCATATGCATAGGCTAAAAGACCTCTAGCCACATCTTGGTTGATTTCATGTTTAGCACTTCTAGAGAATCCTTCCAATAAATTTATTGCATTGCCAAGGTCGTCTATAACAATTTTATAAACCTCTTCAGCACTACTCAAAGGTTGGTTGGGTGCTTCAATATCTATGTGGATTGGTAGTATGGGCTCCGATGGTTCAAAACCTTTAGAAAAATAATTTGCTAAATAAAAATAAGCAAAGGCTCTAGATGCTTTCGCTTGTCCCATTGTTTGTTTTTCAGTAGCTGTTTCAAGTTCAGCATCGTTTCCACCTAATCCTTCAATAACAATATTAGCCGAAAGAATAATTCTATAGTAGAATCTCCAAACTTTATAATTGTTATTATTAGTGTAGTCTACCGTAGAGGTCATATCAGCCACACTACTGTACCATCCATAGGTAGTCCCGGCCAATACCATATCCGAAGACAACATGTCGCCATAAATATCGTAGCCCTTATGGCCAAAATCGTCATGGTCTAAATCGGTTCCACCTGATCCTGTTTGGTACATGGTTGCATATATGCCTCGTAAACTAGCTTCTAGTACATCTGGATTTAGCTCTGAAGCATCGTTTATCTGTTCAGTGGAAATAAATTCAGTAGGTTTCGTTTCTAGATAATCATCACTGCAGCCTAATGTTAATAGGCCTGTAGCGAGTATCGTTATATATAATTTAGATTTCATAAGTTGTTTCAATTTTTATAATTAAAATTTAGCTCTGACTCCAAAGGTAAAGGTAGATAATGGAGAATAACGGTACATATCAGATGTACCAGCCTCATCTGTAGATGGGTTAAAACCATCTCTTTTAGATAACAACCATAAGTTGTCTCCAGAAACCCATAAGTTTAAGTTAGACATCCCTATTTTTTCAACATACATTTTTGGAATAGTATATCCCAATCTAATGTTGTTCAAGTTTAAGAAATCTGACTTAGTGATGAAACGAGTTGAAGATGAAGTCACGTTTTTGTCGTAGTCACTAGAAATACGCGGTACAGAGGTAACGTCACCAGGCTTTTGCCATCTGTTTAAGATATCTGTATGCCAGTTGTTACCACCTGCTTGATCATTGCCCATTAATCTTGCATAAGCTGCGTCATAAGCATAACCTCCTACGCTATATAGGAACTGTGCACTTAAATCCCATCCTTTGTAACCTGTACTTAGGTTAAAGGCACCTCTAACCGTAGGAATTGCAGACTTTCCAATATATTTTTGGGTCGCCTGTGAATAAGTGTCAGTTGTAGTCATTGCTAAGCTGTTTGCTCTTTCTGGGAACTCAGCCGCATAATCTGCCATGGAAGCAACTCGCTCACTTGCCTGGTACTCACCATCATTGTTTTCGTCAAAGTAATACACATTCCAAGTGCTTACTCCTGTGTCAGAATTTACTCCTGCATACTCACGGGTATAAAAGTCATATAAAGAATGACCATTAGATCTTCCAAATCTGCCATCAATATCTATAACCTTTTCTTCACCGGTAGCTGGTTCAATTGGCATTCTGGTCAACTCATTGTCTAATAACTCTCCGTTTACCGTAAAGTCCAAATAGAAATCATCAGTCTTAACCAAATGTGCAGTTATATCAAATTCCAAACCTTTATTACGCAAAGCACCATCGTTAACTTTAATAAGAGCATATCCAAGTGATGGACCATTTCTTCTGTCAAAAATTAAGTCGTCCGTGTTTTTAATGTAGTAATCAACAGCAATATCTAATACGCTTCCAATTCCGAATTCAATTCCAGTCTGGAACATCTTAGAAGTCTCCCAGGTTAGATCTGGATTTCCCTTAGTGTCAAAAATTAACGAAACTTCATCATTGAGGTTTTGAACATCAAAAAGATCGTATCCTGGATAGTACCCAACACCACCTTGCTCACCAATTAGACCGTAACTCGCTTTAAGCTTCAAATTGCTTAAGAAATCTTGATTTTGCATAAAGTTTTCGTTGGTAACTGCCCAAGCAAAACCAACAGAACCAAATGTTCCCCATTTGTTGTTCAAGAATCTAGAAGATCCATCTCGTCTAACCGTTCCAGAAAGGAAATACTTGTTGTCATAGTCATAATTTACTTGACCAAAATAACTTTCCAGTGTGTAATCTCTAGTGTAAGAAGTTGCAGGAGAAGAAACTACCGCATTGTTTAATTCGGTTCCAAAAGGATCTACTAGCTTCGTTTTGTAGGCAGAAAGATACTTTCTTTCCCACGAGTTGTTCTCATGAGCTACCAATGCTTCTAAACTGTGCCTATCAAAACGCTTTTTAAAACGTAATAAGTTCAACATGTTGTAAGAAAAAACTTCGGTTTTGGTTTTGAAGATAGAACCTCCACTAGTAGCACTAGGGCCGTAGAAAGGACCATTCTGGCCGTCAAAAGAGCTATTGTAGTACTGCGTACCAAATCTATTCTCTAAAGTAAGATTATCTGTGAACTTAACGTTTAAAGAAGTATTGAAGTTAATTTCATGATTAAATCTATTCTCAACGCTGTTGTAAGCGTCAGATATAGCGTTGGTTAAGGCTCCAAAACCTCTTCCTTGGCCGTAATCATAAATGTTGCCACCGTAGTAAGGGTCAGGCATGGTTTTACCATTTCCATCTCTTAAATATAGTGGGTAAATAGAAGGGATGTTATCTACAAACCAGAAAACACTTCCTGAATCTTCAGATTGACCACCATTATTAGTTTCAGATACGGTATAGCCCAAATTCATTGAACCGTCTAACCAGTCTTTTACCTTGTGGTTTACATTTAAACGAGCAGAATAACGCTCAAAATCAGAGTTTATAGAATATCCTGTATCGTTTAGATACCCAATAGAGCTAAAATAGTTAGTTCTTTCATTACCACCACTTATTTTCAAGTTAGCTTCCAATCTGCTAGAAGGTTGAAAAGCGTAATCTTCCCAGTTTTCTGGGTTGTATTTACGGGTAACTCCATTTTTAACTAAACCAGTTGCTGGGTCTATTAGCTCCGCGCCATCAGCTACATTCCACATATTGTATTTAGAGCTTATACCTCCAGAACGGGAGTCAAATAGTCTGTCGTTTGCATATTGCATTGCTGCTGCCTCATCACGACCAAACGCTGCTCCTCTGTTTTTAAGTCCTTCCCAGCTTAATCCTATATATTGCTCGGGGGATTGAATGGTGCTATATCTTGGTAACAAACTAAAGTTTTGTCCTGTTTTGGTCTCTACTTCAATATAATTGTTTCCATTTCTACCTTTTTTAGTGTTTATTACTACTACACCGTTGGCACCACGTGCACCAAAGATTGCAGTTGCAGAAGCATCTTTTAAGATAGTGGTAGATTCGATATCACTAGGATTTAAGGCATTAATATTACCATTATAAGGAACGCCGTCTACCACATATAAAGGATCTCTGTTACCATTAACCGATCCAAAACCTCTAATTCTGATAGTTGCCGCCTCACCTGGCTGTCCGGAGGTATTAATAACCCTTACCCCAGCAGATTCACCGGTTAGCGCCTGTGATATATTGGAAACACTCTTACGCTCCAATAACTCAGCATCAATTTGTTTTACCGAACCAGTAAAAGATTGTTTGGTAGTTGTACCGTATCCTACAACGATAACTTCTTCCAATGCTTGTGCATCCTCTTCCATTTCTACATTAATGGTGTTTGATGCGCCTACCGTTACAGTAACGGTTGTTTGACCAATGTAACTAAACCTTAATACATCGCCTTGCTTAGCATTAATGGTGTAATTCCCGTCAAAGTCGGTTTGCGTACCGCTAGTTGTTCCCGATACAACGATAGATACTCCTGGTAGGGGTAATTCATCCTTGTCAGTTACCGTCCCGGTAATTGCTTTTTCTTGCGCCATCATTATCAATGTCACTAAGAAAAGTTTTAAGAATAAAACATACTTAATTTTCATAGAAATTAATTTGTGTTAGTTAAAGATTTAATTTGAGTTTGTTGACTTTAAAGGACTTGAGAATTGGGTTTTTAACGGCTGCCAAACGTTCTAAAAATCATCACAAATTTTAACAAATTTGTGATTTTCCTTCTCATAGGCAATAAAGCCAATTGGCAAATTAACCATAGTAGAATAGAATAAGCATCAATCCCGACCTAAAGTAAAGTAGAGCCGATTTTAATTAACGTTTACTGTATTTGTAAAATGTTGAAAAATAATACGTTATATATCAAGTTGTGAAGTGAATAGGATAGTAAAATATGTGGTTGTTTTAGTGGTTTTTGGTCCTTTTTGGTCGATAAAAACGATTGTTCAACACCGTTTTACGGTTTTCAGCACCTATGATTAAAACACAATTTTATTAATAATTAGTTAAAATTATCACCAGGCAAATGTTATTTTTATCTAAATTTTAGGAGTTGAAAATAGGGTGGAATGCAACTTTATTTTGTTTTTTATAGCATGAGTAGCTTCGTTTATAGCCCTTTCAAATTACTGATTAATCTACGATTGAAGATGTTGTCGTGATGTTGTTGTCCTAAAAGGGCGTATTTCTATTTTTGTTGCATAATTCTATCAGGGTTATGACTATTTTTTTTCAGAATAGAGGTTTGTGTAAAATGCATTATTCAATCATGAATATATTCTTTTCTGTCTTCCTGACTTAGTTAGGGAGGGTAATTTTAAATATGGTTTAAAGCGATTTTTCTTATAAGTTAAAAATTTAGATTTAATACGGCTATAGGGGAGAAATGGTATTAGAGAGTGCCCCTAATGAATGCGCAGAGAGTGAATATCCTAGTCGGAAATTTATCTTCAGTTTTCATAGGAAAACATAATCAAGAGAAATAATTGTATTTGATCAATGGTAGCTAATTAGTTCATATTGTAAATTTTTTACTCTTGCTTAGGCAAAGGAGTCGTGCTTATAAGTTGTTAGCTTCAAATAAGATTTATTAATGGGTGCTTTCTATAGGTGAGAGTCTTGGTTCTTGAGTGGATGATTTCTTTCTTTATATTAGCTGTTATTTGTGTGATGGTATGTTTTGAATAAAAAAACCGTCCAAGATAGGATGGACGGTTTTAATTTCATTTAATAATCTAAGTATAGAAGCGTGCCGACTATAGCCTAACGAGTTTTTGTAAAGATTCACGAGTTGCTCCTGCACCTCTGAAATAACCGGTGGTTAGTTCAACCAAATGATGGCCATCGTCTTTTAAAGTTGCTTTTTTCGTCTCATCAGTACAAGGTGCCATTTCAAATTGGCCTCCAGCACAGTTCATGATCGGAGATCCATTAAGTAAGGTTGGTGTTCTATCCGGATCTTTATCCAAGACACTAATAACCCCAGTTTCTTCATCAACTGTAAAATAGAAATCGTTTCCATCGGGCCAAAATGCGATACCTTCATGTCTGTATAACCCCGGAGCAATAGCGGCAATTACAAAGGTTCTACCAGGAAAACTTGAGTTATAATTCCCTGAGTTCCAATATTTACCCACCTCAACAGTATAAGTTCCGGCCAGGGTATTGGAATCAAGAGCTTTAAGAGTAATAGCTGTGCTGTTTACATCTGATACTGATTCTGATGAGTTTGTGATTTCTAAAACGATATTCTTAAATTCAAAGGGAACTAGTTTTTCAGTTAGGATCTTTATACTCGCAATCACAGAAGTTTCCCCAGCAGGAATAGTGTAGGTGGTTAGGTTTAATTCAAATTCCTCCCCTTCATTAGCCTCGGAATCAGGACTGGTTGCAATTGTTACATCAACATCTCTATCTAATGGGACATTTTTTCCGCCAAAAAAAGTGATAGGAACTTCATAATCAATAGGCGTGTTTTCTGGATCCTTAATGATGTTTAGTTCTGTCTTAGTTTTTTCGAACTGAACTAATATAGGTCCTTGACCGAAATCAGTTTCGTCTTGTTCGAGAAGGGTATCGCATGAAGCCATAAACAGTGCGGCAGTGGCGACAGCTCTGTAATTTATTTTATATATTATATTTTTTATCGTTTGATATTTTATTTCCAAAATGGGTTACTTGTAAAGGTGTCACCAACATTTCGCGTAGGAACATTATTTTTTGTTTCTAGCAACCTCAGATGCTGGGTATAGTAGTCTTACTGGACGTACACCCTCTGATTCTGCAGGGATAGGTAAACCTGCAGGATACCCGGTCCTGGTTTTTCAATCCACAATTCAATGGAAGAGGTGCTATTCAAAGCTACCCATTTTTGGATAATTATTGCTTCAATTTTATCAGCTGATGAATCCCAACCAACATGAATTAAATCTTGTGTGTAGTAAGCTTTTGTGGAACATTTTTATAGCAAAAGAATGCTTAATCGTTAGTTTTTGGGGCTTTGCAACTAGGTTATTTATTCGATATTGGTTGCGTTTTGCCTATCTAATCCAAGGATGCTTCCCTCAATATTTAGGATTAGAGTCAGTTCTAAATATAAGTGTTGACTACGAAAATTTAAATAAGGGCAACAGGATAAGGGGTGATGAAGTTATTCTGAACGTGTGTTCTGTGTTTTGAATAGTTGAATCAGTTTGTTTTGAGAGGTGTTGTGTATATATAATTCTACCTATTCCTTATCTTTATATTTCTCTTTAATATACTGAGTGGGAGTTGTTTTTTTACGTTTCTTAAACGCTTTGTAAAATGACACCTTATTGTTGAACCCAGATTCGTAAATAAGATCAGTTACCAATTTTATTTTGCCTTTATTATTTTCGATGATGTTGACTGCCTCCTGTACCCTGTAGTCATTTATAAATTCATAGAAGTTCTTGCCAAACTCTTGGTTGATCACTTGTGATATACTATATCGGTCCGTGTTTAATTCCTTGGCCAATTTTTCCAAAGTAATTCCGTTGTCCAAATATACTTTTTTGGTTTCTATCAAGTTTACCAATTGGGATTTTAAGGTACTTGTCATGGCCTCTGTTAGTCCCGAATTTTTGTATTTAACATCACTTTCAGTATCCATTCCAGTTTCCGTTAGGTTCTCAGTCTTGGTGATAATATCTGGCTTTAGGTATAGCATAAAACTGTAAAGGCAAATAAAGAGCGAAAGTGCTATTGCAGTAAAATATATGGAGATGTAATTAAAATCGTAGTCAGAACTGTATAGGGTTCTAGAATACAATATTAGCATTAACAATGCTAAAAACGTAATAGCAAGCATTAACCATTTATTGTTAGAAGGGCTAAGTATATTTTTGTATTCCCAATAAAGTCGAATTAGTAAGATTAGATAAAATGTGCAATGAATCGATTTGATAAATTGACTTTGTAGAATCAACGTAATAAGCTGTTTGAAATTTGACGTGGGAATAGTAGTTTCTGTATTGACAGCCATTAAAAGTAAGATGCAGAAAATAAAGAATAGACCGTAATGTCTTAAGATTTCATTTATAGCCGTCTTTGGTTCGATAGTTAATTTTTTACGAATATATAGATATAGAGAGGGGGCCCATAGGTAATAATGAATTTTAAAGAAATATACCTTTGGGTTATAGTCAAAGTCTTGTAGCCAATACATGGCGTGTTCTAATACCATTGTAGAGACTCCTAACATAAAGATGGCTAAATATATCGTATGCGTTGCTTTCTTCCGGTATTTGTATAATAGCCTAAAGGCTATAAACAACCCGGCGACCGATATGGTAAGGAACAAATAATTAACTAGGTGATTGAGTAATAGGTAGTTGTGGTTGTTTTTAAAGTCCTGATTTCTTTGATCCAGTTTGTCTATAACAATTTGATCGGTAATGTTGTTTTGTGTTTTTAAATAGTCAAAACTTTCTTTTTTGGTGCTTTGCAAGGAATCTAGAGAAGCTTTGCATGCTGCAAAATACGTATTAAAAACAGGGGTGTTCTTATGCCCTTTTAGGGAAGCAGATAGAAAAAAGGTATAGGCGGTGCTGAAATTTTTATGGAGGTATTCACATTTGCCTAGTTCAAAACACTCCTCAGCAGTTAGGTTTTCTATAATTACTGAAGTTATTTGACCATTAGTAATGGGTGTGCAATCTGCAGGGTTCGATATTGGCATGTTTGACCATGCGGATGAACTTAATAGCAGCTGCATACAAATAATAATGCTTATGATAAAATTCTTTATGGCCATAAATTGCATGCAAAGAAACGCATAAAATTGCATATAAATAATTGAACTTGCCGCTATCTTTTTACGAGATGAATATACATGGTTTGGGGAATTATAAATTACAATTCCCCTGACAAATGGAAAATATAGATTCTGGTATGGGTCCCCATCACAAATTTTAGTAGCCTATTAAAATTAATTTTACTTGTTTAATATTGCAGAGGGAGCTGAGTGAACCTTTTTAAATAGGGTTCATCATTTTTTATTTATATAAAACAACTAAATAGACTTTTTCATGATGTATCAGGACAAGTGTTTTTTGGATCTCTTTTATTTAATAGCAGTATAGGGTGAATCTACACCTGTTAAAAGCGGTTTATTATCTATATCTTTTGCTGCAAATTAATTTATAAAACCAGGACTAGTAGAGCTAAGGATTGATTTTTGACTTATACCCAAATGTAAGTTGGTTAGTAAGAAGTTTAGTTTCTTTGGTCCTGTAAGGCAAAAACGCGCTTAAGAACGGCAGAAGTTCTGGAGGCGGTTTTGGTTCTAATTTCTTTTTCTTCCAATGCAATCATGGAATATACCCCTTCTAGGGCCTCTTGAGTAACATAATCCGTTAAATCTGGGTTAACAGAACTAGTGAAAGGGATAGCGTTGTATCTATTAATCAGGTTGCTCCAGATCTTGTCTGCACCAACCTTTTCAAAGGATTGTTTTATCACTGGATTAAATTTATCATAAAGTTGGTTTTGTGTTGCCTGTGTAAGGTACCGTGTGGCCGCATCGTCTGAGCCCAATAAAATATTCCTGGCATCGGCGAACGTAATCCCTTTTACCGCATCTACAAATATTGGGGTCGCTTCTTTAACTGCATCTTCAGCTGCCCTATTTAATATCTTTAGGCCCTCATCTGCTAAATTAGAAAGTCCAATATCCCTTAGTGTCTTATCTACTTTTTGTAACTCTTGGGGTAGCATAATCTTTACCATTTCATTTTTGTAAAAACCATCGGTTTGGGTGAGTTTACTTACTTGTTTCTGAATGCCCATATCCAATGCTTCCCTTAGACCAAGGGCAATTTCATTATTTCCAATTGTGCCTGCCTGGGGCATTTGATTTACTACCTGCTGTAATTCTGCACATCCTAAAAATTGAAATACGACTAACAATATTAATATTCTTCTCATTTCTTTATTATAAATTAGTTTCACTTGCTTTACTCACAGATTTCGGAAGGATAACTGATTTTTCTTCACCTTTTCCGTAGATAGGTAAGCTTCTTATCTCTATTATATTATTTTTTGAACTACAATGGTTGCTATAGTATAACTATGAGAAAATCACCGTCTTATTGTTGTAAACCATCGTTTTTCTATCGATATGTAGCTTTACTGCTCGCGAAAGTACAATTTTTTCCAAGTCTCGTCCTTTAGAGATAAAGTCTTTTATGCTGTGGGCGTGGGTGACCCGGGTTACATCTTGCTCTATAATGGGGCCTGCGTCTAATTCCTCTGTAACATAATGACTAGTGGCACCTATAATTTTCACCCCTCTGCGAAATGCAGCATGGTAAGGCTTAGCACCTGCAAATGCAGGAAGGAACGAATGATGGATATTGATTATTTTATTCGGAAAACGGGCTATTATCTTGGGAGTAATTATCTGCATATACCGTGCAAGCACTATAAAATCTATCTTATAATCTTCCAAAAGGCTCATGTGTTTTTCTTCTGCTGCTAGTTTATTTTCTTTTGAATAGGGAATATGGTGGAATGGAATGTTAAACTGGTCAGCAATATATGCTAGATCGGCATGGTTGCTTAATATAAAAGGTATTTCTACCGAAAGTTCACCAGAATGAAATCTACTTAACAAATCGTAAAGGCAGTGATTGTATTTAGAAACGTAAAGGGCCATTCTTGGTTTTGTGGATCCTAGATGTAGACTCCATTCCATTTGGTAAGGAAGGGCTAATTCTTTCTCAAAGCGCTGTTTTAAGCTTTGGACTATGGGTATGTTCTTTTCAAAATCACTTTCCAATCTCATGAAAAATACTCCAGCCTCCTTATCTACATGCTGATCTATGTAAATAATATTTCCTCCATTTTTATGGATAAAACCAGTAACGTTGCTAATAATTCCCGATTGATCGGGGCAGTGAATAAGAATGGTTGTTTTCAAGTATGTAAATTTTAAGCACTAAAATTAGGATTTTGAAAAGGAAAAGACGCGTATTATAGCTGTTTTTATAATATTGTAATATTGGGGTCATTATTTTTGCGATTTCATTAAATTGCGGAAGATTTGGTGCTCTGGTATTGCGAATAGATTAATGAAGGGTTAATCATGTTTTAATGTTAAATTAAGCTATTAGCCAAATCGTTGAAATTATAAATCACTTGAATTTAGTACATAAAAAAGTTAAAAATGAAAAAAGAGTCCACCTATAAACCTATCAATAAAGTGCGTATTGTTACGGCTGCTTCCTTGTTTGATGGGCATGATGCGGCAATAAATATGATGCGAAGGATAATCCAATCCACTGGGGTAGAGGTTATTCATTTGGGGCATGATAGGAGTGTGTCAGAAGTTGTAGACTGTGCTATTCAAGAAGACGTAAACGCTATTGCAATTACCTCCTATCAAGGCGGACATAATGAGTACTTTAAATTTATGCGCGACCTCCTAATGGAGCATGGGGCGGGCCATATTAAAATTTTTGGTGGTGGAGGAGGTGTTATCCTCCCAGAAGAAATTAAGGAGTTAATGGAGTACGGAATTACAAGGATTTATGCTCCTGACGATGGCAGAACTATGGGGCTTCAAGGGATGATTAATGATTTAGTGGAGCAAAGTGATTTTCCTACCCCGGATTTAAGGACTCAGGATCCTATTCAATTAAAACAGCTTTTAAAGGAGAAAGATTTCTCAACTATAGCAAGACTAATCAGTCTTGCAGAAAATAGAAATGCCGAATTTAAGAAGCACGCAGCTATATTAAACGGGAATGATAAACAGGTTCCTGTTTTGGGAGTTACTGGAACAGGAGGAGCAGGTAAATCTAGTTTGGTAGATGAGCTGGTAAGGCGATTTCTAATGGATTTCTCCGATGGGACTATAGGGATAATATCGGTGGATCCTTCTAAAAGGAAAACGGGAGGGGCCCTCTTAGGAGATCGTATTCGGATGAACTCAATCAATGATCCAAGGGTTTATATGCGTTCTTTGGCAACAAGAGAATCTAACTTAACGCTGTCTAAGCACATAGATGAAGCTGTGAGGGTGCTAAAGGGTGCAAAGTTTGATCTTATTATTTTGGAAACATCAGGAATTGGACAATCTGATACTGCCATAACAGAGCATAGCGATGTGTCTCTTTATGTAATGACGCCCGAGTTTGGTGCGGCAACCCAACTGGAGAAAATTGATATGTTGGATTTTGCTGATCTAGTGGCTATTAATAAGTTCGATAAAAGAGGAGCCTTGGATGCAATTAGGGATGTAAGAAAGCAATTCGTTCGCAACCACGGCCTATGGGAGGCTAAACACGAAGAACTTCCAGTTTTTGGAACTATAGCATCGCAATTTAATGATCCAGGGATGAATAGATTATACCATTCCATAATGACTACCCTGGCAGAAAAGACAGAAACGTCCTTAAAATCTTCCTTTGTGTTAACAGAGGGGAATGAGGAAAAGTTGTTTGTTATTCCTCCTGCTAGAACAAGGTATTTGTCGGAAATTGCAGAAAGCAACAGGCAATATGATCTTAATGCTAAGGAACAATCTAACCTGGCACAGCAATTATATGGAATTTTTACGACTATAATCTCCGTTTTAGGCTCGGATGCGCCAGAAGATAATAATGAGATTCTTTCTGATACGGGAATTGCATTAGAAAAAGTGTATCAACTGATAGAAGATGAGGATAAAAGTCAGTTTATCAGCTTATTGTGTGCTCAGTTTGATTCGTTAAAGATGAATTTGAATCCACATTATTGGAAAATGATACTAGATTGGGAGCATACGGTATCACAGTATAAAAAGCCAGAATATATTTTTAAGGTGAGAGGGAAAGAGATTAAAATGGCCACGCATACCACCTCGCTTTCGCAATCCCAAATACCTAAAATTGCACTTCCAAAATATAAAGCATGGGGAGATCTCCTTGTATGGAGGCTTCAGGAAAATGTACCAGGGCAATTCCCCTATACAGCAGGATTATATCCCTTTAAGCGAGCAGGGGAAGATCCCACAAGAATGTTTGCGGGGGAAGGTAGCCCAGAACGAACCAATAGACGATTTCATTATGTTAGCCTAGGTTTGCCTGCAAAAAGATTGTCCACGGCTTTCGATTCGGTTACCCTCTACGGGAGCGATCCCGATAGAAGGCCCGATATCTATGGCAAAATTGGGAATGCCGGTGTTTCTGTATGTTGTTTGGACGATGCCAAAAAGCTGTATTCCGGATTCGATTTAAGTGATGCAATGACCTCTGTAAGCATGACGATAAATGGACCTGCTCCTATGTTGTTGGGGTATTTTATGAATGCTGCCATAGATCAAAATTGTGAGAAGTATATTAAGGAAAACGGCCTGCAAGAAGAAGTGGAAAAGAAAATTAAAGCCATTTTTCATGGAAAGCAAGAGTTAAGGCCTAAATATCATGGCACTTTACCTAAAGGGAACAATGGTTTGGGATTAATGCTTTTAGGGGTGACTGGTGATCAGGTTTTGCCTCAGGATGTATATAATGATATAAAGCAAAAGACCATAAAGCAGGTTAGAGGAACAGTGCAGGCCGATATTTTAAAGGAAGATCAAGCCCAGAATACCTGTATTTTTTCCACGGAGTTTGCCCTAAGGTTAATGGGTGATGTACAAGAATATTTTATTAAAAATCAAGTTCGTAACTTCTATTCAGTTTCCATATCTGGATACCATATTGCCGAAGCGGGTGCTAATCCTATTACGCAACTTGCCTTTACGCTAGCCAACGGATTTACCTATGTGGAATATTACCTAAGTAGGGGAATGGATATAAATAAGTTTGGTCCCAATCTTTCTTTTTTCTTCTCCAATGGAATAGATCCCGAGTATGCTGTAATTGGGAGAGTAGCTAGAAAGATATGGTCAAAGGCAATGAAAATAAAATATGGAGCAGATCCTAGGGCACAGATGTTAAAATATCACATTCAAACTTCTGGTAGGAGTCTACATGCCCAAGAAATCGATTTTAACGATATTAGGACCACATTACAAGCTTTGTATGCTATTTATGATAATTGTAACTCGCTGCATACCAATGCTTATGACGAGGCAATAACAACGCCTACAGAGGAGTCTGTTCGTAGAGCTATGGCCATACAATTAATTATTAATAAAGAATTAGGACTCGCTAAAAATGAAAATCCTTTGCAGGGTTCGTTTATAATCGAGGAGCTAACCGATTTAGTGGAAGCAGCCGTATTGTTGGAGTTTGACCGGATTACAGAGCGAGGAGGAGTGTTAGGTGCAATGGAGACGATGTATCAACGCTCTAAAATTCAGGAGGAGAGCCTGTATTATGAAACTTTAAAGCACAATGGAGAATTCCCTATCATTGGAGTTAATACTTATTTAAGTTCCAAAGGCTCCCCAACGGTGCTACCTGCAGAAGTAATTAGAGCTACTGAAAAGGAGAAACAAGATCAAATTCAGACTCTAAATAATTTGCATGAAATGAATCAGGACTTTGTTCAATCCAAATTAGAATCCTTGCAGAAAGTAGCCGTTAAAAACGAAAATATTTTTGAAAGTCTAATGGAGGTAACTAAATACTGCTCCTTGGGCCAAATCACCCATGCCTTGTTTGAGGTGGGGGGGCAATATAGAAGGAATATGTAAAATGGGATGACTTATATTTTGAAACAGGAAGCGGAATTCCAGCTAATTATGATGATTGACGGAGGCATTGTGGAAGTTTTTGGCAAAATTAAATAAGGGTATTCAATTTTATTATTCAGTTTAGCTCCTTATAATACGCCTTTGTTCAAATCAATGGTTTTAAAAGGATCAGATTGGTTTTTGTAGGCGCGTAAAATTAAATATACCCCATAATTAACACAAGTAGTCGCTTTGCGTAGGGCTACGTAAATATACCTTTATGGAAAATTTGAAACAGCAAACTTAGTGCCTCATGGATCGTCTCCAGACCTTGTACATTCTTCTAAAGCTCTTAACTTCCTTGCGGAGAAGATTTAGATATTCCTTTTCCTTTACTCCATCTTTTTCCAAGCCTATGCAATAGGAATTAATATTCTTGATGATAATATTAATAAAGGTGGCGCTTCTCATCCTTACCGCATAGGATTCTGATTGTTCGGCAGCGGCAATTTGTTGAGGTATAAGGATGGAATCTGTAAGTAGGGAATCGGCAATATTATCGCGTAAACTGTTAGATTGATATAATTTTAATAAATCCTTGTTATGCGAAACATAAGACGCAATTTCCCTGCTCATCTGTAAGAGATCCAGAGATTTACGATAAATTGGAATCGAACTAAGGTTTTTGTATGGCATTTTAAGTACAACAGCTTTTATATCATAAAGTTACATTGAATTTACAGAAAATAGATTTGGTTTGTATGGTAAAAGCGTAATTTAGCTATTGAAAACAAATATTATTAATCAATTTTACTTTGAAAGCAAAAATAGACGCCCTTAATTGGAAGATTTTAAAATCCCTTCAAGAAAATGCTCGTGAATCTTTCGCGAATATTGGTAGAAAAGTTGGCTTAACTGCCCCAGCAGTAGGTGAGCGTGTGAAGAAGATGGAAGACATCGGAATAATCTCAGGATACAAAGCCGTCGTATCCCATTCTCATACAGGATATCAGCTGAAAGCGATTATTACTTTGCGGGCCTTTATGGGGAAATTAAAGCCATTTTTAGAAGCGGTCCACTCATTTGAGGAAGTAGTTAACTGTTACCGGATTACTGGTAATGAGAATATAATTATGATGGTGGTGTTAAAAGACCAATTTCATTTGGAAAAATTTATTGATAAACTTATTCAATACGGGGAAACTAGAACTCATATTGTGTTGTCCGATGTAGTTTCTAATGCGCCCATTAGAAAAAGTGATAGCTAATAAGATTCGTACTAAGTATTCAATTTTATAGGGCATACTAAGTTCTTTAGTCTTAAGATGCTAAAAATAAGGGGTATTTAGCGTTTAAGGTAGGGGCTTTTATATTCAACCGAAGCCTAATATATCTGGCTAGCTATTCGGCTTATATCCGTTAAGGAGAAAAGTAGTTTCCCGACGTCTAACAAAATTGATCAACCAAGGAAGAAGTAGGATAAAAAAGAATTAATTTGCAGTGAAGTGTTGTTTTAAAAAGTTTTGTATGTATCCCCTTTTTGGTTTTGATGTTGCAGTATTTATTGTTTTCTTTAATACGGTAAATCGGGCGTGAATTTGCGCCCTTTTTTGAAATATCTTGGATCAGGAATAGTGTGATAGTGATCCTAATTGGTAGTAATTAATAACTTGGCTAGATAATTGATGCCATCTTGTCTATGAGGAAATTTACGATATTATTATTATTAGGAGCGGTTTTAGGCGCTAATGCGCAGGAATTTGCTTTAAAGAAGGGGGTAGTAATGGATTCTATCTCGGTGAAGGATTCTATATCCGAGAGTTTCTCCCTATTTCTACCTACCACTTTTAATGTGGATAAGAATTGGCCAGTCCTCTTTGTTTTTGATATGGAAGGAAGGGGAAAGCAAGCATTAGGTATGTTTAGGGAGGCTGCAGAGGATCAGGGTTATATTTTGGCTTCGCCTAATAATCTGAGCGATACCCTATCTACCTCGCAAAATATTATGATTGCGGGCAGAGTTTTCAATGCCGTGGTTAAGCTTTTGCCAATTCATAAAAATAGAACCTATGCTGGTGGATTTTCGGAAGGCGGACAATTTGCCAGTATGGTGCCCCTATTTATTAGAGGGGTGTCCGGTGTTGTCGCCAGTGGTGCCATATTTCCAAACTTGGAAGTAATGGATGGCAACCAATCCTTTTATTTTATTGGAATTATCGGAAGGGAAGATTTTGCCTATGAAAATATGTTGGCAACCAAAGCAAGATTCGATAAACTTAAAATACCCAACAATTTAATGACATTTGATGGTGGTCACAAATGGCCAGAAAGTAAATATTTTAAAAATGCAATGGAAAGATGGACCTTGTCTGCTATGGCAAAAGGGCACATTGATAAGGATAGTCTGTATATCAATAATACCTATAAAAAGAACTTATCGGAACTTGGTAGTTTAATTAATTCGTATAAACTATTAGAAGCTGATGACTTCTTAGAGGGTATGCAAGATGTGTTTGGTTCTCTTAGGGAGACGGATACGTTAAAAACAATAAAAAAACGAATTAAAAAGGATAAGGGCTTTAAGGCCATGAGGCGTCATGAAAGTAATGCTATGTTAAAAGAATCCTTTCTTAAGGATGATTATATTTATTATTTAGGAGAGGATATTGCTACTTACAACTATAAGAATATTGGATGGTGGATTTATCAAATGGAGGAGCTTAAAAAATATGAAAACTCTAAAATCCTTGCTGAGCAACAAATGGGTAAGCGGCTACTCGGGTTTATTAATGCGCTTATAGAAGACAATATTGATATTTTAGAGGCTGATCAAGAAATTGATTATGATGCCTTAAGCCTTCTTTGGATGCTAAAAACAGTTACGCAGCCAATGGAATATAGTTATTATTTGAAAATTATTTCGAATAGTGCACGAATAGAGGATTTTGGTACTTCTTTATTTTATTTGGAGGAATTATTGAAGAATGGGTATACCGATAAAACAAAGCTATATCAGCTTGATGATACGGGCCTCTTGAGAATTACCCCGGAATTTAATCAGGTAGTGGAGAAATACCTAAAGAAGGCTCGCTACGAAGTTATTGAGGAGTAATACATTGTTAAGGAAGAGTATGCTCCATTGGTTTACTAAGGAGGGTATTGCTGTAGTAAGGTTCTTTATTTTATCAATGCGGAAAAACGAGGCCTTTGTTATGCTTTTTAAAATCGTTGTCTATTAACTAGTGCTTACCAATTTTTGGGATGTGGATTATTAAATAGCTTATGAGGTATCCCCTAAAACCAATAAAGGAGTATGATTGGTATGGATATTTGATGGGGAATTTAATAAAGCGAGAAAGAAGTGTATTTTTGCATAAAAAAAAGAACTATGTGGCGATTTAGGATGATTTTGGTGGTGTTGTTATTGGTGTTGAGCTGTAAGGAAACTAAGAGATATCACGATAAACAACCGGCAAATGAATTAATTTCCAATGCAGGGAGCCTATCCGATGTTTATGAATTTCAAGCAAAATTAAATGCGGAGTTTAAAAACCCGGAAACTTCTCCATTACCAGATCGCTATAGAAAGAATTTTGCTAGCCTAGATTTTTTTGCTCCAGACAGTACCTATCAAGTTATGGCTAGAATTACTAGAACTCCTGAAGCCTTGCCATTTTTAATGCCCACAACTACAGGTGATAGGACCGAAGAGGTGGTTTATGCCAAAATCAGTTTTAAGCTTAATGGGAAAGAGCATGAGTTAGAAGTGTATCAGAACACAGAATTAAGGCAACAAGCTAATTTTAAGGATTATCTTTTCTTGCCATTTTCCGATCTCACGAATGGGGAAGAAACCTATGAAGGCGGTCGGTATTTGGATTTGGCAATTCCGAAAGGGGATACTATACTATTGGATTTTAACATGGCTTATAATCCATATTGTGCCTATAACGCCAAATACTCGTGTCCGGTAGTGCCTAAACAAAATAGATTGGATACTCCAATTAGAGCAGGAGTAAAGGCATTTGATAAATAAAAGTATTTTAAGGTCCGATCATTTTAAATGATCGGACCTTTTTTTTGTAGTAGGCATCTAGTTTAACCCTGTCCTAAAAAACATAGATAGCGGCAAGGACAAAGGAGGATAAATGCTTTTGGGGTTGTAAGTCTTTATTTTGAAAGTTAACCGATTTTTCAGTGGCACTATCCAGCCTCAATTCTGGCTTAATTGTTAAGTCTCCTATTTTGGTACTTCCTGTTAATGTTAGCGCAAATACCTCTGTATCCTCTAATCCCGTGCCTATTGCTCCATAATCGCCGATTTCAGAGAAATATTCAGCTCTTAGTCCAAGGGAAACCGTATCTGAAGTGATGTATTGAGGGTAGATGGCTACTCCTGCAAAGCCTAATCCATCATTATCATATAGTGCGGCGTTTAATCCTAGATATACCTGATCAGATAAATTAAAACCACCAGTAAAATCAATTTCATAGGCTCCGTCTTCGGTTAGTATATTTAAATTTTGCCCGTCATACGCCAATTGAGCGCCCAAGGCATATTTACCTGTGGGATTTAACTCTGTTTGATCGGTAGGATTCATAACTGCTAACATAAGGTTGAATTTCTCCGATAAAGCAATATCTACTTTTAGGCCAGTATGTGAAAAGGGGCCGTAAGAAAATAAATAGGAAGTACTGTAATTAAAATTTGCCGTTGGGGATATTCCCTCGTACCCCATATAGGTATTAAAATTTCCGAGTGTTAATTTTATCGATTCGTGTACCTTCCAATACGCATATAGTTGGTTAACTATATTTCCGGTTGCGGAATATATTGGGGAGGCAAAAATGGCATCGGTCCCACGCGGACCAAAAACCAGATCTCCAACAAAACCTACTTTTTCTCTTTCGTAACTTATTATGGCATTGGCCATTCCTAAGGCAAAGCCTGGTAAATTTGCAAAAGAACTACCGGGGGCAGCATTGGGGAGTCCGGATGCCTCATTAAAACTATTATCTCCGTTGAGGTTAACTCGGAAGTAGGTATCTATACTTCCGGTTAGGGAGATTTTATTGGTTTCGGAATCTTTATCCTGTGAAAATATTGCTGTATATAGCAGGGTGAATAGGAATGTTAGGAAATATTTTCCGTAATTTGTGTGTACAATCATTTTCATAATTTTAATAGTTTATATCCTGGTAGGGATGTGCAAATAAATTATTTGATTAATAGGGAATGGTTATTAACGGAGCGTTCTGTAAAACGCTCCGTTGTCATTTTTCCTCAGGTGGTTATTCATGTTGATTCATTCTAAAATCTGCATAGGCATACATTCCGTGTTCGTGTATATCTAAACCTTCCTCTTCCTCTTCGGTAGAAACCCTTATTCCAGAAGTCTTTTTAATGGTTGTTAAAATTATAAAAGCCATAAGAGAGCAGAACAGGCCAATGATAGCAACTCCTGAAAGTTGATATAGAAATTGTGTCATTCCGGCCTTGGCTCCAAAAATACCTACGGCAAGGGTTCCCCAGATACCACATATTAGGTGCACTGCTACGGCTCCAACGGGATCATCTAATCTTAGGCGGTCTATTAGGGCAACTCCAAATATTATTACGAATCCTGCTATTAACCCAATAAGGATAGCTTCTGAAGGCGACATTAAATCTGCTCCTGCGGTAATTCCTACTAATCCGCCCAAAATTCCATTCAGCATCATAGTTAGGTCAAAATTCTTGTATCGGAAATAATAAAGTATAAACGATCCTATTCCACCTGCGGCACCAGCAAGACAAGTAGTGACTAGAACAATGGAAGTGGTGGCGGGATCTGCAGATAAAACGGACCCTCCGTTAAATCCAAACCAGCCTAACCATAAGATGAGCACACCGGCAGTAGCCAAAGGTATGTTATGGCCTGGTATTGCATTGGGCGATCCATCTTCCTTAAACTTGCCTATTCTAGGGCCTAATACATAAATTGCCATTAAAGCGGCCCAACCTCCCACAGAATGCACTAAAGTAGATCCCGCAAAATCGTAAAAACCAGCACCTTCTCCGCCAAGGGTAGATAAAAATCCGCCTCCCCATTGCCACGATCCAACTATAGGGTATATGAAAGCAATATATATGACGGTGAATAGCATAAATTGCCCCAGCTTTATCCTTTCGGCAACTGCCCCGGATACAATGGTAGCAGCGGTAGCTGCAAACATACCTTGGAAAAGGAAATCTGTCCAATAAGTATATCCTTCATTGTAGCTGAGATCCAAACTGCCGTTTGCTAATATGGGTGCATCTAAGCCAAAACCTGCAAAGCCTAGAAACCCATTAAAACTACCGGGGTACATTAGGTTAAATCCTATAAAATAGTATAGTATAAGTCCTGAGCATATGATAAATATGTTTTTGAATAAAATATTGATTGTGTTTTTTTGTCTTGTTAAGCCAATTTCCAATAATGAAAATCCTAAATGCATAAAAAATACGAGTGCCGTACAAATCATCATCCATATATTGTTTGCTGTAAATAGTCCTACGTCCATATTGTCTTTGTTTTTTGTTTTATTTTTTTTAGTTGATGCCTGCTGATCCGCGTTCCTTGGTTCTTATTCGATAAGCTTCTTGGATTTCCGAGATAAATATCTTCCCGTCGCCAACATTGCCGGAGTAAGCGGTTTCTAAGATGGTATTGACCGTTCTTTCCATAAATTCGTCCGATACTACAATGGATAGATATCGGCGTTGAATGTCCGTGGTGCTATAGGAAATTCCCCTATAGACGTGGCCCTGTTTTTCATTTCCTACCCCCGTAACATCCCAATAGCTGAAAAAATTGACTTCAATTTGATGCAACGCTTTTTTGACATCGTCAAATTTTGATTTCCGAATAATTGCTTCGATTTTCTTCATGTTAGAATTGTTAATTTTTTCTAAAAATAATTTAAAACCAAATACCCCCATTTAAAAATGGGGTATAATGTATTATTTATGCAAAATATTTAAAATGCACCCCTATAATTTAGGGGGTACGTATAAATATTGTAATTATTTTTATAATGTGAATTGATTGTTGAAAGTGATTTACCCTTATTTTTGAAGTAAATGCATTGCTATGCGTGATTTGTTGAATAAAGAAAAGTCAACGTGATGATTTGATAAGGAAATTCTTCAGATAGGGTTATTTTTATAAGTTTTTATCAACTAGTCTTTTGATCCTTTTAAGGAAGTAAGTATGTCTACTTATAGCTATTTGTCCAATTATTATAGGAAGTTTGAAATTCTAATTACCCACTAATTGAAGTTTGAATATTCCAACGTGTGCTTGTCCGTTCCGAACAGCAGGGCCTGCCCGCTCCGATTAGGTGGTCGTTCATACTTTATCAGTAGTTTTCTTTACGGGCTTAACTTTAGGATATCGCATATATAGACGCTCTGATATAGTACTGATGGGTAACTGCTTTGAAAAGATGTTGATGGGATAGGTGGTTTAGGAACCAGGGTGAGGCACCTTCATAAATCTAATTGGTGAAAAAGGTATTTTTGGAGTAGCTAAATCTAAAAAGCCCTGGATAGCCAGAAGCCGGACATTACCGCTAAAATCCCTACCAGAATACTTGCTACTGTATAAAAGGTGAAATTTAAGAAATCACCGTTTTTTAAGAAAGTCTGCTGCTCCAAGGCAAAAGTGGAAAAAGTTGTGAAACCTCCGCAGAATCCTGTAGTTAGAAGGAGTGCCTGATTTTGTGTCAGTAAATCATTCTTTGCGGAAAGGCCAAGAATAAAACCAATCAATAGGCATCCTATAATATTTACTAAAAAAGTCCCTAGATAAAAATTTTGGAAGGAACCATTTAACGCCTTGCTAGTTAAATACCTTAAAATACTACCAGTGCCACCCCCTAAGAATACAAGTATAAGTTGTTTCATCCGGTCATTTGTTTCATTTGGTTGTCAAAGTAACTAAAAAAATGGCGTACCTCAGCTGTTCATGGTATCAAAAAAGAGCCTTTAAGTGCATATGTAGAACTTTATCTTTAAAATGGAGGGATTTAAGAGAAGCGAGTTTTCTTTTAATTAAGGAATGAAAAGGGAAAGGTAGATGTTACAAGTAAAGAAATTATACTGCCTTTTTATATTTCGCTTCTATTATATTTAGAGGAAAGATTATTGGTGTCGACTTCGAAATGTTTTTTGCAGAATTTTTACTCTTTTTGGAGTGGTGGTGTAAACTCGATAAAAACAATAGGATGTTTAGGACAATCAAAACAGAAAATATACTAAAAAAAGTGACCATTCAACTGGGATTTAGATATATAACGTAAAATTACTCGTTTTAGTATAGGTAGGGGTGGAAAAGATTAAAATGATGGTTGAAAGTCGATTTATATGGAAATCTTTGGAAAAGAGTTAATTTTTATTGTAAAACTTAATAATAAACAGCATTAAAACAAATAATAAGAAGAAAAGTCCTACCCATTTAACGCCCTTGTAATACTTATGATGAAGAGTTTTGTCTTTTTGATAGGAATATATAATAATAATGACGAATGAAATAAAGAAAAGGGCTGCAAAAATTAATTGTCCCGTACTGAACATATTCATATTTTTATGCAAATCTAATCTAAATAACTCATACAAATGCAACGTAAACTAAATGCTGTAGAATTGTTCCATAATTCTTTTGGATTAGGTGTGTCTAAGGAAATGAAGGCGAATCTGGGGGCCGCAAAGAATAAGCTTCGTTTTAATCTGATGGATGAGGAAAATAGGGAATACCTAGAGGCTGCCAACAATAACGATTTGGTGGAGGTGGCAGATGCACTTGGGGATATGCTGTATATTTTATGTGGTACCATATTGGAGCACGGAATGCAATATAAGATAGAGGAGGTCTTTGAGGAAATACAAAGAAGTAATATGAGTAAATTGGGGGAAGATGGCAGACCAGTGTATAGGGAAGATGGAAAAGTATTGAAGGGTCCTAATTTTGTTGAGCCAAACATATCTGCTATTCTTAATAAACCTAAAGAGGCTTACTAATTGGATGTTGTTTCTATGGAAAATAAAAAGCCACTCTTAATGTGAAAAGAGTGGCTTAGTCAATTTTTATTTTTTACTTAGGTATTATATTAATGCTTCCTATGGAAGGATATTTAAGTATTAAAAATTTGAGGTTTAGATACTTACTTGGTATCTCCAGCCAAATTTATCTTCTGCCTTGTTATACTGAATGTCCGTAATTCTTTTTTTCAGAATAGAGGCGTAGCTGTTCTCTAATTCCGGTAAGTCATAATCTTGATCTTTGTGCCCAAATGTTGAAATGGGGGAGATGACAGCAGCTGTACCAGCACCAAACATTTCTTTTAGGCTTCCATTTTTAGAGGCTTCTATCACTTCTTTTACGGTAATAGGCCTCACTTCTACCTTAATGTTTTCGTCTTTTGCAATTTCGATTAAACTTTTTCTAGTAATCCCATCTAAAATACGATCACTTGTAGGGCTAGTAAGCAAGGTGTCGTTAATCCTAATAAAGATATTCATCGCACCGGCTTCTTCTATATATTCATGCGTATTATCATCGGTCCAAATTACTTGGTTATACCCTTTTTCTACAGCCAGTTGTGTAGGGTAAAATTGCCCAGCATAGTTACCACCTGCTTTAGCAAAACCAACACCTCCGTTAGCGGATCGGGAATATTTTTCCTCAATCAATACTTTTACCTTCCCAGCAAAATATGAACCGGATGGAGCACAGGCGATAATAAATTTATATTCATCGGCAGGCGAAGCATGAAATCCATTGCCCGAGGCAAAGACAAATGGTCTAATATATAAGGAGCTGCCTTCGGCAGTGGGTATCCATTTGTGATCTACTTTTAAAAGGGCTTTTAATCCCTCCATAAAGTAGTCTTCAGGAATTTCTGGGATAGCAAGACGTTTGCACGAGATATTGATACGCTTCTGGTTTTCTAAAGGGCGAAATAACCACACCTTATTATCGGCATCCTTGTACGCTTTCATTCCTTCAAAAACAGATTGCCCATAGTGAAAGATTTTGGCTGATGGATCTAAGGTGATTGGTTGGTAAGGAACAATTTTTGGTGTTTCCCATGCCCCGTTCTTGTAGTCACATACCATCATATGATCTGCGAGTACTTTGCCGAACGCTAAATTATTAAAATCTACTTTGTCAATCTTGGAAGTCTTAACCTTCTCAACTTTTATAGTGTCTGAAATAGTTTGCATAGCACTTTATGTTTAAAGGAATAAAATTAAACAATAAACAGCACTGGTACTTCGTTTTTCAACTAAAAATAACCAATTTTGTTTAGTCGTTTTAAAAACTGATAATAATGAAATATTTTAACATTTTAATAATGGTTTTTGTTGTCTTTGTTGGTTGTAAGCAAGGGGCAAAATCTCTGAAACCACAACCGGAGCCTTTAACAGCGGTGAACGTTGAGGTATTTGGTGCTCAAATAGGCGATAAAGATGCCAGTAATCACAAAATAATGTTCGAGGAATATCAAAAAATGCAACTTTTAGATACTCTTTCCACTAAATTTTCTGCCATTGTAAAAGAGGTTTGTAAGTCTAAAGGGTGTTGGATGAAATTACAGTTGGGGCAGGACAATGAAGTGATGGTGAAGTTTAAAGATTATGGCTTTTTTATGCCTAAGGATATTGAAGGAAGAGAGGTGGTGGTAAATGGTCTTGCTTTTGTAGAGGAGATGAGTGTGGAGGAACAAAGACATTTTGCTGAGGATGGGGGAAAGACCAAAGAGGAAATTGCTCAAATTATACAGCCTAAAAAAACCTATTCCTTTGTGGCAGACGGGGTGTTGTTAAAATAATAAGGTGAAAAGAAAAATAATTACTACAGCAGATGGTTCAAAAACCATTCAAATAGAGGACTGGAACGAACAGTACCATTCCACTCACGGGGCCATTCAGGAAGCGTATCACGTATTTATAAAAAATGGGCTCTCTCTTTTTCAAGACCAAGGTCTAGCTATTTTAGAAATTGGATTTGGTACTGGTCTAAACGCCTTTATAACCTTTTTGGAAGCGGAAAAATTTGGACTTAAAATCACCTATAATGGTGTAGAGGCCTTCCCTGTAAAAATGGAAGAGCTAGCCCTATTGGATTATAGTAAAGCGTTGAATGCAGAAAAATTTGAGCCCCATTATCTAAAAATGCACGAAACCAGTTGGGGTGCTCTACATGAGGTGTCAGATAACTTTCGACTTTTAAAGCGGAAAATGGATTTTAGGGACATCTCGGAATCTGAGGAATATAATCTTATTTATTTTGATGCTTTTGGTTCTAGGGTACAACCTGAGCTATGGACGGAGGAAATATTTCTTGCGATGTATAATGCACTAAAGGTAGAAGGAGTTTTGGTGACCTATGCGGCAAAAGGTGCAGTAAGGCGCGCCATGCAATCAGTGGGTTTTACCGTGGAAAGGTTACCTGGTCCTCCAGGGAAAAGGGAAATGCTACGTGCAACTAAATAGGGATAATCTTGGTTTTGTATTAGGGAAACCTTAACAATTACGGGGTTTAGACTGTTAAACCTAAACTAAATAGAGAACCTCCAAGAACAAAAACCTATACCTTTAGCGAAAGTTTAGGAATAGGCTATGAGAATTTTAATTACAGGTGCAACTGGTTTGGTAGGTACTGAAATCACAAAACTGTGCAAGGAGCGGGGTATTGAGGTGAACTATCTAACTACTAGCAAAAAGAAAATTGTTTCTGAAGAAGGATATAAAGGGTTTTATTGGAATCCGTCTAAGAACGAAATAGATTCTAATTGCTTTTCCGGAGTCAGTGCAATTATAAATCTTGCGGGAGCAAGTATAGCCCAACGTTGGACCAAAAGAAATAAAGAAAAGATACGCTCTAGTAGGTTAGACTCGTTAAGAACCCTCGCTGGTGCCTTGGAAAACCTGGATGAACATGCTATCGATATTATGGTATCGGCATCTGCCATGGGAATTTATCCAAATTCCCCTTCCAACTACTATACCGAAGAAGATAAAAGAGTGGATGATAGCTTTCTGGGAGAAGTTGTAAGTCTTTGGGAAGAGGAAGCAGATAAATTTGAGAAATTTAATATTGCAGTCGCCAAGGTTAGGACCGGGCTGGTCTTGTCTAGTAACGGTGGTGCCTTACCAAAAATGGCGAAGCCAATTCAATATTACTTAGGAGCTTCCCTTGGTTCTGGAAAACAATGGCAATCTTGGATTCATGTTCAAGATCTTGCAGCAATATTTTTACATATAGTGGAAGCCGAGCTAACAGGTGTCTATAATGGTGTTGGCCCTAATCCGGTAAGTAATGCTAAGCTCACCAAAGAGATAGCGAAAGCTTTAAAGAAGCCCTTATTCTTACCTAACGTACCAAGAGTGGCATTGCAGTTAGCGCTAGGAGATATGTCTTATTTACTATTTGCTAGTCAGCGTGTAAGCAGTAAAAAAATTGAAGCAACTGGATTCAATTTTGGATACGCTAATATATGTAGGGCTCTAGGAGAAATTTACAATGAAAAACAAAATTGTGACTCGGATTCAACCTATCAGGAAGAATTTATAACTTAAAATTTTAAGAAGAATAAGTCAGTAGTTCCTATCCGCCATTGGCGGATTTTTTGTAGTTATAAGCCCATGAAATAGGGTGCAAAAAATGCTGATGAATATTATAACCACACCTGAACGGAACAGGTTGGCAAGCGTTATTGCATGATAATCACACATAGTGAGGAAAGTTTTATGACAATATGACATTTTATAAGATTTGGCAGTACTTTTGCTAATTCAAATTCGGTAGTTTATAAATGTAAATTAAATGAGCAAGGAAAATAAAGCAAAAGAGATGGAAGATGAAGTCTTGAAAAATATGGATCAGAACGAAGTAGATCAAGAGGCTGAATCAGAAGTGGAGTTGGGAGAGGAATTAAGTGTAGAAGAACAACTTAAGGAAGATCTGGGAAAGGAAAAAGATAAGTTTTTACGTCTTTTTGCCGAGTTCGAAAACTATAAAAAACGCACCTCTAAGGAAAGGATGGACTTGTTTAAAACAGCCGGACAAGAGGTAATTTTGTCATTGTTGCCAGTAATGGACGATTTTGATAGGGCTTTAGCTGAAATTTCAAAATCAGACGATGATGGAATGTATCAAGGAGTGTTGCTTATAAATAATAAGCTAAGAGAAACACTTAAAAGTAAAGGACTTTTGGAAGTAGAGGTAAAAGAAGGGGATGATTTTGATGCAGAAATTCATGATGCCGTAACGCAAGTTCCCGCTCCAGATAAGAAATTAAAAGGCAAAATAATAGACGTAATTCAAAAGGGGTATAAACTGGGCGATAAGATAATTCGTCATCCTAAAGTTGTCGTAGGAAATTAAAAACAGAGTATGAAGGAGGATTATTATGATATTTTAGGCATTGGAAAAAATGCAAGCGCAGCCGAAATAAAAAAAGCATATCGTAAAAAAGCAATTGAGTTCCATCCGGATAAAAATCCCGGGGATGCCAAGGCGGAAGAAATGTTTAAAAAGGCGGCCGAAGCTTATGAGGTGCTAAGTGACCCTAATAAGAAGTCGCGTTATGACCAATACGGACATGCAGCATTCGAAGGTGGCGGCGGATTTGGCGGCGGCGGAATGAATATGGATGACATCTTCAGTCAGTTCGGAGACATTTTTGGCGGTGCTTTTGGTGGCGGTGGTTTTAGTGGTTTCTCAGGATTTAGCGGAGGAGGTCAAAGAAGGTCCAAAGGAAGCAATTTAAGAATCCGTGTGAAACTTAACCTAGAGGAAATTGCTAATGGTGTAGAAAAAACCGTTAAAGTAAAACGGAAAGTCCAAGCCGAGGGAGTAACTTATAAAACCTGTGGTACCTGTGGAGGTAGGGGACAAGTAACCAAAATCACCAACACTATTTTAGGTAGAATGCAAACTGCAGCTACTTGTAGTGCGTGTGGTGGTAGTGGGCAAATCATAGATTCTAAACCAAGTGATGCGGATGCTCAAGGATTAAAAGTTTCGGAAGAAACAGTAAGCATCAACATACCGGCAGGAGTAGAGGAAGGAATGCAACTAAAAGTTCCTAATAAAGGTAACGATGCGCCAGGAGATGGTATACCGGGAGACCTTTTGGTTGCTATTGAAACGGAAGAGCATCCAACCCTAAAAAGGGAAGGAGACAACCTACATTACGATCTGTATATTAGTTATTCAGATGCAGTTTTGGGCACCTCTAAGGAAATTGATACGGTAGGCGGTAAAGTGAGGATAAAATTAGAGGCTGGTATTCAATCCGGAAAAATATTAAGACTAAGAGGGAAAGGTATTTCTAGCCTTAGTGGTTATGGAAGCGGAGATTTATTGGTGCATGTAAATGTCTGGACCCCTAAAGAACTGAATAAGGAACAAAGAGAGTTCTTTGAGCGTATGCAAAACAATGAGAATTTTGAGCCTAGGCCAGAAAGATCCGATAAATCCTTTTTTGAAAAGGTAAAGGATATGTTTTCATAAAGAGTACTTTAAAAATTAAAATGTATATTTGAAAGGATATTGGGAAACCAATATCTTCTTTTTCATAGCAATTTTTTTCCCATCCTTGATTCGTTAAGGGTGGGTTTTGTTTTTGTAATCCCCTTTTTTCATCTTATTCTTCCTTATGTTAAAAATGCTGAAAAAGGATAGTAAGGAACATTTTATAAATTTCCTATCACCCATTTCTGCAGCAATTATATATCTTTGAGGAAATAGTTGAAATGAATAATATATTGGTCGCTAATGAGGTTACTAAAAAATATGGTAACCATATAGCCCTTAACAAAATATCATTGGAAATCCCTAAGAATAGTATTTATGGTCTATTGGGGCCCAATGGAGCAGGAAAGACTACTCTTATCCGAATTATCAATCAGATTACCTATCCAGACCAGGGCACTATAATTTTTGATGGTAAGCCTCTGGAAGCGAAGCATATCTCAATGATTGGATACCTGCCGGAAGAGAGAGGGCTCTATAAAAGTATGAAGGTTGGCGAACAGGCCTTATATCTCGCCCAACTGAAGGGTATGTCCAAATCTGAAGCCAAAGCCAAATTAAAATATTGGTTTGAGCGATTGGAGATCGGGGATTGGTGGAACAGAAAAATCCAAGAGCTTTCCAAAGGGATGGCCCAAAAAATTCAGTTTATTGTTACCGTATTACATGAGCCTAAGCTATTAATATTTGACGAGCCTTTTAGTGGTTTTGATCCTATTAATGCTAATCTTATTAAAGATGAAATTCTACGACTTAAAGAAAACGGAACTTCCATTATCTTCTCTACACATAGAATGGAGTCGGTGGAAGAACTATGTGAGTATATAGCGCTGATCCATAAGTCCGAAAAATTACTGGATGGTAAGCTTAGTGATATAAAGAATGCCTATAAAAACAATATATATAAGGTTGGGTTAGGACTCCATAGTTCTAATGGCATACTAGATGATCTAAAGGATAAATTTCAGATTCTATCTTCTGAGTATGTAGACAACGGCCAACAGTTAAATTTTACGGTACAACTACCTTCAAATGATACTGGTGCCTTTTTAACCCATTTATCTGGGAAGGCCAACGTAAATCACTTCACGGAAACTATTCCATCAGCAAATGACATTTTTATTAAAACAGTTCAAAATAAGCAGCCAATATGAGTAAATTAGGACTCATCATTAAGCGGGAATATTTAGCCAAGGTGCGTAATAAGTCCTTTGTAGTCATGACTTTTCTGAGTCCCATTCTTATGGTAGGCATGATAGCCTTAATCGTTTATCTGACCAAAGTCAATGATAATGAAACAAGGGTAATTGGAGTGTTAAATCAGAGCGACTATTTTTCTACGGACTTTCAGGGTACTGATAATACTTCCTATGTTAAATTTAGGGATGTGGATTTGGAAGCGGCCAAGGACTCCATTATTAAAATGGGTTTATATGGGCTACTGTACATTCCAAACGCACCAAACCTGGAAAGGGTAGCCGAAAATGCTGTTTTTTATACCAAAGATGCTCCTGGTTCTTCCGTAGTGACTAATTTGGAATCGGTTTTTGAAAATAGATTGCGTATGGAAAGATTGCAGGACCTAGGGGTGTCTGCATCCGATTTTAATAAGTTGGACCTGAGTTTTGAAATAAATACGACTACTTTTTCAGGAGAACAGAATCTGAAAGGTATCAATGAAATTAAAGCATTTATCGGTGGTGGGTTTGGTTACCTAATTATGATGTTTATCATAATATATGGCGGATTTGTAATGCGAAGCGTTATTGAGGAAAAAACAAGCAGGATAGTAGAGGTAATTATCTCCTCCGTTAAGCCTTTTCAATTGATGCTGGGTAAGATTATTGGCACTTCCTTGGCGGGTATCACACAGTTTGTAATATGGATAATTTCTGCGAGCTTGTTGCTAGGGATGTTAGTTTTTATTTTTGGAATAGACCCTTCAGCACTCAATTCAGGTGCAGAAAACACGCCCGGACTTATTGGAGGAGCTGCGAATTTTGCTAATTCGGAGACTACAATGCAGTTGTACGCCAATGAACTTTTTAAAATACCATGGGCAATGTTGATCACATTTTTTATGATATATTTTATTCTTGGTTATTTGATTTATAGCTCTATATATGCGGCAATAGGTGCAGCAGTAGACAATGAAGCAGATACACAACAGTTCATATTTCCAATTATTCTTCCTTTAATGTTGGCTATTTATGTGGGGTTCTTTTCCGTTTTTAATAACCCACACGGTCCAATTGCTGTGGGATTTTCATTATTTCCGCTAACCTCCCCAATCGTTATGCTCATGCGTCTTCCTGGTGGGATAGGGGAAGGGGGAGTTCCTGTATGGGAATTGTTGGTCTCTATTGCACTGCTAGTTGTTACCTTCATTGGAATTGTATGGTTGGCAGCTAAAATTTATAGGGTAGGAATCCTAATGTACGGTAAAAAGCCATCGTACAAGGATATATTTAAATGGCTGAAATATTAGTATGGATCAACTTAAATTCTTTTCCAATTCCTTGATACCTATAAGAATAATGAAATTAAGATGGAGGAGGAGGTGTGCCATCCTTGCAATTGTGTTCTTTAGCAACTATGCATCGGCACAAACTCCAGATATTTTTAGGTTAGAATATATGTTAATGCCCAGAAATAGTGCGGAGGCGAAGCTTTCAAGAATAAAATTGGTGGGTAATCTTCCCATCAAGGTGAGAGAGAATGATAATATTGTATTGGGTGTAGAGTACAATAGGATGGCTTTCAATTTAAGAAGGGAGGAGCCTTTTAATGATGTAGTAGATGAAACTTTTCATGTCGCAGATTTAAATATGGCCTATATACACCAATATAATACAGATTGGCGTTTTGTAGGTGTACTTACGCCCCGTATCTCTTCTACCCTTAATAGACCTTTAGAGAAGGGGGATGTTTCTATTAACGCAACCGTGGGAGCTATAATGGATAAGCCATTGGCCGATAAGCCCACTCGTCTAGTGTTAGGAATTGCCTATAACTCTACAGTAGCCCTTAGGATACCGCTTCCCGTAATATATTACGAAAAACGTTTTCATCCCAACTGGACCTACGTGGTTGGCGCTCCAAAAAGTGGTATGAAGTATCATTTTAATGATAAACATATGTTACAGACAGAATTTATCTTGGACGGATATTATGTAAACCTACAAAGTTCTATAATCAGTTCAGATTCTGGTTTAGCCTCGTCTATATCTACTTCGGTGGCTTTAGCAACTTTAGGATACCAATATACTGTGGCAAAAAACATGTTCCTTTATGGATACGCTGGCCATACTTTGTTTCAGGATGGAGTGCTAAGGGATAAAGAAAGAAATGATATTTTTACATTGAACGACGAGCCTAGTTTTTATTTTAGGACTGGTTTTAGAATAGGAATTTAAATTAAAGTAATGGCAAGAATTTTGGTTATTGAAGATGAACCTTCAATTAGAAGAGTATTGGTAAAAATTCTGTCTGAGGAAAATGACAGCTATATTGTAGAGGAAGCCGAAGACGGACAAAAAGGGCTTGAAGCAATAAAGAAAGACGATTTTGACCTGGTGCTCTGTGATATAAAAATGCCCAAGTTAGATGGGGTAGAGGTGTTGGAAACGGTGAGAAAAATAAAACCCGAAATTCCCTTTATTATGATATCGGGTCACGGAGATTTAGATACCGCAGTGAATACTATGCGTTTGGGGGCATTTGACTACATTTCTAAGCCCCCCGATTTAAACAGACTCTTAACTACAGTGCGCAATGCGCTGGATCGTAAGGAACTTGTAGTAGAAAATAAGATCCTAAAGAAAAAAGTGAGTAAAAACTACGAAATGATTGGGGACAGCAAGGAGATTCATATGGTGAAGGATATCATAGAGAAAGTTGCCCCTACAGATGCCAGAGTACTTATTACCGGTTCTAATGGGACAGGTAAGGAATTGGTGGCCCATTGGATACATGAGAAAAGTGAGCGTAGTTCTTACCCCATGATCGAGGTCAATTGTGCAGCCATCCCTTCCGAATTGATCGAAAGTGAATTGTTTGGACATGTTAAAGGCGCTTTTACCTCTGCGGTTAAAGATAGGGCCGGTAAATTTGAGGCCGCCCAAAATGGAACTATTTTCCTTGATGAAATAGGTGATATGAGTTTATCTGCACAAGCAAAAGTGCTTAGAGCATTGCAGGAAAACAAAATTTCTAGAGTTGGCTCCGACAAAGATATAAAAGTAGATGTAAGGGTAGTGGCCGCAACCAATAAAGACCTCAAAAAAGAAATTTCCGAAGGCAGGTTTAGGGAAGACCTTTACCATAGATTGGCGGTAATTTTAATCAAGGTTCCATCCCTAAATGAAAGGCGGGAAGATATTCCTTTGCTAATAAATTATTTTGCTAAAAAAATTGCTGAAGAACATGGTAGTTCTGCGAAAATATTTTCTAAAAAGGCCGTTAGTCTGCTACAAGGTTATGATTGGACTGGAAATATCCGGGAATTAAGAAATGTAGTGGAACGTCTTATTATACTTGGAGGAAGTGAAGTAACTGAAGAAAATGTGAAAATGTTCGCTAGTAAATAACTACTTTACCATTCCGGGATAAATTAAAAGGGTACAAAACACGTATGGGTTTATGTACCTTTTTTACTTAGCTCAACATTGCGGAAATAATATAAATTGCTGCTAGATCACAAAAAAATATTCGGCCAAGAGGTTATTCTTTGCAATCTCCAATTTCCAATAAAGCCTGGGCAGTAATTTCCTTGGTTTTAAGGTGATAGTATTTTTTTCCATCGCTTAAATTAGGTTTTAAAAGTTGCTTATCACATAGCTCATAAACGTTCATAGCGTAATTATATGCTTCTTTACAATCTACAGATCGTACTATCTGGTCCAAGGACTCCTTAAATTGAACTAGGGATAAGTCTATCCTTTTTTTTAATTCTTCACTGTCAATTTTCCCTAGATTTCGTTCAATTTCGATGGATTCAGTGGTGTTCAATGCCAGTACCTCATTGTTATAATTGGAGGAATGGGTATCATGCTGTTCTACAGCATCCGCTGCCTCAATAATGTAGACCAAAGCTTTGTCTAATAATATCAAGGAACTGTTTATAGTAGTGGTTTTTGTGGCGTTCTTTAAATGGTCTGCACCCGCTGTGATAAGACTTATCGCTTGTTTACAACCGCATTCATTTAAATTGGATTTAGATTTTTCTAACGCAGTAAGGGCCCTATAGGCAAAGAATTTAGCCATATTTAGGTCTTCAGCTGCAATTGCCTTTTCTGTCTGTATCTGGATATGTTGAATGTTGGAGCGCGCATAAATACATTGTTTATCAGACGTAAAGGAAGAGAAAAACACTATTACTAATCCACAAAAAAAGGGAAATAAGGTTTTCATAAAGTAAGATTTTGAAAAATCTGTAAGATTCGGGTTGAATAACAATATAAAGATACCCTTAGCGCATGAAATCGCCTTATTTTTTCGACAAGCCGTGCTTTTATGGTGTATGTTGCTTAAAATAACAGTTTACTTGGTGGCCATTTCGAAGAGTTTATACTGATTTGCTGAAGGTTCTCTATTGGCAGTGCGGCTAAATTGCTAACCTCCGTTTCCCGATAAAGTTGATGGAGTAGTTGCACATAAAGAATAATTATAATAGGGAGTTATAGTATTGTTTTATTAGATGATGTTTATTGGCATTCAATATATTATGGGATCTTGCACTGCTTCTTTTAATAGGAATCAACTAGGATATCAGAATAATTTATATATTTTGTATTTCTAACCGCTCAATTTTTGAGCCATAACTATACTTTATGAAAAATATAACGTCATCGACCTATAGAGTAACAGATAAAATTAAGCTAGAATCAATTGCTACCCATGACGATTTTGATGTTTCCAATAAAAAATTAAAAAAGGAATTAAAAAATGTAAGGGTAGATCTTGGTGAGTTTCAGGATACACTTTATGCCCATGCTAAATATAGTGTGCTTATTTGCATACAGGGGATGGATACAGCTGGTAAGGACAGTTTGATCCGTGAGGTGTTTAAAGATTTTAATGCGCGTGGGGTAGTCGTGCACAGTTTTAAGGTGCCAACAGATTTGGAGCTAAAGCACGATTATTTGTGGCGACATTATATTGCCTTGCCCGCTAAAGGAAAATTTGGCGTGTTTAACCGTACCCATTATGAAAATGTATTGGTAACAAGAGTACATCCAGAGTATCTCTTGCGTGAAAACATTCCTGGAATACATGCTGTGGCAGATGTAGATCAAAAGTTTTGGGATAAACGGTTTGAGCAAATAAATAACTTTGAGCGGCATATTGCAGAAAACGGGACCATCATTTTTAAATTCTTTCTTCATTTATCTAAAGAAGAACAACGACACCGATTATTGAGGCGATTGGAACTAAAAAGGAAAAATTGGAAATTCTCCCCTGGAGATTTGGAAGAGCGACTTCTATGGGATAACTATCAGGCCTGTTATGAGGAAGCAATCAATACAACCTCAAAGGAACATGCACCGTGGTACGTAATTCCTGCAGATAATAAGAAGGCGGCTAGGGTAATTGTAGCATCTTTATTACTGGAGGAACTAAAAAAATATATAGACATAAAAGAGCCTGAACTCAATAGCAAAATAAAGGCTAATTTAGAAAATTATAAAAAACAATTGGAAAGCGAATGAAATATTTTTGGATAGTAGTACTCTTAATCACCATCCCTATCTACGCGCAACAACAAGATGAAAAACAAATAAGGGAAATCTACAAGGAAGCATTGTCCAATGGCAAGGGGTATACTTGGTTAAATTATCTTTCCAATCAAATTGGAGCACGACTCTCAGGGTCCATACAAGCTGAAAAAGCAGTTAGCTATACTAAGTCCATCATGGATTCCCTAGGGTTGGATAAAGTTATGTTGCAGCCAGTGAAAGTGCCAAAATGGGTCAGGGGAATACCTGAGTTTGCCTATCTAGAAAGTAGTTCGGGATTTACCAATAACGTGCCTGTGCGGGCATTGGGAGGATCTGTAGCTACCCCAATGAGTGGGATTAAGGCCAAGGTGGTTGAGGTGCAGGGCATTGAGGAACTTAAAGCACTAGGAACATCCGAAATAGAAGGGAAGATCGTATTTTTTAACAAACCTATGGACCCTACTATTATCTATACTTTTGATGCCTATGCAAAAGTGGCAGACCAAAGGTACTCTGGGGCAGTGGAAGCATCTAAATATGGAGCTGTTGGCGTTATTGTAAGGTCGTTAACGTTACGACTGGATGATTTCCCTCATACCGGAGCTATGAGTTACGGGGATATCCCATTGGAAAATAGAATTCCTGCAGCCGCTATTAGTACCAATGGTGCGGAACTATTAAGTACCTCGCTTAAACTGAATCCCGATATTCAGTTCTTCTTTAGACAAAATTGTAAAACGCTGCCAGATGTAGAATCCTATAATGTTATTGGGGAGATTCGTGGTAGTACTTATCCCGATCAGATTATGGTGGTTGGTGCGCATTTGGATTCTTGGGATTTGGGTGATGGCTCTCATGACGATGGCGCAGGTGTTGTGCAAAGTATGGAGGTGTTACGATTGTTGAAAGCTACGGGATATAAGCCAAAACGCACTATTCGCGTGGTTTTATATATGAATGAGGAAAATGGATTAAGGGGAGCTACCACTTATGCGGCCGAGGCTGGTAAAAAAAGGGAAAATCATATTTTTGCACTGGAAAGTGATTCTGGTGGATTTTCACCAAGGGGTTTTACTTTTGATACCGATCAAGGGAATTTTGCTAAGGTATTGGGGTGGAAGAAATTGTTTGAACCCTACATGGTCCATTTCTTTGAACAGGGCTTTAGCGGTGCTGATATTGGTCCGTTAAAAAAGGACAAAATAGTTTTGGCAGGATTGCGGCCAGACTCACAACGTTATTTTGATCACCATCATTCGGAGAACGATGTTTTTAAGCATATCAATAAACGAGAACTGGAACTTGGCGCTGCCGCAATGGCCAGCCTAGTATACCTTTTTGATACCTACGGGCTCAATAATTCAAATAATTGATCCCATTATTACTGATCCCATCTTTTTAAGTAATTTTGGCTACTGAAAAAAACAACTCAAATGAAAAACAAATTTTTAGTTGCTGTAATCGGAATGGCGGTAATGAACTCCTGTAAAGAGACCCCTTCTAATACGGCAAAAGATGAGCCAAGAGGAATAATCTTGGCCAATATGGACACTACCGTGAGCCCTAAAACTAATTTTTATGATTATGTAAACGGAACCTGGATGAAGGAAACACAAATTCCCGACGACCGTTCTAGTTGGGGTGGATTTAGTGTTCTTAGAAAATCTACGGATGAAAATGTTCTTGGAATAATTGCCAGGGCGAAGGAAAGTAAAAAATATGCAGCGGATACGGATCAGGCAAAGGCACTTTTTTTGTTCGATTCCAAAATGGACACAACCAAGCGTAATGAGATGGGTATAAGTCCTTTACAGCCTACCTTGGATGCCATAGCCAATATTAAAAATTTAACAGAGCTACAAACCCTATTGGTTAAAGATCCAGCGGCGTCCTCCCCCTTTATTGGGCTATATGCTTCTGCAGATCTTAACAATAGCGCTATGAACGCAACCTATATCTCACCAAGCAGGTTGGGATTGCCCGATCGTGATTTCTATTTGGAGCAAGACAATAAATCCAAAGAGATAAGGGAAGAATATGTAAATTATATCATTAAAATGCTTCAATTTCTAGGTGATGATGAAGCTACCGCTGAGGTTGCTGCTAATACCATTTTAGCTATGGAAACGGCATTGGCAAAACCGCGATTAGATAAAGTGGAAAGCAGAGATGCTAGGAACTTTAATAATCCTAAATCAATCGCCGAAACCCAAGCTTTATTTCCAGCTTTTGATATTAAGAAATGGATGTCCGATATGGAAATTAAAAAGCAGGTGGATACACTTCTTGTTACCCAACCAAAATATTTTCAGGAACTAAATACGTTTTTGAAAACCAATTCTTTGGAGGATATTAAAACTTTGGTGCGCTGGAGTACATTAAATAGTGCTGCATCAAAACTAACCACTCCAATAGAAGATACTAGTTGGGGATTTTATAGTAAATATTTAAGAGGAGATAAAGAACAAAGACCTGCCGATGAAAGAGCACTTGCCATGGTTAATGGGTCAATTGGCGAAGCTCTGGGGCAATTATATGTGGATGAAATGTTTCCTCCAGAAGCCAAAGAAAAAGCAGAGTCTATGATTGCCAATATTATTTCCGCTTTTCAAGCGAGAATTAAACAATTGGATTGGATGGGCGATTCTACTAAGGTAAAAGCGATAGAAAAGTTAGATAAATTTACCGTTAAAATAGGATATCCTGACAAATGGGAAGACTACTCTAACATGGAAGTTACAGAGGATAAAGGATATTTTGATAATGTGATTGCCGTCCAGAAATGGGGAACTGCCAAAAATATTTCCAAAATTGGTGAGCCTGTAGACAAAACAGAATGGGGAATGTCTCCGCAGACAGTTAATGCCTATTTTAATCCCTTGAACAATGAGATTGTTTTTCCAGCAGCCATCCTACAACCCCCATTTTATGATTATCTGGCAGATGAAGCAGTAAACTATGGTGGGATCGGAGCAGTAATTGGTCATGAGATTTCACATGCCTTTGATGATAGCGGCTCTAGGTTTGACGCTAACGGGAATTTGGTAAACTGGTGGACCGAAGAGGATTTGGAGAGGTTTACCGAGCGCAGTACGGCTCTGGCTGATCAGTACGATAAAATTGAAGTGCTGGACAGCGTATTCATTAACGGCAAATTTACCCTAGGAGAGAATATTGGAGACCTCGGTGGTGTATTGGGAGCATATGATGGCCTACAGCAGTATTTTAAAGAAAATGGAAGACCAGAGAATATAGATGGGTTTACCCCAGAACAACGCTTTTTTATGTCCTGGGCAACCATATGGCGTACACTTTCTAGAGAGGAGGCACTTCGTACACAAGTGAGGACAGATCCGCATTCTCCAGGCAGATACCGAGCCACTCAGCCGCTACTTAATATTGATGCTTTCTATGAAGCGTTTGATATAACACCTAGTGATGCCATGTATTTGGAACCCGAGAAAAGAGTGAGAATTTGGTAATAATCATAAAGATTAGAACATGTAAGGGAGCTTTATGAGCTCCCTTTTTTATTGGGTGTATATGAGGTCTTTTTGAAAACGGGAACTGTTTTATACTCCAAAACAAAATACTACCTTTGTCCTTCATATAAAAACAGTGATATGCAAGACGGAATATATGCAAAATTCAATACTTCGAAAGGAGAGATACTAGTAAAACTTACCCATGACAAAACTCCGGGAACCGTAGGGAACTTCGTGGCATTGGCAGAGGGTACTTTGGAGAATAGCGTTAAACCACAAGGAAAGCCTTATTATGACGGAATAAAATTCCATAGGGTTATTCCAGATTTTATGATTCAAGGGGGATGTCCATTAGGTACTGGTACTGGAGACGGTGGCTATAAGTTTGATGATGAATTTCATCCAGAACTTACCCATGATGGTCCAGGAGTGCTTTCTATGGCAAATGCTGGACCTGGGACCAATGGAACCCAATTTTTTATTACCCATGTGGCTACACCTTGGTTAGATAATAAGCATACAGTCTTTGGTCATGTTGTAGAAGGTCAGGATGTGGTAGATAGTATTTCACAAGGAGATAAGATAGAAACCCTGACCATTGAGAGAGTAGGGGAAGATGCTCAAAATTGGAATGCAATAGAGGCATTTAGAACATTTGAAGGCTCTAGGGAAAAAAGACTGGCAGAAGAAAAAAGAAAAGTGGCTGCTGAATTGGATAAAGTAGCTGCAGGATTTGAAGAAACTGAAAGTGGCCTTAGGTATAAAATTATCCAAAAAGGAAATGGTGCCAAGCCAGAAAGCGGAGAAAATGTTTCTGTCCATTATGAAGGTGCCTTGTTGAACGGACAGGTTTTTGATTCTTCTTATAAGAGAAAAGAGCCAATTACATTTCAATTGGGAGTTGGTCAAGTAATCCCAGGATGGGACGAAGGTATTCAACTATTAAAGGTTGGAGATAAGGCAAGATTTGTTATTCCATCTAGCCTAGCTTATGGGAGCGCTGGTGCAGGAGGAGTTATTCCTCCAAATGCTACTCTTGTTTTTGATGTAGAACTTATGGGTGTCAGTTAGTCTGAATAACTAGTCAAATAAGGAGGAGAAAAAATAAAAAGGCCCTAATCAGTAGGGCCTTTTATTATTGGTAGAAACTGATAGAAAATATGCTGTGGGTCAATAAATCGCTACCCTATCCAAGCTGTCGCGAAATTGTCCCAATAAATAAGAAAGATAGTATAATACTAAGAATTTCTATTTATTGTTCTTTAGGTTTGTTTAGGCTCAATAACAACAGAGCAATATTGATTACCAATAACGATAATAAAATAGTGAAGAAAATGGTCATAATCTAAGCTTTTAAGCGGGGGCTGTTAATATATTAGGGTAGATGCAAACAGGGCCTAAAGGTTGCGTTAAATAAGGAAGTATTACATTGTAATGTGATTTTTCCTATAAAAACAGCGGTACTTAGAGAGATTAAGACAATCTGTAAAGTTGTTTCTGAGTGTTGTTTGGTAGTACGTATAAAAAAACCCATCCATGGGGACGGGTTTCTATCTTCAAAAAAAAGTTGTATCGTAATTATTAAATCACTTTCACGTTTACCGCGTTCAATCCTTTTTTACCTTGTTGTAATTCAAATTCTACAACGTCACCTTCACGAATTTCATCGATTAAACCAGAAATGTGTACAAAGTGATCTTCGCTTGAGCCTTCTTCAGTGATAAAACCAAAACCTTTAGAATCGTTGAAGAATTTTACTGTTCCTTTATTCATTATAAAAAATTAAAAAAATTATATTAGTAGCAAATATAGGGCATAATTATTTAAAGATGTGGTTTTTTGATAGTTATATTTATTTTTCACACCCCCTTTCTGGTAATAGACGCGTCGTTCTTTAATTATAATGATAATTTACATATAAGTAAAACTGATCTTTTTTGTCTATTCTTAGAGGGTTGCCACCGTATTTATTTGTGAAAATCCGTATACGGTATTTTTTGAGAATACTACGATTTAGCGTTGAAAATTAAAACATAGTATATGGTGGAAGATAATAGGATGGTTCTTTGTCCGATTGTACGGTTACGTGATCTGTATTAGATAAATTGTTTTGGACGCATATAATTCTGTAACCTATGTAACTAATCAAAGCCTTCAGATACCTGAAGGCTTTGATGTAAACACCAAAATGCTAAAACATCGATGTTATAAGTTTGGCTGTGGAGTAAGCCTTAAATAAGGCTTTATTTCCTCAACTCCTTTTGGGAACAATTTCTTGGCGTCCTCCGTGTTGATTGCGGGACTCACTACTACTTTCTCACCATGCTTCCAGTCTGCCGGAGTTGCCACTTTGTGGTATTCCGTTAACTGTAGTGAATCTATCACTCGCAATAGCTCGTGGAAATTACGGCCGGTAGAGGCAGGATAGGTGAGGGTTAGTTTAACGGTCTTGTCCGGTGCAATAATATATACAGAACGAACCGTTAAATTGCTGTCTGCATTGGGATGAATCATATCATACAATGTAGAAACCTTTTTATCCTCATCTGCTATAATTGGAAAATTGACAGTCGTATTTTGGGTCTCGTTAATATCTTTTATCCACTCTGCGTGTGAGGCAGCACTATCTACACTAAGCGCTATCATTTTCACGTTTCGCTTATCAAATTCATCTTTGAAATTTGCAGCTGCACCTAATTCTGTAGTACAAACAGGGGTGAAATCGGCAGGATGAGAAAAAAGAATTCCCCATGAATCACCTAAATAATCATATAAATTAATCATTCCAACGGAACTGTCCGCTGTAAAATCTGGGGCTAAATCGCCCAATCTTATTGTAGCCATTTTCTACTGGTTTTTTTGGTTAAAATTAATATCCTATAAAATTAGTAGATTATAATTGAATCGACTTTTAAAAAAGGTTAAAAAAGTATTAAAAATTTAACTGCTTTTTAAAAGGTTCGGCCAAGTCGGTAGTTATTTACTTCCGCTTACCCATTTGAATTATAGTTTGTGTTTTTTTATTATAGTTTTCAGGATATCTATATTTTTTATCACTTTAAATAGTACTTTTATTACATGGAAGATAAGTTGTTGGAAAATTTGAGATATCCCATCGGTCATTTTGTTTACACGCATGCTGTAGATGATATGATTGTTTCTGATTGGATATCGGAACTAGAAGCATTGCCAACTCGTTTGGAGGATTTAGTGCTTCCTTTACACAATGGACAATTAAATACACCATATCGGCCAGGAGGGTGGACGGTGAGGCAGGTGATCCACCATATAGCGGATAGCCATCATAATAGTTATACGAGGTTTAAATGGGCTCTAACAGAAGACAGACCGGTAATTAAACCATATTATGAAAAGGAATGGAGTAATTTGTTCGATGCTCAAGATGCACCAATAGAATTTTCTTTGGATTACATTAAAGCGCTCCACGTAAAATTGATATACCTATTAAGAGGTTTGTCCAAGGAAGAGCTGTCCAAGGTCTACATTCATCCCAAAGGAAATTTGGAGGTAAGCTTAATGGAAAGTATAGGTAGGTACGCTTGGCACGGAAATCATCATTTGGCCCATATTAGTGGATTAATTCAACGTATGGGATGGTAGATATATTTACAGGTCCTCGATGACTTGAAAGGGGGAGTTATTAAGCTCCCCTGTTTTTTGAATAAAACCCATACAAAAATAATCGGAATATAGAAAAAGAGTGAAACTAAAATGGAACCTCTTAATCAGCTTTCCACTTAATATTACAGCCTAAACTGGGTTTTTGAACAGTATTAATCTTTGCCCCTTGGAGTAGGTTGTTCATCGCATCCCTTAAATCGTCTCCCGTAACGGCCAACCCATTTCCAGGTCTAGAATTATCAAATTGACCACGGTATACTAATTTTAAATCAGCATCAAATAAATAAAAATCAGGCGTACATGCCGCATCGTAGGCTCTGGCAACTTCCTGTGTCTCATCGTATAGGTAAGGGAAAGTGTAATTCTGCTCCTTGCTGACCAACTTCATTAAGTCTGGAGAATCCCTGGGATACTTCTCTACATCATTACTGGAAATTGCTATAAAAGAAATTCCTAGGGGTTCAAATTCAATTGCTGTTTTGGAAAGTTCCGGATTTATATGCTTAACAAAGGGACAATGGTTGCAAATAAACATAATAACAGTTCCTTTTGCTCCTTTATATTGTTGTAGGGCAACCTTTTTATTTAAGGTGGGGTCAAATAAATTAAAATCTGGTGCAATAGTGCCCAAAGGCAACATATTACTAGGAGTATTTGCCATGAATAATGTGCTTTAATTATAGTGTGCTTTAAGGATAAAAGTAATCAAATTTAATTGCAATTAAAAACCACGGTGATCAACTTGCCTTAGCATGATAAATTATAGCTTGATAAAAGCAATATCTAATCTTATTTAGTGGTTATGACCGCATTATTTTAAAAATTCTCCTGGAATTTAACCTAATCTGAAAGTAGGGTAGGGAATAAAAAGTTGAATAGGTGGGTGAAGGTATAAATTTTAATTTGTATAATTAGAATTCTTTTCAGAAAAGGACCATCTAGATGGCATCGATAAAGGGATCCGTGACACCAGTATAGGTCACTTAAGCAGAATGTATAAGTAACAGATTATGGATAATTTAAGGGAAATAAAATGAGCGAAACCATAAATTGGGCAGACTTTGCCAAAATAGAAATGAGGGTGGGTACTATTATGGAGGTTTCTGATTTTGTAGAAGCTAAAAATCCAGCTTATAAGATATGGGTCGATTTTGGTGAGTTAGGAGTCAGAAAGACATCGGCACAAATTACCCTTAGATATACCCCAGAACAACTATTGGGAAAGCAAGTGATAGCTGTCGTTAATTTTCCAAAGAAACAAATTGCTAATTTTATGAGTGAATGTCTTATATTAGGCGCAGTTGATGGGGACGACGTTATCTTGTTGCAGCCAGAGGCCAAGGTCATTAACGGGCTTAAAATTTCCTAATACTTGACGATAAGCGCTATAGATAGTTTGCATATAGACTTTACTGAGCAATCCCTCTGGGTGATGAATATTGCATTGGGATTGGTCATGTTCGGAATAGCCCTAGACATTTCCTTAAATGATTTTAAACGCTTATGGCTGCAGCCAAAACCTCTTTTTGTAGGAGTGTTCAGTCAGTTTGTGCTATTGCCAGCCGTAACTTTTATTTTGGTGTTATTAATTTCTCCCATTCCCAGTATTGCGCTCGGTATGTTTATGGTAGCGGCATGCCCGGGCGGAAATATTTCCAATTTTATTACCCATATAGCTAAAGGAAATTCGGCCTTGTCCATAAGTTTAACCGCCGTAGCAACTCTACTGGCCGTGGTGATGACACCAATTAACCTTCAGTTATGGGGGTCGTTATATAGTCCAACTGCCATTATTTTAAAAGAGGTGGCCATATCTCCTTGGGAAATGGTAAAATTAGTAGCTTTATTGCTTGGATTGCCCTTGGTTTTGGGAATGTACTTAAATCATATAAGACCTAATTTGGCTTCAAAACTGGCAAAAATTCTAAAATTAGTTTCCATAATATGTTTTGTAGTTCTAATAGTTGTTGCCCTGTTCAATAACCGGGATATTTTTATGGATTATGTTTTCTACGTGTTTTGGATCGTTGTGATTCATAATCTCCTCGCTTTTGTTACTGGTTATTCTTTTGCAAATATTATGGGACTCTCTCAGGCCAACAAAAGAACCTTGGCCATAGAAACGGGAATCCAAAACTCCGGACTGGGTTTACTATTGATCTTCACTTTTTTTGATGGTATGGGCGGCATGGCGCTATTAGCTGCGTTTTGGGGGGTATGGCATATCATATCTGGATTGGCAGTGGCTAGTTTTTGGAGCTTTAAACCTATTGATAAATTGGATAAAAAGGAATTGGCTTGAGGAAATTGGGGTATTTTTTAATGTGGATAGGTGTAAGAGCGGCATTATGGATGTATTTTTCTAAGATATCGATAAAAGGGATAAACCAAATTCCAAAAGACAATCCCCTACTTTTCCTGTCGAATCATCAGAATGCGCTTTTAGATGCATTGTTGGTGGCTACACATAGTCCAAGAAAGATTTATTTCCTCACGAGGTCCGATGTCTTTAAAAATCCTATTCTTAGAATGTTTTTTAATTATCTGCAGATGATTCCCATTTATAGGATTCGAGATGGTAAGGAGTCGTTAAAGCAGAATGAAGCTGTCTTTGAGCGTTGTAGTCAGCTATTGCAGCGTGGGGAGGCTATACTAATATTTCCAGAAGGCAACCATTCCCTAAAACGGAAGGTGCGCCCGGTAAGTAAAGGGTTTACTCGATTTTTGTTTGCGGCTCTGGAGGAAAATCCTCAATTAGATGTGCGTTTGGTCCCATTAGGGATGAATTATAAGGATGCGGCAACCTTTCCCGATCTGGTGTCCCTTTATTACGGTAAGAACATTCGTGTATTGGATTATTACAATAAACAGGAAATTAAAGAATCGGTTACCAGGTTGAAAAAGGAAGTGCACCAAGAATTAACCACCCTTACTACCCATATTGATAATGATATAGAATATGATAAAATAGTTTCCCACTTAGAAAAGCTAGGGTTAGATTTTTTAAACCCCGAGGTTGCTAATAAGGCGGTTGATAGTTATATCCATACACCAGATCCCGTTGGCCCAAAAATCAATACTTCAGAAATTTACAGTATTGGAAAAGTATTGTTCAACATAATTAATTTCCCAATTTACCTGATTTGGTCCAAGGTCATTGGCCCTAAAGTGGGGGAGTTGGAATTTCTTAGTACGGTGAGGTTTATGGTATTTCTTTTATGTTATCCGCTATTTTATTTTCTACTAACGGTAATCCTAGCATATATTTTCAGTGTAAATTTGGCCCTTTCTGTAGTAGTCGTTCATATTTTGATTAATCTGATATGGGTAAAAATCCTAGCGCCACTATTTTCTAAATAAATTAGGGTCGACTTTTATATTTCTTTATAAAATAATAAAACGACCCCAATGCTGCTGTTCACGAAATCTACATCATCTTGCCGAAGAAAATTGCGTTCATTACCAATTTGTTGGTTCCAAACCAAAAAGCTCTAAAATTTGTGTTATCAGTAAATAGTACAACTCGGCCTTTACCGGAGCGTTGAACCTGAAAGGGTACGCTATTTTGGATCAATTCTAGGTTTCTATCAGAAATGTATCCGCTTAAGAGTGGGTTTTGGGTGTATTGAATTGGGTTGTTATAACTGTTCTTATCTGCCTCTATGTAAATGTTGGTGTTTCTAAATAACGGACATGGCTGTTCTTGTAGCCAAAATTTATAGGGTGGCTACGGTCTAGCTTAGCTTCAAAAATTGCACCTCCCGTGGCATGGGCCCCAAGGAAGTCTCCTTTTTGTTCATAAGAAATATTTTTAGCAACTAGGGTATCCTTTTTCAGGCTTAATTTCATGAATTCGTTCTTCGAAAACCAGTCGGCCATATTGCGATATCCGATAAGTGTGCCTCCGTTATTTACCCATTGTTTTAATTTCTCAGTTCCTTTTTCGTCCAAGAATTTACCGCCACTCCTATTGGGGATAACAATGGAGGTATAAACGGAAAGGTCTACATTATTAATATAATCCGTGTCTATTTTGGTGAGACTAAAATCGTAGCGTTGATCCAATAGATGCCAAAATTCCCCAGCATCATAGGAGGTAACTCCACTCCCTACCAAAAGAGCAACGCGGTGTTTTTCTAAAGGGATAAAATCACTGCTACCCAAGTCTATTCCAGTAGCATGTCCTGTGCCTACTGAAAACATAGGGATTTTGCTCTCATTGGCCACAGAATTTAAGAAGTTGTATATTTCAGCTGGGTTTAGGGATTGATTTTGAACGGGAATCATTATTGCACCATAATCAAAACTTTTACCTTCTACCATGAATGGCGTTTTACCGACTTTGGCCCCAAGCCCTTTGTTCAAAATTTTATTTAAAGCTTTAGGGGAGTAGTATTCGTTCCAGTCAAATAGATAGGCGTTGGAACTTTGCTGATCTACTTTGGAGGATAAGGGAGAAAGTTTCGTTACTAAATTTCCCGCCGCGGAGGTAGCGTTTAATTCAGAATAGTCTAAATTAAATGCCAATGGTTACGTCCATGCTGATACATCATAAAAAATACTATCGGTGAAAGGGATCCTCTTTTCAAACATGGCCTTTACGAGCCTTGCATTTTTTTTGATCAGTAGGAACTATATAGCTATAGCCCTTTCTAAAATATTTTCCATTTACGGTAATATCATGGGAAAGCTCATGGAATGTTATGTTTTGTAAATCTAATATTTCTGCCAAATGCCAAGCTTTAGCAGCATCTTTACTGTCTCCAAAAACAATTCCTTTTACTTTGTTTTTCTTGTTCTCCGTGTTTACATCTTGATAAAACTGTCGTTGATAATCCAAAATTTTAGTCCGCATTTTCCTAGCTGCTTCAATGGTAGATAGTGCGGTAGTGAATTGGTTACGAATAGTAAAGGGGAAGGTGAGTAACCCATTGTCGGAATCCTGCGCATGACCACGCGAACTTGCTTGCTCAAATAAAATACCAATACTTCCATTGATATCGGGAAAGGTGGATCCCTTGCCATAAAAATAATCGTTAAAACGCTCTTCGGAATAATAAAATGAGCCGATTTTATCCAACGCCTTAGCATGGTAGGTAGCAATTTCGGCAGTTAACTCCTGGTTGATTTTTGGGGTTAGGGGGTGTACCCTACTGGGTACTCCAGGTTGAAAAAAGAAGGTTGAGTTTGTTCCCATTTCATGGTGGTCTGTAAGTATGTTCGGCATCCACTTATGAAAACTTGTAATTCTCGCCCTGCTTTCCGGTAATTGTACGGGTAACCAATCGCGGTTCATATCAAACCAATAGTGATTGGTACGTCCTCCAGGCCACACCTCATGAAACTCCCTTTCATTTACATCCGATACTATATTTTTCCCCTTATTGGTATTGGCCCAATAAGCAAATCGTTGCAAACCGTCTGGATTATAGGAAGCATCTAATAAAATTATCGTGTTTTTTAGGGTGTCTTCAATTTCCGGACCATTTGCTGCAGCCAAATAGTATGCGTAAGCTAATGCAGCATTGGAGCCACTAGGTTCGTTTCCGTGTATGGAGAAGCCCTGATAAACCACTATGGGCATATTGTCCAAATTAAGGGTATCTGATCCCGTTTCCGTTAAACGAAGGTGGTCTTTTCTAATTTGTTCCAAGTTGCCGTGATTTGGTGGGGAGGTTATGGTAATAAAATTAATGGTCTGCCCTCATAGGTAGTGCCTCTGTTTTCTATGGAGATTCTATCGCTAGAAGCTGCCAATGCCTTCATGTAAAACAGTAGTTTGTTGTGGGTAACATGCCATTCCCCAACTTCGTGGCCTATAATGTCTTTTGGTTTGGGAATGTTGGGGTCATAGCTAATATCTAGGGGTAGATAATAATCCAGCGATGCGGTTTCTTGGCTATGCATGGTACAGAAGGACACAAACAACAATATAAATAGAAAACTTCTCATAGTTTGGATGTAGGATTTCATAATAGTATAAAAAGAAAACGGCCCCATTATGTAGGAGCCGTTAAATCTAGTACAGGAAATTAAAAATTAAATATCATCAAAACTTACATCTGTAAAACTGTCAGTAGAAGAGGTGGTGCTATTATCGTCAAATTCTTCTTTCTTATAGTCTTTCTGGTGACGCTCAGAAATTACTTCCTCACCTTTGGCATCGATTATATACGTCATCATTTCATCCAAATTTTCCTTAAAGGCAGCAAAATCTTCTTTGTATAGGTAAATTTTATGTTTTTTGTAATGAAAGGAACCATCATCGTGGGTAAACTTTTTACTTTCAGTAATGGTTAAGTAATAATCCCCTGCTTTGGTACTCCTAACATCGAAAAAGTAAGTTCTTCTTCCAGCCCGTAATACTTTCGAGTAAATCTCTTCTTGATCCATTAAATCTTTTTCGCTCATTTCGTCTAGTCTATAGTTGTTTTACATAAGTATATCTGTCAAAAGTGTGAAAAAAAACCTAATTGGACAACAAAATTCTATTTTTCTTTCTCAGAAAGTTGATTGGCATAAAGTTCTTTGTAGTAGCCATCCTTGGAATTCAATTCTTCATGGGTTCCTTCTTGTAGTAATTTTCCGCCATCTAACACTAAAACCCGGTCAGCATTTTTTGCTGAGGACACCCTATGGCTAACGATTAGTGTAGTTTTGTCTTCCGATTCTTTTTTAAGTTGATTTAGGATTTCTTCTTCGGTCTCCGTATCTACAGCAGATAGGCAATCGTCAAAAAGATAAATTTTCGGTTCTTTTATTAATGCTCGCGCAATAGAGATCCTTTGTTTCTGTCCGCCACTTAAGGTAATGCCCCTTTCCCCTAATACGGTTTCATATTGCTTGCTAAAGCCCATTATATTCTCGTGCACTACTGCTTTTTTGGCCACTGCAATAATTTCTTCATCAGTAGAATCTTGTTTTCCGAATTTTATATTGTTTTTGATGGAATCTGAAAACAGAAAAGCATCTTGAGGTACTGCACCAATAGATTTACGCAGACTATTTAGATTTAATTTCTTAATAGGTATGTCATCTATGAGAATTTCACCCGAGTCTATATCGTATAATCTGGCGATTAGGTCAAGGATGGTTGACTTGCCAGAGCCTGTTTTTCCTAAGATGGCTACTGTTTCTCCCTTATTAATGGTGAAAGAAATGTTTTTTAAGGCAACAATATTGGTGTCCTCGTAAGTAAAGGTTACATTTTTGAATTCTATTTTTCCACCAATTTCAGTTTCTTCCGTAACCGTATTGACGATGCTAGGCCGTTCTTGTAAAAACTGATTGATTCTTTTTTGTGAGGCTTCTGCTCTTTGTACTATGGACGTAACCCAACCAACAACGGCAACTGGCCAGGTTAACATATTTACGTAAAGGATAAATTCTGCAATAATTCCGATCGACTCTATTTCACCGTTTATGTATTGTTGTCCTCCAATATAAATTACGAAGATGTTACTGATACCGATTAATAAGATCATTAAAGGGAAAAACCAGGCATTTACCTTTGCCAAAGCCATGCTTTTTGTCTTACCATCTAGGGCAAGGGTCTCCAGTTCATGATTTATCTTGGGTTCTAAGGCATAAGCCTTAATTACCGAAATCCCAGAAAATGATTCTTGGGTAAATGTGGATAAAGTGGAGAGATACTCTTGTACTATTGTACTTCGCCTATGAATAATTTTACTGATTTGATAAATAAGAACAGATAGGATGGGTAATGGCAACAGAGCATACATGGCCAAAGTGGGCGCTTTTATAAACATTAGCGGCACCAGACAAACAAATAAGGTTAAAGTCTGTATTCCGTACATAATTGCAGGTCCACCATAAAGTCGCACCTGATTAACATCCTCACTTATCCTATTCATTAAATCCCCTGTCCTATTTTTTTTATAAAAATTCAGACTTAGTGATTGATAATGGTCAAAAACTTCATTTTTCAAATCATATTCAATGTACCTGGATATGTTTATTATGGTCTGACGCATCAGAAAGGTAAAAAATCCAGATAGCAGTGCTGCTCCAACAATAATTAGAATGTACTCTAAAAGTAAACTCTTAGCTTCCGTTAGAATAATTTCATTTTTCAGGTAATTTTCTGCTACCTCTATGGATTTATTTACATAGGAAGGCATCACCAGTTGAAATACACGAGCTACAATAGTGATGAAAATGCCAATGAGCAGTTTTAATCCGTATTTCTTAAAATATTTATTTAGATGTTTTAGTTCTTTCATCCGAGTAGAGACGGGAATATCTTGTTAAGTAATAGTAATTTGTCAAAGATAGTTTTTTGTATCTAAACCAAAAGTTATAAAAGGCATAAGATAATACGCTAAAACGTAGTTATAGTTAAAAAATATAATACTATTTTTGTATCCGAAAATTTAATTATTTCATTAAAGTTCTTTAAAAATGCTCACAAGAAGGCACATTAGGGTTAAAGTTATGCAATGTATCTATGCGTTGACCCAATCAAAGGATGACTCCCTTGATAAACAAGAAAAATTTTTAAAAGCAAGCATAGATAATATGTATACGCTTTACCTTTTAATGTTAAGCTTGTTTATAGAATTACATGAAAGGGCCAAAGAACAAGAGCAGCTATCTTCAAAAAGATACTTGGCAAACGCCTCCGACAAATATCCCAACAAAGAGAAATTCATAAATAATAGGGTTCTTTTACAAATCTCTGAGAACATATCCTTGCAGGACGAGTTAAACAGGAGGAAATTGAATAATTGGTATTTAAATGAAGAATACGTGAAAATCATCTATAAAGAGATGATGCAAAGTGATCTTTATGCTAAATATATGGCCAATCCACAAAACTCATATGATGAGGATAAAAAATTGATCATAGAGCTATTTCGTGATATTGTTGCGCCCAATGAAAAAATCTATGATTATTTTGAGGATGACAAACTTACATGGGTAGACGATATTCCTATTGTAAATACCTTTCTTTTAAAATTGTTTAAAAAAGTAAAGATCGATAGTTCACCATCCTATTTCTTGCCTGCTTTATTAAAAGATCAAGAAGATATGGTATATGCCAAACGTCTATTGACGAAGACGCTCTTGAACAATGCCAAGTGGGAAAAGGAAATAGAGGGGAAAACCCCCAATTGGGATAAAGACCGTATTGCCGATATTGATGCGATTTTATTAAAAATGGCAATTTGTGAACTTTTAAACTTCCCTTCTATCCCCGAAAAAGTTACCATTAACGAGTTTTTAGAGATTGCCAAAGAGTATTCTACCCCTAAGAGCAGTATTTTTATTAACGGGGTTTTAGATAAATTGGTTAGGGAATATAGGGAGGATGGAAAGCTAAATAAATTGGGTAGGGGTCTATTGTAATTAAATATTCCTTAATTTTGCGCAAATTAAAAATTTATATTATGAAAAGAATTTTCTTTACCCTTAGCTTCGTTTCTGTTCTTGCAGTAACTTCTTGTAAGGAAGCTGCCTCGAGTAAAATCAATGTTGCAAATGTTGAAGTAGCTGTGGAAAGAGATGCTGCTGCAAAAAAAGTTCCCGTAATGGAATTCGATAAGGTAGAGCACGATTTTGGTACAATTGAACAAAATGCCCCACAAGAGACTATTTTTACCTTTAAAAATACTGGTGAAGGTCCTTTAATTATTACCGATGCCACTAGTAGCTGCGGATGTACTGTTCCTGAATACCCCAAAAATACTCCAATTTTACCTGGTGAAACTGGAGAGATGTTGGTGAAGTTTAATGGTGCAGGACAAAATCAGATTACCAAAACTATAAACGTTGTTACCAATACAAGTAAAGGTAATGAGACGCTTAGAATTAAAGCATTTATAACCCCAAAAGGAGCCGGTCCAGTAGGTCCTGTTAAATAAGTATTATTAAATTATGTTAGAACAATATCCATATCTTCCGCTAATCTTGATGTTTGTGGTGGTGTATTTTTTTATGATTGCCCCGCAAAGAAAGAGAAATAAGCAAGAGAAGAAATTTGCCGCCGAATTAAAAAGAGGCGATAGAGTAGTTACCAAAAGTGGTATGCATGGTAAAATTGCCGACTTGAACGATAAGGATTTTTCCTGTGTAATCGAGACCATGGCCGGTAAAATTAAGTTCGATCGATCTGCTATTTCTATGGAAATGAGCAAAAAAATGAACGAGCCAGAGAAGAAATAAAACTTCACACTACAATTATTATAAGAGCATCAACTCACAGTTGATGCTTTTTTTGTTTCTATTTTGTATATTCATGGCAACAAAAACCAACAGACCATGATGCATAATAGAAGAAAATTCATAAAAAACAGTTCACTTATGGCTATGGGGGCAGGAGCTTCCTTCCTTTTTCCTATAGATCTGTTAGCGGCTATGAGAAAAAAAGTAAGCCCCAATGATCAAATTGGGGTTGGCTTAATAGGGTGTAAGGGGATGGGCTTTAGTGACCTGTCATCCATGCTTAAAATTAATGAGGTACACATAGTGGGGCTTTGTGATGTAGATAATGAAGTGCTACAAAAAAGAGCCGTAGATTTAGAAAAAGCCGGATTTAAAAAGCCTGAACTATATAAGGACTATAGAAAACTGCTGGAGAATAAGGATATAGATGTGGTCATCATTGGTACCCCTGACCATTGGCACTGTTTACAGCTGTCGGATTCCTTAAATGCGGGAAAAGATGTGTATTGTGAAAAACCATTGGCCAATTCTATAGAAGAATGTAATTTAATGCTCCATTCCGTTAAGAATAGTGATAGAATGGTTCAAATAGGACAATGGCAAAGGAGTCAGCCTCATTTTGTGGATGCTATTAACTTTGTACATTCAGGGAAATTGGGTCAAATTCGTTTGGCCAAGGCATGGGCATACCAAGGGTGGATGAAGTCTATCCCTGTTTTGCCAGATACGTTACCACCTGCAGGGGTAGATTATGATATGTGGTTAGGTCCAGCTCCAAAGAGACCTTTTAATGCCAATAGGTTCCATTTTAATTTTAGATGGTACTGGGATTATGCGGGAGGCTTAATGACAGATTGGGGGGTGCACCTTATGGATTACGCCCTATATGGCATGAAAGCAAATACCCCAAAATCCGTTATGGCCCTAGGTGGTAAATTTGCGTATCCAGACGACGCAGCTGAAACCCCAGATACTTTGCAAACAGTGTATGAATACGATGATTTTTCTATTTTGTGGGAACATGCCACAGGAATAGATGGTGGTAACTATGGTCGTAATCACGGAATATCCTTTATTGGAAATAATGGCACCCTTGTACTGGATAGAAATGGATGGGAGGTAATTGCAGAGAAGGATAGAATGGAAAGTCTACCCTTACAGCAAAATCAAGGAAGCGGATTGGATAAACATACCATAAATTTCATAGAAGCAGTAAAGGCAAGGGATGCTTCTCTTTTAAAAGCCCCCTTACAGATAGGTTATGATGCTGCAATGGTTTGCCATATGGGAAATGTAGCCTTTAAGACAGGAAACCGAATTTACTGGGACCAAGATACTGGCCAATTTTCCGATGCTCAGGCAAACTCCTTAATCAAGGCACACTATCATAACGGTTGGGAATTACCGGGTAGGTAGTGTTATATAAGATTAAATAGTAGTATTGGTTATTATCGGATTAGCGCTTTTAAGATATTTATTTATCGATCTGGAGTGTGCGGTAGCTTAACCGATACTACTATTTATATTTATTATGCAATCCCATTTCTTTCAAAATTAAAGGGATACATTTTTCTAATCTGGTTCGCTTTGTTTTTTCCTATTTTGCCTCATCAATGTATTCGCAATATTCCCTTTGCTTATAAGGGGTTAACTTCTTGAAATTGGCTTTTAATTCTGGGTTGTTGTTCAATGAGAGTTTTAATAAGGGAGGTATTGTAAAAGGCTTTTTCTTTTCGGGTTTCAGAACCTTGCCTTGCCTCTGGTTAAGAATAGCTTCCTCCAAATACGCAAGTATTCCAGTGTTGTCTATGTCCGCAAGAGAAGTAAATTTCCAATGCCGCATGGCTTTGGTCTTTCCTTCTTGTGCATTCTCTAAAACCTTTTTTGGATCGGATAGGAATATCCCGTTATAAAACCATAGTCCAAAATAGTTTTTAAAGGCTAAAATGCCTATCACATTTTTGTTTTCTATAGTGTAAACGGGACATCCTCATTTATAATCTTCTATCAATTCGGTTTTAAGTGCCAATTCCCTTAAAGCGGTAATTCCAGATGTAAAAGGCTGATCCTTTGCGTAATATGCCTCTATTTTTTTGATTTTTCCATTTATAAGAGTTTAAGTCCTACTGATCTGGCTATTTCAGTTGGTTATCCAGTTTGAGGTCACTGGTAAGTTCACAGATTTTCACGATCACTTCAACCGCTTTTTGCATACTTTCTACAGGTACATATTCATATTTACCGTGAAAATTATGTCCTCCTGCAAATATATTGGGGCATGGTAAGCCCATAAAACTTAATTGAGATCCATCGGTGCCACCTCGTATAGGTTTAATAATTGGGGTTATGTTTAGGGCCTCCATTGCTTTTTCGGCAATATCCACAATATGCATTACTGGCTCTATTTTCTCCCTCATATTATAGTATTGGTCTTTAATTTCCAATGAGACATAAGGTCCGTAAGTAGAATTCAATTTTTCGGTAATCTCTTGTAATAAGGCTTTACGCTGATTAAATTTTTCTAAATCATGGTCCCGTACAATCAATTCTATTTCTGCATTTTCTATTTCTCCGCTTAGGTGATGAACATGAAAGAATCCTTCTCTGGCCGTGGTCCTTTGTGGTACTTCATCTTTGGGTAGCATGCTGATAAAGTCACTGGCTATCAGTACCGCATTTACCATTTTTCCAATAGCATATCCCGGATGCACGCTTTTTCCGCTAATGCTTATTTTCGCACCTGCGGCATTAAAGTTTTCATATTCTAATTCTCCAATTTGGCTTCCATCCATGGTGTAGGCCCAATCAGCGCCAAAAGCGCTAACATCAAATTTATGGGCGCCCCTTCCTATCTCTTCATCTGGAGTGAAACCAACCCTTATTTTTCCATGCTTAATCTCTGGATGCTGAATTAAATATTCCATAGCGGTCACAATCTCCGTAATCCCAGCCTTATCATCTGCACCTAACAATGTGGTGCCATCAGTGGTTATTAAAGTGTTTCCCTTATATTGTAATAAATCGTCAAAATAACTTGGGGAAAGTATTATGTTTTCTTCTTTGTTGAGGATAATATCACCACCATCGTAATTTTTAACAATCTGGGGATTTACATTGGTGCCCGAAAAATCTGGAGAGGTATCAAAATGTGCTATAAACCCTATGGTCGGTACCTTCTCGTCAATATTACTGGGAAGCGTAGCCATAATATAAGCGTTTTTGTCAATTACAACTTCTTCCATCCCAATCTTCTTTAAATCTTCTACCAGTTTATGAGCTAAATCCCACTGTTTTTTTGTACTAGGTGTGGAATTTGAGTTAGGGTCACTTTGCGTATCGATAATGATATAGCTTATAAATCGGTCAATAATATGTTGCATAATAAAATTTTTTTTCAAAAGTACGGTTTATTTGCATTTATGGGAATACCATTTTTAAAGGGTGTTAATGGTAATTGTTAGAAAGATAGGTGGGGGTTCAAGATTCTTTAATTAATGTTACTTTTTCGTTCATTGTGCTGTAATAAAGAAAGTCGGACCATAGGATTAGAACTTAAAAATCTCTAGGAGGATATAATTTTATCGTATTATTTCAGTTGTATATTCACATAACGATTAATAAAATGTAATGTTTAAAAATATTTTTTTTACGTTCTTAACGGGACTTGGGTTTATGTATACTATAAATGCGCAGCAAGATTGTAGCCTAGGTATTGGGGTTTCTAATATGGATACTGTTGTACAGGTTTTTCAGCTTAATGTTGAGCAGAAGTCAAAATTGGAAGAATTTCAAGTGGCAGTGGGAGTAGAGGCCAAATTATTGGATGAGGAAAGAACGGACCTTTTTGAAAAGCATCCCCAAAGTACACCGGAGGAGTTAAAGGCTCTAGAGGTTAAGCATAAGGTTATAGAAGAGAAAATTAAAGCACTTTTTTATAGATACGATCGAAAGCTATTGGCTTTATTCAATGAAAAACAATATCAAAGGTACCTTTCCCTTTGCCGTGAAGTATCTAGGCAGCCTATAGAGAAACCTGTAAATTAACGTAGTAGGGACATGTTAATAATTTAAGAGTAAATACGGGATTTTACTAGAGGTAGTTCGTATTTTTGTGCAAATTCGTTTTTATGTACAAACATATCATCAGACCCATATTATTTCGATTAGATCCGGAAAAAGTTCACCATCTAACTTTTAGTATGGTTCGTTTTTGTTCCAAGATTGGTCTTTCCGGTTTATTCCGAGGTATCTATAGCATGGATGACCCTGGGCTGGAACGTAAATTATTTGGCCTTACCTTTAAAAACCCGGTGGGCCTAGCTGCCGGTTTTGATAAGAATGCGCAATTGTATAACGAGTTATCCGATTTTGGATTTGGATTTGTAGAAATAGGGACCCTTACTCCCAAGCCACAAGATGGCAATCCTAAGAAAAGGCTATTTCGTTTAAAGGATGATCGGGCTATCATCAATAGAATGGGTTTTAATAACTTAGGCGTAGAAGAAGCGGTTAAGAATTTGCGAAAATCACACCGGGTTTTGATTGGTGGTAATATTGGAAAAAACAAACTGACTCCCAATACTTTAGCGGTAAAGGATTACCTAATTTGTCTAGAAGCATTATTTAATGACGTAGATTATTTTGTGGTGAATGTAAGCTCCCCCAACACTCCGGGATTAAGGGAACTGCAGGATAAAGAACCCCTAACAGCTTTATTGAAAGCACTAAAGACGGAAAATAGTGTTTTGGCAAAGAAAAGGAAAACGCAAGAACGACCTATTTTACTGAAAATTGCGCCAGATTTAACCGATGATCAATTGTTGGATATTATTGAAATAGTTGAAGTAACTGCTATTGATGGGGTAATTGCTACCAATACAACCATTTCTAGAGATAATCTAAAATCGGAGCCAAGACTTGTAAACGAGAATGGGGGAGTAAGTGGAAAACCATTAACAAAGCGTAGTACTGAAGTAATCCGATTTTTGTCTGAAAAGAGCAACAAAGCCTTCCCTATTATTGGGGTAGGTGGAATCCATTCCCCAAAAGATGCCTTGGAAAAGCTGGAAGCTGGGGCAGACCTAATTCAATTATGGACAGGTTTTGTTTATGAGGGCCCAGGATTGATAAAACGAATCAATAAAGCTATTCTCAATAAGAATAACCATTAGAGGTAGTTAAAGCTTGTCTTAATAGTTTACCATAATATTTATTAGTTGGTCCAGTAATCTACTACCACTACATCATCAAGATGAGGCGTGAGAATGGCGCCAAATGCTTTATGATCCGGATGTGGTAAATATATAGCGCGGTCTTCTTCGCTGTTGAATGTAAGGAGGAAGCAATGAGTTAATCCCTTGTTGAGGCCCTCTGGGCTGTTATTAAGACCCCATTCGTAATCCTTAATTTGGGATATTTTTTGAGGTAATGCCGAAAAGGCGGCTTCTACCTTTGCAATATCCTCTTTGGAAGTCCCTTCCTTAAATTTAAACAATACAACATGCCGCAAAAGGCTGTCCTTTTTTTCTATAGTCTTCATTTCTAGTGTTTCTGAATTGTGCAATGGGGTTAGATTTGTAAAACTCATCAATACTAAGATGAGAGCTAAACTGCTCAGGGATATAATTGTTTTCATTTAATTTTGGTTTTAAAGGATCTGTATTATTTTTGATGTACTAATATCAGGAATTTTTATCATTCTAATACCCAAAAACCATAATGTTTTATAATGCCTAAACCAGAAATGCATTGAACTACGATATATTAATCGCTTTTATGTTTGCTACTGCGGCATTGGCAATTTCTCCCGGACCCGACAATATATTCGTTTTGGTACAAAGCATCACGAACGGTAAGAAATATGGTATTGCTACTGTAGCCGGATTAATGACAGGATGCTTAGTGCACGCCACGCTACTGGCTTTTGGGGTTTCAGCCATAATTAAACAGCACGATTATTTATTTTTTGGGATTAAGTTATTTGGCGCTGTATATATGTTTTACTTGGCTTATATGGTTTTTAGAAGTCCGGATGAATTAGAACTTTCGGGAGAATCTGGAAATAAGAAAACTTTGAGTGGATTATTTAAACAGGGATTTATTATGAATGTGCTAAATCCGAAAGTCGGAATATTTTTCTTGGCTTTCTTTCCTGGTTTTTTATTTAGTGACTCAATAAGCACGGTAGTTCAATTTTATGTCCTTGCATTTATTTTTATGGGGGTTTCTTTTGTAATTTTCAGTGGGATTGCGGTACTATCCGGATCAATTTCAGATTATATTACTAAGAATAAGAATTTAGGGAAGGTATTAAAATGGCTACAAATCATCGTTTTTACAGGGATCGGTATTTATCTATTGATATCAGATAATTAATAGTAATTTTGAGGAAGCTATTTTATAGAGCATGTCCAACACCACCATTAAAATAATAGAATGTCCAAGGGATGCCATGCAAGGCATCAAAACATTTATACCTACAGAGAAAAAAGTGAAGTATATTCAAGCTTTACTGAACTGCGGTTTTGATACCATAGATTTTGGAAGTTTTGTATCTCCTAAAGCAATTCCGCAAATGCAGGATACTGCTGAGGTATTACATCGATTGGACCTTTCTCGTACCCAATCCAAGCTTTTAGCGATTGTTGCTAATGTAAGGGGCGCCGAAGATGCTGCCCAACATGATAATATTAATTATTTAGGATATCCGTTTTCTATCTCTGAGAACTTCCAAATGCGGAATACTCATAAGACTATTGCTGAGTCTGTAGTGACCCTACAAGAAATCCTAAACATTGCAGATCGTAATGGGAAAGAGGTGGTTACCTATATCTCTATGGGGTTTGGTAATCCTTATGGAGATCCTTGGAGTGTGGAAGTTGTTGGGGAATGGACCGAGAAATTATCGGGTATGGGCGTAAAGATCCTTTCTCTTTCCGATACGGTAGGGACTTCTACTCCCGAAGTAATCGATTATCTGTTTTCGCATTTAATCCCTCAGTTCCCGAAAATTGAATTTGGTGCGCATTTGCATACTACTCCTACTAAATGGCACGAAAAGGTAAACGCCGCTTTTAAGGCGGGTTGTAGAAGGTTTGATGGTGCGGTACAGGGATTCGGAGGTTGTCCTATGGCCAAGGATGAACTTACCGGCAATATGCCCACAGAAAAAATACTTTCCTATTTCACCAGTGCTAAGATGGAGACCAAAGTAAATTGGATGGCTTTTGAGGCAGCCTTCAATAAGGCATCAGATCTTTTTGCCGAATATCATTAGTGTTTACCACCTTCAGAGAGGCTATAAATATTAAATTTTAAACTTTATTTAGAATTATTTTAAATAATGTTTGTGAGAATTTATTCTGAGTTTATATTTGCACCTGTTTTTTATTAATTATAATCAGTCTAAATAAAGATAGTCTTTTATGAAATCATCTATTTATTTTCTAGCCTTAATTTTTAGTGCTACTATGTTAGGGCAAACAAAGAGCGAATCAATAGCTCAAACTCCACAAAATAATATAGGTGGAGCGCCGCGTATACAATCCAGTGCTGATGGTTCAGCTTTAACGCTAGGTGGTTATGGGGAAATTTCATACAACCAACCGGAAGGTGATAATGGCGAATTAGACATACAGCGATTGGTGCTTATGTTAGGGTATCGTTTCAATGATAAAACCCAATTTTTTACTGAAATCGAATTTGAGCACGTAGAGGAGGTATATGTAGAGCAGGCTTTTGTAAACTACAACGTTGCCAATAATGTTAACCTTAGGGGAGGTTTAATGTTGGTTCCTATGGGTATTATTAATGAGCACCATGAGCCTACAACCTTTAATGGGGTAGAGCGCCCAGCACTAGATAATGTAATTGTTCCTACCACATGGAGGGAGATTGGTGTTGGAGTTAGTGGTAAGTTAAATAACCTATCAATAGGATACCAGGCTTATATTTTTAACGGATTTAAATCTACCGAGTTTGATGGAGAGGGTGGCGTTTCCGGTTTTCTAAAAGGATCTAATGGTTTACGTGGAGGAAGACAAAAGGGGATAAAATCTACAGTGGATAGTCCTACCTTTTCTACAAAAATAGATTACTATGGTATACTGGGACTTAAACTTGGATTTTCTACCTATTTCGGTAAGACCCAAGCGGCAGATAACGTAGAGAATCTGGAGGGTGCCAACATCGGGATAGCAATGTATGGCTTGGATGCACGCTATACTTACGAACGTTTTACAGCGAGAGGACAGTTTATCCATGCTTCTCTTTCCGATACCGATAAATATAATGCCTTAACCAGTAAAGATTTAGGTAGTGCATTGCAAGGTTATTATATAGAAGGAGCCTATAATTTATTGCCTACTGATAAGGAGCAGAAATTATATGTTTTTACTAGATATGAAAATTATAATACCCATGCCGATACTGCCGGTGGTTTAGTTAAAAATAAAGCTTACGATAGAACCGATGTTACTGCGGGACTAAGTTATCATATTGCACCCGGTGTGGTTTTGAAAGGGGATTATCAGTTTAGAGATAATGCACTTTCAGGAGATGACGTAAAGAATCGATTAAATCTTGGGATAGGTGTTTGGTTTTAAAAGCAGGAGTATTCGGTAATTGTTGTCAATTTTATTTTAACGACATTAAATTCCGATAGGGTCACTTTTTTGAGACTGATATCGGAATTTTTTTCTGCTCGTTATTAGCGGAAGCTAATGCTAACGCTTGATGTTAGTCAATTACCTCGTAGTTAATCCATAAAATACAGGGCGAGTGACTACGATTTCAAAACCACGCCCGCCCCATCGGAAATGGCAAGTGAGCGTAGGGACATTCAAATCTCACTTAGAGAATAAATTATTTTTCTATTACTCTGTGTTCAGATTATTATTAAAAATGATTCTAAATTAGTATTTTTGACGCATGATAAACCGAATTAAAACAACGGGTCTATTCCTATTAATTAGTATGCTCTTAATGGGAAGCGGACTTCCAAAGCAGCTACAAAAAAGAGTAGAGAAGGAGATAGAGAAGGTTTTCGAGATTGAGAATATCGCAATGAAACCCGTTTCTATACCCGATGCAACCAATAGATCACTCCCTACAAAAATTACAACTGATAATTTCTTTAAACTGGAAAAAGGCTCAAGGCTTATTGGATATTTTTATGTGGGAAATGCGCCTAGCAAAACGGCGATATTTGATTATTTGGTCGTGTTTGATGCCAATTTAACGGTAGTACACTCCAAAGTTTTAGTATATCGGGAAGAATATGGTGGTGAGATAGGTAGTAAAAGGTGGTTGCAGCAGTTTATAGGGAAATCTGGAAAGGATAGGGTAGATCATACTACCAATATAGATGGTATTTCTGGTGCTACTATTTCTGTTCGCTCTATGACAAATTCCATGGATAATTTGTTGCAAACTATAGGGATCCTTCAAAATAAAAAACTGCTTTAATGAATTATAACGGCTTGCTAATAAATTTGCCTACTGGCATAAAGTGGTTTGTAGGTTCATTTGTACTGGTACTCAGTATTGGGTTTTATACCGGCTTGCTGTTTGTTTCCAATGCCACTTCTACCTCTAGTAGTGGTTTAGTAGAAAACTATTTGGGAAATGAGGAAAATGACGACGCGGAAATTATGAAATTTAAAAAAGGGGATAGGGAAATGCTGACCATAATACATACCCATGTCTTATCTATGTCGTTCATTTTTTTTCTTCTTGGTGGATTGGTATGGATTGCCAAACTGCCACATAAATTAAAGATGTTTCTCACTATAGAACCGCTCATTTCTGTGTTGTTAACATTTGGCGGTATCTATTTAATGTGGTCCGGATGGCTATGGATGAAATATGTGGTAATGTTTTCTGGTTTTTTAATGACGCTCACCTTTAGTGTATCGGCAATTCTAGTGGTTTATCAACTGTTTTTGAAACCCTCCACTGTCATTAAATGAAATATGTGATTATTTTTATTTCATAATGTAGTATATTTGCACGCAATTAATCTCTAATTGCTATGAAAGCTCACCTAGATAAAATTGTTGGCGAAGGTCTAACTTACGATGATGTACTATTAGTACCAGCCTTTTCCGAGGTGCTTCCTCGGGAAGTCAACATTCAAACAAAGTTCACTAGAAACATTACTATTAACGTTCCAATTGTTTCCGCAGCTATGGATACAGTAACGGAATCACGTATGGCTATTGCTATGGCCCGTGAAGGAGGAATAGGAGTGCTGCATAAAAATATGTCCATTCAAGATCAGGCCGAAAAGGTGCGACGTGTTAAACGTGCAGAAAGCGGTATGATCTTAGATCCTATTACGCTTCCATTAAATTCTAGTGTTCGCGATGCCAAAGCCTATATGAAAGATTATAGCATTGGTGGTATCCCTATAGTGGATGCTGAGGGTAAATTGATCGGAATAGTGACCAACAGGGATCTTCGTTTCGAGAAAGATAATGAACGCCCTATATCGGAGGTTATGACCCATAAAAATCTAGTTACTGTTGCAGAGGGTACCTCTTTGGAACAGGCTGAAGATATTTTGCAAAAACATAAGATTGAGAAGCTCCCCGTTGTAAATAAGGACGATGTGTTAGTTGGACTTATAACTTTCAGAGACATTACCAAATTAACACAGAAGCCAATAGCGAATAAGGATCAGTACGGAAGACTACGTGTTGCTGCAGCCTTAGGTGTTACTGCTGATGCCCTAGATAGAACAGAGGCTTTAGTAGCTGCAGGGGTCGATGCTGTTATTATTGATACTGCCCACGGACATACCAAAGGGGTGGTCCAAGTATTGAACTTGGTTAAAAGCAAATTTCCTGATTTAGATGTTATTGTGGGGAATATTGCTACTGCTGAAGCTGCTAAATATTTGGTTGATGCTGGTGCAGATGCCGTTAAGGTGGGAATAGGTCCTGGGTCTATTTGTACAACTAGAGTGGTTGCAGGGGTTGGTTTTCCTCAGTTTTCTGCAGTTATGGAAGTTGCAGCGGCTATTAAAGGAAGTGGCATTCCTGTTATAGCAGATGGAGGGATCCGATACACTGGTGATATCCCTAAAGCTATCGCTGCTGGTGCCGATTCGGTTATGTTAGGCTCTTTATTGGCAGGAACAAAGGAATCTCCTGGTGAGACCGTTATATATGAAGGTCGTAAGTATAAGACATATAGAGGAATGGGTTCTGTTGAGGCCATGAGACAAGGGAGTAAGGATCGCTATTTCCAAGATGTAGAAGACGATATTAAGAAATTGGTGCCGGAAGGTATTGTAGGTCGTGTTCCTTATAAAGGTGATTTGTATGAAAGTATCCATCAATTTATTGGCGGTCTGCGTGCAGGAATGGGTTATTGTGGGGCAAAGGATATTGCCACCTTACAGGATACCGGAAGATTTGTTAAGATTACCTCTAGTGGTATTAATGAGAGTCATCCACATGATGTAACCATTACCAAGGAATCTCCAAACTACAGCAGATAAGTTGTAAAAAATCACTTGTATAAAATATAAAAAGCCCCAAGAAGGGGCTTTTTATATTTTATGTTTGTAGGTATTGTAGTTATTTGGTTTCGTTGCTATACGCTTGCCAATCTTTTTCTTTGTGGATATCCTCACCAAAATATTTGGCGATTTTTAAGAAGGGTTCTGGTTTTTGATATCCGGGAACTGGAGATAGCATATTTACTTTCTCATCCAAGAAAATGGTGGTGGGATAGCTTAGTTTTCCTTGCATTAGAGCAGCTGCAAACTCGTGGTACCCGCTTTTCCCAGATGCAACAAACTTAAAAGTCTGTCCTTTATATTCTATGGGGTCTTTTTGCTCCCCATCAAGTTTTACCATATAGTATTTTTGGGACATGTATTCTGCAACCTTAGGGTCTTGAAACGTGTCCTTATCCATTTTTTTGCACCATCCGCACCAATCGGTATAGACGTCAACAAATATTTTCTTTGGATTTTTATCAGTTTCTGCCAGTTTTACGGCCTCTTCCCAGCTCATCCATTCTACAGTCTGAGCCGTACCACTATATGGGATTAGGGCTAAACTGAATAATGCGATAAAGGTGTAAACGGATCTTTTTACCATAGTCAAACTTATTTTTGTGTTTTGTCGCGTTAGTATTGACATCCTAACGGAAAAAATCAAGATTTATTTTGCAGTCGCTTTTTCAGGAGCAGGAGCAAATAACTCTTTTACATCTACTTGGTTCTTAATTAAGTCCTCAAAAGTTTCGCGTTCTCTTATTAATATCGCCTTACCTTCATGCCAAAGCACCTCTGCAGGTCTATATCTAGAGTTGTAATTACTGGCCATGGTAAAGCAATAGGCACCAGCATTTCTAAAGCAAAGAATATCGCCCTCGCTAATCTCTTTTATCCTTTTATTGCTAGCGAATGTATCCGTCTCACAGATATAACCTACGACGGAGTAGTACCGTTCACGTCCGTTTGGATTGGAAATATTCTCTATAAAATGAGTTGCACCATAAAGCATAGGTCGGATTAAATGATTGAATCCAGAATCTACACTAGCGAATACTGTAGAAGTAGTTTGTTTAACCACATTCACTTTTGCCAAGAAAAATCCAGCTTCACTAACCAAAAACTTTCCTGGTTCAAAAGCCAGCGTAAGTTCTCTTCCGTACTCCTTGCAGAATGCGTTAAAACGTTGGGTTAATTTGCTGCCCAATTCTTCTACATTGGTCTCAATATCACCGTCTTTGTAAGGAACTTTAAAGCCACTGCCAAAATCGATAAACTCTAAGTTGTCAAAATTCTTGGCAGTTTCAAACAAAATTTCTGAAGCATATAAAAACACATCAATATCCAAAATATCACTCCCGGTATGCATGTGTATCCCATTAACGTTCATGTTTGTCAACTTAACAATACGGAGCAAATGTGGAATTTGATGGATACTAATTCCAAATTTGGAATCGATATGTCCTACGGATATATTGGAGTTTCCACCTGCCATAACATGTGGGTTAATCCTAATGCAAACAGGAACATTAGGATGTTTGCTGCCAAACTGTTCCAAGATAGATAAGTTGTCAATATTTATGCGAACCCCTAATGCGGAAGCTTCTTCAATCTCCTCTAAAGATACCCCATTAGGCGTATAGATAATATCGCTGGGCTTAAATCCGGCCAATAATCCAAGTCGGACTTCCTGTATGGAAACGGTATCTAATCCACTGCCCAAGCTGTTCATTAACCTTAAAATAGTTATGTTGGAAAGCGCTTTGGCGGCATAATTTAATTGTAATTTTTTTACACCTTTAAATGCATTGGTCAATCGGTGGAATTGGGAAATTATTTTCTCCGAATCGTAAACATATACTGGATCCCCGTAAGTTTTTGCTATCTTTAATAGATCAGTTCGTTGCATTTTATCTGAATTTTAAGCAAATCTAGACTACTTCTCGTTAGATAGCAAAAATATTATGGTATATTAGAATAATGTAACAGAATGTTATATTTAAAACAATATATAGTTTCGCTCTCTCTGCTCTAAGGGAGGGAGTTTATAAAAAATAAAAAGTATGTGGTTGCCAATGTTTCCTTTAGAGTCGATCTTTTTCCCAGGTGAAACGGTTCACTTACATATTTTTGAAGATCGCTACAAGGAATTGATCAGCGATGTTAAAGGAGGGGATAGATTGTTTGGCACCCCCGTCTATATCTCAGAGAAGATTGAAGTTGGGACGGAAATGAAATTGGAGGGTATAAGAAAGACGTATCTTGATGGAAAGCTAGATATAGTTTGTAGCGCTCTAAGGGTATTTAAAATTAATTCCTTTCAAAATACGGTGCACCTTAAGAAGTATGCTGGGGGAGGGGTTTCATTTTTAGCGTACCATGAAGATGGGTCGGATGCGGATATAATAGAGGTACTCCAATTGGTGGCCAAATTGTATGAGTTAATGGGTACAGCTGTTTTGGTTAACGATACTGGAAATCTGGATCTGCATTTATGGGTACATAAAATTGGTTTATCCTTAGCTCAGGAATACCTGTTGCTTCAAATGGATTATGAGAGTGAGCGTCTTCGGTTTCTACGTGCACATTTGCGTAATATGATCCAGGTTTTGGTACAGGTAGATCGGGCAAAGGAAATGATTGGAATGAATGGTCATTTTAAAAGCTTTGACCCATTGGATTTCAAGAGTTTTAAATTTTAAAAAATTATTGCTGTAATTGGTTTAGAATATAACATTCTTAAAATGTGCTAGTTGTGTGGTATTGTGTAGCGTATTTTGACTTAAACTATAACCTTAATGTTTTCTGATTTATTTAATTAGGGTAAATCCGTTGCGTTTGCTATTTTTGCAACGTAACAAATAGATACCTATAATTTATGAACCTTCACGAATATCAGGGAAAAGAGATTTTAGCAAGTTTTGGAGTGCGTATTCAACGCGGAGTTGTTGCACATAATGCAAAGGAAGCTGTAGAGGCTGCCAAACAATTAACGCAGGAAACCGGGACCGGCTGGCATGTAATAAAGGCTCAGGTCCATGCTGGAGGGCGTGGTAAAGGTGGCGGTGTTAAACTAGCCAAGAACCTACGGGAGGTTGAGGAGATCGCAGGAAACATTATTGGAATGAACCTTGTGACCCCACAAACTTCTGCAGAAGGGAAAAAGGTGCATAAGGTTTTAGTAGCAGAAGATGTTTATTATCCCGGAGATAGCGAGACCAGTGAATTTTATATGTCCGTCTTGCTAAATAGAGCAACCGGTAGGAATATGATTATGTATTCAACCGAAGGCGGAATGGATATTGAGGAAGTAGCAGAAAGTACTCCACACCTTATTTTTACGGAAGAAATAAACCCTGCAACGGGATTGCTTCCTTTTCAAGCTAGAAAGATTGCCTTTAATTTAGGCCTCTCAGGAACCGCATTTAAAGAAATGACAAAATTTGTGTCTAGCCTATACAAAGCGTATATGGAAAGTGATGCAAGTATGTTCGAGATAAATCCAGTTTTAAAGACTTCGGATGATAAGATTATGGCAGTAGATGCAAAAGTAGCTATTGATGATAATGCGTTATATAGAAGAAAGCAGTATTCCGAAATGAGGGATCTTAGAGAGGAGAACCCAATAGAATTAGAAGCACGTGCAGTAGGTCTTAACTATGTGGATCTTGATGGTAACGTTGGATGTATGGTAAACGGAGCTGGATTGGCTATGGCTACTATGGATTTAATTAAAATGGCCGGGGGTGAACCTGCAAACTTTTTGGATGTAGGTGGTACTGCAGATGCAAAAAGAGTGGAAGAAGCCTTTAGGATTATTCTAAAAGATTCAGCTGTAAAATGTATCCTTATCAATATTTTTGGAGGAATAGTACGTTGTGATAGGGTAGCACAAGGAGTTGTTGATGCCTATAAGAATATGGGAGATGCAATCAAAATTCCAATCATTGTTAGATTGCAAGGTACCAATGCCGAATTGGCAAAGGAGATTTTGGATAACTCAGGATTGGCTGTTCATTCTGCCGTTCTTTTCCAAGAGGCCGCTGATAAGGTAAAGGAGGTTTTAGCCTAAGAATTTTAATATTCAACATATTTAAAAAGCAGTTCCAATTTGGAACTGCTTTTTTTTATGCCTATTTACTTTGTGTTAAATACTTGTTAAAATAAATAACAGGCGTAACAATTTTTTATGATCCGCGTCTCTTATGTGTATCTAATCAATACGTTAAACAATTTTTCATCAATCTAAAAAACAATCATCATGAGAAAATTTAATTTAATTCTTGTAGCTGTAATGCTACTTTCTATCGGTAGTATTTCTGCGAATAGTCGTTTAGACGATAAACCTGCTAAATCTTTGTCACAGCAAATTAAGGAATTATTATCCAATAATGCACTTAGGGTTCCATTGGATGCAGAGATGAGCGGTGTAGTGTATTTTACAGTAAATTCTGAAAAGGAAATGGTGGTACTTTCTGTGCTGACTAATGAAGAGGCGTTGGAATCCTATGTAAAGGGTAGGCTTAATTACATTAAAGTAGAGTGCTCCGATTATGAGATGGGGATAACCTATAAGATTCCCGTTAGGATTAAAGGTTAATATAATCTGTTGTTAGAAAAAGTCCTGAATGATTCTCAGGACTTTTTTTTATTCTTATATCTAACGGGTGAAATGTCTTGATCTATTTTACGCTTCTGTTTGTCTTTGTAAGAAGGTGGTGTTGCAGCTTTGTGTGCCTTAGGTTGGGCGGATGTTACCGGTTTTGGTAAGCTAGTTTCAGGGTCTATAGGGTTTTCTTTAGTTCCGCGGTAGTGAATGACCATGCCGTTTAGGAAATTTCTTAAAATCTGATCCCCACACTCCACATAATTGGGGTGGTCTTCCTTTCTAAAAAAAGCACCTAACTCACTTTTAGTTATTTTAAAATCTACTAGAGCTAAAATATCTACTATCTCATCATTTCGAAGCTTTAGGGCTACCCGCAACTTTTTTAGAATATCGTTATTGGTCATGCTGTAATTTTTTGGCAAGATATTACAAAAAATAAACTCAACAGCCATCTGTTTCTTATTTTACAATGGTATTGGCCGTTTTTACTAAAATATTTAATGTAATTTAGAATAAAACATTCATGTATGAATACGCAGAAAGAGAAATTGAGCCTCTTAACAGAAATGATTGCTTTTGCTAAAGCAGATAGAGCCATTAAAGATGCTGAGTATCAATTTCTAGTGCAGGTTGCTAATCAATTGGGGGTAGATAAAGAAACCTTTAATGCGCTATTTCATAACAAAGTGGAAAAAGTGGTGCCCCGCTCAGAGGGAGAGCGGATTCTGCAGTTTCACCGCTTGGTGCTATTAATGAATGTAGATGAGGAGCAAACTTCAACTGAAGTGGAAAGGCTCCATAATATCGGATTGCGATTCGGATTGCCGCATACCGCTATCGATCAGGTGCTTAAAGTAATGCACAATTATCCCAATAAGGTGGTTCCACCGAATGTATTGATCAACATTTTTAAAGCGCACTATAACTAAAGCGCAGCTTTATAGATCCTATTTGCCCTATTTTATCTCCTGTCCTCACTGTTAAGTGACATTATGTCGCTAACAATACCTGTAAAACCGACATAACGGCAGTATTTTGGCGCTGGTATAGGTTTTGCAATTATCCTCATGAACAAAAGAAAAAATAAGTCTAATTAAAAAATAAAGATCATGAGTATAGTAAAAAGAAATAACGTTGTTTTTCCATCCTTAATGAATGAAATTTTAAGACCGGATTGGTTTGGTGGTATGGATAGTTTTAATCACAATACACCTGCAGTTAACGTAAAGGAAAACGAAACTGGATTTGAGTTGGAAATGGCTATTCCAGGAAGGAAAAAAGAAGATTTTAAAGTAGAGATCGATAACGAAGTTCTCACCATTTCTTCTGAGGTTGAAACCGAGGATACTAAGAATGAGGATAATTACACTAGAAGAGAGTTCTCTTTCAGTTCCTTTAAACGTGTATTTACGTTGCCTGAAACGGTAAACCTAGATAAAATTGATGCCTCTTACGAAGACGGAATCTTAAAATTTGTAATGCCTAAGAAGGAAGAAGCTTTGCCAAAACCTAAAAGAGCAATTACAGTAGCATAAGTTTAGATTGAATTTCCCTGTTCTCAGGGAAGGTTTTCATAGTTTGGTTGGTTAGTTGGGGAAGGCGCTTTAAGCAATTAAAGCGCCTTCCTTTTTTTATACGGTTCAGTAGTAATCCACCTTCTATTTTCCTGATAGTTTAAACAAACTATGATGTTTGTTAAAAATCTTATCTTAGTCAAAATTAACTAAAGGTGTTAGTTCCTATACGTGGACGTCCCCATCTGTTTTAAAAACCCCAAACGATAATATAGATACCTTATGAGCCAATTGTTTTTAAAATCCTTATTGACTTTTTGTGCTGTTGCCTTATTCATTTCTTGTAAAGAGGAAGGAGTAAAAATAGTTACGGAAAAGGAAATTGCTGTAGAATCTAAGAAAGTTTACGACTTCCTACAGAAAAGTTTTGATGATAGAGTAGATAGGTATCCGGAGTTTCAAACAAGACTTGGAATTAAGAAGGATTACGGAAAATTGAATGATAATTCTCCTGCTCTAGAAGAAGAAATTCTAAAAATGAACAAGGAACATCTAAATTGGTTAATACATTCGGTTAATGTAGAGGCACTTTCAGAGGACGTATTGTTAAGTTATAATCTCTATAAGCAAAATGTAGAAAACCATATTGCGGATTATAAGTACAGACTACACAATTACCCCGTAAATCAGATGTTTGGAGCGCAAGCAGATAAGCCAGCATTTTTGATAAATATGCATCGGATTGATGATATTAAGGATGCTGAAGCCTATATATCTAGGTTAAATGGTTTTAAAACGTTTTTCTACCAATTGGTAGCAAATTTAAAAGAACGTGAAGCCATTGGGGTGGTGCCGCCAAAATTTGTATTTGATAAGGTGATAGTGGATTCGGAAAATATACTGATTGGAGGACCTTTTGATTCTAGTGAAGAACCAAGTACCTTAATGGAAGATTTCCTGAATAAGATAGACAAGTTAGATCTAGATGCTGAGACCAGGTCCAAATTGGAAACTGAAGCAAAACAAGCGTTATTAACTTCAGTAAAACCAGCTTATACTGCTTTGATTTCTTTTATGAATGAACAAAAGGAAAGAGCAAATTCCGATCACGGTGCGTGGAAATTCCCCGATGGAGAGGCATTCTATAACAATGCGCTTAAAAGAACAACCACAACCGATCTAACAGCAGATGAAATTCACGAAATAGGTTTGAGTGAAGTGGCTAGGATCCATGGGGAAATAGAAGTTATTCGCAAGAAGGTAGATTTTGAAGGAACACAGCAAGACTTTTTTCAGTTTATGAGAACGGACCCTCAATTTTATTATAGCGAGGACAAATCTGGGAAAGAAGCGTATATCAAGGAAGCAGTGCGATTAATAGAAACTATGAAAACGCGATTGGATGAAATATTCATATCTAAGCCAAAAGCAGATATCATGGTAAAAGCAGTAGAGCCATTTAGAGAAAAATCGGCAGGAAAAGCATTCTATAGTCGTCCTGCAGCTGATGGATCCAGACCGGGAATCTATTATGCCAACCTATATGATATGGAATCTATGCCCTCTTATCAAATGGAAGCCTTGGCCTATCACGAAGGAATTCCTGGGCATCATATGCAATTGGCAATTCAGCAAGAATTAGAAGAAGTACCCATGTTTAGAAAGTTTGGAGGTTATACCGCATACTCTGAAGGATGGGGATTGTATTCCGAGTTAATTCCAAAAGAAATGGGCTTCTATGCCGACCCTTATTCAGATTTTGGGCGTTTAGCTATGGAATTATGGAGAGCATGTAGATTAGTAGTGGACACAGGCATTCACAGCAAAAAATGGACCCGGGAAGTGGGTATTAAATATTATACGGAAAATACCCCAAATGCGGAGTTAGATGCCATTAAAATGGTAGAAAGGCATATAGTAATGCCAGGTCAAGCAACAGCATATAAGATTGGGATGTTAAAAATTGTAGAACTGCGCGAAAAAGCAAAAGAAGCTCTAGGAGATAAATTTGATATTAGAGAATTCCATGAAGTAGTGCTTTCCCAAGGTGCTATCCCACTAAATGTGTTGGAGGACTTTGTAGATGAGTATATCGCTTCTAAAAAATAAAATATACTACTATGGATAAAGCGCTACAAACCATGATTGACAATATGCCTGAGAAAACAGGCAAATCTTTAGGGGAATGGAAAAAAATACTAAAAGAAAAATCCTTTGCCAAACATACAGAAGGGGTAAATTATTTGAAGGCGGAGTATCAGGTTACCCACGGATTTGCCAATACTATTGTTACACTTTCCAAGGAAGAAGATAGCACTTATGAAGACCTTGTGGTAAGTCAGTATAAAGGCAAGGAGCATTTATTTCCCATTTATGAAAAACTCATTACCTATATTAAAACGTTGGGCGCTGATATAACAATAACACCCAAAAAAGGAAGTGTTAGCATTGTACGGAAGCGACAATTTGTATTGATTAAACCGGCGACCAAAACAAGAATCGATTTAGGACTTAAGCTCAAGGATAAGCCTACCACGGAAAAGCTAGAAAATTCTGGTCCTTTTGGTACTATGTGCACCCATAGAGTACAGCTATTTGGTTTGGATGATATTGATGCGCAACTAAAAGATTGGATTCAGGAGGCTTACTATAAATCGGTTTAAGGACTGCAATCGCTAACTTCACAACTATGAAAATTACTAAACTTATTTACATACCACTAATAAGCATTATGATGATGGGACTTTTCTCTTGTGCTACTATACCTAAAGGGGCAGTAGCAGTGAAACCTTTTGACAAAGAAAAATATTTGGGCCAATGGTATGAGATCGCTAGGCTGGATTTTAAGTTTGAAAGGAATCTGAACAATACCACCGCAACCTATTCTTTAAATGACGATGGTACCATTAAGGTGGATAATCAGGGGTATAATACCAAGAAGGAAGAGTGGACCCAAGCAATTGGGAAAGCTAAGTTTATTGGGGAAGATACCATTGCCAAGCTGAAAGTATCCTTTTTTGGGCCATTTTTTTCTGGATACAATGTTATTGCATTGGATGAGGAGTACAAGTATGCGATGGTAGCAGGGAAAAACCTAAAATACTTATGGATCCTTTCTCGGGAGACCCAACTCCCCAAAAATATAAAAAACAACTATCTAAAGATTGCTGAGGATATTGGATATAATACCTCGGACCTACTTTGGGTGGAGCACAATAAGCAGCAATAAAGGTTCTCCTTTACAACACGTTAGACACGCCTTTTACCGTTTCTAAGAATCCGTTCACGATCTTTCTATTTTATTGTAGGAAATAGAGGCCCTGGAGAAACAAATGGATACTCGTAAATATTATGACACCAAGACAAATCGAAAAAATTAAAACCAAAATAAGAAGTATTAGAGCTACTTTGGTTGCGGAGAAAAGAAAGTATGGTGGGTTCGACGATAGTCGTGGTTTAAGATATATGCCGCCTGAACTCTTTATAAAAATTCAGGATTACAAAGGTGGTCTGACCTATTTGAGATGGTTTGATAAGAATTTTAATGATGATATGGGAATGCCCAACTTCCTATTTGAATGGCTTATAATTCTCTTTAAAACAAAAAATCTGAAAGGAGCGGAGGAAAAGGCTTATCAAGTATTCTTTGCCAATTCATACCTATTTGATAAATACTTTGGCAGAAAAATAGTTCCAATTGAAAAATATGAATATTCCAATTGGGCAATTCCGGAATTTGCTGAGCATTTTAACTATAATTCAGATCAAAAAGAACTTTCCGATTTTACTGATTGGTTGAAAGCATTTGAAAGTTCTGAATCCTTTCTTAGAAAGAAGCATAACTATATCGTGACCTCCAAAAAGCTAAAGAATGTTAATGATATGGAAGCTAGAAAACAATTATTGGCAGAGCTTAGACAAATTGAGTCAGAATTGAATTAAAAAAATAAGTCGGCCTACCTTACAATAGTAAGCCTAACATATATTGATAGGTTTACGAAAAGTACCTACCTAGACCCTTTTACCAACGGGCAATTTGGGATCAATTAGAAATTGGACTCTATTCCAGTATTCCAAAATGGTGGCCAAACTATTGAGGGCATTCGTTTTAGTATATTGAAAGCCTTTTGTTCCATAATATCCCCTTATTTTGTATATAAGAAGGATAAGCGTGCCGTTAGGTATGGTATATAAGAATTCCAGCATCTAGATGCCATATTATTTAAGTTAATTAACTAAAAGACCTATATTATATAGGATGCAAAATATATATCAAAAACTTACTTTATGCATTAGCTATGATTAATGATTTAGCATTCAGGATAGATTGGGATATTACACTAAATTAGCAACTTTGATAATATGGATATAAATCTATAAAATTAGAAAATCGAATTGATTCAGTGGCTTTCAACGTTGAACGATATGTCTTTAATTGATAAGTTGATGAAGTTGAGAGAAGAAGAAAGTACTGATTGGTGGGATGAGATAGCTTCGCTCGAAAAAGAATCTATTGAGAAAGGAATGCAAGATGCCAATGACGGAAAACTAACTTCTCACTCAACCGCAAAGAATGCCCATGAGAAGTGGCTATAAAATTTTATGGACTGATCACGCGCTAACCGCACTAGAAGAGACTATTAAATATTTGGAAACCAATTGGACTGAACGAGAGTTGAGAAATTTTTCTGCAAAACCCGAACACACCATTGAATTATTATCTAAAACTCCTGAACTATTCCCTTCTTCAACAGAAAATTGGGGATTCGAAAAGCCGTTGTTGAAAAATACAATAATCTATGTTATAGGGTTTATAATGAAAATATTGAAATCATATCCTTGTTCTCTAATCGACAAAATCCGAAAAAGAAAGGAGTATAATACTGCCTTATAACATCAGTGTCCTTGTATAGCCCCTTGATATGATGAATAAAATTAGGCTGGCTTAGGATTCGGACCCTATTTCAGCACTCCAAAAAGGGGGTCGAACCTATTCGGAAACTCATTTTAGCAATACGAATATAACAAGCCCTTGGTCCCATAGCGAACCCCACATTTGTAGCCCTATTGTGAGTTAAGAGGATCGCCGTGCCTTTAGTTATGACATATTAACAACACCACCTTCAAATGCCATATTCAGTACTTCACGGCAGGGATAATATCCAAATGGTTTTCCTTGTTTGACGACTCTAAACTCGTGCTAAAAGGTCCATGTCTTTGTGGTTGAGGTTCCAAGATTATCAATAGAAACATTAAAGCAAACAACCCTGTTATAAATATTACTACTATGTAATAAAATCACTATTTTTATTGCAGTAGTATTTTCTTACTGATAAAATAAGCTTGTAAGAAGACCTTCTACCACAACCAAACCAAACCAAAATTTAAAACCATGAAGAGTATAATTGTGCTTTTGTTATTATTGTTAAGTAACACGCAATTGGTTAGTCAAAATAAAACTGACTTAAGAAGCGATAAGGCGTTTACCAAAGTTTTTAAGGATATCGAAATAAATGGTCTAAATGCGATGGTTCAGTACGTGGACCAAATGGTTTTAGAATATGGACACTCAACCGATATCAATGAAGCCTATCATTTTTATTTTGAAGGAATTAAACAAGCGCCAAATAAGATTCCATTTAGAGAAGACGCAAAATATGAATTTTTAAAAAGTCTAGATTCCCTTCAGTTGTCCACCGTATGGCGATTTGAAAGAGACATCGTCATGATAAGAATTAAGGATACTGTTTATAGAAATCTTAAAAATTTCCCACAATTGTACATCAAACCATTTAGTAAGTATATGTTATATCTTGAAAACGTAGGAAAAGGTGATGCTTATTATTATGGAATACGTAAGAAGTTTGAAAATGCTGGAGGGTTTTCAACATGCGATGCAAATTGGTTTGCTAGGAATCATTCGCGTTTTGATTTCAATATTCCTAAGAATAGATTATGGGCAGCAATCAATCTGTTAAGTCGAGAAGAAACTACTGAAATGAAATTTAATAGGTATATAGAAAATCAAAAAGCGGAACTTGCCAAATAGCGTCAATTAACAAATCAAACATTGATACCAACCGAAACTATGCTTATTGAGTCTGCAAAATGGGTGGTGGTATTGTTCGGAGCTTTTATATTGTTAGTTGGACTCCTAATGCTGTTTAATCCACAAAAAGCAAGATTAACATTAAGAAAAGCAGGGAGTACTAATGTTATTAACTATATGGAAATTACCCTTCGGCTGATTCCAGCAGTTTCCCTAATCGTAACCTCAGACTCTTCTAAGCTTCCAATAGGGTTTAAACTTTTAGGTTGGATTATGGTGATCACATCCCTGATGCTTTATGTAGTTCCAAGAAAAATCCATCATCAGTTTGCAATGAAAAGTGCCGATATCCTTAAACCTAAATACATCCAAATAATTGCGCCTATTGCCTTACTATTTGGGGGTTTGATAATTTATAATGTGCTCTAAACGTAGCGAAGAAAGTAGGTGTTAAATAAGAGGTGTAAACCGCATAGAAGTCACTCTAAATAGTTTATTCTCTTAGTGATACTATTTACACAAACAGCACTAAACGCTTGTAGTAAGGTCTGAAACTGCCTTAGGTTGTTATTCTGGCGGTTTATAATTAAACTACCTGCTGCAAATAATAACAAATTATGCAACCTGACTGTTTATTCCTGTTCTTGTAAAGCTTTGATCTCGTCACGCAATTTAGCGGCTTGCATAAAATCCAGCTCTTTGGCCGCTTTCTCCATAGCCTTCCGCTTTTCCTTTATCATCTTTTCCTTTTGGGGCTGTGTCAAGTACATCATATCAGGTTCTGCAGCTCTCATTCCCTCCTTTTCAAAGTGATAGGTAGAAACCGAATTTTTCGCAAGCACACTGTCCAAACTTTTATTCAAAGCAGTAGGAGTGATATTATGCTTTGTATTGTAATTGGTCTGCTTTTCCCTGCGGTAATTGGTCTCATCTATCGTCTGTTGCATGCTCTTGGTAATCTTATCCGCATACATAATCGCCTTACCCTCTAAGTGTCTTGCCGCCCTTCCCACGGTTTGGGTTAGCGATCTAGAGCTTCGTAAAAAGCCTTCTTTATCGGCATCCAAAATAGCTACTAAGGAGACTTCAGGTAAATCGAGACCTTCTCTCAGTAGGTTAACCCCAATAAGAACATCAAATATGCCTTTACGGAGGTCCTGCATTATTTCAACCCGTTCCAAAGTATCTACATCACTGTGTATATACCTACACCTTACACTTATTCTGGTGAGGTATTTTGCCAATTCTTCAGCCATCCGTTTGGTCAAGGTGGTTACTAAGGTCCGCTCGTCTTTTTCAACTCGAATTTGAATCTCTTCAATAAGATCGTCGATCTGGTTTAAACTAGGGCGCACTTCAATAATAGGGTCCAACAGCCCTGTGGGGCGTATTACCTGTTCCACATAGATTCCTTGGCTCAATTCCAATTCATAATCTGCTGGGGTAGCACTAACGTAGATCACCTGATTCTGGAGCGCTTCAAACTCCTCAAATTTCAAGGGGCGGTTATCCATAGCCGCGGGAAGCCTAAATCCATAATCCACTAAATTTTCTTTTCTAGACCTATCCCCACCATACATGGCATGTACCTGTGGAATGGTAACGTGACTCTCATCAACCACCATTAAATAATCGTCAGGAAAATAATCCAACAAACAGAACGGGCGAGTACCGGGTAACCTACCATCCAAGTATCTAGAGTAGTTTTCTATACCAGAACAATAGCCCAATTCCCGAATCATCTCCAAATCAAAATTGGTACGCTCTTCCAAGCGCTTTGCTTCCAAATGCTTTCCTATTTCCTTAAAATAGGCCACCTGCTTCACCATATCTTCCTGAATTTGGTGAATGGCATTCTGGAGCACATCTGGGGAAGTCACAAACATATTCGCAGGATACAGCGTCAATTGATCGTATTTTTCAAGAATCCTATTCTTGAGCGGATCAAAGGCCTCAATTTCTTCAATCTCATCCCCAAAGAAATGAATTCTAAAGGCATGGTCAGAATAACTGGGGAATACGTCTACTACATCTCCCTTCACCCTAAAATTTCCGTTCTTAAAATCGGCCGTAGTTCTAGAATATAAACTTTGTACTAATAGATGTAGGAGTTTAGTCCTTGAAATTACCTGATCTTTATGTACGTTAATTACGTTCTTTTTAAATTCCACCGGATTCCCTATTCCGTATAAACAAGATACGGAGGCTACCACTAGAACATCCCTTCTTCCGGAGAGTAGGGAGGAGGTAGTGCTCAATCGCAACTTTTCAATGTCCTCATTTATGGAAAGGTCTTTTTCTATATAGGTTCCGCTACTGGGGATATAAGCTTCTGGTTGATAGTAATCGTAGTAGGAGACAAAATATTCCACGGCATTCTCTGGAAAAAATTGTTTAAACTCCGAATACAACTGGGCTGCTAAGGTTTTGTTATGGGCAAGCACCAAAGTAGGGCGTTGCACCTCTTCTACTACATTAGCCACGGTAAAGGTCTTCCCAGATCCCGTAACACCTAATAGGGTCTGGTAACGGACATCGGTATCCAAACCTTCCCGTAACTGTTTAATTGCCGACGGCTGATCGCCCGTAGGTTTAAAATCCGAAACAACTTTAAATTTCATTTTTTAAAAATACTAAAACCTGCCCAATAGCCTTTGCGCTTTAGCTAGAATTTAAGACTGTAATGGTTGCGGTACTAATTTTCGAAGTTTAAAACATACTTTTATTAGGCTCAAATTTCTCAAAAGTGTGTTAGCAGTCTAAAAGAAATGCGGCTATTCTATAAATCCCGTCGCTTCAATAATGCATAAGACAGGTAAATAAAAATGGCCGTCCAGCATAATACTATCAAAATTTCATGGAAATGTACATTGTAGTCCTTGTTAAACTCTTCTCCCATTTGTGCCACTACACTCTGCACTGCTTTAAATCGGGATACAGGTTCTTTGATGAGGTTAGACATGGATTCCAGCGGAAGGTATTTCATAAAAGTGGCTGAGGCTTCGCTTCCGGCCAACCACCATACCAAAAATCGCAGGGCTAAATTCTCTATAGCAAACCATACAATTAGGAAGCCTAGTGCAAAAGCCGATCGCTTTACCAATATCCCCAAGAAAAGACAGAAGGAAAAGAAACCCAATAATTTAAAAAAGTAGGCGACGAGGTATTCCAAACCGGATAAAATTATAGAAATCTCCGTGTAATCGGAATAAATCAACCCTAAAACCAAGGAGACTAGAAATACAAATAGGGTAGAGATTAGGGAGAATGTAAAAACCGTAAGAAATTTAGAGGCAATAAATTCCTTCTTGCTAAGTCCGTCTATTAAATTTTGCTTTATGGTCTTATTGCTGTATTCGTTGGCCATCATGGAGACGATTACAATGGCGAAGAACAGTTTTAATCCCCCAGCAATCCAAGTGTTCAAATGCCATATATAGGGGAAATTAAAAACGCCCTGATCGGCAATGTGGAACTTAACCGGACCGATATCAAACTTTATGGCCGCCAATAATGCCATGCATAAAAGTAGGGTGAAATAGGATATTATTAGGATTTTACTGGCCCTATTATTCCACAACTTTATAAATTCTATCTGTAATAATCGCAACATAATTTAGATTGGTTAGGCAGTTTAAGCTTGTTTTTGGGTATTGTTGGTAAGGGTAAGGAATTGTTCTTCCAGGCTCTCTTTTCGTTTTACCAAATGGGAAAGAACTATACCCTTTTCAAATAAATGCTGATTTAGGGTCTTAGCATCCATTTCTTCTTTTAGGATGACTTTTATCAACCCGTTTTCATGCTTTACTGTACCAAAACTGGCATGTTTTTCAAGAAAATCGAGCAACGCTTCGGTTTGGTCCGATTTTAATTCGAAAAAGCCATAACTAGCGAGCATATCCTCAACGCGTCCTGAATATAATTTTTCTCCTTTTCTGAGAATTACAACATGACTACAGACCTTCTCAACCTCATCCAATAAATGGGAAGCTAATAAAATGGTGGTACCTTGTGAAGCGATCTTTTTTATAATTTCCCTTATCTGATGGATTCCTTGTGGATCCAGGCCGTTGGTGGGTTCGTCCAGGATTAATATCTCGGGATCGTTAAGTAGGGCAGAGGCGATGGCTAAACGCTGCTTCATCCCTAGGGAATATGTGCTAAACTTACTGTTCTTACGTTCTAGGAGCCCTACTAATTCCAGCTTTTCCTCTATTTTATCATTAGGTACTTCCTTAATCTTGCAGACCAATTTCAAATTTTGAATGGCAGTCATATAGGGATAGAAGTTGGGGCGCTCTATAATAGCTCCCACCTTTTTTAAGGCTTGATGCGTAGTAAGCCTACCATTGAACCAAGAGAACCTACCTCCACTGGGGTTTACTACATTCAGTACAATACCAAGGGTGGTGGACTTCCCACTACCGTTGGGGCCTAGGATTCCGTATACATTTCCTTTTTCAATAGTAAAGGAGAGGTCTTTTACAGCAGTGAGAAAACCAAATTTTTTGGTCAGGTTGGTAACAGTTAAAATCGCTTCCAAATTAGGTGGGTTTTCAGTGGTTTGTAGCTAGATGACGAACAACTGGTGGTTTTGTTACAATGTAAAGAAAATAATGTGATTTTCAATTATGGATTCATCCTATATGTCTTCCTTCTATTTGTAATCACGGTTCTAAATATTAATACACGTAATGCTTTTGGAAGGTAATTCTACAAACGTAAGCCGCTTTTGTAAAAGTGGGTGCATCATGTACGTATTATGGTTGTTGTAAAGTAGATGAGAGTCAATTAAGATAATAGGATATAGAATTACATTTTAACTTATAGTACAGCAGTGCTTTAAAACGTTTGAACGTGGGTTTATTACATCAAAATTTAATTTAGGAATACGGTCTTTTAAGAAATAGTATAAACGGCACGGTTCCTGTGTCTTATGGGTACTGTTGTACCGTTTTTTTGAAAAGGGGTTCAAATTACGACTCATGTAAGCCGCAAATAGGATTCTAGCCTACTTTAGACATGGTATACTATCTTGGTTTTAAAAAAAAGTCAATTTGAGAATTGCATAAATATTGATATTTTATAGAGGAGAGGAAAGCAAAAATATCGCTGTTGGATATCCCCTTTTTATCATTTTTAAATTTTAAATGATGGGTAGGTTATGTATATTGGATTAAAACATGCTAAAATATACAACAGCACAACTTTTAAATACGATAAATAAAATAACACCTTATGTCAGAAAAATTAATGTCCAAAAAAAAGCCGGCCTTTCCGGTCAGCGAAAAGTTGGACGCTTACTTAGCCCATTACAGTCGGAAAACAGAAATTCCGATTTTCTATGATGACCTTCTTAGGTTCTCTGGCTCCGTAGCGGTTTACGATGCTGATGATAAGGATACACTTTGGGTGAGGGTCTTTTACAGTGAGTATGATAGGATGGAGATAGATAGTAGTCTAAAAAAAGTTTATTCCATTTTGCATTCTGATGGGAGTGATAGTATTTTCCCCTTTTTAAATGTAGATGCGGTGGATTTTTGCACCTTTGGGAACTCTAAACCGTTTAGGATAAGGGTTAGGAATGTCCTTAATGATAACTTCACCTATTTTTATGTAAAAAAGACGGATGCTTCTAGAATTTACGGTCTAGAACTAGAACATATGTTATCTCCTTATAACTTAAACTTTCTGGTGTATAAGGATACTTTAATAGAGGAACATATAGCTGGAATTCCAGGTGATGTGTTTATTAAAGACTTTTTACCTAAGTGTACGGAATCAGAAAAATCCCAGTTGGCAAAGGAGTTTGTCAAGTTTAACGAGCGCTGTATGATCCGACTCTTGGGAGATATGCGTTCTTATAATTACGTGATTGTGCCTACTCATGATTTTGATCATGTGGTCTATAGAATACGGGCAATCGATTTTGACCAGCAGTGCTATGAAGGTAAATTAAAGGTTTACCGACCTCAGTTTTTTAAGGAAAACTATTTAATGGTTATGTTGGTCAAAGATAAACTACAACGTAATTCCGTGGATCAATATAAAATCGAAGAACGCTCCATAGTAGCAAAAAGAATTTTGAGTTCCGGTAATAGAATCAAGAGGTTGATTTCAATTAGTAAGTCCGACAAGATCTCGATTCCTGAAAATATAGAAGCGCTGTCCCAACATATACACGACCTTACAGGTGATATCGCTTTTAAGGATTGTAAGTCGATGGGAGAAGTGCTAGCCTTAGCGTTGGATTTTGTAAAAAGGAATTATGAGGATGTTAGTATGAAGCAGATTTTAGAAAATAAGATAAAGTTCTAATATCCTCTAATATAGTATTACAGATTTATGAGACCTATTTAAATGAATAAGGGAAGTTTTAAATCTTCCCTTATTCTGTTGCAGTCCTTAGCTCTTCTGTTCCTTGTTGAAATACACAAGGTAGTAATACATCTGTCGTTCTTCATCCCAGCCTTTTTCCACAAACTTTTCTGCAGATTCTGGGTTGATGAAATCCAATTTTATCTGGATATTGGTGTCTAGGTTAATAACGTTTTTTATCTTTTTTCGTGCATCCGAAACCGCTTTGTTCACAATATCAAAGGAAGCAACATCCTCTATACTGTATTTTGGCCCTTTTTCTTCCTTATAGTGCTTAAACTCAGGGATAAGCTCCGGGTTTTCCATCACTTCGTTTAAGAAATTGGTCTCTTCAAAAGAATCGTTTTTTGCAAAATGGTTCACGGCCCTATTCATAAAAAGAACCTCTTGTTGTTTGTCTTCCGCTGGTAGGACTACGTCCTTGGCAAAGTTCTGACAAAATTTCAAGTAGTTTTTTGTTTTAAAGTTATCGTCGGATAAGGGTTCTACATCCAAGAAATTTTCTAACCAATACTTGGCGTCGTAACGGTTGCTATCTACGGATAATACTTTGTAGCCTGCTTCTCTTTCGGTATTAAAGATTAAGCAGCCTTTGTCTAATTTATTGATGTTAATTCCCTGTTGTACCAATATATCTAGATTAGCACCGTTTTCTTGGAATTGAAGGAAGTCATGCTTCAATTCGCTTTTAAATATTCCTACTGCATTTACCTTTACATTATCTAACATTAAATCTGTAAGGTAGGTAACGTAAAGCTCACCACTTTTAATGTGTGGGTGATTGGACTGGTCGAACAAATGGGCAGCGACTTTTTTAGAATTTTCGTGGAGGGTATTTGGATCCTTGAAAATAGTGTCTACGATATTGTAGATTTCGTTGAACTCAAAATCTACTTCGTTGTAAAAATGGAAGTAATTTTCTTCCTTCTCCCTAAATGGTTTAAAGAAATATTCTTTTAATAGACCAGTAGTTTCATCATTAAGGGCAAACGGTTCTTCGGATAAAAAAACACCCTCACTCTTATTCTTATTTCCCACACGGTGTATGGAAATGGTTTCAATCTGGGTAGTATATAAATTGATCATAAAACTATTGTTAAGGGTTAAGTATTAGCGCACACTAGCGCTGACCGGAATAAAACACCAAGTCGATTCTAGGGTAAATAACATATTACAAAGGGATTGGTAATGCGGAAAATTAATTCCAATTTTCATCAAAATCTAGGTCTTCGTAGTTGTCCAAGGTATTGTCAAAATCGAATTCGCTTTCGTCTGCCTCAAACTTCTTTTCTGGTGGGGAATCTGGAATTTCTCCAAAACTAAAAAGAATATTAGGATATATTTGTCCGTCTGTTCTTTCTACAATATCGGCCAATTCTACAAAAAAGGTCCACATACTCAAAAAATCATAGACATAAATAAGCTTAGTGGAAGATTCTGTAACCACATCCTGCAAAAGTACCTGGCTCATTAACCGAACATCTGAGCCACTTTCGCTCATATCAAACAGGGCAATTTCCTCATCTTGGTGCCATTCTTCGTCACAGGTGTAGAATGAAGCCATTTCATTCCCCAAAAAACCAAAAGCTTGGGTAATGGCATTATGAAACTCTTCCAAGGTAGTAGATCCCTCTATTTCTATATCCCTAAAGATATCATCTTCTGCATCTAGAATTACCCTTATTTTATATATCATCTCGTCCATATTTTTGTGGTGGCAAAGTTACAAAGTTTTCCTCGTTTTAAAAGCATTTATGACTTCCAAAGCTAAATAGGACTGAAATCCAAATAGGAGGGAGGCCATGACCAAGTGTATAGCTTGTGTGGAAAAAGGGAAATCTAGGAAATACATTGCTAGCCCAGTAATTACTTCAATAAGCAACATAAATAGAACCCAATATATCTTAGAATATCCTAAATTATACTTTGTGATCCTAAAAGCGAGGTACAGGTTTAAAAGTACTATGATTATGGAGAAGGAGCGGTGTATGTAAAAATTAATATCGGGGTTGCTTAACCATAATTCTGGGGCACTATCCCCATACACCATAATCTGTTCGTCTATAAACTGTCTTACTTGAGTTCCAAATACTACCTGTAATAGGGTGGCAAATAAGGTGATGAAAATTAAATTTTTGGCCAGTGTGTCCGGTTTGTTAGGCCTCACTTTTTCATTTGCGGCATGAATAATATAAAGGATGATACCCACAATAACCAAAGCCATTACCATATGAACGGTGATTTTTGCAGGGGCAAGTACGGAGTACACAACTGTGGCGCCTAGCCATGCTTGGAAACCCATAGCAAATACGACTACCCAGGAGAGGATAGTAATCTTTTTCTTCCTTTTCCAATAGCGGAAGGAGGCTATTGCCATAATTAAGGTTCCTAGTCCTGCCAAAGCGCCAAAAAGCCTATTTATAAATTCTACCCAGGTATGTGATGGATTAAATACTGCATAGTCGTGTTTGGTGTATAGGGACCAATTGTCGTCCTGAAAGCTATCAGCAGTAGTGAAATCTGACTTGGCTACTTGTAAGGTTTCATCTACTATGATGACCTGTCCTTTTTTAAATGCCCTTTGCGGCTGCCATTCCAGCTCAGAAATATCGGTAGGAGGAATGTAATATCCGAAACACTTAGGCCAATCTGGGCAGCCCATCCCGCTTCCTGTCATTCTTACCACAGCCCCTGCTATAATGACCAAATAAACCAAAACCAAAGCAACCTTGGCAATTTTTATAAAATTATTCTGCATCTGAAAGATTGAAAGCGTTTCTTAATACTGTATATACCATTCTTTTGTCCACTTTTATTATTTCTAAAGTGGATCATAACTTTTAAAAGGATTTGCCATGGTAGCCTATTGGGCTATTAATCCCATTTCCTCTCCTTTTTTCAACATAAGGGCATAGGCATCATCATAATTATTTGGGATTTCCCCTTCTAATATGGCCTCTTTGATCACTTCTTTTATAATTCCAATTTCTTTGGAAGGTTTTAGGTTAAAAGCCGCCATAATTTCCTCACCACTAACTGGAGGTTGAAAATTTCTAATGTGGTCGCGAGCTTCTACCTCCTCAATTTTTTGACGGACAATTTTAAAATTGTTTTTATATTTCCTTTGCTTTTTAGGGTTTTTTGTGGTGATATCCGCCTCGCATAAGGTCATAAGGTCTTCTACATGTTCTCCTGCATCAAAAATAAGTCGCCTGACTGCAGAATCCGTCACAAAATCCTCGGAAAGTACGATTGGCCTAGAGCTCATAAGGACCATTTTTTGAACGAATTTCATTTTATCGTTTAATGGTAATCTCAAGCGTTTAAACAATTTATAGACCATTTTAGCGCCTATAAATTCGTGTGCGTGAAACGTCCAGCCTATTTTTTTGTCAAATTTTTTAGTTGGTGCTTTGCCTATATCGTGTAGTAATGCCGCCCATCGCAACCATACATTATCGGTGTTTTCAGCAATGTTATCCACTACCTCCAAAGTATGCCAAAAATTGTCTTTATGACGTTGACCTTCTACCTCTTCTATTCCTTCCAATGCCAATAGTTCGGGTAGTATATATTTGAGTAGGCCAGATTTATGTAGAATGGAAAATCCTATGGACGGTTTCTGGCTTGCAAGAATTTTATGCAGCTCATCCACTATCCGCTCATTGGAAATAATTTTGATTCTACTTTTGTTGTCAGTTATTGCTTTTAGGGAATCTGGATGGATAGTAAAATTTAATTGCGTTGCAAACCTAATAGCCCTCATCATTCTTAAAGGATCGTCCGAATAGGTAATATTGGGATCCAAGGGAGTTCTGATTAGCTTTATTTTTAAATCCGCTACCCCATTAAAAGGATCCAGGAGATTTCCATAGTCATCCTGATTCAATGAGATAGCCAGTGCGTTAATGGTAAAGTCCCTCCTTTTTTGGTCATCCTCCAAGCTACCATCTTCCACTACTGGTTTTCTACTATCGCGGTGATAACTTTCCTTTCTGGCTCCAACAAACTCAATTTCAATATCTTTATGCTTGACCATAGCGGTACCAAAATTCTTAAACACCGAAACATCGGAACTTCCTGGTAATTTTGATGCTACTTTATGGGCAAGTTCTATCCCGCTACCTATCGCAACAATATCAATATCCTTTGGGACCCCCCTATTTAAAAGGTGGTCCCTAACATAGCCACCAATAACATAAGCATCTATGGAAAGTTCCTTAGCGGCATTGGAAATAGTGGAAAATATAGGATTATCTAAAGCTGCTTCTTGGTTTGTCTTCGTCATTATTATTCTCTGATCACTTTAACCGTACCATCATTTCCTAGGAGGATAATGGAAGATGGTGTGGTCTTTAATTTATCGCGCTCCAAATTTACTATATAGTCCACACCTTTTAAAATCTCATCAGTGATTTCTTCAAAACATCTTGGCGTAGCTTCTCCAGCAATATTGGCTGAGGTGGAAACGATGGGTTTTTTTAATTTTTTAATAAGGTTCTGGCAGAAGGTGTCCGTGGCAACCCTAATACCTAATGTATTGTCTTGGGCAACCAAATTTTTGGCTACTCCCTTTGGGGAATCATAGATTATGGTAGTAGGTTTGGTTGCCAAGTCCATAATGTCATACGCCAGATCGGGAACCTTAGTGATGTGCTGTTCTAACATAAAATCGTTTCCTACCAAACAGATCATAGCTTTGGTATTGACCCTTTGTTTTAAGGCATAGACTTTGGCAACAGCAGCCTCATTTGTAGCATCACAACCAATTCCCCAAATGGTATCAGTAGGGTAAAGGATTAATCCGCCGTTGGCTAAGACTTCTATACATTGGTTGATTTCGGTGCGAATGTCATCCATAATTGTACTATTAATTATTTTTTCTTAGTTTTTTTAATTCTTTGTACCTGGCATAAACCCCTAGCGCATTTAGGTAACAAATTATAATTCCTTTTTTACCATCTAATATGCCTAATCTAATGATATAGTGGTTGAAAAATTTATAAAAGGGGCGGAATACAAAATGATAGATATTAGGGTCGTAATTTTTCTCTAATTCCTCCACCGCTTTCATTTTGCCATACTTTATCATTTTATCCTTGTAGTCCTCATAATCCTTGTAGGAGTAGTGGATCAATTTATTTTTTAGGACATCGGATTTTCCATCTACTACCAAAGTTTCATGGACAATTCTTTCTTGGGTAAAATGCACTTTGCTCTTTTTGAACAGTCTATAATTTTTGTCGCTTTGCCAACCGCTAAATTTAAGGACCTCATCCTTAAACATAAATGTCCTATAAAAATAATAGGCATCAGCGGTTGCATGGTTTGCGTTCACGGTATGTAAAACTTCGTTCCTTAGGGCATCCGTCAGACGTTCATCTGCATCCAAAAAAAGTATCCAATCGTGTGAAGCTTGCTCCATAGCAAAGCTTTTTTGATCAGTATAGTTAACAAAAGGACGAATAATTAATTTTACATTAGGATGTTTTTTAATTTTTTCAATAGTGCCATCGGTACTACTGGAGTCCACCACAATAATCTCATCCGCAAATTTTAAGTTCTCCAAAACGGCATTGATATGGATATCTTCGTTATACGTTATTAGGACAGCGGAAATCTTAGCTGTTTTTTTGCCTTTGAAAGGGTGGTTCACGGGCTTTCCAAATTTGGTGTTAGTTTTTAGCTTCTTGGAGAGTGATAAGTTGCGTTTTTCGGGAACTCCATTAGTTTTAATGTGCTCTTGTACAGTAGCTACCATTCGCTGTGCCGATGCTCCATCTTTATAAGGATGGAGTTTCATACTAATATAGCTCCTCTCCGCAGCGTAGGGGTCTTCTTGTAAATTCTGTAGTACTTTTTCTGTTAGTTGGGTATAACTGTGGGCATTGTCCCAAAGGATCTTTCCAGAACTATACTTATAGGAGATTGCGGGTTTATCCATAAGTATAAACTCATAAATATAGGGTGAAGTATCGCTTATAAGAACATCAGCCTGAATAAAACATTTTACAATATCCTTTTCGTGGCGTATAAGAATATTAGGGACCTTCATCGCTAACTTCTCGTAGTCTTGAATCCAATGGTTATCCATTTGTTCTTTTAGCCTTACGAATACTACAAAACCAGTTGTTTTCGCTAAGTTCTTTATTTCATGTATTAAATGTGGCGCCGAGCTATGCTTAGCGGTGGCGCTTGGAACATATAGTATGATTTTGTCCGTTTGATACTGTTCCAGTATCGCATTTTTTTCAAAATCGTACTTCGACTTCTCCTTATAATATATATCTATTTTTGGCCATCCCGTTTCAATGACTTCAAAATCCTGATGTTTTTTCTTTAATCGATTTAACTTTTCCGTAAAATAGGGGCCTTGTGTTAAGTAAAGGTCAAAATAAGGTCTAGATTTAAAATTATCCCATCTTTTCCCTTTCAAATTGTTGAAGACATTGACTTTTAATCCCCTTAAATAGTATGGTACTTCCTGGCCCGGAACAAAAATAACATCACTTTCAAAGATCTGTAGGTCTAAGATACTAACTGTGAAATTTTCAATTTTAAAGGGGAAATTGTCCAGTAAATTATTGGATATATACCATAGGTAAGTGTGATTCTTTTCCTGAAGAATATCTCTAATGGGTGCTAAAACTCCATAGGAATCGACATTTTCACAAAATAGAATTACCCTCATTGTTGTAATGGCTTAGTGATTTTCCTGAAATTACCCTTAAAATCTACTTTCATGCATTTAGATGTAAAGAATCTATTTCGGTTGCGTTTAATTGGTCCGTGCAGGAGAATTTTTAAAATTCTTCCCAAGGTAATCTTTGTTCCAATTTTTTTCCATCACTTTTGTATTAATATCCATATACCTTGCTGCAATAAGATGGATATCCAGGGACTTGCTAAGTTTGGAGTCTATACTGCTGGCAAGAACAATACTCGCCATACTGCTGCTTATAGTTAGCTATACAGGTAACGTAAAATAGCTCTTATTTAACTGCATTAACTTCAATAAGGAATCGCTCGATTTGTGTGGCAAAGTTAATTTTAATTCGCTGATATATGAAATTGTCGGCCACTTTACATTTTATTAAACAGTTTGTGTTAATGTAGGTTAAATAGAATTCTTTGCGTTTACTTATATTTAAGTAAAATTTTACCCTCCTCATTTATGAAGATTATTTTAATTATTGGCGCGTTAGGCCTTTTTGGGTTTTTATTAGGGAAGTTAATGAAGCATAAGTCCTTATATCCGTTTATGCCATTCCAGTTCAATCTTAGAAAGCGTAGGGATTCCTTTAGGAAAACCATGGAACTGTTAAATAAGATTGCAGCAAAAACAATTATAGAAACGGGTACTTTTAGGGAAGGGTTGCGAGGAGCTAAGAGTAATGGGCCGCCACGGTAGTTTTTGGGAAATGGGCGAAACAAAAGAACGCCTTTCTACATTCGGTGGATATCAGTGAAAAATCTGTTGCCAAGTCCCAAGAGAAGATTAATAGTCAAAGTGTAAATGAAGTGGTGCAAATTCACCATTCAGATTCTGTAGCCTTCTTGGGTGATTTTGAGGAGCAGGTAGATTTTATATACCTTGACAGCTATGATTATGATGATGATCCCGAAGTACAAATTAAAAGTCAGGTGCACCACTTAAATGAATTTGTTGCTATTGAAGATAATCTGCACGATAATTCTATCGTTTTAATAGATGATTGTGATCTGCCTAATGGTGGAAAAGGTAAATTGGTGGCAGCCTATATGCTTAAAAAGGAATGGAAAATACTCCTTAACGAGTATCAAATACTGTTAGTGCGTAAAAATTTCAGCTTCTAGGAATTGCTGTAGCCGATCTGTAAAAAGATCGGGCACAAAGTAGTTGTATAGATTTGCTGCTTCTTTCTTTCGTTGTTTTACGGGTTTCCCCTCCAAGTGGTGCGGGAGGAAATCTTCTAAGTGTACCGCTATATTAACTTTATTGTTGGGGAAAGTCTCCCAAGCTACTTTTGTAATCCAAGGAGAGAATATGCTAAATGCAGGAATGTTTAAAGCTTTAGCCATGTTTACCGCACCACCTTCATTTCCTAGTAAGGCGTTGCAATGAGATAATAACCCTAAAAATGTGCGTAGAGAGGGGGCAAATACATCCAATAAAATCATGGCCTGGGTCTCTGGAGCGCAAAGTTCATATACCTTTTTTACTTCCTCCAGCTGAGAAGGTATATAATTAAATAATAGGTTAACCTTTCCTTGCTGGGCAATTTCATCTAACATCTGGGCCATATAAGGAAGGGGATACGTTTTATTGGCGCTACTTCCAAGAACATTTATCATTAAAATCGGAATAGAAAAATTTACCGATTTTTCTTCTAAAAAAATTTTTGCTTCGTCTTTTTCTTGCTGCGTAAGATAAATTTGGGGTGGTTGTACAATAAAATTTACTTCTGGGAGGATTGGTCTTAGTAAGGCAAGCCTATTTTCAATGGCAAGACCTACCTTAGTTTCCCCAGATCTAACATATATATGGGTATGGGTATAAATGAATTTTGAGTACCACTTCTCGTAAGAAATTTTGGTTTCTGCACCAGAGAATAAGGTGATTAGATTGCTTTCTAGTTTGCTGTAAACATCTATAACTACATCATAGCGCTCTTTTGAAATAGATTTTAAGAAATTATAGAATGCGAGTTTACTGTCCCTGTATTCGGGCTTAAATAGTACCACCTGATCGATATAAGGGTTGTTGGTTACAACTGGTTCCGTATTGGTATTGATCAAATAATGAATCTGGCTGTTGGGGATGTTCTTCTTAAGATGTTCGCACAGTATGGTGCTAGTAAGAACATCCCCGATCATTTTTTGTTGTACAACCAGTATTTTCATGATGCAAAGTTAGCATTATACGGCAACATCGTATTCACGCAAGGCATCATTTAAAGAAGTTTTTTTGTCTGTACTCTCTTTTCTAGTTCCTATTATCAATGCACAAGGAACCTGAAAATCGCCCGCGGGGAACGATTTTGTATAGCTTCCTGGTATAACTACTGATCTGGCCGGAACCAGTCCTTTTCGTTCTACTGGCGTTTCCCCCGTAACATCAATAATTTTTGTAGAGGCGGTAAGCACTACATTGGCACCTAAAACAGCTTCTTTCTCTACCCGTACTCCTTCTACAACAATACATCTAGATCCAATAAAGGCATTATCCTCTATAATCACTGGAGCTGCTTGCAAGGGTTCCAAAACCCCTCCAATACCTACACCGCCACTAAGGTGTACGTTTTTTCCAATTTGAGCACAACTTCCTACTGTAGCCCATGTGTCAACCATAGTACCTTCGTCTACATAAGCACCAATATTAACATAGCTTGGCATTAATATGGTTCCGGCTGAAATATACGCACCATGTCTGGCAACAGCATTGGGAACCACCCTAATCCCTTTTTCGGCATAGCCCCGTTTTAAAGGCATTTTATCGTGGTATTCAAAGATTCCTGCTTCCAAGGTTTCCATTTTTTGAATCGGAAAATAGAGAACTACCCCCTTTTTTACCCATTCATTTATTTGCCACCCGTCATTAGTGGGTTCTGCACAACGCAATTCTCCCTTATCCAATAAATCTATTACTTCCCTGATAGCATCTTGTGTAGAGGTCTCTTTTAAAAGATCACGATTATCCCACGCATTCTCTATGATTTTTCTTAATTCTGTCATTGTCGTATTTTGAATTTTAGGCAAATATAGGGGCAACTTTGTAATTAACCTTTCGTTTTTACACTTATAACAATTTATGGTTTATTTTTGCGAAAAAATAAGTTTGGGAAGAATAGTAGCCTTGGATTTTGGAAAAGTGAGGACGGGAATTGCTGTAACGGATGAATTGCAGATAATTGCCTCGGGTTTAACTACAATTAATACCAAGGAACTTTTGAATTTTCTTAGGTCTTATGTAGAACAAGAAAATGTAGAGCTATTTGTAGTAGGGGAACCAAAGCAAATGAATAACCAGCCCTCCGAGTCGGAAGAGTTCATTACGCCTTTTCTGCGTACCCTAGAAGGGGTTTTTCCTAAAATTCCGGTAGTCCGGCAAGATGAACGGTTTACCTCAAAAATGGCTGTACAGTCTATGATTGATAGCGGCATTGGGAAACAAAAAAGAAAAAATAAGGCATTGATCGATGAAATTAGTGCAACCTTAATCCTTCAAGCATATTTAAATAGAAAATAGTAGCATGATATTACCTATAGTAGCTTACGGAGATCCCGTTTTAAGAAAAGTAGCAGAAGATATTGATAAAGATTATCCCAATTTGGATGAATTATTGGCCAATATGTGGGATACTATGTACAATGCGTTTGGAGTTGGACTTGCAGCACCCCAAATAGGACTTCCTATACGACTTTTTACCATAGATACTACTCCATTCTCTGAGGATGAGGACCTGTCCGAAGAAGAGCAGAAAGCATTAAAAGGCTTTAAAAAAGTGTTTATAAATGCAAAAATTGTGGAGGAAACCGGTGAGGAATGGGCTTTTAACGAAGGTTGTTTAAGTATTCCGGATGTAAGGGAAGATGTTTCAAGAAAAGATACTCTTACCATTACCTATTTGGATGCCGATTTTAAATCCCATACAGAAACCTATGAAGGGCTTCTAGCAAGGGTAATCCAGCATGAATATGATCATATTGAAGGAGTTTTGTTTACGGACAAATTATCTACCTTGAAAAAGAGATTATTAAAAGGCAGGCTGACCAATATATCAAAGGGAAAAGTAAAGGTAGATTACAGAATGCGTTTCCCACTTCAAAAAAAAGCACGTTAAAACAATTTCTTTTATAAACAAAAAGTGTAATATTTGCGCTTGAAATTTAAAATATCAGATGAGTTTAAATAAAATATTATCCATAGCCGGAAAACCAGGACTTTATAAGTTATTGACCCAGACACGTGCTGGATTTGTAGCAGAATCATTATTAGATGGTAAGAAAATTACCGTTAGTTTTAAGAACAATGTAAGTGTTCTATCCGAAATTGCAATCTATACCTTGGAGGAGGAAGTACCTCTAAAGGATATTTTTGAAAAGATAAAAGAAAAGGAAGACGGTGGGAAAACTACGGTGAGTCATAAGGACGATAAAATAAAATTAGAGGAATACTTTTTTGAAGTGTTGCCTAATTATGACGAAGATCGTGTGTATGCAAGCGATATTAAAAAAGTTATTCAATGGTACAATTTGTTGCATGACCATGGTATAACTGAATTTGCTACAGAAGAAGAGGAAAAAGTAGCTTCTGAGGATAAAGAATAGAATTGATTTTTCAATAAAAGCATAAAAAAACCTTCGTTTTCGAAGGTTTTTTTATGCTCGATAATCATGTAAATTTATAGGGGAGATTTCCTTGCTCAAATAGGGAGGCTAATCCCTTTAGCTACGGTATTTCGCTATTGGTTTAAATTGTTGTGCTACGGCATAAGAATTCTGGAAATTATGATATTAATTGATTTATTTTTTGAATGCAATGAATAGATTATGTAAAAAAAGCACCTTTGTTCTGGTCTTATTCCTGATGATTCCTCTGATTTTTTTGGGCCAGCAACGTACTGGAAATATTGTGGAATATTTTGGCAAGGAAAAAGTTGATGACATCCATGAGGGAGAGGTTGTTCATGTTTTTAAAAAGGGCTTAGCCCTATCAGTTCCGACTTTGGGCGGAGAATCGCCAACATTTCCCGTTGACCGCGTATTTAACATGTTTCTGATGAATCCAAAAACGAAGGTATCTGAGGGAGCGGTTTTCGATATTGATTATTTAGGTCAAGAAATGAAATGGCGCACAATAGAGGTAGACAGTACAAATAGCTTTTCTGATAGAGGTCTGAGATCTAGTTATGTTTATCTGACACATTATTCGAGCACTGAAAAAACAGTATTGTTCGAAGCCTCGGGACATTCTGTAGTTTCAATAAATGGGTATCCCTATGAGGGTGACCATTATGATTTTGGTTGGAATCTTATTCCGCTGAAATTAGAAAAAGGGAATAATACATTTGTATTAAAAGTAGGCCGTTTCCCCAGGATCAGAGCGCGACTATTAAAACCCAAATCAGAGGTGCAATTTACGACGCGTGATTTAACCGTTCCCGATCTACTAAAAGAGGAGAATAAAGAATATATAGCTGCCATTAGGGTAATCAATGCTACAGGGAATTGGGTGAAACAGCATAGTATAGTGGCTAAGGTTAATAAAGCCGAGCTTTCTACTGCTGTCCCCGATATTCCACCCTATACCGTTTATAAGATGCCTTTTTCCATTCCCAATTCCGACTTGGGTCAGGTTGATGGTAAAGTGGAGCTACATCTGAGTTTACAGCGTAAAAATAAAGATATAGTCTCTAAGGAGACGTTATTTCTAGATGTGAAATCTAAATATAAGCACCACAAGAGAACCTTTGTAAGTGCAATAGATCATAGTGTCCAATACTATAGTGTGGCACCCAATACCAAGAAAGATCAAAAGGGGGCGGCACTATTTCTTTCCGTACATGGAGCATCTGTAGAGGCAGTTAACCAGGCCAATGCCTATACACAAAAAGATTGGGGAACTTTGGTTGCACCTACTAATAGAAGACCATTTGGATTTGCATGGGAAGACTGGGGGAGAATGGACGCCATGGAGGTGTTGGCAGATAGTAAAAAGCTCTTTAAGCCCGATGAAAGTAAAATTTATCTGACCGGTCACTCTATGGGAGGACATGGGACTTGGTATTTGGGAGCTACTTACCCCGACCATTTTGCGGCAATAGCACCATGTGCAGGATATCCTGATCTATTAATGTATCGCAACGGAAGATCGGATAGGATTTTGGCACTCACTGAAGAAGAGCGAAGTAAATATGGTGTTAGCCCCAAAATGTTTGAACGGTTGAGCACTGAAATTGTTCCCACGACAGTAGAAAACATCGTCGAACGGGCAGGGACACCAACCAGGACTTTAAAATTAATTAGGAACTACCTGCACCATGGGGTATATGTGCTACACGGCGAAAAGGATAATGTAGTTCCTACGCACATAGCTCAGGATATGAGGGAGCGATTGGGGAAGTTTCATCCAGACTTTACTTATTATGAATATCCCGGAGGAACCCATTGGTATGGGAATCACAGTGTAGATTGGGACCCCATTTTTAATTTTTTCAAACGACGTACTATTCCCGAAGTAAAGGATATTAAAAAATTGGAGTTTAGTACCGGCTCTCCAGGAGTTTCTTCCACTTCCCATTTTATCACCATCCATCAGCAGCAAATTCCCTTTAAAATCAGTTCGTTTGAATTTTCATGGGAAAACAGTTTTAAAATAGAAACTGAAAATGTTTCCCTTATAGAAATAGATTTTTCACAAGTCCCAGGGGAGATCAATGCTATTGTTCTCAATGGTACGGAAATTCCCATAGCCTTAAAAGAAAGTACATTTTTTAAGGATACCAACGGGAATTGGAGCGTTGCTTCAAGACCTTCCAGGACTGAAAAAGGGCCCCATAGAAACGGAGGTTTTAAGGATGCTTTTAGAAACAATGTAATTTTTGTTTATGGGACTAAAGGCTCCAAATTAGAAAATGACTGGTATTATAATAAGGCAAGATTTGATGCGGACACTTTTTGGTATAAGGCAAATGGTAATATTGAGTTGATTGCGGATACGGACTTTTCCCCAACAGATTATCCAAACCGCAATGTAGTGGTATACGGCAATAAAAGCAATAATGCTGCTTGGGGGAAATTATTGAAAAATAGTCCGGTTCAAGTGGCTAATAATATGCTTGATTTTGATGGTAGAAATTTAACAGGAAGTAATTGGGGCCTATATTTTATTGTTCCAAGAGAAGATAGTGATGTCGCAAGTGTGGGAGTAGTTACCGCTACAGGTATAGCTGGGATGAAAGCTGCTTATGCCAATCACTACTTGGTAAACGGAAGTACTTTCCCAGATTTCTTACTATTCGATGAAACTGTTTTGGACCAAGGAACCTCAGGCATCAAAAGTGCTGGATTTTTTGGGAATGATTGGTCTATTGAAAATGGCGATTTTGAATGGAAGTAGTTCAGGTCATTATCTTTATCTGGTACAACCTATTAGGAGTTCACTGTGATTATAGTAGAAACCACAGTTTTTTAATTAGATAAGCTACACGTCTATTATTTGTGGTTAATGGTTAATATGCTGCGTTAAGGATTGCACTTAAGGGAATTACAATGAGTGTTTTCACTTTTAATTTCTTTAAATGAGTATTGATTTAAGACTTAAAGAAAAGCCAATAAATCGCAATGGATTTATTGGCTTTTTAGTTATCTTGAACTTTTAGGTGCGTATATTTTCCAACTAACCTTTATTATTTGAAGGCTCTAATCTTTTAAAATTGTTTTGTAAGTGTGTTTACTTTTTTTCCAATCTATTAACTTGGAAGGGTAATATTTTACGTTCATTTTATCTAGGTATGGGGCCTGGTTCCCTACTCTAACTTTATAATCTTCCCAATTTCTATTTTCTTCGGTACTCCATCCAAGTTCTGCATGCCCGATTACCCTAGGAAAGGCCAAATACTCCAACTCTTCCATATTAGTAATAGTCTCTGACCAAAGTGGCGCTTCTATTCCCAAGATGTGCTCCTTATTAATTCCCTTAATATACTTTTCTGGAGTCCAAATATAGGCAGTATCTACAGGGATATAACCTGCCCAATGCAAACCGTACTGGGAAACGGTGTCATATTTCATATCTAAATATGCCTTTTTACCAGGAGCCAAGATAACTTTCATTCCTTTTTCAACGGCAATCTTGGCATTCTCTTCGTTGCTCCAAAATTGGGCTATAGCGGTAGTGTCAATATCGGCATGGACTATTTCATCCCAACCTATCATTCGCTTGTTATATTTTTTGACAATTTTATCCACTCTGGAAATAAAATAATTAAAGTCCGCTTTCTTTGTAACCAAACTTTCATCCCCTCCTGCATGGAAATAAGGGCCGGGGGTTATTTCAGAAATCTCCCTAACTACATCGTCTATAAAAGCGTAAACTGTATCTTTCCTGGTGTCAAAAGTGCTAAAGCCTACTTCTATCCCAGTATGGGGTTCTATCTTTTTTCCATTTCCGTTAAGAAAGGGGTAAGCTAGGGACGCCGCATTGGTATGTCCTGGCATATCCACTTCAGGGATGATGGTTATGTATTGTTTGGCAGCATAAGCTACTATGTCTTTATAATCCTCTTGGGTATAGAATCCGCCGGGACCACCACCTACTTCAGAGCTTCCACCAATTTCGGTAAGTTTTGGCCAAGACTTTATTTCAATTCGCCATCCCTGATCGTCCGTGAGGTGTAAGTGTAGTGTGTTCATCTTATAATAGGCCAAAAGGTCTATATATTTCTTAACGTCTTCCACGTTAAAGAAGTGTCGTGCCACATCTAACATAGAACCCCGGTATTCAAAATTAGGATGGTCTGCAATTTCTCCTGAGGGGATTAGCCACATTTCAGTATCAGAAAGGGTGTCATTGCTAATTTCGGGAATAAGTTGTCTAAGAGTCTGTACGCCTCTAAAGGCACCTTCAGCGGTGGTTGCACTTAAAATAACGGAATCTTGAGATATGGTTAGTTCGTATGCTTCATTATTGGTGTTATCGCTTCCTTCCAATTGTTTAATTAAAATGACCCTATCGGAAGATGAACTGGACATGTTGTTTACTACAAGGTCCAATTGTGTATGCCATTTTATTTTATCGGATAAATATTGTGCCACTGCATGTAAATCTTCTGAATCTGGTGAAGTGTGTATAACGGTGTTTTGGTCCAACCCAAAAGCACTGTTAGTTGCATTTATCTTCAACGGTTTGGGAATCATATTTTCCTTGGCCAAATCGGTTTTGGGAAAATCGATGATTTTCTTTTTTTTCTGTTCACATGCTGTAATTGCTAAGACTGCCGTGAGAATCAGAATTGATTTAAGAAGAGAAGTTATTTTCATAATATATATGTGTTGATAAAAGTTATTATTTATTTAGTGGTGTTCGTATTCTCGTTGTTCATAATGGGAGCGATTACAGAGAACCACAGGTCATATCCTTTTTCATTTAGATGTAATCCGTCCTTTATGAAAATATCTTGCCTAACATGCTTTCCATTTAGCATGGCATTCCACACATCAGCATATTCCACTCCAGCTTCTTTACGCGCTAGTTTTTTAAATTTTCTATTCAATTTTTTGTACTTTCTTTTATAGTTCCAACGGGCAGTGCTGGGTTTGGCGGAGATGAGGATGATTTGAACGTTTTTGTTTTCTTTTTTTATATTGGCTATTATTTGCTCAGTGGTCTCAATAATTTGTTTAGGTCTTTTATTTGAGACGATATCGTTGTCGCCTTCATATATAAAGACGTTCTTAGGGTTAAAGCGCAGAATTAATTCTTCTAGATGTTGTAATAGGTCGGTAGCTTGGGATCCTCCAAACCCGGTGTTTACTATTTGATGTCCTGGAAACATCGATTCAAGGTTATTCCACATTCTTATACTGGAACTTCCTGTAAAAACAGTGGTCTCTTTGCTACTATCCCATATAGTATCGTATTTTGCCTTAAGGGCCTGAACTTCGTTGTTGTAAGCCCAATTATTTTGGCCAAATGCAATTGCGGATAATAAAAAAAGAAGATAGAATCGAGGTTTCAAATTCGTGAAAATTAAAGGTTAAATTAATTATATCGTAGGAATTGACAAACAAATTTCGACAGGGAACACCAGAGGTGTGCTATTGGTATTTATTTTTATCGTTAATAGTCGGTAAAATATGATTTATTTTAAAGTATTTAAGGTCACTCTTGTACAAGGGACTGATACACCATCTGTCTCATTTTTTCACCATAATAGTTATTGTAAGGCTGTAATTGGCTCATTAAAATAACCACAAGCTCCTCTTTGGGATCAATAAAGAAATAAGTGCAATAAGCGCCACTCCAATAATACTGTCCAACAGACCCTAAACTTTTACTGTCTGCCAAGTTTGTAGTAATTCCAAAACCAAGTCCAAAACCTTGTCCAGGAGCCTGATAAAGATCGCTTACCTGATTCATGGTCATTATTTCTATAGTTTTGGGACTTAGCAAATGTTTGCCATTATACTCCCCCTTATTGAGCAACATCTGGCAGAATTTCATGTAGTCTGAAGCGGTAGAAAAAAGACCATGGGTGCCGCCGTAGATAGTATTACCCTCTATAGGCAATTGGTTGGGAGAATTTATAAGTTTCCCATTTTTATCAATACTGTGGACAGGCATCCATCTGTAACGATTATCCTGGGATATGTTGTATCCTGTATCTTCCATTTCTAAGGGTTCAAAGAGACGTGTTTTTAGAAATTCAGAGGTGGTCAATCCACTAAAGTGTTCTATAAGGAGTGAGAGTACATCCGGCGAAGCACTATAGTACCATTGTTCCCCTGGTTGTCCTACTAAAGGTAATTTTAGCATTGCATTTACGCTACTTTCAATGTTTTTATGAGGCTCTGAGTAAAGCGCCTTTACATAGTCATTATCTAAAGTTGTTCCCCCTAACCCATGTGAGAACCCAGCGGTATGTGTCAATAGGTGGTTAATGGTAATTTCTTTATTTGCCGGGACAGTCTCCCCTTTAACGCCCTGTTCTACGTTTTTTGCTACTCGTATATTTTTAAATTGAGGGAGGTATTTGGATACTGGGTCGGTTAATGAGAAATATCCTTCTTCATACAACATCATAAAGGCCGCGGTTACAATGGGCTTGGTCATGGACATAATATGGAAGAGTTGATCTTGCTTAATGGGAGAACTATCCGTCATACTGCTATAACCATAGGCCGCTTTGTGAATTACCTCTCCTTTTCTAATAATATATGAGACGGCTCCTGGAATTCTTTCTTCCTCAATTTCTTTCTGTAAGAACTTATCATATCTGTGTAATCTTTCTTTGTCAACACCAGCAATAACAGCATTGGACGCCTCCTTGATAATGGATTGCCCGAATGCCAAGGAGCCAAAAAACAACAAAAAACTTAGGATAGGGAACAGGCGTTTGGTGGTATTCATATTATTTGGATATATGGTGTTTTGTTCCTTTTTTTTATGAGTTATTGGATAGCTTTTAGCGGACCCCTGATACATTCATATCCAGGGTGTAAACGGTGTTCATCGCCGTAATAAAAAGGGTTTTTTGATCCTTTCCTCCAAAAGTGACATTGGCCGTCCAATTTTGGTCTATAGGGATATGAAGAATTTTCTCTCCCTTTTTATTGAATACGATAACTCCCTTGCCTGTAAGATATACATTTCCCTTGTTGTCTAGTGTCATCCCATCGGAGCCTAGATTTGTGAATAAGGTTTTATCGCTTAAACTACCATCGGTATTCATCTTATAAGAATAGGTCTTTTTGTCACCTATATCCGCGACATAGAGTGTCTTACCATCAGCGCTACCTATAATCCCGTTAGGCTGTACTAAGTCATCGGCTACAACGGATATATTTTTTTTGTCCGGTGACAAGTAATACACCTGCTGTTTCTCTAGTTCCATTTCGGTTCTTTTCCAATAATCTCTCTGGTAGTAGGGGTCGGTAAAATAAATTCCACCTTTTTTATCTACCCAGAGATCATTTGGGCCATTTAATTTTTTACCCTTGTAATCATCTATTAAAACCGTAACCTCTTTATTGCTGGTATCTATTTGCCATAACTGATTTTTTTCATCGGCACACGCCAAAAGATTACCCTCGTTATCAAAATAAAGACCGTTAGATCTCCCTGATGGTTCCATAAAAACAGAGACGGAGTTATTAGCGGCAGACCATTTTACGATACGGTCGTTAGGCTGATCGGTAAAATAGATATCTCCATTGGGTGCCATTGCTGGCCCTTCCGTAAATGAATAGGTGTCGGACACTACCTTGAGTTCGGCCCCATTTGCAATTAAAGGTGTTTCCTGAGATTTACAGGATAAGCTTACTAATAGGGAAATTCCCAACAAGAAGTTTAAAGTGGGATGGTTTGTAGCGGTCATAGGATTCTTCAATATTTAAAATGGTTATAAATTGTATTTATTGATCTTACTTTCAACATTCAATAGCTTAATTGGCCCAATTAAGTTTGTAGTTCTTTACAAGCTTTGTTTATTAGGTAGTTTATTGGTGTTAATCCTCTAAAGTTAGCCAAAAAACTCGGGATTACGGAAGTCTCATCCCGTGGAGAGTTTGTATTTTTGTGAAAAAGCTATTTTTATGAATTCCAGGGAAACCCAGTTGCAGGCCTTTGATCGATTGTTGACTATTATGGATGAGTTGCGAGAGCAATGTCCATGGGATAAAAAGCAAACCATGCAAAGTCTTAGGCATCTTACTATCGAGGAAACATATGAATTAGGTGATGCGATATTGGACAACGATTTAGAGGAAGTTAAAAAGGAGCTCGGTGATGTACTGCTGCATATTGTTTTTTATGCTAAAATTGGTAGTGAGAAAAAGGATTTTGACATTGCTGATGTGGCCAATGAGATCTGTGATAAATTGATCAACAGGCATCCACATATTTATGGTGATGTTCAAGTACAAGACGAAGAGGAGGTGAAACGGAACTGGGAAAATATAAAGCTAAAGGAAGGGAAGAAAAGTGTCTTGGAAGGAGTGCCCAAAGGATTGCCCGCTTTAGTGAAAGCTAGCCGTATTCAAGATAAGGTAGCCGGAGTTGGTTTTGATTGGGAGAAGCCAGAACAGGTATGGGAGAAGGTTAAAGAAGAGTTGAAAGAATTTGAGGAGGAGGTAAGCAATAATAACGAAGATGCTATGGAAGCCGAATTTGGGGATGTGCTATTCTCAATGGTCAATTATGCTCGATTTCTAAAAATCAACCCCGAAAATGCGCTGGAACGTACCAATAAAAAATTTATTAAACGGTTTCAATATTTAGAAGGCAAGGCCAAAGAGCAGGGTAAAGCTTTAAGAGATATGACCTTGAATGAAATGGATGTTTTTTGGGAAGAGGCTAAAACGGTTTAAAGCCCAATATCTATTATAAAATCTTTCTATTAGTATTTCTTAGTGTTGCCTCTTTCAATTCCAGACGGGGGTTGGTTTGGCGATACTGCTTTTAATTTATTTGTAATATACTATTGAGGTATTCTGTACCTAAAATTCGGTTCGGATACTTTATCTTTGCCCCTTTAAAAAAAATAAGTCTTGCTACAGAAATATACAAAGGAGTTTAAGTACAACTTAATGTTATCCTTTCCGGTTATTTTGGGAATGCTGGGGCATACTTTTGTCCAGTTTGCTGATAATATTATGGTAGGCCAGTTGGGAACAGCAGAGCTTGCTGCGGTTTCGCTTGGGAATAGCTTTGTGTTTATCGCTATGTCCTTAGGAATAGGATTTTCTACTGCCATAACCCCATTAGTAGCTGAGGCCGATGGGGCCAATAATACGGCTGATGGGAAAAGTGCTTTAAAACATGGCTTGGTGCTGTGTACCATTATGGGGCTTGGACTCTTTGGAGTTATACTTTTGGCCAAACCGCTAATGTACATGATGAAGCAGCCTGTAGAAGTTGTAGAATTGGCAATGCCATATTTAGACCTCGTTGCTTTTTCCTTAGTGCCCATGATTATTTTTCAGGCACTAAAACAATTTTCCGAAGGACTATCACAGACTACCTATCCTATGTATGCTACAGTAATTGCCAATGTGGTAAACATTGTACTTAACTACTTACTCATATTTGGTAATTTTGGTTTTCCAAAAATGGGAATTGTAGGTGCGGCTATAGGGACCTTGATTTCCCGAGTGGTCATGGTTATATTTTTGTGGGTACTTATTAAGCGAAAAGAGAAGTTTAAAGAGTATGTAACCGGTATCAATTTCAGGAAAATAGAGAAAAAGGTGATGAAAAAAATCATAGATCTCGGTTTTCCTTCGGCGCTGCAAATGTTTTTTGAAGTAGCTATTTTTACCGCTGCCGTTTGGATTAGTGGTGTTCTGGGTAAAAATGCCCAAGCTGCAAATCAGATTGCACTAAACTTAAGTAGCATGACGTTTATGGTGGGTATGGGGCTTGGTGTCGCTGCTATGATACGGGTAGGAAACCAAAAGGGACTGGGTTCGTTTAAAGAATTAAGGCGTATTGCCCAATCCATATTTCTACTTACCTTTTTATTGGAGGTAGTCTTCGCTATTTCTTTTATCCTTTTAAAAGATTGGTTGCCTACCATTTATTTGGATGTTGGTGATATGGCTAATATACAGGACAACACAGAGGTTATTAAGTTGGCTGCTCAGTTGCTTTTTGTTGCGGCATTTTTTCAAATTTCAGACGGGGTGCAAGTAGTTGTACTGGGAGCTTTGCGTGGTTTACAAGATGTAAAGGTGCCTACTATGATTACTTTTGTGGCATATTGGCTTATTGGTTTCCCAATCAGCCTTTATCTAGGAGTTTATACCCACCTAGGTAGTATTGGAATATGGATTGGATTGTTGGTGGGACTTACTGCATCTGCTATAATGTTGTATATTCGATTTAATTATTTGACCAGAAAATTAATACAGACCAAGGATATTTTAGTCCAAAATAAAGCATAAAAACAATTGTATATTCTTGATCTGATTAAGGAAGGATATACCTATACTAAACAATAAAACTTATGGAATTCCCTAAATTTTTGTTAGGCGATAATACTGATTATCCTACCGCTATTTTTATAATACATACCGAATATCCTAGATTTATCATCAATTTAGAAAATGATGAAGTGGAATGGTTGGAGGACTTTGACAAGGAAGATGAAAAAGAACTGGAAGAGGAATCGGTAAACTTAATTGAAGCAGCAACAGCCTTTTACGACAGGGAAATCTTTAGGTACGAAGAATAAAAAAGATGTTGGAAGAATTAGTGAAGTATGACAAGGAGTTGTTTCTTTTCCTCAATCATTTGGGAACCTCTCAATGGGATGGATTTTGGCTATTTATAACGAGTAAATGGAGCGCTATTCCTCTTTATTTATTTTTAGCCTTCCTTACTTATAAATCTTTTGGTATAAAGCAATTGCTTTTGGTTATGGCCAGCATTGCAGTACTTATTTTGGCTACCGATCAGCTTGCAAACTTTTTTAAATATGGAGTAGGACGATTACGGCCTTGTTTCGATTTAGAAATAGGGGAATCGGTGCGATTGGTTAAAGCTTCCTGTGGAGGTCAATTCGGATATTTTTCCGCTCATGCCGGAAACTCCTTTGCAGTGGCAACTTTCTTCATTCTATTGTTAAGAACAAATTATAGCGCTTTAGGATTAATCTTGGTGGTTTGGGCGATGGTGGTCGCTTATAGCCGAATCTATATAGGAGTGCATTTTCCTTTAGATATTTTCACTGGGGCAGTAATAGGGAGTGGAATGGCCAGCCTATTCTATCACCTGTTTATAAGAATAAGGGATAAATATAATTTATAAATGACTTATATTGGGATATTCGGGAGTAGGCCGATTTTCACTAAAAACTGGACAGAACGAATCCTGGAACATCGATGTTTCCGGGATTTTTTTTATGGTTTATTTTCGAAGTGGATTTTCGTCCGGTTTAAGAGGGCTTTTTGGTCGTTTTAGTGAGGTTCTGGCATACCTTTCCCATCGAAGTTTCGGATCGCTAGTCCCTATGCCGCTTTTTCCAGCGCCATGGCCGACA
>NZ_AUCB01000005.1 GCF_000429545.1 Arenibacter certesii DSM 19833
CCTAAGTGACATGGGAGCCACTGATGGACAAATATTAAAGTGGGATGAGTTGGCAAATGCAGGTGCAGGAGGATGGACTTTAACAGAAGATCTCACTGACGGATCCGGTATTAAAGACTTAAGCAATGGGAAAATACTAATCGGTGACATTGACAACATCCCAGTAGAAATAACAATATCAGGAGATGCAACTTTAAATAACTTAGGAGTACTTACAATTGAAAACGATGCTATAACCTCTGAAAAAATTGTAAGTAAGACCATCAAATCAGAACACCTAAGTCCAATGGGAGCAGCTGAAAACCAAGTCCTTAAATGGAATGGAACTATTTGGGCACCAGCGGAAGATGACTCTGGTACACTACCCACATTAACTAATGCCGAAGTCATAATCGGGGATAATGCAGGCAATCCTGCAGCACGAACAATAACAGGTGACGCTACCTTAAATAATACAGGAATACTCACAATTGTGAACCAAGCAGTAACCTCTGAAAAAATTGCTAACAATGCAGTCACTACAGATAAAATAGCAGATGGTAATGTCATTGAATCTAAAATTAATAAAGGATTAGACGGCCAAGTTTTAACAACCGTAGGCGGGGCCGTAAAATGGGAAGATCCCTCCCCCGCAGTATTAGCAGCTAACTCCGTAACCTCTACCATGATAGCAGACGGAGCCATCAAAGCAAGTCATATTGCTCCTGGAGCAATTAAAGGTGGTCCAGGAGGAGCTATTGCTTTAAATTCAATAAGACAAGGGGACATAGCTCCAGATGCTATTGGCTCTAGTGAGTTGGATGCCGATTCCGTGGGAGAATCTGAACTAAAAGATGGTGCTGTAACAACTGATAAAATTTTGAACGGAACAATCCTTGACGCTGATATTAATGCAGGTGCTGACATAGCTGGAACAAAAATAGCTCCAAACTTTGGCGCTCAAAATATTGTTACCACTGGTACATTAGCAGCCGGTAATACTACAGTGACTGGAACAATCAATGCAACAGGAACTATTTTAACCACAGCAGGCCTTTCGGTGGGTGCAGATATACTATTAAATGGAAATTTAGTTCTCCCCGACTACGTCTTCCAAAAATACTTCCAAGGGTATTCCACCATAAACAACGACTACCAATTTAAAAGCTTGGCAGAGATTGAGGCATTTGTAAAACAACACAATCACTTGCCAGGGATTAAATCGGCAGAAGAAGTTAAAAAAGATGGCTTTTGGAACTTGAGTGAATCTAACCTTCAAAACCTGGAAAAAATTGAGGAATTGTTCCTGCATACTATTGAGCAGGAAAAGAAAATAGAGCAGCTTAAAAAAGAGAACGAAAATCTTTCTTCGGAGCTCCATTCCATAAAAAAGGACCTGGAAGAAATTAAATCGCTCCTTAAAAACAACAATCAAAAGCAATAGAAAGCAGAAACACTAGTGCATCTAAAACCATGAAAAATGTCCTCGCCATATTCGCTATTTTGTTAAGCCTAGGCCTCCAGGCCCAATCGGCTATGCACAATACCGGTAATATCCGGATACATGAACAGGGGCAGATAGGCTTTCATACCAACCTCATCAATAATACCGCCTTTGATCAAAACTTGGGTTTGGTAGGGTTTTATGGTAGTAATATTATTTCTGTTTCTGGGGCTTTTATGCCCATTTTCTACGATATCGAGATCGCTTTAGATCAAGAAGTACAACTCAATACCGGCATAAGTGTCCTAAACAACACTAATTTTATTGAGGGGAATATTGCCACCCCAAGGCAACAACAAGAGGTGTATTACAACTTTTTGGACGAAGCCGATTATATAGGGGAAACCGATTTTTCCAAAGTAGATGGGTATGTTACCGCAAACAACGTAAGTACCATGGAATTTCCTGTTGGCGATGCTACCCAACTCCGAGCCCTTACCCTAGTCAGTAATACTACCAACAAATTTGTGAAATGCGCCTACTATAGGGATAATGTGGACAATCCCTTAATTTCTACGCAACGGTTTGATACCATTCAAAAGCCTATGTCCGTTGGCCGAATCAGCACCAAGGAATTCTGGCATCTGGAAGCCACTGAAAACTCCAGTATCCAGATCAGCTGGAATCCCGATAGTGATCTAGCTGCCCTCACCGATAATGTGGCAAAAATTATTCCGGTAGGATGGAGTATTGCCAGGGGTTCGTGGGTAAATCTAGGAACCGAATCCGTAATGGGCGACCTGGAAACAGGAATGCTGATCTCCAGAAATTTTGTACCCTCGGATTATGCCGCCATTACCTTTGCTAGCGCATCCAAACCCAAAGACTTACTTACACTGGATAATTATTTGGTCACCCCAAACGGCGATGGCGTAAACGATTTTCTCTTTATAGAAGAACTACAACGCTCCCAAGACCACATGCTAAGGATCTTTGATCGGAATGGTTTAAAAGTGTACGAAGAAAAAAATTACACCAACGGATTTACCGGTTATTCCAACGTTAATAATCTGGTCATAAATCGCGATCAAGGTCTCCCTGATGGCATCTATTATTACATTGTGGATATGTACGACCTGAAGTTAAGCTATCAGGGGTATCTGTATTTGGAACGGAAGAGATAGTTTTCAGTCGTCAGTTATATTCAATAAACAATTAGCGGTAAACGATTAGCAATAAACATTTGCAGGGAGGTGTGGGTATTTAGATATGAGTAGTGAGATGCTATTCTGGCTATAACCTATCCAGAAAGACTGGGTATAAAATAACAATGTCACACTTAACTGAACATAACCGGCTAAAGCCATGGAGCGATTGCATCACTTAACCACAGACTAAAGCGTCGTGGCTATTCAAAAGCCTTCCATCTCGCCTGATGTCCAAATTGATACCTCTCCAAATCATTGGTAAATTGCTACATTGATCAATTACAACATTAATTCATTGTTACATTAATCAATTGCTACAGTAAATCACCATTTCCAAATTAACCCAACATCAATTTTTATTAAAATTGGATAACTTTATCCTTCTCTTTCCGTTTATAGATTAGGAAACCTATATTTATAGCACTAAACGCGCCACTTGCGGTGTTATTGAGTGGTATGGAGTACATAAAATCAACTATTAAACACGTATTGCCCTATGCAAAGAAGATCTTTTATTAAAAAAAGCGGTTATACCGGATTAGCATTAGCACTAATGCCCGGGATTGCCATGGCCCAAGATTCGGAATATTCGTTGGATGAATTAATGGGGAAAAAAGACATCGCATTATTTGGGAAGGACATCAATATGAAAAAAGCGGCCCATGATGCCTTCGTAGAAATGAGAAAAGCGGCCTCTAGTGACGGAATCGATTTAAAAGTGGTTTCTAGTTTTAGGAGCTTCTTTAGGCAAGATACCATTTGGGAGCGCAAATACCTGCAAAATACCAATGAGAGGGGTATGTCTAAACTGGCGGCAATAGAAAAAATTATTGAATATTCTACCATCCCAGGTACCAGCAGACACCATTGGGGAACGGATGTGGATATAATTGATGGCTACCCAAAAACTACCGGTGGCGTATTAGACCCGGCAAAATTTGAAGCGGGTGGCCCCTTTGAACTTTTTAAGCAGTGGATGGACGAGAATGCCAATAAATTCGATTTTTATTTGGTCTACACCGATAATCCAAAAAGGAAAGGGTTTAAATACGAACCTTGGCACTACAGCTATGCCCCTATTTCTAGACCTATGTTAAAAGCATATCGGAGAAATAATATCGCAAAACTGATTATGCAGGAAGATATTATTGGCAAGGAAAACTTTACGGCAGGCTTCCTTAGGGAGTATATACAAAACAATATATTGGATATAAATCCCGAATTATTGTAACCATTTTTTTCGTAAATTGTTCAATAAACGACGGATGAAATGGGGAATCATTACCCATCGTAAGTTGGACCAATATCAATGGTAAGCAAGGACAATTATGCGTATAAAGCAGTTGGGATGTTGGCCGCTTCTAGGTGCAATAACCACCAAAATCCGTACGTATGCCACAGCTGTTTAACCGTAGTTGCCAATAAGAACGGCAATGGAAGGAATGGGAACGGGAGGCATTGGATTTTTAGCGATATGCCACAAATTGGCACTGGACATTAGAACTATTTTGACTTAAACTAACATTAGGTAATCATGAGGCGAAATTGGAAAATCAGGATTTTTATTGGCTTGGCCATTGTCGCCTTCGCCTATGTACAACGCTGCACCAATAAGGAAGAGAATCCCTATACTGGCAGGGTGCAGAATATTAGCATGAGTACAGACCAAGAGATTGCCATTGGCTTACAGAGCGCCCCGCAAATTGCACAGCAGTACGGCGGACTCCATCCTGATGATAACCTACAGGCGCTTGTAGACCAAGTAGGCAACAAGTTGGTAAACAATAGCGTTGCCAGGGAAACTCCCTATAAGTATGAATTTCACCTTCTAGCAGACGACCAGACCATAAATGCCTTTGCACTTCCCGGGGGACAGGTTTTTATTACCTATGCCCTGCTTTCCAAATTAAACGAAGCCCAGTTGGCAGGGGTTTTAGGCCATGAAATAGGCCATGTGATCGGTAGGCACTCCGCCGAAAGGATTGCCGAAGGAAACTTTTGGAAAACAGTCTCCGTTGGCGCTTCCGTAGGGGCCGATGCTGGCGATATTGTAGGAAGTATAGGACAGAACACCTTACTGACCAATGGTAGGGAAGATGAGTTGGAAAGTGATGATCTTGGTGTTTTATTTATGCTTCGCTCTGGTTATGATCCAGAAGAAATGATTAGGGTCATGGAAATTTTAAAAGAGGCCGCAGGGCCAAATCAAGTTCCCGAATTTAAAAGCACCCATCCCGACCCGGACAATAGGATAGAGAAAATAAAAAGCGCTATAGAAAAATATAAAAATAACCTTTAGAACCAAAATAAAACAGGGCCTAACCCCCTGAATTCCAATTAATTTAGTATATTGCAACGATTCCCAATCTTTCATACTCGTTCAATTTAACCCCTTATAGCTTTGATTATTATTAATCTAAACAAGTCTATATGGGAACACTATTACATTTTAAACACCTTTATTTAAATGCATTTGAGAATTGTAAACCGGAGTTCGCAGTATTTGTTTTAAAGCTGTATTCCGTTTTCTGCCTCGTTATGCTATCATTGGCACTTTATGCTTTTTTGTTCAGAATTTTTACCGGATTCGATTTTTAATACTAAAAAAAAAATCACCCTTACTTAAACTGAACACTATAGTAGAGAACAACCACATTAAAAAATTGAAAAGAACCTATCGGATAATTTCGATAGGTTCTTTTATTTTACAGCAATACCGCTATGTTATTATCTTAAATGCGCATTAATCACTGCCAAAGCATCTGTAGCATTAGAAAGTTCTGCATGTTTCTTTGCAGTGTACCCACTATCGCACCTAATAGTCACGTCTGCACCATTTTTTATTAAGAGCGATACAATTTCAGCCTTGTTATAACGGGCAGCAAAAATAACCGGAGTTTTTCCCAAAGACTTTTCATTTACATCCTCTCCCAATGCAATTAACCGTTTTACGGTTTTAATATCCCCTTTCATAATAGCTTTGCAAAAAGAATTTAGTTCACGGGGGTTCTCTATTAGCGGCGAACTATAATTTTCTTGGGTGTCCACTAGTTTTTCGGCACTAAAGCCACTTGCCATACATAAAAATGCCATGGCAGCAATTACGATTGTTTTTCTCATGATGAATACGATTAAATTAAAAAATAGTTTTTGATTGTACCTAAAAGACCGAGAACTCGTTAATTCGTTACAAAAATCACATTTAAATAACATAATATTAACATAATAGAGCTGTTTGATAGTAGGCTGTACTATCTAATAACAGGAGGCAGTAATTTTAAAATTCATAGGTCAAATTCTAGTATTCCATGGGCAATAGTTCTATTTTTGACGTGAATAACAATAACATTATGAACAAAAAAGTAATCCTAATGATTTTGGACGGTTGGGGAAAATCACCCGACCCCAAAGTATCTGCAATTGAAAATGCCAACACCCCATTTATAGACTCTCTTTACACACAATATGCCAATGCCAATTTATTGACCGATGGTATGAATGTGGGTTTACCAGAAGGACAAATGGGTAATAGTGAGGTAGGACATATGAATTTAGGGGCTGGAAGGATCGTTTATCAAGATCTCGCAAAAATTAACCTTGCCATAGACCAGAACACTTTAAAGGATGAGCTTGTTTTAAAAGAAGCTTTATTACACGCTAAAAACAATAATAAGACAGTACATTTTTTAGGATTATTGAGTGATGGTGGCGTACATAGTCACACCTCCCACCTAAGAGGACTTATAGACGCTTGTGAAAGCTACGGCATTAAAAATAGTTATGTCCATGCCTTTACGGATGGTAGGGACGTAGACCCTAAAAGTGGCGTTGGTTATCTATCCGAGTTAACCGATTACTGTGCAGATAAGAACGTAAAATTGGCTAGCGTTATTGGTCGTTATTACGCTATGGACCGAGATAAGAGATGGGAACGTGTAAAAATGGCCTACGATCTTTTGGTAAATGGAGCGGGTACAAAAACCCAAGACATCCAAGCCGCTGTTTTAAATAGTTATGAGGAAGGTATAACCGATGAATTCTTGAAACCTTTAGTGGTCACCAATGAAATTAACGAGCCACTTGCAACCATAAAAGACGGGGATGTAGTACTATTCTACAACTTTAGAACGGATCGTGGTAGGGAACTCACCCAAGTATTGAGTCAGGTAGATATGCACGAGCTGAACATGCACAAACTAGACCTTTACTATGTTACCATGACCAATTACGACGACTCCTATATTGGGGTAAAAGTAATCTATGACAAAGACAATATAGAGGAAACTTTGGGCGAGACCTTGTCCAAAGCAAATAAGAAGCAGATCCGTATTGCGGAGACAGAAAAATACCCTCACGTTACATTCTTCTTCAATGGAGGAAGGGAAATTCCGTTTGATGGGGAGCAAAGAATCCTTTGCCCGTCACCAAAAGTGGCTACCTACGATTTAATGCCAGAAATGAGTGCATACGAAATTCGTGATGCTATTATTCCTGAGCTAGATAAGGGAGAAGTAGATTTTGTATGTTTAAATTTTGCCAACCCGGATATGGTAGGTCATACTGGAGATATGCAAGCAGCGATAAAAGCATGTGAGGTAGTGGACAGTTGTGCCAATTCGGTCATTACTGCTGGACTCAGGAACGGGTACACCACCTTGGTAATTGCAGATCATGGCAATTGTGAAACCATGATAAACCCCGACGGTAGCCCCAATACGGCCCATACTACCAATCCGGTTCCCTTAATTCTGGTAGACAAGGAACTACAACATATTAAAGATGGGGTGTTAGGTGATATTGCCCCTACCATTCTTGCACTTTTAGGAGTGCCACAACCAAAAGTAATGACAGGGCAAAGCTTAATTTAAGGAGATTGATGTTGGAAGTAGAAACCTAAGAATAGGGGTTTCCAGTTCTAATAGTAATGTTTTACCTTTGTAGACTATGATTATAACAAAAACACCGGAAGAGATAGAATTAATGCGCGAGAGTGCATTAATCGTAAGTAAAACCTTGGGGATGTTGGCCAGTGAAGTAAAGCCTGGCGTAACCACCTTGCACTTGGATAAGCTGGCAGAAACCTTTATCCGTGATCACGGGGCAACTCCAGGATTTCTTGGAATGTATGATTTTCCCAATTCACTTTGTATGAGTCCTAATGCTCAAGTGGTACATGGTATTCCTAACGATACCCCCCTTGAAGAAGGAGATATTATATCTATTGACTGTGGGGCCTTGAAGAATGATTTTTACGGAGATCATGCCTACACCTTTGAAGTGGGAGAAGTTTCCCCGGAAATAAAAAAACTTCTGGAAGTAACCAAAGAGTCACTTTATATTGGAATTCGAGAATTTAAGGTTGGTAATCGCGTTGGTGATGTTGGATTTGCCATTCAAAAGTTCACAGAAGACCACGGTTATGGAGTAGTACGGGAATTAGTAGGTCACGGTATAGGACGCAAGATGCATGAAGACCCTGAAATGCCCAATTACGGGAAGCGAGGCCGAGGAAAGAAATTTACCGAGGGAATGGTGGTTGCCATAGAGCCCATGACCAATTTAGGAACACGCCATATAAAACAATTGAGTGACGGATGGACCATTCTCACTCGGGATGGAAAGCCCAGCGCCCATTTTGAGCACAATGTGGCCATTGTAAATGGCAAACCAGAGATACTCTCTACCTTTGCCTATATCTACGAAGCCTTGGGAATCACTAGCGATGAGGAGGATGAATTCCGCCAAAAAGCGTTAGTGCTGTAATAAGATAATTCTAAACTCCTGTTTTAAACAAACAGGAGTTTTTGTATCCTATAGATTTCGATTTTTTTGCTCCTCCTATTCTCGTCAGGTTTATGCTCGTCAAACAACCTACATCAGAATAGCAGGTAAATGATAAACCTTACCTCACAGGGCTACCCCAACTTTTAACAATGGCATTGAAAAACATATTTAAACTGATCCTTAACTCGGTTCCTAGACCAATACTTATAAATTTAAGCTATGTAGCCAGGCCCATATTGGCATTGGCCATGCGTGGCACTAAGTACACCGACCCTATAGATGGAAAAACCTTTAGGAAGTTTCTACCCTATGGTTATGAGCGTCCGCGAGAAAACGTGTTGTCCCCCTCCACTCTATCCTTGGAACGGCACAGATTATTGTGGTTGTATCTAAAAAACGAAACGGATTTTTTTAAAAAGCGTCTCAAAGTTTTACACTTTGCACCAGAACAGGCATTCTACAAACGTTTTGGGAAACTTGAAAATTTAGATTATACCACCACCGATCTAGAATCTCCTTTAGCAGATATTACAGCGGACATTTGCGATCTACCTTTTCAGGATAACACTTATGATGTAGTTCTTTGTAACCATGTGTTAGAACACATACAAGATGACACTCAGGCAATGAAAGAACTTTATAGAATCTTAAAACCTGGTGGCTGGGGAATTTTTCAGATCCCTCAAGATTTAAAAAGAGCCCACACTTTTGAAGACAACACCATTACAGACAGGAAGGAAAGAGCCAAAATATTTGGTCAGTACGATCATGTGCGGATTTATGGACGTGACTATTTTGACAAACTACGTACTATTGGTTTTAAGGTAACGGAGGTAGACTACACCAACACGAAACTAACCCCTGATGAAGTAGACCGCTACCGTTTGGCACCAGGGGAAATAATCCCACTGGTAACCAAATAATTATTTTATCACCATCGTTTTAAAACCATCGGTCATATACTCCAATACCTCCCCGCTATCATCCAAATATATAATATAACCCTCCAAAGTTTCATCTGCATTTAATATCTCCTTGGAGTGCGCCAGGTCCATCGCCATAAATGCGGTAGCATAGGCGTCTGCAGTAGCACAGTCCTTCGCCACTATTGTTACGGCCAGGATATTGGAGTTTTTGGTAAATCCGGTCAATGGATCAATGGTATGTACATATTTGTCACCCGTATCTGGATCAATTTTAAACTTCCTATAATTCCCAGAAGAGGCCATTGCATTATCCTTCATATTTACGGTTTTCTTGGAAGTCCTTTCCCAATCCATCTGGGGGTCGTCTATAGCCACTACCCATTGCTTATTCTTAATGGCATTCTCACCTTTCGCAACCAGTTCTCCCCCTACTTCAAGCAAATAATTCTTAATCCCTTTAGCATCTAAGAACACTGCTATTCTATCTACTGCATATCCTTTAGCAATAGCATTAAAATCGAAATAAATAGTAGGGTCAGCTTTTGTTATCTTATTCTCTGGCGTGATACTCACTTTATTAAAACCCACATATTGCAAAAGACTATCTACACGCTCGCTATTCATATCCAGCTCCTTTCCTGGACCAAAGCCCCATGCATTGACCAAAGCGCCCACAGTGGGGTCAAAATAGCCCTCAGTGGCAGTATATATCTCATTAGAAAGGTTAAACACCTCCTTAAACATATGATCTACTACCACAGTAGTATCGCCACTATTAATCCTAGAAATATCCGAATTAGGGATATAGGTAGACATAGATTGGTTTATTACCTTAAAGATAGAATCGATCTCCTTTTGATAGTCGAGCTCTTCTTCCGCGATATAGATCAAGCTATAAGTGGTCCCCAGCGCTTCTCCTACATTACCATTTTTCACCCACTTCCCATTTTTCTGCCCACAACCCATAACCAGGAATAAAAGTGGAATGGTAATTATCCAGGAATAATTATAATTTAACAAGTCCTTCATATTCTAAAATATAGTCTTCATTTAAATAAACCGGTAAGCTTCTATCTACAGCATTGTAGAGCCCTACTCCTGCATAATACGCCTCCCCCTCCTGTTTCTCTGCGTGATCTTTCATTTTCTGCATAAATTCCTCATCATACGCTTTAGGATCTAACGGATAGGGAACATTACGAACCACAATAAAATGAAGCTTCCTGTCTTTTAAGCACACAAATTGTGGATTTTTTTTAAGCTCACTATTCACCCCCATAAATTCGTACCCTTGGGCCTCTAGCTCTTTTCCAACAATATTCATGGCCAGATTATGCAATTCCTGATTGGTTAATTCTTTTCTCATTTTAAATATTAAAATAAATAAACGGTTAAAAAAAAGAGACCTGTCTTGTTTTGGAAACAGGACAGGTCTTTAAAATCATTTAGATAAATATCAACTTTGGATTACCCACCAAAATCATCAAATCTAATATGCTCATCCGGGATACCAAAATCTTCTCCCATTTTCTGTACCGCCTTGTTCATCAATGGAGGTCCACAGAAGTACAATTCAATATCTTCTGGATTTTCGTGATGGTTAAGGTAGTTTTCTATTACACAATTGTGAATAAATCCAACGAACCCATCTCCAGGAGCATCTATATTCTCTTTTACTTTCCAGTTATCTTCCTCTAATGGTTCTGAAAGTGCCAAGTAGAATTTAAAGTTAGGGAACTGATCCTCCAACTGCTTAAAATGATCCAAATAGAATAACTCACGTTTAGACCTACCACCATACCAATAAGTAACCTTTCTATTGGTTTTTAGGGTGTGGAACAAATGATATAGATGCGATCTCATTGGAGCCATTCCGGCACCACCACCTACGTACAACATCTCAGACTCAGATTCATTGATAAAGAACTCACCGTAAGGTCCAGAAATAATACACTTATCGCCTTTCTTTAGGTTAAAGATATAGGATGATGCAATACCTGGGTTTACATCCATCCATCCATTTTTGTTCCTATCCCATGGCGGAGTAGCAATACGTACGTTCAACATAATCTCTCTTCCTTCAGCAGGGTAAGAAGCCATAGAATAAGCTCTTTCTACCGTTTCGGAGTTTTTCATTACTAAAGGCCATAGGTTAAATTTGTCCCATTCTGCCTGAAACTTATCTGGTGTCTCGTGCTCTTCTGGGTGCGCAGTGATATCCATTTCAGAGAATTTCACCTCACATTCAGGAATCTCAATTTGAATATATCCGCCAGCCTTATAGCCCATATCTTCGGGAATTTCAACTACGAACTCCTTAATAAAGGATGCCACGTTATAGTTTCTAACGACGGTAGCCTCCCATTTTTTAATACCAAAGACTTCTTCAGGAATGGTGATGTCCATATCCTGTTTTACCTTTACCTGGCAAGCCAAACGAATTCCTTCACTTAATTCCCTTCTAGAGAAGTGCGGGGTTTCTGTAGGCAATGCTTCTCCACCACCTTCTAGAACGTGGCACTCGCACTGAATACAAGTTCCACCTCCACCACAGGCAGATGGAAGGAAGATCTTTTGATTTCCTAAGGTGGTCAATAGACTGTCTCCAGAACCAACTTCAATTTTTCTTTCCCCATTAATGGTAATGGTCACTGGTCCTGACGGGGATAATTTCTCTTTGGTGAACAGCAAAAGTGCCACCAACAATAACAACAGTATTAAAAACGCGATTACTGTTATCAGTATAGTTCCAAGTGTGCTTGTAGCTAATATCATCTTCTAGTTTTTGTTTTTTATAGCGTTGTTATAGGAAACGGTATTTTCTTTAGCCTCTTCCGAAATTTTATCCTCATTCTCTTTTTGAACTGTAGTAGGCACTTCTTCCTGAGCAGCTTCGTCTCCCCCGGTCAACATACCTCCAAAGCTCATGAAACCAATTGCCATTAGACCTGTAATTATAAAGGTAATGCCAAGACCTCTTAAAGGTGCAGGCACATTAGAATATCTAATTTTCTCTCTAATAGCAGCGATGGCCAGAATAGCAAGGAACCATCCTATCCCAGAACTAAGTCCATAATTAAAGGCCAATCCTAAAGTCTGGATATCTCTAGACTGCATAAACAAAGATCCACCTAAGATGGCACAGTTTACTGCAATAAGCGGTAAAAATATCCCCAAGGAATTATAAAGGGCAGGAGAGAATTTCTCCACTACAATCTCTACCAATTGCACCATAGTAGCAATAGTCGCGATAAACAGAATAAAGGATAAAAATCCAAGATTATAATCGGCGTACTCTGGTCCTAACCATGCCAATGCCCCATCCCTAAGAAGGTACTGATCTAACAACCAGTTTAAAGGAACCGTCACAGCCAATACAAAGATTACCGCAGCTCCAAGACCTACTGCTGTAGCTACCCTTTTGGATACCGCCAGATAGGAACACATTCCTAAGAAGGTCGCAAATACCATATTATCAATAAATATGGATTTAAAAAATAACTCTATATGTTCTAACATAACATTCTATTATTTTGGTAACTACTAGTTTTCTTCTATTAAGGCCTTATTTCTTGAACGCTGTACCCAGATAATGAGTCCAACCACGATCAATGCCATTGGTGACAACAACATAAACCCGTTGTTCTCATAGCCTATGGAATATAGTCCGGTTTTAGCGATAGGATCACCCAAGACCTTATATCCTAGCAAGGTCCCAGAACCTAAAAGCTCTCTAAAGAAACCAATGATAACTAGAATAACTCCATATCCAGCGGCATTTCCAATACCGTCCAAGAAGGATCTCCAAGTTCCGTTGGCCAAAGCAAAAGCCTCAAAACGTCCCATAATGATACAGTTGGTAATGATTAACCCCACAAAAACAGATAGGGTTTTACTAAGCTCATAGGCGAACGCCTTTAAAACTTGATCCACTATAATCACAAGAGTCGCTACAACGACCAATTGAACAATAATTCTAATTTTTGATGGGATGATGTTTCTCATCAAGGAAATAACAACGTTCCCCATTCCCATTACAAACAATACCGAAATTGCCATTACTATAGAGGCTTTTAATTCGGCTGTAATTGCTAGGGCAGAACATATACCCAATACCTGAATGGTAATAGGGTTGTTATCCGATAGCGGATCTAATAATAGATTTGTATCTTTTTTTGAAAGTAGTGCCATAGTTTATTTTTTAACTCTTATGGTTTCCAAATAGGGTTTATATAAATTTAAAGTTTCTCTGATCATTGCGGTAACTCCATTACCAGTGATCGTAGAACCTGCCAATGCATCTACAGCATTATCGTCTTTTCGCTCATTGGTAGGGTCATTGTTTCCCTTAGCAACTTCAACACCTACGTATCTACTTCCGCTAAGGACAGACTCCCCAATAAAATCGTCCATAAAATAACGTTGGTTAATATTTGCACCAAGACCTGGCGTTTCACCAGCGTGGTCAAAGAAAACACCTTGAACTACCATATTAGCGTCTAAAGACATAAATCCCCATATTGCATCCCAGAGCCCTTTGCCCCGCATAGGGATAATATAGTATTCTTTTCCATCTCTTTCTCCAACAAATAAGGGAAGTCTTCTTTCCTTACCTGTCTTTGCCAAAGATTCTTCTTTTTTAAGATCAATGAGGTACGCATTCTCATCCTTAGTAATATCATCACCTTGAATAACCAATTGCTCTTTAATGTACTTTTCGAATTCGCCCGCTACTTCGCTGGTTGAAACAAAATTTACACTGCCTTCATCATCTCCATTCTCATTTACCCCCATGGCATAAAGAATGTTCTGTTGCTTCTCTAATCTTTCGTTTTCACTGATCTTTCCACTAAGTGATGAAGCTAAAAAAGCTAAAACCGATCCAACGATAACCACCATAATGGCGGCAAAAATAACCGTATAACTATTCTTCTCTGTATTAACTGCCATGTCTATACTGTTTCTGCTTTTAATTTTTCTGCTTTTCCTTCACCATCCGTAGGTAAAACCATAGCATTTTTTGCACGTTTCAACCTTCTGTTTATATTTCCTTTAACCACATAATGATCAATTGTAGGAGCAAATACGTTCATTAACAAGATGGCCAAGAAAACCCCTTCTGGATAAGCTGGATTGAATACCCTGATCAATACAGAGATCAATCCAATAAAGAACCCATAGATCCATTTTCCACGATTGGTCTGTGCTCCCGTTACCGGGTCAGTAGCCATATACACGATACCAAATGCCAATCCACCCACTAGTAAGTGCTTCCAATACTCAAAGCTCATTAAACCATAAAAGGTACTTGTCTCTGTAATCCAACCTGCAGAAACGGCGACGTTAAAAATAAGTCCCATAATTAAAGAACCTGCAACGGCACTTACCATAATCCTCCAACTGGCAACTTTAGTAAAAAGTAAAAAGAGTCCACCTAGAAGAATTAGCAAAGTTGAAGTTTCCCCAACGGAACCGGGGATAAATCCGTAGAACATATCAGCAACAGAATAAGACATCTCTGAAGTCTTTCCCTGAGCCAAGAAACCTAATACAGTTTCCCCTGAAATAGCATCTGGACCACCAGCTAAATCAACTGCTTGGTGCACCCATACCTTATCACCACTCATCCAAGTAGGATACGCAAAAAATAAAAATGCTCTAATGGTCAATGCTGGGTTTAGGATATTCATCCCTGTACCACCAAATACTTCTTTTCCAATTACCACACCAAAGGCAACAGCAACTGCCAACATCCATAACGGAGTATCTACAGGAACAATCAAAGGCACCAACATCCCTGTAACCAAATACCCTTCTTCCACTTCATGCCCTTTCATTACGGCAAAAAGAAACTCTATCGCAAGACCTACCCCATAAGAAACAATTACAAGGGGCAATACCGTCCAAGCTCCCATAATGAAGTTATCCCATGTTAAGAAGTTTCCAAAAAGAGATGCTTCACGGATAATTCCATTAGCAGCATCTACAGCGGCGTAATGTTGATAACCTGCATTGAAGATTCCAAATATTAAAACAGGAACCAATGCCATTATCACCGTATTCATGGTACGCTTTAAATCGTCTACTGCACGAATATGAGACCCAGAATGGGTTGTTTCATTAGGCGAATACAAGAAAGTATGCAAGGCATTAAATGCCGGGGCCATTTTCTTGCCCCTATACTTTTCTTTTAGTTGATGTAAATTATTTTTTAAGCTCATCTTTATCCTATTTCTTTATATAATAAATCCAACCCTTCCCTAATAATCTGCTGATGGGGCTGTTTAGAGACACAAATAAATTCAGTAAGTGCGAAATCTTCAGGAGCCACTTCATACAGTCCCAGTTGTTCCATCTCATCTATATCCTGTACCATACACGCTTTTAAAAGCTGTAATGGATAAATATCTAAAGGAAAAACCTCTTCATAGAAACCTGTAAGCACAAAGTTTCTATACTCCCCATTGGTATTGGTATCCAAGTCATATTTCTTCTTTGGCTGCAACCAAGAGAATGTAAGTGACCTAGTAGATGATATCTTATTAAAAACAGGCTTGTTCCAACCGAAGAATTCATAGTCATCTCCTTCTGGAATTACACTAACGGTGTTATTATAAAAACCTAAGTGACCATCTGGCTGTGTTTTAATACCTGTAAGTACATCGCCATTGATAACCCTAAAGTTTTTCGAGTTTACGCCACTGGCATAAAGAAATGTAGAAACTTCCGAACCTATCTTAGTAGTATAGTATTTTGGTGCTTTTACAGAAGAACCTACTAAAGCTATCACTCGCTCAGGATTATATTTCCCGGTAAGCATTAACTCTCCTATAACCACAAGGTCTTGCGGGGTAATGGTCCAAGCAACCTCCCCTTTATTAATAGGATCTATTCTATTAATCTGAGTACCCACCAATCCGGCTGGGTGTGGTCCTGACACTTTGTGCAATTCAATCCCCTCCATTCCCGAGAAAATAGAATTTTCACCTTTCCCTATAGACACATGAACCTTCCCTGGAGTAAGCTTATTCAAAGCGTTCAATGCCGCCTGAATCTCCTTATCCTTTCCTTTTAACGAAAACTCTAAATTTGCCGCTAAAGGACTGGTTACATATGCCGAAACAAAAATGGCCTTAGGAGCCACCTCTGGATTTGCGATAATATCATAAGGCCTTTGTTTGATAAATGGCCAACAACCCGATTTTAACAGCAAAGCCTTTATATCTTCTGCACTGCTGCTTGAAGACACTGGGGCATGAGCAATAGATTCCTGATTCTTATCGGCTAAAATTTTTAGCGACAATATTCTTCTCCTCGCTCCTCGCTCCACTTCTATTAATTCTCCGCTTACTGGTGAGACAAAAAGCATATCTTCCACGTCTTTATTATAAAACAGTGGCTCTCCTGCCTTTACCTCAGCACCTTGCTTAACTAACATTTTGGGAGTAATTCCGTGAAATTCCAGAAGATTGATCGCATAAACATTACTCACTACAGCCTTGGAAATAGATTTTTCCGCTTCGCCAATAAGATTAATGTTCAAGCCTTTCTTAATTCGAATGTCTTTTGACATATTTAGTAGACCTTAGGTTATCAAAATTTCGTGCAAATTTAGCACTTAATAGAAAGTTTTCATAATAAATATCGATAAATTTAGTGTTTGATAGCCCCAATCGACATTAGGCCCGCTTTTTGTTTACCTTTACCCTAAAAATTGGCCACATGCGTAGTATAATTAGCATTGTTTTCTTCTTAATTTTTAGCCTTTCCATTCATGCACAGATTCAGGAGGAAATAAACGCCCCCACCCATATTAAATCTATCCAATTTAAAGGCAATACGGATGATCAATTTCCTATAGTTGCATTGGGTGAAACTGTTTTTTTAGAATTTGATGATCTCCTTGCCAATGAACAGGATTATTACTATAAAATTGTACATTGCAATTACGATTGGACCCCCTCCTCACTGTTAAAGTCGCAATATTTACAGGGAATGGACAATGAGCGAATTACAGATTACCAAAACAGCTACTCCACTTTACAGCCCTACTCAAATTACAAACTTAGCATTCCCAATGAGTACACCAAGCTAAAAGTTAGCGGCAATTATATTTTAGAGGTTTACAATAGCTACAATGAAATTCAGTTTTCTCGAAGATTTCTGGTTTATGAAGATAGGGTAAAGGTAGGCGGAGTTGTTAAACGGTCTAGGGATTTTAACCACATCAATGAAAAACAGGTAGTTCAATTTAATATCAACACCCAAAATTACCCATTAACAAACCCCAGCAAGGAGGTTAAAATAGCAATTTTACAAAACGATCAATGGGCCACCTCCCTTGGAAATATACCACCGCAGTTTATCCTTGGCACCGAACTGGTCTACAAATACGATAAAGAAACCAGTTTCTTTGGTGGGAATGAATATTTTAATTTTGATACCAAGGACGTACGAGCCCCTAGCTCTTCCATTTCAAGAATAGCGCTCACTGACCTCTACAACCACTATTTATTTGCAGATTACTTTAGGTATGACCGTCCCTACACCTATTATCCTGATATCAATGGGGATTTTGTAATAAGAACCCTTCAGGGGCCAGAAGCGTCCAGGGAAGCAGAATACACCTATGTACATTTTAAACTCCCCTACACGGATAAGATCGGTCTAAATGAAGTATACGTATATGGGAAATTTAATAATTACGCGTTAAACGAGGAGAACCTAATGACCTATAATGAGGAGACAGGCCATATGGAAGTCACACTTAAACTGAAACAAGGGTTTTACAACTATAAATATGTAATGGTACGCCAGGACGGCACCTTAGATAAAAATACCATTTCCGGAAACTTTCATTTTACTGAAAACAAATACTTAATCCTTGTATATTACAGGCAATTTGGAGATCAGCACGACAGCCTGATAGGAATTGGATCAGCAAATTCTAGGAGCATCACAAATTAGCATTAAAATACCCCTAAAACCATATCATCACCAGATATTCACGCTTTCCTTGACGAAGGGCTAAGATTGAAGCATTTACACCGAATAATTGTTAATTACCTTCTCCCTTTATTTTTTCTTCTATACCTTGCTGTCGGAAAGCAAAAAAACACGCACTCTCGTTAAAGTTAATAGCATTGGCATTAAAGTTAAAGACATCGAAATTTTTCTTTGTATTTTTGAAAACCCTTATTATTAAGTCGATTACTTAGTTCATAATCGGCATTTGGCAGGGAGAATAAAACAATCAAGTTTAAAGCAAAAGGCCCATTGAAGAATAGTCCGGATGCCCATTCGTTTTACCGAAAGAAATAGCTTTTTTTATTAATAAGTTTAGATGAGAATCTTATGATTACACAGGTAACCAAAGGGATAAAGATATCCGTTAGCACCACTTTTGAAGGTACATTTTTTAAGAATTATAAAATGCACTTTGCCTTTGGGTATACCATTACCATTGAAAACCAAAGTAAAAATTCAGTTCAACTTACCTCCCGTCACTGGCAAATTTATGACTCATTAAATGAGTTGGAAATTTTAGACGGCGAAGGAGTAATTGGGCAAAAACCCGTTATTAAGCCAGGGGAATCCCATACTTACAGCTCTGGCTGCCTATTAGCTTCTACTATTGGCGCTATGAAAGGACATTACAATATGGTAACTTTATCGACTTCCGAGAAGTTTAGAGTTTACATCCCCACCTTTAAATTTAGCGCACCTTTTGCATTGAATTAAAATCAATAAGAAGACACTTTAATTATAAATTCACTTAGAAAAGCAAGGTGCTGCTGTGCTTACGATGAAAAACACGTAATTAAACGCGCTGTTATTGTTTTTGAATCAGGTTCAATACAGTAAGTTGCGCCTAACAATTTTTATATATACCCCTCACCTTACCACCAACTACATCATCTATTTTTTACGCGAGCACTCCCTTATAACCCATAAAATCTTGCTCCCTAAAACCCAATAATCCTATTCTGTCATGTTTTATTATCGCGGATGCTTTTAGTACCTTTGCGTGAAATTAAATATTTAAAATCATAATTATGGGTAAAGGTTTTTTTCAAGTACCTACAGCATATAATGAGCCAATAAAGAGCTACAAACCGGGATCTCCAGAACGGGAAGAAGTATTGATTCAATACAATAGCTACTTTAACAATTCTGTAGATATTCCAATGTACATTGGAAGCAAAGAGGTGAGAACAGGCAACACCAAGCCTATGTCTCCTCCACATGACCATCAACATATTGTAGGGCATTATCACCTTGCAGAAAAGAAACATGTTTCAGAAGCTATCGAAAATGCTTTGGAATCCCGTGAAAAATGGGCAAATCTGCCTTGGGAGCAACGGGCCGCTATTTTTTTGAAAGCTGCAGAATTGATTGCAGGACCATATAGGGCCAAGATCAATGCAGCCACCATGATTGCACAGTCTAAAACGATTCATCAGGCTGAAATTGATGCCGCGTGTGAGCTTATAGACTTCCTACGTTTTAACGTGGAGTATATGTCTCAGATCTATGCAGATCAACCAGATTCTTCTGAAGGTATTTGGAACCGCGTAGAATATAGACCATTAGAAGGTTTTGTCTATGCTATAACCCCTTTCAACTTTACTGCTATTGCAGGAAACCTTTCAGCCAGTGCCGCCATGATGGGGAACGTGGTATTGTGGAAACCTAGCGATAGCCAAGTATATTCCGCAAAGGTAATCGTAGACATTTTTAAGGAGGCCGGCGTACCAGACGGAGTAATCAACGTAGTATATGGCGACCCAGTAATGATTACCAAAGTAGCTTTGGATAGTCCAGACTTTGCAGGTCTTCACTACACCGGATCTACACATGTATTTAAGGAACTATGGAAACAGATTGGCAACAACATACACACCTACAAAACCTACCCTAGGATCGTAGGCGAAACAGGGGGCAAGGATTTTATTATTGCGCATCCAACAGCCAATCCAAAACAAGTTTCTACCGCTATTGTTAGAGGTGCATTTGAATTTCAAGGACAGAAATGTAGTGCCGCTTCCAGAGTATATCTTCCAAAATCGATTTCTAACGAAATATTGGAATTTGTGAAGGCGGACCTAGCGTCTATGAACAAACCAGGATCTCCAGAAAATATGGGGAATTTTATTACTGCCGTAATCCACGAAGCCTCATTTGACAAATTGGCCAAGTATATAGACCAGGCTAAAAAGGACAAAAAAGCAACCATATTTGCAGGTGGGAATTATGATAAGACCAAGGGCTATTTCATAGAGCCAACGGTGATAGTCACTACCGATCCAAAGTACACTACTATGGAAACAGAGCTGTTTGGACCCGTAGTTACTATATATGTTTACGAAGATAAAGAATGGTCAGATACCCTAAAGTTAGTAGACAGCACTTCTGAATACGCGCTTACGGGAGCCGTTATTTCCGGTGATCGATACGCCATAGATGAGGCTACAAAAGCACTACAGAACTGTGCTGGTAACTTCTACATTAATGACAAGCCTACTGGCGCCGTAGTAGGACAACAACCTTTTGGTGGCGCTAGGGCCTCTGGCACCAATGACAAAGCAGGATCTGCACAAAACCTATTGCGATGGGTATCTCCAAGATTAATAAAGGAGACTTTTGTAACTCCTGTAAATTATAAATATCCATTCCTAGGATAGAACAAGTCGCGTTTGAACAAAAAACCCGTAGTGCTAATGGCGCTACGGGTTTTTTTATTTTATGATTTCCGGAAAAAGAATACCCTTCCCCGAACACAATATTGGTTGAAATTTAGCGTTACCATATAACGACTATCCACTTACAACCTAAAACATTACTTTAATGAACAGACCAACAACCCACAACAGGAAAAATTTAGAAATAACTTCTTGGGCCGCGAACTTCCCTAAATCACTAAAGGAATATGCAAAACGCTGTAGAGATTCATACCAATTTATGTTAAAGCTTTAAACCTTATACTTCATTGGCAGATAAACCAATTTCTTAGTTTCAAAAAACTCTTCCTCAAAATAATCCGATATCGGATATACTTCTACGGTACGATACTCTTTTAATTCTTCTTCCAAATCGCCACCCTTAAGATAAAGGATGCCATTTTTTCGATCGTGAACAGAGTCCTTTTTTATTTTCCCCTTTACCCAATGCACAAAGGTGGGCATGATCGCTACAGCTCTACTAACAATAAAATCAAATTGCTGATCTAACTCCTCCACACGGGAATGAATAGCCGTTACGTTGGTAATCCCCAGTTTATCTACCACCTCTTGTACCACTTTAATTTTCTTGCCTATGGCATCTACCAAAACAAACTGTGTTTCCGGAAATAGAATCGCTAGGGGAATCCCAGGAAATCCACCACCCGTTCCTACATCTAATACCGAGGAATTTGGAGCAAACTCTTGAAATTTTGCGATTGCCAAAGAATGCAAAACGTGGCGAATATAAAGTTCATCTATATCCTTCCTAGAAACCACATTGATTTTCATATTCCAATCTTGGTAAACTTCTTGCAACTTTGTAAATTGCTCTTTTTGCAACTCCGTTAACTCGGGAAAGTATTTATAGATAATAGTAAGATCCATATTTTTGATAAATTATTGCCAAAAATAGCAATTTCATGGCCATTGGCTTCGTTTTAACTACACCTAAATAATAAATAATTTTCTTTTACCGTATATTTACAAAAAATTAAATCATGGAGAATAAAACCATTCGATTTTCTAGAAAAGATTCAGCTCAGTTTTTCAGAACATTAAATAAAAGAGTCAACGATTACTTTAAGGAAAATAACATTAAAAAAACAGGCAACTGGAAATTACATATAAAAACAGCCGTTATGTTCACGCTGTTCCTAGCTCCGTACTTCTTAATACTTACGCTAGGATTGCCTAATTGGGCAAATCTACTGCTTACCATCGTCATGGGAATAGGCATGGCAGGTGTAGGCATGAACGTAATGCACGATGGTAACCATGGTGCATATTCCAATAAAAAGTGGGTAAACAAAATAATGGGAGGAAGTATTTACATACTTGCAGGAAATGTTTACAACTGGCAGGTACAACACAACGTACTGCACCACACTTACACCAACATACACGAACACGATGAAGACCTAGAAGCAGGTAGGATCCTTAGATTCTCTAAGCACGCCAAATGGCATAAGTTTCATAGATTCCAACATTACTATTCCATTCTACTATATGGACTGTTGACCTTTAACTGGGCCATTACTACCGATTTCCAACAAATGTACCGGTACACTAAAAGAAAATTATCTTATGGTAAGTTCCCTAGTCCTATTTTAAACTGGAGCATGCTAGTGGTTACCAAACTTATCTACCTTACCATTTGGATTATAATTCCCATGTTATTTCTTAGTATAGCATGGTGGAAGATTTTATTAGGATTCTTTATCATGCATTATGTGGCAGGGGTTATTTTAAGTGTTGTTTTCCAATTAGCACACGTAGTAGACCATGCAGACACGCCTCTACCTGCAGAAGACGGCAGTATGAAAAATACTTGGGCAATCCATCAACTTTTCACTACCGTGAATTTTGGCACCAAAAACAGAATCGTTAATTGGTTTACGGGCGGACTTAATCATCAGGTAGAACATCATATCTTCCCCAACATTAGCCACATTCATTACACAAATATTGCTAAAATTGTTAAAGAGACTGCAAATGAATTTAATTTGCCTTACAACGAATATGAAACTACAAGAAAAGCTATAATTTCGCACTTCAAACATTTAAAAGAATTGGGCAAAAATCCAGAAATACAATATCAGTAAACCTAATACTATAATGAAGAACCATTTATCCGATAGGATTAACTCAATGTCCACTTCGGCCACATTAGCTATGGCCGCGAAAGCGAGAGAATTAAAAAACGAAGGCAAAGATATCATTGGCCTTAGTTTGGGAGAACCAGATTTTAACATTCCTGAATTCATTAAAGAGGCAGCAAAGGAAGCGATAGATCAGAACTATAGCAGTTACTCCCCAGTAGATGGGTATGCCGATTTAAAAGAAGCAATAGCCAATAAATTTAAAAGGGACAACGGCCTTACTTACGGCCCTAGTCAGATAGTAGTCTCTACCGGTGCAAAACAATCCTTGGCCAATGTTGCCATGGTAATGTTGAACCACGGTGATGAAGTTATTCTCCCAGCTCCTTATTGGGTAAGCTATAGCGATATAGTGAAATTAGCGGAAGGGGTACCTGTTGAGGTGCCAACGAGTATAGACACCGATTTTAAGATGACCCCGGCCCAGCTAGAAAACGCCATCACCCCAAAAACTAAAATGATATGGTTTAGCTCCCCTTGTAACCCAAGTGGATCCGTATACAGCAAAGAGGAATTGGAAGGCCTTGCAGCAGTATTGCGTAAGCACCCAAATATCTTTATAGTATCCGACGAAATATATGAGCACATCAATTTCAAAGGAAATCACGTAAGTATTGCCAACGTAGAAGGTATGTACGACCGCACAGTAACCGTAAACGGGGTGTCTAAAGCGTTTGCTATGACTGGATGGCGTATTGGATACATTGGCGCACCAGAATGGATCGCTAAAGCTTGCAACAAGTTTCAAGGGCAGATTACCAGTGGAGCCAATGCCATAGCACAACGCGCTACCATTGCTGCTCTAAATGCACCTGTATCGTCCATAAAATTCATGATTGATGAGTTTCATAAGAGACGAGACATCGTATTGGAATTATTAGGTGAAATAGAAGGATTTAATTTAAACGTACCAGAAGGTGCATTTTATGTATTTCCAGATATTTCCAGCTTCTTTGGAAAAACACTTAACGGAACTACAATTAATAATGCTTCCGATTTCTCATTATACCTTTTGGAAAAAGCCAATGTAGCTACCGTAACTGGTGAAGCATTTGGAAATGAAAACTGTATTAGAATTTCTTATGCAGCCTCTGAAAAGGAATTAAGAGAGGCTATAGCCAGAATAAAAGCGGTTTTATAGTCGCATTTAAATTTCGTAAAAACAAAAATGGACATCCTAACCGATGTCCATTTTTTTTTGTTTTTACATTTTGCTAATACCGACCAGAAGACAGAAACTCTACAACTTCTTTTCCGCTTGCCATAGTACTAAAGTAGGGAAGACAAAATCGCCAACCCCATAATAATGCATTAATCACCCTTTAGCTCCTTTTCCAAAAGTAAGGCGTTATCAATATCAACACGGTAAATAGCTCCAACCTACCTAATAACATTAAAATTCCGCACCACCATTTTCCAAAAGCGGGCAAACTATTATAATTGCTCACGGGATTTAATTCCCCAAAAGCAGGCCCTACATTCCCGAGTGAGGATGCAGCACCCCCGATAGCACTAATAAAATCCAGTCCAAGCGCTCCCAATACCAAAGAGCCAATAATAAACAACAACATATATAGCACAAAGAAAGCTATGATATTATAAACTATATGCTGCTGAACGGTCTTATTATTATAACGCACCGGAATTATAGCGTTGGTATGTAAAGTGCGTTTAAATTCCAGCAAGCCATTTTTTATAATCAGAACATGGCGCATAACTTTTATACCTCCCGAAGTAGAACCTGCGGACCCTCCAATAAACATTAGTATAAAGAACAAGATTGTTAAAAATGGAGTCCATGCAGTAAAATCTGCCGTTACAAATCCCGTGGTAGTAATTACGGAAACCACTTGGAATAGCGCATGTCTAAATGCACTTTCAGCTTCTCCAAATACCATTGGATGAAAGTCCGAAACCGGCACATTGGCCTTTAAGTATATTACCAAAGCCGAAAGAAGAGCAAAACATACAACTAAAATGGAGTACACTTTAAACTCCTCATCCATAATAACTTTTTGGACCTTCCCTTTAAAGGCATAATAACTCAATACAAAATTACTACCCGCCAAAAACATAAATAATATGACTATATACTGAACCAATGGTTGATCGTTCCAATACGCCATGCTGGCATTTTTTGTAGAAAATCCACCAGTAGAGAGTGTAGCCAAAGAATGATTAATCGCATCAAAAAAGCTCATTCCGGCCAATTTTAACAAGATTGTTTCCGCCACGGTATAACTAAAATAGATCAACCATAATCTTTTAGCCGTATCGGTAATCCTTGGATGCAACTTATCTCCACTAGGACCTGGCGCTTCTGCGGCAAACAACTGCATTCCTCCTATTCCCAATAATGGTAAAATAGCTATAGCTAACACAATTATCCCCATTCCACCTATCCAATGTGTAAGGCTCCTCCAAAAGAGAATGCCTTCTGGCAACGCCTCAATATCATCTACTATAGAGGCACCAGTTGTAGTATAACCCGATATTGTTTCAAAAAAGGCATTGGTTACTCCAGGAATACTTTCAGAAAAAAGATAGGGCAACATTCCTGAAATAGACATTACCAGCCATCCAAAAGTAACTATAATATAACCTTCACGGCGCTTAACCTCTTTATCATGCTCCCGGGTGTAGAACATAGATAAGGTTCCGACTAACATAGTAACAATTGCTGCAAGGGCAATTTCTATGGTTACACCGTCTTCATAAATACCACTAACAATGGCTGCTAAGACCATAAACCCACCATTGCATAGCAACAGTAGCCCCATTAAGTGAAAAATTATCTTTGAGTTTAGCGCCATTTTAAAGGAAAAGCTTTTCTATTTTACGGATAGCACTCGGCAAACAACACACCACTACCCTATCGCCCTGGGAAATCTTAAATCCACCCAAGGCAATTATCCCTTGATTATCACGGATCACACCACCAATGGTAGCTTCTTTCGGGAAATTTAAATCCCTAATAAATTTACCGTTTACTAAAGAAGTAGGTTTTACAATAAACTCTAATATTTCTGCATTTAGATTATTCAGCCTCGTCATGGCTACCACTTCCCCTTTTCTAATATGTCTGAAAATATGGTTGGCAGCAAGTAATTTTTTATTCAGTAGCGTGTCGATTCCAATGGAGTGCGATAATTGAAAATAATCCATATTTTCTACTAGGGCCATCGTTTTCTTTACATTTTTAGATTTCGCGACTAAACAGGACATAATATTCGTTTCAGAATTTCCGGTCACCGCAATAAAGGCATCCATAAATTCCAAATTCTCCTCCTCTAGCAATTCAACATTTCTTCCATCCCCATTAATAATCAGCGCATCAGGTAATTCATCTGCAAGCTCAAACGCCCTTTCCTTGTTTTTTTCTATCAATTTTACATTGAATTTATTTTGACAAAGGTCCCTAGCCGTCTTAAATCCCACATTACTACCCCCTAGGATCATTACATTCTTTATTTCTCTCTTAACCTTTCCTGTAAGCTTGTAAAGATCATCTAATCCGGCTCTATTGGTTACAAAATATACTTGATCCTTCTCCTTAAATACAGTCCCACCTCTAGGCACAATGGTATATTGAGTACCCATTCTTTGAATGGCAATAGGCATAAAATGCAGTTCAGGAAAGATTTTAGCGGCTTCCATAACTGATTTCCCCACAAAAGGCGCTGCTTTGGGGAGGGACACCCCTACCATAATCAACAATCCTTCTTCAAATTCATAGGTATTATTAAAGGCAGATTGATTTAATAACAATTGTATTTCCGCAGCTGCAAGGGCTTCTGGGGAAATTAGCTCATCAATCCCCAATTCATCAAATTTAATAAGGTCTTTATTATGGATAAACTCCGCGTTAGAAATACGGGCAATAGTACGCTTGCACCCCAATTGCTTGGCCAACATACACAAGGTTATATTGGTTGTCTCCGAGGAAGTTACCCCTATCATAAGGTCCGATTTCTCTATTTGGGCCTCCTTTAAAATGGCAATCGATGTGGCATCGCCTTTTATCACCCTAATATCCAAATGACTATCAGCGTAAGAAAGACTATCCTTATTACAATCTATTAGCGTAATATCTTGAGCTTCATAAGATAATAGTTTGGCCAAATGAAAACCCACCTCACCAGCACCTGCAATAATAATTTTCATTGGTATGTTGAATTGATTAAAAGCAATTAAAAGTAATGTATATATTTGAAGTCCAGTTCTATTTAAACCGTTTCTGTTCTAGTTTATTTATGTATAATGTTTTCTGCCAAACAAGAAAACATGAAGAATCCGAAATGGACTGCCTAGAGAAATTCATAATCATATAGCCATTACAGCTTTTTATTAGAACCCTCACACCATTTCGTCCTAACTAATGAGACTAAACTAGATCCCCAATGATTAAAGTTAGCTACAATTTTTCAAAAAAAAACAAGTTTAAGAACTTCTTAAACAGACGCAAAACTACATAATAATATCTGGTTGACTTACATAAACATCAACTTAAAAAAGACATTGGCACACTGATAAATCAAAAAACAAACCCATAACTCTATCACTATATAGTATATTTACCAAAAATTTCACGCTTATGAATAAGAAAGTTACCCCATATAAAGATTCCAGTCTTGGAAAGAAGGAGCAGGTAACAAAAATGTTCGATACTATTTCCGGTAAGTATGACGGATTAAATAGGGTAATCTCCTTTGGGATCGACATTAAGTGGAGGAAACGGGTAGTGGCTATTATTGGCAAAAATAATCCTGAATCTATTTTAGATATTGCAACCGGTACTGGGGACTTGGCCATAAATATGGTACAAACCGGAGCCAAAGAGATTATTGGCCTCGATATTTCCCCTGGTATGCTAGAAGTAGGAAGGAAGAAAATTGAAGCAAAAAAATTGGACACTACCATAAAAATGGTGGTTGGGGACAGTGAAAATCTTCCCTTTGAAGACAATACTTTCGACGCCATTACTGTTGCCTTTGGCGTCAGGAATTTTGAAAATCTTGAAAAAGGCCTTTCCGAAATTTACAGGGTCCTAAAGAAAAATGGCACTTTTGTGGTATTGGAAACCTCCAATCCTACGAAATTCCCATACAAACAAGGTTATAATTTTTATTCGAAATATATCTTACCGTCCATTGGAAAATTATTTTCTAAAGACCGTAGCGCCTATACCTATCTTTCCGAATCTGCTGCAGTTTTTCCCCATGGCGCAGCTTTCAACAATATTTTAAAAAAAATAGGGTTTATAGATGTAGAGAACAAGCCCCAGACATTTGGAGTGGCGTCTATTTACGTTGCAACAAAATAATAGGCAAAAGTCAGGTATAGGGCCGTTCTTTATGCTAACTTAGTATTGATATGCAATTTATCGTGAATTTAAAAAAAGCATGCGTTTCCAGACTGATGAAAAAAAATACAATCCTATTTGTGTGCTGTATTCTTTTGGGCACTACATTATCTGCACAATTTAATGAAAGACCGGTTTTAAACTTACAAAACGAGGATATGTATCCACTTAACTGGGGGTACTTTCTAGGCTTTAACCAGTACGACTTTAAATTTGAATATATAGATGACAAACAAGACCGCGGCAATAACACTGATATTTTAGTAGGAAAATCTTTGGGATTCAATGTAGGTTTGATTGGAGAGCTACGGATTAACAATCACTTGGACCTTAGATTTGAACCTGGACTACACTACAATAGAAGGGAATTAGGATTTCCTGATTTTGTTAATTCAGAAAAGGATGGCTTTAGGGAAGTGAAATCTACCTACCTCCATTTTCCCTTACTACTTAAAGTAAGCACCAAACGATTGGGAAACTGGAAACCATTTTTAACCGGTGGTGTCTCCACATCCTTAAACCTTAGTAGCAACGAAGACAGCAAGGACGACAATTCTAGTAATAGATTTAGAATGAAAAAAAACACCTATTATTACGAAATGGGGTTTGGAATTGATTTTTACTTGGAATATTTTAAATTCTCCCCTTCTATCCGCGGCATATTTGCCATCAATGACGAACTGGTGCGCGACAATTCGCCCAATAGTCCATGGACAGGCAATATTGACGCAATGAAGACCCGTGGCCTATTTGTAAACTTTACTTTTGAATAGATTACCCAGACCTTCTTATTTCACTCAACAAAATAGCGGTAGCCGTAGCCACATTTAAACTCTCGGCAGTTTTAGGTCCAAATTGAGGGATACTTATCCTTTTATTGACGATTCTTTCGATTTCATTCGATATTCCGTTGGCCTCGTTCCCCATAACCAAAATACCTGTACTTGGTAAGGATGACTTATACACCACCTCTCCGTCCATAAATGCTCCCACTACCATTGACCCTGCTTCCTCTATAACTAAAGGAAGCTCCTTATATACAATATTTACCCTACTAATAGAGCCCATAGTTGCTTGAAGTGTTTTAGGATTGTAGCAATCTACCGTTTTTAGTGAACATATTAGATCCGATATGCCAAACCAATCACATAACCTAATAATAGTACCTAAATTACCGGGATCACGAACATCGTCCAAGGCAATCACCCACCCGGAATAATCTACTGGTTTGGGTTCTGGGAAATGAAAGACCCCTACTACTTTGTTAGGAGTGGCCAATCCACTCATTTTCTTGAGATCCGCTTCGCTTATTACTTCTATATCCGTTAAATGTTCATTCAATATTGAAGCATCTTTAACGTATACCTTGTAAGGTTTTAGGGAAGACGCTAGGAGCTCCCTGACTGTTTTAATGCCCTCCACAACAAATAAGCGATTCTGTAAACGGTACTTTTTCTGCTGTAAACTTTTTATAAACTTTATTTGGCTTTTAACAACCATACAAATAATGTATTTTTGACCTCCATGGGGATGCGATCGTTTATGAATTTTAACGTTACGAAAATAAGCTTATTATTGCTAGCAATTGCAATGACCTCGTGCAACGCATTGAGGAGGGTAGGCGATAATGAGCTATTATTAACCAAAAACACGATCTTTGCCGATAGTGTAAAGGTCAATAATGAAGATGTACATAGCCTCATTTTCCAGAAGCCCAATAGCACAGTATTAGGGTACCCCTTGAGATTAAACTTATATAATCTAGCAAAGAAAGACCCTGACTCCTCTTTCAGGGCATGGCTTCATAAAAAAGAAAAAAGAGAACAACGCCTTATTAACTTCCTATCTAAAAAACAGGTAGAACGGTTAGGGGAGTCCTTTTTTGTAAAAGGCGCCAGCATTTGGCTCAAGAATATTGGGGAAGCTCCAGTAGTGATAGACACCTTTAGAACCAGAAGATCCCTCCAAAGACTAAGTGCCTATTATAAAAGCAAGGGGTACTTTAACAACAATACCACTTTTGTCTTAGACAGCAGCAGACGTAAACAGCGTGCTGCAATCAATTATAACATAGCGTTGGGGGAGCCGTATAAAATAGATTCCCTACAAAGTAGCATAAATTCTCCCCAATTAGATTCCATTCATCGCTTAAACCTAACGAAATCTTATTTAAAGTCAGGCAATCAGATTAAACTGGAAGATTTAAGTAACGAAAGAGAAAGGCTAACCGAGCTATTTAGAAACACTGGCGTATATAACTTTCAAGAAAGTTCTATTTCATTTGACCTGATAGGAGATACGACTAAAATAGGGTCCAATCAAAAATTAGATATCCTTTTAAATATTGAGAATCTAAATAAGAGAACAGACAATGCCATTACTACTTCGGAGTACAAAGTGCATACCTTTAAAAAAATAAATATCTATACCGACTACACCTTTAATGGTTTAGAGGATAGTCTACAATCTGTAGATTACAAGGATTTTACCATTTATTATAAAAACAAGCTACGCTATAAACCAAAGGCATTGACCGATGCTATATTTATAAAGAAAGATAGTATTTATAAGGAGATAGATCGAATTAGGACTCACCGTCAAATCTCCAATTTAAACACCTTTAAATATCCAAATATCGAATTTGTTGAGGATAGCACTGGGTCTAAATTAACAGCCAACATACATTTAAGCCCACGACCAAGATATTCCTTGGGGATCGATTTTGACGTTACCCATTCCAATATTCAATTTTTAGGTCTTGGATTTAGCCCCTCCTTGCAGGCAAGGAATTTGTTTAAAGGTGCTGAAAATCTCAGTATTTCGGGAAGAATCAATATGGGTGCTTCCAAGGACCCCAGCATAGTGGACAGTCGGTTTTTTAATATTCTGGAATTTGGAGCAGACATCAATCTAAATACACCTAGGATATGGATGCCCCTTTTCAGCACTTCCAAACTGATTCCAAACTATATGGTACCCCAGACCAAAATATCTTTGGGAACGAGCTTTCAACAAAATATTGGGCTCGATAAAGAAACCTTTAATGCAATTTTAGGATATAATTGGTCGCCCACAGATTACAAAAAGAATACTATAGAATTGCTAAATGTTCAGTTTGTCCGCAATGTTAACCCCAACAGATTCTTTTCGGTCTACCAGAACACCTATAACAAATTGGATAGGTTAGCTAACAATTATCAAAACAATCCTGCCCTTTCCGAATTTTTTGAAATTCCGGAGGGCGGTACGGAGCCACAACTTATTATTCCGGAAGGAACCTCTGGCTTCACCAATGCCATCTTAAACAAGGACGTGTATTCCACTTCAACGCATTATAATGAAATAAGCAGCATAGAGGAGCGAAGAAAGCGGCTTTCTGAAAACAACCTGATTTTCACCAGTAATTATACTTATAACAAAAACAATAAAATAGGGATCACAGATAATGATTTTTATCAGCTCCGTTTTAAAGTAGAAAGTGCGGGCAACCTACTTTCGGGCGTTTCCAATATCATACCATTCGACAAAAGTGACAGCGATAAGAAATTGGTATTTGGAGTACCCTTTTCCCAATATGTAAAAACAGAATTCGATTACATACAACATTGGAGTATTTCTAGAAACGAGGTACTGGCCTTTAGAGGTTTTTTCGGGATAGCCATTCCTTATGGGAACTCGGATAACATCCCTTTTGCACGAAGTTATTTTGCGGGCGGATCTAACGATAACCGTGCATGGCTCCCCTACTCCTTGGGACCGGGACGCACCCAAGATGTTAACGACTTTAATGAAGCAAACTTAAAATTAGCTTTAAATATAGAGTACCGGTTTCCTATAGTAGGAAATATTAAGGGAGCCCTTTTTGCCGATGCAGGCAATATCTGGAACGTATTAGATAATGTTCAGGATGAAGCCGCTACTTTTAACAACTTTAGCTCCCTTGCCGACGTTGCTTTAGGCACAGGATTGGGGATCCGGTACGACTTTTCATATTTTGTATTCCGGTTAGACATGGGCTTTAAAACCTACAATCCGGCCGAAGAAAATTCAAAAAGATGGTTCAGGGACTATAATTTGGCGAACGGGGTATTCAACATAGGTATTAATTATCCTTTTTAAGCCTAATAATTTTATTTACTTTTGTCCCATCTATTTAATCATTTACAATAAATTAAGATTATGGCACACAATATTAAACCAGGAGTTGCAACTGGAGATGACGTTCAGAAAATTTTCAACTATGCAAAAGAGAATGGGTTTGCACTACCTGCTGTCAATGTTATTGGTTCTGACACAATAAATGGAGTATTAGAAACAGCGGCAAGTTTAAATGCTCCGGTAATTATACAGTTCTCAAACGGAGGCGCACAGTTTAATGCGGGGAAAGGCTTATCCAACGAAAACCAACAAGCTGCAATACTAGGAGCTGTTGCAGGTGCTAAGCACGTACACGCATTGGCAGAAGCTTATGGCGCTACAGTTATATTGCACACAGACCATTGTGCCAAAAAACTTTTACCATGGATAGACGGCCTTTTAGATGCTAGTGAAAAGCATTTTGAAGAAACAGGAAAGCCGTTATACAGTTCCCATATGATTGACCTATCGGAAGAACCGTTGGAAGAAAATATTGAAATCTGTAAAAAATACCTTGCTAGGATGAGCAAGATGGGAATGACTTTAGAGATTGAATTAGGTATCACCGGTGGAGAGGAAGATGGTGTTGATAATACCGATGTGGACGATTCTAAACTATATACTCAACCAAAAGAGGTAGCTTACGCTTACGAAGAACTTTCTAAAGTAAGTCCCAAGTTTACCATTGCAGCTGCTTTTGGAAACGTTCACGGTGTATATAAGCCAGGAAACGTAAAATTAACCCCAACGATTTTAAGGGATTCCCAGGAATATGTATCTAAAAAATATGGCGTAGAGCACAATCATATCGATTTTGTTTTCCATGGTGGATCCGGATCATCAATCGAAGAAATTCGCGAAGCTATTGGATACGGAGTAATTAAAATGAACATAGACACTGACCTTCAGTATGCTTTTATGGAAGGGATCAGAAACTATATCCAAGACAAGAAAGACTATTTACAATCGCAGATTGGAAATCCAGATGGAGCGGATGAGCCAAATAAAAAGCATTATGACCCACGTGTTTGGTTAAGAGAAGGCGAGAAAACTTTCGTTACGCGTTTAAAAAAGGCCTTTGAGGACCTTAATAATGTGAATACCCTATAACCCCCTAACCTTAAAAAGAAACTTATGTCATCTTGGTTTAAGAGAAAGGAAAAAGGAATTCAGACCGCTACGGATCAGAAGAAAGATACCCCAAAAGGACTTTGGTACAAGTCTCCTACTGGGAAGATCGTTGAATCTGATGAATTAGCAAAAAACTTTTATGTTAGTCCTGAGGATGATTATCACGTACGAATTGGCAGCAAGGAGTACTTTGAAATCTTATTTGACAACAACAAGTTTAAAGAATTAGATGCTAAGCTATCCTCCAAGGATCCGCTAAAGTTTGAGGATACCAAAAAATATGTAGATCGTTTGGCCTCTGCGGAGAAAAAAACAGGCTTAAAAGATGCCGTTAGGACCGCAGTAGGTAAATCTCAAGGAAAGGATTTGGTAATCGCCTGTATGGACTTCAGTTTTATTGGCGGTTCTATGGGTAGTGTTGTAGGAGAAAAAATTGCTAGGGCAATAGACTATTCCATAAAAAAGAAGATTCCATTTCTAATGATCTCTAAATCTGGAGGAGCTAGAATGATGGAGGCCGCCCTATCGCTTATGCAGTTAGCCAAGACATCGGCTAAATTAGCTCAACTCGCAGACGCTGGCATCCCTTATATTTCACTTTGTACCGATCCTACAACTGGTGGTACAACCGCATCATACGCCATGCTTGGTGATATAAACATATCCGAACCAGGGGCTTTGATAGGTTTTGCAGGACCTCGTGTAGTTAAAGAAGCCACCGGTAAAGAATTACCAGAGGGTTTCCAGACTGCCGAATTCTTACAAGAGCACGGTTTTCTAGATTTTATTGTCCACAGAAGAGACCTTAAAAAGAAAATCAACCTCTACATAGATTTAATAGAAAATAAACCCGTAAGGAAATAACAGAAGAGGCCTTGACTATAAAATCAAGGCCTTTTTTTTATTTACCCCTTGCAGTTGCTATTAAATCTTTTGAAAAATCATCAAACATGCTCGTTGGATATAAAAAATAGCCTATCTTTGCGCCCTGATTGAAAAACAATCACATACATAAAAATCATTAAACCAATATTGGAATGTATTTAAGCAAAGAAGTAAAGGCCGACATTTTTAAAAAACACGGCGGTGATGCAAAGAACACAGGTTCTACTGAAGGACAAATAGCTTTGTTCACTTATAGAATTGAGCACCTATCCCAACACCTAAAGAAAAATCGTAAAGATTTTAACACTGAGCGTTCCTTGGTGAAATTGGTAGGTAAGAGAAGATCACTTTTAGATTACCTAATTAAAACTGATATCGTAAGGTATCGTGAGATAATTAAAGAATTAGGAATCAGAAAATAAATTTAAAAAGGGGAAACGTTTTACATTTCCCCTTTTTTTTATATTACCTATACTAAAATTTTTATAGTTTTAGTTTTATTACAAAGTCCCTTGGTTTATATTAGGGCAAAATAAAAAGCTTACACACAGTTTTTCATTGGTCAACAACAACTACAACACAACAACGTCGTCTATACAGACGAAAGACCATTGTTTAACAAGCCTACATATACAGGTAGGTTTTAATTCGTATTTATGATACCAAAAGTATTTAGAGAGGTTATTGACCTCGGGGACGGTAGGGAAATTTCTATCGAAACCGGAAAATTGGCAAAGCAGGCACATGGTTCTGTTGTTGTACAGTCAGGAAAATGTATGTTATTATGTACAGTTGTTTCCAATTACAAACAAAGTGATGTGGATTTCCTTCCACTTACGGTAGATTACCGTGAAAAATTTGCAGCATCTGGACGTTACCCAGGTGGTTTCTTTAAGAGAGAAGCAAGACCTAGTGACGGGGAGGTGTTAACTATGAGATTGGTAGACCGCGTATTGCGTCCACTTTTCCCAAAGGATTATCATGCTGAAACCCAGGTAATGATCCAATTAATGTCTCATGACGATGATGTTATGCCAGATGCTATGGCTGGATTAGCCGCTTCTGCTGCTATTCAATTGTCTGATTTTCCTTTTGAATGTCCTATTTCTGAGGCTAGAGTTGGTCGTATCAATGGTGAATTCATCATAAATCCAACACGTGCACAATTAGCAGAGTCCGACATCGATATGATGATTGGTGCTTCTGCCGATTCTGTAATGATGGTGGAAGGTGAAATGGATGAGATTTCTGAAGAAGAAATGGCCGAGGCCATTAAATTTGCCCATGAAGCAATTAAAGTTCAGTGTGCTGCACAGGTAAGATTGGCAGAAGCATTTGGAAAGAAAGAAGTTCGTGAATACGAAGGAGAAAGGGAAGATGCAGATTTAGCAAAGAAGATCCATGATATGGCATACGACAAGGTATATGCCGTTGCAAAAGCAGGTTCTTCCAAGCAAGAAAGAACCGCCGCCTTTGATGCTATAAAAGAAGAAGTTAAAGCTAGCTTCTCGGAAGAGGAAACAGCGGATTTTGGATCAATGATTTCCAAATATTATTACCAAGCAGAGAAAGAAGCGGTTAGAGACCTTACCTTAAATGAAGGCCTCCGTTTAGACGGTCGTAAGACTGACGAGATTAGACCCATCTGGTGTGAAGTAGATTATTTACCTTCTACACACGGTTCTGCTCTCTTTACTCGTGGAGAAACTCAAGCCTTGGCAACAGTTACATTAGGTACCTCTAGAGAGGCGAACCAAATAGATATGCCCTCTTTTGAAGGTGAAGAGCGTTTCTATTTACATTATAACTTCCCACCTTTTTCAACAGGTGAAGCAAGACCTATTCGTGGAACATCTCGTAGAGAGATAGGACACGGTAACCTAGCACAACGTGCCTTAAAAGGAATGGTTCCTGATGAGTGTGCTTACACAGTTCGGGTGGTATCTGAAGTATTAGAATCTAACGGTTCTTCTTCCATGGCTACTGTCTGTGCTGGTACAATGGCACTTATGGATGCGGGTATTCAGTTAAAGAAACCTGTTTCTGGTATAGCTATGGGATTGATTTCTGATAGTGATTCTGGAAAGTATGCTGTATTGTCTGATATTTTAGGTGATGAAGATCACTTAGGAGATATGGACTTTAAAGTTACTGGAACCGCTGACGGTATTACCGCCTGTCAAATGGACATTAAAGTAAAAGGATTGTCTTACGAAATATTAGTGAATGCGTTAAAGCAAGCACGTAATGGTCGTTTACATATCCTAGAGAAATTGACTGAAACAATTGCTACTCCAGCTGCAGATGTTAAGGCTCATGCTCCTAAAATGATTACAAGACGTATACCTAACGAATTTATTGGCGCCTTAATTGGACCTGGTGGAAAAGTAATTCAAGAATTACAAAAAGTAACCGGTACAACTATCGTTATCAATGAAGATCCCGTTACTGAAGAAGGAATTGTAGAAATTTTAGGTGTTGGCAGTGAAGGTATTGATGCTGTTTTGGCAAAAATAGATTCTTTATTATTTAAACCTGAAGTTGGTAGCGTATACGAAGTGAAAGTAATTAAAATGCTCGATTTTGGTGCGGTAGTAGAATACATAGATGCCCCAGGCAACGAAGTATTGCTTCACGTTTCTGAATTGGCATGGGAACGCACCGAAAATGTTTCCGATGTGGTAAACATGGGGGATGTTTTTGATGTGAAATACTTTGGTGTAGACCCAAGAACCAAAAAGGAGAAGGTATCTAGAAAAGCTATCTTACCTAAACCCGAAGGTTATGTAGCAAGACCACCGAGAGAAGATCGTGGTAGAAATGACAGGGGAAACGATAGAAATAGAGATAGAGATCGCAAACCTAGAAGAGACTAACTAAAACATAGTCACCATATTAAAAGCCCCGTTTTCCAAATATTTTGTGAAAACGGGGCTTTTTTCATGTTGTATGAACAAAAATCAAAAATAATACAGCTTAATTGTAACATTTCTAACTTTCCTACGTATAACTATTGCAGCTTATGATTAGTGCACTTAATTTAGAAAGGAAAAATTTCGATGAGACAGCTTAAAATTACAAAACAAGTTACCAATAGGGAAACTGCTTCTTTGGACAAATACCTACAAGAAATTGGAAAGGTAGACCTGATTACTGCAGATGAGGAAGTAGAATTGGCACAGCGGATCAAGGCAGGTGATCAGATTGCACTTGAAAAACTTACCAAGGCCAACTTACGATTTGTGGTATCCGTAGCAAAGCAATACCAAAATCAAGGTTTAACGCTTCCCGATTTAATTAATGAAGGTAACCTTGGCCTTATAAAGGCTGCCCAGCGTTTTGATGAAACTAGGGGTTTTAAATTTATTTCCTATGCAGTATGGTGGATACGTCAGTCTATCTTACAGGCATTGGCAGAACAATCTAGGATTGTTAGGTTGCCATTAAACAAAATTGGCTCCATCAACAAAATAAACAAGACTTTTGCCTTCTTGGAGCAAGCTCATGAAAGACAGCCATCCCCAGAAGAGATTGCCAAAGAATTGGATATGACTGTTGAGGATGTAAAGCAGTCCCTTAAAAACTCTGGTCGCCATGTATCCATGGATGCTCCATTGATAGACGGTGAAGATTCTAACCTATACGACGTATTGCGTAGTGGGGAGTCGCCTAATCCGGACAAGGAATTATTGCACGAATCTTTAAGGACAGAAATAGAAAGAGCTTTGGAAACATTAACCCCTAGGGAAGCGGATGTAATCCGTTTATACTTTGGCTTAGCGGGACAACATTCCATGACGCTAGAAGAAATAGGAGAAACATTTGACCTTACCAGAGAAAGGGTACGTCAGATAAAAGAAAAAGCTATTAGAAGATTAAAACATACCTCTAGAAGCAAGATTCTTAAAACATATCTTGGGTAACCCCAATCAATTTAAATTTTACACAAGTAGACACCTTAATTGGAAATTTGTAGTTAAAATCGTAAATTGTACCGTTAACAACAGTTATCATGACTGTTCGTTTTTTGATTGATGAATAAACTCCGGCTGATTACCGGAGTTTTTCATTTTATATATTAGGACAATCTACAATTCATAATAGAAAGAATCCCTTAGTACTTCTAAGCTTTTTGGAACTGCTGTTTCTGGAGATTCATTTCCCTCAAATTCAAGCGAAACATACCCTCGATAATTAGTATCGCGCATTATCTGTCCAATTTTAGGATAATCTATATCCAAAGTATACCACTTACCCCCTCCATAATAGGTTTTTGCCTGCACCAAAAAAGCCTGTGGAGCAAGTAACTTTATCTGTTCCTCTCTATTTTCTAAAAAATTACCCGTATCTAACGTCACCTGCAACCATGGACTGGCTATACTATCTACTATTCGCTTTACCCCTTCTGCAGTTCTTCCTAAGCCCCAATGGTTTTCTAGACCTAATACTACTCCGCATTTCTCTGCTACTGGCAAACATTTCTCTATGGCCTCTATCACCCAAACAAATGCATCATCATCGGTATAACCTTCCAAGGGCGATTCTATTCCTTTGTTGGCCATAAGCTCATCAAAAGAACCAGACGTTCCCCAGCGCCCTGTATTTAACCTCATTGTGGGTATACCCAATTTATATGCTAACTCAATTTGATGGATAGTCTTTGCTATATTTTCATCGCGAGAGCTTTTTTCTGGGCTAACATATCCCTGGTGGGTGGAAAACCCCATTAAATCCAATCCCGCATGAAATGCTTGTTTTTTAAGTTTTTGCAAATACCCATTTTCCTCAGAACTCATCTGAACCAACAAAAGTTCAATTCCGTCAAAACCCATCGCTGCTGCCTTATCTATACAGAACTCCATAGACACTTCCTCTTTTGGCCCATTAAACTGCCAAAAAGAATAGGTGGACACCCCAATAGGATTGTGCTTAATCTTTTTTATTTTTTTGGGATCAGCAACCGCACTCATGGGGCTAAAACTGGTTAAGGCTGTCCCCGCTCCCACCACAGCAGCGCCTTGAATAAATTTTCTTCTATCCATAAGTCTATATAATTAATTAATCTTAATTCTAAATATACTCATTAAAACCATAATCTAATAGTCCAAAAATTTTAGGTTTAAATGATAAACGAGGATTTAGATGTATCTTTGCATCCATATTATATTAAATAAAATGCATGAATTTCAAGGAATTAAAGCTTAACAAACCTATTTTAAGAGCTGTTGCAGAAAAAAACTACAACGCCCCTACCCCAGTACAGGAAATGGCTATTCCATTAGTCTTAGAAGGGAAAGATATAATTGTATCTGCACAAACCGGAACTGGGAAAACTGCTGCTTATGCACTTCCCATTCTTCAAATGCTATATAATAGGCAAGAAAGCTCAAAAAAAGGAAATAAAATAAAAGCTTTAATCGTGAGTCCCACTAGGGAATTAGCCATTCAGATTCAAGAAAGCTTTCGGGATTACGGTTTATACACCAGTCTAGTTTCCACGGTAGTCTATGGTGGTACCCCAATGGAACCGCAGATTGCCGAACTGAAAAAAGGAGTAGATATCCTTGTCGCAACCCCAGGTAGACTCTTAGACCTACACAAACAGGATATTATAAATTTGGATTATGTGGAAACCCTTGTCCTGGATGAAGCCGACCTTATGTTGGATATGGGGTTTATAGATGATGTTAAAAAAATAGAGCGGCTCTGTCCTTCGGGAAAACAAACACTTCTTTTCTCGGCTACTATCCCCTATAAGGTGGTACAACTGGCTGACAGCATTTTAAAGGATCCCACAAAAATTACGCTCACTCCAACCTCCTTGGCTGCTGCAAGAGTACATCAATTACTTTATTTTACTCCAAAAGCAAAGAAGATAGAACTGTCCCTGCACCTTTTAAAAAACACTGTAAAAGGCAATATCCTTATTTTTAGGAGAACAAAATATGGGGTGGACAAATTGGAGCAAACCCTGCTAAAAAATAACTATAAAGTAGAAACTTTACACGGGGATAAATCTCAAATAGATAGGCAGGAAGCACTTAAGCGATTCAAAAACAAGGAAGCCAGTATTTTAATCGCTACCGACGTGGCCGCCAGAGGGATAGACATAGACAACTTAGATAATGTTCTAAATTTTGATCTTCCAAACATTCCTGAGACCTATGTACACCGCATTGGAAGAACCGGAAGAGCCGGACAAAGCGGAACGTCATATTCCTTCTGCTCTGCCGACGAAAAAGAATATGTGATAAGCATACAAAAGCTAATGCAAAAACATATAGATGTTGTTGAGGACAATCCTTATCCTTTAGATCCCAAAGCAAAGCCCGAAATACATAAGAGGAAGGGAAGTAAACACAGAAAAGGAAGAAAATCTGAAGCGTCGAAAAAGAAAAAGAAACGGTGGTATTAGTATTTACTTGATTAAATACGCTATAATTTTACATCGATCTGTAATAGAATTATCGGTAGCGGCTCATTAAACAAACCGACCAATTTAGCAGAACCTAGCAAATTCCTTATCTTTATAAAAATTAACTTTTAGACAATTAAGAATGGATAAAAAATGTATTGCTCCTTCCTTATTAGCAGCCGATTTTGGCAATCTTCAGAGAGACATAGAAATGGTGAATAGAAGTGATGCAGATTGGTTCCATATAGATATAATGGATGGGGTCTTTGTACCTAACATCTCCTTTGGCATGCCAGTATTAAAGGCAATTACTGCCCACGCTACAAAGACCATAGATGTGCATCTTATGATTGTAGATCCTGACAGGTATATAAAAACATTTGCACAATTAGGTGCCAATAACCTTACGGTACACTATGAGGCTTGCACGCATTTACACCGCACTTTACAGGCCATTAAGGACGAGGGTATGGCAGCAGGGGTCGCCATTAATCCACATACAAATATCAGTCTCTTAGAAGATACTATTAACGATATTGACTTGGTATTGATCATGAGTGTAAACCCAGGATTTGGAGGTCAATCTTTTATTGAAAATACCTATGATAAGATTAAAGCCTTAAAAGCATTGATCAACCGAAAAGGAGCACATACCCTAATAGAAATTGACGGTGGAGTAACCTCTGAAAATGCCAAACCACTTATAGATGCCGGAGCAGATGTTCTAGTTGCGGGAAGCTTTATCTTTAAGAGTGATGACCCCTCTAAAACAATAACAGAATTAAAAGAATTAGTAGGATAATGAAGGATTATGATATTATTATTATCGGGGGTGGACCAATAGGAATAGCATGTGGACTGGAAGCTCAGAAGAAAGGAATGTCCTATATAATTATAGAAAAAGGATGTATCGTAAACTCTCTCTACAACTATCCTCTTAACATGCAATTTTTTTCCTCTTCGGAAAAGCTAGAAATAGATAATATCCCATTTATCAGCATAGAGGCCAAACCCAAAAGGAATGAAGCCTTGGAATATTATCGTAGAATAGTAACCTCTAACCAATTACAAATTCAATTGTTTGAGAAGGTTACTTCAATAGACAAGAACAACGGTCAGTTCCTTGTAAACACCACAAAAGATAACTATAAAACGGATAATATCATTGTTGCTACGGGGTTTTATGATATCCCCAATACGATGGATGTCCCTGGTGAAGATTTGGAAAAAGTATCCCATTACTATAAGGATCCACACTATTATTCCAATCAGAAGGTTGCTGTAATTGGAGCTAGTAATTCTTCTGTGGATGCTGCTTTGGAATGCTACCGTAAAGGAGCCGATGTTACCATGATTGTCCGTGGACCAGAAATTGGGGAACGCGTTAAATATTGGGTAAGACCCGATATTGTAAACAGGATTAGCGAAGGGAGTATAAAAGCCTATTACAACAGCAACGTAAAGGAGATTACCGAAGAAGAAATCCACATTGCAACACCAGAGGGAACCATATCTATAGAGAACGATTATGTATTGGCCTTAACGGGATATATGCCGAATTTCAATTTCTTGGAAAAATTAGGAATCCACTTATCAAATGACCATAAAAAACTCCCAAACTATAATCCTAAAACTATGGAAACCAATGTTTCGGGTATCTATTTAGCTGGAGTAATATGTGGAGGTATGGAAACCCATAAATGGTTTATAGAAAATTCTAGGATACACGCCCCTATGATCATAGATCATATTGAAAACAAAATCAGAGAGCAAAAGACAACTATTGCGGATTAATTACTATTGAAGTAATTGCCCTAATTTTTCATTTTCTAAGCCATAAATAGTTGCCTTTTTAAAAAGAATACAATACAAAAAGCGTTAAGATTACCCCAACACCACCCCCTCCATTAACGCATTTCCAACATTCTTTAATGCTATAGCAAATGCGCTCTTGTACCCGTATATTTTTATATAACTTATACTACCTCTAACGATAATCATTGGGAATCCAGATGAGAATTCTATTAATCTTTATTTTTTTTATGACCTTAGTTTCATTAAACGCCCAACATATTGCTCCCAAATCCATTAAAGATGAGGTAGCTACTGCCCTTTCCTATTACCCCGAACTGGCGGACACTCCTGTTACCGTTAAGTTTAAAAAAAATATTAGAAAATCTACTATGATGGCCCAGCCTAATTTCTGGAGCCTCTTTGGGTCAAGGAAGAATAGAAAATACCTTATCCTAATAAGTGAAAAGTTTAAGATTTCAGGGAAGGAGTTTCATACCAAATCCATTGATCCTAAGATTATGATAGGATGGATTGGGCATGAATTAGGTCATATTATGGATTACAAAGATAGGAGCAACCTTAATCTTTTTTGGTTTGGCATTAAATACTTCCTCTCTGGTTCTTATATAATAGAAGCAGAACGTGCTGCGGATACGTATGCTGTATCCCACGGAATGGGCACTTACATTTTAGGTACCAAAAACTTTATCCTGGACCATGCAGAAATCCGACAAGACTATAAAGACAGAATCAAGAAATATTATTTATCCCCCGAAGAGATCATGGTTTTGGTTGAACAAATGGAAGATAAATAGCTTACTTACCCTACGATACCACTTACCCTCCCTGTTATTATAATTGAACGAATACCAATAAGAGATAATTTTAAGCGTATTATGATTGTCTGTTTTCCATCACAAATTGTTCCCACTCTTCAAACTTTTCCTCTCCCATTACACGTTCCATTTTTACCTGTCCGCCTTTCTTTTTATTAGCCGCATTCCAATCATGGAATATGGAAACTGGCACTGGAGTTACCTTTACTCCTTTTAATGCTTTTGAACGTGCCACCTTATAATTCTTATTGGCACTTTTTAAATATTCATCCAAGTTTTCTGCGGTTTCATGCTCATCTAATTGTTCATCCGTGCCTAAGTACCAACAATGATGAAATTCACCTCCAATCTTTTTAGCGCAGATAGTGTATTCTGGAATTTTTATAGAAAATTGATCCTCAAGATGGTTTACGGCATCGTCCATTTTATTTACAGATAGTTGAGATCCCACCACATTCAGGAAAAACTTGGTCCGCCCTGTTATCTTAATTTCTGCCCGTTCTATGTCTGTAAATTCTATGGTGTCTCCAATAATATATCGCCAAGCCCCAGAAACCGTACTGATGATTAGAACATAATCCTGATTTAATTCTACTTCTGACAAAGGGATACACGGGGCATCTTTTATCAGGGCTCCATTTTGATCTATATACTTCGGATTAAAGGGCACAAACTCAAAATAAATCCCTCCATTGGTTACCAATTGCATGGCATCGGTTTCTGGTCTCGCTTGGAATGCTATAAACCCTTCAGACGCCAAATAGGTATCAATAATTGTGATGGGCTTCCCCAATAACGCATTAAAACTTTTTTCGTATGGAGAAAATGCAACTCCTCCAGAGGTATACACCTGCAAATTAGGCCATAGTTCGTGAATGTTCTTCAGTTTATGTCTTTCAATTACCTCCTTGAGCATCAGTTCCATCCAAGATGGAATACCACTTAGGGCTCCTATATCCCACTCGGTAGCTTTTTCGGCAATCCGATTAACACGTTCGTCCCAGTCATCTATTTCTGCAATTTCTTCTCCTGGCTTATAGTAACCCCTAAACCATGCGGGAATCTTACTTGCGCTTATTCCGCTAATTTCCCCTTCCAAATGTTCATCTACATTATCTAAGGCAGTAGAACTACCTAACATCATAATATCTTTTTCAAAGAAATCGGCAGGCAGATCAAAATTCGTTAAAGCATAGACTTGTTCTATTCCGGCGTCTTTTATCGCCTTAATCATTTCATTGGTCACCGGAATACGTTTACTAGTCTTCCCAGTTGTACCGGAACTTAGAGCAAAATAATCTGGTCTGCCCGGCCAGCTAACATCATTAGCCCCTTCGTGGATTTTGCACCACCACTCGGTGTTCATTTTATTATAGTCAAAATAAGGTACTTTTTGGGTAAAAGCATCTAACTGGTCTGGCGATTGTAAAATCTCATTAAACTTATAATGCTTACCAAAGTCGGTATCCTTAGCGGTCTCCAAAAGCATTTGTAATACTTCTTTTTGGGATTCTACCGGATTTTTTTCGCTTACCAACTGATCTCTTAAATCTAAAAACCCTTTAACTATACTACCTACTATCGCCATTTTTTCTTTAAAAATATGAGAGCTCCCTATAACTGATGAACGCGGACGATTAATATGTTGATGCAAATAAAATATTGTTGATAAAACTAACCTCAATTAATCATGACTTTGGGAGAAAACTAAGCTAAAAACATGAGAAGGAGGCCAGTTTTTATCTGTGGCGATACAGTGATTTCTAATAGCACGGACAGGCCAAAGCAACATATAATAAAGAACAAGATGAATCCTAAATTTTAATTTGATTATTATTATATACGAGAGATAGGCCACAATTCCCATAAAGACGGTTATCACCTTAAAAATCACTTCCTATTATCGACAAGGATGCTTAACTTTAGCAAAAATGTAATTAATGAAAACCGTTTTTTTAGTCAGTTTCATACTTTTTGTAGGGGTCTCCTGTGCCCAAAATAATGGAGATAATAATATGCCCAACACCTTATTATTTAAAGCTGCAGCAAATAACGACACTATAAGCTTAATACATGCGATTAATAAAGGTGCCAATCTGGAATTTAAAGACAGTAAAGGAAAAACGGCATTAATGATCGCTACCTATAATAATTATATAGAAGCCGCTAAGATCTTAATTAATGCAGGTGCCGATGTTAATGCACAAGATCATATGCTAAACTCCCCCTTTCTTTATGCAGGTGCCGAGGGTTTTACCGAAATTGTAAAGTTATGCATGACCGCTAATCCAGATTACCGGGTGGTAAATCGCTATCAAGGGACCGCGTTAATTCCGGCTTGTGAAAGCGCCCATTTGGAGGTCATTAAGATATTACTTGAAGACCCTAGCTATCCTGTAGACCATATTAACCGTTTGGGATGGACTGCTCTATTGGAGGCTATAATTCTAGGACATGGCGGAAAGGCGTATCAACAAACGGTTTCCCTTTTAATAGCTGCCAATGCCGATGTAAATATCGCTGACAGCAATAATGTATCCCCCCTACAGCACGCAGAACAAAAAGGATTTAAAGAAATTGTTCAAATTCTAAAAAATGCCGGGGCTAAATAATTCATTCCTCTTGTAATTGAATTATTGACCAATGTCTTTCAGTATTAATGAAGAAATATAATGTTCAGCAATGTAAGGATCACCTAACCCTTAAAAAAAACCACCCTTCACATCTAATTAAATTTTTATTCAATTTTTTTGCGCCTAAAAGCGTACACTTTGCTGATTGCATTAAACACCCTAGTGGGTTTATGGAAGATTAATAATATCAACTTATTAAATAGCCGCTTCATCCCTTCTAAAATGGAAACTTAAATGCTTTATAGATCAGGATAATTCACTTATCTTAGAGTTATCCATAATTGCAAATTACTACGCGCTTAATTCAATTTTTAAATGAAAAATTATTTATCGTTATTAGTGAAAAGAAATCTCTTTGTTCTATTTCTTTTTCTCACTGTTGGATTGTCTGCACAAGAGTCTAACTTAGATAGTATTTTATCCGACTTTAAAAATAAACCTCAACGAGTTCTGGTTGCTGCCCATAGAGCTACCAATGATAATTACCCAGAGAATTCTTTGGGCGCGATAAAGGAAAGCATTCTTATAGGTGTAGATATCGTTGAATTAGATATTAGGCAAAGCAAAGATGGGGAGTTGGTAATTATGCACGATCGTACCTTGGACAGAACTACCACTGGCAGTGGAAATGTAGAAGACTATACCCTAAAAGAACTTAAAAAGCTGCTACTAATGCATATGGACAGCGTTAGTACAGAGCACATCCCCACCTTCGAAGAGGTGCTTCAATTGACTAAGGGAAAAATTCTGCTAGACATCGATTTTAAATTAGAGGATATGGCCTCCATTGAGAAGACCTATGCCCTCATTCAAAAATACGGCATGGAAAACCAAATTCTATTTTTCCTTTATGATTATAAAGACACCCCAACCTTGCAAAAACTGGACAAAAGGATACGAATTATGCCAAGGGCCTATTCTAGAAGGGAAGTGAGGAGAATTTTAAGGATGGATAATATTGATATTGTTCATATCGACGAAAGCTACTATAAAGACAGCGCTATGCGCAACATCATAAACTCCGGAGCAAGGGTTTGGATAAATTCATTAGGAAAATATGATGCTATGGAACGCGTGAAAAAAGATTCTGGATTTAATGCTTTGTTGAGCAAGAAGTATGTTAATGTAATACAGACCGATTTACCAGAAGCCCTTTTAAATTACCTAAGAGCACGTAACCTCCACCGTTAATTTTGCCATATTATAAAGTCGGGAAAATCGATATTATTTTAGACAAATATTTTGATTACGTATTTTCGTTTTTTCTAACGAATCGATAATATATCACCATTCCCGAATATAGCAAAAAGACACCTCCAATAATATACAAGAGGGTGCTGTACTCAGTATACAATTTTGTATACCCTTGCAAGGCTTGGCCGCGCCTATAATAAAAAACTCCCAAAACCAGCATAAACAAGGAACTTAATGCTCCCCAAATAGGCAAAGCATTAACACAATCCAAATTCTTAATCTTTTTAAATTTTAGCAACAACTGGAGAATGGCCCACCACATCATCCAAGATGCCACTTGATACCCATTAAGAGACCTAAAATAATTAATAATCGTAACAGGCGGACTCAATAATAGAGGTATGCCCTTATAAGAAGGCCGATCCCGATACATTAGTATCTTTAGCTTGCTCTGGTCCCTATCTCTTAAAATTTCGACTATAGACCTCACTTTTGCCTTTGGATCCATAGCATACCAGTTGGGGATTGTAAAGGCATTCCAAATTGCGCATACCCTTCCATAACCATGATAATCCAACCCTCCCACCATAATTAATTCATTTTCTTCACAATATTGTTTAAGCTCCTGAAATAAGGTACGATCATAATACAATTCCTTACCTACATTTTCAATTTCAAATCCATCAGCTCCCAATTCTTTATAAAATTCCTTTTCTTTCCCCTTCCCATCAAACCAATGATTTATTATTACCGCACCACCATTATTATGCGTTAACTTAACAATGGTAGAATCTGGTTGCTCCATGGTCTGAAAACTTCCATCTAGCCCCAAAAGACTCATATGGTTAGAGCCCGAATGTTCTTGACCCACCATGACCATCGGCGTTAATGGAAATTTGTTATCCCGCTGTTGACGGGAAAATTCCATGGTTTTATTGTAATTGGCATGATCAGTAATAAAAAAAGCATCAAATCCATTTCTTTTATGCCACTCCCACATATTCTTTTGAGTAGTAAGTCCGTCATGGCTATATTCGGTATGGGAATGGGTGGTAACCAAAATATCATTTTTAGAATTATTAACTATAGTATTGTTAGGCAAAGGGATAAATAGCATTACCAAGAAGAAGGCAAATCCTACCGCAAGTAATAATGGAATATCACCAAACATCTTTATTAGCTTTTTTCTTTTTAAAGACTTGGAAGGAAGGGTTTTAAGTTGCATCAACCTATAACCGCTATAAAGAAACAACATCCATAAAATTGCAATTGGTATCTCACGCAAAGGATCTACCGCACGATTAAAAAAAAGTAAAGGCCCAAAAATAGGCTCAAACAGCATTCTCCATACAGGTATATGAATACTAAAATCAGCTACCGGCTGTACTGTTAATGCATTAATTATTTCGATGGGGAATGGAAATAAAAGAACTAAAATGAGTAGAAGAAGAGGTCCTACAATCCCTATTATAATCTCATCCCACTTTTCTTTTCGCATGTCCAAAAACTATTTTTACACCTTAGCTTTACTTTTGTTGAAATACACAAAAAATAAAACCATAATCCTATCTATGGCCTTTGATTCCTTTATGATGTGCTACACATTACTGTACCTCCCCACAAGTACCCTCGGAAAGGTCTATTATCAGGGCTTCTTAAAATACAATCAAAATACTGAAAAATAGGTAGAATCCCGTCAGATCTAAAACAGTTTGTTTAGTTTTTACGCTCATCGCTATGATGGTGAAAGTTTAAGTTTTTTGAAAGCCAACCTATCAGGGCATACGTTAGCCATGAATAACCTATGCCTAACAAGATAAAGAATTTATTGTCTAGGATTAGAGGTAGTATAATAGTTAAATGCTTTTACATACTCTTTTATTTGCGTCTGTTGCTCTGGATTGAACCGTTGTAAAGGCTCTGCTACAAAATCCTGACAAATGTTCATCGCTAACAAAGCGGACTTAGTACCTTTAATATGTCTAGATGAATATTTCCCCACTTCATAGATGGTATTATGGATCTTAATCACCTTTTTGCGCAAGGATTTTACCCTCTCAAAATCCTTTTCTTCAATCGCCTCATAAAGCTCTACAAATAATCCAGGAAAAAAATTAGCGCCTCCCGCCACAGCGCCATGTCCTCCATTCATTATAGTTTCAGGTAAGAACAATTCGGTTCCCGTCATGATAGAAAATAGGGGATCCTTTTTAAACTCCTCGATTAACATATAAAGAAATGACAGATCACCAGAACTATCCTTTATTCCTATTGCTCCTAACTCCCATGCTTTCCTTACTATTTTCATAGTTAAGTTTAGTTTTGTACAGCTAGGCATATTGTAAAGAATAAATGGCAATGGCAGTAGTGGCACTAAATTCTGCAAATAATCCAACATTTCTTTTTCCGAGATAGGAAGATAAAATGGAGGTGCTATCACCAAAGCATCGGCTCCTTCTTTTTTTGCATGGCTAGCCAAATCTATTGTTTCTTCAAACGAAGTGTCCGTAACACCCACAAGTATGGGCACCTTCCCGGCTACCAATCTACAGGTTTCGGTGATCAACTTTTTACGGAGGTTATGGCTTAAGCTAGGTCCCTCACCTGATGTCCCCAAAAGGAAAATACCGTGTACTCTACCATCCAATAAATGATAAACCAAATTCTTTAAGCCAATAATATCTAACTTTAGATTCTCTTGGAGTGGAGTAACCATTGGCGGGATAATCCCCTTTAAAGGTAAATTCATTTGCCTGTATTTATAAGTCTTCCGCATACGGGTTACATCGATATCAAACAAATAGCCTACTCTAGCAATAAGACTTGTCAATATACCGGTATTAACCCTATATAGGATATACACAAAATAAAATGAATTATAAACCTCACACCACTATAATATTGTTTTAATTACATTAAATATTACCTTTTATTTAAAATTAATTAGTTATATTCACAATATAATGTCAATATATTAAATATGGAGTTTGTATTTGAGAATATCTATGTCCCGACCAAACATTCATTTATTTCGAGGAAGTTACCATTGGCATCCAATGCAAGAATCCACTCTCATAAAAACTTCGAATTAAATTTTATTACCTCGGGTTCTGGAAGAAGAATTGTAGGAGACAATATTTCTGGATTTGAAAATGGTGACCTCGTACTTTTGGGGCCTAACTTGCCCCATTGCTGGGAAGCTTTGGATGCCGAAAAAGGGAAAGATCCCTTTTGTATTGTCACCCATTTTTCGGAAGACATTATAAACTCGGATTTTTTCAAAATGCCTGAGTTGGAGCAGGTGTTGGATTTACTAAAACAATCTAATACTGGACTGCGATTTAAGCTTAAAAATGATACTTACATACGGTCTATCCTAGAAAAAATCACCCAGTTGACAGGTTTGGCATATTACATCCAATTATTAACTATATTCAATTATCTGATTCACGTTGAAGAAAGGGAAAATTTATCCAACCCCAATAGCCACTCTCCTACTTTTTCAAAAAATCTGGATAAGATCAACAAGGTGTATGAATATGTCTTTCAAAACATCCAGGAAGGGGTGAAATTAGAAGAAGCTGCTGCTGTATTAAATATGGCCCCTAGTAGTTTTTGCAGATATTTTAAGAAAAAGACTGGCCTTACCTTTATGGAATATGTAAAAAGCGTAAGGGTAGGCATAGCGGCCAAATTACTTGCGGAAACCGATAAGCAGATTACCCAAATTTGCTTTGAAAGTGGCTATAACAATCTTGCCAATTTTAATCATTATTTTAAGTTTATCATGGAAAAGACCCCATCCGAATATCGTAAGACGTTTAGATAATTCTACCTCCGTGCTGGCCTTTAATACAAATGAACCCTACCGCTTAAAAACATTAATCAACACTCCTAAAGATATTACTACAAAAGAAACTAAGGTGATAGGAGGCAGTCCCCCTTTCCAATTAGCAAAGTTCATCCAATTGTGATATCCCAAAAAAAATAGATGTAGCCCGAATAATAATAACAATCCCAGTATAAATTTACTAGAGGTCAAAAAATTCACCAGTCTTTCTTTACCTACTCCCCCATTCTTGAAACATTGATGATAAACTACTAACATCATAAAACTAATCACCCCAGCTAATAAACTTATTCCTCCCCTAGCAGACAACGTGCCGTTCTCTTCAAAAAAAACATTAAAATAAGAGGGATTAAGAATTAACAAACTCAATAATACATGGAGAATGGTCATTAAAAGTCCAGAAATCCCCAATAGTTTCTTAGCAGCTCTTGTTGAAAAAACAACTATGCCCAGGGTGGACAACGGCCTAATGGAAACACATAAAGTAAGAATGGTTATAGCCCCTAAGGACACTCCCTTATTAAGGACGAAGATGGGAAAGTCCTTCCAAGGCACATCCCCTTTTAGATGATACCTTAAAACAGCATATCCTATAGCTATTATCACAACAACTGTGATGAAAAAAATGTTCTTTTCTTTATCTTTATTCGTCATACACCTAGTCTAAAGGAAATCTATTGTGACCCCCTATATCGCCATGCAAAGTAATGGCCAGCAATGCCAAAAGAGCCATAAATGTTATAGCAACCAACAAATAGAGAGACCATTTTTTTATTGGCACACTGTCTTGGTTCCCAAAAGAAAAGGGTGCTTTTATGAAACGAAGTAATAGTATAAGTATTAAAATATTTAGTAAATACAGGTGATGCGTAGCTTCCATTATCCCTCCAAAAATCCCTTTAACGATATAACTCACCAACATATAGGGAACCAATAAAATAAATAAGGTTTGGAACACCTCTTTCTGCCCTAATTGCCTATTTCTCAATTGCAAGTACAGTAAAATCATCATTAAAAATAGTACTACAGCTGCCACCACCGTACTAATGGTGGCGAGCGACTCCAAGTTTGGTAAATTTTTTAAACGCCTAGCAAAGTGTGCGTAGCTCAGGGATTCTCTATAAACGATTAGCGGTATAAATAGAGCAATAACAACCCAGGCACTCCAGTTTTCCCACTTTTTTGGCTCTGGAATATCCATTGGCCATTTGGAACTGAAGACACCATAGGCCATCCCCAAGCCCCCAAAGAACCCGATACTATATTCCATAACATTCCACATATTAAAGGAAACCAGTGCTGTGATGCCCAATACCTGTAAAAAGTTACCTAATCCAAAGCCAATACCTGCTCCTAGCATTGAAAAAAATGCTACCCTAATGGCCGACAGTCTTTTTTCCCTAGCCATATGCCATAACATGGCTAATGCGGCACCCAAACAAACTGCCCAAGCCTCGGACCGTGGCGGAGTCATTTTTACACCTATTTGTTCTACTAAAAGATAGTAAGTTAAGAGTCCGCCAACTGTCATTTCTGTTATTAACGCTCCCCATTTAACTCTATTTTCCTTGGTAGAATCTAGGGTAAGCCCAACTAGTCCACCTCCTAACCATCCAAAAAGTCCGCCTATTACAAATAACATTCCCAGACCATAAAAGGCATTGATAAAATTGTCTGCTTTGCCATAGCCAACTATCATTCCGTAGCTAATCATACCGCCTGCTCCCCAGCCAATTCCAGAAGCCAAGGCGACAACCATCATTTTACGGTACCAATCTTGTCGTCGTGAAACCAGCACCAGTGCAACTCCGCCTATGCCGCCCGCCCATGCGGCACCCTGCTCATGCCCAAACTGACCCCGTATAGCCCATGCAGTTGCCAAAGACATAGCAACAATTAGTGCTGGGATTCGCCAAGTGCCTGTTTTCATAATAATGATTTTTGACTATTTTATTTCTTCGATCACACGTTTTACATGTCAATGAGTTCCACTAATTACCATCAGTCACCAATGAACGTAGTGGTACATCTCTGCCCCATAGGCTCCGTTTTCTTCTTTTATACTTAGCAATCAGATCAAGACTCAGTTCGTTAGTCCAATTGTGAGTGGCCTATTAGCTTAGGGTTTTGGTCTAATTTATTTTCGTCTCTTAACTTCTACTGTTTCTATTTCGTTTCCGTTAATATCCGTCACCAATAGAATGGCTTTGTTTTTTTTAACCTGCACGTTAACAAAATGCTCTATTTTAGTAGCTTTTTTTGTTTCGGGAAGTTCAAAATCAATGTCATATAGCGGTGCACCGGCACCAGCAGAGGTAATATAGTGAACGCCATTTTTTGTTGCTCTATGGTAATGATGATCATGACCGTTAAAAAAGACCTGCACATGGTGTCTTTCAAAAATATCGCCCCAGAACTTCCTAGTCTTTTCCGCTTCCGCTTTTCGATTTTTCATGGCACTGTAAAGGGGTTTGTGTTGAAAAATAAAAACAAAACCTGCTTCCTTATTTAAGTCCAACACTTTTTCCAACCATTTTTTTTGAGTGATGAAATATTCCGAGAATGCCTCTTGCCAAAAAGCCTCACTATTTTTATCGGTCACAAACTCGGGTTGGGAGATCTGTTTTCCTTCACTATCCAAAACAATCATAAGGGCATCACCTACAGTAAAGTAGTAGTATTTCTCATTATTGGGAAGATCGAAAAGGTCATAATAATAAGGGGAATCCTTCTCATGATTTCCTAATACTGGATAATAGGGGGTATTCCGCATCAAATCTTTATTCACTTCAAAAAATGCTTCCCAATCTTCTATAGATCTACCATTGGATACCAAATCACCAGAATTGACAATAAACCGTGGATTGGTTTCCATTATTTTGGCTACTACCTTGGCATGTACATCATGCCTACTTCTAGAATCGCCAGTAACCACAAAATTAAACGGGGCTATTTCCTCGGGATAGGTAGTTAATGTACCTTTCCCTTCATCCGTGCCATCATTAAGCACATCATAAGTATACTCCGTATTGGGCATTAATCTTCCCAAATGAATCTTATGGTGTTTATATTCACTTACGGTCTTTACATTTCCTTCGGGATCTGTAATAGTAGGCTCACTTACTTTAGTAGACCAGCATATGGTAGCGTCCTTGGTTCCCATTTGTTGTATATAAGGTCCAAAAGCAATCTTTGGATTTTCTTGTGCCAATCCAAATGCACCGATCAATAAGCATAATAAGAACAAAACTTTTTTCATGATTTACTATTTTTATATTTTAATTTATTGAGATACCATTTCCCTTTTACATCATTTATATTCCTTTACCCATTCTAGAGGAAATGCAACATGCTTAATAGTCTTATTTCCTTTGATATGATATGAATACGTAATATGGATTAAGCCATCCTTGGACTGAATCATGGACGGATAGGAAAAAGACCCTTCTTTGTTAACCTCATTTTCCAGGTTTCGGGTCCACTTCCATGTTTTACCTTCATCATCGGATACGCTTACAGCCAGACTATACCTTCCCGATTCAATATCATTATAGACCATAATCCAATTCCCATTCTTTAGTACAATGGTTTCTACGCTGGTACCAGGATTAGGGATTTTAGATTCGCTGGCATGGGTCCAAGAATAACCTTCATCCTTAGAAGTACTTTCCAAAATACGACCGGGAGCATCTCCATTATCGCGCATATAGGCAACTAGGCTTCCATCTTTCTTTTGTACAATACTAGGCTGAATATTACCATAGCCCACAATAGGCAAGCTCGGTTGCCAGGTAGCCCCATTATCATCTGAAATACCAATTAAGGAGAGGTTATAGCCATCCGAATAAAGTGGTAGGAGAATACGACCAGAAGGGAGTACTGTGGGATGAATACGGGTCATCCATCCCGTTTCTTTTTTGGTTTTATCCTTAGCGGCTTCTATGATCATGCTTTCGTAATTTGGCGCAAATTCTGCCCATGTTAGCCCACGGGAAGGCATCGCCTCAAATTGTTCCTCGATAGTTTTTTCAAAGGCTTCATCGGGTTTTAATAAAATAACATCTTGCCATTCCCATTTTGGAATTTCAGCTTTCATATAATCCGAAGCCACCTTATATTTCAAAATGGATCTTTCCCATCTATTCGCCTGAACCACGACCCAGAAGAGGTATAATTTATCTTTCGCATCCAAAAAAAGCACTGGGTTGCAATCTGGTTGACCGGGAGTGTCCGCGAGTAGAAAAGGTGCACTCCACTTCTTGCTTCCTTTTTTTAGTCTAGAACCATTTATTACAACGTCATTGGAATTACGTTCCCCTGAACCTTGAAACCAACTGGATAATAGGTCTCCGTTAGGAAGTTCCACTATAGAGCTTGCGTGGACATGCTGCCCTTGAAAAGGGAAAATATATTCTTCCCCATACCGCTGTTTTTGAGAAAACAGACTAACGGATATAAAAAATAAACCAATAAAATATCGGAAGGGCGCTGACGAATTTTGGATGGTACTAATTAGCTTCATTTTATAAATTTAGAAATTGATTATTGTTCAATGATTTTGATGGCAAATAATAAAAAAGAGGATGTTTAAATACAGTATGATTTATGTGTTGAGCTCAATGGAAATTGGTTAATATTTAACCAATACAATTTTCCAACTTTGCTAAAACGAACATCAAAATCTACATTTAAACTCCCTCCTTACTTATTGAAAAAACAAAAAAAAATCAATAAGGTTTACCTGTACCTTGTAGAACCCACATTTTAGACCATGCACTGTTATTACTGGTATCTTCTCCCTTAAACTGAGTGGCATCGAGCTTGCTTATTGCGGCATCGGCATTTTCAGAATTGGTGTCAATCTCATTGATATGATAATAAAACCTCAAGGGTAATGCATCTCGTTTAGAAGCCTCGCCGGTCTGTAAATTTGGGAAACCTGTTCTCCTATAATCAAACCATGCTTCTGCTGCGGAAGTCCAGTTTGCTATCCACTTTTGCAGCATAATATCTTCTAGACCTCCGTAGCGAGCACCTGTAATATAATCGTTATAACTACCTCCTACGCCCCAAGTTTCCAAGGATTGCTTAATACCTTCATTATAATGGCCCTCTGGACTACCAGACACCCAACCTTTGAGTGCTGCTTCCGCCAAAATAAAATGAACCTCAGCTGCAGATAACAAACGAGCTTTTAATAAGGGCCCCTTTGCTTCTTTATAAATATCATTTAACTGTGAAACATGTGGATTAAATGAACCTTGTTTAAATTCCTTCTTTAAGTTAAAAGCAGGACCCAAGGTGATAGCAGTTGGCAATCCAATATAATCCTTAGCATAATTTACTGGCACTCCCACCACATCTTCATATGCATCCACAATATCTTGGGAAACATGCCTTTCTCCATCCAGCATATAATCCGTACCATCTGGTGCCCCTGCATCCAAAACCAGGGGTATACCCACTTTATTCGCCCATACCCCTAATCTTGGATCATCCAAAGATTTTAATACCTCCACTAAGGTTTCTGCTATTTTAATTCTAAAATACGCTCCTTGGGAATCTGTGTCAAACTTAGTATTAGTAGGCCAAGAATCGTTCCCAGTATTACCTACATATGCCATAGCCGCATCATCCGCTGCGTTCAAGATCAAAGGATATTGCCCTGGGTTGGTAGTTATTCTTTTGATGCCATCTTCTGCCAAACCTGGCTCTTTTTCGGACAGTCTCATATAATACCTTAACGCCAGCGAATTAGCAAATTTTCTCCATTTCGCAACGCTCCCCGCGTAAAGTACATCTTGAGCCCCCTTAATTCCAAAATAGGAATCTTGACTTTTAGACAACAACGTATTAGCCCTAGCAAGATCGTCTAGGATTCCAAGATAGATATCTTTTTGATCGTCAAAGGCCGCATCAAAAAATGCTGCTCCTTCATTTCCTCTGAGCGCTTCAGAATAGGGAGCATCTCCCCACAGATCTGTAATCATTCCAAATAAATAAGCTCTCATAACCAGTCCTAATCCAAGGTGGAATTCTAAATTCTCACTCTCCGCCTTTTGAATTAAGGTTTTGTTATTGGTTAGAATGCTATACAGGCCATTCCAACTATGGGAGTCATTGCTCCAATCATAGGTATTATGTCCTCCGGACCACCCGTCTTTTTGTGTGTGTTGCATTACCCCCGCCAAATCACCGAAACCTAGATTCAGGGTGTTTTTTGCGGCACCTGTTATTACCGTCGGTACCAATAAATTAGGTTCCACGGTTTCTGCACTTATTTGATTTGGGTTTTCATTTAACTCTTCCAAACCATGGCAGGACACCAAAAAGGCAAGGCCGATTAACATTACAGCAACTTTATTTCTTATGTGATACATCATGATCATAGTTTTATTATTTAAAATGTGATACCAATTTTAAACCCTACCGGGATCACCCATGGATCTACGTTATAGCGCTCAATACCTTGTTTAAATTGTGTACCGCGTTTGTCTTGCCCAGATTCTGCCTGATATGCCCTTTCGGGATCTATTCCGAAAGCCGAATCCTTAGTCCACAACATAATGTTCCTACTATATACCGAAAGGGTTACATTGTGTAGTCCGGCCCTATCTACAAATATACGGGGGAGATCATAGCCCAAGGATATTTCTCTTAGCTTGATGAAGTCTGCATCGAACATATGGGGAGTTCCAAAATCCCATGCATTGGCAACTGAAAAGGGGATAAAACTGGTGCCTTCCAAGCCAAGGTTCTCTCTTTCCAATATAAAGTTGCCATTTTCATCGTGATACCCTACCACACCAGCGTTAAAGACCCCATCATAGACAACGCTACCCCCTAATGCTTCTGGGAACCCACCATTTCCTGGAGGTCCTCCAATGGATATAAAATTCTCTCCATAAATTAATAAGTCGGCATTGTCCAGCACCCAATCCTTTAATTCCTGTCCAGTAGAAGAAATCCCGGGATTGATTAAATTATCCAATAATTGCTGACTATATCCATCCTCGGTCATATACCTGGAAGTTTGGGACATATACTGTCCTCCAGAGCGCCAATCGAAGGTTAAATTCAGTGTAAAATTCTTATAGGACAGACTACTCTGTAATCCCATAATAAAGTCAGGATTATAATTCCCCACCTTTACGCGTTCTTCTTCTGCCAGCCATTCGGCATCCTCACCTTCACCTAGCAAAGGGTATCCAAAATAGGGAGAACTAGTATCTGTTACTCTTTTTATTTTGGGAGAATAAAGATTACCCACTAGGCCATCTTCCCCAGTAGCGGGACTGGCAACATAACCCCTAGAGACACTTTTATTATCGCTCCAGAATTCAATATAATCTATCCCTTCGGCAAGCGCTTTTATCTTGGATTCATTGGTGGTGAAATTTAGGTTTAGATCCCAATTTAAATTTTCTGTACTAATTGGGGCAAGCCCTAAAGAAAATTCATAGCCCTTACTTTCTAGAACCCCCGCATTTATGCTTACACTGCTATATCCCGATGAACCTGGAATTGGCACACTGGGAACGATTTGATTTTTGTTTTCCACCGTATAATAGGTCCCCTCAAAACGAACCCTATTATTAAAGAGGGCTAGATCTAAACCAAATTCCTTGGAGGTTGCCTCCTCAGGTTCCAAGCTTGGGGTGCTTAATCCTCCCGAAGCACTATACAAGATTGCATTAGCCCATTGGCCAGCGTTGTTATAATAGGCTCCCAATTGATAAGGACTGGTGTCGTTCCCTACCCGGGCCCACCCTCCTCTTAATTTAAACAGATTCATTTTGGGAATATTGACCACTTCGCTCAATAAAAAACTTAATGAAGCTGATGGATAAAAATAAGAACGATTATCTATGGGCAAGGTACTGGACCAATCGTTCCGCGCCGTAACATCCAAATACAGCATATCCTTAAATCCGAAATTGGCAAGACCGTAAACACTATTGATTGCTCTTTCACTTAAATAACTAGAATATTCCAAAGCAGTTGGTGCTATATTTTTCACCGTAAACAGATCGGGTACTATTAGTCCAACCCTAGATGCTGCAGAATTACTGAGGCCACTACTTTTTTGATACATTAAATTACCCCCTGCGGAAATACTAACATCAAGATCCCCATAATCCTTGGCATAGGTGGCCAGTAAATCCACATTGGTCTCCAACCCATCCGATTTAGCAATACCATAGGTCCCATTATTAGGTTCATTATTATACCCAGGAGACATTTTGGTTTCTTGCGTCTGATTGTAACTGTTCAGGTTATAACTGGTTCTAATATTGAAATCAGAGGATAGTTGCCAGTCCAAGGCCATATTACCAAAAATACGGTAGCGAGAATTGCTGTTGTTTATCCCATACGCCAAAAAATAGGGATTATTATAATCCTCGGAGATACTGAGTACGTCTGTACCTGGAAGATCATAATCCTTAATACTCCGTATATCTATATTGGCAGGCATGGCATATGCCCATTGTAAAGGATTTGCTCCTCTATTGGATGCTGGCCTATTATCTGAAAAGCTATGCACCACATTTACGTGGGTACTTATGATTAGTTTTTGATTAAAATTTGACGATGCTGAAAGGGAAAAACTGTTTCTATTGACATCGGAATTGGGAACAAGTCCTTTATTCTCCATATTGGTTACCCCTAACCTATAATTAAGCGCTTCTGTACTGTTGGTCACCGTAAGGCTATTGGATGTAGTAATTCCCGTTTGCAAGAAATTCTTAATATTGTTGGGGTAAGACCTGAGTTCGGTAGGTATGCGAACGCCATTGGCATCTAATGGTGCGTTCCATTGTACCGCATAATACCCTTTATCCAATTCTGGACCGGAATTACCTCCAGACAAGGATATTTCGGGTAGAATATTACTTCCTCCCTGGGATTCTGGGGAGAAAGAAAAATACCCAGAAGCAAATCTCGTCTGCTGTTTTAAATATTTATAAGGAACATCGAAAACGGTACTGGACGAAAAGGAGACTTTCATTTTTTCCTTATCCTTTGCTCTCTTAGTAGTAATCAATACCACACCATTACCAGCTCTGGAACCATAAAGTGCCGCAGCACTAGGTCCTTTTAATATACTTACATCCTCTATACTCTCAGGATCCAAATCCGAAATAGCGTTCCCGTAATCTACTCGGTTATCCCTACCAAAACCGCCAACGTTATTAACCGAGTTGGCAATTGGCACCCCATCTATTACAAAAAGCGGCTGGTTATCCGAACTCAATGAAATAGCGCCTCTTATCACCATACTTACAGAGGAACCAGTACCTCCGGTAGCGTTTAGGGTTACCCCTGCTACTTTCCCAGAGAGGGAATTTAATACGTTCTCTTGGGCCACACGGGTAAGTTCTTCGCCTGCGACATTTTCTACAGAATACCCTAAGGATTTTTCTGCCCTTTTAATACCAAGTGCAGTAACAACCACCTCATCTAGGTTTTCCGCACTGGTTTCCAAAACTATATTAATAGTTGCTCTACCATTTATGGGTGTCTCGGTTGGCTTATATCCCAAATAAGAATAGACCAAAACACTATTGCTTGAAGGTACATTAATACTATAATTTCCATCAAAGTCGGTAGACACCCCCTGGGTGGTACCCTTAACTAGTATGGTTACTCCAGGTAAGGGAGTTCCGTCATCCCATGACGAAACATTACCCGATACCGTATGTTGACCTGATTGTGCCGATAGTGCAGCCGTGCTTAGGAACAACAGCAGCAAACAAACTTGTCCAACTATCGGTTTTAGATAATTTATGTAATTGTTCATAAAATTGTTTTGTGGTTGGTTAAATTTTTTCGGAATATCCCCGTGTACTAATGATTTAACGGTTTATTTCACAACTTCAAAGGTTAAAACCAATGCGTGGGTATTAATTCCAATAGCATCTGTAGATGCTGCCATAAACATTGCCGCTCGCATTGTATTATCATTAACTTCCAATAGGATTACTTTCCGTTGGAAATCCATAAAACCCAAAAATTCAGTACCTGAAAAATCAAGGGTACTTACTGCTTTATAGGTTAAGGACATACCTGGGCCATATACTGAAGGAACGGTAAAGTCCTCACTTTCCACATAGGTAAACGTTGCGGAGTCATCTGGGGTATATCGTCCTGTACACAATCCAAAACTTTGATCGGCACTAGGGTTCACAATTCCAGCTCCTCCCGTGGTCACAAATTGGTAGACAAGACCACTGAAAGCAGCCCCGTCAGCTTTCACATCGTGCTCGTACCTACCATCAAAATGAAAGGTATACTCGTCTTCGTACACCTCCCCTATGCCTAAACCAGCACCCATAATTCCTGCAGGAAGTGGATTTGGCGCACCGGCAAACGGCGATAATGACGCATCCGCATTAGCGAAATAATCTGAAGCAGAGTGACTACTAGCTAATTTCCAAGTCTTGCCATTAGTTGCCGTTGGGCCGCCAGTAAGAAGAATATAGGGCGTAAGATCTACGGCCAACTGGATCTCTTTAGTTACAGAACTCCCATTGGCCCCCGTAGCTGTTAAAGTAGTAGTATAATACCCTCCCGTGGCGTAATTATGTACAGGATTTTTCTCAGTGCTAGTGTTTCCGTCTCCAAAATCCCATGTCCAGGAGACTGCACTATTCGTTAATCCTTGAAAGGCTACCTTCTTCCCCTTTACGCTATTAAAGATATCCGCAGAGAGCGGAAAACTATCCTTAACCGAATCGTCTGAGCTACAGGAGGACAAAGACAATAAAAGAGAAAACAGCATTCCAAAAATTACTGTTGTATTTTTTTTCATCATAGGTATTGCTTTTAGTTAAATGTGTGGTTGGTTAAAATTTCATTTTAAGTATTTAAAAGCTTGTAATCTTCCCCCTACTAACTTGCATTTTCAAATTCTCATTATAATCATAAGATATTAATTAATCATCAAACTTAACCTTAATATTTTCATTATAATTCAGCTATTTTATTAAAAACACATTAAATATTAACCTTCGATTTAATTATTTAAATATAATTTTACCGAAAAAGTCAATATTCTTAATGTTACGCCTTTGTTTAGAATTACAACTTTTCCTGACTATAATGTTAAATAACGCTATATAATGCTAAATTCTTCACGATTTTCCCCGTTGCTATTTAGTCTTCTTTGCTACTGTTTCTCAGTTGGGCTACAGTCTCAGCATCTTAAGGTTGGAGCAGCTATGCGAATGATTACGCCAGACCCTCTTATTGCCGTTTCTGGAGGTGTAGGAGTGCCAAAGCCCTCAAATGTTAAAAAAGGCGAACTAACCGTTAGGGCGATGGTCCTAGAAAAGGCAGGAGAGCGAATTGCAATAGTGAATATAGATAACCTGGGCTGGCCCGCTGCCCTTGGAAACAGAACAAAGGCATTGATTAAAGGCATTCCTGCAGAAAATATTGTAATTGGAGCAACCCACACCCACAGTGCGCCAGATGCGTATGCCTTCCCTGATAAAACAGGAAAGACTACCGCAGATCTAGCTTATTTAGACTGGTGCGTTATACAAATGGCAGAGGCAATAAATGAAGCTATTGAAAGTTTAGAATCCGCTTATCTAAAAATTACAGTTGGAGAAGTAATGGGTAAAATTGCTTACAACTATTATGCACCACAACTCTATGACCCTAGATGTGGGGTAATACAAGCGCTTGGCACTTCTGGAAAAAATAAAGACAAGCCTATTGTCACCTTGATAAATTATGCGATTCACCCTGAAGTTATAGGTAATAATCAAAAAATATTGAGTCCAGATCTAATTGGTCCGTTATATGATCGTATTACCTCCAAGACCCAAGGAATGGCCCTTTTTATGAACGGGGCGCAAGGAGGTATGGTCACGGCAGACAATAGATTAGATAATGGCAAGGAGGCAAACGATTGGGAAGAGTGTATTAGAATAGGTAATTTATTGGCAGATGAAGCCTTACGTTTATTATCGGATGCAAAACCCCAGCTCGATCCGCAAATGTTCGTACAGAGCAAACAAGTCATTTTTCCAATTGAATCTGAAATGATGCGTTTTATACTAAACAACTCTCCATTAAGCACGGGAACTTCTGATGACGGTAAAATTTCAACCGCTATTACGCTTTTAAATATAGGTACTGCCCAGGTTCTAACCATCCCCGGCGAAGCCTTACCCAATATTGGTTATTATCTAAAGCGAAAGATGCCTACAGATCATTCTTTCCTGTTTGGGTTGACTAATGATGCTTTTGGTTATATCTTAACCAAAGAAGATTATAACAGTTTTAAGCGATACGAATATATTACCAAGACTAGTTTAGGAGAAATGACCGGTGAAATCTTGGTTACGGAATTACTGGAACTCATTAATAAAAGTCCATTACCAGACAGCATTAAAACATACTCATCCAATTAAAACAAATAGCAATGAAAAAATACCTATCACTTTTTACACTAGTATTCTTAGTACTAGTTTCGGCCTGTAAGGAAGGTCCAACCAAATTAGCAGATAATAAGAGTGTTTCGGACCCTATAACTCCCGAAACTGCATTAAAAAGTTATTTGCACAACAATGACTCTCATTATGAGTGGGAAATTAAGGAAACTTATAACCTTGGAGAGTCCACTGTTTACGAGCTATTACTTACTTCCCAAAAATGGCGCGAATTTACTTGGAAACACCAACTTACCCTATTGGTGCCAAAAAAAGTATCTCATGATGGCGCCTTATTATTTATTACGGGGGGAAGCATAAAGGATGGCTCTCCCAATTGGTCGTCCAATAAAGAAAATAAAAGAGCACAAAGTTTTAATCATATCGCAGATAAAAACCAAGCAATTGTAGCGATTATAAAACAAGTTCCTAATCAGCCTCTCTATGATGGGATGGTAGAGGATGAGCTCATATCCTATACCCTACACAATTATAAAAATGACAAAGATTTAACCTGGCCCCTACTTTTCCCTATGGTAAAGAGTGCGGTAAGGGCTATGGACGCCATACAGGAGTTTAGCGATAAAGAATTAAAACAACCAATTACCCGTTTCACTGTTTCCGGAGCCTCTAAAAGAGGGTGGACCACTTGGCTTACTGGTGCTAGTGATAATAGGGTTACCGCAATTGCTCCTATGGTTATAGATGTGCTAAATATGCCTGTAAGCTTAGATTATCACATTACTGCTTGGAATGAATACAGCGTACAGATTAACGATTATATAAAATTAGAAATTCCGCAAACAGTGCGCTCTGCAGACGGAAATGCCCTAACCCAAATGATAGACCCTTACTCATATAGGGATCAACTTACTATGCCTAAACTGATATTTATTGGCACCAATGACGAATATTGGCCAGTAGATGCCGTTAAAAATTACATAGATGATATTCCGGGAGAAAACTACCTTCATTATGTCCCCAATGCTGGCCATGACCTTGGAGGAGGAGAACAAGCCCTTAGGGCACTAAGTGCTTTCTGGGGAAATTCATTGAACGAGGAACCCCTATCCCCTTTAACCTATAATATATCCACGAACACAGAATTGGCTACCCTTACTGTACATTCCACGGCAAAAGATCTACAAAACGCCTATTTATGGTCCGCAGATTCCGAAGATCGAGACTTTAGGGATGAGGAGTGGTCACCTATAAAAATTGACATCACAGATCCGGAAAGTATTATTTACAATATATCCTTCCCTGAGAAAGGATATAAGGCCTTTTATATCGATTTGGAATATACCGATTCCAATGGAGAGCTATACACAAAGAGCACTAGGATGTATGTAACGGATACCAATGAAGTTCTTTAATAAAAAAAGCAGGATTTGGGTAGCGAGCTTTATCGCCCTATTGCTATTAAGCTCACTTTTTTTGTGGCTATCCCTATTTAAAACCAAGCAAACTATAGCCGTAACTAGTTACTATGAATATGATAAGGTAATCCCCCTAAAAGACACTTTAGCCCTACTTGAAGAAACTGATGTTTTTAAATTATATCATTTAAAGTATACTAGTGCACACAACAAAATGGTAACAGGCTTATTGAGTATTCCTAAAAATGAAAAAGCGCCTTACCCTGTAATCATCCTAATGCATGGTCTCGGAGACCATAAAGAGGTAGATTATGTTACATACGGTAATTCCCGCTTCACTAAAAATGGATATGCAGTACTACGTTTAGACATGAGCGACCATGGGGAAAGAAAAGGTGATTTCTATGATTTTGACCTTACAGGAGACTATAAATATTGGACTCGGGAGATTATATCCCAGACGGTCTTTGATTTAAGACGTGCTGTAGATTTTATTGAAACCCAAAAGGAATTGGACGCGAAAAGAATAGGATATTATGGGATTAGCTTGGGAGGAATTACAGGCACTATATTTTGCGGGGTAGAAACGCGGGTAAAAGTACCTATCGTAGCCTTAGCTGGGGGACAACTGAATTTACTTTATGGAAGGACTGGCCTTTCCCATGAAGCGAAAGAATTTACCAGTATTATAGAACCACTCAACTTTGTACAAATGATTGCCCCACGCCCCTTTTTGATGTTAAATGCAGAAAATGATGAAGTAGTTCCGCCAATTATGTCCAAGTTACTGTTTAGGAAGGCAAAACAGCCAAAAGCTATAATTTGGTACAACGCCAAACATAGGGATACTCCTTTAGAAAGAATTTATGGAGATGGCCTAAACTGGTTTAATGAACATTTATAATCAACAAAAAAACATGACCATGAAAAAATCACACAAACCTAAATTTATCCTAGGCCTTTGCCTATCTGTTTTCTTAATAGGATGCGGAGAAAAAAAGAGTAATAACCAAATGGCTACAGAAACCTTGGAGACTGCGGAAATATCACAGAACACACCCAGTACCTGGGCGGAAAAATTAGGATGGCCAGCAGGAAAAAAGGTTATCATGTTACATGCTGATGATATTGGCATGTGTCCAGAAGCCAATATTGCGGCAAAAGCACAGCTAACAGCTGGTCAAATTCAGTCCGCAGCAGTTATGATTCCTTGTCCAAATGCGGAAGAATTTATTAGCTGGGCTATAAAAAATCCGTCTATGGATATAGGCCTCCACCTTACATTAACCAGCGAATGGAAAGATCATCGTTGGGGACCGATTACCGATAAAACCGAAGTTCCGGGCTTATTAGACCCTGAAGCTAAATTATGGCGAAGCGTTCCCGAAGTGGTACAACACGCCACTGCCCAAGAAGTGGAAAAAGAGATTCGTGCTCAAATAGAACAGTCCCTAGCTTGGGGCTATACTCCACATCATATAGACACCCATATGGGGACGCTTTACGGCGATCCCAGTTTTGTAAAAGCTTACATAAAAGTAGCACAGGAATATGGCATCCCAGCCAATATTATTGATATTTCCAATCCAAAAGTATTAGCTATTTTTAAGGAGCAAGGATATCCGTTAGATGATTCGGTAGTGAACATGATTGCGGACTACACGCTCCCAAAATTAGACTTTTTCACTAGTGCGCCTAAGGCGAAATCCTACGAAGAAAAGGTAGAGAACTTTAAAGCATTAATCTTAGGGTTAGAACCAGGACTAACCGAGATTATTTTCCATCCCTCCGTGGAAACAGAAAATTTAAAAGGCATAACCAATTCATGGCAAGAAAGGGTTTGGGAAGCTAAGATGTTTGGAGATCCAGAGTTAATAGAGTTCTTTAAAAACGAGGATATTATTTTTACGAATTGGAGGGAGATAATGAAACGGTTTAAAGAGATGTAAATATAGTAGCAAATAGCAATATTGATACTGTACGAATCATTCCATAGAAAGAAGCCACAAGGAGCTCTTAAATCTATTCTCAAGCTGTATTGGTTAGTTAGTTTGCAACTAAAATATCCATTTAAGTTGAGTCAATATATGATGCATATAGCATAATATATACGAAGCAATTGTCCTTGCTATATGGTTTATTTGTTGGTAGTGGATGGACTACCATCCTGAAGATTTAGGATTAATAATTAAGATATTATAATTATTTATGAATACTACCTCTGGAATTATCCTCGCTATTTCACTTATCATTATCATGTTTGGGATGGGATTATCTCTTACCCTTTCAGATTTTAAAAGGGTATTGATTTATCCAAAAGCAATGATTGTGGGACTTTCTTGCCAAATAATCTTATTACCTTTAATTGGATATCTTATAACCATATATTTAAACCTGTCCCCTACCACCGCTGTTGGCGTGATGTTATTGGCTGCATGTCCTGGAGGCCCCACCTCCAATATGTTATCTTACTTAGCCAAGGGCGACCTGGCGTTATCCGTTTCCCTCACTGCAGTATCTAGTTTACTAACCATCATCACAATTCCTATTATTGTACAATTTGCCCTCATAGAATTTGCTAACCAAAGTTTAGCGGTTTCTGTAGAAGCCCTTACCATGGTAAAGCAATTATTTGTAATCGTATTGATCCCAGTGGGTTTGGGAATGTTGGTTAAAGGCCAATACCCACACTTCGCGCTTAAAATGGATAAACCCGTAAAAATAGCTTCGGCCATAATATTTATTCTAGTAATTATAGGGGTAACCATTAGCATTAAAGATGTATTCATGAGCTACTTGCAGGAAGCAGGGCTCCCAGCTATATTGTTAAATGTAAGTACGATGACCCTAGGTTTTCTATTAGCCGTTATCTTTAAATTATCCAGACCGCAGGCCATTAGCATATCTATAGAAACCGGAATTCAGAACGGGACCTTGGCCATAACTTTAGCTACCATAGCACTTAATAATGCTGAGTACTCCATAGTTCCTGCTATCTACGGACTCCTAATGTTTGTAACCGCCACAGTGATCATATTCATAAGAAAGCCACTTGGCGTAAAAGACGAACTAAGCGTAGAAGAATAATCCTATTTTAACTCCCCTCACACCCCTGTTATATGAGAAAAAAACACCTAATTGTAATTCTAATCCTTTTCATCTTTTTTGTTATTTCTTTTCTAACTAATATTTTAGGGCCATTGATCCCTGATATTATTACGGATTTCGAAATGAGCCTCACTATGGCCGCATTATTACCATTCGCCTTCTTTATAGCCTACGGTGTATTTTCTATTCCTTCTGGAGTTGCTGTAGAGAAATATGGTGAAAAGTCCTCTATCCTAGGCGCTTTTTTCATCGCTTTCTGTGGTGCTATATTGTTCTCGTTGATCCCCACTTTTCCCATTGCTTTACTTTCTCTATTCCTAATAGGTTCTGGAATGGCAATGTTACAAGTTGCAATAAACCCATTATTAAGGGTCGCTGGCGGAGAGGAAAATTTCGCTTTCAATTCCGTATTGGGACAATTGGCCTTTGGACTGGCTTCTTTTGTGAGCCCTTTCCTTTTTTCTTATCTCGTTCTAAATCTAGAAGGTTATTCCGAAACAGGTAACAGCAGTTTTATTATTACGTTTTTTCATAATCTGGTGCCCGCAGAATTACCTTGGGTTTCCTTATACTGGATATTCGCTTTAATTTGTCTACTGATGTTAGTCTTCATCTCCCCAATAAAACTTCCTAAAGTGGAAAGAAATGAGGACGAAAAAACAGGCAATTGGGCAACAAACAAAGATCTCTTAAAAAACAAAAAAGTCATCCTCTATTTCATGGCTGTATTCGCCTATGTGGGCACTGAGCAAGGGGTAGCAAACTGGATGTCCCAGTTTTTATCCCAATACCATGGCTTAAACCCAAGAATTGAAGGAGCAAGCTCTATTTCTTTGTTTTGGGGATTATTAACGGTAGGCTGTATTTTAGGTCTTATATTACTAAAACTAATGGATAGTAAATTAGTTTTAAAACTTTTTTCTGGCGCTGCCATTCTGAGTCTCACCGCTGCTTTATTCGGGACTGCACAAATTGCACTAATTGCATTTCCTATGGTAGGATTTTTTGCTTCTGTGATGTGGTCCATTATTATTTCATTAGCTTTAAATTCCGTACGAAACAACCATGGGGCATTATCCGGTATTTTGTGCTCCGGCATAGTTGGCGGTGCAGTAGTTCCTTTAATCGTAGGTGTTCTTGGAGATGCTATAGGCCTTAGGGGCGGAATGGTGTTTTTATACCTTACTCTTGGCTTTATATTTAGCATTGGCTTTTGGGCCAACCCCCTTATTAACAACGAGACCATTAAAATAAAGGAATTATTTGGTTCTCCTACGCCCCCTAAACCCTTTACCGATTTTAGTAGCAATATTTACAACCAAAAGATTAAAATATGAAGAAGAAAACTATGATTACAGCAGTACCACCACATCAATTAAATAAAACCAATCGCATGAAATTACTATTCTTTCTCTGCTCCTTGACACTGGTATCTTGTAATGAAAAAATGGAAAAATTACCTCAAGTTATTCCATTAGATCATCCTGCCATTGTAGAACAAGCATTTATTTACGAATTGGATAAGGCACTAACTCCGGAGTGCCATGCCTCTACCGTAGAAGTAAGCAATGGTACTGTGGTAGCTTCCTGGTTTGGGGGAACCAAAGAAAAAAATGACGATGTAGGTATTTGGGTATCGCGCAAAACAGACGGCTCTTGGTCTACTCCTGTAGAGGTAGCTAATGGGATACAGGACGATGGCTCTAGATTTCCGTGCTGGAACCCTGTACTGTTTAAGCCAAAAGGACAACCTCTAATGTTATTCTACAAAGTAGGACCCGATCCTAAGGAATGGTGGGGTCTTTATATGACTTCCAATGATGATGGAAAAACATGGTCTGCCCCTACAATGCTTCCGGATGGAGTGTTGGGTCCAATAAAAAATCAGCCTATACAATTGGCCAATGGAGAAATAATTTCTCCTTCCAGTACAGAAAGTGATGAGGACGGATGGCAGATACATATGGAGCATAGTTCAGATTCGGGTAAAACTTGGCACCGGACCGAATCGCTGAACGATGGGAAGGAGTTTGGCGCCATACAGCCGGTAGTATTAGATTATGGAGATGGAAAACTACAGTTATTGAGTCGCACCGAAAACGAGGTAATCTCCCAAAACTGGTCTAATGACTATGGCAAGACCTGGGACAAAATGACCGCTACGGAACTCCCCAATCCAAACTCGGGTATAGATGGAGTAAGTCTAAAAGATGGCCGACAATTGTTGATATATAACCCTACAGGGAAAAACTGGGGCGACCGAGTACCCTTGAGTTTGGCACTATCTACGGATGGCAAAAAATGGAATAGGGTACTAGATTTAGAACCACTACGCGAAAACACGGATAAAGAAGGGGAAGAGTACTCCTACCCTACTATGCTTCTTGCCGATGATGGAATGGTTCATATTGTATATACTTGGAATAGGAAAACAGTAAAATACATAAAATTAGATCCTACAAAGCTTAAATAAAAGGGATAATGAAAAAATGGGGAAAGGTATCACTGAAAATTATGGCTGGGCTTCTATTATTATTAGCCTTAATTTTCTTTTTTGCTACTGCCACTATTGATACCACTCCCTATTTTGAAACGGCGTATTACCATAATACCATTGCAAAAATGGAGCTGGCAGCAAAAAACAAGACGGAATCCAATGGTCCGCTTCTTGCCGGCTTTGCCAAGGTAAATATTACCCCCACGATAGTCAAGGGAAATCCGAATCCAGAAAAAGGAGAATTTAGCGGAATTAAACTAGCAGGGTATGGGGATGGTAAGCTTGCCAAAGGAGTGCACGATTCTATTTATGCAAAAGCCATTGCTTTAGAGGTGGGACAAAAAGAAGTGGTTATAATTAGTGCCGATCTCCTCCTAATGCCAGAACCTATAGTATTGTCAGTTGCAGAAAAACTAAAAGGCATAATTGCAAGGGATCAACTATTATTTGGAGCCACTCATACCCATTCTAGTATTGGCAACTGCCTTCCTAGTTATGTTGGGGAAAGTTTTGGGGGAGAATACCAACCAGAGATGGTTGCATGGCTGAGTGATAAGATAGCCACCCTTATAAAAAAAGCCTTAGCAGACAAACAACCCGCTCAGTTTTCATCGGGGGATATTAGAGTTCCTAATTTGGTGAAAAATAGAATCATCGGAGAGTCGGGAAGGTTAAATGATAGGTTAGATGTGTTATCCTTTAAGCAAGACTCAGGAAAAAGCGCAACTATAGGAGTCTATTCTGCACATGCCACTGTGATAGGAACATTTAATGACGAATTCAGCGGGGATTACCCAGGTTATTTTCAGCGACATTTAGAGGAGAACGGAACTGACCTTGCTCTTTTCTTTGCTGGCACAGTAGGTAGTCATTCTAACAAAGGAGAAGGCGAAAAATTTGAGAAAGCCAAATATATAGGGGAAACCTTGGCAGATTCTGCTCAAGTAATTTTACATGGATTAGAATATCATGCAGACCTCCACTTATCAACCATCAATACAGAATTGGAGATTCCAAAACTACAGTTCTTTAAGATTTCTGACCGATTGCGATTGTCTCCATTTTTTGGAAAAAAATTGATGCCTAAAATAACATCTATCCCTTTGCAAGGATTAAAATTAAACCATCTTGTTTGGATTACCCTACCCTATGAATTAAGTGGTGAGTATGGATTAGACCTTAAAAATGCAATGGAAGCTGCAGATCATCAATTGGTCCTAAGTAGTTTCAACGGACAATATCTAGGCTATATCATACCTGCAAAATACTATTATTTTGACACCTATGAAGCGGCACTAATGGGATGGTACGGCCCTAGCATGGGAGATTACCTTATGGAACTTAATTTTAAAATGGCCAATGCGCTTATTCATCCCAATTTGTAAAGCAGCAGAATTATGAAGACGCTTAAAAAAATTTTAAAAATAACGGGAGTTGTTCTCCTACTCACCTTAATTGCGGCTGCTTCCATAGCCATGTATAATTGGCGAGACCGAAATCCAGGGTATGCACTTGATCTAAAAATAGAGAACAAATCAATGAATCCCATTAGAGCAGGGTTTGCAAAAAGACCTATTACTCCAACCATCATAGATACATGGAACGATGCCAATGGCAATCATAAATACAATAAGAAGGAGGGCGACACGTATAATGACAACAATAATAATGGGAAGTTTGATGCCTACTGGATTGCTGGAATGAGCAATGCAAAACCTGCACAGGGAGTGCATGACGATGTTTGGTCTAGAGTAATGGTTATTGAGGATAATAGTTCAAGAATTGCCATGATCTCATTGGATGCTATCGGCTTTTTACATGGCGATGTGGTAGCTATACGAAACCGAATTCCCAAGGAACTTGGGATTGACTACACCCTTATATCCTCTACCCACACCCATGAAAGCAATGACCTTATTGGAATATGGGGCGAGAATATGTTCAACACAGGGGTAAACCCTGAAATGATGGAATATGTAAAGACACAGACCGTAGCAGCTATCACCGAAGCAGTTGGCAATATGCGCAGTGCCAAACTAGTCTTTGCAGAAGACCTTTCGGGAGCCGATGGAGCGTTTATTAAAGACACCAGAGAGCCTATTGTAAAAGCAACAGGAATACATCTTATGCAGGTGTTGGATGCCGAAAACGAAACTACCATGGGTACGCTGATCAATTGGTCCAACCACCCAGAAACGCTTTGGTCCCAGAACCTTCTAATCAGCTCAGATTTCCCTCATTTTATAAGGGAAGCTGTAGAGAGCGGGGTGTACCATAACGACCAATTAATGGAAAAAGGCTTAGGGGGAATGGCCATTTATTTTACTGGGGCAATAGGCGGACTCATGGCGCCGCATCCCTCCTTGCCCATTCCAGATCCTTTCACAGGAGAGGAATATTTGGAACCTACCTTCAAGAAAACAAAGGCATTGGGGGATCAAATTGCCTTATTATCCCTAGCAGCCCTAAAACAAAAAGGGGACACTATTCCAGAAAGTAATATTTCCTTAAGCGCTAAAACACTCTCTGCTCCAGTTGAAAACAATACATTTAAACTTACCAGTGCCATTGGGCTAATCCAGATGGGAATGCCCGAATATTTTAAGCTTAGGACCGAAGTTGGTGCCATCCGCATTGGTCCCAGCCTTTGGCTAAGCATTCCAGGAGAAATCTATCCCGAAATTGTATTTGGTGGCATTGAAGCGCCTGAAGGGAGCGATTTTAATATTGATCCCATTGAAGTCCCTCCCATAGCAGAATTTATTAAGGACCAATATAAATTTTACCTTGGATTATCCAATGACGAGATTGGATATATCATCCCTAAAAGCCAGTGGGATGTAGAAAAACCCTATCTCTATAATCGAGAAAGAGCCACTTATGGGGAAAGTAACTCCCTAGGCCCAGAAACCGGTCCTTTAATTTATAAAGCTCTAATAGAAGTGATTCAAGATTTGGATTGATACAATTAAATTAATCCCATTTTTAAGAGCAACTTTAGATATTTAAAATTTGAGCGGGTTACTACCTTCAACATAACAATTATCGTATATTTAAGCAAATGAACTGATTCTGTGCCATTTAGTGATTTTAGAAAAATCCGTTCTTATCTTATAATCCTTTTCCCAACATCTAGACAAATTTCGGCAAGTATACTTCCCAGTTTCGGGCCAGGCTCTCTTATTGGACCATTATCGATGCTTTCCCCTGCTTGACTTCTATATGGATATAATATCACTATCACCATATACAATACCATAAGAATTTATAAAAAGAAACCAGTGAAATACGGACCGACCTTAGCTGTTTTAAAGTAGTTAATTTGCAACTCAAATGCTTTCAGTTTTAATGGACCATTTTCATTATTCATTGAAAATATACCCAAGTTGAAAATTAGATTTAATAGGCAACATCCCAATTATCTAATCAATTTCCCATAACTTTAAGGTCCTCAAAAAAGCAGGAAAGAAGTAGATGTACAGCATTATAGATATAGAAACCACTGGGAATGGTATTAAGGGCAATAGGATAACAGAAATCTCCATATTTAATTTTGACGGTACGGAGGTAGTGGACGAATTCACTTCTTTAGTAAATCCGGAATGTCCAATACCCCAGTTTATTACCGGCCTAACTGGAATAGACGATAACATGGTACGGAATGCCCCCAAATGGGAGGAAATAGCCGACACGGTTTTGGAAATGACCCAAAACACCATTTTCGTGGCCCATAGTGTCAACTTCGACTATAATGTGATAAAAAATGAATTTGAAAATTTAGGAATTATCTATGTTCGGAAGAAACTCTGTACGGTAAGACTTTCCCGTAAATTAATTCCGGGCTTTAACTCCTATAGTTTGGGAAAACTATGCTCCGCCTTAAATATTCCCTTAACCGATAGGCATAGAGCAAGAGGAGACGCACATGCTACCGTTTTGTTATTTAAAAGATTACTTGATGCCGAAGGAGCTAATGATGTATTTAAAACCTTCCTTAACTCGCGTTCTCAAGAAGCTACCCTTCCACCTGGCCTGCCAAAAGAGGTTTTTGATAAACTCCCCAACGCGGCAGGGGTCTATTATTTTAAAGACGAAAATGGTAATATAATATATATCGGAAAGGCCATAAATATTAAGAAAAGAGTCCTCGGCCATTTCTATAATAAATCCAATAAAGAAAATCTACTATGTAAAGCTACTCACGACATAGATTATGAGCTTTCAGGTAGTGAATTAGTGGCGCTTTTAATGGAGTCCCATGCTATAAAGCAACATTACCCTAAGTTTAATGTTAGTCAAAAAAGAAATACACAAGAGTATGCTATTTTTACTTATGAGGATAGAAATGGCATCATCCATCTAGCCTACAACAATGCAAAGATGGTTATGGACCCTATTTGTACATTCAATAATATTACGGAATGTAGGTTCTTTCTAGAAGATATTTGCCAATCCCATAACCTATGTCCGAAATTCTGTCATTTACAGGAAAACACACAAAGTTGTTCTCACTTTAGCCTTAGCAGCTGCCAAGGGATTTGTAGGGGTAAAGAAGTAATTACAGACTATAATGAAAGAGTAGAAGAGGCCATAGAAAAAGTAAAAGAGAAGAATATACATATTTTAATTACTGAAAAAGGAAGACAGCCTAATGAAAATGCGTTTGTTTTAATAACTGATGGTCAGTACAAGGGGTTTGGTTTTATCCAAAAAAGCGAGCAGATTACTAGCTTGGAGGTCTTAGAAACCTATTTGGAACGCAAAAAAGAAAATTTAGACACGAAACGAATTATTGCTGGCTACCTCAAAAAATTTCCCCATAAAAGTATGCCACTACCACTGACATCAATTTAGGAAAACCTAAAAAGAACAATTAGGCCCCACTTCTATAAATTGTAATTATTTCTTTTTGCCGCTGCTTAAAAACACAAGCACTATACCAACCAATGCTACGCACACCACGGCAAAGATGGCGATCATTACAATTCCATTATTCCAGTTCACCAAGGGTAAAAATCTCATCATTATCTAAGAAGTTAAAAAATTTCAAAATGCTAAAGTAGGTAATAGTAGCAGCCGAAATTATGACAATTGTCAGTCTTTAAAATTTATCCCCAGTCCAGCTATTACCGCCATTTATTATCAAAAGACATTAAAATATCCAGAAACCATTGCTATTAGTCAAATAAAAGGTCTTCGCAAAAAATATTGCAAGCAAGTTTAACAACTGAAAAATAGCAACTTTACTTCAAAAAGAAATGCCCAAACAATGAGAGAACAAAGTCCATTATTTGAGCATAATAACTTAACAAGTTTACGCTTTACAAAACTATAATGTTGTTGGACACACATAGTCGGTTACCGGTATTCCGCTTTTCTTTATATCGGCAAATCCTCCTGCTATATCTATAAGATTGTGTATACCCCTGCTCTTAAGGATTGAAGCAGCAATAACCGATCTATATCCACCTGCACAGTGCACATAGAAAGGCTCCTTTTTAGGAAACTCTGCCATATATCGATTAAGATAATCTAAAGGTGTATTTTCCGCATCCAAGACGTGCTCTGATTGGTATTCTGTTTCTTTTCTTACATCATAAACAGGAGCTTTTTCTTTAGACAATATAGTTTTTAACTCTTTTGCCGGAATTGAGGTTATGGTATCATAATCCTTACCTGCATCTTTCCAAGCTGAGAAACTACCCTTAAGGTATCCGATTGTTGCATCAAAACCAACTCTGGATAGGCGAATAATAGCTTCTTCTTCCCTCCCCTTATCCGTTACCAATATTATAGGTTGTTCTACATCTGCGATTAAAGCTCCTACCCAAGGTGCAAATCCGCCATCTAAACCAATAAAGATAGACCTGGGGATATGTCCTTTTACAAAATCGTTCTGATGGCGTACATCTAATATTATCGCATTGGTAGCATTAGCCGCTTCCTCAAACTCGTCTGGTGAAAACGCAGTAGTTCCTTTTTCTAGGATCTCTCCAATATCTGCGTAACCTTCCTTGTTCATTTTCACGTTCAAAGGAAAATATTGAGGAGGAGGTAGAAGTCCGTCTGTAACTTCCCTAATAAATTCTTCCTTGGTCATATCTGCCCTTAAGGCGTAATTCATTTTCTTCTGGTTGCCCAAAGTATCCACGGTTTCCTTCATCATATTTTTTCCACAAGCGGATCCTGCTCCGTGGGCTGGATAAACAATTACCTCATCGTTCAACGGCATTATTTTATTCCTAAGGCTATCAAACAAAATCCCCGCAAGATCTTCTTGAGTCATGTTAGCCGCTTTTTGTGCTAAATCTGGCCTACCTACATCTCCTAGGAACAAGGTGTCTCCAGAGAAAATAGCGTGGTCCTTTCCATTTTTATCCTTCAATAAATAGGTAGTACTTTCCATGGTATGCCCAGGGGTATGAAGAACTTTTATGGTGAGCTCACCCAACGGAAACTCCTGTCCATCTTCAGCTATAATAGCGTCATAAGAAGGGTTGGCCAAAGGACCAAATACAATGGGGGCCCCAGTTTCCTTAGAAAGGGTTATATGTCCACTTACAAAATCGGCATGAAAATGCGTTTCAAAAATATATTTCACCTTGGCATTATCCTCTTTTGCACGTTTTATATAAGGCTCTACTTCTCGCAGCGGATCTATAATAGCCACTTCCCCTTTACTCTCTATATAGTAAGCTCCCTGTGCCAAACACCCTGTATATATCTGCTCAATTTTCATCTCTCTAAATTTTATATTTTTATTTATTTCAGCATTAACCCATGTCCTCATTGACCAGCTTGCAACCTATTGAACCAAATAATTTCCGTGAGGATTACAAGGGGAATAACACTGTTAACGTCTATTTCTACTAGGTCTAAAATTTTGGCGCACCTTACAAAAGTAATAGTTTCCTTTCACTTGGCAGGCAATATTATTCCCATCGGTTTTGGTAGGCTACTCTTTCCCGTAATGCAGAGATGGAGTTAGGATCGTCAAAATAATCTACCGCCTCCTTTATTTTCACAAAAAGGTATGCTTTATCTAAAGAATTGACAATTCCGCTTTTAAAAATAATATCCCTTGTTGGCCCTATTGCCCCTGCAATATAAAACTGTACATTCATTTTATGAATATCTCCAATCACTTGGATCAGCATATTAGAGGCACTTGCATCTATATAATTAATAGCTTCGGCGTTTAAAATCACTGCTTTTAAGTTAGGACCTTTCGCATTGATAAATTTGAAAAGCTGACTTTTAAAATAAGCGGTATTCCCAAAATAAAGCTGAGAGTCGAACCTAACGATCAAAAGATCGTCACGAATCTCAACCTCATTCCCAAAACGATTAATATTCTTATAATAGTCTGATCCTTTTATTTTTCCCAAAACTACAAAGTGGGGTTTAGAAGTCCTGTAAACCAACAATAATAAGGCTAACAATACCCCTATAACGATTCCTTGGACAATACCTACTGAAAGTGTAATTAAAAAAGTAAGTCCCAGAACCAAGAATTCATCTTTATGTCTTTTCCACAAATATTTTGGGTAAGACAGGTCGATTAAACCAAACACCGAAACCATAATTATAGATGCCAAAGCTGCTTTAGGCAAATTATAGAACAAGGGAGTTAAAAACAACAAGGTTAATATCACCATTATTACACTAACAACAGAGGCAATAGTACTTTTTGCTCCTGCTTCAAAATTAATAGCAGATCTAGAAAAGCTAGAGGTAACAGGATAAGCTTGAAAAAAGGAACCAATCATATTTGCACTGCCCAAAGCCACCAATTCCTGACTGGGATCTATGGTCTCTTCCCTGTTCTTTTCCTCAAATGCCTTACCAATGGAGATAGCCTCCAGGTATCCCAACAAGGCCAAGGTCAATGCAATTGGCCATATCTGGGTTATCTTTTCCCATGTTATATTATGCATCTGGAAACTGGGCAATCCTGCTGGTACGTAACCCACCACTTGCACATCATAGATTTCCAAATTAAAAAAGTAGACAACTAAAGTACTTAATACAACAACCACTAGAATTGCGGGAAATTTTTTAAACCATTTTTTGAAAGATAGTATTATAAGAATACCGGCAAGGCCGATTCCAAAATCGTAAATATTGGTATCTCCAAGGTTTTGAATGGTATTGACTACTAGGATGTGAAACTTATTGCTGTTCGCAATATCGGCACCTAACAGATGCTTTATCTGACTAAAAATTATAATTAGAGCAGCTGCAGAGGTAAAGCCACTGATAACAGGTTTAGACATAAAATTTACCAAAAACCCCATCCTCAGCAACCCTAAAATCAATTGGAAAAGTCCCACCATAAAAGACAGGAACAGTGCCATGAGGATATAATTCTCTACTCCAGTAATTGCTAGAGTCCCTAATCCTGCAGCCACAAGTAGTGAATCCATAGCTACAGGCCCAACCGCTATTTGTCTAGATGTACCCAGAAAAGCATACACAAGCACGGGAAAGATGGAAGCATAAAGTCCGTATACGGGCGGTAAGCCTGCAATCATCGCGTAAGCCATCCCTTGAGGAATCAAAATTATCCCAACTGTAAGTCCGGCTACAATATCCTTTCCAAAATATGATTTTTTATATTTTGGTAGCCAATCCAAAAAAGGGAAAAATTTTCTCATCTGTCAAAATTAGTATTAAATACTTAAATCGAATCTAAACACCCTTATTCAATTTAAATACTATTTCATCTTAAAGCAAGATATACACAGATATGCAGACCAAAGGCATATCATTTGAAATTATTTAGATTAAATCTCCTATCTTGTGCGCTTAAATTTCCAAAATAAGCAACAATGCAAAACTATCCAACTCTTATACTGTTCTGTCTATTAGGTTTACTATTTACACAGTGTAGTACTGTGAAATCTGTTGCCCAGCAAGATGATGACGGCTGGGCAGAAATGTTTAACGGAAAGGACATAGAAGATTGGACTACCAAGATTCACCATTATGAAGTTGGTGACAATTATGGCGACACCTTTAGAGTTGAGGATGGTATTATTAAAGTGCGATATGATAAATATGAAGGCGACTTTAATGAAAGATATGGCCATCTATTTTACAATACACCCTATTCTTATTACCATTTAATAATTGAATATAGGTTTGTAGGGGAGTTACATCCAGGTGCTCCCGGCTATACCATAAAAAACAGTGGAGTTATGTTTCACTCCCAAGATCCAAATACCATCCTAAAGGAACAAGATTGGCCCATATCTGTAGAAATGCAATTTTTAGCAGGCTTGGAGGAAGGCAAATCTCGTCCTACAGGAAATATGTGTTCCCCAGGAACGGATGTGGTCTATGAAGGAAAAATAGACCCTCGCCATTGTATAAATTCAACTTCCAAAACCTATTATGGAGATCAATGGGTACGTGCAGAAGCCATTGTTTTAGGTAGTTCTTTAGTGACGCACATAGTTAACGGGGAAAAAGTATTAGAATATTCCAATCCACAAATTGGAGGTGGAGTGGCCAATAGATACGACCCGGCAATTAAAATAGATGGAAAATTGTTGAAAGAGGGGTTTATTGGGTTACAATCTGAAGGTCAGCCCATAGATTTTAGGAAAGTATCCATTAAAAATCTTAAAGGTTGTATGGATCCAAAAGCTAAAAATTATAAGAGTTACTATATAGAGCCCGATGCAGAGAACTGCAAATACTAATTAAAGATCACGTCCTTATTTATTATTACACCTAGTGTTAGGTGAAGGTTAGAATAAACCTAGTGAATGTTGCCCCCTACAGGGAGTCCGCTTGGTACTCTTTCTGGTATATCCGTATCAAAATCAGGATCGTTAAGCGTGTTTAAAAAGGAAATTATTCTAGACATATCCTTTACACTCAGCCGTAGTTCCCTAACTAATGGATCAAACATTTCTTTGGATACATTGGGGTTTCTAGTTTTTCCAAAAGAAATATCCTCATAGAACTCCAACACTTGTCTTAGGTCCGGGAAACTACCATTGTGCATATAGGGTGCTGTAAACCTTAAATTTCTCAAGGTGGGTGTTCTAAAGGCATAACTACTATCCAAACCGCTATCTGGCACATCTAACTTGCTATTCTCTGGCACTCCCAAAACATGTAATTTATAATCCGAAAACATAGGACCATTATGACAATTGATGCAGCCAACGGATTTAAAAAGCGCAAAACCTTCCTTTTCCGAACTAGAAATAGCATCTAAATCCCCATTCATATACTGATCAAATCGGGAATTATTGGCTATCAATGTTCTTTCAAATGCAGCAATAGCTTTAGCAATATGTATGCTATCTATAGAAACATGGTCACCAAATGCCTTATTAAAAAGATCCCTATACTCAGGAATATTTTTAAGTCTTTGTGTGACTTCCTGTAATATCTCCGATTTCTCAAAATGATTCCCTCTCATTTCTTCCAGGGTTTTAATGGGTTCCAAAGCTTGATCCTCAAGGCTCTTTATCCGATCATCCCAGAACATGGGCGCTTCCAAAGGATCATACTCATACTTATCGGTAATACCGTTAAAAGCCGTATTTAGAATAGTTGGGGAGTTACGTTTCATCAAGGGAATGGTATTGGGTGAGTTAAATACTCTTTTACTACTTAACCCCTTACCATTAGCACCAATGGAAAGATCTAAAAATTCTGCATATCCAGTAGAAGGATGATGGCAACTTGCACAGGAAACATCCTTTCCCCCCGAGAGAATAGGGTCATAAAATAAGACTTTCCCTAAATATTCCTTATCTGCGGAATTGGGATTGTCGGAAGGGAATCTAATTTCAGATGGCAATGCGGCTACAGTAGGCATTTGCCTAACAGGCTCAGGATTATTAATGTTCTCAACTTTAGGATTCCCACAGCTTATCCAAAGCATAGGCAAAATCAACATATAATTTAAGGTGGCACATTTCATCTATTAGATACTTTTCATAAAAATATTAAATACTTTTCATAAAAACATATATTCTTGGCCCTGTATAACTTAAGGTGAAAAGGAACTAAAGTTTTAAAATTTTAATATGGTTCCGGTTAAGTTCTATTTCACCGTCATTTTCCATCTTTTTCAGTAACCTAGAGACCACCACTCGGGAAGTGTGCAAGTCGTACGCAATTTCCTGATGCGTTGTATAAACAACATTATTCTGGGTTACCTTGGCTTTATCATGTAAATGTTTAAGTAAACGCTCATCCATCTTTAAAAATGCCAAGGAATCTACCGTCTCCATCAACTCCATCATCCTAGAATGATAGCTATCTAAAATAAATCGCTGCCAAGTTTTATATTTCCCCATCCAGCTTTCCATATATTCAACGGGAATCATCAGCAATTCGGTGTCCATTTCGGCCATTGCCCTTATTTCGCTCTTTTTACCTCCAAAACAGCAAGAAAACGTCATAGCACAGGTATCACCTCGCTCAATAAAATAAAGAAGTAGCTCGTTTCCATCGTCATCTTCTCGCATCACTTTCACGGCACCTTGCAATAAGAGGGGCATTGTTTGAACATTATCGCCAATATCCATTAATTTTTCGCCTTGCCCTATTTTTTTATAAATACCTACATTTCTAATTTCTTCCAACAATTCTTTCTCAAATAGATACCCGTAATAACGATCTAAAGCTTCTATCATGTTTGTTCTCTTTAATTATTGGTCTCGATTATCACTTTGAATATATTTCCCGAGTTTTTAAGCTTTTGAAAACCAGCATGTAATTGGGACTGCGCCACATTATAAGGGTAAAAAGTGATAGGCTCCAGGCATACCATATTAGACACCTCGGTCCACAGCATAAAGTGTTCAAAACCTTCGGTCTTAATCGTTAATTTCTTACCATCTGACAAAGTTAAAATGTTACAATCCAAAATGGGAAGCGCCCTATTCCCAACGGCCAATATTTGATCTAAAGAAACAGTTTTATTGCCAGCGATAACTACTGGATTGGCCGTATGAAGTTTAAAGGCCGGATGATATCCCAACATAAATGGCATGCCTTCTTCTCCTTTTATCTCAAATTGAACGGTTAATCCTCCCTCATTTAGATGATACGATTTCAAGAACTCAAAGCTATAAGGCCAAGACAGATGTTCCTCTGTGGATTTGTCTGGGAACTTACTATTCTTTACCTCTGAACCTGCAACATATTTTTTAATAAAGATGGCGCTAGTTTCCGTATGATGGGCGAGTTCATAGTTTAGTTCACGGAGCAGGCCATGTTGGTCCTGTAATGCCACCCCATTTGCGGTTTCCACTCTAAAATTTGCCGCTTGCGTAGGCCCAATTATAGGAAACATCTCCGTGTCCGAATTCCTCCAACCAGGACTCCCTTTTTGGTGAATAAACTCATGACCATCTACATTATATCCCACTAATTCTCCAGAATCTATTGTGACCTTTTTTTCGTTTTTTATTAAATTCAGCATCCTTTTTTATTGTTGTATTAATCTAAATATTATTAAGGCAATTCTATTATTATCACCTCTTTACATTTTATGGCAAAAGCAGGGCTTAACGATATAAACCATAGCCCTATGGCGATCCTATTCCAAGAATCCTATTTCTTTCATCCATTCATCGTTAAAAATTTTGCCAACATATCTGCTTCCGTGATCGTGAAATAAAACTACCACCACATCGTCTTTAGTAAAATGATTTGCTAATTGCAATACACCTTTTATTGCTGCTCCTGCAGAATTCCCTAAAAACATAGCTTCCTCCTTGGCTAACCGCCGAGTATAAATTGCCGCATCCTTATCGGTAACCTTTGTAAATCCATCTATAATATTAAAATGTACATTTTTTGGTAGAATATCTTCACCTATCCCTTCCGTAGTATAGGGATAAATCTCTTTATCGTCAAAAATACCCGTTTCATGATATTTCTTAAAAATAGATCCATAGGTATCTACCCCCCAAATCTTAATATTCGGATTCTTTTCCTTTAGATAGGTCCCAACTCCAGAAATGGTTCCTCCGGTACCCACACCTACCACAAAATGAGTAATCTTACCCTCGGTTTGCTCCCATATCTCTGGACCAGTACTTAGGTAGTGCGCTTTGTAATTGGAGGGATTGTCATATTGATTTACATACCAAGAATTCGGCGTTTCCTCAGACAACCTTTTCGCCGTTGAATAATAACTTTTTGGGTCTTCTGGGGGAACATTAGTAGGGCATACATAAACTTCGCTACCCATAGCCCTAAGAATATCTACCTTTTCCTTGGACTGCTTGTCACTAATAACGCAAACCATTTTATATCCTTTGATAATGGCCACCAACGCAAGTCCCATGCCCGTATTTCCCGAAGTACTCTCTATAATTGTTCCTCCAGGTTTTAGCAAGCCCGAAGTTTCTGCATCCTCAACCATCTGAAGTGCCATTCTATCCTTCACAGAATTACCAGGATTAAATGTCTCATATTTAGCAATTACCAAGCAAGGCAAAGCTGCCGTTATACGGTTTAATTTAATCAGGGGCGTATTCCCTATTGTTCCAAGTATATTCTCCGAGTACTCCATATGCTATAAAGATAATGGATTATTAAAGGAACAACAATTTACCTTATTTTGGATTAATATATAATCATTCCTTTTTAAAGACAATTATGTAGTTGATGTATACCGACAATAAGCATACTCTTACATAAAATCATCATGATAAGACAAAACTGATATAGATTGATACTATATCACCCCAATACTAATCAGAAAAGCATCGAGGTTTAAATTATTTAGCAATCCTATTAAGTTTATTCAAACTTAATGGCCTTAACCGGAGAAATTTTAGTAATTACATAGGAAGGAATCAGTAGCATCAACAAACATAAAAACAAGACTCCTATATTTAGCGCCAACACCATCCAAACATCAATATACACCGGCACATAGTCTATATAATATTCCTTTGGGTTAGGAAACTTCAACATTCGAAATTTATACTGTAGCCCAATAAAACCCAATCCAATAATATTCCCCAAGAGTAGACCCACCCCTATAAGGTAACTGGCATTGTACAGAAATATTTTTCTGATGCTCCAATTAGAAGAACCTAATGCCTTTAGTATCCCAATCATCTGGGTACGTTCTAGAATCAGCACCAAGAGGGCGGTAATCATATTAAAGCCCCCCACTATAATCATAATTCCGATAATGATAGCGATATTTAAATCGAAGAGTCCGATCCACTCAAATATTCTAAAATATTTACCTTGAATGGTCTGGGTATCTAGATCGGACAAGGTTTTTCCATAGATCTCTTTTGCTTTGACTTCCATGTCATCAAAATTATCCAGAAAGATCTCAAAATTACCCACCTCATTATCGGCCCATTTATTCATATGGCGAATATGGCGGATATCGATAAAAATGTAAGATGCATCGAGTTCCTCAAATCCACTGTCATAAATTCCTGTGATAGTAAATTTACGTTGGTTAGGCATTTTAGATTCGTCGTCCTCCTTAAAAAAGATCGATATAAAAGTATCGCCTGTTTTAAAATTTAGCCTGTTGGCCAAGACATGTGATATTAGAACCTCATCATTCAACTCCCCTGTATAATCGGGAAGTTTACCATCTATTAAAAATTCTTTAAAAACCTCCCAATTAAAATCGTTGCCCACTCCTTTGGCAATAATTCCTTCAAAAGTTTCCTCGGTCCTAATTATACCAGCTTTTGCGGCCACACCCTGAATGTGCTGTATACCACTGATGTTTTTAAACTCAGGGTAAAATTCCTGCTCTAGAGAAACGGGGACAACGGATACGTCCGAATTATTATTATCGTAATTGTAAATCTGGATATGCCCGTTAAATGCAGCAATCTTCTCCCTTATCTTGTGTTTTAATCCTACGCCTGTCGCTATTGCCACCAACATCATTATTACACCCAGAGCAATTGCTGCGATTGCAATTTTTATTATTGGAGCAGATATACTAATTTTATGCTCTTTTGCAGTTACTAGCCGCTTGGCAATAAAAAATTCTAAATTCAAATTATGGCAGTTTTTTCCGTTTTCAAAAATACAGTTTTATTATTGGTTTTTATAGCTTCTTCTTGTGGAAACCTATCCAAGTCCAACAACAAGGATCAAGGTACTAATTTGAGCGCAACAGTCATGGAAACCGATTCACCTATAATTGTAGGCGCTAATAGAACCGAAAAATACCTTCCCCTATTAAAGGGTAAAAAGGTGGCTGTAGTAGCCAACCAGACCAGTGTTGTTTTTAAAGATCCAGAACATTTGACCTACACCCATATTGTAGATTCCCTAAGATCGTTGGACATAGACTTACAACTTGTATTTGCACCAGAGCACGGCTTTCGTGGTGAGGCAGATGCGGGAGAAAAGGTGACGGATGGGAAAGACGAAAAGACGGGCCTTCCCTTAATCTCTCTGTATGGAAGTAATAGAAAACCATCTAAAGAACAATTGAAAGGTGTAGATGTAGTCCTTTTTGACATACAAGATGTAGGCGTTCGTTTTTACACCTATATTGCCACTATGCAGCTGGTTATGGAAGCATGTGCCGCAGAAAATATTCCTGTAATTGTACTAGACCGGCCTAATCCAAATGGTCATTATGTAGACGGACCAAGCATGGAAACAGAACACAGAGGGTTTTTAGGGATGACAAATATTCCTTTAGTCTATGGGATGACCATTGGAGAATATGCGAATATGATTAATAAGGAAGGTATGATGGAGAACAAGGTAATGGCGGACCTTACCGTAATCCCATTAGAAAACTATGACCATTTTAAGGACTACATCCTACCAATTAGGCCATCCCCTAACCTACCCAACAACACTTCTATTTATCTTTACCCTAGTTTAGGTTTTTTTGAAGGCACCAATATAAATGCTGGCCGAGGTACCGAGTTTCAATTTCAAAGATACGGGGCTCCATTTTTAGATAGTACCCAGTACAGCTTTAAATATACTCCTAACCCCAATTTTGGCTCTAAAAGCCCAAAACATAAGGGCAAGGTTTGTTATGGTAAAGACCTATCTCAAATGCCTAAAATGAAATCGGTAGATTTAAACTTTTTATTGGATGCTTATCAAAACAGTACCGATAAAGAATTATTCTTTCTCACTAGTGGTTTTACTAGGCATGCTGGAACAGAAAAACTACAAAAGCAGATTGAGGCTGGACTCCTACAAGATGAAATAAAAGCGACTTGGCAGGAAGACATCAACCACTTTAAAAAAATTAGGGAAAAACACTTACTTTATAATTGATTAGTAGCTTTTAGATCCACTTCTTCGGGAGACTTATAAGTTTTAAAGGGTATTTTCATCAGTACGCCAATATTCGAATTTTCTTTTTCATTAAAGTAAGTATCCACACCGTATACAATATCTTCCTTGGGAAGTTTTTGGAAGGTTCCAAAGAGTCGGTCCCAAAGAGAGAAGATATTACCATAGTTACTATCGGTATATGGCAATTTATAATGGTGATGTACCTTATGCATATCTGGTGATACTATAATCCAGCTTAAAACATTATCCATTTTTTTGGGCAATGAGATATTAGCATGGTTAAATTGCGAGAAAATAACTGAAAGGGCCTGATATATCATAATTATAGCTACCGGCGCACCAACAATTAAGGTCCCAAAACATGTAAATGCGAATCGGACCACACTTTCTCCTGGATGATGTCTATTGGCCGTGGTAGTATCTACTTGGTGGTCTGTATGGTGGATAATGTGAAACCCCCATAACAACTTTATTTTATGCTCTACCCAGTGGGCTAGCCATGCAGCCAAGAGATCGAGCAACATTACGCCAATCAAAATTTTGGCCCATAATGGCAATTCAGGTAACCACTGCAAGATCCCAAAATTATTTGCTATGGTCCAATCACTTGTTTTTAACAATAAAAAAGCCAATGGGAAATTTACCAAAACTGTTGTTAGGGTAAAAAAGATATTAACTCCTGCGTGCTTTATTTTCTTGTAATTAAGCTGAAACAAGGGAATGATATATTCCAGTATCCAAAAAAATGCAATTCCAGAAACTAAAATCAGACTCCTATGAGCTGGCGGGATTGTTTCAAAATAAGTATAAATACTTTCCATGATTTAAAAATACAAAAATTTTATACGGAAATATCAAAACGAAATAATCTCTACTTTGTTGTTTCTGAACTCCGTACGCCAAAGGTTAAACGGACTCACCTCCTTAAATTTTGCTGGGATAAGTGCCGTCCTCTAAGGAAATCATCTATAAATATAAATTGGAAATATTCTTTTTGGACTGTTTTTGCCGATAATACCTTGTAGTCCCCATCATTAATTACAAGGGAATCTAAATCTACAATTGATAGACCAGATAACCAAAAGGATCGGATCACTTATTGGCAAGTAGTTTTTTCATCTCTTCAACAATATTATAAGCTGCTGGGCAAATGGCTACATTCTTCATGGTGAGATTACTGATTTGCTGAAACTTTTTTCTATCTGTATGCGGAAATTCCCTGCATGCTTTTGGCCTTACCTCATAGATGGAACAGTAATTATCTGCCCCTAAAAATGTGCAGGGCACACTTTGCAATACATAATCTTGATCCTCATCTATCCGCAAGTAAGTCTCCACAAATTTTTGTGGTTTCATCCTATAATGCTTAGCAATACGCTCCACATCGCTATTGGTAAACAAGGGCCCAGTAGTCTTGCAGCAATTGGCGCATTTTAAACAATCGGTTCTTTGAAATTCCGCCTCATGCAGATCCCGCATCATATAGTCTAATTCCTTTGGTGGCTTTTTACGTAGCTTGGCAAAGAATTTCTTATTCTCATTTTGTTTTTCTTTGGCCAGTTTTGGCAGTTGTGCTATTATATTATCCATTCTGGATTGAATTTATGAGCTATATTAAAAAGGTCAGTGTAGTTAAACTAGCCTGCTTATGGGATTCCTTCATTTATTAACCACCTTACACCTATCCTTTATAGTAAGAGACCGAAAAAATAAACTCTTCAAAATTATAAAAAGTCGACCCGAATTACGCATAAAAATCCCACTTTTGTAAACAAATATTAAATTTAGAATGGACAAGGATATCTTAGGCAGGGCAGTATTGGATTACCAGAATGGGAATTATTCCGAGGATATAAAAACGTATTCTTCCCTTGAAGAAGAGGATATTATTCCCTTACCTTATCTTTTTAGGAGCTATAAAAATATGCCTGACCTAGAAAAAGAGGCCCTGAAGCACTGCAAAGGAAGCATTTTAGATATAGGGTGCGGCGCAGGTAGCCACAGCCTATACTTACAGAAAAAAGGATATTCGGTAACAGCCTTAGATAATTCCCCAGGAGCGGTAGAAACTTGTAAACTTAGAGGAATTGATAAGGTAATACAGGCTGAGATCTTAGAGCTAGAAAACAAAAAATTTGATACATTGTTGATGCTTATGAATGGTATTGGCATTGTGGGCAAATTAAATAGGATAGATGCTTTCCTTCGTCACCTTAAATCTATTTTACAGCCCAATGGACAGATTCTTTTAGACTCCAGCGATATTATTTATATGTTTGATGAAGATGAGGATGGTGGATATTGGATTCCGGATGGCATAGAATATTATGGAGAGGTAACCTTTATTATGGAGTATAAGGGCCAGAAAAGTGACCCCTTGCCTTGGCTATATATAGATTACAATACCTTACAACGGGCCGCAAATGCGAACAACTTATCTTGTGAGCTGGTTTATGAGGGAGAGCATTATGATTATTTGGCAAAACTCACTTTATTAGAGGAGTAGCCCTGTAGGATTAAATTTCATTCAAGGGACTATGTCCATTATTAAATTAAAATATTATGAGAAAGTTTTTCTTTTTGCTGGCCCTACTATTTATTTGTCTTCTTAGTTGCTCTAAAGATGGCGGCGAAGATCTAATTAAGACCCCAGATAGAAGTGCTAATTTAAGAGGTCCCGGAGATTCTGCCAATGAGATGCTTTCCAATTCCAAATTTAAAAATATGGTTATCGAAATAGCTTATGTAACGGGATATGCCCCCACTGAAGCTGCAATTTCAGATTTCACCACTTTGTTAGAAGAGCGCACGCATAAAGATAATATAAGAGTAGTAAAAAAAGAACTCCCCTCCCCTGGAAAAGATAGCCTTAGCGTAAATGAAGTTTTTGATCTAGAGAAGGAAAATAGGACGGTTTATAATGATGGCGACACAATAGGGATGTATATCTATTTTACGGATGCCTCTTCGGATAGTGACAAACCCGAAGAAGACCTAGTAACCTTAGGTGCGGTCTATAAAAACACTTCCATGGTTATTTACGAGGCCACCATTCGAAGATTAGCTAAGAAAAGCCTTCTAATTACTACTGCAGATGTAGAGGCTGCCACCCTTTCACATGAAGTAGGACATTTATTGGGGCTGGTAGATTTGGGATCCCCATCCGTTAACCCACATCAAGACCCCGAAGCCCCAAGTCACTGTAGTGAAACAAACTGCCTAATGAGGGCAGAACTACAATTTGGGAGCGGTATGGCAAAAATGCTGGCTGCAAAAAGGGGAAGCAACCCAGGATTTGGAGTGGAATGCATAAAAGACCTGCGTGCCAACGGGGGAAGGTAGTTTTATAGTATTAAGTAGTTAGTATTAAGTATTGCGTCCCTCGGGAAGGCCCGAGAATACTAACTTTGACTAACTTTTGTCCTAGTTATGGTTATTGAGTGTGACTGTAGAAGGCGATGCTTAAGTCACATTTAAAATGGCTTCACAGGCAACCATAATGGATTTCGACTATACCTCGCTAACGGGAGGCTAGTTGAATCGCCCACAATCCGGCGACCAATGATTGTAGCGTGTTGAGCAACTATTTGATAGGAGTAGTAAGAGATGACGAAAACATTAAATTTACCAAAGCTGAGTATTGAGTGTACCAACCGAAGCTTAGGGAACTAAATTATACTGTTTTATTTGGTTGATTAATGTAATTTGAATCACATAATGGTAAACAATAAAATTAAAGTTGCTAACTGGGGCGCATAAATCTTATAGTAAAAATTAGCTATTAATATGGTAATATAAGTTCTCCCGTAGTGACCAACAACCCGTCCCACTAATTTTCACGCAAGCCTATTAAATGAAAAAGGATAGTAATAGCAAAATTCTATCCTTTCTATTACTTTTCATAGGTCTACCTTATTACCCTAAGGAATATTAAGGTATTTATGTGTTTGAAGAGAAACTTTCCATTTCGGATTTTTCATCACATAGTCTACGATCATCGGAACTACCTTATCTCTTACACTCCACTCCGGTTGTAAATATAAAATACATTCCCTATTTGTTTTGGCAGCCTCTTGCTCCGCAAAAATTAGGTCGTGCTTATTGTACACTATTACTTTTAATTCATGGGCTTTATCGTAGATGATCCCCTCTGGCAATTTGTTCTTTTTTGGAGAGAGACAGATCCAGTCCCAAGTTCCCGAAAGTGGATACGCCCCTGACGTTTCAATATGGGTCTTTAGATTTTTAGCTTTTAATGCCGCCGTTATAGGCCCCATATCCCAGGTTAAAGGTTCTCCTCCGGTAATAACTATAGTGTCTGAATATTTTGCAGCGTTGGCCACAATATGATCTATCCCGGTGGGCGGATGGGTCTCCGCATTCCAACTTTCCTTTACATCACACCAATGACAACCAACATCGCAACCCCCTACACGAATAAAATAAGCAGCAGTTCCCTTATGGAAACCCTCACCTTGAATCGTATAAAACTCCTCCATCAAAGGGAGCATAAGCCCCTGATCTACTAGCGCTAAAACTTCTTCTTGTACCATTCGGCAAAGATAGAACATAGACTACTCTAGCCCTACTATTTTATCAAAAGAAATCTCACTACAACCCAAACCAGATCAGAAAACATCCTATCCAGTTCAAGATATATCAACATTTAACTCATTTAGTTAGGATTCCTTACTATATTTGAATTGCAATATTGCAAAAATCCTAATCCAATAAAAATGAAAAAGTCAATTTTTTATCACGCAGGATGTCCGGTATGTGTTAGCGCAGAACAGGACATCCTAGAACTAGTAGGTACCGATAATGTAGAAATTGTTCATTTTGGCGAGAGCAAATCCCGAATTGCGGAAGCAGAGAAAGCGGGTGTAAAATCGGTACCAGCCCTAGTAACCCCAAATGGAAATGTTCTTCATATTAACTATGGCGCTTCCATGGCAGATGTAAAAGCATAACCCTAACTTTACTTGGCTTTAAAAGATAGGACCCCACACTATTGGAGTCCTAACTTTTAGAGTTAATAATTAATATGAACACTAAATTATTGAAGATGAAATAAACCTTATAGCAGGTTTTAACAATAGGCACCGAGAGAGTTGAATATGGAAAAAGCAGACTGCCCATTATCGAAATCTTCCTAATAAAGGGTAATAATCCAACGGTATAATTATTTTTACCTATCGGGCAAATCCCGATAGGCGTTTATATGAAAGAACAGAGCGTTTTTAATCCAGCCCATCAGAATTCCGATATTTCAAGCAAAATTGTTGCTGGACTATCGCGTATATCCGAAGCATTTAAGGTACTCTTATGGGAAAAAGCTAAACTTTTAGGACTGAGTCCCATTCAAATACAAATTCTCATTTTTATTGCCTACCACAAACCAGAACTCTCCAATGTAAGTCATCTAGCTAAAGAGTTTAACCTTACTAAACCTACCATTAGCGATGCTATAAAAGCGCTTCATCAAAAGGGAATGGTTACCAAAGAGTTTTCTCCAACAGACCACCGGAGCTATACCATTGGTCTTACCGAAGCAGGGAGGAATTTAATTCATGAAACCGATGATTTTGCCAATCCTCTAAAGAAAGGGCTTCAAGATATTGATGAAGTTAGTTTGGAGGAACTCTTTGCCACCCTTAGTACTGTAATCTATCAATTGAACCGCACAGGTATTCTCACGGTGCAACGCACCTGCTACGGATGTAAATTCTATAGTAAAAATAAAGAAACCGACTATTGTAATCTACTAAAAACAGAACTACTCAATACCGATATTAGGTTAGATTGCCCAGAATTTGAGGATAAAAACACCATTTAGAAAGATAAATCAATAGTAGAAAATACCCCTTGATCCATAAAAAAGTATCTCACATTAATTTATCTACAACTTTGTGATAGTTCTAAGGATTTAGGATATTTACCACTTTTAGATTTCCCAAAGCTCTGGGAAATAAAATCCGAGATTATTACATCGCACTTAATACATTGAACATGAAAAACCTTTGGCTACTGAGCGGCATATTCCTATTGTCCATCTCCTCAACTTTTGCTCAAATAGAGAACCTATCCCCTCTATCTATTAAAGAAATAATGCAAGGGGACCACTTTATAGGCCATCTCCCTTCCAACCCACAATGGGCCATAGACGGCGAAACCCTATATTTTAAATGGAACAGAGAACAGGCATATAGTGATTCCCTATATGCCTATCATTTAAAATCGTCTAAAACAATAAAAACTGATTTCGAAACAGAATATGCCCTCCCTAGTGCTTATGGAACTTATAATAAAGATAAATCCCTAAAGGTGTACTCCAAACGAGGAGATGTTTATCTGTTAAATTTAAAGAACCAAGTTATCACCCAAATTACCAATACCGAAGAATACGAGGATAGCCCTCATTTTACAGACCACGGTACCAAGGTGGCCTACGTAAAGGGCAACAATTTATATAGCTGGGATATTGGCAGGGGAACAACTACTCAGCTGACTAATTTTATACCCGAAAAAAAAGAAAAGAATAAAAGCGAAAAGGACGAGTGGTTATATAATGATCAGTTAGCGCTATTTGATGTACTACGTACTAGGAAAGATAAAAATGACCGTGCAGAAGAATTAAATAAAAGATTTGAAGCAAAAGCACCATTATCAATTAATCCCAAAGGCAAAACGGTTTCCAATATTAAAATTAGTCCTGATGGTAAATTTATTACCTATTTAACTTCAAAATCCCCTTCCGATGGGGACGGCACCATTGTGCCCCATTTCGTTACTGAGTCTGGTTATACCGAGGATCAGAAAACAAGAACTAAGGTTGGGGATGAACCTACCGAATATGAACTTTTTGTTTATGATATACAAAACAGAAAGGTTTACCCTGTAGTTCTAGACAATTTGGAAGGGCTAGATTATGTTCCAGAGTATACCAATGACTACCCTGACAAACCCTATGAAAACAAGAATAGAATTGGTTATATCACTGGTCCTATATGGAACAATAGCGGAAAATATGCGGTACTCGATATTAACACCAACGACTATAAAGATAGATGGATAGTACTGTTGAATATAGAAGACGGAACAGTTGTTAATTTAGACCATCAGCATGACCAAGCTTGGATAGCAGGCCCCGGCATTGGTGGTTACCGTGGAGGAGCAATAGGATGGATGCCCGACGACAAAAGCATATGGTTTCAGTCCGAAAAAACAGGTTATTCCCATCTATATGTAATGGATGTAAATTCTAAAAAAGCGAAGGCCCTAACTTCTGGTAATTTTGAAATTTACGACCCTAAAATTTCTAAGGATGAAAAACGATGGTATTTTACTGCCAATAAAAACCATCCTGGAGATAGGCAGTTTTATAGCATGCCCCTTTCTGGCGGAAAACTTCAACAGTTGACACAGATGACTGGAGGCAATGAGGTTGTATTATCTCCGGACGAGCGAAAAATGGCCATACTTCATTCTTATACCAATAAGCCCACGGAACTTTACCTGCAAGACAATCCCGTTTGGGGAAAATCGAAGGTAGAAGCCAAACAAATTACTTTTTCTACTACCCAAGAATTTAAGGAGTACCCATGGCGAGATCCAGAGGTAATCACTTTTAATGCTAAGGATGGCGTCGCCGTACACGCGCGACTCTATAAGCCCAATGCTGATGTGAAAAATAAGGCAGCGGTTATTTTTGTCCATGGTGCAGGCTACTTACAAAATGCCCACAAATGGTGGAGCAGCTATTACAGAGAGTATATGTTCCATAACCTTCTTGTAGACAACGGGTACACCGTATTGGATATAGACTATAGAGGTAGTGCCGGCTATGGTAGGGATTGGAGAACAGGCATATACCGACACATGGGTGGAAAGGACTTGTCTGATCAGGTAGATGGAGCCCAATTTTTGGTAGATCAATTGGGAGTAGACAAAGATAAGATAGGTATTTATGGCGGCTCTTACGGTGGATTTATAACCTTAATGGGAATGTTTAACGCGCCAGAAACCTTTACGGCCGGTGCTGCAATTAGATCTGTAGGCGATTGGGCGGCATACAACCACGGTTATACGGCGCGAATTTTGAATACCCCGGTTACGGATAGTTTGGCGTACCGAAGAAGCTCCCCTATTTACTTCGCAGAGGGATTGCAGGGCGACTTACTTATACTACACGGAATGGTAGATGACAATGTACATTTTCAGGATATGGTGCGACTCTCACAGCGATTGATAGAATTAGAAAAACACAATTGGGAAATGGCCTTGTACCCAGTAGAACGTCATGGTTTTGTGGAACCAAGCAGCTGGACCGATGAATACACCCGCATCTATAAGCTGTTCCAAAAAAGTCTGCTAAACAAATAATCAGCTAAAAACACTAGTCGTTTTTAACTGCAACCACCTCGATCTCTATTTTCGCATCCATGGCTAGTCCACTGGCTGCGAAGGTAGTTCGGGCTGGTTTTTGAGGGAAATAATTGGAATACACCTCATTAAAAGTCGCGAAATCTGCCATACTATGTAGAATTACCGTGCATTTAACCACATTATTAAGTTCCATACCATGATGCTGCAATACGTCTTGGATATTCTGTATCGTTTGTTTTGTCTCAGCAACGATTCCCCCGCTCACCACGGTTCTGGTTGTATTGTCGATACCAATCTGTCCCGATAGGAAAAAGAGATTCCCTACTTGAACCGCATCGCTAAAAGGAGATTCTTTCTTTCGTTCCACATGGCTCTCATGAAAAATTGGCACATCCACTTTCTGGGCGATTAATTCCGAAGCAGAGGTCAGGATACAAATAAAAATGATAATGGTATATTTTCCCATCATTAAAGAGTTTTAGGACAAACACAAATATAGTGCGCTTTTCTGTTGACTAAATTTACCCTATTTTTATCAAAAATTTTATACAATGGATGCTAAAGAAAAGTTCTTTGCACATATAGAGGAGGGATATACTACCCAAGGTGATTATATAACCATGGGTGCGGCCATGCTTAATGAGGAGACTTTGACCAATGCCTTTGTAAAAATTCCGTTAAAAACATTAAACAGGCACGGACTTATCGCAGGGGCAACTGGTACGGGAAAGACCAAAACCCTTCAGGTAATGGCCGAAAACTTATCAGCCAAAGGAATCCCTGTGCTCTGTATGGACCTTAAAGGTGACCTTAGCGGTCTAGCACAACCAAGCCCTGGTCATCCCAAAATAGATGAGCGGCATGCTAAAATTGGACTACCTTTTACCGCTTCTGGATTCCCTGTAGAAATCCTCTCCCTATCCGAGCAGGGAGGTGTTAGGTTACGGGCGACTGTTTCCGAGTTTGGCCCCACCCTCTTATCCAGAATCCTAGACCTATCTGTTACCCAGGAGGGAATCGTAGCGGTGATTTTCAAATATTGCGATGACAACCATTACCCCCTATTAGACCTTAAAGACTTTAAAAAAGTATTACAATATGCCACCAATGAAGGCAAACAAGAATTTTCAGAAAACTACGGACGTATATCTACCAGTTCTACAGGCACGATTCTTAGAAAAGTAATAGAATTGGAACAACAAGGAGCCGATCTATTTTTTGGAGAAAAATCTTTTGAAGTGGACGACCTTACCCGAATAGATGATCAGGGGCGCGGCTATATCAACATCATAAGGTTGACCGATATTCAAGACAGGCCTAAATTGTTTTCCACTTTTATGCTTAGCTTATTGGCAGAAATATATGATACCTTCCCTGAACAGGGAGATAGTGGGAGACCAGAATTGGTGCTCTTTATAGACGAAGCCCACTTACTGTTCAAGGAAGCTTCTAAAGCACTATTGAATCAAATAGAAAGCATTGTAAAGCTGATTCGTTCCAAAGGTATCGGACTATATTTTGTGACCCAAAATCCAACTGATGTACCTGATGCCGTTTTAGCGCAATTAGGTTTAAAAATTCAGCATGCCCTAAGAGCTTTTACAGCAAAGGATAGAAAAGCGATAAAACTTACCGCGCAAAACTACCCAATATCAGAGTATTACGATACCACAGAAGTGCTAACCTCTCTTGGGACAGGTGAGGCCCTCATTTCTGCCTTAGACGAAAAGGGCAGGCCTACCCCCTTGGCCGCTACAATGGTAAGGGCCCCTATGAGTCGTATGGACGTGCTTACTGATAGTGAGCTAAAATCCCTGATAGACCATTCCAAATTAGTTGATAAATACAATGAAACGATAGACCGGGAAAGCGCCTATGAAATGCTGAACGAAAAAATTGATCGTGCAGAAAAACTGGCAGAGAAGGAAAGTGCGAGTTCTCCTTCCAAAAGCGCAACCAGAACCAGTAGTCGCAGAGCCAGTACCCGGCAAAACCCTGTTATAAAAGTGCTTACCAGTGCTACTTTTATCAGAGGAGTGATGGGCGTATTAAAGAAAGTAATGCGCTAGAACAGCCCCTAACACCGAAGAGCATTTAATTAAACTAACTTACAAAATCCTTGAATCTAAAAATGACAAGACTCCCTATTTATGCAATAGTTCTTTTATCCCTATTATTTATTAATTGCAATACTAACAACGACTTTTTAATCACTAAAGATCAGGTAGGTAAGCTAGAGAAATCTACCCCCATAGACCAATTGGAAACTATTTTTGCTGCGGACTCCATTGTAAGGGATACAGCATTTACTAATATTGGGGAGCGGGTAAGAAAAATAGACATCTTTGAAAAGGGAGGAGCACATCTTATGACGCTTACTCCTTCTTTGGACAGCGTACCTAAAGTAGATATAATCCGAATTTACGACCCTAGGTTCGTGACAGACAAAGGAGTGCGATTAAATAGCACGTTTAAAGATATTAGAGATAAGCATAAAATTGCAAAAATCGTTACCGCATTAAATAATGTGGTGGTATTCCTTAAGGATTCGGACGCCTATTTCACTATTGCAAAAACAGAGCTACCTAGTAGCCTTCAATACACTTCTAGCACCAATATTGAAGCGGTTCAGATTCCTGACGCTGCTAAAATAAAGTACATCATGGTGGGTTGGGAATAATACAACGAATGAACAAAATCCTATACCATACCATGGCATTGTCCTATGGGGCGTACTTTAATAGCCTTGCGCTTTTTTCACCATCCCTAGCAGCGAAAAAAGCATTAAACCTATTTAGCACGCCTAGAAGAGGAAGAGTATTGCCCCATCAGGAGCAGTTTCTAACCAATGCCAAGGGAAAAATGGTTTTCATCAACGGCTTGGGTATACAAACCTATCATTGGTCGGGCGACAATGAAACGGTACTACTAATGCATGGCTGGGAAAGCAATGCCTTTAGGTGGCGCAACCTAATTGAAGCGCTACTAGAAAGACGTTTTAACATCCTGGCCTTTGATGCACCAGGACATGGTTATTCCGAAGGCAATATGCTAAACTTGCCCATTTACTCAGACAGCGCCAAGCAAATTATTAAAATGTACAAGCCCCAATATATAATAGGACACTCTATGGGCGGCCTAGCAACAATTCATCACCAATACCAGAATCCAAATACTTCTATTCAAAAAATAGTCTCCTTAGGTGCTCCTGCCGAACTTTCTCAGCTTATGGAACACTACCAAGACCTACTTAAGTTTAATAACAAGGTTCTACAAGGAATAGACAATTACCTCTACGAGCACTACAGTTTTAGAATTAAGGATATCTCTACCCCAATATACGCGCAATCTATAGCTAAACCAGGTTTAATTATACATGATAAGGAAGATACCATTACTCCCTTTAAGGCTTCAGAGTCCTTACACCAAAACTGGGAAAACAGTCAACTGATAGCTACTTCAGGCTTAGGGCATTCCCTTCATCAAGATGAGATAAATCAAAAAATAGCCGATTTCCTAAGCTCCTAGAAAGCGCTATATTCCTGATTGATATAATAGGCAAACTAAAATCTTTTCATGTACTTCATATTGTGCGCCATACTCTGGAAAGGTGAGTTTGCATATTCTTCTTGTTCTATAAATATATATTCTAGCCCCGAATCTTTCTTATGCGCTAACATTTGTGGAATATTAAGTCCGCCCTTACCAAACTCGGTACTTTCTTTTTTCTCCATGTCCATATCCTTTAGGTGCCATAATGGAAATCTCCCCTTATATCTTTTAAAATAATCCAAAGGGTCTTTTCCGGCGACCACCACCCAACCTAAATCTAGTTCCATATGTACTAAATCTGCTTGGGAATTATTTAGGAGCACCTCATATAGCACTTCCCCATTATGCGACTCAAATTCATATTCATGGTTGTGGTAACCAAATTTTATTCCTCTTTTCTTACAATCTTCACCAGCTTTATTGAACGCTTCCGCAACTGCTTTATAATTATCCACAGTCTGACCATTAGTAGGTAGGGATGAACAAATTAGATACTCTTGGCCCGACTCTGAAGCTTGGTCCAGGGTATTTGCCCAATTTTCGTCCAAGGCAATATGGCCACTCCGAAGTGTCATTCCCAAGGATTTGCACACCTCTTTCATTTCTTTTGGCCCAAGCCCGTAGTACAACCCTTTAGCACTCCTAGCCGTTTCTATTTGCTTTATGCCAAGTGCGGCAATCTTTTCCAAAGTCCCTCTAGCATCCGCCAACATTTCATCGCGGAAAGTATATAATTGGACACCTAAATTTTGCTCCGCTTTTTTCTGCGCAAAAGTTAATGAAGGTAGCAATACAGCTCCTGTGGCCAATAAGCCCGATTTTAATAAAAACTCTTTTCTCGTTGTCATAGTTAATGGTTTAAAAATTATTGAGACCAAGAAGTTGGCTTTCTATCCCAACGATGTTCTTTTAGCTCTTGATATAGTTCTTTAGAAAGGCCCTTTCCATCACTCAAGGCCGTATTCATCAATACGTTTCGTTCCTTTCTCATTCCAGGAATAATGGTACTCACTATTCTATTCATAGTAATAAATCGCAGGGCCATTTCTGCCATAGTCATCCCCGCTGGCACCAAAGGCCTAAGCTTATCTGCTCTTTCAGCGCTTTCAGCTAAATTCTCTGGAACAAAATAACTAGCACTCCAACTATCTTCTGGGAATACGGTATCTTTAGTAATATTACCGGTAAGCGTACCCTCATCAAAAGGGACCCTAGCAATAACCGCTATATTTAAATCTTCGCATAACGGAAAAAGTTTGTCTTCGGGAGCTTGGTCAAAAATATTATAAATCACTTGTACCGATTCAAACATCCCGGTTTTTAATGCTTCTATCCCATTTTCGGGTTCCCAGCGATTAACACTAATCCCCATAGCCGCTATTTTTCCCGAAGCTTTTAAATCCTCTACCGCACGCTTCCATTCTTCCTGATGAGACCAACTGTCATCCCAAGTATGGAACTGCAAAAGATCTATCTGCTCTACACCTAAGTTTTTCAAGGACTTCTCGGTATACTCAATAATATGGTTCTTGGGATAGGATTGCTCCAAAGTGTATTCGGGTTTTGCCGGCCATTTAAAATTCTTCGCTGGAATTTTAGTAGCCGCATATAATTTCTTGTCAGGATGCCTCCTCAACAATTCCCCTAATAAGTTTTCACTATGTCCGTGACCATATGCCCAAGCGGTATCAAAGAAATTTACCCCCCGTTCTACAGCAAGATCCAAAGCCTTAACAGAAAGCAGGTCATCTTCCTCTGTCCACTCCCCCATCCCCCACATTCCATATCCTATCTCACCTACATCCCATTGCGGCACTCCAAATTTCCTATGTATCATTTTCCGTATTTAACTATTCCTGAAATATTTAAAATCTCTTATTCCTTTATATTTTAATATTGATGGAAGGCATCGGACACAAATTCCAACACCTTAGGCAATGATTCTCGCCAATACGTCCAGCTATGCCCACCATCCCTTACTCTATATTCATGAGGTATTTCCTTTTTTTTCATGGCAATATGCACTAAGCTATTGCCTTCATATAGAAAATCATCATCGCCACAATCTATATACCATCGCACCGATTTTATATCCTCTACCGCCATATTTTGAATTAAGGAAATAGCGTTATGCTTATCAAAATAAGCCTTAACATCCCTTTTGTTATAATTTTCATCATTCCTCTTTAATCGTTCTTCCATCTCCGAAACACGTAATGGACCAATATATGCGCTTAATGGACAGGCAGAAGAAAATAATTCGGGTCGATATAGGGCGTACATAAATGCCCCACCTCCTCCCATAGACAGACCTGCAACGGCCCTATAGCGCTTCTCTGATTTAATTCGATATTGTTTTTCCACATGGGGCATTAATTCTTCAAAAAAGAAATCTTCATAGCGCCAATCCCCATTAATAGAATTGAAATAACCGCGAACCCCACTATTTGCATCGGGCATTATAATAATCAAAGGGGTAGCTTTTCCTTCCTTAATGGCTAAATCCGTAATACGTAAGACCTCACCAAATTGTATCCAGCCCGTTTGATCGTCCCCCGCACCATGAAGTAAATACAAGACCGGATAACTCCTTTGGGAAGTTTCATAATCTGGCGGTAGGTAAACGGCATATTTCCGCTCACTATCTAAAATAGTGCTCTTCATGGAAAGTTCATCAAATACTTTTCCAGATTGTGCATTAGCCGCCCACAGCCCGGAAATAAGGAATAAAAATATAAACTGATTTTTCATAGGTGATAATATCTTTAGGGAATAGCGAGAAATCCTAAACGAAATCCCTTCCAATCGGATTTATTAAAAATAGAAAATATTTATCGCTTTACACCTAACAATGAAAGGATTAAATCTTTAAAAAAATCCATGGGGTCTATAGTTTTAAAAGGTGGTAATCGGTATATAAAGAAAAGTCCGTTAGAGATAGTAAATCCACAGCATCTTGTGCTAAATTTCTACTGTTCCTAACGGACTTAAATTATAAATGTAGGCTATCTTCTAATTAGCAATAACTTATTGCAACCCTGCAATCTCTACCATTTCATTAACATCTTTATCATAGTCTACACCAGGCACCATAAATCCAAATAGATTAAAGAAGTCTTTTTTATACCCTTCTAGATCTCCAATGCTTGGCAAAGTTTCTGTTGTAGCCTTTTCCCATAGTTCTGCTACTTGAGCCTGTACATCATCGCGCATCTCCCAATCGTCAATTCTAATTCTACCTTGATCATCTGTTGGCGTGCTATCTGAATACAATCGGTCTTGGAACAAGCGCTGTATCTGCTCTATACATCCTTCATGAATTCCCTTTTCTTTCATCACTTTATAAAGTAGGGATATATAAAGAGGTATTACCGGAATAGCAGAACTTGCTTGGGTAACCAAGGCTTTATTTACAGAGACATAAGCTTCTCCTCCTATTGCTTTTAGGCTATCTCCAATTTCAAAGGCTGTAGCTTCTAAATGATCTTTCGCCCTACCTATAGTACCTTTCCTATAAACTGGTTCAGTAAGCGCTGGGCCAATATAGGAATAGGCAACTGTTTTACTACCGTTGGCTAATAGTCCTTCTTCTTGAAGCGCATCCATCCACATCTTCCAGTCTTCTCCACCCATAACTGCAATAGTATTATCCACATCATCCCCAACTGCGGGTTCTATGGAAATATCTGAAACTACCCCTGTATGGAAGTCAACCGTTTTATTTTTATAGCTAGACCCAATTGGTTTTAGTACTGACTTGTATTTAACGCCTGTTTCGGGATGTGTTCTAACTGGCGAAGCCAAACTATAGATTACTAGATCAACTTGACCCAAATCTGCCTTGATTAAATCTAAGGTCTGTCTTTTAATCTCTTTAGAGAATGCGTCCCCATTAATACTTTTTGCATAGAGTCCGGCTTTATGGGCTTCCTCCTCAAAAAAGGCGCTATTATACCATCCTGGAGAAGCCGGTCTACCTGCAGAAGGTGGTTTTTCAAAAAACACTCCAATTGTAGCTGCGTCTGACCCAAAGGCGCTAGTTATTCTAGAAGCTAGTCCAAACCCAGTAGACGCCCCAATAACCAACACTTTTTTAGCCCCATTAATGGCTCTCTTTGATTTTATATGCTCAATTTGATCAATAACGTTTTGTTGACATCCAGTAGGATGTGAAGTGAGGCATATAAACCCTCTTGTTCTAGGTTCTATAATCATGTTCTGTTTCTTTTCAAAGCCTAATGCTCTTGCAATAAGCGTAGTAGTTAAAGTGTTTAAAATTTACCAATTATCGAAGATATAGAAAAGATTTATAAGACACCCCTAACGATCATAAAATTGAATGAAAAAAAATCTCCAAGTCGTTATCAAAAGTTGCCTATACAACTGAAAAACAAATCTTAACCAGAAATGATATTTCCAGATTTAAAAATACTATAGTGGCACTCCCCTCCCCATACTAAGCAATGGTAAAATGCCGGACGATCTATAAAGCTCTTAAGACATAAGACGCTAATTATCAATTCATCTAACATAACAAAAGGGATGTTATTACGTTATCGTATGTAATTTACTTTGGATAACGCCTACCAAATTCTAAACTCATGAAAAAAGCGGCTATTGTTCTCATCATATTTTTTTGCTGCATTGCCATTGGCAGCTGTACTAATGATGAAAATGATGAGAAGATTGACGTAATATTCCCTATAGACAGTACTAAAATCAAGCAGTCGGTTCGGATTATAAGCGCTTAAGGCCATAATAAGTAGCTTGTAAATATGCTCCTTTTATAGAGTGCTATTTATGAAATGCTATAGTGAAAGTGCTAATTGTTAAAAAGTAATTACGAAGGTAGTTCCCTCATTAATTTTACTATCTACAGTTATAGAACCTCCTAGGCTTGTTATATGGTTATAGACCAAGTATAATCCAACACCCTTACTGTCACTATTACCGTGGAATTTTTGGTTCAGGCCAAATATTTTATCTCCTACCGCTTCTAAATCGAAGCCAAGGCCATTATCGGTAAAAACCAGCTGTTTCTTCCCGTTTGTCATAGCTGTGGTCATATGAATTACCGGAGGAATGTCGGGTCTAGCATATTTTATAGAATTGGTCAATAGGTTTAAAAAAATGCTTTCCAAATAATTTCTATTGAAAAGAACCGTAGGCAATTCTGAAAAATCCAGTTTTATTTTCACCTTTGAATTTCCCAAGAGCGAACCTATAGACTGCTGAACATATTTAAAGGTTGATTCAAATTCTACCTCTTCCAGCTCTACCTTCAGCGAATCGTTCGTACTTAACAGATCCACATATTTATCCATAGACTTATGAAGACCTTCCGTAGCCATCCTCATATAGTCTAAAGTTTCCAAAACTTCCGGATCAGTAATTTTAGATAAGTCCAAAATACTAAATATGGACAAGAGGTTGTTTACTGGAGATCTTAAATCGTGAGAAGTGGTATAGTTAAGTTGTTTTAAGTCTTTATTTATCTTTTCCAATTGAGCCATATGACCATTCCGCTCTTCTTCCAACTTTTTTTTGTGCGTAATATTTTTGGCAATCGCATATATCAACTGTTTATCTGGCAATGGGATAGAGGTCCAATGCAACCATACTATTTCTCCAGACGCTGTTACAAATCGGTTTTCATAGTTGATCAAGGGAACTTCTTTTTTTAAATTCTCTCGATAGCTGGCTGTTAGAGGTTGGTCCTCTTTATAAATAAATTGAGAAATATAATTGGAAAACAGCACTTCTTCAGGGTAGCCTAAAAGCTTACGGAAGGCTGGATTTATTTTTTTAAAATATCCATCATAACCTGCAATGCATAGCAAGTCCATAGATAGCTCAAAGAAAGGCTCAAGACTGAGTTCAACGGTTTTCTCCATAAAGGCATTTTAAATATCGAAATATTAAATTAATATTTCCGTCTAAAATCAAAAAAATAAGAATAATGGCAAAAAATAGTTAGCTGCAAGAGAGTCAATAAAAAAAGCCCGCATTCTATAATAGCTGCGGGCTTTAAAAATTATTTTTTATTTCTATGCCTTTCCCTAGCCAGTAGGGTATTCTTTAACAACATTGCAATCGTCATGGGACCAACCCCGCCAGGAACAGGTGTAATAAAAGAAGCCTTCTTACTTACATTCTCAAAATCGACATCTCCCGTAATATAGTATCCTTTTTCTTTAGTTTCGTCCGGTACTCTTGTAATACCTACATCTATTATAACCGCATCATCCTTTACCATCTCTGCTTTTAAAAAGTTGGGAACTCCTAGGGCCGAAATTATAATATCTGCCTGCGAGGTAATCTGGGTAATATTTTTTGTGTGACTATGGGTTAAGGTTACCGTTGAATTCCCTGGCCAGCCTTTTCTTCCCATTAATATACTCATAGGTCTACCAACTATATGACTTCTACCAATTACAACGGTATGCTTGCCCTGAGTATCTACCTTATAACGTTCTAACAGCTCCAAAATGCCGAAGGGAGTGGCAGGAATGAAGGTACTCATATCCAAGGCCATTTTTCCAAAGTTGGTAGGATGAAATCCGTCTACATCTTTATCCGGATCTACTGCCAACAACACACGCTGCGTATCTATTTGTTCTGGCAACGGCAATTGAACAATAAACCCATCTATATTCTCGTCTTTGTTTAGCTCTTCAATTTTATTTAACAACTCTAGCTCTGAAGTGGTACTGGGTAGTTGCACCAAGGTAGATTCGAAACCTACTCGCTTACAAGACTTTACTTTACTACCTACATAGGTTAAGCTAGCCCCATCGTTACCTACGATTACTGCTGCCAAATGAGGCACTTTTTCTCCTCGTTCCCGCATTTTTGCCACCTCAGCGGCAATTTCTTCCTTAATTTGATTCGATACTTTTTTACCGTCTAGTATTTCCATTTGTTCGTATTCAGTTCTCAGTAGCAGTTGGCAGTACTAAACACCAAACTTCCCTGGGTTATTAATCATATATTGTAATAATCTACCTTTTTCCAAGTTCCTATTGGTAAGATCTTGTTTTTTTAGTTGATAAAAAGTGACAAGATTCTGCAAAATCTAGCTAAACTAGCGTTTCAGAGTTCTCACTACCTGCATCGGTCAGCCCACTAATAATAGGCTTCTCATAGCGCCTTTTTCTATACGCTGCCAAAATTTTGCCACAAACAGAATCAGAATACCTTCTTATTTAGTCGGTCCATATATAAGTTTCTCTTTTTGAAAACGATTTTGACACTTTAAATATCTCCGTCGCTACATGGAATCCTTTTTGGTAGGCTAACAAATTATTATATCCCATACTTACGATTTAATTTTCAAGGATTAAAATATAAGCTGCTACCAAAAACTGCCAACCTTTAAAAAATTACTTCATCCCTTTCATGGCACCCATCATCTGCATCATCTTTTTACCGCCTCCACCTTGCATCATCTTCATCATTTTGCTCATTTGGTCAAATTGCTTTAAAAGCTGGTTGATCTCTTGGACTGATGTTCCACTTCCTTTGGCAATCCTTTTTTTCCGACTGGCATTCAATTTAGAGGGTGTAGCTCTTTCGTCCGGGGTCATAGAATGGATAATGGCTTCAATATGCTTAAAGGCGTCATCGTCTATATCCAATCCCTTCAATGCCTTACCTGCTCCTGGGATCATTCCCATAAGGTCCTTAAGGCTACCCATCTTTTTAATCTGTTGTATCTGACCTAAAAAGTCATCCAGACCAAATTTATTCTTGGCTATTTTCTTTTGAATCTTTCTAGCCTCCTCTTCATCAAACTGTTCTTGGGCACGTTCTACTAAAGACACCACATCTCCCATCCCCAATATCCTCTCTGCCATACGGGAAGGGTAGAACACGTCTATAGCATCCATTTTCTCCCCCGTACCAATAAACTTAATGGGCTTATTGACTACAGATTTAATAGATATGGCAGCACCTCCACGGGTATCCCCATCTAACTTGGTCAAAATTACCCCGTCAAAATTTAGGACGTCATTAAATGCTTTTGCTGTGTTTACTGCATCCTGTCCTGTCATGGAATCTACCACAAACAGCGTCTCTTGAGGTTGAATAGCTTTATGGATGGCAGCAATTTCGTTCATCATCTGCTCATCAACCGCCAACCTACCTGCGGTATCTATAATAACCACATTAAATCCGTTTGCCTTTGCGTGTGCAATTGCTGCCTTGGAAATAGCTACTGGATCTGTATTTCCACGATCAGAATACACTTCTACCCCTATTTGCTCCCCTACAACATGTAGCTGGTCTATAGCAGCGGGCCTATATACATCACAGGCAACCAATAACGGTTTTTTTGTTTTCTTGGTTTTCAGGTAATTCGCCAGCTTTCCTGAAAAAGTAGTTTTACCTGACCCTTGTAATCCAGACATTAATATGACCGATGGTGTTCCGGATAGGTTAATTCCTTCTGTATCTCCCCCCATCAGTTCGGTAAGTTCGTCTTTAACCAACTTAACCATTAGTTGACTGGGCTGTAGAGAGGTCAGTACATTTTGGCCTAGCGCCTTTTCCTTGACCGTATTGGTAAACTCCTTGGCAATTTTAAAATTGACATCGGCATCCAATAGCGCTCTTCTAACCTCTTTTAGGGTTTCCGCAACATTTATTTCTGTAATTTGTCCATGTCCTTTTAGAACATGTAACGCCTTATCTAACTTATCACTTAAATTATCGAACATAGTCTTACCGTTTTTACAGGAAAGCGCAAATTTAAGAATAAGTAAGGTAAGTGTGAAGTTTGAGATACAAAATATAAACGTAAAAAGGGTAATCTCATAAAGAGACTACCCTTTTCCAATAAAACTTGGGGCAAATTCGGTTATTTTCGTTCAAAAATTAAAACATTAGTACCACCATCGTCATCCTTATCCCTCAATTCCAACTTGGCAGCACTGGAAGAAACCACCTTCCAATTATTTGTAAGCTCTTGCAAGGAACCTATTGATCCAAAGTTGAGATAGCACTTTAACTGATCATCATTACCTTTTATGACTTTCCATATTCCCAGGTGAACTGGAAGCGAATTGGCAGACACAGTTACTAACGCAAGGGCTGAAAAAGTAAAATCAAAATTAGCATAGTCGGAAGTTTCATCTTCCCCATCATCCAAGTATTTAGTTACCACCCATTTACCTGTTTTCAACATATCCCTAATTTCAGCCGCATTTAAATCGTCAATATTACTAGGACAGATTTTCTCTAAAATTAACTCGTAATCATCGTCGTCCATACTAAATTCTAAACGCTCATCTTCACGGTCAGACAACAACCATTCAAAACTAAGATTAGGTTCATCCGCTATTTCTATTGCCATAACCAATCTTCCTTGAGAATTATTACGAACCTCCCAAGTTCCATCCTTGGTGCTAGTTCCATTGATCAAAGTTGCACCTCCATCTGCCATAAAGGTTAATTCGTAACCTAATAATCTTTTCAATTCCCCATCGTCTACCTTAACTTTATTAATTACCCAGTTACATTCCTTTAAAATTTGCCTGAAGACTTCCGGATCATTATTTATAATGTCACAGCCCTTTTTTAAGATTATCTTATTTCCATCTTTGGCGATTAATTTTATCCTATCATCTCCTTCATCATATACAAACCACTCTAAGGATATATCTTCTAATTCAGTAAAATTCAATTTTAATTTCACCTTAGAACCTATCTTAGCGGTACTCCAATTTCCAGTTATAGTATTCCCCGCACTTCTATTTATAGATACAGCACCATTTGCTTCAAATCTCATTTGGTTATCAAGGTATTGAGTAGCTTGGGATTCTCCGTTGGCAATCACTTCTTTCATTAACATGGGGCAGGCAACTAGATAATTTTCCAATTCCTCTTTTGTAAAGTCATCATCGTCATTATCGCAATTTTCTTTAGCGCTTTCTATTACGTCTACCAATTCTGTATTACTGTTGACTGCAAATTCAATATCATTATATAGTTTTAAGGAAATAGGAAATTGAAAACTAATTAGGTCATCATCATCCAAATTATCAAAATAAAGTCTTAGCTGCATATCGTTCTCTAGAGTAACACTTCCTGTTTGCTGAAAAGTGATATCGAAAGAGTATACTTTTAAAGGAAACATAAAGCTAACACACTCTATATCATCATCGTCATCCAAAACCTGACACATTTCCACAAGGTCTTCTAATTCATCTTCATCTGTAAGAGTAATTTCACTATAATCGGTTAAGGTTACGGTTATTGGAAACTGTATCTCCAAATCATCATCGTCATCACCCAATAGATCTTGGATCAATTCCAGTTTGCTTACCGTATTTACAATAATATCTAAGCCGTTTACATTTACTACATAGGGAAAATTAATAGAAAAACAACTAGCACCATCTACTATATTGTCAAAGGAACCATCATTTGAGGAGGTACTTTTTATAAGTTGTGCTGTACTGGAGCTAGCTTTAATAGCTTCTTCATTATTCTGTTCTGGTAGGTCCTCAAATTCCTTTTGACAAGCCCCAAGACTAATAAGTACCATTAGTGTACTTGTATACAGTAAATATGAAATTAACTTTTTCATTTTTAGTTGGTTTTCTGTGTTGCACCTATTTAACAACCACCTTTTAAAATACCCTACCACAATTTTAAATTAATTTAAAATATCTTTGTGCAAAACAAAGAAATTGAAAGAAGAGAATATAACCAATGTTTGCGAAGAGGAAGTATACGCTTCTATCTTTAGTTCTCATTCCAAAACGATTTTTAATTACATATATTATAAGTTTGGTAATGAGGAGAAAGCTTACGACGCAGTACAGGAAGCTTTTATAAAACTTTGGGAAAACTGCTCCAAGGTTGCACCCCACAAAGCTAAATCTTTTGTCTATACCGTAGCCAACAACCTGTACCTTAATGTAATAAAAGCAGAAAAAGTACGCTTAAAACACAGAGAAAAGGCTCAAAACACCGAATATGAGTCCCCAGAATTTTTAATGGAACAACAGGAGTTTAAGGAAAAACTAGACAAAGCGCTTCAGGATCTTCCAGAAAACCAACGCACCACCTTTTTACTAAATCGTATAGATGGAAAAAAATATGCAGAGATTGCTGAAATGGAAGGAGTTAGCGTAAAGGCAATTGAAAAAAGAATGCACCTGGCTTTAAAATCCCTACGGGAGCAGATTGACGGAATTTGAGTAGAATAGAAAATAGTAACATTAAATTACCTCTCAGTCTTTTATTCCGACGTGAATTTGTCCCCCTATCTATTGTTTGGATACATTTAACCTATTACTAAAGCTTGGAGTCTAAGAATTAAATTTTAATACTGCTGGTAGGGTTTTCATTATTAAAGTTGTTATAGTTATATAATGTTGAATAACATGGAAGAAAATTATCTAGCAAAATGGCTCAATAACGAGCTTTCCGAAGAGGAAGTCGCCAAATTTAAGGCGACCAAGGAATATACGTCCTATAAAAAAATTGTGGACGCAACCAATTCCATGGAAGCACCAACATTTGACATGGCCAAAGCCAAAAGGGATCTATATAAAAGAAAAGAAGCAAATGAGACTAAGGTATTGACCTTAAATCCTTATAAAAAATATTTGCGTATTGCAGCTGTTATTGCGGTAATAGTTGGAATATCCTATTTCTATAATGCTCCCACGAACGAAATTGTTAATACTCAATATGCAGAACGTGCAGCTGTTATCCTTCCAGACGATTCTGAAGTACAACTAAATGCAGATTCCCAAATTTCTTACCAAAAGAAAAATTGGAAAGAGAATAGAAATATAGACTTAAAAGGGGAAGCTTTCTTTAAAGTCGCCAAAGGAGAGCGTTTCACCGTATCTACCGATATGGGAATGGTAACCGTTCTAGGGACTCAATTTAATGTAGAAAATAGAGAAGGGATTTTTGAGGTTAGTTGTTATGAAGGATTAGTGAGCGTACTCTATAACCAAAAAGAAACAAAACTTTCGGCTGGGCAATCCCTTGTAGTTATTAACGGACAATTAAAAACTTCTGAATTAGCTAACGGCCATCAGCCGTCATGGTTACAAGATGAGAGTACCTTTAAAAGCATTCCTCTCAAATTTGTTTTGGATGAGTTCCAACGACAGTTTAATATGGAAGTAGAAACCAAAGATTTGGACTTGGAACAATTATTTTCAGGGTCCTTTAGCAATACCGATAAAAATCTAGCGTTGCAGAGTATAAGTGCTCCTTCCGGTCTAAAATATAAAATAGAAGGAGAAAAAGTGCTATTCTATGCCGAAACGCCATAATTACGCTGTACTCCTTATCTATGTCTACCTTTTCCTATCATCACTGTTAGGAAAGGCTCAGGTAGACCCCCAACAAACTGTACCGTTGATTGCCTATATAGGTCAATTAGAGCAAGGGCACAACGTTAAGTTTTCCTATATAGATTCTGACATACGCCCAATTACGATTACCGTGCCTTCTGCACTACTTTTAACTGAAATACTGGCTAATCTTGAGCGACAAACCAACCTACGTATTTCCAAGCTCAACAATCGCTATTATACCATAGTTAAAAACCCGTTGGTAAATATATGCGGTATATTAATCGATAATTTTGAAAACAATACCATTCCCAGTGCTACGGTAGAAGTCCTAGGCACCATAAAGAACGTGATTACGGATGCCAATGGAAAGTTTTATCTTTCTAACATCCCCAAAGACGCCCATTTAGTCATAAACCATCTTGGATATAAGACCAAATATTTCGCAGTTGACGCACTCTTATCTTCACCCCCATGTAGAGAAATTAAAATGGTTGCTAATTATGAACAATTGAATGAAGTAGTCGTTTATCAATTCTTTACTACAGGTATTAATAAGGAGCAAGATGCCAGTATTACTTTAAATACAGGTAAAATTGGCATCTTGCCCGGACTTATAGAACCAGATGTACTACAGACCATTCAGGCCCTACCAGGTATTAAAAGTGTAGACGAAACGGTATCGGATATCAATGTAAGAGGAGGAACCAATGACCAAAACTTAATTTTATGGGACGGTATAAAAATGTATCAATCGGGACATTTTTTTGGATTGATTTCTGCTTTTAACCCCTATATAATAGAAGAAGTAACGCTTATAAAAAATGGCACCAGTGCGGAATATGGAGATGGAGTAAGTAGCGTAATCAGTATTCAGACTGAGAATAAGATAAAACAGAATTTTGTTGGAGGTGCAGGTTTTAATTTATTAAGCGGTGACGTTTTTGGCCACTTACCACTATCTGATAAAATCACCTTTCAGTTTTCTGGAAGACGCTCCACTACCGATTTTGTAAAAACACCCACCTACGACCGATTTTTTGAAAAAGCATTTCAAGATAGCGAGGTAGCAGAAACCAATAGTGCTGAAGACGCTAACATATTAACCCAAAACGAAAATTTCTACTTCTATGATGTAAGCGCAAAGATCCTTTATGACATTACAAATAAACATAAAGCACGACTCAGTTTTATCCACATCAATAATGACCTTAATTATAATGAAACCACTGAGAATGATAACCAAAACAGTAATTTAAAACAAAACAACCTGTCTTTTGGTGGAAGTTTAGAAAGCAATTGGACCTCGCGGTTCAAGACCCACCTCAACCTCTATTACACCAAATATAATCTGGATGCTCAAAATATAACTTCTGAGTCACAGCAGCTATTCCAGAATAACCAAGTATTGGAAAAAGCACTGAAATTAACCTCACAATATAAACTCTATAATACCTTACAGTGGCTTAACGGTTACCAATTAAACGAAACAGGAATTATCAATCACACCTTGGTGACACAGCCCTCTTTTAAAAGCAGTATAAAGGGGGTAATCGTTACACACTCCCTATTCTCTCAACTTGCGTTTAATTCGCTAAACAGCAAATGGTTTGCCCGGGGAGGAATGCGTTTAAATTATATTACAGACTTAAAAACGTTTGACACTTTTGATACTTTTTCCCTAGAGCCCAGATTGAATGCAAGCTATGCTATTAACCCCAACTTAAAAGTAGAAATGTTGGGTGAGTTTAAAAGTCAGACCACCAACCAAATAATCGATTTGGAACAGAATTTTTTAGGTATAGAAAAAAGAAGGTGGATATTATCCAATGAAGAAACCTTACCTATTACCAAAAGTAAACAAGCCTCTCTAGGGCTTAACTACGATAGAAACAGTCTTTATATAGGCCTTGAGGGATTCTATAAAAAGGTAGATGGGGTAAGTACCGCAACTCAAGGATTCCAAAACAAAGATCAATTTAACGGAGAAATAGGAAGTTATGATGTTTCAGGGCTAGAGTTTCTTATCAATAAAAAAACAAAACTGTATAGCACATGGTTAAGCTACACCTATAACTACAATAATTATTATTTTGAGGATCTTGTCCCCCATAAATTCCCAAATAACCTAGATATACGACACACCTTTACCTTTGCTGGCACCTATACCATCAACGATTTTAAAGTTGGACTTGGGGCTAATTACCGGACCGGAAAACCCTACACTCAACCGCTAGAGGGAGACATTGCAATAGACAATAGTACTTTCCCAAATAGGATCAATTACGCGGAACCTAATAGCAGAAGACTTTCTTACTACCTTAGAGCAGATGCCTCTTTTATCTATCATTTTCAGTTGGGAAACCAGATAAGGGCTTCCGTGGGTGCATCTGTATTAAATATTCTTAATAAAAAGAATATTTTGAACACCTACTATCGTCTAAATGATAAAAATGAAATAGAAACTATAAAGCAGGTTTCTCTAGGGGTTACCCCTAATTTTAGCTTCAGATTGAACTTTTAACCCCAGGTAGCTCTCCTCCCCCAGTAGATCAGCATAACTTCCAAATTAAATGACGCTAATACATCACAAAAAAAATCGGAAGCCTTGAGAACCTATTTTTCCCAAAACTTCCGATTTAAACCACTTTATATTTGACTATTTAGCCAAGTCTTTTATTCTAATATTTCTAAACGCAAGTTCCGATCCATGACCAAGGAAAGCGATATGTCCTTTATTTCTTAATAATCCTGGATGATCTTTTTTATCTAAGGTACCATTCTTGGTAGCCTCTTTAATATTTTCATCCACAATTACTTTGCCATTAAGGGTAATTTTTATATGATCTCCTTTCACGATTACTTCTTGAGAGTTCCACTCCCCAACAGGATTTAGTGCTCCTTGCTTGGCCGCTATGATCCCATAAACAGAACCATGATATTGATATGGTTCTAGGTTGGCATAGATTTCTGCAGTATCGTCTAAAATCTGTAATTCCTTACCTGCATAAGCTACATCACCAGTCAATGGAGCGTGAATCCCAAGACCATTATTAGCTCCTGGTGTAAGTTTAAAGTCGAACCTAAAAATAAAATCGGAGTACTCTTCAACAGTATATAAATTTCCGTGCCCTCCTTGTTTTGGACGCACTAGCAATTCATTGTTTTCTACAAAATAATCGGTTTTATTTCCAGTCCAATGATCTAATTCTTTTCCATTCAATAAAGATTTAAACCCTTCTTTCTTTTCTTGCTCGGTCAATTGATCTTCACCAGAACTAATTTCCCGTACATAGATATTTCTAAATCCAAGATCTTCACCATGTGCTTGCAATTCTATAGCTTCTTTAGCAAAGATGGCCTGCTTACGATCCCAATAATTTTCTAACACTACATTATCCGTAACCAAAACTCCATTTAAGTGAACGGTAACGCGTTCTCCAATCATTTTAATCCTAAAGGTATTCCATTCATCCACGGGGTTATCAGCAACTACTAATGGTTTGCTTTCATGCACCTGATTATTATATAGTCCACCAGAACCAACTTGAGCACCTACCTTAACTAAAGCAGTGTCCCAGATCTGAACCTGTGGAGTTCCTCTTAAATAAATCCCAGAGTCTCCCCCATTGGTAATCTTCCAATCTACAATCATTTCAAAGTCACCATAATCTTTAATGGTAGCTATGTTGTTATATCCTTCGCCTTTAAAACCAATTACGCCATCTTCTATATACCAATCCTTCATCATTTGCTCATTGGCTTTAGCCTGTGCCTGCGCTAGCTGTTTCTTAGACATTTTGGAACGTGCAATTGGATTCTGCACTAATCCTTCCCATCCTGTAAAGTCTTCCCCATTAAAAATGGAAACAAAACCTTTCTCATTGGGCATTTTATCTAAAAACTCCTTGACATCAATTTTGATATACTGGCTATCTGGACCTGTAAGGTTATCTACACTCCTAGAAACGATATCCCTTACTACTTCTCCACTAAGGCCATCTTTAACACCTGGTGTTGGCAATGCAATGGCTATAGCAGCATTAGAAGCAGTAGTCAATAATGCTTCATCGTCTAGGTATTCAGACACAAAGACCAAGGAAAGAAAGGTCTTAACGTTTTGTGCTGCTCTCAACACTTGTTGCTTTTCCGCAGTATTTTTGGCTTCAGGCATCAACTTTCTTATTAAAAGTAATTTTTGATCGGCCGGAACATTGGAACGCACTACTTTAGAAAGATAATTTGAAAAGGATTTCTTCCTAATTTCTCCATCCTGAGCATTCTTAGCAGATTCGAAAAGATATGGAATAGCATCATTGTTTTTCCAATTAGACAAGGCGTTTAACGCTATAATTCTTTCCTTCTCATTTCCTTTAGATAATTGATCAGAAACCAGTTTCAATGCTTTCTCACTACTCAATGAAGCCAATACCGGTAACAATTTGGATTTATCCGATGCTGTCTCATAGGCATCGTATAGTTCATTAGAAAACTTTCCGTTTCCGTTATTTACAATATGTAATAGTGCTCTTTGAGTGCTCTCAATATTATCGATATTTTCAGTTTTGTCCAACAGCCCCAATAATACAGATAGATTTTTTTCTGAAGCCACAGAAGATAGCGCATTGTATACGGCACTATTTACCTTTTCGCTCCCATTATCCAGCTGACCCAAAAGCGTATTAAACTGATCCTTGGCATCCCTGGCGGATAATACATTTACCAAAACCACTTTAGCATCTTCACTAACGTTTGCTAATTGATCTGCCAATAATTTATTATCCTCGGCACTTACCAACCTCAATAACGTTTCTTCAATTGCTTTAAACTCAGAAGAAGTAGTAGCGGTTTTTAAACTATTGAACAATAATGGCAAAGCTTTAGCTTTATCTTGATAGGACAATGCCTTAATTCCAGCTGTACGTACCTCACCATCTTTATCTTTAAGCGCTCTTAAAACAACGGATTGAAATACAGCTTCATCCTTGTTTTTCTCAAGCATTCTAATAATTAGTGGCTTCGTATCTACAGCGGCTCTTCTATACTGTTTTGCCCATTTAGCTACCTCTGCAGAAGAAAGGTCTCCACCAGCAGCATCCAATACAGCCCCTACATAAGCGTTGCTTTTATTTTTAGACTCCTTTATCAAGAGCTTAGTAACACCACTACCTTCATTTTTACCTAAAATATGTAGTCCTGCAGCTCTAAAATGCAATTGATCTTCCCCTTTACAATTTTTAAGCAAGGAATTGGCCACTAAATTACTTGACTTTTTATCGCCTTTTTTCTGTAAGCTGTTCCCATAATGGATAAAGGCCAATATACTTTTAGTATTATCTAGGTTGTAGTTGGACTTAGCAGCCCAGTTCTCCAACACCTGGTAAGAAGCGGGGCTGGCAATATTGGCCAAAGCCATTAGTGCACGTTCTTGCACTACTATCGAAGAAGAGGCTAATGAAGCATTTATAACTCCTTCTGCTGGTTCAAATTTTAAATCTCCCAAAGTGTAAATAAAATCTGCCAACTTATCTCCTTCAGCGGTCTTTGCAGCTTCTAAAATAGCATTAGCTGCGTTTGCAGTCCCTATAGAAGCTAAAGCTGCAAGGGCAGGCTTATACAAGTCATCATTTTGAAGGTAGGCACGTAAAGCCGATACAGATGCATCCGTACCCGAAAAGATGAGTCGGTCTATAAGAAAGGTTTTCACCTCATCGTCCGATGCTTTATCCAAAGCTTTTAATATGGCGTTTTCAACCACCCCATTTTGGATAGTAGGTTGTAATGATCCGCTATAGATTGCTAAACTATTTATGGCATATCTCGCTTTGGTGTCGTTCCCTGTACCTAAAGGAATCAACATATCTGTAAATTTCAATACACCTTCTTCCCCTAACTCAATTACCTCATGCATTAAGCGATCGGAATGCTCCAAATCCTCTGCTGGCAATTGTGCCAAAATATCAGCAACTTTAGTATCCAGGGTCCTGTTGTCCTGTGCAATTATAACTTGTGTGCTTACAAACAACAATAGCACACCTATAATCTTATATAAATTATTCATCGTATAAATTCTTAGTATTGATTAATATGCCCAAGAGGTTCTCATGGGTTGATCGATCAGCCTATTAGCTTCCTCGTCATTGATAAATTCCTGCTTAACAGGATCAAATTCCAAAGTTCGTCCCAAACGAAGTGCCACAAGCCCCATATTGACAACGGTACAAGACCTATGCCCGTTTTCCTCATTTAAAGCAAATTTCTTTCTGGTTTTTACCGATTCGGAAAAAACAGTAATCTGCTCCTCTGGATCGGGAATACTATTGATTAAGCCCTCAATATTAGGGATAGTAGATCTAAATCCGTTATATATCTTTCCATTTGGACCTTCGATATAAGCCGCATCCTTATCTTTATTTTCACCATCCAAAATAATCTGGCAACCATCTGCATAGGTGTAAACTACTTTTCTCCAGCTGCCAATAGCATCATAATGTTGCTCTGGGGCATCTACTTCAACTTTTACAGGGCTTGTATTATCTTTTCCAAGAAAGTATTGTACTGGATCTATATAGTGCTGACCCATATCTCCTAATCCTCCTCCATCATAATCCCAATACCCTCTAAAGGTACCATGTACCCTATGCGGATGGTAAGGCTTCTCTGGGGCTGGTCCTAACCACATATTATAATCTAGTTCTGACGGTACAGGTTGTGGCGTTAAATTTTCTTTTCCTACCCAGTAAAACTTCCAGTTAAAACCAGTTACACCACTGATCGTCACTTTTAAAGGCCATCCTAATGCCCCACTATCTACTACCTTCTTTAATTTTCTAACGGGAGTCCCCATTCCGTAAAAGTTATCTTTAAAACGGAACCAAGTGTTTAATCGGAACATTTTCCCATGCTGCTGCATTGCCTCTACCACTTTTTTTCCTTCACCAATGGTTCTGGTCATAGGTTTCTCACACCATACGTCCTTACCAGCTTCCGCGGCCATGATAGACATTAATCCGTGCCAATGTGGTGGTGTTGCGATATGGACAATATCTACGTCCGGTCTTTGTAACACCTCCCGGAAATCCCGATATCCCGTTACACCACTACCCACTTTTTTAAGGGTATTGGCCAAGTGATTCGCATCTGCATCACAAATTGCCAATAGTTTTGTACCCTCATAGGTTAAATGACCCTGTCCCATTCCACCAACACCAATAACTGCCTTGGTTAATTGGTCACTGGGAGCTATAAAACTAGGTCCTCCCATCACATGTCTTGGAATAATACTGATCCCTGCAGCTGCCACAATGGATTTTCTTACGAAATCCCTACGGCTTGTTGAATTTTTCTTCATCGATTCCTATACTATTTCTATTAATTATATGAATAAGTGCTATTTAATTGCTCAAAGAAACAGCACAATGCGTAAAAATAGGGGTAATAATTGGGGTAATATTCCTGAAAATTGTAAAATACTTGTTAAAATTATACTCTAGTTGAAGATAAATATTAAGAAGCACTTATTAATTCCTCAAATTTTATGGGGTACTTTTCTCCATAAAGTTTATTGTACAGCTTAGTAAACTTATCATAGATAGAATGCGCTGTACTTAAATTACCTTGCTTTATCAATATTTGTAATCTAAGTTGCAAGGCAGTTTCATTTAGATCATCATAAATGTGCATCACTGAAACAAGATCTTGAAGCAAAGAAATATGCTCTTCTAAATTTAGTAATAATGCAACTTCTTGGCACAAGTCCAGGATATCATTGCTTAATCTTTCCACAAATGGATCTAACCAATCATCTTCTATATTTGCCAAAAATCGCTCTTCTTTGAGTATTCCCAACAACTTTCGTAATCCTCCTTCCCTTTGCCCCACTCCAATATCCTCTTTCCCAAAAATGTTCAGGTAATGCAAAACTTCTTGATACTCCCAATAACAATCTTCGGCCACTTCTAAAAACCAGTTCTTTTCCCTGAAAACTAATTGAATTGTAGTAGAGTCCGCAAGAATAGCCCTTAGGTTTTGGATATTTGTTCCCCTCGTATTTTTTGCGCTACTTGGCGTCATCCCTGGCCATAGATATTCTGTAAGCTTTTTTGTGCTTATCCCTTTTTTACTCCCTACGCTGTGTAGCATCACTATAAGAAAAAGTTGTTTAAGTTTTGGGGAGAGCTTCTTAGCTATATCCGTCCCATCGGCAACAATAATTTTAAGCGGACCAAAACATAGTATTTTTTCCTGGCAGGCAGATATCTCCTGAACTACAGTTGTTTTTCTCACCTCCCCCACCTTTGTATACGCTGGGTGATTAAGAACTTTATTTTTACCCTTTCTTTTGTTCCAAAAATAGAGCGCTATCAAAGGCACTACCACCACCATTATTATTGAAATGATAAATTTGAATATTCCATAAGACTCTTCTGGAGAGGCATCTAAAAACTCATCTCGTATCTCATCTGGATTAAGCTCTCTATTCCATATCTTGATATAATCCATATAGCCTACGAAAAATTCCTGCCATAAGTTACTCCCTACAACCAAATTGTAATCAGACGTATCGTAATCCTCGATCAACTGAATTTTATCTGTTTGGACCCCATTTATAAAAAAGGAAAGGTCACTATTTAATTTAGAATGCACTAAGGCTACTTGAGTCCATTCATTTAAAGGCACAGGTGAAGTTCGGGATATATAATCCTTTATATCGGCCATGGTAAACGTAAGGAAACCATCATGTAATTTTAATACAAAATTCTCACCTTTTCCTAAGATGCTATTATTCTTTCCTAAGACTGTTGGCTTTATCCAAGCTGAAATAGTAAAACTGCTCTGTAAGGCCATTCTACTATCCAAACCTGCATCCATATAGGCTCCATTATTAAAATACCCTACCTTACCACGGCTCCTATCCTCAAATAAATCGACTTTATTGACAATTAGCTCCCTATTGTTTTTCCTGATGTTGTTTTTAATAGTAGGACTAAAGGAAAAATAATCTGTAAGTCCATATTCGGGATCTAAGGGAAAACCAACAAATTCCTTTAAATTTCCGCTATTATCGGAAGTAGTACGAATAATATCCGGAGAAAAATAAAATCCAGCCTTATGTGGAATAAATACAGGCAATTCTCCTTTTGAAAGGATTGGAAAACTAAAATTCCCATTTACTCTAAGATCACTATGGTTTTTAAACCCCACACCATCTAGCAATCGGCCTTTTGACGTAACCGTTCCAAAAACACGTTTTATCTGGTTAAGCCCCTGCACTATACTATCTATAAATATAAAATTCTCTGGATCTCCTTGAATTAAATTTGGCAATCTTCCCGTTGTCCTCCAAAATTTTACCAAAACACTATCACGCACAGCTTCCTTATCGTTAACTGTCACTAAATTCAGCTCCCCCTCCGCCGTAAAGTGCAATATATCTTTTGATGTTGTTTTGCTATCCCTTAAAATGGTATCTACCACATTAAAGGGCACGAGTTGGGCTTTATTTTCAGGAAAGATTACTCTGTTATGATTTGCACCACTTAGAATTAGCAAATCACTCTTTTTAGCCATCAACTCCTTTAATACAGGTAGATAATCCTCTTTAAATTCTAAGATATATACCGCTAAGGGAGATTCTCCCTGAGTTAAAAATGACAAATTGGAATCATCTATCCTATCGATATCTACCAATACATACGACTGCGATCTAATCTTCCATCTATCCTCCTCTGAAAGATTTGAAAAATCCTGGGAAACCCCCTCCCATATAAAGAAAAAGAATAACAGGGTATGCGCAAATAAAAGTACAGATTTTTTAGACAAAATATAGGTAGCACCCAGCATAAGGGCCATTAGATTATTCTCGCAATTTAATAAGAATAAATAGAAAACCCACAAAAGACCTATGCACAAAAGAAAGCCACTTTAATAGTAAAGCAACTTCAATAAAGCTAGAAAGAATTAAAACTCCACTGTCCTTACATTCTTTCAGGAACCTGAATTCCTAATAGCGAGAAGGAAGATTTAATGATTTCACCCACTTTCTTCGCCAATTGAATCCTGAATTTTCTTTTGATTTCATCCGTTTCTCCCAATATAGACACATTTTGATAGAAGGAATTAAATTCCTTCACTAGATCATAGGTATAATTAGCCAATAGAGCCGGACTAAAATTATCAGCGGCTAGCAGTATTGTTTCGGGAAACAACTGAATCTGCTTTAACAGTTCCTTTTCTTTTTCATGAAGTTCCAACAGGTCTGTAGTTTCTGAAATGTCATAATTAAGCTCCTCTCCTTTCCTAAGTATAGACTGGATCCTTGCATAAGTATATTGAATAAATGGACCTGTATTTCCTTGAAAATCCACAGATTCTTCTGGATTAAAGAGAATACGCTTCTTGGGATCCACTTTAAGAATATAATACTTAAGTGCGCCCATCCCTATTACTTTATAGAGTTCTTGCTTCTCCTCTTCCGAATAATCCTCCAACTTACCTAGTTCTTCAGAAATTTCGGCAGCGGTACGGGCCATATCATCCATGAGCTCATCTGCATCTACTACGGTCCCCTCTCTACTTTTCATCTTACCACTTGGCAAGTCTACCATCCCATAACTTAAATGGTATAGATTTTCCGCCCAATTGAATCCTAGCTTTTTAAGGATAAGAAACAGCACCTTAAAATGATAATCCTGTTCGTTACCCACGGTATATACCATTCCTGCAACGTCAGGATTATCCTTTACCCTTTGTATGGCTGTACCTATGTCTTGCGTCATATATACTGCGGTCCCATCGGATCTTAACACTATTTTTTCATCTAGACCTTCATCTGTCAGGTCAATCCACACACTCCCATCGTCCTTCTTATAAAAAACACCCCTTTTAAGGCCGTCTTCCACAAAATCCTTACCCAACAAATAGGTATTACTCTCATAATACAGTTGATCAAAATCTACCCCTAGATTCTTATAAGTAACATCAAACCCATCATAAACCCATGAATTCATCGTTTCCCAAAGCGCTACAACTTCAGGGTCGCCCGCCTCCCATTTGCGAAGCATTTCTTGCGCTTCTAAAATTATTGGCGCCTCCTTCTCAGCCGCATTCGTATCAACGCCTTCTGCTACAAGTGTCGCTATCTCTTCTTTATAAGCCTTGTCAAAAGCCACATAGTAATTCCCTACCAGCTTATCGCCTTTTAAGCCAGTGCTTTCAGGTGTCTCTCCATTTCCAAATCGCTTCCAAGCGAGCATACTTTTACAAATATGGATTCCCCTATCATTTATAATCTGAGTCTTATACACCTTTTTCCCTGCAGCTTTAACGATCTCCGCTACGGAATATCCCAATAAATTATTACGTACATGCCCCAAGTGCAAAGGCTTGTTGGTATTGGGTGAGGAATACTCCACCATAACAGCCTCATCCTGCTTTTGAGAAACGAGACCAAAATTTGGATCCATTAAAATTCCATTGAAAAACTGAAGGTAATAAGAATCACTAATAGTAATATTTAAAAAACCTTTAACTACATTAAAATCCTTCACCTCTTCTATCTCATCCTTTAAAAACTGACCTATTTGCTCGCCAATTTGTACAGGATTCCCTTTTACTACTCGTAACATTGGAAAGACTACTACGGTAATGTCTCCAGCAAAATCCTTTCTGGTAGGCTGAAACTCTACCGTAGGCAAATCTACTTCATATATTGCAGTTACCGCTTCCTTTACCTTCTGGGATAAAACTTCTTGAATGTTCATTAAAAATTGGTGTTTAAGGCTGCAAAATTAAGCATTTTTATTGTTACGACGAGATCTTTAGCCCTCACCACCATTGAAGTAAGAAGAATTCTTTAACTTTATATCAAATACCACTATTAAAATGCTTCTCAACGTATCATATAATAACAAAGAAATTTTCCGAAAAATAGAAAAGGAGGTAGGTAAACCATACTCATTTATAAAGCGATTTGCCCTAGATGGAATTGGGTCACCAAAATTGCATATTATAGATAGTAGCATCCATATTAAAAACCTTTTAATTTTAGATAATAACACGGATTCTTGCAATATAGAACTTCGTCCTAGGGGTATAATTATACGTTTTAGATCACTTTTGGAGACTTTTGGATTAATTATTCCTTATCACAAACTATCTCTTAACAAGACTGACTTAGGAATTTATACCATTTATAGGGACCAGTACTTCATCCAAATTAGAGCAGATACCAAGGCCAGTCAAAAATTTTTCGCTAAAATGTTAGGACATAGAGCAGACAACACTCCTATCAACATTGAAGATCTATAAGTGGATAGCAATAAACCCTCTTCCCTTGCTTAAGGTGGCAAAAGATGAAACGTGTTACCTGTCACTGATAGGGAGTGCAAAATATTATCAACCATTCAACTAAAGACCGACATAATTAAAGCGCTAGGCCCCATTTTTAAAAATCCATTACTTTCAATTTCCATTGGGATTTTATCCATCTTGACATTAGTGGTATTCATAGCTACCGAATATAGTTACAACGCCATAGAAACCATCTCAATATGGGTACGTAGTTATTTTGGGCAATTCTACCTTTACCTTGGGCTCGGTTGTGTTTTACTTTTGATAGGCATTGCCGTTTCGCCGTTGGGGAAAATTAAATTGGGAAAACCTTCAGAAGCACCAGAGCATAGCTTTTGGGCATGGTCAGCAATGCTATACAGTGCTGGGATGGGAGCAGGTATATTATTACGAGCGGTACAGGAACCAGTTTTTATGCAACAACATCCACCCTACCCCTCACAAGCCTCTCCAGATATCTTAGCCTTAGTATATACCTTTTACCAATGGGGCTTTACTGCTTGGGCTTTTTACGGACTTTTTGCCATGATAATTGGATACTTCCTCTTTGTGAAGAAACGAAAAGTCTTAGTGAGTGCAACAATAGCTGACGTAGTTTCGCATAGGCCCACCAAAACAGGCATAGATATCTTAACTGTAATCACTACCGTATTTGGCCTGGTTGCCGCAATAGGCTTGGGAACCACTCAAATTAATGGGGGAATAAATTTTATATTTTCCGCGCAAAATGGATTGCTAACTACTTTATTTTTAGCCACAATTATTTCCTCCCTCGCCTTTTACTCCGCCTGGAACGGGGTAAACAAGGGCATAAAGGTGATTTCAAAGATAAATATCCTTATCACCATTGCCTTGCTTACATTCACCTTTGTCAACAGCGATATGGGTGCTGTTCTCTTCAATTTTTACAAAGCAACGCTGCAATATATTAAAGACTTTATCCCGATGAGTCTAGCATTTGGTGATTATGATCCGGGCATTGCCTTTCTTACCGACTGGACCTATTATTATTGGGCATTCTGGATTGCTTGGGCACCATTCACCGGAATTTTTATTGCACGTATCTCCAAAGGACGCTCCTTAAGACAATTATTATTAGGAGTGTTGATCGTTCCTAGCTTAGGTACTTTTTTCTGGTTTTCCGTATTTGGAACTTCCGCCTTTCAGCTAATGGAGGTTTGGGGTAGTTACCAGGGAGAATTTAGTGGCGTATTCTCATCCCTATTTATTTTCTTCGCCAATTACCCTATGGCTACCATATTAAACCTGACCACTATTGTGCTTTTGATAGGATTTTTGGTCACCTCGGTAGATTCTGCAGTGTATGTATTAAGTATGTTTTCGGATAATGGCAAAAAGAACCCAAATAAATCACATCGATTGCTTTGGTCGGTTTTTATATTTCTCACTACTGTTGCACTACTTCTTTTGGGTAATGCAAAGCCTGAGATAAATGTATTGATTGCAGCTCAAAAGCTACTGATTATCACCTCACTACCTTTTGCTTTTTTTATGGTTATCATGACTGTAATTTTCCTAAAACAGCTCCTAAAACAAAAAAAACTTCCTTGATTAAGGCATAAGCATGACGCTTAATAAGGAAGATGATCTGTTTCTTAAAGATTAGATTATTCTTTTGGCAAAAACACTTCTGCCATCATACATCTTGCACTGCCTCCTCCACAGGTTTCAATGGTCTCCAAAGAACTGTGCACAATACCACAGTGCTTTTCTAGTGCAGCAATTTGGTCAGGCCTAAGACTCTTGTACGCAGCTGTACTCATCACTAGAAATCGCCTATTTCCCATACCTAGTACCTGAAGCATATTCCCAGCAAACTGGTGCATTTGGGCCTCTGAAATAACAATTAATTCTTTCCCGTCTTGTTTTAAATGAGAAACCACATTTTTCTTTTCCCTTTTATCATCTATAGCATCTAAGCAGATTACTGCAAATGTTTCAGCCAAGCACATCATAACATTGGTGTGATAAATTGGCTTTCTTTGCCCACTCACAGACTGGTAAGCAGTGAATATAACAGGAGTGTATTCAAAATCTTCGCAAAATTCTATTAAAAGGTCTTCATCGGCGCGTTGGGAAAGTGCACAATAGGCTTTTCGGTTTTCCCTATCCAATATTACGCTACCGGTAGCTTCAAGAAAATACCCTTCGTCCTCAGCAGAAGTATAATCAATGATATTACGGATAACAAATCCTTTCTCCTCCACTACATCCAACACATCTTCCCTGCGTTCCCTCCTTCTATTTTCGGCAAACAAAGGATAGAGCCCTACAGTCCCATCTTCATGAAAAGATATCCAGTTGTTGGGGAACACTGCATCAGGAGTATCTAGCTCCTTAGTATCCTTCATAACAATTACATTAACACCCTTTTCCCTAAGCACTAGAACAAAGGCATCAAATTCTGCCTGAGCTCTACTATTTATTTCCTTATTTTTTAAATCAATATCCTCCTGAAAGTAATTATTTACTGCAGTTTGTTCGTTCATCCGAAAGTTTTCGGGACGAATCATAAGAATGGTATTTGTGATCTGCATTATTTTTATTTTATAATATTTGAAATATTAATCCTCTACTAGATGAAATAGAACATAAGTCCAGATCAGCAAAGGGTTTAAAACCACTCTTGTATAAACTAATATAGGTTTGCCAAATTTATACTTTATTGCCCTAAAAAATCTACCATATGTTTTGCTTAAAGCAACTAAGACTTGCATCCCATATTCTAGGTTGCGCTTAATTATGGATCTTTCTAAAGGATTTTAAATACGAGAACATAAAGTTGTATTACTCTCTAACTAAAGGTAAGGTACTACACCTTAATAAACCTTCTTGTTTAGCTATCTCTGCATAGGGCACCTCCTCTACCACAAACCCTCGTTGCCGCAACCAGTTGTTCAATCGGGTAAAATTACGCTCGGATACCACCACAGTAGGCGAAATGGAGAAGACGTTACTCATCATACTATACATCTCCTCTTTAGTGATCTCAAAAACTTTATCTTTTCCAAAATAATCTATCAACCACTGGTATTCCTCCTCCATTAGGAATCCATTCTTATGCAAGATGGCCATATCCTTTCCTATAGGTTGAAAACAACAGTCTAAATGAAGTGCATTTTCCCTAGGATCGGTATTGGATTTCCGAAGCTCGAATGATTTTACAATTTTATTTGGAAATTTCTCTCTAATAAAATCGACAGCCGCACTATTTGTCCTAGCGGTAATGTAGTTTGAATATTCGGGTCCGGAATAGGTGCCTATAAAAATATATTCTTTCCAGGGCATAACATCACCACCTTCTATATGTACTTCTTTAGGAGGATAAATAATTTGATCTTCATCTATTTTTTCCAACACATATTTTATAGCGTGGAACTCTTCCTCCCTATCTGGAAGAATATTTGCTTTGATCAGCTTATCTTCAATGACGAATGCAATATCCCTGGTGAAAATTTGGTTACAATCTGTTATGACCCTTGGCCTAAACACTTGAACACCATACTTTTTTAAGACTGTGGCAAAGGCATCCATTTCCTGCACCATGTCCACCTCCTTAGGGTAGGTGCCGGCCAAAATGTGTTGCAATGACTTTGGATCGTATGCCTGCTCTGCTAAAGGAACGGGACCGCTACTTAACGCCGTCCCCAACACCACCGATTTTAAATTTGAAGTTTCGTCTTTAATATTCAACTTAAGCATAGCTGATTTTTTAAACAAATATAGAAAATACTTGTGCTTATAAAGTAAACAGCCCCAAGTATAAAGACTACTAGGGGCTGCTATAATAATATTATAATTTATTATCTTTTATCTACCGCAACAAATTCTCTTGAGGCATGTCCAATATATACCTGTCTTGGACGGCCAATTGGTTCATTCTTGAGCCTCATTTCCCTCCATTGAGCTATCCAACCCGGTAGACGACCCAACGCGAACATAACCGTGAACATCTCTGTTGGGATACCCAATGCTCTATATATGATGCCCGAATAAAAGTCAACATTTGGATATAATTTTCTATCTACGAAATATTTGTCACTCAAGGCTTCTTTCTCTAATCCTTTAGCTATATCCAAGATAGGATCTTCCACCCCTAGATCGCCCAGCACTTCATCTGCTGCTTTCTTAATTATTTTAGCCCTTGGATCAAAATTTTTATACACTCTATGCCCAAAGCCCATTAATCTAAAAGGATCATTCTTGTCCTTAGCTTTGCTCATATATTTTTTAGTATCTCCACCGTCAGCTTCAATAGCCTCCAACATTTCTAATACTGCCTGGTTGGCCCCGCCGTGCAAAGGACCCCATAATGCAGCGATCCCTGCCGATAACGATGCAAAAAGTCCAGCATGTGACGACCCCACCATACGAACGGTAGAAGTAGAGCAGTTTTGCTCGTGGTCTGCATGCAAGATCAATAATTTATCCAATGCATCTATGACCACTTTATTCTTCTCATATTTATGGTTTGGCCTTTTAAACATCATTTTATGAATGTTCTCTACATATCCTAGCGTATCGTCTCCATAATCTAACGGCAATCCTTTTTTCTTTCTTAAGGTCCATGATACCAGTACTGGGAATTTAGCCAATATTCTAACGATTGCCCAATACATCTCCTTTTCGGAGGTTACGTTTACGGAGCTAGGGTTAAAAGCAATCAATGCAGAAGTTAAACTTGTAAGCACTCCCATTGGGTGTGCCGACTTTGGAAAACCGTCTAGGATTTTCTTCATTTCCTCATCTACATGGGATTCTCCCTTAATATCGTTATGAAACTTATGTAATTCCTCTTGGTTAGGTAACTCACCAAAAATTAACAAATAGGCTACTTCTAAAAAATCTGCCTTTTCCGCCAATTCTTCGATTGAATATCCTCTGTACCTTAGAATACCTTTTTCTCCATCAAGAAACGTGATGGCACTTTCACAAGAGCCCGTATTCTTAAATCCAGGATCGATGGTTATCATTCCCGTTTCAGAGCGCATAGTTTTAATATCTATGGCTAATTCATTCTCAGTACCTTTAATTACCGGAAATTCGTAACTCTTTCCAGCATATTCCAATCTTGCGTTATTTGACATTTCTTAGCTTCCTATTTTTTTGATTAATGGTAAAATTACTAAAAACACCTAAGTTTAACAATGCAGGATTTCTTATTTTACAAATTATTATGAAATCTACCTTATCAACCTAAAGCTTTTATTTATCGATTAATGGAATACAAATATTTATAATAGTCATCTAGGGATTTTTCCCAAGTAAACCTCATTTTCTTAGCATTAGCGCCAATCTGATCCCATTTAGGTTTGTCATTGATATAAACATCCATAGCTTGATCCATTACCTCCAACATATTTTCTATTTTTTCATCATAGGTTTTACCATCAAAGGTAAATCCTGTTTTCATATGTTTAACCGTATCTTTTAGTCCACCTGTATTATGTACTAAACAAGGATTTCCATTTCGCATGGATAACATTTGACTAATTCCACATGGCTCAAATAAACTGGGCATAAAATATAGATCAGTTTCCAAATACATTGAGTCTATAAGGTCTTCGGATTGCCCATTGGTAAAGATAAAATTATCATGCTCGTAACTCAATCTTCGAAACAACTCCTCATAATCTGGAGCTCCCGTACCTAAAAGCATAAAAATTCCATCAACCTTTTTAAGTTTCTCTAAGATAGCAACAAAAGCCTCAGGTGATCGTTTAAAAAAATAAAACTTTTGCTCGGTCAATCTCGCCACGCTAGAGACAATAAATTTAGGTCTATTGGAAACATACTGCATTACTTTCTCACCGGTATGCGCTAAAAAGTCGGCTTTATATTTCTTATCCTCGTCCTGCAACCAACCAAAAAGAGCCTTTACAGTGTTCCGGTAAATAAATCCCTTTTCCGCTACTCTAATATTTTTATAGTTAGCTCCATTTAAGATACCAAATAGCCTCCCCTCGTTATTTGCTAGTTGTAGGTCGGACTCAAGGCCTTCTCCTCCTATAAATTCTGGCGGCGCACTAGGTTTAAGCACATCTTCCTTATAAGACGGTGATACTGTATGCACAGAATCTGCCAATCTAATCCCCACAGCCATGAGGTTTATGCAATCCTGATAACGATGGTCCCTCAACTTTTCCTCATCAATTGGGATATTTGGAAACCAGTTGGACAAAGATGAATAATTATCATAAAATGGTCTTATTCCCTGAATGGCCAAGTTATGTATTGTATACACAAATCGCATTTTTTTCAATACGGTATAGTCAGGATGATACGTTTTAATAAACAAAAGAAGACTGGAATGCCAGTCGTGCATATGTACAATATCTAGATTCCCAAAATAACCTAACTTTATAGCTTCTGCAACTGCGGTACAAAATATGGTATATTTTATGTTATCCGTAAAAAATGGTTCTTCAGGATCGTCATGATAGATATGCCCTATCTCCCCAGCTTTTATTTCGGGATGATGTATTACGTAATGATGTAGATTATCAAACTCTTTTTTAGGGTTAATTTTATAAAGCTCGGCGTCATAGACAATACCCCTTAAAGGGAAAGACATAGTACCGACCAGCGTTCCATTTTGGTGCAATCTGGAATAGGAAGGCACTACAATATGTGCAGAATCTCCCCGCTCAGAGATTTGCCTTGGCACATCCCGGACCACATCCCCCATTCCACCAGCCTTACATTGAGCGATCCCATCATTCTCAGCCGCTACAAATAGAAAATTGATCATAGGTTTGTTTTAAATGGTTAGTTAATTAGTGGATAATATAATTATTTATTTCTGATATATTGACAAACCCCAGCTATATTTAATAAAAAATGCCATTCAAAAATTGAATGGCATTTTTTATTAAAACCAATGTAAAAGAAAAGCTCTTAAACGTTGAACGCTTTTCTTTGCGGATAATAAGCGACAGTTCCCAATTCCTCTTCAATTCTTAGCAACTGATTATATTTCGCCATCCTATCTGATCTAGAAGCAGACCCTGTTTTTATTTGACCAGTATTTAATGCTACGGCAAGATCGGCTATAGTATTATCTTCGGTCTCCCCTGAACGGTGGGACATAACTGAAGTGTATCCCGCGTTCTTTGCCATATTAATCGCTGCAATGGTCTCGGTAAGCGTACCAATTTGATTTACCTTAATCAAGATAGAGTTTGCTATCCCCTCATTAATTCCTCTTGACAAACGCTCTACGTTAGTAACGAATAAATCATCACCTACCAACTGTACCTTATCGCCAATTTTGTCGGTTAAGGCTTTCCATCCATCCCAGTCATTCTCATCCATACCATCTTCAATAGAAAGTATAGGATATTTAGCACTTAAATCAGCCAAATATTGAGCTTGCTCCTCAGAAGTTCTTACCACTCCCTTATCTCCTTCAAATTTAGTATAGTCGTACTTCCCATCAACATAAAATTCTGCAGCGGCACAATCTAGGGCAATCATTATCTCATCCCCTAACTTATAACCAGCCTTTTCTACAGCTTTAGCTATAGTATCCAAGGCATCTTCAGTACCTCCTGGAAGATTAGGTGCAAAACCACCTTCATCCCCTACAGCTGTACTTAAACCTCTTTCGTGAAGAACAGACTTTAGGTTATGGAAAATTTCGGTCCCCATTTGCATGGCATGCGAAAAACTTCTCGCCTTAATTGGCATTACCATAAATTCTTGGAAGGCAATCGGGGCATCAGAATGCGAGCCACCATTAATTATATTCATCATAGGAACAGGTAAAGTGTTAGCACTTACCCCTCCCACATATCTAAATAGGGACATTCCCAATTCATTGGCTGCTGCTTTTGCTACCGCTAGAGAAACTCCGAGAATGGCATTCGCTCCTAATTTAGATTTATTTGGTGTACCGTCCAATTCAATCATAACTTGGTCTACCAAGTTTTGCTCAAATACAGACATACCAAGTATTTCTTCTGCAATCAATGTATTCACATTCTTTACTGCCTGTGATACACCTTTTCCCATAAAGGATTTACCTCCATCGCGCAATTCAACAGCCTCGTGCTCCCCAGTAGAAGCTCCAGAAGGAACTGCGGCTCTACCCATAACCCCATTTTCTGTGATTACATCTACCTCTACTGTAGGATTACCTCTAGAATCCAAAATTTGTCGTGCATGAACACTTAGAATGATACTCATATATTGTAATTTTTATTTTAGTTAATTTATTGTGCAAATATAGTAAAGGATGCCCGTTTTCCCCTTATAATTATCAGGATAATAGCGTTTTCCTGTTACAATCAAACTACATTGGTCTGGTTTGATGAGGATTCGATCATTTCAATAAATTGATCAAAAAGGTAATTAGCATCATTAGGTCCCGGACTGGCTTCTGGATGATACTGAACCGAAAACACATTCTTTCCTTTCATTCTCATTCCTGCCAAGGTATCATCATTTAAATGTAAATGGGTGATTTCTAGGTCAGGATTTGCTTCAGCCTCTTCTTTATTTACGGCAAAACCATGATTTTGGGATGTAATTTCTCCTTTCCCTGTGACCAAATTCATTACAGGGTGGTTAATTCCCCTATGTCCATTGTGCATTTTATAAGTAGAAACCTCATTGGCCAATGCCAATACTTGATGTCCAAGACAAATCCCGAACAAAGGTTTTCCTGAATCTATCATTTTCTTGGCAGCAGCAACAGCTTCCTGTAATGGAGCCGGATCTCCAGGCCCATTAGAAATAAAATAAGCATCGGGATTCCACTCGCTCATTTCCTCAAAGGTAGCATTATAAGGAAAGACTTTAATATAGGCATCCCTTTTCGCCAAGTTGCGAAGAATGTTCTTTTTGATTCCAATATCCAGTGCAGAAATCTTATACTTTGCAGATGCTTCACCATAGTAATACGGTTCTTTAGTAGAAACTTTTGAAGCAAGCTCCAAACCTTCCATACTAGGCACTGCAGCTAATTTCTTCTTTAATTCTTCTATGTTATGAATATCTGTAGATATAACAGCATTCATAGCTCCGTTGTCTCTTATATATCCTACCAAAGCTCTAGTATCTACATCAGATATGGCAAATAAATTACTCTTCTCCATAAATTCTAACAGACTAGCATCGGAATAGGGTCTGGAATAGGTATAACTAAAATTTTTACATACCAAACCTGATATTTGCACAGCGCTGGATTCTATTTCATCTTCTTGCGTACCATAATTTCCAATGTGGGCAGTACTTGTCACCATTATTTGACCAAAATAGGAAGGATCGGTAAATATTTCCTGATATCCGGTCATTCCGGTATTAAAGCAAGCTTCGCCAAAGACCGTACCTTCTTTGTCGCCTACAGACTTACCGTGAAAAATAGTTCCATCGGCCAATAACAATATTGCTTTTTTTCTTGTTTGATACTTCATTTTCTAGTGTTACCTTATTTTTAATTGACAAAATGATATAAACCAGGATGTCTCCATGGTGCAGCTATTTTGCTCGATGCGATAAAGTTACGAGGAAGCTAGCTTATTTGATATAAAAAAAGGATAAGCTTTTAGGCTTATCCTTTTTAAAAAATGATATTATGTAATAACAATGCTATTCTTTAGAATCATCGCCTTTAGATTCTGCCTTGCTATCAGTATCAGCTTTTGACTCAGTGTTTGCAGCTGGTGCAACCGGAGTTTCAGATTTCTTAGATCTTCTACCTCTCCTCGTAGTTTTCTGCTTCTTAGACTTGTCAGCATTGTAGAGTTCATTGAAATCTACTAATTCTATCATCGCCATATCAGCATTATCCCCTAGTCGGTTTCCCAATTTAATAATTCTAGTATATCCTCCTGGTCTATCGCCAATTTTCTCCGCTACATTACCAAATAATTCAGTAATTGCATTTTTATCGCGAAGATTTTTGAAAACGATACGACGGTTATGGGTTCCCTTCTCAAGAGTCTGGTTGTTCTCTGCCTTAGATTTAGTAATCAAAGGCTCTACAAACTGCTTTAGAGCTTTAGCTTTAGCTACAGTTGTATTTATTCTCTTGTGTTCTATTAAAGAACAGGCCATATTTGCCAACATCGCGCTTCTATGGGCTGTCTTTCTTCCTAAATGATTAACTTTTTTGCCGTGTCTCATTGTACTTTTCTATAAACTTTTTTCTAGATATGGTTATCCCAAATCTTTAAAAGCGCTATTAATCTTTATCCAATTTATATTTTGATAAGTCCATTCCGAAACTCAATCCTTTGTTCATCACCAATTCTTCCAATTCGGTCAAGGATTTTTTTCCAAAGTTTCTAAACTTCATTAAATCGTTCTTGTTATAGGCAACCAAGTCTCCTAAAGAATCCACTTCCGCTGCTTTTAAACAGTTTAGCGCCCTTACAGAAAGGTCTAAGTCTACCAATTTAGTCTTTAAAAGCTGACGCATGTGCAACGATTCCTCATCATAGGTCTCTGTTTGTGCAATCTCGTCTGCTTCCAAAGTAATACGTTCATCTGAAAACAACATAAAGTGGTGAATAAGAACTTTAGCCCCCTCGGTTAATGCGTCTTTCGGATGAATAGAGCCATCGGTCTGAATCTCGAAAACTAATTTTTCATAATCTGTTTTCTGTTCTACCCTAAAGTTCTCTATGCTATACTTAACGTTCTTTATAGGTGTAAAGATAGAATCTACAGCAATGGTACCTAACATAGCATTGGACTTTTTATTCTCCTCCGCTGGCACATAACCCCTACCTTTTTCGATAGTGATATGCATGTTAAGGTTCACTTTAGGCTCCATGTTACAGATAACTAAATCTGGGTTCAACACCTGATAGCCTGAGATGAATTTTTGAAAATCCCCTGCAGTTAGCTGTTCTTTTCCACTAACGGAAATAGATACCGTTTCACTGTCCACGTCATCGATCTGTCTTTTAAAACGAACTTGCTTAAGATTTAAAATGATTTCGGTAACGTCTTCCACAACACCTGAAATTACAGAAAACTCGTGTTCTACCTTATCAATTCTGACAGAAGTGATAGCAAAGCCTTCCAAGGAAGAAAGCAGAACCCTTCTTAATGCGTTCCCAATAGTAAGGCCATAACCTGGTTCCAACGGACGAAATTCAAATTTGCCTTCGAAATCGGAGGAATCAATCATTATAACTTTATCGGGCTTCTGAAAATTTAATAATGCCATAATTGGATCAGTGTTGTTTTATTTAGAGTATAACTCAACTATTAATTGTTCTTTTATGTTTTCCGGAATTTGCATTCTTTCTGGGATGGCAACAAAACTACCCTCCTTTTTTTCACTATTCCATGTGATCCACTCATATACGCTACTACTAGCGTCTAAAGAATCTACAATGGCCTTCAAGGATTTAGATTTCTCTCTTACACCTACTACATCTCCTGGCTTTAGCGTATAAGAAGGAATATTCACCAATTCTCCGTTAACAGTAATGTGTCTGTGAGAGACCAATTGTCTTGCCCCACTTCTAGTAGGAGCAATTCCCATTCTGTAAACAACATTATCTAAACGAGACTCACAAAGTTGAAGTAAAACCTCACCGGTTACCCCACCACTTCTATTGGCCTTTCCAAAAATGTTTCTAAATTGTTTTTCTAAAATACCGTAGGTGTATTTTGCTTTTTGCTTTTCCATTAACTGGATAGCATATTCAGACTTTTTACCACGACGTCTGTTATTTCCGTGTTGTCCTGGAGGATAATTTCTTTTCTCAAAAGATTTATCATCTCCGAAAATCGCTTCCCCGAATTTACGGGCGATCTTTGTTTTTGGTCCTGTATATCTTGCCATTTTCTTTTATTTTAGAAGTGTGATCATGAATTAAGGCTTATCCTTCGATAATCGTAACTACACCTCTTTGAAAACCCTTTTATTAGGATTATTAATTAATATAAATTATACTCTTCTTCTTTTTGGTGGTCTACAACCGTTGTGCGGCATTGGGGTAATATCGATAATTTCGGTAACCTCAATTCCAGAGTTGTGTAGGGAACGGATAGCAGATTCTCTACCATTTCCAGGCCCCTTTACATAAACCTTTACTTTTCTTAAACCAGCATCATGGGCAACTCTTGCACAATCTTCAGACGCTACTTGAGCTGCATAGGGAGTATTCTTTTTAGACCCTCTAAAACCCATTTTACCTGCTGAGGACCAAGAGATAACATCACCTTTTTTATTGGTTAAAGAAACAATAATATTATTAAAAGAAGCAGTTACATGGGCTTCGCCCACAGACTCTACCACTACCTTGCGCTTCTTTGTCGCTTTTGCACTTGCCTTTGCCATAATATCCTAATTATTATTTAGTTACCTTCTTTTTGTTAGCAACTGTTTTTCTCTTACCTTTTCTTGTCCTAGAGTTGTTCTTGGTTCTTTGACCTCTTAAAGGTAGACCAGATCTATGGCGTATACCTCTATAACAACCTATGTCCATTAAACGCTTAATGTTCATTTGGTTTTCGGAACGCAATTCTCCTTCTATAGTAATAGAAGATACTGCCTCTCGAATACGGCTAATCTCATCATCGTTCCACTCAGACACCTTAGTGTCTTCACTTACTTGAGCGGCGGCTAAAATTTCCTTTGCTCGACTATTTCCTATACCAAAGATATAGGTCAGGGCTATAACCCCTCTTTTTTGTTTTGGTATATCTACACCTGCGATTCTTGCCATAACTACCCTTGTCTTTGTTTAAATCTAGGATTCTTTTTATTGATTACGTACAATCTGCCTTTTCTGCGCACTATTTTGCACTCGGCACTTCTTTTCTTTACTGATGCTCTAACTTTCATCCTATTTACTTAATATCTATATGTAATTCTTGCTTTAGTTAAATCGTACGGACTCATTTCAAGTTTTACCTTATCTCCCGGAAGCAACTTAATGTAATGCATACGCATCTTTCCCGAAATATGTGCCGTTACCACATGACCGTTTTCCAACTCTACGCGGAACATAGCATTAGATAATGCCTCGATAATGCTTCCATCTTGCTCTATTGCTGATTGTTTAGCCATAAACTATGCTACCTTTCTATTTTTACCAGTTTTCATCAATCCATCATAATGCCTGTTCAGCAAATATGAATTCACCTGCTGCACGGTATCAATTGCTACCCCTACCATAATTAATAAGGAAGTACCTCCATAAAACAAGGCCCACCCCATTTGCACGCCCATTACTTTAGCGATCACTGCCGGAAGTACCGCCAATAAAGCCAAGAAAATAGAGCCTGGTAGTGTAATCAGAGACATTATCTTATCTAAATAATCCCCTGTTTCCTTTCCTGGTCTAATACCGGGAATAAAACCGCCGCTTCTTTTAAGATCATCGGCCATTTTATTGGTCGGTACAGTAATCGCTGTATAGAAATAAGTAAATACAATGATTAAAAACCCGAACAACAAATTATAGGCCAACCCAAATATATCTTCAAACTGAACTTCCATCCATTGCCCTACAGCGGTATTATTGAATGTTTTACCAAGCAAGCCTGGTGCGAACATAATTGCCTGCGCAAAGATAATAGGCATTACCCCAGAAGCGTTCAATTTTAACGGAATATATTGTCTAGATCCCATAATATTTTTTTCGTATCCACCAGATGCTGTACGTCTAGCATACTGTACTGGGATCTGGCGTGTAGCCATTACCAACAGAACACATAACAAGATAACAACAAACCAAATGATCACTTCGATCAGCATAAACATCAGACCACCAGTGTTATTGGTAGTTCTAGATACAAACTCTTGAACAAAACTCTGAGGCATAGTAGCTATAATACCTACCATGATCAGTAAGGATATCCCATTGCCGATTCCTTTATCGGTAATCTTTTCTCCTAACCACATTGCAAAAATGGTTCCAGATACCAAAATTATTACCGATGGGATAATAAAATCAAATCCTTTTCCAAATACAAACGCGCTGTCTGGAACACCTAGAGCTCCTAAACTGTACAAATAAGTGGGCGCCTGAACGATACAAATACCTATGGTTAACCATCTGGTAATTTGATTTATCGTCTTTCTACCGCTCTCCCCTTCTTTTTGCAACTTTTGAAGATAAGGAATAGCAATACCCATTAACTGCACCACAATAGAAGCAGAAATATATGGCATAATACCCAATGCAAAAACGGAGGCATTAGACAATGCTCCTCCGGTAAATGCATTTAAGATACCTAAAATACCGCTATCTGTACTGGAAGCCAAAGCACCCAATTGAGTAGAATCAATACCTGGAAGCACTACTTGTGCACCAAAACGATACACTAAAAGCAAGCCTAAGGTTACAATAATCCTACCCTTAAGCTCATCAATCTTCCAAATATTTGATAATGTATCGAAAAATTTCTTCATAGTATTCTTTGACTTATAAACTTATTGCTTCACCACCTGCAGCTTCTATCGCAGCTTTTGCAGTAGCAGTAAATTTATGTGCAGAAACTTTAAGAGACGCCTTTAGTTCTCCTCCACCTAATATTTTAACTAAATCGTTTTTTCCGACCAATCTATTTTCAATAAGAGTATCTATAGTGATTGCATCCTTTACAATACCTTTATCTACTAATTCTTGAATCTTATCTAAATTGATCCCTGCGTAGTCCTTACGGTTAATGTTAGTAAAACCAAATTTAGGAAGACGTCTTTGCAATGGCATCTGACCACCTTCAAAACCAAGTTTCTTAGAATAACCAGATCTGGATTTTGCTCCTTTATGTCCTTTAGTAGCAGTACCACCTTTACCAGAACCTTGTCCTCTACCTACAATTTTTCCGGCTCTTTGTTTCGCACCATCCGCAGGTTTTAAATTACTTAAATTCATAACACTAAAATTATTTAAGCTTCTACAATAGAAACTAAGTGTTTAACTTTATTTACCATACCTAGAATATTAGCGGTATCATCATGTTCTACCACATGTCCTATTCTTCGTAAGCCAAGAGCCTCTAAGGTTCTTTTTTGATTTTGAGCTCTATTGATAGCGCTCCTCACCTGTTTTACTTTAATCTTTGCCATGTTTATCAGTATTCAGCATTCAGTAATCAGTAATCAGTACCAGCAGTTTGTTTTGTTCTCACATCACAATTTAACTACTCAATACCTAGTACCTAATACTTAGTACTATAAATTTATCCTTTAAAAACTTTCTCCAAGGAAACACCTCTCTGAAGAGCTACCGTTTTGGCATCTCTCAATTGTAAAAGTGCATCAAAGGTAGCTTTCACCACGTTATGCGGGTTAGATGACCCTTGAGATTTAGACAAAACATCCTGAACCCCAACAGACTCCAATACAGCTCTTACAGCACCACCGGCAATAACCCCGGTACCTTCAGAAGCAGGCTGGATATAAACTCTTGCTCCACCGTATTTACCTTTTTGCTCATGTGGCAAAGTTCCTCTATTAAGAGGTATTCTAATAAGGTTCTTCTTGGCATCTTCAATTGCTTTTGCAATAGCAGTAGCGACTTCCTTGGATTTTCCAAGACCGTGACCTACAACACCATTCTCATCACCAACAATAACGATAGCGGAAAACCCGAACGCTCTACCACCTTTGGTAACTTTGGTAACACGTTGTATCCCTACCAATTTATCCTTTAATTCTAAACCTCCCGGCTTAACAGTCTCTACGTTTTTGTATTTCTGATACATAATATTCTTAGAATTTTAATCCTGCTTCCCTTGCGCCTTCGGCCAATGATTTCACTCGTCCGTGGTATAAGTTACCACCTCTGTCAAAAGCAACCGATTCTATACCGGCTTCCTTTGCCTTCTCGGCGATAGTTTTACCTACCAAGTTCGCAACTTCTGTTTTAGATCCTTTTGTTTTAGCCAACTCCTTATCCCTAGATGAAGCAGCAACTAAAGTAGTTCCAGCAACATCATCTATCAATTGAGCATATATTTCACTATTACTTCTAAAAACAGCTAGCCTTGGTTTTTGTGCAGTACCTGTGGATGTTTTTCTTATCCTCCTTCTGATACGTAGTTTTCTTTCAGTCTTCGATAATCCCATATTCCTAATTATTAGGCTGATTTACCAGCTTTTCTTCTTAATTCTTCTCCTACGAATTTAATCCCTTTTCCTTTGTAAGGCTCTGGCTTACGGAAGGACCTAATTTTAGCAGCCACCTGGCCAACTAATTGTTTATCATGGGAACTAAGCTTTACGATAGGATTCTTACCCTTATCCGAGACAGTCTCTATTTTCACCTCTGGGGCGATATCTAAAATGATATTATGCGAGAAACCTAAAGCAAGGTCCAATTTCTGACCTTGGTGACTTGCTCGATAACCTACACCGACCAATTCAAGCTCTTTTACCCAACCCTTGGAAACTCCTTGGGTCATATTATATATCAAAGATCTATAAAGACCATGTTTTGCCTTGTGTTCCTTGGAATCAGACGGTCTTGTAACGTAAATTTGACCATCCTCTACCTTTACAGCTGCTCCAGAAAATTCTTGGGAAAGTGTCCCCATCTTACCTTTTACGGTAATAACATCTTCCTTTACTTCTACGGTTACTCCCTCTGGAATTGCTATTGGATTATTACCTGTTCTAGACATTCTTCTAAATCTTTAGTGTATTAATAGACATAACATAAAACTTCCCCACCTGCATTCTCAAGCTTTGCTTGCTTACTCGTCATTACCCCATGAGAAGTTGAAACGATGGCAATACCAAGACCATTCAGAACCCTAGGCAACTCCTTGGAGTTAGCATATTTCCTAAGTCCAGGCTTACTCACACGCTTTAATTTTCTAATGACCGGTTCTTTTGTGAACTTATCATACTTTAAAGCGATCTTTATAACACCTTGTATAGAATCGTCTTCAAATTTGTAACTTAAAATATATCCTTGATCGAATAATATTTTAGTAATTTCTTTCTTTAAATTGGAAGCGGGTATTTCTACCACTCTGTGCCCAGCACTACTTGCGTTCCTAATTCTTGTTAAATAATCCGAAATTGGATCTGTGAACATAGTTATTGATTTACGGTAACGGTTTTTAACAATATTGTTAAACCTGCAACCTGTTTATATTTATATTACCAGCTAGCTTTTTTAACCCCTGGTATAAGACCATTGTTTGCAAGCTCTCTAAAAGTAACCCTAGATACACCAAAGGTTCTCATGTACCCTCTTGGTCTACCTGTAAGTTTACAACGATTGTGCAAACGCACCGGAGATGCATTCTTTGGCAACCTTTGCAATGCCTCGTAATCTCCAGCCTCTTTCAAAGCTTTTCTTTTCTCAGCATACTTAGCTACAGTCTTTTCTCTTTTGACCTCACGGGCCTTCATAGATTCTTTAGCCATACTAATTCTTTTTAAAAGGTAATCCTAATTCAGTTAACAATGATTTGGATTCTTTATCTGTCTCCGCAGAGGTTACAAAGGTAATATCCATTCCATTGATTTTATTAATTTTATCAATGTTTATTTCAGGAAATATGATTTGCTCCTCAATACCAAGGCTATAATTTCCTCTTCCATCAAAGCCAGTAGCTTTAATTCCTTGGAAATCCCTTACCCTTGGAAGGGCAGTTGTAACCAATCTATCCAAAAACTCGTACATTTTTTCTCCACGCAAAGTAACCTTTGCCCCAATGGGCATACCCTTACGCAATTTAAATGCCGCGACATCCTTTTTAGATATTGTTGTAATTGCTTTTTGGCCAGTGATCAAGGTAAGCTCATCTACTGCATAGTCAATAAGCTTCTTGTCCGCTACAGCGGCACCAACACCTCTACTCACAACAATTTTCTCTAATTTGGGAACTTGCATTACATTTTTGTAACCAAATTCCTCCTGAAGAGCTTTTACCACTCTTTCTTTATATTCCTGTTTTAATCTTGGAACGTAAGCCATAATTAAATTACTTCTTTAGATTTCTTAGAAAATCTCACTTTCTTACCATCTCTCACCTCAAATCCTACTCTTGTAGCCTCTCCCGACTTAGGGTCGATCAAGGATAGGTTGGAAATGTTTAAAGGAGCCTCTTTCTTTACGATACCTCCTTGTGGATTGTTCGCGCTTGGCTTCTCGTGCTTAGATACCATATTGGCACCTTCTACGATCGCCTTATTCTTCTCACGGTCTACCTTGACTACCTTGCCTTCAACCCCTTTGTGGTCTCCTGCCATAATCCTTACGGTATCCCCTGTTTTTATTTTCAATTTTCCCATTTTGCTATGTTTATTAAAGCACCTCTGGAGCCAATGATATAATTTTCATGAACTGCTTATCACGAAGTTCTCTGGCCACAGGACCAAATACTCGTGTTCCTCTCATTTCCCCAGTAGGGTTTAAAAGAACACATGCATTATCGTCAAAACGTATATAAGAGCCATCAGGTCGTCTGACCTCTTTCTTAGTTCTAACAACAACCGCCGTGGAAACTGCACCTTTTTTAATACCTCCGTTTGGAGTAGCTTCCTTCACGGTAACTACAATTTTATCACCAACAGAAGCATACCTTCTTTTTGTACCTCCAAGCACACGAATGGTCAAAACTTCTTTTGCCCCCGTATTGTCCGCTACTTTTAGTCTAGATTCTTGCTGTAACATAATTATTTAGCTCTTTCTATGATTTCAACTAATCTCCAACATTTGGTCTTACTCAATGGTCGTGTTTCCATTATTTTCACAGTATCGCCAATATTGCAATCGTTCTTTTCATCGTGCGCAACATATTTCTTTGTTCTCAACACGAACTTTCCGTACATAGGGTGCTTAACTCGCTTAACTTCTGAAACCACTACTGATTTCTCCATTTTGTTGCTAGTAACAACGCCTATTCTCTCTTTTCTTAAATTCCTTTTTTCCATAAAGCAGAACCAATTATTGTAATTCTCTTTTTGTTAATTCAGTTGCCAATCTTGCCACCGTTCTTCTCACACTTCTAATAAGCAAAGGATTCTCCAATGGTGTTACGGAATGAGCCATTTTAAGGTCCGAGTACTGCTTTTTAAATTCAGCTCTCTTTTCTTTCAGCTCCTCAACTGATAATTCTTTAATTTCTGATTGTTTCATGATTCCTTGCAATTATATTAAGCAGAATAGTCCCTAGCAATAATAAATTTTGTTCTAACCGGAAGTTTCTGAGCTGCAAGACGCAAAGCCTCTTTTGCAACTTCAATTGAAACACCAGCTACTTCGAACAATATTCTTCCTGGCAACACTCTAGCAACAAAATATTCTGGAGCACCTTTACCTTTACCCATACGTACTTCCAATGGCTTTCTAGTGATAGGCTTGTCTGGAAATATCTTGATCCACAACTGCCCTTCCCTTTTCATATATCTAGTGGCCGCAATACGAGCTGCCTCTATTTGTCGGGATGTGATGAAAGAGGTATCCATGGATTTGATCCCGAACATTCCGTTAGAAAGTTGATGTCCCCTTCCAGAGATCCCTTTCATACGCCCTTTCTGCATTTTGCGGAACTTAGTTCTTTTTGGCTGTAACATTTTTCTTTACTTCTTTAAAAAATTACTTTCTACGACGTTGTTTCTTCGGTCCTTCGTGCTTTCCACCTTTTCCACTGGTCTGACCTTTTGCCATTCCAACTAAAGGAGAAAGTTCTCTTTTCCCATAAACCTCACCTTTCATGATCCAGACTTTAATTCCCAATCTTCCGTAAGAAGTATGGGCCTCATGCAAAGCGTAGTCAATGTCTGCCCTAAAAGTAGACAAAGGTATTCTACCATCTTTGTAAGATTCTGATCTCGCCATTTCAGCTCCGTTCAAACGTCCAGAAATCTGAATTTTGATTCCTTCAGCATTCATTCTCATTGCCGCTGCGATCGCCATTTTAATAGCTCTTCTAAAAGAGATTCTACCTTCTATCTGACGAGCAACACTAGCAGCTACAAGATTTGCATCTAATTCCGGTCTTTTGATCTCAAAAATATTGATCTGGATCTCCTTGTCCGTAATCTTTTTAAGCTCCTCTTTCAATTTGTCAACCTCTTGCCCACCTTTACCGATAATAATACCAGGTCTTGCCGTAGTAATGGTAACGGTGATCAATTTAAGTGTACGCTCAATAATGATTCTAGACACACTCGCTTTCGCTAAACGTGCATGTATATATTTCCTAATCTTGTCGTCTTCGGCAAGCTTATCGCCATAATCGTTTCCACCGTACCAGTTAGATTCCCATCCCCTGATAATACCTAGGCGATTTCCGATTGGATTTGTTTTCTGTCCCATACTAAATGCTCTAGCTTTGTGTGTTATTATTAGATCCCAAAACCAAAGTAACATGGTTGGAACGTTTTCTTATTCTATGCGCTCTTCCCTGAGGCGCAGGACGTAGTCTTTTTAACATACTACCACTATCCACTCTGATCTCTTTTACAAAAAGCTCAGCTTCCTCTATACTTGCATCTTCGTTTTTGGCTTGCCAGTTTGCTATTGCGGACAATAACAACTTCTCCAACCTACGTGAAGCTTCTTTTGGGTTAAACTTCAAGATAGCAAGTGCTTTTTCAATCTGCACACCTCTAACCAAATCCGCAACCAAGCGCATTTTTCTAGGAGAGGTAGGGCAATTGTTAAGTTTTGCAAATGCTATTTGTTGCTTCTCCGTCTTTATCCTTTCGGCCATTTGTCTTTTTCGAACTCCCATAGCTTACTACTTTTTACCTTTATTTTTTGCTCCAGCATGACCTCTAAAAGATCTTGTAGGAGAAAATTCACCTAATTTGTGACCCACCATGTTCTCTGTTACAAAAACTGGAACAAATTGCTTTCCGTTGTGCACTGCTATTGTTTGCCCCACGAAATCTGGAGTAATCATAGATGCCCTAGACCATGTCTTAATGACTGCCTTTTTTCCGGATTCTACATTTTGCTGGACTTTCTTATCCAAACTATAGTGAACGTAAGGTCCTTTCTTTAATGAACGTGCCATTTCTTTCTGCTTTTTATTTCTTTCTACGTTCTAAAATATATTTGTTGGTACTCTTGGTCCTAGAACGGGTTCTATATCCTTTTGCAGGGATTCCGTTTCTAGACCTTGGATGCCCTCCAGAAGCTCTACCTTCACCACCACCCATTGGGTGATCAACAGGGTTCATTGCTACTGGTCTTGTCCTTGGTCTTCTACCCAACCATCTACTTCTACCGGCTTTACCGGACACCAACAATTGGTGATCATGGTTAGATACAGCACCTATAGTCGCCATACATTCAGATAAGATTAATCTTGTCTCCCCAGATGGTAACTTAATGGTTACGAATTTACCATCCTTAGCCATTAACTGAGCAAAAGTTCCAGCACTTCTTGCCATAACGGCTCCTTGACCTGGACGCAATTCGATAGCTGAAATGATAGTTCCCAAAGGAATAGCCTTCAAAGGAAGCGCATTTCCTATCTCTGGCGCAACGTTAGCTCCAGAAACAATTTCTTGCCCAACCTGCAAACCACTTGGTGCAATAATATATCTCTTTTCGCCATCTGCATAAGACAACAAGGCAATAAAGCCTGTTCTGTTAGGATCGTATTCAACTGACTCTACTTTAGCGACAACATCTTGTTTATCCCTTTTGAAATCAATTACACGATACCTTCTTTTATGACCTCCACCTTTTTGACGAATGGTCATCTTTCCTTGACTGTTTCTACCTCCCGACTTTTTGATCGGAGCAAGCAAGCTTTTCTCCGGCTTATCAGTAGTAATGGCGTCAAATCCATTAACTACTCTAAAACGCTGTCCTGGAGTGATTGGTTTTAATTTTCTAACTGACATTTTTTGTCTTTATAGATTACTGTAAAAATCAATAATATCCCCTTCTGCAAGATCTACAATTGCCTTCTTATAGGCATTGGTCTTCCCGTGTTGAACACCAGTCTTGGTGTAACGCGATTTGCGTGAGGGTCCATAATTCATTGTTCGAACTTTCTCAACTGTTACGCCATAAGTAGCCTCTACTGCTTCTTTGACCTGTATCTTGTTAACCCTAGGATCTACAAGAAAACCATAGCGATTGTTCACTTCGCTTTCAGCTGTCATTTTTTCCGTAATAATTGGCTTTATTAACACACTCATGGCCTACTTATTTGTTAAGTTAGTTTCGATTCCTTCCAAAGCACCTTCCAACAACACAACACTTCCTGCGTTTAATATTTTGTAAGTGCTTAGTTCTGAGCTAGTTATAACTTCAGAACCCTTTAAATTGCGTGAGGACAAATATACGTTATTATTCCTATCACCCAACACTATAAGCGACTTTTTCCCTTCCAAGCCCAAGGATTTCAACACATTAACGAATTCCTTAGTCTTTGGTGCTTCAAAATTAAAGTCCTCTACAACAACAATTGCGCTATCTTTAGCCTTAATACTGAAAGCAGATTTTCTCGCCAAACGCTTCAGGTTCTTGTTCAATTTCTGTTTGTAATCTTTAGGTCGTGGTCCAAAAATACGTCCACCCCCTCTAAAAACCGGAGACTTAATACTACCAGCACGAGCAGTACCAGTTCCTTTTTGTTTCTTTATCTTTCTCGTACTACCTGCAATCTCGGCACGCTCTTTAGATTTGTGCGTCCCTTGCCTTTGGTGTGCCAAATATTGTTTAACATCCAAATAAACAGCATGATTGTTCGGCTCTATTGCGAATACAGCATCGGAAAGTTCTACCTCCCTACCTGTTTCTTTTCCCTTAATATCTAAAACTGCTACTTTCATTACTTCTGAATAGTTACGTAAGCGTTCTTATGTCCAGGAACACAACCTTTTACTACTAAAAGGTTCTTTTCTGGGACAATTTTCAATACTCTCAGGTTCTGAACGGTTACTTGATCGTTACCCATTCTACCTGCCATCTTCATTCCCTTAAATACTTTAGAAGGATCAGATGCAGCACCAATGGATCCCGGAGCTCTTAACCTGTTATGCTGACCGTGCGTTTGCTGACCAACACCACCGAAGCCATGTCTTTTAACAACACCCTGAAAGCCTTTACCTTTAGATGTTCCTATAACATCCACAAATTCACCCTCTACAAATAGATCAACACCTAAAGTGTCCCCTAATTTAAATTCACCTTCCCAATCTCGGAATTCCATGACCTTTTTCTTAGGAGAAGCACCTGCTTTTTTAAAGTGACCTGTTGCCGCTTTGTTTGCACGTTTTTCTGCCTTGTCATCGAAACCAAGCTGAAGGGCACTGTACCCGTCGACCTCTTCGGTTCTGACTTGGGTAATTACGCATGGCCCAGCTTCGATTACCGTACATGGAATGTTCTTTCCATTTTCGTCGAAGATGCTGGTCATACCTATTTTTCTACCTATTAACCCAGACATATTTATAATTGATTATTAATTGATTACTACTCAAACTTTTTGACAAAAAAACAGGGTCAAAAATAAATCGACCCTGATTTTATTTTTTTCTCCATCTTTCCTTCGCGAAACGCTCGGGACATGTAATTTCACCACTCTGGTGAAAAAAAGTTTTGCAAAGCTACACTTTTATCTCGACTTCTACACCACTTGGAAGCTCTAATTTCATTAAAGCATCAATAGTTTTCGAAGAAGAGCTATAAATATCCAGTAAACGCTTATAAGAACTCAACTCAAATTGCTCTCTTGCTTTCTTATTAACGTGCGGTGAACGCAAAACTGTAAATATTTTTTTATGTGTTGGCAAAGGAATTGGACCAGTTACAACCGCTCCTGTAGTCTTTACCGTTTTTACGATCTTCTCGGCAGATTTATCTACCAAGTTGTGGTCGTACGATTTTAATTTGATTCTAATTTTCTGACTCATCTTAGTTAGATTTAAGCGGTTATACCCTTAGCTTTTTTAATCACTTCCTCTGCAATATTGGAAGGCGTTTCAGCATAGTGTGAAAACTCCATGGTAGAGGTTGCCCTACCAGAAGACAACGTTCTTAAAGAGGTTACATATCCAAACATCTCAGATAATGGCACCGTACCTTTAACAACTTTTGCACCGGCCCTATCATCCATATTGGTAATAGTTCCTCTCCTTCGGTTAAGGTCACCTACAATATCCCCCATGTTCTCTTCAGGTGTTAACACCTCAATTTTCATGATTGGCTCCATCAATACGGCACGCGCAGCTTTTGCAGCAGCTTTATACCCAATTTTGGCAGCTAATTCAAAGGATAACGAATCGGAATCCACAGCATGGAAAGAACCGTCACTTAACGTAACCTTCATACTATCCATTTCGAATCCAGCTAAAGGACCATTTTTCATAGCCTCTCTAAATCCTTTCTCTACAGATGGTATATATTCCTTAGGAATGTTACCTCCTTTAATATTGTTTTCAAACTCAAGACCATCTTTACCTTCTTCACCAGGTCCCATTGTAAATACAATATCAGCAAACTTACCACGACCACCAGATTGTTTCTTATAAACCTCTCTGTGATTTGCCGTAGCAGTAAGTGCTTCTTTGTACTCTACTTGAGGCTCTCCTTGGTTTACATCAACCTTAAACTCACGCCTAAGTCGATCCACAATAACATCCAAGTGAAGCTCACCCATTCCAGAAACAATTGTCTGTCCTGATGCCTCATCAGTCTTAACCTGGAAAGTTGGATCCTCTTCGGCCAACTTAGCCAATGCCATTCCTAATTTATCAACATCCGCCTTAGTTCTTGGTTCCACTGCGATACCGATAACGGGATCCGGGAAATCCATACTCTCTAAAACAATAGGATGCTTTTCAGCAGACATGGTATCACCAGTCTTAATATCTTTAAATCCAACCGCAGCACCAATATCACCAGCCTCGATAAAATCGATAGCATTTTGCTTATTGGAGTGCATTTGATAAATTCTTGATATACGTTCTTTTTTTCCAGAACGATTGTTCAAAATGTACGAACCAGCATCCAAACGACCAGAGTACACTCTGAAGAAAGCTAAACGACCAACAAACGGATCTGTCGCTATTTTAAACGCTAAAGCAGCAAATGGCTCCTTCACGTCTGGCTTACGCTTTTCTTCTACTCCAGTATCTGGATTAACACCAACTATACCTTCTTTGTCCATTGGCGAAGGCAAGTATCTACATACCGCATCCAACAAGAACTGAACACCTTTATTTTTAAATGAAGAACCACATACCATTGGGATAATGCTCATATCCATAACGGCAGCTCTCAAAGCAGTGTGCACCTCATCTTCTGAAATTGAATCCTCATCTTCGAAAAACTTCTCCATTAAGGTCTCGTCATATTCAGCAACCGCTTCAATAAGCTTTGCTCTATACTCCCTAACCTCATCTACCATATCAGCAGGAATTTCTACTACGTCGAATGTAGAACCAAAATTCTCATCATGCCATACAATAGCTCTATTCTTCACAAGATCAACGATACCTTTAAAATCGTTTTCGTCACCAATAGGCAAAACAATTGGCACCGCATTGGACCCCAACATCTCTTTAACCTGATTGTTAACGTTGATAAAGTTAGCCCCTTGACGGTCCATTTTATTCACAAAACCGATACGCGGTACTTTATAGTTATCGGCCAATCTCCAGTTAGTCTCAGATTGTGGCTCAACACCATCAACTGCGCTAAAAAGAAACACCAAGCCATCAAGAACCCTTAACGAACGGTTAACCTCAACAGTGAAATCTACGTGACCAGGAGTATCAATAATGTTAAAATGGTAGGACTGCGTATCCTCTAAAGGCTCACCATTTTCCATTGGAAAACGCCAATCACAAGTAGTTGCAGCAGAGGTTATCGTAATACCTCTTTCCTGCTCCTGCTCCATCCAGTCCATGGTTGCAGAACCCTCGTGAGTTTCTCCCAGTTTATGGTTAACTCCCGTATAAAAAAGAATTCTTTCGGTAGTTGTTGTTTTTCCAGCATCAATATGCGCTGCAATACCTATATTCCTTGTTAATTTTAAATCTCTTGCCATTTGCTCTTTTTAAAATCTGAAGTGGGAGAAAGCTTTATTTGCTTCGGCCATTTTATGAGTATCCATCCTCTTCTTAACCGCAGCACCCTCTTCCTTGGCAGCCGCTAAAATTTCGGAAGCCAACTTCAAAGACATTGCTTTTTCGTTTCTTTTTCTTGAATAACTAATAAGCCACTTCATAGCCGTTGAAATCTTACGATCCGGCCTAATTTGCATTGGGATCTGAAAGGTTGCCCCTCCAACTCTCCTACTCCTAACCTCTACGTGGGGCATTACATTAGATAATGCATCTTTCCACAACTCCAAGGCTGTTTTCTCCTCGTCGGTCTTTTTTTCCTCTACGATATCAATTGCGTCATAGAACACCTTAAAGGCTGTTGATTTTTTACCGTCCCACATCATCATGTTCACAAAACGTGTCACCAACTGGTCGTTAAACCTCGGATCCGGTAAAAGTGGCCTCTTTTTTGCCTGCTTTTTTCTCATTTCTTCTCATTTAATTGTTTGGATAGGAAATACCTATCTTACTTCTTAGGGCGTTTTGCACCGTACTTAGACCTACGTTGAGCTCTTCCAGCAACACCTGCTGTATCCAAAGCACCTCTAACGATGTGATATCTAACTCCTGGCAAATCTTTTACCCTTCCGCCCCTTACTAATACTATCGAGTGCTCTTGTAAATTGTGCCCTTCTCCAGGTATGTAAGCGTTTACTTCTTTTCCGTTAGTCAACCTAACCCTTGCAACTTTACGCATTGCGGAGTTTGGTTTTTTCGGAGTAGTAGTATAAACACGAGTACAAACACCTCTTCTCTGAGGGCACGAATCCAAAGCAACCGATTTACTCTTCTTAGTAATAGAGACTCTTCCTTTTCGTACTAATTGTGAAATTGTTGGCATACTGTATATGTATAATAAAACTTAACCCTCCTTTTTAAGGGCTGGCAAATGTAAGGATAATCCATAATAATTCAAATCATACGAGGATTTTTTTTCATTTTTTTTTGAATATCAAGCTTTTGCATATAAAATGACCCTTCAGAAGGGTCATAGCAGCTGATAAATATAAAATAACTTTAAGCCCTTTTCTCAGGTATACAATTGCATAATACAACAACTATACTTACCTTAAACTATCTTATAAACTCTAAAAATGTTACCCCATCGCCTAATTCAATCTTCACAACTTTACTTTATAAGGTATCTTCTAACATAAAAGATTTCTTATCCATATATAACGGTATAAGAAAATTTTTCCCCCTATAGCAGCACTTTTAATTTTGCAGATCCAAAAATAAAACCTCCCTAACCTTAAAATCATCAAAATCACCTATCAAGTCCATATAATTTAATAAACGCTTCAATTAGAACAACAAAACAGCAATAAACCTTGGACCATCTTGAAATCAAAACTACTGTACAGACCATAATCTCAATGACAGAGTTAGGTTTCACTTACCAAAACTGGATTTCATTGCACTTCCATCAAGACAACTGAATATTTATTGAATTTAATTTTTTTTATAAGTGTTTATTTTGGATTTTTACAATCAACTAATTCAAACAATAAAAAAAATGAAAACAAAACTAAAGGGAATTCTGACGCTATTTCTGGTGTTGGCGGTCCATTTTGCGTTTGCACAGGACAAAACGATTTCAGGAACAGTTACGGATCAAGATGGTTTTCCACTTCCTGGAGTAAACATCTTAGTGAAAGGAACCACTAATGGCACACAGACAGATTTTGATGGAAATTATACCATTGCGGGCCAAGTGGGCCAAAACTTAGTATTCACTTACATTGGACAAACAACTGTTACGAGACCAATTGGGTCTGGAAACAGGATTGATGTTGAAATGGCAGAGGATGCACAAGCATTGGAAGAGGTAGTTGTGACTGCGTTGGGGATATCTAGGGAGAAAAAATCCTTAGGATATTCTACGCAAGAAGTATCTGGAGATCAATTAGCGGAGACTAGAAACTCTAATGCTTTAAACTCTCTTAGCGGTAAAGTTGCTGGTGTTCAAGTTTCCAATTCTACTGGTTCCTTGGGAGGTTCCTCTAGGATCTTAATAAGGGGAGCTGGATCTATCACTCAGGAAAACAAGCCACTGATCGTGGTAGACGGAATTCCGTTGGACAACAGTAACTACAACACAACCGATACGCAAACAGGTGGTGGTGGTAGGGATTATGGCGACGCAGCAGCAGACATAAATCCAGACGATATTGCAAGTATGAACGTACTTAAAGGTGGGGCTGCGGCTGCACTATATGGGTCTAGGGCCAGTAATGGAGTAATCTTGATCACAACAAAATCTGGAAAAAAAGGTAGAGCTGAAGTAACTGTAAACTCAGGTGTTTCTTTCGAACGCGTAAATACTCTCCCAAAAATACAGAAGCTTTACGGTGGTGGTGCAGGAGACGCTGAAACTATTGAACAGTCCGGTTTTGGACAAGCTACGATTAACGGTACTACATATGATGTAGCAGATTATGGAACGGACGAATCTTGGGGTCCAAAATATGGTTCCGACAGACTTGTTTTGCATTGGGACGCATTTGACCCAGAGTTTTCATCAGACTATTTAAAGCCAAGACCATGGGTGTACCCAAACAATGACAAAGACGATTTCTTTAATACAGGTTTCTCTGTAAATAATGGAGTATCTTTTTCGCAAGGCACAGAAAAAGGAACCATTAGACTATCGCTTAATAACACTCAAACAAAAGGTATTGTACCTAACTCCAGTCTTGACAAAACTTCAGTTAGTTTTAATGGTACTTCTCAATTATCCGATAAGTTAAAAATAGATGCTTCTGTAAATTTCACTGTAACCGATGGATTCAATAGACCAGCTTCTGGTTATACTGGCGAAGGCGTTATTCAGCAAATGTATCAATTTGGACAAACTCAACTTGATTATGAAAGGCTAAAGAAATACAAATTAGCAGATGGAACACAGAGATCTTGGAACAGAGTTTCCGCATTGGATGGAAGTGTACGTTATTCCGATAACCCATACTGGACCTTATATGAAAATACGGCAGAAGACAAAAGAACAAGATGGTACGGAAGCCTTGGCGCCACTTACAACCTAACCGATGATCTTTATGTTGTAGGTAAAATATATGGAGATACGTATGATTTCAGAATCAACAGCCGCCGCGCTGTAGGCTCGCAAGATCAGCCGTTCTACACTGAAATAGATAGGGATTTTCAAGAATTGAACTATGAAGGACGTCTTCATTTCGACAAAAACCTTTTTGACAATAAACTAAGTGTAAATTCTTTTGTTGGGCTAAACAGAAGGGACAATGAATTCCACAGAATTACAGGAGAAACCTCAGGTGGACTTGTAGTTCCAGGTCTTTATAATTTAAGCAATTCCAAAGATCCGGCGCAAGTAACGGAATTTGATTCTAGAAAGCAGGTTAACAGCTTATACGGTTCCGTTTCCTTAGGATATGACAATTTTGCTTATCTGACAGTTACCGGTAGAAACGACTGGTCTTCTACTTTGCCTGCAAACAACAACTCTTATTTTTACCCATCGGTAAGTGGTAGCCTTGTGTTTTCACAATTAATTGATGCACCATGGATGTCTTTCGGAAAACTTAGAGGGGGTTACGCAGAAGTAGGTAGTGACACCGACCCCTATCAATTGGCAAACACGTACGGGGGAAGCATTCCCTTTTTAGGCGATGTTCCTTTTGATTTAGGCAACGTAAACAGAAACCCAAACTTATTACCAGAGCTTAAACAGACCTGGGAAGTAGGTCTTGAAATGGCGTTTTTTAGAAACCGACTTAGTTTCGATTTCACCTATTATAATGAAGAAACTAGTGACCTTATTACCCCTGTACAAATTGACCCTTCCTCTGGCTTCACCTCTAGGTTCACCAATGCTGGAAAATTACAAAATAAAGGTATAGAGGCATTAGTAAGCATAACTCCCATACAAACAGAAGACTATAGCTGGGACTTTAATTGGAACTTTGCCAAGAACGATAACAAGCTACTTGAAATTGTAGAAGGAGTAGAAACGTTGCAGATTGGAAGATTCCCATTTAACTCCGTAACCGTTAATGCAGTAGTAGGGCAACCTTATGGCATTATCCGAGGTACAAATTATGTGTTTGACGACCAAGGGAACAAAGTTGTAAACTCCAATGGTAGCTACGCAGAAACTCAGAACGTTGAAAATCTAGGATCTGTTCTGCCAGATTATAATATGGGCTTTAGAAACAGCCTTACATACAAAAACCTCAGTTTTGGGTTTTTGATCGATGTTCAGAAAGGCGGTAAATATAGATCATTGACTAATTTATGGGGCATGTATTCTGGTATATTGGAGGAAACTGCAGCTAATAATATTAGAGAAGAAGGAATTGTTCTTCCAGGAGTAACAGGAACCGTAACGTACAGCGAAGATGGTAGCAGCTATACTGTAACCAATACCGCACCAAATAACCAAGTAATCCCAGCACAACAGTATGGTTCGGATTTCTATTTTGGGAATGATGCACAGAACGTTTTTAATGCGGACTATGTTAAGCTAAGAGAAATCACAATGGGATACAAGCTTCCTAAAAAATGGCTTGGGGAAAAAGCCGATGTTACTATAACAGCATTTGGTAGAAACCTGTTCGTTTGGGGTCTGGACAATGATAACTTCGATCCGGAAGTTGCTACTTCAGGAAGTGGAAATATTCAGGGATCAGAAGGTGGATCTCTTCCTTCTACTCAGAGTTATGGTTTAAACGTACAATTAAAATTCTAAGAAAAAATGAAAAATAAATTAAAAATACTTATAGCGTTAACACTCTTCGCCAGCATATCCTCTTGTGATAAAGGTTTAGAAGAATTAAACGTTAACCCAAACGAACCAGAAATGGTGCCGACGAGCAATATATTTGCTTATTCAACAAAAAGGTTCACAGATTTTAGCAGAGATGCATTTAACTCAGGTAGACTTACTTTGCCCTGGTTACAATATTGGGGACAAACCGCTTATGCAGATGAGGACCGTTTCTTATATAGGGAAACAACAGCGCAAGGGATTTATGACAACACCTACCTTGTGGCCATCAATCTAAAGTCGATCATTGATCAAAACACCAATGAGGAAACTAAGAACAGCGCCGCAGCTTATGGCAATAATGACAATCAAATCGCAGCTTCTAGGATCATGCTATCCTACATGTTCTATGAGCTTACCAATTTCTTCGGAGATGTACCATACTACTCTTACGGCAGCGATAATGAAACCTTCCAGGCACTGGATGTAAATAACACGTCTACTCCGGTTTTTGCAGCCCAGGAAGATATTTACGATGACATCTTAAATGAGTTAAGGGAAGCGTCGGACATGATCAACACAAATGAACCCGTATTCACGAGTGGAGATAACATTTTTGGCGGAGATGCTGGTAAATGGAAAAAGTTTGCCAACTCATTAATTTTGAGAGTTGCCAATAATCTAAGGAATGTAAATCCTACTAAGGCAAATGACGCTATTGATGCTGCCCTACTAGCAGGAGTTATGACCTCTAATGATGATAATGCAGCACAGGCATATGATGCCGCAGACGATAATGCCTCCCCATTCTGGAGAGCATTTATTGCAAGAACCGATTTCGCCGTAGCTGCACCATTTGTAAAACTACTTAAAGGAGAATCAGGAAACTTTGGCCCAGACCCTAGACTTTTCCAAATGGCTGCACCAATTGATGCATCTATAGGGGATGTGAAATCGGATACGTATGAAAAAAGCAATAATTACGATGATTATTTAGGGATTCCTTACGCTTTTAGAAATACGAATTTTCTCGATAGAACAACCTATTCCTTTATGAGTAGTAATATTCTAAAACCAGATTTCAAAGAAGTTTTGATGGAATATGCAGAGGTACAATTTATTATCTCAGAACACAATGGATTTTCTCAAGAAAATTATGAAAATGGGGTGCGTGCCTCTATGGAAAAATGGGGTGTCCCTTCAGCAGAGATCACCGCCTTTGTAAATAATCTTCCACCAGCAAATCAAGCAAACGTTCTTAATCAAAAATATGTAGCGTTATATATGCAACCACACCAGGCGTATGCGGATTACCGAAGAACAGGTTTCCCAAACACCTTGGTAATGCCGGGAGAAGAAGTATTTCTTCCAGCAGAGCAAGTAGCAGGACTTCCTCCGGAGAGCAGGGTTCCTTCTTATACTTTTGAACCTGGACCAGTTGATCCATCAGTTACAGAAATCCCATTTAGATTAAGGTATCCACAAATATTACAAACCTTAAACGGCAATAATAGAAACGCAGCAGCTGCAAAATTATCCGAAGGTGATTTAATTACCAGCAAGCTTTTCTGGGACGTAAATTAGAAAATTAATCCTATACAATTTTAAAAAACCATTACACCTAAGTGTGATGGTTTTTTGTTTTACCTTTACCACCATGGAAAAATCAACCCAAATTTATGGCATTAGAGCCGTTATCGAAGCCATAAACGCCAACGAACCTATAGACAAGGTTTTTATTCAAAAAGGATTAAAAGGCGATCTCTCCCGTGAATTGGAGACACTGCTAAGAAAAAACGGCATCATCGCTTCCTATGTACCTATTGAAAAACTAAACAGGCTTACCAAGAACAATCATCAAGGTGTTGTAGCCAATATCTCCCCTATTCGCTTTCTTTCCATTGAGGAAATGGTAGCTAATGTAACAGAAAATGGCAAAGCACCTCTATTCCTTTTACTGGACCAACTTTCCGATGTACGTAATTTTGGAGCCATTATTCGTACCGCAGAATGCACTGGGGTAGACGGAATTATAATACAAAAAAGAGGCGCTGCACCTGTTACCGCTGATACTATTAAAACTTCGGCCGGAGCGGCCTTTCGGGTACCTATAGCCAAAGTAGACCATATTAAAGACGCCGTCTTCTTTTTACAGGCTTCAGGAATTCAGGTGGTTGCTGCAACAGAGAAAACAGACAATACTATATATGACGTTTCGTTTACCTCTCCCACTGCAATCATTATGGGCTCGGAGGATATGGGAATATCCCCTTCAATACTTAAAGCTTCAGACCATCTAGCCAAACTACCCATGTTAGGGAGCATAGGGTCTTTAAACGTATCGGTTGCTTGTGGGGTTTTCTTATATGAAGTGGTTAGGCAACGTCAGGATACACTTTCCAAATAACGATATTTAGATCATTCACAAAAATTATTGGTGATTAGTAGAGCAAATTAATTTTGGGCCTCTCCATCTTTGAGGTCCTCTTTTTCTATTTTCTTATAGTGATAAATTACACGTGGTTGATCTAAACCTTGATTTGGTTCCTCATTCCGAGATTCAATAAAATTACCATTCTCATCAAAATGCTTTAGGAAATCGTCATCCTCCTCATTATAATCCTCCCTTTCCCAATCATATTTCTTGGGTTTAGGCAATGAGGTCCGCAGTGTAAGGGCCAACAGTAATCCCGTTGAGAATCCGCCTAAATGGCCTTCCCAAGAAATCCCTTCTTTAACAGGAAAAATATACCATAACATACTTCCATAAATAAAGACAACAATAAGCGAAAGTGCTACCAGCCTATAATGTTTGGAAAGTACTCCTTTAAAAAAAATAAAAGTAGCCAAGACATATATCAATCCACTTATCCCTATATGGTAGCTAGGTCTCCCGATCAACCAGGTTATAAGTCCAGACAGTAGTACCCCAATTAGCAATACCTTGTACGCTATCCCTCTATAAAAATAGACAAGGGCGGCCGTAAGGATCGCAATAGGAATGGTATTATTGTACAAATGATCTACGGAGCCATGCAAGAAGGGACTCAATACAATACCCCTTAGCCCTGTGAAGCTCCTAGGGTAGATTCCGTAATGATTTAGATTGACTTGGAATTTTAATTCAATGAAGAAAACCGTCCAAATAGCCAGCACGGTAAAGAGCGGCACTACTATAACGGAATTTGAAAATTTAAAATATGTATTCTCTGTCATACCTGAAATATAATTATTAATTCAACATTCTCGCCAAGAATCCAATTTCGGAAAAATTGTCATCTATATAATTATCTTATTTTTGCCTTATGAACGAACCACTTGCAGAAAGGGTACGCCCCAAAACACTTGAAGACTATATTAGCCAACATCATTTGGTAGGTGAGAAAGGATCCTTAACCTATCAGATTAAGAAAGGAATTTTACCTTCTTTAATCTTATGGGGCCCTCCCGGTACAGGGAAGACCACCTTAGCCAATATAATTGCCGAAGAAAGTGGAAGGCCATTCTATACGCTTAGTGCCATTAGCAGTGGTGTAAAAGACATTAGGGAAGTTATAGATAAGGCCAAGCAAAGTGGCGGCTTGTTTACTACCAAAAACCCCATCCTCTTCATAGATGAGATCCATCGATTTAGCAAATCCCAGCAAGACTCTCTATTAGGGGCTGTTGAGAAAGGTTGGGTTACCCTTATTGGCGCTACTACGGAGAATCCCAGTTTTGAAGTAATACCCGCCCTCTTATCTCGTTGCCAAGTCTACATTCTAAATCCGTTTGGGAAAGCGGATTTGGAAGCCTTGCTCAAAAGGGCCATGAAATTGGATACTCATTTAAAAAAGAAAACCATAAACCTTAAAGAAACCGAAGCACTTATGCGGCTTTCTGGAGGGGATGGTAGAAAGTTGTTGAACATTTTTGAACTTATTATCAATTCTGAGGCAACAGATAACGTCACTATTACCGATGAGTTAGTTTTAAGCAAGGTTCAACAAAACACTGTTCTGTATGATAAAACCGGGGAACAGCATTACGATATAATATCTGCCTTTATAAAATCTATTAGAGGGAGCGATCCCAATGCCGCGGTTTATTGGCTGGCCAGAATGATTGAAGGCGGGGAAGATGTGAAATTTATTGCCAGAAGACTGATCATATCCGCCTCAGAAGATATAGGCAATGCCAACCCTACTGCTTTGGTGATTGCTAATACCACTTTTCAGGCAGTAACCACCATTGGTTATCCAGAAGCGAGGATAATTCTCAGTCAGTGTGTTATCTATCTCGCTACATCACCCAAGAGCAATGCCAGTTATATGGCTATTAATAAAGCCCAACAAACCGTAAAGCAAACTGGCGACCTTTCTGTACCCTTGCCATTGCGAAATGCACCAACGAAGCTTATGAAAGATCTGGGATATGGACAGGAGTATAAATACGCCCATGATTATGCCAATAATTTTATTGAGGAGGAGTTTATGCCCGATGAATTAAAAGGGACCAGTTTTTATAGTCCTGGCAATAACCAACGAGAAAAGGCCATAAAAGAGTTTTTAAAGAACCGGTGGAAAGACAAGTATACTATGTAGAGACTGCATCTCCTATTTCGTTGTATACATTTCATCACTTGTCACAGGAAACACAACCATATGGAAGAATAGTCCATTCTATATAATACATCCATTTAGCTACCATCCCAAGGTATAAAGCCAAGGGAGCATCTAGATATCTTCCATCACAGATAATGCCTAGAACTTAATATTCATCTTTTTGTTGACCAGTTCGTTGCCCTCATAGTATTCAAAAATCCAATTACCACCTTTTTTAAATAGTATTCCACTTTCATCTTGCCAATTAGGGTTGGCGAAATAAAAGTTACTAAAACTAGTCTGTTGCAAGGTCATAACTATTTTAGGGGTGCTATCTACTAATTGGTATCCATTGGGTATGGCTTGAGCATATAGGACATCACTTTCCACTATATCCTTAACCTGCTTCGCATTTGAAGCCAAAGGCATTTCTTCTTGAGTATACCCAGACGGCACAGGCATCTTATCCTTATACGATTGCTCATCCAACGTAGCCTTTTGCTGAACTACAGGTGCAGGATTATTACTTTTTGTATCCTGAGTAGCGTTTTGAGCAATTTTCTTCACATCATCCTTATAACTAACCACTATTGGACCTTTAGAACCAGCAGGCTCATAACGGTAGCCTTCACCTGACAGTGATCGAAGACTTTCTTTTATAGCACCAGAATAAGCCTCTTTATAATCCTTCTCCTTACTCTTACCTTCTTGGGTTTCGAAAATATCTTGGGACAGGCAATCCTTTAAAGTAAAGGTAAGCTTGGTGGTAAACATGGAAGAGTCGTCATTTAGGGCTAATAACAGCCCTAGACACCTATTATTTAATAAATCTTCTGGCAGCGCATTATCATATACCGCATTAAACCCATTTTCTACCAATATATATTTAATTAACGTACTAGTCTGATGCTGGTTCTGCTCCTTAAACGCATCAAACTTAACGGGAACGATAATGTATTTATATTTATTTAATTCTGCTTGCGACATTCCTAAAAAACAACTTAAAAGAATGAAGGATGCTAGTATTTTTTTCATGTGAGAACTTATCTTATTTCTTGCCCCAAGATATAATATTTAATCCGAACTGAAAAGAAGCATAGTGACTATCGGCTAGATTGTTATAAGCTAGTAAATTATCCGCCATTAGATATAAATTCACAGGACCGGCCTGCAAATTTAATCCCACTCCAATATTGGAATAAGAAAACTTATCTACCGTATAGGTTGTCTTTATAGCCATTGCATTCCCAAACCTATGCAGGTAAAAGGCGGTTAGTGCCGCTTGGGGTCCTTTGGGTCTATTAACAACATACAATTGTCCTCCCAAAGCATTATTATAACTATCATAACCTCTTCCCTCACGTACGTAATCCTTACAATCATAACCACGGCGAGAGGGAATCGGTTTCCCAAAATTATACCGAAGGGAACCGTATAACTTGGTAGGTCTAAAAGTTATATAGCTATCGTTATTGGTGCTATAAGGAACCATTTCATTTATATCGTCTACCAACACTTGCCAATAGTCTTTATCAGCATCGGATGGAGCTACTGGCAATATAGCTTCTATCCCTTCTATTGTGGCCGAGCCTTTTAGGGTATAGTTTTTTACATCTGTAGAGTTATATACAAACCCCAAATCCAAAATACTCCCTGTAATCACTGTTTTTTTATTAAGATGGTAGGTAAATCCAAAATCTGCTCCAAACCCTAAATCGCCACCAAAGAACATTCTACGGGCTACTATTCCGGGCAGCTGAGACCTATCATTTTCCCAAGCATCCACTATGTTATTAAGTCCGGAAGTTTTAACTTCCAGATCAGCGTCTAAAGTATTCGCTACTAAATTCCTTTCTCCTTCTGTTGTTATAAAATGACCTTTATTTTCTGTGGAAGTAAAATTAAGTACACTGGAATATATTTTAGCTCTAGCGCCAACCGTAAGTTTCTTATCTATCTTTCTGTTGATACCAAAATGAAAAACGTTTACCATTTCGGCCCTAGTGTTTAAATGATTTAAATTAAAACTTCTAGGTGATTGAATTGAATCGCCCTCAATAGCCAAGATTGCATAATCTTTAAAATAATATCCTATCCCATCGGTTTCGCTATAGATACCAAATGAATAAAAATCATTGAGGTTCCTACCTCTAAATCCTCCATTAAATAATGTAATTTGATTTGTGCTACTAAGGTGATCGTTTTCATCCAATTTGTAGATCATCCTATCCATTACCTTATCATTAAAATCCAGTCCATCAGCAGCAAAAAGATCATGAACGGTAATGGCATTTGAACCGGCTTGGACTGACACTCCCGAAATTATAGGTAGCCCAACGTACCATTCAAAATCCGTTAACATCCCAGGATTGACCATAAGGGCATCAGGAATATCAGTGAAATCGTATAGCAGTTGCTTATTCTGGGCCGAAAGTTGGGCACAGATTGAGAGATAAACCAATAAGAATACCAAAATTAATCTCATCGTATTCGCATCCTAAATTTACCACTGGACCTAAAGATGATCTTTGGGTCTGGAAGATTTGATATACTTGTATGGTCTCCCATATTTGTAATATTGAACCCAATACTGGACGTGTTCTTTATTATTTCCAAGCTTTTCCCTGAGCCACCACCATATTCAACATCTCTTTTAAGCGGTATTGTCGGAGCAGGATCCATGTGAAATTTTTCAACATCCAGAAGGCTCCCATTTTCATCCAAAAACCCTATGATAATCTCCAATTCTTTACTAGTTGTATTCTCCAACTCGTAAGAAATAACCCCCTCTAGCACCCGGTCTGCAAAAACATCTTCGCTAAAACCGTCAAAACTGAAATTCTGACTATAAAAAATGGAGTCGGTAGATTTGTTTAATAAATCTTCAGGAGATTCAACATATAAAATACTACTCTCAATGGTAGGTGTTACCCTTAAATCATCTAATTGATCAAAGTCGGGCCGCTCTACACAGGAAACAAAACCTAGTAGTATTATTAAGAAAAGTAACAATGTCTTATTTACCATATTGAGCAAATTAAAACAGGATGCAATAATTTAGTGCGACCTTACGTTAAAGATAACTCTATAAAAATAATTTTATTTCATCCAAATCATGAATGATGCAACAATAGTTGTGTTTGGGTTCATTATGCGCATTAAAATGCAACACATGGAGTCCTACGGCTTTAGCACCAAGGATGTCTGCCTCCAGACTATCCCCGATCATAATTGACTTTTGTGGCACCGCATTGGCCTTTTCCAATGCTAGTTGAAATATTAAAGGGTCTGGCTTCTTTGCCCCGGCCATTTCAGAATTTATTACCTGATCAAAATAGGTTGCAATATTCGCATTGCGCAACTTCCTATCCTGTACCTCCTGAAACCCATTGGTAATGATATGGAGTTTATACTTGGGCTTTAAATATTCTAAAATCCCTATTGTATTGGGAAATAAGTGATTATAAGAAGACAAATGAGCTATATACTGCTCAGATAGGGTATGTATAAGCTCATCCCCAACTCTAAATTTCAAAGAATCGAAGGTAGTCTTCAACCTTTGATACCTTAATTCACTCTGGTTGATTTTCCCTTCCCTATACCACTTCCAAAAATTAAGATTAATGGGAGTATATGCTTTTAAAAAATCATCCAAATCAATTCCCACTCCACATTCCGACAAGATTTTTTGAAAGGTTAAGGCAGAATTCCGTTCAAAATCCCAAAGTGTGTGATCTAAATCAAAAAACACATCGGTTACCGATCCTCTATACATAAACTTTTTTAATTATATTCCTATATAAATCTTTCCAATCCAATTTAGCTTCGCCTCCTAGCAGCTCATTGGAAAACACCGTAACAAAAGTGCCATTTACTCTTTTTACCTCTAAGGCAAGGGCTTCTACCTCACTTAGCGCCTCTTCTTTGGTTCTAAATCTTAACAAACTATAATCATGCACCGCAAAGGGATGTATTTTTATTGGTTGTTGCACCTCCAAAAGTATATCATAGAAATAAAATGGTGTACAACTACCCGCCCTAAATCCACTTTCGTGGGTATATCCCATGGTATAGTCATGGGTAAAGCCGGCCTCTACCAAATTCCTATACGTTTCAGGAATTTCCACCCTGTTAAATCGCATCCGAGAACTATTGATAGGCCTATGAATTACGTTGGAAAGATTTCTCTTTTCTTCCATCAATAAATTAATATCATTAAAAGAACTATACGAACAGCATAGGGAAACCACCTCATAATCGGCAACAGATTTTATAAGGTATTTAAATTTATTATTACTGGGAGACACATTCTTGTCATAGGTGGAATATCCGGCAAACTGAAAAAAGAACAATCCTTTAGCCTTATATTGATTATGCAGCTCTATTAGTTCAAAAAAGTTATCATACGGATCCTTTTTTACTTTCAACAATACCGAAATCCTATCTACTACACGTTTTAACTTTAATGATCCTAAGTCCAGAAGAAGACCTGAAATCCCTCTTACTAAGCCTCTATGCAAAAAACAATGTGATGTAGTAACATCAATTATTGGCATAAAACGATATTTTTTGGGCTTCCTTACCAAATCTGGAAACTTTTCCCTCAGCAGCTTCAATAACTTATTGGCCCATATATCCACTACAGGTATATGTAAAAAATCATTTTGAAATGCGATACTGTCCTTGGGAGGAAAACGACCATGTATGTCCTTAACGTGCGGTAAATACTCCTCGTACCTACTCAACAAATAGAAACTAGCTGCAAAGATATCAAAGGGTAGATTGCTGCGGTCTCCAGCAGTAAAAAAGCAAGGGGTTCCTTCCCAATCTGAAACATGAATCTGGAGATCGTTTATTCCCTGCTCGAATAATAGGTCATTACTTCTCACAAAAAATTCGTTTTGGAGAGGCTGTTTAGTATAGGTAATCTTGGGGCCAGAATGTTTTATAAAATCCTCTACTTTGGTAGTGTAAACCACTTCTATACCCAAAATAGCAGTAAATAAATGCTTCGTTATATATCTAAAACGAGATGTGATTTTATGGGTGTAAATAAGCAGCATAGTCAATATTTTTATCCTTCCGGATTTTTGGACCTATCTTTTAATTGAAGCCTGCAAAATACCTTGATAACATTCTAACACAGTATCTACAAAACTTTCTCTAACCGATAAATATAAAACCTATTGATCAGAGCAGGCCTTCATCGGCAAAACTAAAATAATCTTTTTGAGTTATGATGACATGGTCCAACACTTTTATATCCAAGGCCTAGGATGCCAACCTTAATTTTTGAGTAATATGTTTATCTGCCTCACTTGGTTTTAAAGTTCCAGAAGGGTGGTTATGCGCAAGGATAAGTCCTACAGCACCCAATTCCAAGGCTTTCTTTAATACCAAGCGAACATCTACCAAAGTACCGGTGATCCCCCCTTTACTCTGTTGACCGGCAAATAACACCTTATTGGAATTATTGAGGTACACGATCCAAAACTCTTCGTGGGGAAGCTCCCCCATTTTAGGCTGCAATAGATCAAACACACTGTTACTGGATGTAATTTTAGTGACTTTTAATCCGTCTCCTCCCCTACGTCTACGTCCAATTTCCAGGGCCGCAACAATTGTAACAGCCTTTGCCGCTCCAATACCCTTAAAATGCATCAGCTGTTTTACTGAAAGCTTACCCAACTCGCTAAGGTTATTGTCCACTGAAGCCAAAATACGCTTTGAGAGTTCTACCGCGCTTTCATTGCGACTTCCAGACCCAATTAAGATTGCAATCAATTCTGCATCCGAAAGCACCATTCTACCTTTATGCACCAATTTCTCTCGTGGTTTATCATCATCGGACCAATTTTTAATGGAGAAGGAGGTTAGATTTTCTTGCATAGGTTAAAGATAAGAAATATAGTCAATTGTAAATTTATCTTTTATAGATCCCATCATGGGGATCAATTCCCCATATGCAAGTTTTAGTGAAAATAGGATTCTATTTACTAAATTAAGTAGATATAAACAAAAGAAGCCATTCTGAAATTCAGAATGGCTTCTTTAATAAAATACTTTTACCTATTAAAGATCTAGTCCTTAGTAACCTGGATTTTGCGTTAAGGTTGGCTGCCCATCGGCACCTACGCTTAAATCTATCTGGGCCTGTGGGATAGGGTAGTATTCACTTTTCCCTGGAATAAACTTTCCTCCTCTAACATCAGTAGTTATAGCTCCCTGATAATCAAAATAAGCATTTAGGGTCTGCTCGGCTATGCCCCAACGTACCAAGTCAAAAAACCGGTGCCCTTCCATGGCAAGTTCCAATTTTCTTTCAAAGTAGATTCTGTCCAGTGCCATTTCTTTGGAACCAAAGTCGGCCATGGTATAGTCGGAAATAGTATAATTTGCAGCAGTGGAAGTTTCTTTAAAACCTGCCATCGGATCGTTATCGTCTATATACTCTTTTAAGAATCCATCTGGATTGGCTGCTCTTTGGCGCACTTTGTTTACGTAACCAAGAGCCACATCTAAACTACCTGCATGTGCTTCCGCTTCTGCTGCCATTAAAAGCACATCTGCAAAACGAATTACACGAACATTAAGTGCTGTACCAGGTGCCCAAGAACTTTGATCAGAATAGATATCCTGTGTTGCTTGCCAGTAGATATTCTTTTTAGGGGCATAGGGCCCACCATAGGTCTGTTCCCTTACCCAAGCTGCACCAGGGTGTTTGCCCCAATCATGATAAGGCACACCCCTTCTTCCTACTGTCCAATCTAATCTAGGATCTAATGTTCCAGTATAAGGCGTAAAAGGATCATCACTGGTAATCCCCATATCACTTTTTACAGCATTCTGGTTGTAGCTTGTAAGATCAGGAAGTCCTGTTACTGGATCCGTCTTATAAGAATTTACTAAGTCTTGTGAGGGTTGGTAAAATCCGCAGCATCTAAAGGGGCTGTTATATGGAAAGTTTAGCATCCCACCTTGATTGGAGTTGGCTATAGAACTGGTACCGTCATTGGCTACCATTTGGATATCAAATACTGTTTCAGAATTATTCTCCACGGCAGCATCAAAGTTATCACTAAACCTATCGATAAGTGCATATTTTACTCCCCCCGGATTCACCCCACTATTGATCACCTCGGTAAATATAGTTTTGGCTTCCATGAATTTCTTTTGGTACAAATACGATTTACCCAAATAAGCTGCGGCTGCCCACTTATTAGCTCTACCAAAATCGTCTTGTGTAGCTGGCAAATTATCAAACGCAAATTGAAAATCTGCCTCTATATTAGGCCAGATATCAACATTATTTGGTTGCTTTGGATCTTCGGTAGTTTCATCAATCCATGGCACCATATTGAACATCTTCTTCAGTTCAAAGTAATAGTGCCCCCTTAAGAAACGGGCTTGAGCTGCCAAATTCTTTCCATCTTCTTCAGAAATATCTGTCGCCAATGCTAAGAGTTTCAAGGTATTGTTAGTCCTTGAAATACCTTCATATGCCGCTCTCCATTTATTGTTATAGAATCCATTTGATGGATTGGAGATAAATTTCACAATTTGATCAATGGCGGGCTGATCCCCTCCAAAGCTTCCTTTACTGGCTTCACCACCCGCTACGGTTCCATAGATCCAGTTGTCTGGGGATGACTCCCATGCTCCTCCTCCAACACTCGCACCGTCCAGGGCCGCATAAGCCCCGATCAATAGTTTGTCTACGCCATCCTTATTCGCGATAACGTCTTCACTAAGTGCTCCCAAGGCAGGTTGCTCCAAATAATTATCGGTACAGCTACCTAACCATAGCGATGCAAGCACAGGAATAAATAGTCTATTTATTTGTTTTATGAATTTCATATACTTTAATTTATTGTTCATCATCATTAAAAAATAACATTTACCCCAAAAAGAAGTTGCCTTTGATTAGGATAGGCTCCTTCATCTATTCCAAAATTAACTGTTCCTCCAGATATTTCAGGATCCAAACCAGAATAAGAGGTAATGGTAAATGCATTCACCATTTGCGCGTACAACCTCAATTTAGAAATACTGTATTTATTCATAACATCAGAGGGGAAGGTATATCCTAATTGTATATGCTTTGCCCTGAGGTAAGAACCATCTTCCACAAAATAGGAGTTAGGAACATCCGCTAAACTGAAAGATCCCGTTGTTTCTTGAATTGGCGCCGTAGCATTCATATTTTGTGGGGTCCAAGAATCGTATAAAGCTGTGTGGCTTTTAGCTCCTGTAAATGAGCTGTAAAAATCTGTCCACCATTTTACGTTGTTCCAGATGTCATTTCCTTGGGTACCATATAAGAACATACTTAGATCCCAATTCTTATATATCAGTTCTAAATTTAATCCATAGGTAAAGTCAGGATTTGGATTTCCAATAAAAGTACGGTCATCGGCCGTTATTCTTCCATCACCATCTATATCCTCATAACGGAATCTACCCACCGCAACATCTGACTGATAAGTTGCGTTTGGATTACCAGTTACCGCAACTGCATCAGCATTGGCATTGGCAATCTCATCTGCCGAATTCCAGAATCCTGCAATCTTGTATCCGTAAAATTCACTTACAGAATGTCCGACTGCATTTCTAATAATAGTACTTCCATTAAATCGTCTTCCTTCCCTATCGAAATATGCATAACCATCGGCAATCTTTTTTATCTCGTTCTTATAAGTAGTTAGTGTAACAGTTGTGTTTAAACGTAGGTCGTCCGTTAAATTAAAGAACGTAGAAACATCCATATCCAAACCACTATTGGCCATTTCCGCAACGTTTACGAAAGGAACTGTAGCGTTCCCCACAGTAGCGGGTAAGTTAGGATTAAAAAGAAGGTCTTTTATCTCTTTATTATAGTAATCCACACTTAGCTGTACACTATTGTTGAATAAAGAAGCATCCAATCCAATATTGGAATTGGTATTCTTTTCCCATTTTGCGTCCGGATTCCCCAACCTAGTCTGCTGAAAACCTTCAGCTATACTTTGGTTGCCCCCGCTGATCCCGTAATAGGAAGACTGTTGATTACCCCCAAAGGTGGTAAACGAGTTTGCAGGATCTACGTTCAATTGGTTTCCCATAACTCCATAGCCACCACGAATTTTAAGATCGTTTAACCAATCTAGTTCTGGCATAAAGTTTTCATTACCAATATTCCAACCTGCACTCACTGCTGGGAACCATCCATATTGATTGTTTAGGAATCTAGATGATCCATCGCGACGTATGGTAGCGCTTAACAAATACTTGTCATCAAAATTATAGTCCAAGCGTCCGATAAGAGATGACAATGCATCTTGTCTTTTCCAACTGTAATTGGTCTGTGTGCCTGAACCTGTTTCCAAGGTTACATAATTCGGGTCAAATGAAAAATAGCTTTGCATGGTCCCTCCAACTTGACGCTCTCTATTCTGATAAGCCTCCGTACCGATTAACACGTTTACATTGTGTATATCATTAAAGGTATTGGTATACTGCAGCGTGTTGGTCCAAGTAAAATTGTATCGAGTATTTGCGCCTTCAGTGTATGAGTTTACCGAATTGTTTTCAGCGTTTTCATATTCTGGATAAGAAAAGGAATTAAAGCTATTAGAGAAATACTGTCCTCCATAACTAGTCCTAAGTGTAAAGTTTTCCAAGAAATCTAATTCCGCAAATATGTTACCGAATATACGGTTAGACACTCCTCTGTTATTTCTAATTCGGTCCAATTGGGCAACCGGGTTCCTTGCATTTCCTAAATCCGAACCAAACGAGCCTGCAAAATTCCCTTTAATATCCCGTACAGGAATAATAGGTTGTTGTCTAATAGCCATTCCAATGGCACTTCCTTCAGTCAATGCACTAATCTGTGGGTTCTCTCTAACACTAAAACTAAGATTCTGCCCTACCCTTAAATTATCCGATATATTAAATACCGTATTGGAACGCATTGTATAACGTTTTAAATACGTGTTTTTTAAAGTTCCTTCTTGATCAAAGTAATTTAATGAAAATAAATAACTTCCTTTTTCACTACCATTACTAACAGATAAGTTATGACTGGTAATACTAGCAGGACTAAAAATTTCTTGGAACCAGTTAGTTCCTTCCTTATTAGCCTCTACAATTCTATAAAAATTATTTAAATCTGAACTATTCGTATAGTAAGGATTTACATTATAAAGTGCTTCGTCTACCGTATCGGCACCTACTGGAGCAATATAATTAGGAAGTACAGGGCTAGCACCATTACCATATTGACTGTGATTAATAGGATCCCCAGGATTGGTATTTCTCAAAGCCATAAAAGTAAGATCGGCCATTTCTTGAGATGACAAGATATTCCATGGGTTACCACTTTTCACCATCTGAGTCCCGTAATAGGCATCATAGGTAACCTTCATTTTCCCCTTACCTCTTTTGGTGGTAATAACGATTACCCCATTCGCTGCTCTTGACCCATAGATGGAAGCAGAACCAGCATCTTTTAAAACCTGCATAGACGCTACATCATTGGGGTTTAGGTCATTAATATTATCGGTTGGAATACCATCCACTACATAAAGGGGACTGTTATTCCCAAAAGTATTGGATCCCCTAATTTTAATCTGAGGCGCCTCACCTGGCTGACCTCCTCCGGTGATAGTCACCCCAGAAGCTCTACCTTGCAACTGACTCGTAACCTGTCCTGAAGGTTGCTTAGCCAAATCTTCAGTTTTAACTACTGAAACAGCACCGGTTAAATCTTGTTTTCTTTGGGTTCCGTACCCTACAACAACAATCTCTTCTAACGCAGTACCCCGGTGGATAAGCTCACATCTATAGAATTCTGCCCATTAACAGGCACTTCTACACTCTTGAATCCGATATAAGAAATGACCAAAACAGCATCTGATGCTGCATTTATGCTATAATTCCCGTCAAAGTCGGTTACCGTTCCATTGGTAGTGCCTTTTTCTAACACATTAGCCCCTGGGATTGGCATACCTTCATCATCTAAAACTACACCCGTAATAGGATTTTGAATACTATTGCTGGATACCACATACTCGTTATTGGCCGCCAACAAAGAGCCCGGAAAAATAAGCCCAAGTACTAGCAGTAATAAGCCAGGGCCATACGAAAATATTTTTCGCCGTAATTTAAAGAATAACAATGTTCTTTTAATCATAATAAATTAGTTATTAGTTAGTTAATTTTTTTGGACTTAATAGAATAATAAAGGCAAATATTCATCATCCATAATTCCAAACACGAAATATACAAACTTATGTTAAAGCGAGGAAATTTAGCTTCTTAAAAATTAAAATAGTTAGCAAGCGTCATAACCAGTGTTAAATTATCCCCCCATTTAGCTTTAGGAGAGTGCAACCTATAAAATAGATTGAAAGAAGAAGCCATTCTGAATAACAGAATGGCTTCTATGAAAAAATACTTTGACTTATTTAAGACCTAACCCTTAATAACAAGGAATTCAATTAAGGCAGGTTTTTTATTACTAACCACACTTAAATCTATCTGGGCCTGAGCAACAGGGTACTATTCACATTTCCCAGGATAAACTTCCTTCCACTAAGATAGACGGTTATATCTCTTTGATATTTAAAATAAGAATTGAAAGTTTACTACGCATTGATCACCTTATTTCTCACCGCCTCCATGTCGAGTCCCCCGTAGGTACCAGAGCTCATTAAAAGGAGGACGCTATTTACATACTCTTGCCCCAGCACAAATTGACTAAATTCCTCTTTACTGGTAAAAACATGTAAATCTTCACGACCAAAGGCCTTTTTAATCTGTTCTGCAGACACTTCTTTAAGCCCCTTTATTTTAACCGATTCTGGCAGGTAGAAAACCGCTGCCACTTCTGCCGCTTCCAAGGTTCTTTTATACTCATTTAAGAATTCAGGATTAAAACTACTGTAAGTATGCAATTCTAGGAATGCTAAAAGTTTCCTATCTGGATACTGTTGTTTAACCGCTTCCGTGCTAGCCTTTACCTTGCTAGGCGCATGAGCAAAGTCTTTATAGGCCACACTTACTTTTCCTTCAGCTAATTTTTCTAGGCGCTTAGAAGCTCCTGTAAAAGTAGACATGGCTTCATAGAAATCTTCCTCATCCAAACCCATATTCTGACATATCCATTTTGCACCGGCCAAGTTGCTAAGGTTATGTTTCCCGAAAATAGGAATAGGCATTGGTCCGTCTGGAGTTACCAAAATGGTTTCGCCATTTTCTATTGAATATTCTGGAGTATGATAGGCTAGTTTTCTAATTGTATTTTCGGAAGCCTCTACGATCTTACTTACATTTTTATCTTCCTCATTGTAAGTTATACTACCCCCTCTTACTATACTATCCACAAAAATCTTGAACTGTTCCAAATAGTTGTCAAAAGTGGGAAATACATTAATATGATCCCATGCAATACCACTCAATAAAGCAATATTAGGTTGATATAAATGAAATTTTGGACGTTTATCAACAACTGAAGATAAATACTCATCCCCTTCCAGCACAATAAAATCGTTCTCTTCAGTAATATGAACCATTTTATTAAAACCATCCAGTTGAGCACCTATCACATAATCTATTGGGCGATCGTGATATTTCATTACATGAAGAATCATAGCCGTAATAGTAGTTTTACCATGGCTACCCCCTATCACCACCCTAGTTTTATATTTCGACTGTTCATAAAGAAATTCGGGATACGAATAGATTTTAAGTCCCAATTCCTGTGCCTTTAGGAGCTCCGGATTATCTACTTTTGCATGCATACCTAAAATAACTGCATCCAAATGAGACCCCACCTTCTCTGGGAACCAACCAAAAGTCTCGGGTAAAAGTCCACTCTCTTTCAATCTGCTCTGCGCAGGTTCGTAGATTACGTCATCACTACCAGAAACAGTATATCCTTTTTGTTGTAGCGCCAAGGCTAGGTTGTGCATAACGCTCCCGCCTATTGCAATAAAATGAATGTGCATTAAAATCTATTTTATAAAACGCAAAGATAACAATTGAAATAGCCTTACACCCGCTTCCATTTAAAATTTTGAATGGTAAAATATATTCCCTAGGAAGAATAAATAATCTGCGAAAACTGTATAATGAAATTCTTTAAGCTTATAAGATGTAATAGTAGTAAATTAGAGTTGCTTAAATTGTAGACCCATGGAAATATCATTAAAATACAAAAAGGCACTAATAGGAGGTAGTAGTAAGGGAATTGGAAAAGCCATTGCCCAGCAGTTAGCCAAAAGTGGAGCTAGTGTCACCATATTGGCTAGGAGCGAAGACAAACTAAAATCAATAATTTCACAACTACCTACGGACCAAGGTCAAAACCACCAGTATATAGTGGTGGATTACACGGATCTAGAGCGTTATAAAAAAAACATCCATGCCTATTTTAAGCATAATACAGTAGATATTTTGGTAAATAACACCCAAGGTCCTGCAGCAGGTAATGCCTTGGAAAAAGAGGCTACAGATTACCAAGAAGCTTACGACTTACTGTTCAAGACTACAATTATAACCACCCAATTAGCCCTTAAAGGAATGATAGAAAATAAATATGGGCGAATTATTAATATTGCTTCGGTATCGGTTAAAGAGCCTATTTCTAATTTGGTGCTTTCTAATGCCATAAGGGCGGCCGTAGTTTCGTGGGCCAAATCTTTAGCCATAGAAGTTGGGCAGTTTAACATTACTGTCAATAACACGTTAACAGGTTACTTTAATACAGAACGCCTAAAAAATCTTAATATGGGTAAAGCAAAAGAATTAGGAATCCCTATAGAGGAGCTAGAACAACAAATGAAAACCAATGTCCCTTTGGGTAGATTTGGCGACCCAAAAGAATATGGATATTTGGTAGCCTACTTGGCCTCTGAGCAGGCCTCTTTTATAACGGGTGCAAATATTCCCATAGACGGAGGAATGTTAAAATCTATTTAAGGTAGCATTTGCCACTGCCATCAAGAGACCAAAAGAGGGGCTTATTAATCAAAGAGATGCTTCCTCCTAAGGATTAAGAATTAATTTTTTGCACTTTCAAGCAACACTGGTATCTTTTTTGCATCTAGCCCTTATATATTACTTTATCAACTTAGATAGAATCTAGATTAATTTAAAAGGATAGCGTAACTAAAAACTTGCTCACTATTATCATCCTATGAAAAAACTAACAACAATATGCACCATATTACTTTTCGCCCATATGGCACAATCTCAAGAACCCACATCCAATTATGATGTTTTATGGCAACAAGTAGAAAAATTGGAAAAAGAAACCATGACCAAATCTGCTTTAGAAGTGGTGAATAAAATATCAGCAAAAGCAAAAAAAGAAAACCAAAAATCTCAAATTGTTAAATCCTTATTGTACTCTTCCAAATACAGCCTGACTTTGGAGGAAGAGGCACAACTAAATATAATTACGGATTTTAAAGTCCAAATAGCAGCAAGCAGTGAGCCAGTAAAAAATATACTTGAAGGATATTTAGCGAACCTTTATTGGCAGTATTTCCAACAAAATAGATATCGATTTTATGAACGCACCAAAACAGAAGCAAAAATAGATAGCACCGACTTTAGAACGTGGGACCTTACCACCCTATTTAACGAAATTGGAAATCATTTTGAGGCATCATTAGAAAATCCATCCTTATTACAAAAGCTACCTGTACAGCAATTCAATGAAATTCTGGAGAAACAAAAGGAATCTGAAAAATATAGACCTACTTTATTTGATCTATTGGCGCATAATGCTCTTGATTTCTTTAGCAGATCTGAAAATAGCATAAGCCAACCTGCTGATAAATTTCAATTGGACAATGCCGATGTTTTATGTGATGCTAAACAGTTTGTTCAACAGGAATTTAATCCAAAAGAAAAAATATCTCCACAGGCCAAAGCATTACAGATATATCAGCAACTAGTGGCATTCCATTCATCCGACACTTCCATAGAAGCTCTTATAGATGTAGATATAGCGCGATTAAAGTTCATTAGAGAGAATGCTGTATTTCCAAACATAGAGGACCAATACATAGAGGTACTTCAAAATTCTGCCGAGGCATATAAAGGAGATGAAAACGGAGCGCTTTATCGTTATGAAATTGCTCTCGCCCTTCACGAAAATGGAAATACCTATCACCCCACCACCAATGTAGCACCTCGTTGGAAACAAAAAGAGGCATTAGAGATAGGTGAATCGGTAATTGCCCAGTTCCCAAATAGTAAGGCTGCAGAAAAATGTAATGTCTTAAAGTCTCAGATCCTAGCTACAAGCTTACAGCTAACCGCAGAAATGCATATTCCTGTAAATAGCCCTTCGCGCTTGTTGGTAAATTATAAAAACATATCCCAATTACAATTATCTGCCCACAAGGTTACCATTAAAGAGTTAAAAGCTTTGAACGAACTTTATCCTCAGGAGAAGAAATTGGCTTTTATTAAAAAACTTGCAATCGAAAGGCAATGGGAATCATCTTTAACAAATGAAAAGGATTACCAAAATCACAGTACTGAAATAATTTTACCAGAACTTCCCAACGGGTATTTTGTTCTTCTGGCCATTCCAAAAGGAAGCAACGACAACAACTACTCGTTTAGTCCTATACAAGTTACCGATATCGCCCTGGTGGAGTCTACAACCAACGATTTTAACAACTACCAAGTTACAGATCGGAATAATGGATCTCCTATAGCACGGGCCAAAGTGAAATTCACCTATCAGTCAAACTACAATAAACCCTTTGTAACAAAAACTATGACCACAGATGATATGGGCATGGTAACTCTTCCGCGCAATTCATCTTATAAAAATAGTATCAGTGCAGAGGTGACCCACAATGGACAAGTGGCCTATTTTAATGAATTCTACGTTCCTAACAAGTACAATTCGGATCAAAAAGAAACCACTTACCCTTGCTTTCTTTTAACAGACCGGAGTATCTACAGACCTGGACAAACCTTGTATTTCAAAGGGATTGCTTTGAAAAGATCCGATGATAACTCTGAAATATTAACACAGGCCAATATTCGTGTATTACTAAAGGATGTTAACCAACAAGAGGTATCAGCACATGAATTTAAAACCAACGACTATGGATCATTTTCTGGGGAATTTATAATTCCTAGTAATGGTCTAACAGGTGAATTTTACTTGGAGGTCTCTTCCACAGAATTCAATATAAAAGGGCATCAAACTATTTCCGTAGAAGAATATAAACGCCCCAAATTTGAAACCACATTTGAGCCTATTACAGATACCTATCGACTAAACGACAGTATTAAAGTTACGGGTAAAGCTATGGGATATGCTGGGAGCAACATCACAAATGCCCAGGTAAAATATACAGTTAAACGGATTGTAAACTTCCCTATTTGGTATGGTCGTCACCTACCAATTTATAGAGGAACACCACAAGAAATAGCTCAGGGCAGCACTACAACCGATTATCAGGGGAAATACGTTATAAATTTCAAAGCTATACCCGACCTATCGGTCCCAAAACAAAACATGCCTATTTTTAATTATGAAGTTACTGCTGATATAACCGACCTTAATGGAGAAACACAAAGTACCACCACCACCGTTAGCGTAGGTTACCATGCTCTTACCGCAAAGGTAAAAATTGCAGATCTCATCAATAGAAACATTAAAAAACAAGAACTCAATATTACCACCCACAACCTTAATGGACAGTTTATCCCTACCAAGGGCACATTAAAAATGTATAAACTTAATGGCCCAGACCATGTGCTACGTGCACGATCTTGGACGGCACCAGACTATAGTGGCTTTAAAGAAGAAACGTTTAAGGAGCTCTTTCCTCACGAAGCTTTCGGCGATGAAGACGATAGTTCTCAATGGGAAAATGGAGAGTTGGTTTGGGAAGATCACTTTGATACAGAGAAATCGAAGAAAATTGATTTAGCCCTCAAGAAAAAATGGACCTCAGGAAAATATCGCATAGAACTTTCCACCAAAGATAGGTTTGGTGAAGAGGTAGAGGACATTGCTTATACCACCCTATACAGCAACTCCGACAAGACCCTTGCAGACAATCAACTTTTCCAGATAAAGACCGATAAAACATCGTATGCTGTTGGGGATCAGGTAATCCTCAGCATGGGATCAGCGGCCAAAGACCTAACTGTAAGTCTATTTGTAGAAAAAGACCGTAAGATTGTAGCTACCCACAAGATTAAACTCAACAACAATATTAAGACTATAAAACTTCCGGTTACCAAGGAAGATTTAGGAGGTTTTTCCATTACCTACAGCTTTTCTGCCTTTAATTCTTTTCAAAACGGCAATATCACCATCCCTGTACCCTTTCCTAATAAAGATCTACAGATTGAAACCGTTAGTTTCCGAGATAAAATTAAACCAGGGACCGATGAAACGTGGTCTTTTAAAGTAAAAGGATCAAAGGGGAATGGACTAACTGCTGAAATTATGGCTAGTATGTACGATGCTTCCTTAGATGCTTTTAAGCCGCACTCTTGGGATTTTAGCCCGTATCAGCAAAAAAACTACTACTCCAACTTTTACATGAACCCATCCAAAAGTTTCAGTGTAACCTCCTTTAGTAGTTATGCAGACTACAACCAAAACAATAACCATTCTTCACAGCTTTATGACTCCTTTAATTGGTTTGGACTACATTTTGGCTACGGCATAGTGATTAGGGATCGCATGATGATGAAGAGCAGCGCACCATTAGCCGTGATGGAAGATGCAACAGAAGCCGAATCATTAAATGAATCAGTGGTAGTAGGATTTGGAAAAGAAATAAGTCAGAATAAGGTTGGGAATATATCAGTACCGATTGAGGAGGATAAAAACAAATCTGAATTTGGCGATATCCAGATTCGGAAAAACCTTCAAGAGACCGCTTTCTTCTTTCCTCAACTTTTAACAGATAAGGAAGGTAATGTATCTTTTAATTTTACTACTCCAGAAGCGCTTACTCAATGGAAGCTACAATTATTGGCTCATACCAAATCTTTAGAAAGCGCCACCTCAACCTTTAGCAGCGTCACTCAAAAGGAGTTAATGATTATCCCAAATGCACCGCGATTCTTGCGAGAAGGTGACCAAATCACCTTTAGTAGTAAAATTAGCAACTTAACGGACAAAGAATTAGTAGGAAAAGCACATATAGAGTTGATTGATGCTGTAACTGGAAAAGCTATCAGCAAGGAGCTGCTTTTGTCTAGAACCGCTTCTCCTTCAGATTTAACCACTAAAGAGTTTAACGTAAACGGTAACGGAAATACAGAGGTTTCTTGGACCATAAAAATTCCTGAAGGAGTACAGGCAGTACAATATAAGGTTATGGCTGTTGCTGGAAACTATAGCGATGGAGAGCAAAACATTCTCCCCGTACTTAGCAATCGCACCTTAGTAACAGAAACACTACCTATGTATGTAAACGGTAATCAGACCAAAGATTTTACTTTGGATAAATTAAAGAACGTTAATTCTAGTACTTTAAAGCATCATCAATTGAGTTTAGAAATAACTTCCAATCCTGCTTGGTATGCTTTACAGGCCCTACCATATCTAATGGAGTACCCATACGATTGCAGCGAACAGATATTCTCTAGATATTATGCGAATAGCTTGGGTGCCCATATTGCCAATTCTAATCCAAGAATTCAAGAGGTGTTTAAGCAATGGACAAATTCTGATGCTTTATTAAGTAATTTAGAAAAGAATCAAGAATTAAAATCCATTCTAATTCAAGAAACACCCTGGCTTAGGGATGCTCAGTCTGAAACGGAACAAAAGAAACGTATAGCGCTGCTATTTGACCTCAACAAATTAAAAAACGACCAGCAAAATAGCTTAAGACAATTGCAACAAAACCAAATGGCCTCTGGGGGCTGGGCTTGGTTTAATGGGGGACGTGAGAATAGATTTATCACCCAACATATAATTATTGGTTTTGGGCATCTCAATAAACTTACATCAGCAAATGTTAGAGGGAATGCTTCAGCTTTTGATGGAAACGACAACCAAGAGACCCAAGAAATGATTTCTAAGGCTATTACTTATTTGGACGCAGAATTTCTTGCGGAATACGAGAGGATGAAGAAACATGCAACTGACCTTAGCAAGGATCACCTAAGTGCTACCCAATTGCATTATCTCTATATGCGTAGCTTCTTCCCAGATCATAAAATGAGCAGGAAAGCTTCAGAAATCAAGGAGTATTATTTGGATCAGGCACAACAGTACTGGACCAATAAAAGTCTTTATTCCAAGGGGCTGCTATCCCTTGTTTTATATCGTAATAACCATATACCAACCGCTAAAAAAATTATTTTGGCCTTGGAGGAAAACAGCATTACTAGTGAGGAAATGGGAATGTATTGGAAAGAAAATACCGCTTCATGGCATTGGCACCAAGCACCCATAGAAACACAGTCGCTCTTAATAGAAGCCTTTTCTGAAATACACAACGATACGAAAAAGATAGAACTGTTAAAATTATGGTTGTTAAAAGACAAACAGACCAATCACTGGAAAACAACCAAAGCTACTACCGAGGCTGTTTACGCGCTTCTACTGCAAGGTAGTGATTGGCTTTCCGTTTCTGAGGGTGTAGATATTCTTATTGGAGGGAAGAAAATAGATCCCGCAAAATTTGAAAATGTAACGGTAGAGGCCGGAACCGGATACTTTAAGACTAGCTGGAGCGGAGCAGAGATAACTCATGAAATGGCCAAGGTGCAACTCACCAAAAAATCGGAAGGCAGCGCGTGGGGTTCTTTAACCTGGCAGTATTTTGAGGATCTAGATAAAATAACATCCGCAGCAACCCCTTTAAAATTAAAGAAAAGGGTTTTCCGTAAAAACAATACTGCCACCGGAGAGGAACTTAGCGAGATTACCAATAAAACCGAATTAAATGTAGGGGACCTTGTAAGGGTACGGATTGAATTACGATCGGACAGAGGGATGGAGTTTGTACACATGAAAGATATGAGAGCATCTGGATTGGAACCCACAACCGTACTATCTAGCTACAAATGGCAAGATGGACTTGGGTATTATGAAAATGTTAAAGATGCGAGTGTAAATTTCTTTTTTGACTACCTCCCCAAAGGGGTTTTCATATTTGAATACGACCTAAGAGTAAACAATGCTGGTGATTTTAGCAATGGCATCACCACTATCCAAAGTATGTATGCTCCTGAATTCAGTAGCCACAGCGAAGGGGTTAGGATACAGGTTAATTAACAGAAACCCTTACAGTTTTACCTAATGCATTGATTTTTTCTTAACTTATAAGGTATGCAAATACTTAAACTAAGTAATATGAACGCAACATTTTTCATAGGACTAAGAATAGATTTCGGATTATTTCTCATTGGTTTTGGTGCAAACAAATTCCTGCATTTTATGCCAGCTTGGGAAATGTCTGAGGCCGCCATGAATTACTTTTCTGCGTTGGTGGGTACCAATACAAAAATATAGTTATCATTGCGGCAATTCTTGGTGGCACTTCTCTATTAATCAACAAATTAGCACCTTTAATGATGTTAATTTTAATGATCAGTAAACGCTATTTTATTCCATGCCTTTTTAGAGCCGGGAGCACTGGGAGGGGGCATTGGTTCTAATACTATTAAATATGGTTATGCTATATGCATATAAAGCAAGATATAAAGATATTTTGAGGCCTTAAGAAATAGAGTATTTGCTACAAACATAAAAAGCAGATAGCTAACGCTACCTGCTTTTTGTGTTTTAAATCTAATCCATTAGGGATAGATCTATTTATTTCTTTTGTTTAGGCGGATATTTTTCAAATGCTTTCGCTACCATAGCACTAAGTTTTTCTTCTCGTACTTGGGGAGTACTATTGGCATTAAAAGAGCTAACGGCAATGGCTTGCCAAAAAAGTTCATCTTTTTGGCTATCTACGAAATCGAACTGTATCTCCATTTCCATTTTGGCAGCACCAACAGGAATACCCACAGATAATCCACCCCCAACGCTTCTTCCACTTCCACCAACCCCTACGCCAACGGTGTTATTTCTAGCTCCTTGATAAGTACGCCCCATAATAGCTACATAAAAATCGGGCTCTTCGGAGAGCAGAAGGCCCTTTCCCCTCATAGTAGAATCTATGGCTCTCATCAGTCGGCGGGTATCCAGCTCGTTTAGACCTGTTTCCATATCGGGATAATAGTTATAAGTAGCGTATGCAGAAAATTCCGTTGTCTGATCGTAATCGTATTGCATCCGAACAACGCCACAAGAGGCTAATAAAACTAGAAACAAAATTGGAAGCACAATTTTCATAAAGGAGATTTTTATAAAAATAGTGAAATTATTCTTCCCCTTTTTCCTTATCTATAGAATTTGTTAAAGCGGAGGAGATGATTCCAGTAGGAATCGCTACAATTCCTAAACCGATCATCAATATAACAAAGGTGAACATCCTACCTCCCAATGTTATGGGATACACATCTCCATACCCTACGGTAGTCAAGGTAATTATAGCCCACCATAAACTATCAAAAATTGAGGCAAAATGCTCTGGCTGAACTTCATTCTCGAAGTAATAGATACCTACGGCGGATAAATAAATTAAGATTAGGGTTACAAAAAGAAACAAGGTAATTTCTTCTTTAGCCGTTTTAATTGCGATGGAAAATCGGTTTATAGCCTTATTGTACCGCATTAATTTTAAAATCCTAAACAACCTAAGAAAACGGAGTGCTCTTAGGGAACGTAGGTCCATTCCTAAGGCCAAATAAAATGGCAAAATAGCCAGTAGATCTATAATCCCAAAAAAACTAAATACGAATTTTAACTTTCGTTCGGAAACATATAATCGAAGTAAGTATTCAACGCTAAAAACCACCACGCAGAAAATTTCGATTCCTCTAAGGATAATTTTGGTGTCATCACTAATACTAGGGACCGTTTCCATTGTAAAAGCAACAATGGAAATCAATATAAGGGTTTGGATAATTAAGGCGAAATAACGGCTTTCCCGTGATTCATTTCCTTCCACCATATCCCTTAAATAATCCCTCATACGCAACTAATCATTTAGCATGGCCCAAAGCTTATCCTTAAGTTCCACTAGTCCCAATTGCGCCACAGAGGATATAAACATATAGGGCACATCTTTAAAATCCTTATGCAACTCCGTCTTCATTTCAGCGATAAGCTCTTCGTCTAACATATCGGATTTTGAAATAGCCAGGAGTCGTTTTTTATCTAAAAGGTCTGGGTTATACCTTCGTAATTCATCCAAAAGAATTTCGTATTCCTCATTAATATCCTTACTATCTGCTGGAATTAGGAATAGCAAAGTAGAATTTCGCTCAATATGCCTTAAGAAGTAATGACCAAGTCCTCTACCTTCTGCAGCACCTTCTATAATTCCTGGAATATCAGCAATAACAAAACTTTGAAAATCCCTGTACTCCACAATCCCTAAGTTTGGCTTAAGGGTGGTAAATTCATAATCCGCAATTTTAGGCTTTGCTGAAGTAAGAACAGACAACAGTGTAGACTTTCCTGCATTTGGGAAACCAACAAGACCCACGTCGGCCAAAACCTTTAATTCGAAGATAAGATCTAACTCCTCTCCTTCCATTCCTGGCTGAGCATACCTAGGAGTTTGATTCGTAGATGTTTTAAAATGCCAGTTACCACGACCACCCATGCCGCCTTTGGCCAATATTTTTTCATCTTGGTCTTCGGTTATCTCAAGAAGCACCTCATGTGTTTCTGCATCTTTTATAACCGTCCCCAAGGGCACTTCTATATACACATCTTCACCATCTGCACCAGTACTACGATTCTTACTTCCATGCTCTCCATGACCGGCCCTGAAAGTACGTGTGTACTTAAAGTTTAATAGAGTCCATAGGTTTTTATTGCCACGAACGATTATATGTCCACCTCTACCTCCATCGCCCCCATCGGGACCTCCTTTTGTAATAAACTTTTCCCTATGCAAGTGTACCGATCCTTTTCCTCCTTTTCCGGATTCCAAGTGTACTTTTACATAATCAACAAAATTTCCTTCAGTCATCTATTTAGTTTAATATTCTAATATCCATCGGCTAAAAGCGTGATACTAATTTTACAGACACCCTAGCTTAAGGTGGTCCAGCAAAATTGGTTAGCCTCCGTTAACTATATCCATCATGACTACCCCAAGTGAGACGTACCGATTTTATGCTTTAAGCCTCCTGTAATTCTTCGATCACCTTTGCCAAACGGCTAGTAATATCCTCAATGGACCCAATTCCGTTTACACTGTGAAACTTCCCTTGAAGATCATAATAATCCTTCAGAGGAGCCGTTTTCTCGTTATATTCCTCAAATCGGTTGCGAATTTTACTTTCATCTTGGTCATCAGACCTTCCGCTAACCTTACCACGCTCTAGCAATCTTTTTATCAAAACCTCATCATTAGCTTCCAAGGCTATGGTAGCATCAATTTTCATCTGCTTGGAAGTTAAAAAATCATCTAAAGCTTTTGCTTGTGCAGTAGTTCTAGGAAAACCGTCAAAAATAAAGCCACTAGCCTCTGCATTTTTTTCCACTTCATCCTGAAGCATATTTATGGTCACTTCATCAGGCACCAATTCCCCTTTATCTATATAAGACTTAGCCAGGTTTCCCAATTCGGTACCATTCTTTATATTGTATCTAAAAACATCTCCGGTAGAAATATGTTTAAGATTATATTTATCTTTTAAAAATGAAGCCTGCGTACCCTTTCCAGCACCAGGTTTTCCAAACAAAACGAGGTTAATCATGTGTTTTTGATTAAGTTGATATACTTCTTTTAAGTTTCTTCCCAATTCCTTATAATCCAATCCATAGCCTACAATAAACTTATCCTCGATCTTCATCCCGAAGTAGTCAATATCATATTCCCCACTATAGACTTCGAATTTGTAAAACATGGTAGCGATTTTAAACTCCTTTACATTGGTAGCCGAAAATAAGTCTACCAATTTCCTTACTGTTCTACCGGTATCAATAATATCCTCCAAGATAATAACGCTACGCCCTTCAATATTTTCAGGGACATCCAAAAGGGTTTCTACAATTCCTGTGGAAGTAAGTCCTTGATACGAGCTTAAGCGCACAAAGGAAACCTCGCATGGATGTTGATACGCCTTAAGAAAATCTGACACGAACATAAAAGACCCATTTAGCACCCCGACAAAAATGGGAACTTCCCCTTTATAGTCCTCGGCAATGGAATCTGCCATTTTTTTAATTGCGGCTTGTATTTCGCCTTCGCTTATAAATGGCTTAAAGTATTTATCGTGAAGCTTTATCAATGCTACTGTTTTTTATAACAAATTCAAGATGCCAAATATAGTACTTTGATTTCTCTTTTTTACCCGTTCGGGTCCAGTTTCTAAGATTTAGCCGTATTTTTGTCCTTAAAATACCATCTTTTATAACTATTTAATAGCAATCATTTCTAATGAACTATTTTTCTTCTGATTTTAAATTAGGATTTCTTGGTGGAGGTCAATTGGGTAAGATGATGTTATACGAGACCCGAAAATTTGACATTCACACCATCGTAATGGACTCATCTCCCGATGCACCATCTAAAATATCATGTAACGAATTCATTCAGGGCGACTTAATGGATTACGATGCTGTTTACAACCTTGGGAAAAAGGTGGATATCCTTACTATAGAGATTGAAAATGTAAACGTAAGTGCACTGACTAAATTAGAGGAAGAGGGAGTAAAAGTATACCCACCTACCCGTGCCCTTCGCATTATTCAAAATAAAGCAAAACAAAAGTTGTTCTATGTGGATAACAATATCCCCACAGCAGATTTTCAGCGTTTTGCCTATAAAAGCGAAATTGAGGACAGCATAGATAATGGGGGCGTAAAATTCCCTTTTATTTGGAAAGCAACTCAGTTTGGATATGACGGACAAGGTGTAAAGGTGGTTCGTAAACTGGAAGACTTGGAAGACTTGCCTTCTGGAGAATGTATCACGGAAGTACTAGTGCCTTTTAAAAACGAACTTGCCGTTATTGTTGCCCGTAGCGCTAATGGGGAAGTAAAGACCTATCCCGTTGTGGAAATGGAATTTCACCCAGAAGCCAACCAAGTAGAGTATGTTATTTGCCCGGCCCGTATTTCCGACTCTGTAGCTAAAAAAGCCAATGAAATAGCTTTAAAAGTCTCAGACAAATTAAAACATGTGGGCATCTTAGCTGTAGAAATGTTCCAAACCCAAGACGATGAAATCTTGGTGAACGAAGTTGCTCCCAGACCTCATAACAGTGGACATTACAGCATAGAGGCCAGCTACACCAACCAATTTGAACAACATATCCGCGCTATTCTAAACCTGCCCTTGGGCAGCACAGAAAGCAAGGTAGCGGGTATAATGGTGAATTTGGTAGGAGCGGAAGGACATACTGGGGACGTAGAATATCAGAACATGGAGGAAATATTAAAACAAGACGGAGTTACCCCCCATATCTACGGTAAAAAGCAAACTAGGCCTTTTCGGAAAATGGGACACGTTACCATTGTTAATCCAGACATCGTGAAAGCCAGAGAAATAGCAGAATTAGTAAAAAATACAATTAAAGTAATTAGCCAATAATATTGGCAATCAAGAAATCTTCAATAGTATGACTAAAGTAGCAGTAGTGATGGGGAGTACAAGTGACCTACCTGTAATGCAGGAAGCCATTGATATATTAAAGGGTTTTGATATTGAGGTAGATGTAGACATAGTATCTGCCCATCGCACCCCAGAAAAACTCTTCGATTTCAGCAAAAACGCCCATTTAAAAGGATATTCTGTAATCATTGCTGGTGCAGGTGGGGCCGCCCATTTACCCGGGATGGTTGCTTCTATGTCTCCTTTACCTGTAATTGGGGTGCCCGTTAAAAGCAGTAACTCTATAGACGGCTGGGATTCTGTACTCTCTATCCTTCAAATGCCAGGAGGTGTACCAGTTGCTACCGTAGCGCTTAACGGAGCCAAAAATGCGGGGATATTGGCAGCGCAGATTATTGGAGCTTCCGATAAATGCGTATTGGACAAAATCATCCTATACAAGGAAGGCCTAAAACAAAAGGTTATTGAGGGCGCAAAATCAGTCAACAGAAAACAGTAATAGCACCCTTTTGGCTTGCTATTCTTTGTGTTTCACTAAAAAACACAAATAGAACCATTGGACCATCAGCGATAATTAACTGAAAAATACATCCCTTACAAGCCATGAACCTGAATACTGCTTCTTGTTAAATTGAATCTATTGACCATTAACGACTTCTATTATTTACAACTTCAAAAAAAGAAATTTCATTTCACATGAACAATCCATTATTAGTTCCATTTGATACAGCACCATTTTCTAAAATTAAGAATGAGCATTTTAAACCTGCTATTTTACAGGCCATAGAGGACGCTAGAAAGGAAATTGATACCATTGCTCAATCTACAGATGAGCCTACCTTTGAAAATACCATTGCGGCTCTAGATTTTTCCGGACAACAATTGGACCGGGTAACTAGTGTTTTCTTCAACCTCAATTCGGCAGAAACCAACGCCGAAATCCAAAAAATAGCTCAGGAAGTCTCCCCTATATTATCTGAATTCAGCAATGATATCACCTTAAACGAAAGCTTGTTTAAGAGAGTTAAAGCGGTCTTTAACCAAAAAGACCAATTAACACTTACTCCAGAAGAGCAAACCTTATTAGATAAGAAATATAAAGCTTTTAGTAGAAACGGGGCCAATTTACCAGAAGATAGAAAGGAGCGATTACGAGAAATAGATGCTAAACTCTCCAAGCTAACCTTGCAATTTGGAGAAAATGTTTTGGCGGAGTCCAACAAATACGAAATGCACCTTACTGAGGAGTCTGACTTAGACGGACTCCCAGAAGGAGAAAAAGAAGCTGCGGCAGATTTAGCAAAAGCTAAGGGAAAGAGCGGCTGGCTAATTACTTTAGACTATCCAAGCTATATTCCTTTCATGAAATACGCTTCAAATAGGAATTTGCGAAAGCAACTCTCCATTGCGTTTGGAAGCAAAGGATTTCACAACGATGAACTAGACAATCAGGGGAATATCCTTAACATCACCAGATTAAGGTATGAAAGAGCTAAATTATTAGGGTATAATTCCCACGCTCATTACGTTTTGGAAGAACGAATGGCCGAAACTCCAGAAAAAGTAGCGGAATTCCTTAACAATTTATTGAACATGGCAAAGCCTGCCGCAAATAGGGAATTCATGCAACTGGAAGCATTTGCAAAAGAATTGGACAATATAGACCGATTAGAAAAATGGGATAGCGCCTACTATTCCGAAAAATTAAAGCAAAAGCTTTTTGATTTAGACGATGAAAAGCTAAAACCATATTTTAAACTAGAGAATGTAATTGCTGGCGTCTTTAAGGTAGCGGAAAAATTATTTGGATTGCGATTTGAAGAGGTATCCGATGTGGAAAAATACCATCCAGATGTAAAAACCTATCGTGTTTATGGTGAGGATAATAATATGATATCCTTATTTTATGCCGATTTTCACCCTAGACCAGGAAAAAGAGATGGTGCGTGGATGACCTCCTATAAATCTCAATATGTACATAATGGAGAAAATGTGCGTCCCCATATCTCCAATGTATGTAATTTCACCAAGCCAACAGCCTCCAAACCTTCATTACTAACTTTTAACGAAGTTACCACCTTGTTCCATGAGTTTGGACATGGCTTGCACGGAATGCTAGCAAACACCACGTATCCAGGGCTTTCCGGAACTTCCGTTTACTGGGATTTTGTAGAATTGCCGAGTCAGGTTATGGAAAACTGGTGTTATGAAAAAGAAGCCTTGGAACTTTTCGCCACCCATTATAAGACTGGGGAACCTATCCCTATGGACTATGTGACCAAAATAAAGGAATCTGCTACCTTCCAAGAAGGCATGGCTACTTTAAGGCAACTGAGTTTTGGTATTCTGGATATGTCATGGCACGCAACTGACCCTACCACAATTACTGATGTAAAAGCGCAAGAACAAAAGGCATTCAAAGAAACAGATCTTTTTCCGGAGGTAGAACAAACTTGCATGAGCACTTCTTTTTCCCATATTTTTCAGGGAGGATATTCCTCTGGCTATTACAGCTATAAATGGGCAGAAGTTTTAGATGCAGATGCTTTTGCTTATTTTAAGGAGAACGGCATTTTCAATAAGGATATAGCCGATAAATTTAAGGATCATATTCTTTCAAAAGGTGGCACTGAGAACCCTATGGAATTGTACAAAAAATTTAGAGGCAGAGAACCTAAATTAGAGCCACTACTAGAGCGCGCTGGACTTTTGGCAAAATAACAGTAGCTTTACAAATCGAATAACGACATCCCAGATTCGCAATAATATTTACCTTTATTTCGGATCTGGATTTTTTATTGCCTCCCTTTTATAAGCATCATAACCACCAGTAAGATTTACCACTTTCTTATACTCCATATCCTGCAACTTTTTCTGGGCTTGTCCGCTACGCCCTCCTACCTTACAGTATAGATATATGGTTTGATCTTTATCTACCTCCCGGAACTTATCAGCGAAATCTGCATCAAACCAATTTATGTTTTTAGCATTTTTAATATACCCATTCTTAAACTCTTCTGGAGTTCTTACATCGATCAAAATACCATTTTTAAGTAGTTTTTGGTCAAATTCCGAAATAGGCAAATCGCCACTTACCTCTTGTTGACAACTTGCAAGAAAAGGCAAAAACAGTAGTAAACAATAAAATGATATTTTCATAACAAATAGGTTGAAACCAAAATTAAGCAATCCCAGTCAAAAAAAATCAATTACTTTTGAACTTACAAAACCTATGACTAAGCAAATATTAAATCCGGACACTTGGGTAGATCGTTATTCAGACTATCTTTTCAACTATGCCGTAACCCGAGTAAACGATGCCGAGATTGCCAAGGACTTGGTGCAGGAAACGTTTTTTGCTGGGTTAAAATCGGCAAAAAATTTTAAAGGGGACGCTGCTGAGCGCACATGGCTCATCTCCATTCTTAAGCGGAAGGTAATTGACCACTATCGTAAGATAAATTCTCAAAAAGCTAAGTCCATGGTCCGTATTACCCCAAACCGGGATACGGAGAACGAGGGCAATTTTATAGAACAACAAGTTGCAGATCCAGATAGCCTTTTAGAAAATAGCGAAATAGAGAATAAAGAATTGGGCAATGCCATACATGAGTGTATTAATAAACTCCCAAAGAAACAGGCATTGGCTTTCACCTTAAAAACAATAAATGGATTAAGTACCGAAGAGGTATGTAAGGAGCTAAATATAAATCCGTCTAATCTTTGGGTAATCATTCACAGGGCAAGAACCGTTCTTATGGATTGCTTAAACACTAATTGGTTCAAAATATGAGGAATTGTAAAAAGGCTGAACTTATATGCACCAAGATTCAGTACAAAGAGGCCACAATTTTAGAAAAAATTCAGATTCGCATTCATTTAATATTATGCCGTACCTGTAGAATCTTCGTAAAGAAGAACAGCAAGCTCACTTCTTTATGTGACCAGGCCAACCTAAAGGCTCTTCCTGCAGAAGAGAAGGAAAAAATGAAGAAAATATTATCCGAAAGACAATAGAAATCGCTCTAACAGCAGCACTACTCCCCACCATAAGATGGGAATCCCCTCTACCCAAAATGACGAAAAATATTTAGACTGCATCTTCTTGGTCCTATAAAGTATTACCCATAAAACAAGGAGTACTATTCCTTTAGCAAGAAGCTCTAAGTGAGTAGTGTGCATCTTTATAAAAGTAAATAAGAAAAACAGCAAAGCACCAAAGCCCCCCATTAATTTGGAATTTAATAATCCATAGCGCTGCGGTAATGTATTAAGCGCCCGATCATCATACTTTAAGTCCCTTATTTCAAATGGAATCATTAAAACCAGGACTAGGACAAATCGTTGAATACCTTCAATAACTACATCCCAACCTAGGTGTAAATTTTCGGACATCACAGGCAATATAACTGTTGTTCCGGCCCATACTAATGCTACAACAAATATTTTGAGTCCGCCTAAACTTCTTAGGCTCTTCACTCGCGGAAGCAGAGGGATTGCATATAAAAAGGTTAACAACAACAAGAACCCAATACCCATCCAAACATTTAGAGTGATGTAAAATGCATGATACAAGGCCATAGCACCAGCCAAGAAACTTACAATTTGAATATATCCATGATAGGTATTGGAAACTAAGATATACTTCCTTGCCTCCACTCCATACTTAACAAAATTGTAACAGACTATGGTACCAAAAAACACCAAATAGGAAAAATTATGATCTCTTGTTATTCCAAAAAAGATACCAGTAACCTCTATTAACGCAAAAACCGCCAATGCCGTGTGAATACTGGAATCCAGATAAAAATCGAACAAGCGTTTTAGGTAATACATAGGTAAATGAACAGCAAACTGTTTACTAGTTGATTTATGGGTTAAGAACTTTAACAGTGAACCTTATTAAACCTACAAAATAATTATAAATAATGAGTACTTTTGCAAACCATTATTTCAGATAAAAAAATCAAATTATGAGGACAGATGTATTTGCCCTACGCCACATTGGTGTTGGAGAAAAAGATCTTCAACAAATGTTGGAAACCATTAAAGTTGCAACCTTAGACGAGTTGATTGCAGAGACTATCCCCGAGGATATTAGGTTAAAACAACCACTGGTTCTGGATCCGCCTATGAGCGAAAACGAATACCTGTCTCACATTCAGGATCTATCCGAAAAAAACAAGGTATTTAAAACTTATATAGGTCTTGGTTACCACGAGGCCTTCACTCCTTCGGTTATCAAGAGAAACATTCTTGAAAACCCAGGTTGGTACACCGCTTATACGCCTTATCAAGCAGAAATTGCTCAAGGTCGTTTAGAAGCTTTACTAAATTTCCAGACCATGTTGGTAGACCTAACAGGAATGGAGCTCGCCAATGCTTCACTGCTAGATGAGAGTACCGCAGCGGCAGAAGCTATGACCATGCTATATGAGGTTCGTTCGAGGGCAAAAAAGAAAAGTAAAGCGCAAAAATTTTTCGTTTCTGAAGAAGTTTTGCCACAGACCCTCTCCTTATTAAAAACAAGATCGGCACCATTAGATATTGAGTTAGTTGTAGGCAATCATGAGGATTTTGATTTCAGTGACGACTTCTACGGTGTTCTTTTACAGTACCCAGGCAAAAACGGACAGGTTCACGATTTTGCTCCCTTTGCTGCTAAAGCAACAGAAAAAGATATTAAAATTGCCGTAGCAGCAGATATTTTAAGCTTGGTTATGCTAACCCCTCCTGGTGAGTTTGGTGCCGACGTGGTGGTAGGTACTACCCAACGATTTGGTATCCCACTAGGGTATGGCGGACCTCATGCTGCCTATTTTGCCACCAAAGAAGAATATAAAAGAAGCATCCCCGGTAGAATTATTGGTGTCACTAAAGATAGGGACGGCAAGCCTGCACTTAGAATGGCACTACAGACAAGGGAACAACATATAAAAAGAGACAAGGCTACTTCCAACATATGTACCGCGCAGGTACTATTGGCCGTTATGGCGGGAATGTATGCCGTATATCATGGTCCAAAAGGATTAGAGTACATTGCTAATAAGGTACACACCTCAGCAACTACTTTAACTAAAAGCCTAGAGAAACTAGGAGTAAAACAAATAAACTCCTGTTACTTTGATACCATAACGATAAAGGCAGATGCAGTAAAAGTTAAAGCGGTAGCTGAAAAGCATGAAGTAAATTTCCTTTACATTGACGACAACACCATAGGGATTTCGTTAAATGAAGCGACTACTTTAAAAGACCTTCAGGGCATTATCACTATTTTCGCGGAAGCATTGAACATAGAGGCCAACACCATTCAAGAATTAGATGGCGGTTCTGCGATTAATCCTGCTGTAAGGAGAAACTCGCCGTTTTTAGAAAACGAGGTTTTTAACTCCTACCATTCCGAAACTGAGTTAATGCGGTACATAAAAAGACTGGAAAGAAAAGATCTGGCATTAAACCATGCTATGATTTCCTTAGGGTCTTGTACTATGAAGCTAAACGCAGCATCAGAAATGCTTCCTATTAGCATGGCTCGTTGGGGAAATATACATCCTTTTGCACCAATAGACCAGGCAAAGGGATATCAAACAATCCTAAAAGAATTAGAAAAAGACCTTAACATAATTACTGGGTTTGCTGGCACCTCCCTACAACCAAACTCTGGTGCACAAGGAGAATATGCTGGATTGATGGTTATAAGAGCCTATCACGAGTCCAGAGGAGAAGGACATAGGAACATATGCTTAATCCCTGCTTCTGCACACGGGACCAATCCAGCCTCAGCAGTAATGGCAGGAATGAAAGTTGTGGTTACCAAAACCGATGAAAACGGCAATATTGACGTGAATGATTTGGCAGAAAAAGCCATTTTACATAAAGACAATCTTGCCGCATTAATGGTTACCTATCCTTCTACCCACGGGGTTTTTGAATCGTCTATAAAAGAAATCACCAAATTGATCCATGATAATGGTGGACAGGTGTACATGGATGGCGCCAACATGAACGCCCAAGTAGGACTTACCAATCCAGCAACGATTGGCGCTGATGTTTGCCACTTAAACCTGCACAAAACTTTTGCTATCCCTCACGGGGGAGGTGGACCTGGAGTAGGGCCTATATGCGTAGCTGAGCAATTGGTTCCATTTTTACCAGGCAACCCCGTAATTAAAACTGGTGGAGAAAAGGCAATTACAGCGATATCAGCTGCTCCATGGGGCAGTTCTTTGGTATGCTTAATTTCTTATGGGTATATAAAAATGCTAGGGGAAAGCGGACTTACCCAATCTACGAAGACCGCTATCCTAAATGCCAATTACATTAAAAATAAATTAAGCGGTAAGTTCGAAGTACTCTATACGGGGGAAAAAGGAAGAGCAGCCCATGAAATGATTATAGACTGTCGCCCTTTTAAGGAAAATGGTATTGAAGTATCCGATATCGCCAAAAGGTTAATGGACTATGGCTTTCACGCCCCAACAGTTTCCTTCCCTGTAGCCGGAACCTTAATGATAGAGCCAACAGAGAGTGAAAGCTTGTCAGAACTAGATCGTTTTTGCAGTGCCATGCTATCCATAAGAGAGGAAATAGAAGAGGCATCGTCAGAAGACAGTAATAATCCGCTAAAAAACTCCCCACACACATTGGAAATGATTACTTCCGATAACTGGGAGTTCCCTTATAGCAGAGAAAAAGCAGCTTTCCCTTTACCTTATATCATGGAAAATAAGTTTTGGCCATCAGTAAGACGTGTAGATGAAGCCTATGGAGATCGTAATTTAATCTGTACCTGCGCTCCTATAGAATCCTATATGGAGGCATAGAATCGCCTATAAATCAATAAGTTAACAGCCCTTTAGATGTATCTGAAAGGCTGTTTTCTTTTTTCAGTTATAGGAACACCTCGATTGAACATCGTAGCAATTTTCTATACAGAAAAAATATATAATCCATTGTCCTATATTTATACTAAAATCAGTACCCTATTATGAAAATTGCTATTACAGGAACTGGCTCTTACATACCTACAGAAGTAACCAAAAACACGGATTTTCTTGACCACGAATTTCTAAATGATGATGGAACCCCATTTAATCATCCCAATGAGGTAATTATCCAAAAATTCGAGAGTATTACTGGTATCAAAGAGCGCCGTTATGCAACAAAGAATATAAACACTTCCAACATGGCTTATTTTGCTGCTGAAAAGGCTATCGCCGATGCAGGTATCGATAAGGAAGAGTTGGATTATATTATTTTCGCCCATAATTTTGGCGACGTCACAGAAGGTAAAGGTCAAGGTGATACTTTACCTAGCCTAGCAACTAGGGTAAAGCACCAATTAAAGATTAAGAATCCTAAGTGTGTGGCATACGACTTAATGTTTGGATGCCCGGGCTGGTTAGAGGGTATAATTCAGGCCAATGCATTTATAAAAAGTGGTATTGCCAAGAAATGCTTAGTTATTGGCGCGGAAACACTTTCTAGGGTTGTAGACAAGCATGATCGCGACTCCATGATCTACTCGGACGGCGCTGGTGCAACCATAGTGGAGGCTAAGGAGGATAGCGGTCAAATATTAGCTCATAATAGCGCTACTTATGCCAATGGGGAGGCCTATTTCTTATTCTTTGGCGAAACCTACTCTAAGGAGAACGAAGATGACCATAGATACATTAAAATGTATGGGAGAAAAATCTATGAGTTTGCTGTCATTCATGTCCCAAAGGCTATAAAAGAATGCTTGGATGAGAGCGGGGTAGACATATCTGAGGTGAAAAAGATTTTTATTCACCAAGCAAACGAAAAAATGGATGAAGCCATAATTAAACGGTTCTACAAGCAATTCAATCAAGAAATGCCTGTGGGTATAATGCCCATGAATATCGCGAAATTAGGGAACAGTTCTGTTGCCACCATTCCTACCTTATACGATATGGTAAGAAAAGGAAAAGTGGAAAATCAAACAATTTCCAAGGGAGATGTTGTTATCTTTGCGAGCGTTGGCGCTGGAATGAATATAAACGCCATGGTATACAAAGTATAACTATAAATAGCCCATGTACGAGAAAACATTTCCGAACAAACGTTTTAAAAAAACACTTTCCTTTCTACAAAAACACGTATCCCCCGATCAATCCATCTTGGATTTGGGCGTAGAAAACCCGTTTTCTAGAATCATGAAAGAAAACGGCTATAAGGTATCCAATACCAAGGGAGAAGATTTAGATTTAGATTTCACTTCTGTACAGAAAAGTAGTGCTGAAGTAGTTACTGCCTTCGAGATATTTGAACACCTAATTGCTCCCTTCAACATCCTTACCGAAATAAAATGCAACAAATTAGTAGCCAGTATTCCATTGAGATTATGGTTTTCTCCAGCCTATAGGAGCAAAACCGACCCTTGGGACAGACATTACCACGAGTTTGAGCCATGGCAATTTGACTGGCTATTGGAAAAAGCTGGATGGGAAGTAAAGGATAGCGCCAAATGGACCAATCCAGTAAATAAAATAGGACTAAGACCATTACTACGAAGCTTTACCCCCCGTTATTATATTGTTTACGCAGAGCGGAAAACCCATTCCGAAGGAAATCCCCAATAAAAGTACTTATTGGCTCTAAAAGCTTTAGACTCCCCATACTTGTATTTTGTATTTTAGAAGCTGTTTAACGAAATAGATGAAATATCAAATTATCATCCCAGCACACAATGAGGGCCAGTTCTTGTCGGTTAATTTACAATCCGTAGCAGACCAAACCCTAACACCTATAAAGGTGATAGTTGTAAATGACCACTCTACGGATAACACCGAAGATATTATAGATCAATTCACAGCCAAATATCCCTTTATCACCAAACTCAATACCACTTCCTCTACAGAACACATGCCGGGAAGCAAAGTAATCAACGCATTTAACAAAGGCTTGAAACAAATTGACCCCGATTACGATTTTCTTGTCAAATTAGATGCGGACACTGTACTACCTCCTGACTATTTTAAGACCATCTCAGCTATTTTTCATCACAATCCAAGGATAGGTATTGCTGGCGGATTTATCTACGAACAAGACAAGGACGGCAACTGGAATTTAAACCATCCTATGGACAAGGACCACGTTCGCGGCGCATTCAAGGCCTATTCCAGAAGCTGTTTTAGCGCTATTGACGGTCTTAGAAATGCAATGGGATGGGATACGGTAGATGAGTTGCTTGCTCAGTACCATTCCTTTGAAATACACACAGAGAAGAGCTTAGCGGTTAAGCACCTTCGCCCACTAGGAAAGGCGTATAACAAGAAAGCGAGACTGCTGCAAGGCAAAGCTATGTACACCATGCGATATGGATTATTAATAAGCCTTATAGCCTCCTTAAAAATGGCCATTAAGCATAAAAAACCGAAAGTCTTCTGCGATAACATGCAGGGCTACTTTAATGCAAAAAAAGAAAAGTCCAACTTTTTAGTAAATGCTGATGAAGGGAAGTTTATTAGGCAATTAAGATGGAAAAAAATAAAGGCCAAACTTTTCTAGGAAGAAAAATTTGACCCTTAATATATCTCATTTATACTAACAGACTATTCGAGCACCTCAACTAAAGGTTTTCCTGTAGTTCCCGAAGGAAATGCCATTCCCAATAGGGCTGAAATGGTTGGTGCAATATCAGGAATTTCAGACCTATTTGTTGTACTCCCTTTTTTAATCCCCTTTCCAAAAAACAATAAAGGCGAATGGGTATCGTATATCCATGGAGACCCATGAGTAGATCCTGTGCTACTATAACTAATACTTGCTGGATTATACACGATTATGATATCTCCAGAACGCTTCTGATTGTAACCGTTCTGGAGAATATTTGAAATTCCTTTGGTATAATTATTTTGCCACATCTGATTGGCGGTATATACCTTATAAACCCCTTCATATAACATAAGTTCTTGAGCGATTTCATTTTGAAGATCGGCAAGGTCCATTTCTAAATTCTTCACCACCTTATGATCCAAGAATATCTGATCGTTAGAAATATTTTTAATAATTTCTGTAGACCCAAAAGTAAATTTCAGATAATCATTTAATTTACTTTTAATATCAGCTTGATCTATATAATTAGCTGGTATTTTCTGATCTTTTAAATATGCAGGAACATGTACTGCTGCATGGTCTGCAGTTAGAAAAACAGTGTATTCCCCTGCTCCAACTTTCTTATCCAAACTTTTAAAAAGGCGCTCCAGATCTTGATCCAAGCGTATATATGTATCTTGTACTTCCTTGGAATTAACCCCCCATTTATGCCCCACATAATCAGGGCTAGAATAACTAATTGCTAAGAAATCCGTGACATTATCCTCACCCAAAGATTCATTCTCTAAAGCTGCCAGTGCAAAATCAGTAGTAAGATTGTTTCCAAATGGAGTGCTTGCAAGCATACTATATTGGTCATTATCATCCCACAAAGCTTCTAAGTCGTATGGAAAAGTTGCTGTAGTTTTCCCTTTCCACAGGCCTTCATAATTATTATTATCCGTTCCACTTTCTACATACGTATTTATGTCCTTTAAAGTACTCCAAGTCCTTTTGTACGTATCTACGCTTCTCTTATCGTTAAAATCCTTTACCCACTTGGGCAATTCATCCATGTAATAAGTACTGGTTATCCAATTACCCTCATTACCCCCTTTAAACCAGTAGGCTGCATTGGCAGAATGTCCACCTGGTAAAACGGCACCTCTATCTTTTATGGCAACTGCAATTACCTTCCCTTGCATTTGAGTATGCAACCTCAATTGATCTGTCATGGTAGTGGACAGCATTCTGTGAGGGGACATTTCTCCGGCGCTAGAAGCAGTCCCTACCGAACTATATGAGTCATCCGAGGCACAGTAAACACTTTTATCATCATACTTATCGTACCAATCATTTCCAATTACGCCGTGAATAGCTGGAGTAGTACCAGTATAAACAGATGCATGTCCTGGTCCGGTATAAGTGGGCGCGTAATTAAAATGATTGTTTTTAAAGTTAAAGCCGTCATTAACCATTCGTTTAAATCCACCTTCACCATAGTGACCCCAAAAACGTGTCAGATAATCATACCTCATCTGATCTACTACAATTCCAACCACTAATTTTGGGCTGACTGCAATTTCCTTAGCCTCTTTAACTTCAATAAGTTCTGTTTTTTTCCTAGCTTTTCGCTGAGCCTGCAATGGACTACCGCTATACCCTAGGAACACTAATAAAAACAACATTAAGGCACCTTTATTCCTCATTTTTATAAATTTTATTTTCATCAAAAATATAGAAATAAAACCTTTATCGCTCGATTGAAGGTTAAATGATTCTTAATATTGTTATTTTTACAGCTACAAGCTTATTTAAATTAAATGAACTATTTAGCATCTATAGGCAGTTACTTTATTATGATCAAGGAGGTTTTCAAAAAACCAACAAAATGGTCGGTAATGAAGCAACTGATTTTAAAGGAAATTGACGAACTTATTTACGGATCCCTCGGCATAATTATCTTTATATCATTTTTCATTGGAGGTGTTGTAGCGATACAGACGGCCTTAAATATCACAAGTCCGTTAATACCTAGGAACCTTATTGGATTTGCCACTAGGCAATCGGTAATATTAGAGTTTGCTCCTACCTTTACCTCTATCATAATGGCAGGGAAAGTAGGGTCTTACATCACATCTAGTATAGGGACAATGCGCGTAACGGAACAAATTGACGCCTTGGAAATTATGGGAGTAAATTCTCTGAATTACCTGGTATTTCCCAAGATTATTGCAATGTTGTTTTATCCTTTTGTTATTGCTATTGCCATGTACGTAGGTATATTTGGTGGCTGGGTAGCAGGTGTTTTTGGCGGATTTAGTTCTAGCGCCGATTTTGTAGAGGGGCTTCAATTGGATTTTATCCCTTTTCACATCACCTATTCTTTCATAAAATCGATTGTTTTTGCCCTGCTTATTGCTACCATTCCTTCTTTTCATGGATATTATATGAAAGGCGGAGCGCTGGAAGTAGGTAAAGCAAGTACTACCTCCTTTGTGTGGACCAGTGTAGTTATTATTATCGTAAACTATGTGCTAACACAATTATTATTAGGCTAATGATAGAAGTAAACAACATACACAAATCTTTTGGCGACACCCATGTTTTAAAAGGGGTCAGTTCTCATTTTGAAAAAGGCAAGACAAACTTGATCATTGGTCAGAGTGGGTCCGGAAAGACCGTATTTATTAAATGTCTATTGGGCCTCTTTAGTACGGATGAAGGTACCATTAGTTATGATGGAAAAATCTATTCTGAACTAACTGGAGACGAACAGCGGGATCTTAGACAAGAAATGGGAATGGTATTCCAAGGCAGCGCCTTGTTTGATTCCATGACCGTTGAAGGCAATGTGATGTTCCCACTGGGCATGTTTACCAAGCAGTCCAAGTCCGAGATGCAAGACAGGGCAAATATAGTTCTAAAACGGGTAAACCTTATAGATGCTCATAAGAAATTCCCTTCGGAAATATCAGGAGGTATGCAAAAAAGGGTAGCCATTGCTCGGGCCATAGTTATGAATCCCAAATATCTTTTTTGCGATGAGCCCAATTCAGGATTAGACCCAAAGACGGCAATATTAATAGACAATCTGATTCATGAAATTACCCAAGAATATGATATTACTACGGTAATTAATACTCATGACATGAATTCAGTTATGGAGATAGGCGAAAAAATAATCTTCTTAAAAAACGGCCTTAAAGAATGGGAAGGTAGTAATAAGGAAATTTTCAAAACAGATAATGAGGCGGTAACGGACTTTGTTTATTCCTCAGAGCTGTTTAAGAAAGTACGCCAAATGTACATCGAGGAAAGAAATTAGATTTCATCCTCCCGAACCTGAATTTTAGCATTCTTTAATCTTAATCGCAACCACTCCGTTAATTTTTGGGTGTCTTTTGATTTCTGCTGTTTGGACAGCCCTTTTTCCCATTGTACAGTAAAAACGGGAATGGTATCCAGTTTATTAAAATCTGTTGTAAAGGTATAGGCAAAACCCAAGTTGCTTAAATTCTCATAATTGGTCTTTGCTTCAGCACTAATATCCTGAAAAGGTATTTGCTGCGCGGCAAATGCACTCATCCTCTCTACTGCTTCTTTTAAAACCTGTATCTGCTCTTCCTTACTTAAAAGCTCTGCTTTTTTAGATTCATAAAGTTCGTTAACATACTTCATCTGATCTAATTCCGCACTCTTGGAACCCTGCACAATCTTTAACTCTACGTCCCTTAATTTAACATATTCGTTCTTCTGGGTATTCCAGGTAGAAATAATATTATCAGGGATAGTTTCACTACCCATAAATACCAATTCTATATAACCATTTTTCCCTTGACCATATGCTATTTCTGTTAGGTTATCTAAATACCTACCCTCTCCTGGCAGCTCATAAGGAGCTATATTATTGGAGATAAACTGTTTAGCCTCCTTTCTAAAAAGGGACTCTTGGAAGACATTATAGAAAGTAAATCCGGCCGGAATCATAACCAAGATTGCAACGATGGAAGCCATTCTTGCTATAAACCTTCTTCGCTGTGAATTGGCATACCTCACCATAGGAAAACGCAATATTTTTATCACCAAGAAAGTAGCCAACCCGATAAAAATAGTGTTTATTGTAAAGAGATACATAGCTCCGGTAGCATATCCAAAATTACCTATGGCCAATCCAAATCCAACAGTACACAGTGGTGGCATTAAAGCGGTGGCAATTGCCACACCAAAGATTACACTGGCAATGGTACCTTTTTTTGCCCTAGCGATTACAAGCGCCAAACCACCAAAAAAGGCTATTAGTACGTCCCTAATATCCGGGGCGGTACGCGCTAAAAGCTCAGAGGACTCATCCCGTAAAGGAAAAAGATAGAAAAACAAAAAAGCGGTGAATACACTCAGCACCACCATTACCGCAAAATTCTTTATAGATCGTCTTAGGGTATCAATATCATTGGTAGCTAGAGAAAGCCCCATCCCTAAAATAGGGCCCATTAAAGGAGAAATTAACATCGCGCCTATCACCACTGCCGTAGAGTTGGCATTAAGTCCAACAGATGCAATAAAGATAGAACAGATCAAAATCCAAGAGGTATGTCCCTTAAAGGGAATATCTGCAATAATGGACTCCTTGGTGGCTTCTTGATCAGTGTTATTGCGAATATCTAAGAGATCCTTCAGAAATATTCCTACTCCTCCTAAAAGCCCCTTAAAGTCTTTCTTTATATCCTCTGGGTTTCCATTAGGGGCTCCCTGCTCATTACCTTTAATTAAATTCTCCTCCATATTTAGACAAACTGATCGCCAAATTGATCTTTAACTTTTGAAACTACTTTTTTAATATCCTGCTCCTTAGATTTGGGATATATTAACAATACATCTTCCTTATCTATGATTATATAATCGGATAACCCATCAACAACGACAATTTTTCCTTTTGAGGAACGAATCATATTGCCTGTGGCATTCTCACTCATCACTTGGGCATTTACCAAAGCATTTCCATTATCATCTTTATCCAATTTGTCATAAAGAGATCCCCAAGTCCCCAAATCGTTCCAATCAAAAGAGGCTGGTAAGACATAAATATTGGTAGACTGCTCTAAAATAGCGTAGTCTATAGAGATATTTTCTGCCTTTGGATAATGCTCATTAATAAACGCGCTTTCTTCTTCTGTATTGTAATAAGCCAATCCCTTCCTGAACAAGCTGTATTGTTCTGGACAATATTTTTCAAATGATTTTATTATGGTTTCCACACTCCACATAAATATTCCTGCATTCCATAAAAAATTCCCTTGCTCTAAAAATCCCTTAGCCGTTACATAATCTGGTTTCTCCCTAAACTGCATTACCTTCTTTAAAGGAGACGACTCCTTTTTCTCATATTCTATATACCCAAAACCGGTATTTGCAAAAGTTGGATTAATACCTAAGGTACAAAGAACGTTTTCTTGTTTACATTTTTCAAAACAGGCAACCACATCCTTGGCAAATGCCTCTTCATCTTCGATCCAATGATCGCTAGGTGCAACAATCATTACAGCATTTGGGTCTTTCTTCTGTATTTTTAATGCGGCATATAAGATACATGGCGCAGTATTGCGCATGGCCGGCTCCAATACTATCTGGTCCTCATCTACCAAAGGCAGTTGCTCCAGTACCAAGTGATTATATCTCTCGTTGGTTAATATGAGTATATTTTCTGTAGGAATAAATTTATTCAACCGCTTAAACGTCTTTTGAATCAAAGTGTCACCGGTCCCCAACATATCGTGAAATTGTTTCGGATTGTCAGAGGTACTTACAGGCCAGAACCTAGATCCCACCCCGCCAGCCATCAAAACAGCATAAAAATTTATATTCATCCTTTTGTTACTTAAGTTTTTATCAACTCCACTTCGGCATTCGGCTGAAAAAGATACATTCTTCCCGTTGCCACTTCAACACATTCGTAACGCTTTACTCTTCTATTCTTCTTCTGAAACAATTTACCGTTATAAATTCGGAATATGCTTCCGTGAGGCAATTCAAAAACATAATTCTTTCCCTCCTCCCTGTTATCATATTCCTTAAGTGCAATAGATAATCTAGCATCCGTATCACTACTAGCTCTTGGATTCCTAAAGTGATTTGCCAATAACGGTAATAAATTTGAAGGAAACACCTCTGGCCTAAGAAACGGAAGCATCAGCATTTGAAATGTTCTTTTCCATTCCATACCATGTGGTTTAATAGCCCTCCCATACTTTTCAAAGGCTACCAGATGTGCTATTTCATGCACCAAGGTAATCAAAAATCGATATTTGTTCAAGCTCACATTAACGGTGACTATATGTGAACCATTTGGTAATTTACGATAATCCCCATGTCGCGTAACACGTTCTTTTACGATTTTTAAATTTACCTGATTCTCCTTTATTAGCTGCAGACATAACCCCACCGCTCTCTCCGGAACATACTTTTCCATTACTTCCCGCATAGTCACAAAATTAGAAATTTTAAAATGGTATTGAAGCTTTCCAATTTATTTTATAAAATTTTCGTGCTAAGGATATAAGAATAGCCATCAACAATATATCCCATCACTATTTTAACGCTATTTACAATAAGTTTTATCGCACTTAAACTAGTTCTAGGATCAATAAAAAATCAATAATAGTGGCAAGATCAATAGTCCTGTTTACTTTTTTAAAACCGTAAGTGAAGCAAACTAATACTATATATACGTTTTAAATTTAGCAACCATAGCATTACAACCAATTAGGAAAGATATTAGATGAGGTACAAAAATCCTATCTGAAACAATATAATTGTGGCAATTTTGCTCTATTTTGAAACATATTGTGCATTTTTACACTTTCCTTAACGCTTATTAGACCACTGTTTGCCCTAACTTAGCGGTTTGCAAGTCTAGGATTAGGGCATGCTAAACACAGCTTTAAAAACCTGTACATCTTTCACTTAACACTAAAAATAAAACTATACCGTTATCCACGATATGAACGATTTAAAAACAACCAATAGACTACTACTGATCATAGTGATCCCTCTTGTATTTTATTTACTAAAATTGTTGTCGTTTATTTTTATTCCTTTAATTTTCTCCATGTTCATCGCTCTGTTGTTTTTACCTCTGATGCGATGGCTAAATAAAAAAAAGGTATCCAAGCCGATCAGTATTTTTATAGTGGCCCTTATTATTTTGGTCGTTCTTAAAATAGGAGGCGGGTTAATACAACTTTCTAGTCAGGAATTATTATCTGCGGACAACCAATTTCTGCAAAACGCGGAATCTAAATTAGAGCAACTGCTTGTAAGTTTGGAAGAGGATTTTGGCCTCCCGTATTCCGAAGACAAGAACATCCTGAACAATATTTTCCCTCAAGAGAATATGATGAAAAATTTCGGGACCACTTTGGATTTTCTGGGCAATACCATTACCATGATCTTGATGACCGTCTTCTTTGCCGTACTGTGGCTAGCCGAATCCATTAATTTTCAAAAGTTAATGAACACCACCATTTTAAAACAAAAACACACCTCTGTAAAGACTTTCCTAAAAATTGAGAAGGATCTTATAAAATTTATTAAGGTGAAGTTTTTGGTAAGTCTATTTACAGGGGTTGGTATTGGATTGGCATGTGTATTCTTTGACGTTAGCTTCCCTATATTCTGGGGATTATTTGCTTTTGCCATTAATTTTGTTCAAATGGTAGGCTCTTTCGTATCGGTTATCCTCTTAAGCTTATTCGCCTTTGTTGAACTAGAAACTACTAGCACCCTACTTTTCTTTATCCTTTCTATTTCTGGCGTTCAGGTGCTTTTTGGATCTATACTAGAACCGGTGTTTATGGGGAAATCCTTCTCTATAAATATTATTACCGTACTAGTAATGTTAATGCTTTGGGGCTATATATGGGGAGTTCCTGGATTAATTATGGCCATCCCCCTTACGGTATTTTTCAAAATAATACTAGAGCAATTTCCACAAACCAAAGTAGTGGCCAATCTAATTTCGGGGAACGGAGCAACCGTACAGCTCCCTAAAAATAGATCTAAAAAATAGCATTACCTTAATTTTTCGCAAATAGCACTGCTTGGGATTAAGGAGTTGAATTGGAAACCTGGAGCAGTTTCCCGTTGTATAACTTATTTCCGTTAAGCGAAAAATCCTTAATATATGTCGCCATTTCGTAAGGGGTAGTATTTACCTCGTAGCCAGGGAAAGCCTCTTGTAGCATTTCTGTTTGTACAGCGCCTAAGGCCAGAACATTAAATGCGGGACCACTCTCTTTAAATTCTTCTGCCCAAAGCTCTGTCATGGTAATTACGGCCGCTTTACTGGAACTATAAGCAGACAGTCCAGGGAACTTTACACTACCCTGTACTCCTCCCATAGTACTTATAGAAACCACATGTCCGCTGGCAGGCATAAGGGGAATTATCCTTTGGGTAAGTTTTGCCACGCCAAAAACGTTCACCCTATAAACCTCTTCAAACTCCTCCATGGAAGTTTCCAAGAACGGCTTGTTCACTAATTTTCCAGCATTGTTAATTAGAATATCTACTTGCTTCCAGTTTTTATTGAGAAAGGAGTCCAGCTTTTCAAAGTCTTTTTCCTTAGCCAGATCAAACGAAAAACTAGTGATGTTTTTATTTTCCAATGCAGCTATAGGCGCATCGTTCCTAGAAAGGGCCAAAACTTGGTGGCCATCATTGGCAAACAATTGCGCCAATTGAAAGCCAATTCCCCTACTACTCCCTGTAATAATAATATTTGCCATTAGTAATATTTTACTTCTTTTATGGGGGCATTAACTATCCCCTCCAAAACAGGTATCATTTTATTTACAACGTTCGCCATATGCCTAAAATCCATTATAGCTGCTTCATCCCCCACTTGGTGATAATGGTCAAAATTGGTAAAGTCAAAAGTGGAAAAAGTTTGGGAAGGGATTCCTATCTCGGTATGGAATGGATAATTATCGGACCGCATAAACAAGTTATACTCTTGAGCGGTTGGAAGAAAACCTACCAAGTTTTCTTTAGCATATCTGTTGCTAATTTCCGCTAAATTTGATTTCTCATATCCGGTAAGGTACATCAAGTAATCCTTGTCTGGCATTGGTAAACCTATCATTTCAAAATTAAGCATCGTATAAAGGTCCAAATTCGCATTTTTTAATTTTTCAGCTAAATGCTTGGCCCCTAATAATCCTTTTTCTTCGGCGGAGAACAACGCGAAGATAATGCTTCGCTTATTGTTTCGTGCTTCACCAAAATAACGAGCAAATTCCAGTACTGCCGTAGTCCCAGAAGCATTATCATTGGCGCCATTTGCTATACTATCTCCTGCAACTGGAGGTACTATACCAATATGATCATAGTGTGCCCCAATTACCACAAATTCATTTTTCAGCTTTTTATCCGTACCTTCTAAATATCCCACAATATTATAAGTAGGCAGCTCAAAGTTTGATAAAGTGTCCTTATAGCTAGAAAAATATGGAGCAACACCATGGTTTTTAAGGTAATCCTCTATATACTGACCAGCAATATTTATTTCTTCAGTTCCGGACTCCCTTCCTTTTAACTCATCTGAGGCCAAAAAACTAATAATCTTCCCTACACCTTCGCTCTTTGAAAAAGACTTTGAGGAAATACTTTTATTACCAGACAAGGCTTCAGAACTTTGCGCTATCCCAGAATTCTCGGTAGCTCTGGCATCCTTGCCAAGAAGAACTGTTTGATCTATTTTGGATCCACCACATGACATGGCTAAACCTGCGAACACTAAAAGGATACTACTTCTCATTTACAATTAATTTATGTTGAAGTGATTGATCTAAATATAATCCATTTCCGAAAAGGAACTGTAATGTACTTAGCTATCAATCTTTAAATATAAAAAAAGCATCCTGAAAAACAGGATGCTTAATATCAATTCTTGTTTTGCCCTGCAAATATCACCAATATATAAATTGGAATTATACATCCCAAAAATATGATGGACACATTTGTATTTTTTAGGCGAGCATGGTCACAGGGTTTTCCAGATATGCTCTTAAGGTCTGTAAAAACTGGGCACCCGTAGCACCATCAACGGTCCTATGGTCACACGCCAATGTAACTTTCATTGTACTTCCAACAACAATTTCCCCGTTTTTCACCACTGGTTTTTCTTCTATTGCCCCAACCGACAAAATTGCGGAATTGGGCTGATTGATAATAGATGTAAACTCAGAAATCCCAAACATTCCAAGGTTAGATACGGTAAAGGTACTACCCTCCATTTCTGCTGGAGTTATTTTCTTATTTCGTGCCTTACCAGCAAGGTCTTTAACAGAGGCTCCAATCTGGGTAAGCGTCATTTGATCTGCAAACTTTAACACAGGAACCAAAAGTCCGTCTTCTACAGCTACCGCCACACCAATATGAACATGGTGATTAATCCGAGTAGTTTCATTATTCCAAGTAGTATTCACCTGCGGATGCTTTTTCAACGCCATTGCACAAGCCTTAACTACCATATCATTAAAGGAAACCTTGGTATCTGGAAGACTGTTTATTTGAACTCTAGAAGCCTTGGCAGAATCCATATCTACCTCAATAGTTAGATAATAGTGTGGTGCAGTAAATTTAGACTCTCCTAAGCGTTTGGCGATCACCTTACGCATTTGTGAGTTCTTAACTTCTTCTACCCTCTCTTCACCTACAGGTAAATTAATAGGGGCAGCAGGAGTAGTTGACTTAGCCGCACCAGCCTTCTCTTCTGAAGATACTGCTCTCTCTGCAGACTTTGGTGTAGGCTGATATTCTTCTATATCTCTTTTTATAATCCTACCTTGATCCCCGCTACCTTTTACATCTCTTAGATCAACACCTTTTTCTTCTGCAATCCTTTTGGCTAAGGGTGAAGCAAAGATTCGCTGCCCTTCATTAGCTGCAGGGGTATCCGATTCATCTGTAGATGCATCTGCAGTTGAATGTTTGGACGCTTCTTTAGGAGCCTCCTCTTTTTTAGAAGCAGCTTTACCACCACTTGCCAAAACAGCCTCTACATCTGTACCTTTTGGTCCAATGACAGCAAGAACTGCATCTACAGGAGCGGTTTCTCCCTCTTGGATCCCAATGTGCAATAGCACTCCAGAATAAAAGGATTCGAACTCCATAGTAGCCTTATCCGTTTCTATCTCCGCTAGTATATCTCCCTCTTCTACCTCATCGCCTACTTGTTTCAACCAAGTAGCTACAGTGCCTTCCTCCATCGTATCACTTAGACGCGGCATTTTTACCACCTCCACTCCTTCTGGAATGCCTGCAGTATCACCACTATCTTCTTTCTTTTCTTCCTCAGCGGTTTCAACTACTTCATCTTCCTTATCTTCCTTATCTTCTTTGGTTTCGGAAGAGGAATTAAGCAAAGAAGAAATATCTTCGCCTTCTTCTCCTATTATGGCAAGAAGAGAATCTACAGGAGCCGTATCACCTTCTTGGATACCAATATGCAATAGCACACCTTCATTAAAGGATTCAAACTCCATAGTGGCTTTATCAGTTTCAATTTCCGCCAATATATCTCCTTCTTCAATCTTGTCGCCTACCTGTTTTAGCCACTTAGCAACTGTACCCTCTTCCATGGTATCGCTAAGTCTTGGCATATTTATTACTTCTGCCATTTACTTATATTTTATGTTGTACAAATGGATAATCCTCTTGATCGTAAACCATATCATATAATTGGTTGATTGGTGGATATTCTGACTCGTCTGCGAATTTCTCACACTCTGTAACCAAATCTTTTACCCTTTTATCTATCGCCTTAATATCTTCTTCAGTAGCGTAGTCGTTTTCTTTGATAATTTCTAAAACTTGGGTAATTGGATCAATCTTCTTGTATTCCTCAACCTCTTCCTTAGTTCTATAACTTTGAGCATCGGACATTGAGTGACCTCTATAACGATAGGTTTTCATTTCCAAGAAGGTAGGACCTCCTCCTGTTCTTGCACGTTCTATGGCCTTGCTCATTTCTTTGGCAACTGTAACTGGATCCATTCCATCTACAGGACCACATGGCATTTCATAACCAAGTCCAAGCTTCCATATTTCGGTAGAATGTGATGTTCTAGCTACCGAAGTACCCATAGCATAACCATTATTCTCACATACAAAGACCACTGGTAATTTCCAAAGCATTGCCAAGTTGAAACTTTCGTGCAAAGAACCTTGTCTTACCGCACCGTCTCCCATATAACATATTGTTACCGAATCGCGCTTAAAGTACTTGTCTGCAAAGGCCAAGCCGGCTCCTAAAGGAATTTGTCCCCCTACAATACCGTGACCACCATAAAAACGATGCTCTTTAGAGAAAATATGCATGGATCCCCCCATACCTTTAGAGGTACCTGTAACTTTTCCATACAGCTCTGCCATTACTTTTTTAGGATCTTCTCCCATTCCTATAGGTTGCACATGATTCCTATAAGCGGTAATCATTCTATCCTTAGTCAAATCCATGGCATGAAGTGCACCGGCCAATACCGCTTCTTGTCCATTGTATAGATGTAAAAATCCACGAACTTTCTGTTGAATGTACGAGGCTGCTAGTTTATCCTCAAATTTCCGCCAGAACAACATGTCCTCATACCACTTAAGGTAGACCTCTTTGGTTATTTTTTCCATTAATCATCAATTTTTGAAGTATATCGTATTATTTAAAAGTCCTGCTTAAAATAAAAACGGAGAACAAAAATACATATATAAATCAATAGGAAAAAAATAATATTTAAAAGGTTTGGATAAACACGCCCCATCCCCTGCATCCTATGTCTTATACCATGCAATAAATCCGCTTAAAATCTATCTCTACTTCCTTTTAACCTACCCTAAGAACGTACTATTAAACGCTAGGGGAAGGATATCGGAAACAGAATGACACTTAAGCACCTCCCCGGTTTCCCCAGTCATGATAATCGCAATTGGAGCCTTTTGTTTGATTTCGTACTCTGAAATGGACTGACGACAATTTCCACAAGGCGCGGCAGGCTTATCCATTACATAATTCCTAGAAGTAGCACTGATGGCTATAGTGACGATTGGAACGTGTGGATATTTTGCTGCTGCGTAATAGATAGCCACCCTTTCTGCACATAATCCCGCAGGATAACAGGCATTTTCTTGATTATTGCCTTGGACAACCTCTCCATTACCCAATAGGATGGCGGCTCCTACCTCAAAATTAGAATAAGGGGAATAGGCTTTCTTACGAGCACTAATTGCTGCTTCCATCAATTTTGAATCCTTTTCTTCCAATTCCTCTCGGGAATTGTAAACCAACAATTCAAAAGATATATTTCTTTTTTCCATGGTATACTCCTTATTATATATCCTACAAAAATACAGAAAACCGGCTCAAGGCCAGGTTTTCTGTATTTTTAAAAAGAAGACCATTCTCCGTTAGTCATTATAAAAATAATCCCCTAGGTTAAAGGTTAAGGAGAACCTCAATGTATTTTCCAATGGATTTCTCACCTTAGAGGTAGAGAATAAATAAGAAAGATCTATTTGCGTAGAATTAAACAAAAATCCAGCACCTAGAGTAAAGTATTTTCTTGATCCTTTAAAATCGCTCTCATTAAAATAACCTGTTCGCAACATAAAGGATTCTTGATATGAATATTCTGCCCCCAAAGCCCAAGTAAGTTCTTTAAGCTCCTCGCTGAAACCGTCAGGAGCATCACCGAAGGATTTAAAAACTCCTTCAAAGAAGGAAATTTTCTGATACTCATCATTATCAGTAGCATCTATTCTTCCATCATTATTAAAGTCTTGTGGAGTTGGCACCAATAATTTATTGAATTCCGTGGTTAACCCCAATACATTATCCTGATCGAAAATAAAATCAAATCCTACTCCGGCCTTTAGATTAGTCGGCAGAAAATTCTCTTGCCCCCCATCATCGTATTTAATCTTACCACCCAGGTTCGAAATATTAAAACCTGCTCTCCAACGCCCATCAAATTCCCTATACGCCATTTCTCTAGATCTATAGTAACCAGAAACATCCACTGCAAACGCACTTGCAGCTTTGGAATCTTCGGCACCATCACCAGGCAGCTTTAGATTAGAACTTATATAACGTCCTGCAACGGACATGGAAAAGGTCTGACTTAATTTTAAGGAATAAGAACCGTCAAAAGCGACTTCATTAGGTTTTGCCAAGGTCCCTGGATCTCCGGCAAATTGCCGCAATTCTATTTCACCCAAAGTAAAATAGCGAATCCCCAGCGCAAAAGCACTTCTATCATTAATTTTATTATGAAAACTAGCACTGAGCAATGAAATATCGGTAATTATGCTTTCCAAATATGGTGTATAACTAATTCCAAATCCCATTTTTCGCTCAGCAAAAGCAAATTTTGCGGGATTCCATTGTTGCGAAAATGCATCCGTAGAGGTAGCAACCCCAACATCACCCATACCGGAAGCCCTTGCATCTGCGGCGATTGTTAAAAAAGGGACAGCAGTTGTTATCACCCTATCTTCCTGTGCAGAAACCTTAAATACCACACAGAACAGACATAGTATTATAAATTTTTTCATTTTAAACAGTCTAATTAATAGTTCGCGCAAATCTCTAAAATTATAATTAATTAAAAGATATTTTTAGTCCTAATACAATAATCAACGACTATTTTAATATTATCTTGTAAGAACAGAGGAATATTTACCAAAATATGTTCATTTCAGGAATAATCGCCATATTTGCGGTCCAATTGTCGTTGATAAAAATAATTTTTATATTTTTCGCAAAGAAGTAACCATAAGCCATACTAGATTAGATTATAAGCCGTTATTTATATGGAACAATGATTGATCGCATAAGCTGCATTAGGAAGAAAATATTTTCGACCCAGCAAAATATTATACCTCAATCGTCGTTTTATATGCCAAAAGCTACATAAATTTTATAATAATATTAAGAATTTCAAACTTCTACTTTGGAGGTTTAATTTGAACTCAAGTCCTAATTATGAAAAAAGAATTCATCAAAGTTGTACTCTCTTGTGCTATTGTAGCGGGAGGTTTTACAAGTTGTAAAAACTCATCGTCTAAAAATGTCTCAAGGGCCACAGGCTGGAAAATAAACGCCAAGGAGGGGGGATTTCAGTATAATTCAGACTTTAAGGAACAAGAAACTGCCCCAGGCCTAGTATTTATAGAAGGAGGAACCTTTACGAAAGGTCAGGTTCAAGACGACGTAATGAAGGATTGGAACAACACTCCTACCCAACAGCACGTTCAATCATTTTATATGGACGAGACTGAGGTGACCAATGTAATGTATCTAGAATATCTAGATTACCTTAAAAGTGTATACCCTCCAGAAGATCCTAGGTACGTTCATATATATGCTGGAGCATTACCAGACACCTTAGTCTGGCGAAATAGATTGGGCTTTAATGAGACCATGACCAACAATTACCTAAGGCACCCGGCGTACGCAGAATATCCGGTTGTTGGAGTAAACTGGATTCAAGCTACACAATTTGCTGCTTGGAGAACCGACCGTGTAAATGAGGTAATGTTAGAAAGGGAAGGCTATCTTTCTAAGGATGCAAAATATAAGGTGGTTTCTGGAGAAATCGAAGGCGGTTTTAGCACTGAAGCCTATCTTAACAGACCAGAATCTGTTTACAACGGACAAATTGACTCCCTACAAGGAAAGAGAAAAAAAGATTCTATTCCCGTATACGCCAAACGTAGCAGCGGCGTAATATTACCAGAATACAGATTGCCTACCGAAACCGAGTGGGAATATGCGGCACAGGCGCAAATAGGCAGTAGGGAATACAACAATTACAGGGGGCGAAAGAAATACCCTTGGGATGGTAATTACACAAGAAATGGACAGCGTGTTGGACGAGGCGACCAGCTAGCAAACTTTAAACAAGGAAAAGGAGACTATGGCGGAATTGCAGGATGGTCAGACGACGGTGCAGACATTACTGCCGAGGTAAAATCCTATAAACCAAATGATTTTGGCCTTTATGATATGGCTGGAAACGTAGCCGAATGGGTTGCTGACGTATACCGACCAATTGTAGATGACGAAGTAAGTGACTTTAACTACTATAGAGGAAATGTTTATATGAAAACTGCCATCGGAAAGGATGGAAAAGTTACCGTTATTAGAGATTCTATAGTATACGACACGCTACCGAACGGAAAAATCATGGCGATAAACCTACCAGGAGAAATTAAAATGGTACCCGTTGGACCAGAGGAGACCTTTTTAAGAACCAACTTCTCATCTAGTGACAACCGTAGTTATAGGGACGGAGAACCGGGTTCTTCCCGATTTTACGACAGATTTAACGCTGGAGACGAAGAAAGCTCCGATGCGAAAAAAATGTATAACGCCCCTGTTAATAAAGTAAAAGTTGATGACGAAGGAGAACTAGTAAGGGCTTATGACACTTCTAACAATAGAACTACTTTGATTAACGACGAAGTTAGGGTTTATAAAGGAGGATCTTGGAGAGATAGGGCTTACTGGCTAGACCCTGCCCAAAGAAGGTACATGCCCCAATATATGGCAACTGATTACATTGGTTTTAGATGCGCAATGTCTAGGGTGGGATCTAAATCCAAAACAAAGAACAAAACACCAAGAGGAAAGAGATCTAGATAATTTTCACTCTTAAAATTAATTATTAAAAAGCCCTTTTCTTAAAAGGGCTTTTTTTTATCTTCGATTCATGAAAATTGAACAACTACACACTCTTTTTTTAAGATTCCCCGTTATTTGCACGGACACAAGAACAATAACGGAAAACTGCCTATTTTTCGCTCTGAAGGGAGATAATTTTGATGGAAACAGTTATGCATACGAAGCCTTAGAAAAAGGAGCTTCACATGCTATTGTGGATGATAAGAATTTAGAAAACACGGAAACCGTCATCTTGGTGGATAATGTACTGGAAACCCTACAACAACTAGCAAAATACCACAGACAGCACTGTAACGCAAAAATTATTGGACTAACTGGCAGCAACGGCAAGACAACCACAAAAGAGCTTATCACTGAAGTTCTATCGCAGAAATACAATACCATTGCTACAAAAGGCAATTTTAACAACCATATTGGAGTGCCCTTAACGCTTCTCTCCATAAAACCAGACACGGAAGTTGCCATAGTAGAAATGGGAGCCAACCACCTTAGGGAAATCGACTTTTTATGCCAAATGGCAATGCCAGATTATGGCTATATCACTAATTTCGGAAAGGCACATTTAGAAGGGTTTGGAAGCGAGGAAGGAGTCATTAAAGCCAAAACTGAACTTTATGATTATCTTTTAGCGAACAAGAAGTTTGTCTTTTTTAATGCCGATGACCCAATACAAGTAAGTAAACTCACTACAACAACAAACAAATTAGGATTTAGCAACCAACATCACAACTATTTATTCATAAAGTTCTTGGGAGCAGACCCCTATGTTTCACTAAAGTTTAAAGAGGTTCAAATAAAAAGTCAGTTGGTTGGTAGCTATAATTTCACCAATTGCAGTGCAGCGGTATTAATGGGAGATTATTTTAATGTACCAATAACAGCCATTAAAAGTGCTCTGGAAAATTACACCCCAAGAAATAACCGTTCACAGATCTTAGAAAAAAATAATTTCAAGATTATCCTGGATGCATATAATGCAAACCCCTCTAGCATGAAGGCAGCATTAGAGAACTTCCATGAACTAAAAGCGGACCGGAAAATAGCCATCTTGGGAGATATGTTCGAGTTAGGAACCTCAGCGGAAAAAGAACATCAAGAGATTGCAGATCTAGCTAGAAAAATGAATTTCGAGGAGGTAATATTAATAGGAGAAAACTTCTATAAAACAAAAACCGAATTTCCCAAATATGCTTCTTTTAATGCGTTAGCAAAGAAAGCGGAAAAAATCGCTACAGCGGAAGCTACTATACTAATAAAGGGATCTAGGGGAATGGCCTTGGAGAGACTGGTAGACCTATTCTAAACGCAATTTTATTTTTTTTGTGGGACATACTGGATTCGAACCAGTGACCTCTGCCCTGTCAAGGCAGCGCTCTAAACCAACTGAGCTAATACCCCATTTTTCACCACATATGAAGTGAATAACTAGTAGGACAAACTTACATCAATTTAAAATAAGAGTGCAAAAAATTAATAAAGAAATTTAATTTTTGGCATGTATTTAAAGCAATCTAAAAATACATGCCAATCTCTTCCTAAGACTTCCCAAAAGTAAACACCTCCGATGGCGTTCTAGCCTCTTCAAGTATTTTCTCCAACTCCGCAACAATTTCGGGATAATCTTCCGCAACATTATGCAATTCCCCAATATCTTTAGACAAATCGTATAATTCTATTCTTGCATCTGGGTTCCTAAACACATTATATTTAACTCCTTTCCAATCTCCCATTCTAACTGCTTGTCTACCTCCTAGCTCATGAAATTCCCAATACAAATATTTATGCTCTTCCTGTTTTTCTTGTTCCCCTAAAAGAGTAGGCAAAAAGGAAACTCCGTCTACATCATCAATTTTTTCTCCACCTAAAAGATCTATTACTGTGGGAAAAACATCCCAGAATGCAGAGATATGAGCTGTTTTAGACCCCGCTTTAATAACATTAGGCCATTTTATTGCCATGGGCACACGAATACCGCCTTCATATAGATCTCGCTTATAGCCTTTAAAAGGACCATTACTATTAAAATAGTCAGGATCTGCACCACCTTCCTTATGCGGACCATTATCCGATGTAAAGATAATTATGGTGTTATCGGCGATCCCGAGCTCCTCTACCTTTTTAACAATATCACCAACGTGCTGATCCAATAGTCGCACCATGCCAACAAATGCAGCATGTGGTTCTGCTTGTGAGCCATAACCCCCAACTTTATAGTTAGGCCCACTATCTACCCCTATATAGGGCGTTTCAGGTTCAAATTTTCCACTGTATTGCTTATGAATCTCTTCAGGAACAACCAATTCGGCATGTGGAATAATTGTAGGGACATAAGCAAAGAAAGGCCTATCCTTATTATCTTCTATAAACTGTAACGTTTTATCATGTATAAGACTAGGAGCATAATCACCTCTGTTCTGTCCCGAATTACCAGGCAATACAATAGAATCTTGATTAGACCAAAGATGGTAAGGATAATAATTATGTCCTATCCTTTGACAGTTAAACCCATAAAAGGTATCGAACCCTTGAAAATTAGGATCTCCTTCAGATCCTGGGTACCCAAGCCCCCATTTTCCAAATGCTCCTGTAGCATAACCTGCTTTCTTAAGAAATTCGGCAATGGTATATGTTTCCTCAGGAATAGGATATTGACCCTCGGGTTGAACTTCATAATTTCCTCTCACCACAGTATGCCCAGTATGCATCCCAGTCATCAATGCAGAACGGGAAGGTGCACAAACTGTACTGCCAGAATAATGCTGTGTAAACAACATTCCTTCAGCTGCCAATTTATCTATATTGGGGGTAGTAAATTTCTTCTGCCCTGTAACACTAAGGTCCCCATACCCCAAATCATCTGCGAGGATATAAATAATATTAGGTTCCCCTTTGGATGCTAGCAATTCTTTACTGGTAGCTTCCACATTAGAGGAAGACGATTTTCCATCAGACTTACAAGAAGCAATACTGAAACAACTGAGCATTAAAATTCCTAAACGATAAATTACATGCATAATACAAACAAGTTTAAATAGATAAGGCTATTACAAATAACCCAAAAAAGGTTAATTTTCAAAAATATACAATCTTTAATATTATAGCTGTTTTACGGCGAAAATATCTACTGATTTTAATGTTATTCATCAAATCACTCCCTATAGAATAGATAGGACCATTAACCCTGTCCCAAAAAAACCAATCATAAATAAAAGCCTACCACCTATACATTATAATCTCTAATAATGGCATCTCCTTATTACCTTTATACTTGACACTAAAAGAGGTATAATTAACTCTTTTTAAATAGGAATGATTTTTTAGTTTCCTATAATTATATAACAAAACACAGTAATGGTATAACATTTGAGATTACCTTATTGTAGAAATTTGTTCACTCACTGAAAACAATAAACCATGTCCCAGATTACACATTTTATTTTGGTATTGAATCTTATTTTTGCTGGTGGAATTATATTATTTATTCTTCACGGAATGTTTTTCTCAAAAAGAAATCATTAATAACAGTAAGCCTTAACACTATCCTTTGGTTTTATAAAAACGATAATTCGTTCCATCTTGGATGTATTTTCTGTGAAGATCTTTTTTTTTATTTTGAGTACTATAAGCAGAATTTTTGCTAGTATGTAGGCTGCCAACCTCTATCTATTTTCTTCTATTCAGAAAAAATTGACCAAAATTTTACTTATAAAGTTGATTTTTAAAAAAAACCCTCTTAACTTGGATTAGCGTATAAAACTATCTAAAGATAGTACCATTACTGTTCTTAAGGAATGTACTGCCAAATAACTTTTTGGACACTTAAACGAAGCCGATCTCTTTGTATAGAAGGACAATATTTACGAAAGCGATTTTTTTTATAAGTGTACCTAACATGATCGCGTCAAGTGTAAAACTTGGGGAGAATCTTTATCTTTGACAACAAAGAGATTAGATCTTGGATATAGAATTAGTGCGGTATTTATTGCCAGAAGGCGTTTTGGATTACTTTGAAATTGTAGGCCATAAATCATCAGAAGGTAAGATTCATTTTTACTTAGAAGAAAAGAACGTGCTCCCCAAAGAGCACCAATCAGAAATAGCCCAGTCCAAAGGCTTCCTGCCAGAGATAACAGTTGAGGACTTCCCCTTAAGAGGTAAATCGGTACTGCTCCATATAAAGCGTAGGCGCTGGACTCTTATGGATACGGGAAAGATCATAAAAAGAGATTGGAATTTAATAGCTAAAGGCACTCGGATAACCAGCGAGTTTGCCTCTTTTTTAAAAGGTATCGCTTGACACCCATGCCGTAAGCGCTAAACGGTTTGGCGACTATTATAAAATTAATGGCAAAACCCTACAGTATC
>NZ_AUCB01000006.1 GCF_000429545.1 Arenibacter certesii DSM 19833
TTGAAGACGATACCGTCCATCCAGACAATGAGATAGACAGGCTCCAAAGGGCGATTTTGCCATGCGACTATATCACCCGATATGCTTTCCGTGATCCTAGATATGGTGGAAGTGGATACCTCAAAATTATAGACCTCACGGATCTGCTCTTCAATATCGCTATTGCTCATTCCTTTAGCATAGAGCGATACGATAACGTTCTCGATCCCATCAACAATACTGCCCCGCTTGGGAACTATCATCGGATTAAAGGAAGCCTCCCTGTCCCTAGGAACCGAGATCTCGGATTCCCCAAAAGAGGTCCTTATCTTCTTCTTGAAATGTCCGTTGCGAACATTGCCGCCATTGGACTTCTGATGTTTTTCGTAATCAAGATGGCCGTCCAGCTCACCTTCGAGCATTTTCTCAATGCCCCGCTTTTGGATCTCCTTAAGAAAACTGGTAAGCTCATCACCGGTCTTGAACTGCTTAAGGAAATCATCATTAAATAAATCTTCTTTTTTCATAAAGTGCAAAAAATTAAAATTAAACAAAAAAAATAACGGGGGTCATGACCCCCGTTATTTTTCTATTTACACACTTTATAAGATAGTCCCTATAGCTTATTAGGATCAATCACAACATGCTTGATAGATTCTCTCATATAGGTATACGTTATATGTACAAGTCCATCCGAAGATTGTATTATAGCAGGATAAGAGTAACCAGATTTAACGGGTTTTGATTCTAGTGTCAATACGGGCTCCCAACTTTTTCCATCATTGGAAATTGCCAAATTCAACATATTTCTATTTTTAGGTTCTACACCTTCTTTAGTAGTATGATTGTACACCAGTAATTGTCTTCCATCTTTTAAGGTTACCGCATCAGTCCCAGAGTTTGGATTTGGTAAACTAGTAGCCGTCATTTTGCTCCAAGTTTTACCGTTATCCTCTGACCAACTTTCGGATACCACATTCTGTATTGTCCTACATAAAATCTGTAATCTACCATCGGGATATGTTAATATGCTTGGCTGAATAGCATCGAACTCAACCCCATCATTGATTGGTCCAACAACTTCCCAAGTCTTCCCATTATCGTTAGATATTTCAAAATGAACCATCCATTTAAGATCTCCATTTTCATCCTTTATCTCGGTACTAGAAGGGTTAATAATTGTACCGTCTTCCAATTGTATCGGTTTATTCTTAATTGGCCCAAGCAGATCCCCTATTTTCTCATCGTGCCCCAATTTTACCCCTTCTGACCATGTGTTTCCATGGTCATTTGATGTCTTTACCATCCCCCACCAAGAAGTTGGGTCTGGTCCTACTTTGTAAAATAAAAATAACGGTCCTTCTTTAGGTTGAAATAGTACAGGATTCCATGTTGGGTAACGCAACGTATCATTTACGACCCCATCGGCAACTTCCACCGATGTGGTCCATTTTCCATCTACCAATCTACTTGTTCTTATACCCACATCTGGATGTTTTTCATGTGTCCCCGCAAAGAAAGTTACTAGCAAGCCAGAAGGTGTTTCTATAATACTAGAGGAGTGACATTCTTCGGTGGGCTTATTGTCCAGCCTATATATTAATTCTCCACTTACATATGCACCTTGACCAGGTTGGGCCAATGGCGGTAATTTATAATTACCTGTTACTTCTATAATTTCATTAGTCTCAGAAATCTGAGTTTTATCCTTACTATCTTTATTTTTACATGAAAATAGGGACAAGGATAATAACGCGACTATGCAAATATTTTGTTTCATACTGTTTCTTTATATAGTTAATAAAAGGCAAAGCAAATTTGCCGAAAATGTTTAAAATCTTATTAATTTATACTATAACCTACTTATAGTTTATTTATAATCTGCGGGATCAAAAATTGTTGAAGCAATGAATCTAAAGGGCTTTTTATCAGCATCTAAAGCATGGTTCCAATAGTAGACCATAACAATTTTCCCATCTTTTCGTTGCGCAATTCTTGGATATCCAACATCACGGCTAGCACCATCGCCACTGCGCAGAGTTATTTCGTCCTTCCATGTTTCGCCATTATCTTCATTGAACCTTACATGAACCCGAGACCCAAAATTACTTCTGTATATATAACCTAGTGCCAACCTACCCTCTTTTAACTTAATTAAAGCCGGTGGAGAGCCTGCACTTCCCGTGTAGGGAGCTGGATCCTTGAGCCTCTTCCAATTTTTACCATTATCTTCAGACCTATAACTAGAAATTAAATCCATTCCGTCCTTGTTACGCGTTCTAATTGTAGTTAACAACTCATTCTCTGAGATTCTAACAGATGAAGGCATAATGTCAAAACCACCCTGTTCCTCTGTGCTATAAGAAATAAAATCCCATGACAATCCACCATCATGTGTTAAAAAGCCGGCCAATATCACATTAGCAGCACGCCAAACATTACTGCTATTTAATACCCTACTAGTTTAGAAAAATATTCTATTTTGGATTAAAATACATGCCAATGCGCTCTACCAGATTATGTCCTTTTATTTTGAACTTATCTTCCATTAGTTTAAATTGAGAGATCTAGGAAGTGCAATCAATTCTAGCGTTGAATCCTTCTTCTAGTTCCCCTAATCGCTGATATAATAGATATTTTGCATCATAGATCTTCTTATTCTTTAGATCTGGCTCATAGACTTCATCAAATCCCGGTCCCATATTATTTATTGCTCCATCCATAGTCGGATAAACACCGGAGGCAACGGCGGCGTACATTGCAGCTCCCAAAGCGGGCGTTTGGGTAGAAGCAGTAGTCTTAATGGAACGACCTAGAATATCTGCCATGGTCTGCATTACTAATTTGGATTTATTTGCTACCCCTCCAATAGCGATCACCTCTTCAATATGTATTCCCTCTTCTTCAAATCGATCAATAATTCTCCTGGAGCCAAAGCATAGTGATTCTACCAAACTTTTAAAAATATGGGCAGATTGTGTTCCCATTTTTAGTCCCATAATTGCTCCCTGTAGCGATTCATTCACATATGGAGATCTACGTCCATTTATCCAATCTAGCGAAACAACTGTACTATCCTCAACGGACAAGTCGGATGCCTCCTTGGACAATTGAATAATCATGGAATCCATGAGCTCTTGAGTTAATGCATCTTTGGTCCTGTGATCAAGAAGTTGACTCTCTTTGATTAGTGACACTGCCGGAGTTAAAACTAGTTTTGCAAACCAGGCCAAAACGTCTCCAAAGGCTGATTGTCCAGCTTCCAGTCCAAAAAATCCAGGCAAAATTGAACCATCTACCTGCCCACATATTCCACTTACGAGTTTCTTACCTAAAGCATCTTTTGAAACTATTAACATATCGCAGGTGGAAGTACCTACTACTTTTACCAAAGCATTCTCTTTTATTCCTGCACCTACAGCTCCGGCATGTGCATCTATCGTTCCGACCGCGATAAGAGTAGTATGGGATAATCCCAGTTTTGCTGCCCATTCCTTGCTAATATAACCAGCAGGCATATCTGAGGTATAGGTTTTAGAATATAAGTTATTACGGAGCGATACCAGCGAATTGTCTAGTTTGGAAAGAAACTCCTTAGGAGGCAACCCATCCCAGTCTTTATGCCAGAGTGCTTTATGCCCGGCTGCGCATCTACTTCTTTTTAAATTTGCTAAATCCAATCCAGTGAGTACTCCTGTTATATAATCACAATGCTCCATCCAAGAAAATGCCGCCTGGGATATTTCATTATCTTTTCGGTGTATAGAGAGAATTTTTGACCAAAACCATTCTGAGGAATAGATACCTCCTGAATATTTGGTGAAATTTTCCCCTCCCCAATTTTCAGCTAATTTGGTGATCTCTGCTGCTTCTTTAATAGAAGTATGATCTTTCCAAAGTATCATCATAGCATTGGGGTTGTCTTTAAATTCAGGTAAGAGCGCCAAAGAGACACCATCCTTATTTACTGGCATGGGAGAGGAACCTGTGGTATCCACACAGATTGCTTTTATCTCATGTGAGTCTATTTTAGAATTTTCCACTAACTCTGATATTGTAAATTGCAAGCCCTCTAAATGGTCCAGTGGATGTTGTCTGTAAAAGTCTTTCTCGGGATCACAGTAAAGCCCTTTTTCCCAACGCGGATATACAAAAACTGATTTTTCTAATATTTCCCCATTGGAGCAGCGCACCAAAATGGCTCTCACAGAATCTGTCCCATAATCCAACCCGATCACATAACTCATAATTCAGTACTTTTTTTCTTGTTAAAAATGAAGTAAGTCAAAAGAAATCCGACTATAAATATCGTAAGTGTTCCCATTACTATTGTCAAATTAGTATGCAGTGTATTCTGAAAACCCTCAAAATCTGTCCCACTTAAAACAATTGGTGAGAGGCTCATCCATCCGATTACAATAACTCCACACAGAACCCCGATTGCTGCCGCTTTACTAGACGTTTTTCTCACTACAAAACCTAACAAAAACAGTCCTAATATTCCGCCACTAAAGATAGAGGATAGTGCCCACCAGGCTTCCAATGCACTAGTTACTCCATTAAATGCTAAACCCACTACAATACTTAATCCGCCCATTATAAATGAACTGATAAATAACACTCTCATCGATTGTTTGTCGGTAGCGTTTTTGTGAATGTATTTTCTATAATGATCTGATAAAAATACCGTTGCAGAACTATTTATACTTGTCGATACCGTACTCATACCCGCGGCAAAAATAGATGCGATTAAAATTCCTGTAACACCTTTGGGAAGCCCCGAAACAATGAAATAAGGGAATACTTTGTCTGCATTTTGCGCCAAATGTAATTCTGATGGTAATAAATCCGGGAAAACCTGATAATAGGAGAAAAGCGCGGTTCCTATGAAGAAAAACAAGAGAGAAACGGGCACATAAAGCAAGCTGCCCAACCAGGTAGACTTTACAGCCTCCTTTTCAGTTTTCGCACTAATATATCGTTGGATATAACTTTGATCAATCCCAAAATTCTGCAAGTTAATAAACAGTCCATAAATCAGAATCATCCAAAAGGTGGACTCCACAAAATTAAATTTAAAACTACCCAGACTAAATTTATCTGCCTCTGCGGCTATAGTAATTACTTCTCCCGGTCCATTGGGCATGGAGAACAAAATCACGAAAAGACATAACAAGGCTCCTGCAATCAAGATTATCCCCTGAATGGCATCCGTCCAGATTACTGCTTCTATTCCGCCCAACATCGCATAAACTATAACACTAATTCCAGTGCAAATGATAATAACAGGAATGCTCCATCCAAAAAGTGCATTCATGGGCAATGCCAACAAATACATTATGGCCCCCATTCTTGCAAGTTGTGTCAATAAATAACATATTGATGCATAAATTCTTGCCCAAGATCCAAATCTGGTTTCCAGGTAATAGTATGCAGATTCACTTTTTAGGTTTCTATAAAGTGGAACAAAATAGTTAACCGCAATCCAAGCCGCAAAGGGAATGGATAAGCTAAATACAAAACCGTTCCAGTTAGACAGATAAGCATTGCCAGGTAGTGCCAAAAAACTAATACTGCTCACAAAAGTGGCGAAGATGGACATTCCTATTGCCCAACTTGGAAGTCTACCTCCTCCTGTGGTATATTCTAAGGAAGTCCTTTTTCTAAATGAAAAAGATATCCCAAACAACACTATGGCAGCCATGTACACAAAAAAAACGATTAAATCTATTATTGGTAAATCCATTGGTCAGGGTATGTTATAGATGGTTTTTACAATTGGGAATTAACTTCTTATTTTTAATTTATACTCATCTCAGCGCTAATTTGACTATATCTTTTTTTTAATTCTTCTACTTCTACGGTCGAGAATGGATATATGGGAGGAGCGAAATTTGCTTGGCAAAGTCCCGCAAAGGAAAGTGTTGTTTTCAACCCCCTTAAATAACTTGACTTATATCCACCCAACTGATATATATTTTTACTGATTTCCATTACCATTGCATGGAGACTTTTTATCATTTCAAAATCTTTCTCAATGGCAGCTTCATACAAGTCCACGTACAGCCTAGGAAACACATTTGCACCACCACACACCCCTCCATGGCCACCCATCAAAACGGTCTCCACCATCATTTCCTCTGGACCTACCATAAGCACAAAATCTTCCCGATCTTTAAAGAAATGGCACAATGATTGAAAATAAACGGCATGTGCTGAACTGTCCTTTAACCCAATGATTCGTTCGTGTGAAGAAAGCCTAATTACAGTATCCAATTCTATATTAAGTTTTGTATGAGAAGGCATATTATACAGAAACATGGGCAGGGAAATTGAATCTGCTAATTGATTAAAATAAGTGTACAGTTCCTGCTGGTCAATGTTCATATAAAATGGAGGCGCAGATACTACCGCATATGCCCCAGCTTTTTCAGAATAATTAGCCAGCTGGATACTTTCTTCTAAAGAAACATCCGTGATTCCAACTAAAACTGGTATCCTTCCAGCTACTATATCGCAGGTAGCACTAATTAACTCCTTACGGATTTTATAACTCAATCCTGAAAACTCCCCTGTAGTCCCAAGGATAAATATCCCATGAACGCCTCCAGAAATTAGATGTTCAATCAGTTTCTTTACACTATCTAAATCTAACGATCCATCAAGATTTAATGGAGTTATCATTGGTGGCACTATACCTCTTAAGGGTGTTATATTGTTAATTTTTAAAGTCATTTTATAAATTTAAAAGATTTGTAAGATTTGTAGGTTTTTAACACCCTCCATTCTGTTAAAAGCGATTATATGCTCAGAAATGGATCAGTACATATAATTATAATGACAAAATTGTCCGATTTTAGTAATACAAGTGTTCTTTCTCCATTTGTCACAGTTGAGACGATTAAAACCCTAAAAACCGACTGAAAATAGGTGTTCTTATCACTTTTATTTAGTTGTTTCAGGAAAATCACCACATATTGACGTATTTATTCCTAAGGAATTAAACACGGACGCTTTAAGGTTAGCGGCATTAATTGCGCTCTCTTTTGAATCTGCGTAAACCACTTGAATATGGTTGGCTTTATGTCTCCCCATCATTTGGTTTTTGGAAATTCCCGGTAATACTGCGTGCATAATGGGCCAAGCCGGAGTAGTATTCTCCCACCTTCTATTGGTTTCCTCCTCTGATAAAGACACTACCTCCCCTATTCCTAAGTCGCAGTGAAGTCCATCTTCTTGTATAAAAATTCTGCTCCATACAATAAAACCAGGCTTGCTCACCCCTTTAAGACTTCCGCCTCCTTTTTTGAAATACATGGGGGGTTGTCTTTCACTACTTGCACCAGCATATCCTCCAATAAAATGAGCCGGAGGAGCAGCTCCAGATATCAAAAAGACCCAAACAAATTCCGTTTTTCCATTAACAAGACATTCTTCCCCCCATCGGATATCGTGAAGCGTAGTTTCAGGAGAAAGCCCAAGCTCTTTCCAGAGTCTAGTCGTTATTAATGCATCAATTCCAGCGCACTCATCAACTTCATTAAAATGAGGTATAGCTTTTTTGGCATAAAGTTCTTTGTTGGCAGAGTCAAACACTGGGGGACGGTCTACATTGTTCAATAATCCTTCTGCCAAATCACTGGCAGCTACCAAATCTTTTAACCCTTGTTGATATTGAATTCCAATAGTATCACAGCCATATTGGTCTGCAATTCTAATTGCGGCTATGTACATTTTACATTGCTCTAATGTTTGATCTTTAGTGAGCTCTGTATCCGGGTTGGTACCCCAGTTAAAACGCATACCTTTATTAAGTAGCCAATCCAATACATCTGTTGCTTCCGAATCTCCCACTTTTAACATTTCTGCGTAAAGTGCAGATTGACTTAAGCGCTCTTTAAATATTCCTAAACGATTAAGGAGTCTGTCTGGAACTATGGCATTAAACATACCCATACAACCTTCATCGAAAACTCCCATAATTGTTTTTCCTTGTAGAAACTCGCTTGCAAACCGTTCAGATTTGTCTTTTATATCGGAGCTGATTTTTAGGCTTTTAAAGGAGGTAACATGAGAGTCATCGTGGATAATCGTTCCTGTTTTTAGCCATTCATGCAATTTTGTTTTAAAATAGTCATCCTTAAAATCGTGACTCCACAGTGTGCTATATTCCACTTCTGCTTTAGTTAAAGACCCATTTAAGTTTAGCATTCCCACTAAACCAGAAGATAACCCTTCCCAATTGGCCAATGTCAATATAGGTCCTTTATGCGTCATTAATCCTGGTAAGACATGATGCGAATATTGCCAGACACTTTCAGCAACTATTATTGGAAGATCGGTATCGAGGTTTTTAAAGACCTCCATCCCCATTTTTTGAGAATCTATAAAACCATGTTGTTTATCCGGATCAAAAGCATGCCCCCGCTTAAGTTGATACCCTAATTCTGACAAGGATGCTTCCAGTTGTTGTTCCATTATAGTTTGGAATTCCCACCCTACTTGATTGGCATCTAAACGTAAATCTCCGCTAGTAACTAGTAGTATTTTTTTTTTATTATCCATCTTTTTGATTTTGAGTTTACTGAGATACACAACAAACTTAGGCGGAAATGCCATTCGTTAATTGTTAGATTTTGCCAATAACTTATACTATCTTCTCAAAACCAGATTATAATAGCTCTATATATTGGCAATTGAATACAATCAGATACATTATGATAAAATATATTCTCAAAATTTTTAAATTGCTTTCAACCAAGCGATCAATTTAAATAAAGCGAGTGAAGCCACATTTTTACAATATACCGAGTACGTCTGAGAGTTCATTTAGTGTTAGACATGATAGGAAACCAAATTTTGGAACACTTTGGCATTTCCATCCAGAATTAGAGTTGCATTATATTATTAAAGGACAAGGCACACAATACATAGGAGATACGGTAAGTAGCTTTACTGATGGAGACCTCATTTTTTTAGGAGAAAACCTACCTCATACGTGGAGATGCACAGATGCATACTTCCAAGGACAAGATAATATTGAGGTGGAAGCGGTTGTTATTCAATTTTTACCTACTTGTTTTGGGGAGATTTTTTTTAAGTTACCAGAAACCAAGTCCATTTCTACTTTATTTGAGAAAGCAAAAAAGGGCATGATTTTACACGGAGATACTAGAGAAAGAATTATTGAAATCTTACTTAAAATTACTAAGGTAACCCAATTGGAAAGGGTTATTAATTTTCTGGAAGTACTTAAAATCTTAGTAGCAACTACCGAGTATGGCACTATTTCACCTGGTTATGCAAATAGCCATTTAGTTACTATTTCGGAAATGCAAAGATTAGAGAAAATTTATACTTATGTCCTTGCACATTATAAGGAGGAAATTAGCTTGGAGAAAATAGCTTCATTAGCTCACCTAAGTGTATCTAGTTTTTGCAGGTATTTTAAGGCTAAGACCAATAAAACTTTCTTTGAATTCTTGATTGAGATACGGATATCAAATGCATGTAGGACACTACTTGAAGACAAACTGCCCATAGAAGTGATCTGCTATGAATGTGGGTTTAATAATGTCTCTAATTTTTATAAGCACTTCAAGAAGGTTACTGGAATGACACCTTTTGCGTACAAGAAGAAATATTACTCTACCCCTTATCTATAGCACCATATTTTTTAATATGGCATACACAGAAAAGTTCGGCAATAGGTTTTTTTAAAAGATTAAATATCTTTTCATTTATCGTTATTTCATAATAGCATTGAAAATATAGTTTTAGCCCCGATGAGGTTTATCTTTAGGCTAAACTTAATAAAAACGAAAGTTAAATTACTTTAAAAAGTACCTTTAAGAACCTAAATCATGATTTACTGCACCTTAATGCCAGTTATAAATCTTAAATTTTCTTATAACTATGATTCCGAAATTAATGATTTAAACGCTTTATTATCATGTAAATTTTCAAAATGTTTTTCATTTAGTAGTTCATCTTCTAGGGTATCTGACAATTCAATTGCCTTTTTTATATCATTTAACGCTTCCGTTTGCTTATCCATTTTTGAATAAGAACAAGCACGCTGCCAGTAGGCAAGAGCGTACTCATTGTCTAGCTCAATAGCGTGATTTGTAAGATCCAATGCCCAACGTACTTCTCCTATTTCCAATAATGCATCAGCTTTATAGGTCATTGCTTCAATATCATCCGGTTTGATACTTAAAATTTCATCATATACCGAAATCTTATCTTCATCCCCTTTTTCTAGTCCGGCGCGCATCCATAATGAATGAATTGAATTTGTATCAGTTATATTTTTCTGCGTTTCTATGATAACTTTAGAACGTTCCGTCATTTTCACTTCAATCTGCTGTAAACGATTTTCATAGTCAGAGGTAAGCGTTTGTATTTTTTTGGCCGTATCAATCTTTAGGCTATTCTTTATATCATTCAAAGAACGCCAACCTAAAAGCACCAACAATGATGCTGCTGCTGTTATGATGTAAAAAATATTATTTACGGTACTTGTGGTATAATTAATCGCTCTATCTGATGACTCTAATTTAGCTTCGGCAATCTGCTTAGTCACTTGGGCTCTTAAGCTTTGATTTTCTTCTCTTAAACTTTTTATCTCATCCATTATATATCTTTCAATAAGTGGTCTGTATAATGGCTGTTCTATACTATCTATCTTCATGGTTTCTTGCGAAAATGAAGTAATTGGTAAAAATAAAAATAGTAGTGCTAAAAATAATCTGGACATTCTAGTTTTGAGTTGTTTGTAATATTAATATTCTTGCAAGTTTTATAAAAATATTGACAAAGACAATTATATCTTTTTCCGTATTTCTAAAAATAGGGTACCCTTCGCCTATTTCTGGCCATGCTAATGTTATGTATGATATAGATTAAGAGGTAGGAGCAATAGGATGAACCTTCCTTTTTTTAACATGTCAATACTTTTTTCCAATGATGAAATGCTCAGGACTCATGAATTCCTTTAAAAAGCGATAGATAAGCTTATGAATAAAAAAATATTCAACCGGCGCGAACATACCCGTTTCGGTACGGGTGGGAAAAATCGAGGTTGGTTTCTCCTTTCTTGAAACACACAGGTCTAGGAAATCCCTGTTAAGTTCTTTTGCAGGCGATAGGCTTTTTCAACAATAAAATGGTGCTGGGTAAAACGAAATGAATACTATCTTTTGCAATAAGTAAGACTAAGCTATAGCCTAGATTATCGTTGGACACAAAAAATAAATTAACTATAAATCAGTGTGTTATTAAAATACACACTGATTTATAGTTAAAAAGTGACCTCACCAAGAATCCCATTCGGCTACGCTCAGGACAGGCTTCGATTCACAAGCTGCGCTTGTCGTGCTTTGCACGTTTTGTTCGTGACCTCACCAAGAATCGAACTTGGATCTAAAGTTTAGGAAACTTCTATTCTATCCGTTGAACTATGAGGCCAATAATGTCAATTTCCATTCAATTCTGAAATTAGCAGCCCGATTTCCCAAAACTACGCTAACCAATGAACTAAATGACCATTAAAAATCAAAATATCAAAAACCTAACAGTTCTAAAGTTTAGGACTCCGACGCTTCGGGGCTATTCCCTGCCCGAACGTCAGGCGGGTATCCGTTGAACTATGAGGCAATTATAACGGATTATCCCTGAAATCCGCGGGTGCAAAAATAGAATTTATTTACCAAAAAAAGAATTAGATTCTTTAATGTTTTCCATATTTTTTCTTCTATCAAAAAATTCCTCCGAATTATATCAAGTGATTAGGAAAATCCTTTACTTCCTCACAACATATCTGTTCCATTACTTGTTGCAATTCTGTTTTCAAAAGGGAAATGGTATGATCTCCTCCTTCTTTTCCTAATGCAGCCACTCCGTACATAAAAGAACGCCCCAAGAAAGCAAACTCCGCTCCACTGGCCAAAGTTCTAGCAATATCTGGACCGCCTCTTAGACCGCTATCCATCATCACTTTTATTTGATCTCCGTATTTTTCCGCAATTCTCACCAAGGGTTTTATGGTAGATTCCCCAGCATCTAACTGCCTACCCCCATGGTTGGAAACGATAATCCCATCTAGTCCCAACTTAATGCATCGCTCTGCATCAGCCTCATTAGCCACACCTTTTATCACCAATTTCCCTTTCCACATATCACGGATGGGCTTTATTTTCTCTTCGTTTAATCTACCGGTAAAAGTCTGATCCATAAATTTCCCCAACTGCGCCAAGTCCAGCCCCTTGGGCATATATGGTCTTAAGGTCTCAAAATTAGGTTGTCCATACTTTAGAGTATTCATTGCCCAACTAGGTCTCCCCAACACTTGAAGGATGTTTTTTACAGACATTTTTGGCGGCATAGCCAGTCCATTTCTTATATCCCGTGGCCTAAACCCAAAAGTAGGAACATCGGCCAAAATAACTAGAACAGGGCATTCTGCAGCTTCGGCCCTTTTAATAATATCATCTCTAACACTATCTTCCGTAGGATGGTATAGCTGAAACCACGCCTTACCCTCGGTAATCTCACTAATTCGCTCTATACTACTGGTACTTACTGTACTTAGGATAAAGGGAATGTTATGCTCAAAAGCGGCTTTCGCCAGTATTTCTGGAGAGTTGGGCCACATAAGTCCCTGTAATCCTACAGGTGCAATACCAAAAGGAGCGTCGTAAGTGTGTCCAAACAGCTCTGTTTTCATACTAGAGCCCGTATGCTTACTTAAATAGTAAGGCAAAAGCTCCACTTCCCTAATTTCGGAGGTGTTTTTATGCAAGTTTACATCCTCGTTACAGCCCCCATCCAAATATTCGAAAGCAAATTTTGGAATCCTTTCTTTTGCCCTATTCCTTAAATCGGTTACGGAAGGGTATTTGGTATTGATTTTTATCTCTTTCTTTTTTTGCTGCATAACGCTTATATCCTATGATGTGTTTACTTATTCTTCGTTAACTGGACTTACAATTGGAAAACCTTTTCCATTAGTATCCACTTTTCACCTGGTTTTGCAAAAGGCAATGCCTGTTGGTATTTCCACATTAATTCCTCCCATTTTTCATTTTCGGGGTACTTCGCATCTATTTTTGCCTTCTTTTCAAAAGAGAAACTTTCATCGGCATCAATAATCATAAACATCCGATTTCCTACCCTATAAATCTGCATATCCTGTATTCCAGATTCCTTAATACTTTGTAGAATCTCTGGCCAAACTTCCTTATGGTAATCGTCATATGCCTTAATCAACTCAGGGTCGTCCTTAAGATCTAAGGCTAAGCAATATCTTTTCATTTGTTTAAATTTTATTGTTTTTTATTGGTCAGATGTAATTCGCCATTAAACATTTCGGTTAGTATCAACTTAATTGTTATGGCTCATTTCATATCTTATATTTTAGACGTTATAACAATACTTTACACCAACTCTGTTTCGTACTTTTTAAATACGCGTAATCCATACCAAGCTATAAAGACGAAACACAAGAATGGAAGGATAAAGGAGAAGTTAACCTCTGTAACCCCTGTAATTCTAATATCGTCTACTTCATTACCACCTAAATCTATGATCATCCCCTGTAGTTTAGGCATTAAAGCACCACCAACAATAGCCATAACTAAGCCTGCTGCTCCAATTTTGGATTCCTCTTCATTAAGTCCAGTAAGTGCTACTCCATAAATTGTTGGGAACATCACAGACATAAATAAGGTAATTCCAACTAAACTATACAGGCCTATGATACCTTCTATATAAATGGCTCCTAGGGCACATAATGCAGCACATATTGCAAAGTACATCAGTAATTTCCCTGGACTCATGAATCGTAACATATAAGTACCAATAGCCCTACCCACTAAAAATAGTATAAAGGCGAGTATTTGATAATTAGCAGCATCTTCACTAGACATTCCTATGGCCTCTGCATACTGGTAGATATACGTCCAACACATAATTTGGGCTCCCACATATAAAATTTGTGAGACCACCCCTAAAACATATTTATTATTTTTTGCCAAACCATTAAAAGTATCCTTTAAACTGGGGATACCTCCCTCTTCTTTGGCTTGGGGCATTTTACTTACAAGGATTAGAAAAAATATAGCAAGGATTACCAATCCTAATATTACGTAGGGATTACGTATCGCCATAAGGTCTGAAGTACGGATCATCGCTTTTTTTGCTTCCGAGAGCGCAGAAAAATCATCGTAGTCCACTGACTGAAGTCGCTTAAGCACAAATTGTTGGGCCACCAATAATCCCAATAGAAGTCCCACGGGATTAAAGGCCTGGGCTAAATTTAAGCGCTGAGTAGCCGTTTCTGGTGCTCCCATTGCCAAGATATAGGGATTAGCCGTAGTTTCTAAGAATGCCAATCCAAAGGTGAGTATATACAGTCCCAAACAGAAAAACCAAAATTGCTCAGTAATCGCTGCTGGATAAAACAACAATGCCCCTGCTGCATAGAGGGCCAGTCCAATTAATACGCCTACTTTATAGGAGTATTTACGAACAAATAAGGCTGCTGGCAAAGCCATACAGAAATACCCTCCGTAAAATGCCATTTGCACCCAGGCTGCCTGGGAGTTAGAGAGTTCCAATACTTTCTTAAAGGCTTGCACCATGGGATCGGTTACCGCATTGGCAAAACCCCAAAGGGCAAATAAGGAGGTGATTAAAATAAATGGGACAATCACCTTTTTAGATACTACTGGTGGCTTTTGGTCTTTCATTGGATTATTTTATTATTATATTTCACTACTATTTTAAAAATACGTATTTAATTTTATGATATCGCTCGGTCTAAATGGGTATAACCCCCATCTACAAAGAGTAATTGCCCAGTGGTATGACTAGATCTATTGGAAAGCAAAAAGGCTACGGTACTGGCAATCTCCTCCGAGGTAGTCATTCTATTCCCTAATGGAATATTATCAGTAATGCTTTTTAATTTTTCCTCTGGGTTTTCAAATGACTTAATCCACCTGTCGTATAAAGGCGTATAGCATTCAGCAACAATAACCGCATTTACACGAATATTATAAGGCAAAAGCTCAACCGCCCATTCCCTGGTTAACGCATTACGTCCCCCATTGGAAGCTGCATATCCCGATGTGCCTCCTTGCCCAGTAACGGATGTCTTGGAACCAATGTTAACAATGGCGCCTTCGGTCTTTTTAAGTTCTGGCAGAGCGTAATGCGCCATCATATAATAATGGGTAAGGGAACGGTTTATAGACCGCAGAAAATCCTCATAATTCCCATTTTCTAAACTAACGCTATCATTAACCCCAGCATTATTTACCAAACCGTCTATTCTACCAAACCGCGCAGTGGTACGTTCTACCGCCAACTTACATTGTTCCGGGTCTGTAAGCTCTGCCAGGGCATAAAAGGCCTTGCCCCCATTTTTTTCAATTTCGCTAACGGCTTCTAAAACACTCTTTTTATCTCTTCCAACAATAACGGGAATAGCCCCCTCCTTGGCTAGTAGCACACTTATTCCGTGACCAATTCCCTTGGAACCACCTGTTACTAGTATTACTTTATCTTTAAGTTGTAAATCCATTATTATATTTTAAAATTTTATTTGATAGGAATAAATACAGAATAGGACTCATCCCCTTTTTTTATCGCTAGGGTTAACACTTTTGGTACTCCGTTCTCATGATATATAAAGGGACGTTCCATTCTATCTGGAATTATCGCCGTTCCATCAATTCTTTCGATATGCTTTTCCATTACCACAAAATTGTTAGCTTTTTCCCAATCCATACCGTTTTCAGAGGTTACCAATCCTACAAAGTTGTGAGCATGAAAAACACCATAAAACCGATTGCGGTTTTCATCAAACCATATCGACATATCTTCAGTGTCCATGTAATCTATTACTGGTTTCTCTTGTATGGCGAAAGGTCCAACAGGATGATCCGATATCGCTACAGCTTGGTTGCGGACAAAATTTTTATCATTTGGTTTATCACCCTTTACAACCAAATAATACTTACCATCCTTACCCCTGTCGATTGCAGGATTAACTGTAAGCGTAGTTATAGGTCCTGCGGGCTCCACTAAAGGTTTCTCCATGCTATTCCATGGGCCGTTTAGTGAATTTGATACCGCCACTCCCGTTCTTTGATTTGGTCGCAGTATCTTCCAGTTAGGATGATTATACCCTACCTTGGCCGTCTCCACCAATTCCTTTTCAGCATAATCCTTGCCCCCCATGTTTGTAGCTATATAGTACAAATAGAATTTACCTTCAAAATATTTAATTTTAGGATTGTGTGCTGTAATTCCGTCCCAATAACCAACACCCCTCCCTTTAAGCACTGTTTCTTTATACTTCCACGGCCCAGCAGGTGTATTACTGGTGGCGTGGGCTATTTCTGAATGGGTTAACCATCCTGTAAATCCATATTCTTTTTTCCATCGGGAATAAAATAAATGATATTTGCCATCGCTTTCCTTTATTATAGAACTACCCCAATTGTAATATCCGGCTGTCTTAAAAATATTATCTTCAGAAATCCGCTTAAAAACACCATTTAGCTTAAGATCATCCTCCTTTTCTTGAGCAAAACCCAAGAAAAGATAAAAACAACATATCCAGAATAATCTAAATGCCATCCGTCTTATTTATTATTTAAATTTAAAACCTCATCTGGGTAGGGAATTTGCTCCCCTGATTCTTTTTTAGCTGGTATTTGCGCCTCCACTTCACGCAAATAATCGGACAGAATCTTTGCCAATTCCTTTGCTTTTTCGGGCTCCTCCTCCACTAAATTTTTGGTTTCCCCAATATCGTCTTTTAGATTAAAGAGTTCCATTCTACTATCCAAATAGTAATAAATTAATTTATAATCTCCTATGCGGGTTGTACTGGAAGCTCCGATTCCAGGTCCCGAAGGACCCCATTCATTGGGATAATGCCAAAACAGAGGTCGGTCTTCAAAATTGTTATTCTTATTTTCCAAAGTTGGAACAAAACTAACACCATCTACTGCCTGTACCGTTTTGTAGTTCTTTAGCCCTGCCATTTCTAAAATGGTGGGATAAAAATCTTCGATGATAACCTGATTATCGGTAACCGAATTAGGGACCGTTCTCCCAGGCCATTTCACCAACATTGGTTCGCGTATTCCCCCTTCATAGGCAGATCCCTTCCCGCTATTAAGTGGTTTATTATGGGTGTTTCTTTCTCCCCCTCTGGCATGGACACTTAATCCTCCGTTATCGGACATAAAAAGGATGATGGTATTGTCTGTCTGACCTTTATCTTCTAGGAAATCCATGATATCCCCCAAACTCTTATCCATTCCCTCTACTAGGGAAGCATATTTTGCCTCGATGGTATCTAGCCCCTTGTCGTAGTATTTTTGCACAAACCGATCGTCCGCCATAATCGGAATATGAACTGCATAATGCGACATGTTTAAAAAGAAAGGTTGATTTTTCTCAAGTGCAGCATCCATAGCCTCCATAGCTTCCACAGTAATAGCCTCGGTAAGAAAAATATCTTTACCATGGTATTTTTCCAAGCCGGGAACTGCCCATACTTCCTTGCCTTTTTTTCCGTTCCCAAAATTCTCCGTACCCAAATAACTCTCTGGTGCACCCGCAGCGTGACCTGCAATATTCACATCAAAACCTAGGTTCAGAGGATCCTCTCCGGGAGTACCAATAGCTCCTAGATGCGCCTTCCCTGCATGGATGGTAAAGTAGCCCGCATCTCGCAATAACTGTGGCATTGGTGTAGCGTAAACCGCTTTATCAATGCCGTCTACTGGACTTAGTCCGTTTACATTCCATTCCGGAAATGACAAGGTCTTATGATTGGTCTCCATGGGCTGCAATTGATCTTTATGTAGCGTCCAATTAGTTACCCTATGTCTCGCAGCATTCATCCCTGTCATTAAACTAACCCGTGTTGGGGTACAAACTGCGGTAGCATAAGCTTGGGTAAATTTCATCCCTCCCTCTGCCAAGCGCTCCATATTTGGAGTTTGATACAAGTCGTTGTAGTGAGTCCTCTCTGTCCAAAAAGGAACAGAGGTATCTTGCCATCCCATATCATCCACAAAAAATAGAACGATATTGGGCTGGGTAGATGGCATTTCAGATTTCACATTTGGCTTTTCTTTACATCCAACCAATAAGATCGACCCAAAAAAGGCAATTAGTAGTTTACCGCTATTCATTTAATTACATTTTTTAATTGCTAAAAGCCTCTAACACTGGTTTACCTCTCCAAAAATCGGGAGTTTTTAATCCAAGGGCATGTGCAATAGTAGCTGCCGTATCATAGGTGACAATACTTGAATTTAATTTTCCTTTAGCAGGAATATTAGCTCCATAGATTATCCAAGGAATTTCTACCTCAGCCAAGGTTTTCCCTCCATGGCCTTTACCAATTCCACCATGATCGGAGCTAAAAATAATAATGGTATCGTCCATCATCCCCGCCTTCTCTACAGATGCCAAAATCTCTCCTACCTGAGCATCTACCTTTTCTATTGCAGTATAATATTCGGGCGTTCCATGCCCAATCTCATGACCTTCATTATCTGGATGGGTAAGATGTATAAAGGTTAGCGCTGCCTTATCGCCTAAATGAAAATCCATGGCCTTTTCTATCGTCTCCTCATCTGTTCTTCCATTAAAATCCAGATCAACCATGTTTTTTTCAAACAAATACCCAATTCCACCCCAAGTATAGGAAACTCCTTTTTTAGCTGTCGGCATCTGATCATCAACCAAACTAAAGATAGTAGGGTAAATATCGCCTTTTCCTATAATTCTAGACGGTAATTCTGGAGTCTTACTTCCCCATTCTGTATACCCATGTAATTCTGGACCTGACCCCATAATCATGGAAGCCCAATTTACGGCGCTAGAAGATGGCAATACCGACCTTGCCTGTAAGGAATAGGCTCCACCTGCCATCAACTTTCGGAGGTTTGGAAGCTTGGCCTTTTCAAAAGCATAGGCTCCAAATCCATCGGACCCGATTAAAATAACGTGTTTTGCAAGAGGCTTTTGCTCTACGGCAGATTGACTGCTTTTACACGACACTAGAACGGCAAATAATGTTATAGCTACCGCTATATTTTTTAGTAAATGATTCATAGGTTTGGTTATATTATTTTTAATTTTTCAGTTTCTAATCCAATTTAGTACTTATCCATAATTGACTCCAAACACTAGATTATACATCTCAAAAGTCAACATTGTAATTCTCTAATGAGCTCTATTTAGCCTCTTGTTGTCATTTTATTTACATCTAAGCATAAAGCAATCTACCTCTTTTGTCCGCCTTTCATTTCTTTTGCTCGCCCAAAAGAAACGAACAGGGCCGATAAACTAAGGTACGGTGTACCTTGGTTTAGAGGAGCCAGCCGTAGCGAAGGCCAGCGCGCCAACTGGCCCCTCACTTTTAATGCAAATCGTTGCATTTTCCGTTCGGTCCTAATGAATTTTTTCGACAACAAGGTCGAAAAACCGTGTCCGAAACTCCGCGTCGCTACGTTCCTCCGCTCCTGATCTCGGAGCTTTCGACCACTATTCTGCGTATAAGGAAATCTGCTTCGCTAAGACTAAAAACTTCAACTACTTTTTCTATAAACGAACTTTTGAAGTCGCACTACTTTAATTACTCTCTATCACAGCTCCGTCCTCACGATATAGATCCACCTTACCATCTAACAATACAGCAATTACTGTCATGTTTTCATCCAACACATGTTCGGGCAACTTAATATATTTTATACCTGGATAATGACTCCAGTACACTTTCCCTAGCACCTGATGTGATAGTTTGGTGCCTTCTCCCACTACCCAAATACGATTGATATTATTTTTAAGTCCGCGCAAAACGACCTCTCCACCTGGGTTGCCTTTTACGAATAAATACAGAATAGTTTGATCCTTAGATAAGGTGGTAGGTCCATAAAAATGTTCCTTAGGAATGCCTGAACGCGTATCGTAAATGGCCTCTTTATGTTTATTGGTCCATCTCCCCAACCCTTCTAAAATAGCTACTTGCTCGTCTGGGATACTTCCATCGCCTTTAGGGCCTATGTCTAAAAGTAGGTTACCGCCATTACTAATAACATCGGCAAAAATGCCGATAATCTGATCCTCAGTCTTATAATTGTGGTCGTTTTTTTGATAGCCCCACGAATCGTTCATAGTAAGGCACAATTCCCAGAATTTATTCTCTGGCCTCGTAATAGGCATTCCTTGCTCTGGGGTAGCGTAGTCCCCTTGATCATTTAATCGGGAATTAAGAATGGTATTTGGATTCCTATCTAACAGCATCTGTCGCACTTTGGGTGCCTGCCATTCTTCTGAGCTATGTTCCCAATCCCCATCAAACCAATACAAATCCGGGTTATAGGTATCAGAAAGTTCTTTTAGTTGCCCCTGATAGTATTTTAAGAATTTATCCCATCTTTTAGGTTCATCTGCTATTTTGTATCGAATAGAGTCCCTGATAAAGTGAGTATAATCGTTATAAGACCAATCTGGTAACGAATAATAAATCCCCACTTTTAAATTGTTTTTCCTAAGTTCTGAAACAAAAGGGGTTAGTACATCTTTTTTAGAAGATGCGCCCTTAACGGCATTAAAATCGCCAAATTTAGTATCCCACAATGCAAATCCATCATGGTGCTTAGAGGTGATGACCGAATATTTGGCCCCACTCTTTTTTATAAGATCTACCCAAGCGGCTGGATCATATTTCTTGGCCGTAAATCCCTTGGTCTGCTTTAGGTAATCTTTATGAGAGATATACCCATTAAAAAAGGACCAAGATTCATCTATACCATTGACAGCATATAAACCCCAATGGATAAAAATCCCCAGTTTGGCATCTTTAAACCATTCCATTTTTTCCTCATTTTGGGAAACGGTATCCTGCGCTTGTTCTTGGGCGAAATTTGAAGTAATAGCCAATAAAAAAATAGAAGTTATCAGTTTCTTCATTTGTGTAAATAAGTAATTTTAATATAGTGTTCCCATTAGGGGATTAATCGTTTGTTTTAAGTTCCGAATTTAACCAAACCTTTTGGTCTTTTTTGAGTGATATATTGGCATTGACATTACCGTAAACCAATGTAACATTTGTATCCTTTTTGGACTTTAGTCCCACTCTTTCCAGTTGGCCGTTCTTCCACTTCAAATCAACTTCAATATTACCACGCGCTACCAACCCAGCGATACTACCCGTACCCCAGTTCTGTGGTAATGCAGGCAGCAGTCTTAAAAACCCTTCATGGGATTGCAATAGCAATTCTGCTACTGCCGCGGTATATCCAAAATTACCATCTATTTGAAATGGCGGATGCTCGTCAAACAAATTATCCGCAACGGAAATCTGCATAAACTTATTAATATTTTCTTCTGCAGATGCAGCGTCCAATAATCGGGCATTAAAATTAATCATCCAAGCCCTGCTCCATCCTGTACCTGCACCCCCGTGCTGCAAACGGAAGTCGATTGTTTTCTGAGCTGCTGCAAAAGCCTCCTTATCTTTTGAGGTGATCGCAACCCCTGGATGCAGTGCATAGAGGTGAGACATATGACGATGCCCTTTTTCTGGCTCTTCATATTCTTCATTCCACTCCAAAATCCGACCATCTTTTCCAATCTTAACTCCAGGGTAGAGACCATCTAATTTCGTTTTCACTTCATTTATAAAGTCATCCTCTATCTGCAATACTTCTGCCGCTGCCAAGGTATTTCCAAAAGCTTCAGCTATAATTTGATGTCCCATAGCAGCTCCGGTGGTCATAGCGGCCGGCTTTCCATCTGCTGCGTAATAAGAATTCTCTGGGGAGGCTTCTGGGTAAGAAATCCATTTATCACTGCTTTCATCTTTTTGCAACCAGTCCAAATAAAACTCGCTTATCCCTTTTAAGTATGGATAGGCACGCTCTTGAAGAAACTCTTTATCCTCCGTAAATTTATAGTGTTCCCAATAATGTTGGGCTAGCCATCCACCACCGTGAATCCATGCGCCCCAGTAGGCTCTTTCTGCACGCATCCATGGGGTTGCCCATAAGTCTGTTGTGTGGTGCATAACTGCTCCACGATTAATTCCATATTGTTGCTTTGCCGTAATTCTTCCCCTTTCTAATAAGCGGTCCCCAAGATCGAACAAGGGCATGTGCAGTTCTGAGAGATTGGTCACCTCAGCTGGCCAATAATTCATTTGCAAGTTAATATTAAGATGGTAATCCGCATTCCATGGCGCCTCTATATGATTGTTCCAAATACCTTGCAGGTTAGCGGGATTGGTTCCTGGCCTGGAAGACGATATTAGCAAATAACGACCGTAGTGAAACAATTTAGCAGCTAAATCGGGGTCATCGTTACCAGCTTTAATTCTTTGTAACCTTACATCTGTAGGTAGGGAATCTAGCTCCTTACCCCCTAGGTCTAAAGTAACTCGGTTATACAAGGAAGCATAATCTTCAACATGTCTGTTTATAAGGTTTGAAAAGGTCTTTCCCTCCACACTTTTTAGCGTTTCAGTATTTTTGACTTTATAATCGTCCGAATAAAAGGATGTATTAGCGACAAGGTAGATAGTAGCTTCTTTTACTCCTTTTAGGCTTAACGTTCCATTGTTGGCACTTACCTCACCGGAATTATTTTCTACTTTTAGTCGAGTTTCAAATTTTACACCGTAATCGATCTTAAAAGGTTTAGATTCTTTTTTCCCTCCGTATTGGGTCACCATTCCTTGCATACTAATTTCTTTGTCTGAAGGATTAGAAGTGGATACCGTTTTATGACCGTGATCTTGTGGTCGCTCTAACTTTAAGTCAAAATCCATCCCCTCCTTAGCAGTGGTACTCAGATGGATTACCATAACGTCATCTGCATTAGAAGAAAATACTTTCTCAGAATATTGCGCACCATTACTTGTGTAGCTCACTTCTGCCAAGGCATTATTTAGGTCTAAAGATCTTTTATAGTTCTCTACTGTCTTTTTTCCTTTAAAATCGATAAAAAGATCACCCATAGTTTGGTGTGATCTTACTACCGTTTTATAGGAAAACTTGTCCATGTAGGTAGCATCTACTTCATGTGGTTTTCCTTCCCTTAACAATTTTCTAAAATGCTCTAAGTCCTCTGGAGTGCCTTTATAGTCTCCCCAATCCGGACCACCGGGCCACATAGAATCTTCATTTAGCTGAATACGCTCCTTATTTGGATCCCCAAAAACCATTGCTCCCAATCTACCATTACCAACGGGTAAAGCCTCCATCCATTTGGCCGCTGGCTGTGCATACCATATCTCATTAGTAGGCAAAACCTTCTCCTGAGTCTGACAACAGTAAAATGTTAATCCAAGTAGTATTGGTAGAAGCGTCTTAATTTGATTCATTCTTTTATTTAATTATTAATTTAAGTCCCAATCATCGGTTCTAAATGCGGAGGCCGGTAATCCGGCGGAATTATAAAGGTTTGGAGTTGCTCCGTTGGTAAAGGCAAATCTGACCGCCTTTGGGTTTTTCACCTCCTTTGCCGATACTGCTATGTAACTACCATCTATTTTAGCCTTTGCTGGGTAAAACACTTTATCTTCTCCTGCGATATAAAACTCTACCAACTCCTTTCCCTTTTTCATTAATCCATTTTCTGCAAAGTCAAAACTAAGTACAATTTTCTTCTTATTAATTTCCATTGACTTATAAACTGGGCCAGAATAGACCAACTCTTGATTTCCATAGGTTTTTGCCATAGCCCAGAGTGCTAGTCGGTGTCCGACATCTTGTTTGTTAATGGGGTGGATGTTATCCAAATTTCCAATATCATTGGTGACCACCATACCGGTATTAGCTACATTTTGCATGGTATATAATTGCGCATCACGCACATGAGCAGCATCTGTAGCCTTGGGATCGTCATACTTATATGGAGCTATCTGTACAAAATAAAAAGGAAGGTTCTTACCCCATTCTGTTCTCCACGATTTTATCATTGAAGGAAATGATTTATAGTATGAATCTGGATTAACTCTATTAGACTCTCCTTGGTACCATATAAAACCTGCAATATTGAATTTTGTAATAGGATGAATCATCGCATTATAAGCATAACCAGGATCGTTGGGCCACCAGGCGACCTCCCTTAGTTTACTTGCAGCTTTGGTTAATTCCGCATCCTCGGCAAACAATTCTTTTTTCATCCAAACTTCCACAGGTGTACCTCCCCAACTGGAATTAATTAGTCCCACGGGAACCGATAATTCACGATGTAATTCCCTACCAAAAAAGTACGCTACAGAACTAAAATTCTGCATAGTCTCCGGATTACAAACCACCCATTCCCCTCTTAATTGATCTTGCGGGGAGGCTGATATTTGTTGTGCTACCTGAAAAAAGCGAATTTCCGGGTAATTGGCATTTTTTATTTCTTCCTCCGCGTTATCCAACCCTTGTTTGGGCGTCCATTGCATATTACTTTGGCCAGATCCCAACCACACTTCTCCTATTAGAACATTGCTTATTTCCAGGTTTTCGTGACCTTCTACAATAACCTTATAAGTTCCTCCTGCCTTTGGGGTTGATAATTGAACGGTCCACAATCCCTGATGGGCTTTAGTGCTTATCTTTTTATTGTTCCAAGTACCATATACCGTTATCTCCTCACTGGTGGCCGTAGTCCAGCCCCAAATAGTGACGTCGGATTGCTGCTGCAGCACCATATTGTCTGATAGAATGGAAGGAAGCCAAATCTCTCCATACATATTTGTAGTAAAAAGTAAGAGCAGTACTCCTAATAACTTTTTCATTTATTTATATTTTAACTATTGCTTTTTAATCAATAATTGAATTAAACCTTTCACTTATGATTCTCCCCAACACCTTATATCCCTCTGGCAATAAATGAATTCCATCCTGAGCATATAAATCTGCACTCAAGAACCCATTGTTATCCGAAAATTCATTGATGACATTGTAATAGAACGTCGTTTTCTGATCTCCTAGTTTATTAATAAGGGAATGAATTTTATTGTATTTCTCCCTTCTATCGGTAGTTGGATCCAAACCTGTAGGCAATGGCCCCAATAGTATTATTTTTGTAGAGGGAGCAAATTTTTCTTTTGCGAACATTAAGATCTTTTGAATCCCTTTTGCGATCTCTTCCGCTGAATTTTCTCCAAAATTATTGACTCCGATCGCCAGTACCACTACCTTAGGATTTGCTGCTTCATAATTCCCATTTTTAATACGGTATAAAACGTGTTGGGTCCTATCACCAGAAATTCCGGCACCGATCCAGTTTAAATCTTTAAAATAAAGTACTGCTGCTTCCTTTCCTGGGGCATAGGTAACATTGGGTCTATTTCCACCCCAACCTTGCGTAATGGAGTTCCCCATGAGTAGTAGGTCGGTTTCTTTTGTGGCCTGGCACAGCGAATCAATATCTTTAGCCTGTGCCCACCAGTCTTTTCCTTCTATCCAACCTGCGGCTGATCTATATTCCGCCGAAGGAGAGGGGATCACCGCAAAATTTACTTTTTGATTCGTTGCTTTCAGTATAAAATCGACTATCGGACTGGGGTTCTCCAAACTATGCGGATGATGCCCAATCCCTTCTTTGTATATCACTTCTATATCGCCCCCATGTGCTTTAATGCCCTCTTCAAATAGTTTGGTGTTTTCTGCCACCGGAACCACCTCATCGGCAGCACCACAAATGTGTATTATAGGATACCCCCCTTTAGCAATGGATTTTATCTTATGAATTGGGTTACCCTTAAATTTGGATATATCCTTCTCACTTTTTAAGTCATATACTTTTTTAAATGCTTCCCAATCCGAGGCACTTCCCTTGCCCTTACCCAACCCACCAGGCCAGCTTTGTCCATCCAAAACAGGAGCATCTGCATATACCGCTGCTACTTTTTTAGGATTCTTCTCCGCCCAATTATAAACGATTAATCCACCTCTACTCATCCCCTCCAGTACTACTTTTCTGGAAAGTCCAGCTTGGGTCATTAACTCATAAAAATCATCCCAACGTTTAACCGCTTCGGGACCGCCAAACAAATTGGCAACATCATAGTAAGCAATATGAAAACCTCTTTCCAGTAAAGCAATATCCGTTTGAGGTTCATGCCCCCAGAATCGTGCTCGTAACACCCAAGGTCTCCCGGCGGCAACTTTTTTAGGTTGTACTACTTTAGAAGGGATTCCGTTATATTCAAAATTGGTCTGTGGGTATCCGTGAAAGTTTACGGTTTCAGTAATTTTTATATCGTCGGATTCAAAAATAGCTATGGGTCTGCTTTCTTGCAGCATCACAGTTTCATAAAGTCGCTTTGCAATCACTGTTGCCCCTAATGACGAAGGGTGCACCCTATCTGGTAATAATTGGGGTTGGTCTATAAAAAGTTGATATAGATCCAAGACTTCGGATTTGGTCTTATAGGCCACCGAACGAGCCCTAGGAATAATCTTATCTTTAATAATCGGGTTCCAAATATTGGTAGTATCGGATGTAAATGCAGGTAATGGTAATAGTATTACTATCCTTACTTTATCATTTACTGCTTTAAAACTTGCTATTAATTCAGTATAATCCGATTCGTATTCCTCTAAACAAACCCTGTTTTGAAGTTTACTATCGTTGGTGCCCAATTTTATAAAAACAATGTCTGGTTTAAATTCCAAGGCATTGGAATAAGCCTCTGTTTCCCAATAGGGTCTATCCCCTTTTTTTAAAAGGGTCCTTCCGCTTACTCCAAAATTACGAACCTCATAAGAGTCACCCAATAACTCCTGTAATTGGGCGGGATAGGAATTCTTTTCCCTATTAGCTACCTTAGATCCATAGGTTATGCTATTTCCTACAGTAGCAATTTTGATTGGCTCTTGAAGCATCGCCCAAGAAGCTTCCACAAATAGGAAAAAACCTAAAACCACTATTACGAGTTTGTTTTTTCCCATTACAATAAATTATAAATAGGCTTTAAATTGAGCTGATCGCCCATCTTTTCTTGAAGCAGCAATAGTTCCTCAAAAAGCTGTTTTATTAAGGCAGCATTTTCAGGTGCTTTTGCAATATCATTTAATTCCTCAGGATCAGCTTTTAGATTATAAAGTCGCACTACTTCCGTTTTTGGATATACAATAAGTTTATAGCCATCTTTCCTGATCATACGCTGTGAACCTTTCTCATAGGTACCATAGATAGCGTTATAATGGCCGGTATCTTCCGTCTCCCTTATCAAATTCATCAGGCTATTGAACTCCACGTAATCCGGCTTTTCCACCCCTCCCAAATCCAGCGCTGTTGCCATCACATCTTGTAGGTACACATCGGTGGCCACTTTTTTCCCTTTTGGAATATCTGGCCCAATAACCATTAAGGGAACCCGAATACTATGATCGTACATACTCTGCTTGCCCATAAGGCCATGCTCCCCTACGGCCAACCCGTGGTCTGAGGTATAGATAATATAGGTATTATCCATCTGGCCATTTTTTTCCAAAGCTTCCAAAATATCCTTTAACTGATCGTCTAAATGGGTAGTAATAGCGTAATATTCTTGTCGGTTTACTTTTACTGAATATTCGGTTCTTGGGAATGGCGCTAATTTCTCATCTCGTAACGTTGGCCCGGCTCCCATGGCTTCCGCATAGGGATATTGCGGTAGAAAACTATTTGGAACAGCTATATCCTCCAGGTCGTACAGGTCTACATATTCCTTTGGCGACTGCCTAGGATCGTGTGGTGCATTGAAAGCTACGTACATGAAAAATGGCTTCTTTCTATTGGCAGCACTATCTAAAAACGCAACCGCATCATCCTTTACTAGTTCGCTCCAATGTTTTCCGCCCTTCCAATACCCACCAAACTCTTTCTTCCATGGCTTCCAGATTGTATCCTGTACATTAAGTGGTCTATTGTATCCTTCGGGCGTATCAAAGGGCATTCCCCTTAGCACATGTCCCACATGGTAAAAAATATCCTTAGGTTTTGCCTCCACGTGCCATTTTCCGGTCATATAAGTATCATAACCGGAGCTCTGCATTAATCTTGGCCAAGTTTTTTCAATTTCCTCATCCTTGGCGTATTGTTCAGAAATCTGTTGTGCTCTCCAAATAGAGCGACCGCTAATAATCATTGCTCGAGACGCAACACAAATTGCCCCGTTCCAGCCACCCATATTATAAGCATGGGTAAACGTAGTTCCTTCTTTCACCAACTTATCCATTGTGGGCGTTATAACCTCTTTATTCCCAAGGGCGTGCACATCCTTAAAACTTTGATCATCCGAAAAGAGAACAATGATATTCGGTTTTTCACTTTTCTCCATTTCTGAGGTTGCCTCTTTTTTCCCTACCGGTTTACAGGTGGAAAAGAGGACTCCCAGTAGAAGTAGGGAAAATATATTCTTTCTCATTTCAAATTGAATTTGTACGAATGATTTTTGATTATTGCGAGATCTAATTTGGTTTAGAAAACCATTAGATAAATTTGCCCTCATACAAATCTTATGAGGGCAATGTTACTTCTATTTCTATTTATTATCCTTGGTAGGCTCTAGCCGTTTGTTTAGAGGTTCCCAATCCTTCAATCCCTAATTCAACCACATCACCTGGTTTTAGGTATTTGGGAGGATTAAATCCAAGTCCAACCCCAAATGGAGTACCAGTAGAAATAATATCTCCTGGCAATAGGGTCATAAACTGACTGATATAACTTACCACTTCTTGAACGTTAAAAATAAAATCGGAGGTAGAGCTATCCTGTACAGTCTCTCCGTTCAACTTTAACCAAAGGTGAAGGTTGTTAGGATCTTTAATCTCGTCTTTTGTAGCAATAAAAGGTCCAACTGGAGCAAAGGTGTCACAGCTCTTCCCTTTTACCCACTGTCCTTCACGTTCTATTTGAAATTCTCTTTCGCTATAATCGTTATGCAGCACGTAACCAGCAACATGGCCCATTGCATTCTCCTCAGAAACATAAGAGGCTTTTTTACCAATAACCACCGCTAATTCTACTTCCCAATCTGTTTTTACACTGTTTTTAGGGATAATAACGTCATCGTTAGGACCTACCATAGCAGAGGTGGCTTTAAAGAAAAGAACTGGTTCTTTTGGTACCGCCATTCCACTTTCAGCCGCGTGTTTCGCATAATTAAGTCCAACACAAACAATCTTTGAAGGCCTAACCAAAGGAGCTCCTAAACGAACGCTATCGTCCACTTTAGGGCAGTTACTTTCATTTTCTTCCAACCATTTTTTCAATTGCTCCAATCCGTCAGTTCCAAAGAAATCCTCATTGTAATCCCTTCCAAAAGCAGATACGTCTAACCTAGTACCATTTTCCAGTTGTACTCCTGGCTTTTCTTTTCCTACCTCTCCAAATCGAATTAATTTCATTTTCTTATTATTTTAAATTACTGTTCCTTTTAACTTATTTCAATTATATCATATAAAGCTCATACTCTCCCTTGCTGAAAACACATCTCAATACTCAATACTCACATCTCCTCACCAAACACTTCCAATTGCTTCCAATTCTTACTTCCATAACCTTCTGGGTCGTTCTCCTGATTTTTCCCAGGCGTACTTCTTCCATTCTTAATATAAGCAATCATCAATTGTGTAAGTTCTTTTTCCACTTCTTGAAACTGTCCATAAAGATTGGTTGATTCTCTTGGATCATTAGCTAAGTCATATAACTGGAATTTAGGAAGCTCCCCTATATTTTCCGAATTTGGTTTGGGATCGCTCCATCCACCTGAATCCGGACTAAATATCATTTTCCAATTCTCTTTTCTAATCGCAAAACTTCCGTTTATAGAATGGTGTACGGTAGCCTCTCTCGTATAGACTTCTGAATTGGCATCATTTAGTAAGGGTAAAATAGAAAAGCTATCTTCTCCCTCATTATCCTTTAAATCTACCCCAACAATATCTGCACATGTAGCTAAGAGGTCTGTGGTACAAATTGTTTTATCGGAAACTGAACCTGCTTTTATTTTGGATGGCCATTTTACCATAAACGGCACTCGGTGTCCTCCTTCAAAAATATCGGCCTTATGCCCTCTATAAATTCCGTTAGGACTATGCCCTTTTGCTAGCATCTCATTAATATCTGCTGCAGGTGAACAGCCATTATCGCTGGTAAAGATAACGATAGTATTATTTTCTATACCCGATTCTTTAATGGCATCTGCCAACTGCCCCATATAAGAATCTATCAGCATCATAAAATCCCCATAAGGATTTAAATTACTTTTTCCCGCCCATTCTTCGGTAGGTAAAATTGGGGTATGTGGTGAAGGGAGTGCCAAGTATAAAAAGAAAGGATTTTCACTTGTAGATTTTTGTTTGACATAGTCAATGGATCTTCTAAAAAAATTTGGGGTAACATCCTCAAAATCAAAGTCACGCGCCGTAGGGCCTTTTCGCCACCAGCCATATTTATCTTTGCTTTCGGTAACCGTATCAGGTACCATAGTAGGCATTCCATTTTCCACATAAACATAAGGAGCCATATCTAGCGACCCGCTATGGCCGTAAGAATAGGTAAAGCCTAAATCTTTGGGTGAATTTTTTACTGCTTTTGAAAAATCTATATTTTCAAAATCGTTCGGATTCCAACCGTCACCAGATTCTACTTTAGGGTCTTTAAGAGCCCAGTCCCATCCCAGATGCCATTTTCCAATGAAAGCGGTTTCATATCCTTCCTTTTGTAGCAATGAAGCTACAGTAGTCCTATTATTAGGAATAAGCGCCTTGGAGTTCCCTGTTAGCACACTGCTCTTTAAAGGACTTCTCCAATTATACCTTCCTGTTATAATCCCGTAACGAGTAGGAGTACATACCGCAGAAGAGGTATGCGCATCCGTAAACCGCATTCCTTGTTTAGCAATAGCATCTAGATTTGGAGTCTTTATTTTACCATCAGGATTATAAATAGCGATATCCCCATAACCAAGGTCATCGGCAAGGACATAGATGATATTGGGCCTTTTTTCTCCCTTTTCTTCTATTTTCTTGCTTGTAGAACCACAGGAAATTAATGACCAGGCCATTATTGCCAAAACTAAACAACTTAAAAATCTACTTTTCATATCCTATCAGCATTTAGATTTTTGTATTTATTATAATTTTCTTTTCCTTTTGGTCCCTAATTATGGTAAGGTTTAATTTTCCCATCCAATTATAAGTTTGATACGCTTTCATTAGATCTGCCACCGTATCTATTTGGTGTCCTTCTGCTACAACAATGACATCTCCTTGCTGTAAATCCGAATTTCCAGCGACGGATTCCCCTTCTATGGATACCAATAAAACACCTGCGGTCTTATTTAATCCGGATGCCGAGCGTTCTGCCATGGTGGTAATATTCTTTATTTTAGCACCCAACCAATCGAATATTGCCTCCTTATCACTGTCTTCCCCAAAAAATAGCTGAGGGTTCTCAGGGGTTTTAGCAAGCGACTTCAGTTTTTCATTAGTAACTCCAAACTGATCCATTTCAAAATTCTTGAATCCTAATTCCAATGCAAGTGAACCTTCTTTAACCTTATAATTTCCGGCTTCTGCATTAATGAATTGAGCCTCACCATACCTACTATTTTTATCGACTCCTTTATTTTGAGCATACAACAAGCTTTCTTGGTCCGGAAAAAAGTTATAATCCACCTCCTTACCCCATCCATCCAAGCGAATATCCTTATGCTGTGTAAAAATTATATTATGCTTAAAAACATCTTCACTGTTCTTATACCATACGTGAGGATGAAATCCGTTATTCAACATGATGTTATTTTCTACGGTGCGATAAAATCCTTCCCGTAATTTAATACCTCCATTTAAACACAGATTGTTATAGATATGATAATTGGAAGAACCATCATCCAAGTCTATATCCCAACCATGATCACAGCGGAATCTATTATTCCTTATGATCGTAGTCTTGATAGCATCCCATTTGGGCATTTCTGGATTATCGGTTACAATCTGATTCATCGTATTCCGATTAGGGTGCCAAAAGCGGTCTCTGCCCCAAGAATTAAATGCCCCGTGATCTCCAGATTCCAGTACAGTATTAAAAACATCGTTGTACTCAAGTATGTGTCCGCCCCAGGTACCGTCCCCAATATTTATCCCCGCTCTAGGAACGTCATAAATACTGTTATGGCTTACGGTTATATCCATCGCCATGGCAATTTGCACACCTGCCGTTTGCTTTTCTACTCTTCCCGTACGATGAATTAGATTATTATCTACAACAGAATTACTGGGATAGGTATTGTTTTTTGGCCCTCTAACTGTGTCCATTTCTGCTACGGGAACAAATTCACCATACTGAAAGGATGGCGACCGTACCGCTTCGGGACTACCTACAAAACTAATACCCGATGCTCCCACGTTATGAATATGGTTTTCGTATAGTGTTACCTCCCTATTATAATTACTTACAAAGATGGCATTCCCTCCAAGGTTGGTCAGTTCACAATTCTGTAAACTTACATTGTATGTCCCTTCCAAGAAGATCGCTCCCCCTCTGTAGATGGTCCAATCGCTTCTTAGCAAAGGCTCATATTCTTCCATAATAGTACGTTGAGCATGTTCAAAGCGAATTCCACTTATTTCAATATCACGCACCGGATTTTTCTCAACGCCCACTATCTCTAGTAAATGCTTTTGTTGAACTCCTTCTATTAGGGCATTGGTAATATCACCGCCCTCTGTAGGCCAGTAAAATAACTTGTAATCTACATCTAAATACCACTCTCCTGGAGCGTCCAATTCTTCAAATACATTCTCTACCATGCGATACTTATTGTGCATATCTGAAGGACGGTTATTCTGATGTCCACCAGACAATATAAGTTCGCCATTTTCATTAACCCCGGTAGATACGTAATGAAATCCTCCCCACTCTCCACTATGCATAGCATGGATTATTGCTCCTTCGGGATTGGTCCAAGTTTTAACTCTTTCGGAGGAAATAGCATCGGCAGCATGACCTTGCCAGTGCCCCCCATTTTCATTATAATTGGGGTAACGGGCCAATATTTGCTGGTTTCCATTAACAAAAAGCTGATCAAAATTATCCTCTTTTTGTAATTGTGCTACCCAGATATTATCGTTATACTTTTCCCATTTAGGGGTAAGCAGTTTGGATCCTTTAATTATAGTCTTATCTGCACCTTTGCCAACTATTTTTAAAGGTCCGTGTTCTGGTTTAATCCTAATTGGGGAACTTAACCGATGCTCCCCTTCCATTAGGTGAATTGTCAATGTATTCTGAACCCCTTCACTTCTCAAGTGAACAACGGCATTAAGTCCCTCCTCAATAGTATTAAAAACCAGTTTTCCATTTTTAGATTCACCTCCACTGGTCGTTATATAAATATCGGATGCCGATGGGGAACACCCTATTAGGCATAAGGCTATCATTAAAATAAATGGCGCTGTTTTTTTCATTTCTTTTATATAGTCACCTTAACTACATTCTCACTACTGGGCACTAGACTCTCAACTCTATACATTTGAATTAACCTACCTTTTTATAGGCAGGCTTAATCTCCTTATGATTTCGACTACGCTCAATCTCCTATCCAAGCGGTGGTTGAGCGGAATCGAACCCACATCTCAAAACTCAATACTTTGTACTCAATACTTAGTATTATCTAATCAGTCTACCAAAAAATCAACCTCAGCGATAGCTGCAACTTTACTACCTCCTGCAATTTCTTTAGACTCCACTCTGATATATCTTGTGGTTATGGCAGATTTAAAGTCATGTTTTCTTGTCACCGGATCGTTTATCAGGTTTCCAAATTCAAAATCCTCTACCGTTTTCCAAGATTTTCCATCCACACTAGATAGTATTCTACCCTGCTGAATCATTCCTTCCGAAGACACAGTTTGTGGCGTATAGGTAAACCCTTTAATAGTATACTCTTGTCCTAGATCTATATTGATATAATGTGGAGCTCCTTTATCTCCAGATCTCCAGAAAGTAGCGGGATTCCCATCAAAAGCTTTTTCTGCTGTTTGATCTCCTGTATGGCTATCGGTTCCCAATGATTTCCAATCCTTTTTAATTATTCCGAATGCTGTATTGGTTACGCTCCCCATTTGCTCCTTTATCTGGGATACTGCGTTTATCTCTCCAGAAGGGAATAAAAAGCTTTCGGTATAAATAGGGGAATCTGCTGTTGGACTAGATCCATCCTTGGTATACCTAATAGTATACTCACCATTTAAATTTCCGCTAATATCCTGACCGTGGGGTTTCCATCCAAAATCTTCCTTTTTAGGAGCAATAGTCACCATTCCATCAACATTCCTTTCTATAGTAAGTTGCGGAGGGCGTGTATTATAATAATAGGCACCTACAAAAGAAATTGCAGGATACCATCTAGATTGCATTAGCCTTACCCGTAGCTTATTGGTAGTTACTTCCTGGAATCTTAAAATTCTCTTATATCCAATATTTGTAGATACCGCTACTTCTTTCCACTCATTATCTATCCAGGCATCCAAAGCATGTTTTTCTACTCTTTCTCCATGGGTAGCAATAGCTTCTTGCAGTACAAATCTATTAAGGGTAATGGGATTTTTTGTGCTTATAATTATTTCACTATTCTCCTTATCGAAAACCTCAAAACTTTCCGTATTGGCATCCAAGATATTTTTAGGGCCATCTGCACCGTCCAATAAATTATTGGTGTAGGTTTCTTTTATTCGTTGCCCTACCTCTTTTAAAACGCTGACATCTTCCGGAGAAAACTTCCCTTCCCTATTTGGGGGAATATTTAATAAGAAGGTAGCGTTACCCCCTACTGATCTTTCGTAAATATCAAAAACATCATCTGTGCTACGTACCTTCTGATCGGTATCGTCCCTATAAAACCAACCTTCTCTTATAGAAGTATTGACTTCTGCTTGTTGATAATGCAAAAACTTGCCATCATAGAGTTTTTCACGACTTCCTATATCTTCAGCAGTTATATCATCAAATATGTTTAGGTTTGCTGGATCCTCCAAGTACGGAATAACATTCCACTCGGTATCTCTAGTATCTCCTGCCTCATTACCGCACCAACGAATATCCTCTTTCCCGAAAATTACCGTTTCTGGCGCCAATGATCTTATCAATTCTTTCCAAGCTAGGTAATTATAGGTCTGTCCTCCCTTGCGTTTCGGGTGAGCACCGTCAAACCATACTTCGTGGATGGGGCCATATTCGGTTAATAGTTCAAAAAGCTGATTTAAGAAATACTCGTTATAATCATCAACCTTAAAAGTAAAAGTGGTCTTATTTTCAAAAGGCCTACCTTCTACTGGTCTTGGAATAGTGCGTTCTGTATATTCACTTAAGTTTCCATAAAGTCCTTCCTCATTTTCTATCTGATACAGGTCTGCTGGAGACAAATACACTCCTAATTTAAGACCGTACTTTTTACATGATTCTGAAAGTTCCCTTAACACATCACCTTTACCATCTTTAAAAGGAGTAGACATTATCCCGTGATCGGTATACCTACTTTGCCAAAGCACAAATCCGTCGTGATGCTTTACTGTAAGGATTACCTTTTTCATTCCTGCATCGCTCATGGCCTTTACCCATTGATCTGTGTCCAAATTCTTAAGATCGAATATCTTTGGATCCTCCATTCCATTCCCCCATTCCATTCTAGTAAATGTGTTTGGGCCAAAATGGATAAACGCAATAAATTCGTTTTTTAAGGCCTCGTACTGGTTAGGGGTAGGAACTACATGCGCCGCTTTTACAATAATGGAATCCTTGGTATCTGTATCCTTCACAGGAATAGTACTGGAAACTGGCATTATCAAAGCATCGAACTTTGGTTTTTGGGAACAGGCCGACAAAAAAACTGCTATGGCTAAAAATTGAAAAATTTTATTCATTTTATTATTCTTTCACTTTTCGTTGATCGAAATTATTACCAGTATGCATTATGGTCTTGCTATCAAATTGAGCAATCACCACATTAACAAATCTCCAAATTGACACTTTGGAACATTAATCAATTGTTACATTAACCCACTAATCCTAACCATTCAATTTTATAAACCCTCCGTCTATTGGGAAATCGGTTCCCGTTATGAAGGAGGCCTCATCTGAACATAGGTACAATGCTAAATTGGCAACTTCTTCTGGTTTACCCATTCTACCAATAGGCTGCGTTTTTGAAAGTTTCTCAAACATCTCTGCTTCCTTTCCAGGATAGTTTTTTCCTATAAATCCGTCCACAAAAGGCGTATGGATTCTTGCCGGAGAAATACTGTTACAACGGATACCCTGCTCCAAATAGTCCTTTGCAACTGAAAGTGTCATAGTTAACACCGCACCTTTAGACATGGAGTATGCAAAGCGGTCCGATATCCCTACCGAAGAAGCAATAGAGGCCATATTAACAATAACCCCACCTTTTTCTTTCATCTTTCCTACTACCGCGTGCATACAATTATAAACCCCTTTGACGTTTACATTATAAATTCGGTCCAAATCGCTTTCAGCCGTCCCCTCCAAATTTCCTACATGGGCGATACCTGCATTGTTCACTAAAATATCTATATATTGTTTTTTAGAAATGGCATCCACAATTTGGGCTACCTGCTCCGTATTGGAAACATCACAGGCATGGAATGTTGCTTTACCACCTGTAGCAGAAATTTCTTCTACGGTTTTATTTCCGTTTTCGGCATTGAACTCCAAAATATGCACTTGAGCCCCTTGGGCCGCAAATTTTTTGGAAATAGCCTCGCCAATACCACTAGCACCGCCAGTAATAATGGCTGTTTTATTCTTTAAACTAAAAAGTGTCATGTTCTTCAGATTAATATTTTATAATACATATTTTGTTTTATTGCTGCGCTTTTTCAGCCGCATCCTGCTGCCAGATAATACCATTTGGAAAACTATAATCTTCCAAAGATTGCTCCTTCATAGTTATACTATATCCCGGCATGGAAGGAGGCATATAGGCTCCGTTCTTAATCACCACTGGGTCGTAGAAATGCTCGTGCAAATGATCTACATACTCAATTATCCTATCCTCCATGGTTCCACTAATCGCAATAAAATCGATCATAGAGAGGTGCTGCACATATTCGCACAATCCAACTCCACCAGCGTGCGGACATACGGGAATATTAAATTTAGCCGCCATTAACAGGATGGCCAAAATTTCATTCACCCCTCCAACTCTACAGCTATCTATTTGGCAGATCCCCATAGCATCGGCCTGCATCAACTGCTTAAAAATTACCCTATTCTGACAGTGCTCGCCTGTAGCCACTTTTATAGGATCTACAGCCCTCGCAATTTTAGCGTGACCTAGTATATCATCCGGACTAGTAGGCTCTTCTATCCACCAGGGATCAAACTTTTTAAGTTCAGCCATATTTGCTATAGCCTCATCTACATCCCATTTCTGATTGGCATCCATCATCAACCTTAAATCAGTGCCAATTTCTTCACGGATAATAGCTGCACGGCGCATATCGTCTTGTAGATCGGAACCCACTTTAATTTTCATATGCTTAAATCCGGCTTCTTTTGCCTCCCTACAGAGTCTTCTCATCTTATCATCTGAGTAGCCCAACCACCCTGCAGAAGTAGTATAGGCAGGGTAACCATTTTTAAGCAAATAGTCTATTCTTTCCTGCTTCCCAGCCTCTTTTCCCTTCAAAAGCTGTAGCGCCTCTTCTGGTGTAACGGCATCGGTGATATAGGTAAAGTCGACGCAGGATACCAGTTCTTCTGGAGACATATCCGCCAATAATTTCCATAGTGGCTTTTTCTCCATTTTAGCATACAAATCCCAAACAGCATTTACCACAGCCCCTGTTGCCAAATGAATTACTCCTTTTTCTGGCCCCAACCACCTAAGCTGACTATCTCCAGTGATCATCTTCCAGAAAGCTCCCATATTCTGGATAAAGCTTTCCATAGATTTTCCTTTCACCAAGGGTGCAAGGGAGTGAATTGCTGCAGCACAAAGCTCATTCCCTCTACCTATAGTAAAGGTTAGCCCATGACCTTCCAATCCGTCCGGATGGTCGGTTTTTAATATTACATATGCTGCGGAATAATCTGGGTCAGGATTCATTGCATCTGAACCATCCAAAGATTTACTAGTCGGAAATCGGACGTCTTTCACCAAAACATCCGTAATTATTGTTTTACTGCTCATTGCTTAAAATATTAGTCAAACAAAATTAATACTACCCCTACACCATCTCAACCACCCCAAGCCTCATTTTCGATACTTTTTTAACCCTAATAGGGACCTACTCTTGTTTTTGAGTATGAAGCTTCACATATTCTGAAGGCGACATCCCCATTATAGATTTAAAATGACGATTAAAATTAGAAATATTGTTAAACCCAGAATCATAACATACTGGGGTAATATTATCCCTGTTCTCAATTAACAATTTACAGGCGTACCCTATCCGTATCTCATTGAGATAACGCGTAAAGGTTTTTCTGTGGACCCTTTTAAAAAACCTACTAAAAGCGGAGGGATTCATTCTAGCAACCTCAGCCACATCCTTGGACCCTATAGGCTGATTAAAATTCTTGAAAATATATTCATAGATCTCATCCAAACTCTTGTTATCCGTTTTGTTAAAGGAGTTCAAAAAACCGGGACTGGACAATAATTGGTATTCCTCATGGGTAGACAGCAGGTGCAGAATTTCCAAAAGTCCCATTATCTTATGAAAAGGGTCCATATTGACCAGTTCCTTGATCTTGGTCAAGACTCCATTATCTATATTTGTAAACTTTATCCCTTGTCTTGCTCTTTTTACCAATTGAGAAATGGACTTCATTTCTATAGCCTTCAAAAATTCCTCTCCCAAGAAATCTTCCTTAAAATGAATGGCGATTGCCTCAGCAGTCAAATTGGAATCTTCTCCAAAATAAACCTCATCATTAAGCCACATATGAGGCAAATTTTCCCCCAAGAGCACTAGTTCACCCTCCTCAAATTTCTCAATACCATCTCCTATAAATCGTGTTCCCGTACTTTTTATAATATACACCAACTCCAATTCTGGATGATAATGCCACACTTTTAAAAAGTGTGAAAAATTGTTTATCGTAACCGTAAAGGAACTATGCTGCAAACTAGCTCTATTCAGTAAATGTAGTTTCATAATAAAATTTGACTAAAGAGTAAAATAGCTAAACTATAACCAACAAATATACTTAGTTTTAACCATAATTATTAATGAAGCAAAAAAAGTATTGAAATAATACTGTATATTAGTTGCCTTGCATGGAGAATACAGAATACCTTCGAACATTCCCTTTTTTATGTAAGCTCTTTCTTAGAGATAAAACAACCTTAGGAGTAGTTAAATTAATAAAGACTATTGAAATGAATTCTGAATAATTTGTGAAGACCTATTATTTGAGACTATTATAACATTCAAAAGACACTCAACTAGCTATACTAACTTAAAAGCACACTTACAAAATGAACTGACAAAGAGAACAACAATAAAATCACTTTCACTAAAAACCGAAGATTGTTGGAACAACTCCAACATAATGAAGTGAGCAAAACAAAAATGTTAACCAACAAAACTTATTAAAAGATGAGAACAATAAACTCAGCGGAGCCTTTCCATTTGGATTGGTCTAGTACGTATCATTTAAAAATGAAACTGACCGCCCTTTTACTTATAATTTCACTATTTAAAATTCATGCTAACACCTACACGGAAAATTTAAATTCCACATTAGACTTTAAAAACGCTACCGTTCCACAACATTCAGTTAGCGGTACCGTTACGGATACTCAAGGCGATCCTCTTCCAGGGGCGAACATTGTAGAAAAAGGAACTACCAATGGAGTAACTTCTGATTTTGATGGTAATTTTACAATTAATGTTACCAATGAAAATGCAACCCTTATTGTCTCCTACATTGGATTTGCTTCTAAAGAAGTTCCTTTAAACGGACAAAGCACCGTTTCCGTTAACTTGGAAGAAAAAGCTTCTGGTCTAGATGAGGTGGTCCTAATTGGATACGGATCTCAGAAAAAAAGTGACCTCACCGGTGCTGTGGGATCCGTAAAGGCCGAAGAATTAGCTGAAAGACCAGCAGCCTCATTAAACCAAGCCATGGCCGGTAGAGTATCTGGTGTAAACGTATCTTCTGGTTCAGGGCGACCTGGAGGAAGAACCACAGTACGAATCCGTGGTAATACTTCAGTAAGTATTGCAAATACCCCACTTTATGTGATTGATGGTGTAATTCTAAGTGCTGCCAGCCTACCAAATGGCAGTACACCAATTGACTACATGAACCCCAATGACATAGAATCTATCGAGGTTTTAAAGGATGCATCGGCAACCGCTATCTATGGTGCAAGAGGTGCCAATGGTGTGATATTAGTAAGCACAAAAAAAGGCTCTAAAACTGGACGCACCAATGTTAACTATGATGTAGATTTTAGCTTAGGGACTTTACCTAAAAAATTAGACCTTCTAAATTCCGAAGAGTTTTTACTTGTTGAGGAAATTGCCTATGCCAATGCTGAAAAATTTGATCCTGATGGATGGGCAGGTGGAAGATATACCGATCCTAGATTAAAAAGGACAGACCCTAGACTTTTTGACAGTAATGGAAAACCCCTCTATGATACAGATTGGCAAGATGAAGCCATTAGAGATGCCTTTATCCAAAACCATCAACTTTCATTTACCGGCGGCAATGAAAACTCCAATTTTGGACTATTCATGGGTTTCCGTGATGAAGAGGGTCTACTCATCGAATCATGGCTTAAGCGCTATTCAGGGAGGTTTACTTTGGATACCGATGTTAACGACTGGCTAAAAGTTGGAGGTAGTCTAAGCTATAACGACCAAAACGAAAAACAAGTAGACGAACTTGGGGGTGGTGGTATCACTACAATGCGACAAGTTTACGAAGCCCTACCCATTATACCCGTTCGCTATGAGGATGGTACTTGGGGATCTAACATAGACTATCCTGGAATGGAAGGTGGCGGTAGCCCAGTAGCAGTAGCAAATGACCGTAGGTACTTCTTAAAAACCCAGACTGTTCTGGGTAACTTCTACAGTAATATTAAATTTAATGACAACCTTCAACTACGCACCACTCTAGGAGCTAACATCATTAATCAAAGAAACGATTATTATGGCGGTAAAGACCTTAGATACATAGCCAGACCAGACGGTGCTGCACATGTGAATAATGCTCGTTATAATTCATGGCAATTTGAAAATTATTTGACCTATAACAAAGACTTTGATAGTGACAATTCGCTATCGGCTATGCTTGGTCTTTCTTGGCAGCATATTGATGAGTTTTCTGCAAGAGCATCTACCCGTGGATTTGCTGATGACTTTTACGGATTTAACAACCTTGGTGCAGGATCTAAACCTCAGGCGCCTTCTTCTAGTAAGATTGCATATGGGTTAAACTCTTATTTTGGACGTGTCAACTATAACTATAAGAATAAATATTTGTTGACCCTTACCGGTAGAGCTGACGGATCCTCTAAATTTGGTCCAGAAAATCAATTCGCTTTTTTCCCTTCTGCTGCACTTGCTTGGAGAGCTTCTGAAGAAGACTTTTTAAAGGAGTCCTCTACCATTTCCAACTTAAAAATTAGAGCTAGTTATGGTTCTACAGGCAACTCCGAAATACCCGCTTACAGAGCATTAGCCGGTTTAACTAACGGAACCGTAATTTTTGGGGGTGATCGTGCCGCCTATACTGTTCCTGGACGTATGGCAAATCCTGATTTAAAATGGGAAAAAACAGACCAAGTAGACGCTGGTATAGAATTGGGGCTTTTAAATAATCGTATTGGACTGGAAATAGATGTATATAGAAAATTAACGACAGATATGCTCCTAAATGCACCAGTACCTTCTTCTAGTGGTTTTTCTAATGTATTTAGAAACGTTGGTAGTATGGAAAACAAGGGTATTGAAATTAGTTTAAACACAACCAATATAGATAACGAGATTTTTGGATGGAACAGTAACTTTAATATTTCAATTAATAAAAATGAGGTTGTTGAACTTTCTGGTGGTTCCGATATTTTCTTGGGATCCACATTAATTCGTGTTGGTGAACCTGTTAGTACTTTTTACGGATATATTGATGAAGGGACATGGAGTACTGATGAGGCAGCTCAGGCAGCTATATATGACAGGCTGCCAGGAGATATTAAATACCGCGACCTTAACAATGACGGGGCTATTAATAGTGATGACAGAGCCATAATCGGAAAAGGTATTCCAGACGGTTTTGGAACTTTTTCCAACACCTTTAGATATGGCAATCTTGAGCTACTGGTCGACTTACAGTTTCAGTATGGTAATAGTGTTATGTACTGGGACGAACATTCGGCTGAGGACCGCCAAACAATTGCCAATAGCTTTAAGACCGTTTTAAATGCATGGACTCCAGAAAATCAAAATACACATATTGCTCAGATTAGACCTATTGCTGCTGGGTATGACACTAATAATGATTCCGGAAAATTAAAGGATGCTTCATTTTTAAGAGGAAGAAATTTAATGTTATCCTATGTATTTAAGCCTGAAGTAGCAAAGCGATTACATCTAAATCGTCTAAGATTATATACCTCAGTTCAGAACTTTTTCGTAGCAACAAGCTACCCGGGTTATGACCCTGAAAGCTCTAATGGTGGTGGAGCTTTTGATCAAGGATACTCCCTTTATGATTATCCGAGACCTCGCACCTTTATGCTAGGATTAAATGTTGGACTATAACGATATAAAAGATAAAAAAAATGAAAATCTATAAAAACTTTATAAGAGCTATAGCTGTGGTAACCGCAATAACATGCACAACAGCATGTAGTGATTTTTTAGATGAAGAAGACGCGTCTAACTTCACAACCGATACCTATTTTACCACGGCTGAACATGCCAAGAGTGCTATTAATGGAATCTATCAACCGTTGATTCCGATTACCGAAAGTGGATTTGGCGGAGGCCCATGGTTAATGTTGGAATTTGCCACAGGCTTGGCCAACACATCCCTTGGGCAGGCTACTAACATCTATCTGGTAAAGGATTTAATTAACAATTCGGACAATGGATACGGAAATAGTTTCTGGAGCAATTATTATTTAGGAATCTCTAGAGCTAATCTGGCAATTGAAAAAATCCCTGAAATCAATATGGACGAAACACAGAAGCAAAAATATTTGGGTGAAGCTAAATTCTTGAGGGCATACTACTATTTTGGCTTACTAAGAATGTTTGGAAACATTCCTATTATTACCAATTCTGTGGATTTGGGTTCGGATCAATTATACCCCGAACAAGCATCACCCCAGGCGGTTTATGATTTAATCATTAGCGATCTTACAGAAGCTGAGAGCGCTGGTTTACCATGGAGAGATCAATCTGGCAGGATTTCTTTGGGGGCAGTTAAAACCCTATTGGCAGATGTATATCTCACCATGGCCGGCTACCCACTTCAAAAAACAGAGAATTACGCGCTTGCCGCTGCCAAAGCTAAAGAGGTAATTAATTCTGGAGAGTTTAGACTTTTTGATACTTACGATGAGCTACATGACCCATCTACCAAAAACACTGGCGAGTACATCTTTATGACTCAATTTGCAGCCAATATTCAATCAGGCAATTGGCAACCAGCAATTTTGCCCTATAACCTAGGAATTTCAGCATATTCGGCCCAAACAGGTGGTATCTTTTCAACAAACGAGTTTGTTGATTCCTACGAGACTGGGGATAAACGAGCAGAAGAGAAGCAGTTTTACTTCTCAAACTACTCGTTAGAAGCAGATCGTAACGACAGTATTAACTTGGGAGCACCTTATATTTATAAGCATTTTGATATTGAAGCAAATGAAGCGAGTGCTCAGTCCGACTTAAATTGGACTATCTACAGATATGCCGATGTATTACTAATGTATGCAGAAGCCGCAAATGAGGCTGAAGGGGGTCCTTCCACAGAGGCATACAATGCGGTCAATAAGATAAGACAGCGTGCTGAACTTGCTGATTTAGCTGGTCTTTCACAAAATGACTTCAGGACAGCTGTACGAATAGAACAAGTTCACGAGTTAAGTTTTGAAAACCAGACTTGGTTCGACATGGTGAGATGGAGAAAAGCGTATAACCCCGAAACAAATGAGTTGAGGGATTTTATTGGCCACAACTTCTCTTATTTACCAAATAAAGCTTTAACTGAAAGAGAACTTTTATTTCCGATACCAACATCAGAAATGCAGAACAACCCAAATCTAGTGCAAAATACGGGATACTAATTTTGTAGTTAGATTAATACAATAACAGTAGGCAAGGCATGGATAAATAAATACTATCCATGCCTTCATCATTTTAGCACTATATACAATTAAACACCCTTTAGCACGTAATTTAGATACTACTGATTTAACACTTATTATACTTCTAAGGCGCTCCAAATAGCAACAACCTCATTATGAGCAAAAAACATATCAGCATTGGTACTTAAATTGGTAGCGCATGCCCTTTTCTTAATCTATATTGCATTATATTCCTCCTTAAAGAGGATTAGTAATAAAAAATCTTTAAAGTTAAGGTTAGTCTTTGTTAAATTGGTCCTATGTACAGTACCAAGTATAAATTGAGTTAGTTTGGAAAATCCGGATACCGTTTTAATGGTCCCGGATTTTTTCAATTTGCATATTTACCACCTCCACTTAACTTTACCTTACACTTCTTATCCAAACATTTCCGGACAGGTACGTAAATACAGTACACAGGTTTGCCTTCCACATTATTCCTTACTTTTTCCCAGTATTTTAACAAATAATTAGTAATTTTAAAACCTTATCCGGTTACTATTTAAACCGTGCAAATAACGAACCAAATAACTAAAATCGTATGAACAAGAAAATTCGTTTCTTATTAACAGCTTTAACCTTACTCTGTTTAAATGGGGTCTTGGCACAAAGTAAAACCGTAGCAGGAAGTGTCACAAGCACCAATGATGGAACACTTCTGCCAGGAGTGAGTATTGTTATACAAGGCACCACAATTGGAACTCAAACCGATTTTGATGGAAATTATGCTATTCAGGCCTCAACAGGCGACGTTCTAGTTTTCTCGTTTATTGGGATGAAAACCCAAATGATAACTGTTGGCACTTCTAACAACATAGACATTGCTATGCAAGAAGACGCTAGTCAGCTCGAAGAAGTAGTAGTAACCGCATTGGGTATAAAACGAGAGGAAAGAGCTCTTGGATATGCTGTATCTGAAATTCATGGAGATGAAATTGCTCAAGTTGCACAAATCAATCCAGTCAACTCATTGCAAGGAAAAACGGCGGGAGTCCAAGTCAGCACTACATCGGGTGGAACATTTGGTGGAACAAGAATAACAATAAGAGGTAACTCAACTTTTGATCAGAATACCCAACCTATTTTTGTTGTGGATGGGGTAATCTTGGACAATGACATTAGTGGTCAAGAAGGGGCCGATTGGGGTAACCAACTTAAAAACCTTAACCCAGATGATTTTGAATCTTTTTCTATCTTAAAAGGAGCTGCTGCTTCTGCCCTTTATGGATCTCGGGCTTTAAATGGGGTGGTAATAGTAACCACCAAATCTGGTAAAAAAAGTAAAGGTCTCGGAGTTAGTGTTAACCAGACCATTGGTGTAAGAACTGTTTATGACGCTCCTAATTTCCAAAACCAATATGGTTCTGGCCTTACTGCTGGTGGTTTTAGCTTTGTCACTAATGGACCTAATACAAGGACACGTGATGATGCGCATGATACAAGTCAATTTTTCACTTATGATCTTGAAACCGGCTTACCTTCTATGGCTTTTGATTCCTATGAGGAGCATGCAGCTAGTTGGGGACCTCGCTTTGATGGCCAAGAAATAATAGACTATGATGGTTCTAGAGCAACTTGGTCAGCAAAACCCAATAATTACAAGGATTACTTTAATACTGGTTTTATAAGGAATACTAATGTAGCCATTGATGGTGGTAGCGAAACTAGTAGTTTTCGACTATCCTTTTCCAACTTTTCCGAATCTGGCGTTGAATTAAGAAACGATTTTGACAAAAATTCTTTAAGCTTCAAAGGATCACATGATTTAATAAAAGATAAGCTAACGGTTGGCGCTGTAATGCACTACACTCGTTCAAAAGCGAAAAATCCTTTAGAACCAGGTGGACTTAGCCATTGGTTTCATGATGGTTTCCCAAGAAACTATGATGTAAACAAGTGGAAGGATAACTATTTGGACATTGATGGCGGAGTTCCTCATCCCTATGGAGATAACTACAATTTTACTAGAATGAGCAGAATTTGGGCCCATGCACTTGAAGACGACAAAACCCGAACAGAAGGTTCATTTATTTCTAATATAAATTTGAATTATAAGATTACTGATAATATCTCAGCAACGTTGGAAGGAAATCTAAACCAATACACCTACAATCAAGAAAGCAAGACCTTTGCAGACAATAGGGATCGCTTAAATGGGTCTTACTACTTTGGTAATGGTGAAAAATTCCAACACAGTTTCTCTGCAAAATTATTTTTCGACAAACAAATTTCGGATAATTTCAGAATGGATCTGTTGGTAGGAGGGGAATTATGGACTTCTAAAGAACAAAGTCAATTTGCCAATACTACGGGTGGATTTAAAATACGTGATTTCTACTCTTTGGCCAACTCAAAAGATGCTGTCCAAGCAAGTGGCGGTGTCGGACATAGAAAAAAAATAAATTCTATTTATGCTTTTTTCAACACCAGTTATAAACGAGACCTTTATTTCAGTGCTACCGCTAGGAATGACTGGTCTTCAGCCTTGGTTTATCCAAATGGCAAAGGAAACAACTCCTATTTTTATCCTTCTGCAACCTTGTCTTGGGTGACCTCAGAAACGTTTAAGCTTCCTAGCTATATATCGTTTGCCAAATTAAGGGCTTCTTACGCCATTGTTGGTAATGATACCGATCCCTATAGGTTATCTACCGGGTTTGTAGCGGATAATTTTAGTCAAAACCCCAACCTTAATATGTTTAGGTTTGAAGACAATACCGCTGTCTCCGTAAATTTGAAGCCAGAAAAAAAATATTCTTTTGAAACTGGTTTAGATCTTAGACTCTGGAATAACAGAGTTGGTTTGGATCTAGCTTACTATAAGGATAATACTAAAAATCAAATTATTCCATTACAAGTCCCTTCAGAGTCAGGCATAAACAATCAATTAATCAATGCTGGGAACCTTCAAAACCAAGGGATAGAGGCAGCCATTAATTTTAGATTAATAGATAACCCCGATTTTAGCTGGGATTTAGGAGTTAATTACACTCATAACCGAGATAAAATAATTGAACTGGCACCGGGAATAAATGAATTTAGGTTATTTGGAAATCCGGATGACTCCAATGCAGACACGGCGTCTTATGCCTATGTTGGAGGAAACTACGGGGATCTAGTAACAAGAAGAGGTTATGACTTTTATGATGGTGCAAACACTGCTAATCATGACATCCCCGTTCTTGCTAATAGAAATGGATGGTCTGTAGCCTACCCTATTGGTATTCAAAATAAGGATTCGCTCTATGTTATGGGTAATATGCAAGCCGATTGGTATGGTGGCATGAATACTTCTGTAAGATATAAAAGGCTCCGTTTAAGTGCTATTGTAGATGCTAAATTTGGTGGTGAAATTTATTCGGCAGATGCCAGATATGGACTTCATCAAGGGGTTTTGGAAAGCTCATTACCCAACAGGGATGCCTCACAAGGTGGCATTACTTGGACAAGTGAAGGTCAAGGGCAAAATTTTTATGGGAAGACCTATGAGGATGGGTATATTCCACATGGAGTATTTCCTGATGGAACCACCGTTACTTCTGGACCTTCAGATAACAGAACTAGTGTTGATGTAGGCGGATTGACTTATCAGGAAGCATACGATCAAGGATTGGTAGAACCAACCCACTGGTCCGGATATATTTACCGCTGGACTTCAGCAAGTACGGGAACACCAATAACCGGTGTTTACACTTCTAGTTGGGTAGGCTTAAGGGAAGTAACTTTAACTTATGACGTCCCCTCCGAAATATTGGATAAAATTCTAGTAAAAAGTGCTTCTGTGGCATTAACAGGACGTGATTTGGGTCTTCTATATAATTCCTTGCCAGATAATATAAATCCAACACTAAGTAGTAACGCAGCTGCAAACCCACTACAACAAAAGTCGGCTCCTTACATTAGATCTATTTCATTTTCGTTAAAACTCAATTTCTAAATTTACAACATGAAAAAAATAATATATATACTAATCGGCTTGGTTGTTTTTACCGGTTGTGACGATGATTTTGCAGAAATCAACAGCAATCCCAATATAGGGGTGCCACCTCCAGAAACCTTATTTACTTATGTTCAAAAGGAAATGGTTACCTATAAGAATGAAGGTGAATGGTATCATGAAAACCATCAAAAAATGACCTGGGCCCAATATTTGGTTCAGGGTAAGGCCAATGATAGCGATATTAATACTATTCTACCAGGAAACAAATACAATACCTTCTATGTGAAAATAATGAACCATCTAACCGAAATGAGGCTTCAGATTTCTGAATTATCGGATGAAGAACAAAAGTTCTATCAAAAAATGGTGGCTGCCTCAGATGTCCTTCAAGCTTTTTTTGCCCTTAGAGTCACCGATCAATTTGGAGACATTCCTTACTCCGAAGCAGCCATGGGTCGTAAAGAAGGTAAATTAGACCCCAATTACGATAAACAAGAAGCCGTCTTAATGCAAATTTTGGGTGAATTAAATTCGGCCATTCAAAAAATGGACGAGAATATAGCTAGCAATTATGATTTTTCATCCAATGATATCGTATATCAGGGTGATATCACTAAATGGATCAAATGTGCCAATGCCGTTAAATTAAGACTAGCAACACGTTTATTAAGTCAAAATGAGGCCAAAGCACAGGAAATTATTACAAGTGTAGTGTCCGATGGCAGATTGTTTGAAAGCAACGATGACCAATTTACATTTGACTTAGGCGGAACCTACAGAGGTTCCCCTGGTGCAGGATTTGAATGGAAAGGTGTAATGTGGTCCGCAGAACCTATTATAGAATTTATGAAATCTACTACAGATCCACGGTTGAGAATATTTTATGAGCCCAATGGATATACCCAAGAAACTATTGATGAGTTTGCCGATCCTTCTACTATTTCTCCCGCCGTGGACATAAACAATGATAATGATGTCCTGTATACTACCGCAGATGGTGAAGAGATTCTGGGATATCGATTTATAGGATTACCCGCATATAGAAACGATGCTAACATAGGAATTCCTGATTATTATTCTTTCGTTGACCAACCTAATGCAATTGGACCTGCTGCTACGATGCTTTCTAAATACAACAGAAGATTGATTCAGGAATGTAATTTTCAATATGGAGGATTACCACAACCCGAAGGAAACTATGTAGATGTAATGCTATCTTATTCCGAAGTATGCCTTATGATGTCCGAATTTATACTAAAAGGTTATATCTCAGGTGATGCGGCCGACTGGTATAGAAAAGGAACTGAATCTTCTTTGAGAACCTATAATATGCTTGGTGAAAAGCAAGATTTAATTATGCGGGTAGCAAATAAGGAATATCCATATTTGCCCATCAGCGAGGAGGAAATATCAAATTATCTAACCAACCCCTCCTTACAGTTAAATGGCACTAATGATTTAGAAAAGGTATTCATCCAACAATTTCTAAATTTCTATCGTTTGCCAGAAGAAGGATGGATTCTTTCTATGCGTACGGGATATCCAAAATATGGTTCATCACTTTTAGCAAGATCAGCTACCGATGATCCTGAAATACCGTTCCCAAGAAGAATCCCTTCCCCTGAACCCGGGGATCTAAATGTTGCCAAATGGCTACAAGCAAATACAGACCAAGGATTTACGAGTCCAAGAGATGAAACGCCCAGTGTATTAAATTCTCAACGATTGTGGTGGGATAAGAACAATCCTACCATTGGTAGTGGAGGAAATTAAATTGGAGTATTGTAATTGTTGTCCTATCAACAGCATCAAGTATAAATTGAGTTAGTTTGGGAAATCCGGATACCGTTTCAATGGTTCCGGATTTTTTCAATTCAATAATTTGTTCCTCACCTAATAGAATAATCTTCTTTACATAATTCTATGTCTAGATTTAAGCACGCTACTGCTCAGATAAAAATAACTCCAGGACAACAAAAAATAATATAAAACATAGCATTTGTATTAGTTGCTCTTTTCTGGCAGGTTAGGTATATTGGCCCTCTAAAAATTGAGTGTCATATCAGAATAAAATTCGTTATTTTACTAGATTAAATACAAAGGAAGCCCCCAAATTTCTTAACCCGATACATTCAAATGAATTATAGATTTCTATTTCCTATCCTATTTTTAAGCTTACTCGTAAGCTGCAAGAAGGAGGTTACATATACAGAACTGGACCGTATTCCCAAATATGAACTTAAATTTGATTATTTAGCCTCCTCCTGGGACGAGGCTATCCCCTTAGGAAATGCAACGGTAGGAGCTCTTATATGGGAAAAAAATGGCAAATTGCGCTTTTCCCTAGATAAGGCAGACCTATGGGATCTACGACCTATGGAAAATTTAAATTTTAAGGACTACGGATTCGATTGGGTTAAACAACAGTGGGAAAACGATACCTATATAAATGTACAGGATCGCTATGATGTACCTTATGACCACTTACCAGCACCTTCCAAAATTCCAGGAGGCGCCTTAGAATTCGACATAAGTGGACTTGGGGAAATAGATTACGTAAAGCTGAACTTAGCTACTGCCGTATGCGAAATTAAATGGAAAAACGGGGCTTCCTTTAAAGCCTTTGTACACGCTACGGAGCCTTTAGGCTGGTATTCTTTTGAAAACGTAAACAGTGACCTAAACCCCACTATCATTCCCCCACCTTATGTATCCTTACAACAAGAAGGAAATGAGGATCCGGTAGCGGGACAAGACCTCCGTAGACTAGATTATGAAGGAGGAAGGGTCACACAAAGAGAGCATACCATTACCTATGACCAGCAGGGATGGGATGACTTTAAATTTCAAGTACACACCCAATGGGAGCCCACTCCTACCCACTTAAAGGGCAGTTGGAGTATCAGTTCAAAAAAATCCACTTTGGACACTTCCAAGTCTGCAGAAGAAATAGTTGCCAATAGCCTTAAATTAGGAATGTCTAATGCTCTGGAGCGTCACACTAATTGGTGGCATAATTTCTGGAATCAGTCCACAGTTAGCGTTCCAGATCCCATTTTACAAAATCAGTGGTACATGGAAATGTACAAATTTGGTTCAGCGGCAAGGCAAGGGGCACCTCCAATATCCTTACAAAGTGTGTGGACGGCAGACAATGGGAAGTTGCCACCATGGAAGGGCGATTTTCATCACGATTTAAATACCCAGTTAAGTTATTGGCCCGCTTATTCAGGGAACCACCTCGATTTAGAACAGGGTTTTATAGATTGGATGAGCAATTACAAAACTGCTTTTAAGAAATATACCAATGATTTTTACGGCACTAAAGGGTTAAATGTTCCCGGGGTAACCACCTTAACGGGAGAACCTATGGGCGGGTGGATACAATACTCCTTTGGACCAACGGTAGGGGCTTGGTTAGGTCAGCACTTTTACTTGCATTGGCGATACTCAATGGATCGAGAATTCCTTAAAAACAAAGCTTATCCGTGGATTAGGGATGTAGCCATCCATTTTGACGAACTTTCGATTATGGACGAAAATGGCAAGAGGAAACTCCCTTTAAGCTCCAGTCCCGAAATTCGCAACAATACTCGAGATGCTTGGTTTAGTGATATCACCAATTTTGACCTTTCCCTAGTGAGGTGGACCTATACCCATGCCGCTGAATTGGCAATGGAATTAGGCCTAAAGGAAGAGGCCGAAAAATGGAATGCCATCCTAAAGGAATGGCCAGATTATGCCATTGATAAAAATGGACTTATGGTATCTCCAAGCCTACCCTACAAAGAATCTCATAGACATTTATCACATCTTATGGCCATCCATCCACTTGGACTTATAGATGTATCTAACGGCGAAGAAGAAAAACTTATTATACAAAACACAATTGACCATTTAGACAAAATAGGATCTAGCCAATGGGTTGGATATTCTTTTAGTTGGTTAGGAAATTTAAAAGCACGCGCCTTGGATGGAGAGGGAGCTGCAAAGGCCTTAAAAGATTTTGCAACAGCCTTTGTACTCCCCAACAGCTTCCATGTTAACGGTGACCAATCAGGTACCGGCAAATCGAATTTAATTTATAGACCATTTACCTTAGAAGGTAATTTTGCCTTTGCTGCTGGGTTACAGGAAATGCTAATACAGAGTCATACAGGCACTATAAAAGTATTTCCGGCCGTACCAAAAAAATGGGACAATGTAGGTTTTAGTAAATTAAGGACAGAAGGTGCCTTTTTGGTTTCTGCCCAAATGATATCTGAGGAAGTAAAATGGGTGAAAATAGTTTCTGAAAAAGGAGGGGAATTAAGACTTAAAAATCCCTTCTCTACCCAACGACTTATTTCGGAACCCGATACAGAATTCCAATGGGAGGGCGACATAATGATCCTAAATATGAAACCGGGACAAGAGGTACAGTTTAGACTATAGGGTATGAATATTGAGCTTTAGAGCAAAACACCATCTGGCAATCAAATGCTTACACCATAATACCGACCAATTGGTCTATCATGGAAGATGATTACATCACTAATAACGTTTTAAAATCCGATTAAATAAGCTACTATCACCCTTGATTTTAGTGGTTATCTGTCTTAAAAATGTGAATCAATCGTGCTTTTTAGATTAGGATCTCCATTACCGAAATAAAGAAGGGAAGAGCTAATTATTATTACAACGTCACTCTTGGGAAATATGAAGGATAGCATCTCCCTGATTAATTATAGGGGATTGATTGATACAAATAACATGGCCGGTGAAAGTTGCCTTTATACTCCGCTCAAAATTGCCAAACGGATCGGATACACTTCCTAAAAGATCGCCTTTTTTCACTTTGGCGCCCAAGGCAACAAACGGATGGAACATTCCGGAATATTTGGCCCTCACCCACTGAGAGGATTTAATAGTAATAGGATTAAGGACCTTCCCCTCCATCAGTTCTAATTCCTCGGAAAAATCCCTAATTCCTAAATGATCCATTACTCGGAGCGCGCCTGCAATTCCTGTCTGGGTTACCTTCTCATTAATATCCAAGGATTTTCCGCCTTCAAAGAGCAATACCTTTTTACCCATTTTTGCCAAGGCTTCGCGAAACGACTTCTCCCTAGTATTTGCCAATACTATAAATGGACTACCAAATACTTTAGCCAATTCCATACTTTCTTCATCACCTTTATTTATCCTAGTTTGTGGTGCATTGAATCTACTTTCCCCTCCGGTATGGTAGTCGATACAATAATCTACTACAGGCGCAATTTCTTTAATTAGATGGTAGGCAAACCTACTGGCCAAAGAGCCACGAGGACTCCCAGGGAACATTCGGTTTAAATCTCTTCCATCGGGGAAAGGCCTAGCTTGATTTAAAAATCCAAAAATATTTATCACGGGAATGCAAATAACCGTTCCTGAAACTGGTCGGTTATATTTCTTAGAAATCAGTTTGCGAACAATCTCCACCCCATTCACTTCATTTCCATGGATCCCCCCCGTAATCAATAGAACAGGCCCCGGTTTCTTACCTCGTTGCACAATAATAGGAACCTCAATTTTTGTCCCCGTATGCAATTTTGCGATATCTAGATTCAGCAACATCCCCTTACCCGGTAAAATGGAATGCCCTAATAATTCAAAACTAGTGTTCGGCATGTCTTTCTACATATTTTATAATAAGTCCGGCTATATCTTTTCCGGTAGCGGCTTCTATACCTTCTAAACCAGGGGACGAATTTACCTCTAAAATTAGTGGCCCCCTAGAAGATTGTAACATATCCACTCCGGCTACACCAAGGCCCATAACTCGTGCCGCTTTTATAGCTGCATTCTCTTCCTCATCGGTAAGTTCTATGATATTTGCAGACCCCCCACGGTGAAGGTTAGACCTAAACTCTCCTTCCTTACCCTGCCTCTTCATAGCACCTACCACTACACCATCTATTACAAAGGCCCTAATATCGGCACCTTTTGCCTCTTTTATAAATTCTTGTACTATCACCCTAGCCTTTAAACCATTAAACGCTTCTAGGATAGATTCCGCAGAATTCCTATTCTCTGCTAAGACTACACCTAATCCCTGAGTGCCTTCCAACAGTTTTATAACCACAGGCGCACCCCCAGCATTATCAATAATGGTAGACACATCTTTTGAATAATTACTAAATACTGTTTTTGGCAACCCCAGACCTGCCCTAGACAAGATCTGAAGACTTCTCAACTTATCTCGAGAGCGTACTAAAGCTTGTGATTCCACCGCAGTAAATACCTTCATCATTTCAAATTGCCTTACCACGGCCGTACCATAAAAAGTAATGGAAGCTCCAATACGTGGAATTACACCATTTACATTCAATAGTTCCTCCCCCTTATAGATTAGTCCAGGTTTCTTTTTTTCAATAACTAGGTCGCACTTACCATGATCAACGACCAACATTTCATACCCTTTTTTTTCACCAGCTTCCACAAGCCTTTTGGTGGAATATAAATTGGGATTTTGGGATAGGATTACAATTTTCATATTTCTATTAATTAGTTGTTTTTAAAATGGAACCATAGATAAAAGTGAGATGAACTTGAATTCTATTTTTTCCAGATTTTAATATACGGCAAAAGCTTTAATTAAATCCATATCTACTCCTATTTTATAGCGTGAACTTTTCTATAAAGAACATTATACTGGATTTCTAATGTTACATCCACTTAGGAACTTTCACACCAAAAAACTATTATTTTAGTTTCTTAACTGTTTTTATAGTTGCATAACTGTAAAAATAGTTATAACTTGTTCTCATGTTAGAATTTTATTAATAAACAGTTGACTAACATACTGTACGAAGATTTAAAACACACGGTCTCACGTGCTTTATTGGAACACCTATAATCTTAAAATTATGGCACAATGAAAAAACTGACAAACAAAGAGGAGGAGATAATGAAAATTTTATGGGACTTGGAAAAAGCTTTTGTAAAAGATGTTCTTGCCCAGTTTAAAGAAGACAAACCCCATTACAACACCCTTTCTACAATTATCAGAAACCTGGAAGAAAAGGGATATGTCGCTCATAATACCTATGGAAACACCCATCAATATTATCCAGTAGTGGCCAAGGAAGCATATAGGAAACAATTTATCAGCGGGGCCATTGAAGATTACTTCAATAACTCCTATAAGAATTTAGTGTCCTACTATGCTTCTGAAGATAAAATAAGTGTGGAAGAGCTAAAAGAAATAATAAACCATATAGAAAAGAATAATTAATGGAAGATTTCATGCTATATTTATTAAAAAGCAGTGGAATTCTGGCATTTTTCTGGTGTTGCTTTAAACGTTTTCTAGAAAAAGAAACCTTTTTTGAATGGCACCGGATTTTTCTAATATCAGGCATTTTTATCGCATTGCTTTTTCCTCTGTGGACCTTAACAGAATTAATCCTAGTAGATCCCTTGCCCTACGCGCTAACGGAAACACAAACTTCTGAAGCAATAATGCTACCTGATGCTACTACAGATTGGTGGACAGTTATCACCACTATTTATGCCATTGGGGCTATGTTATTCTTAACACGCTTAGGTATACAGCTAATTTCTTTAAATAAACTAATACGGAAGGGAACTGCTTTCAAAACAGATGGGCTTACCATTGTCGAGACCAAGGAAAACACCTCTCCTTTTTCTTTTTTTAATCTTATTGTATATAATCCTAGTATGCACCAGCCCCAGGAATTGAAAACTATCATTGCTCATGAAAAAATACACTGCCTACAGCGCCATTCAGTAGATATATTATTGATTCACCTATTATCTGCGCTTCAATGGATGAATCCATTTGTATGGTTATATAAGAAAACCTTATCCCTTAATCTAGAATACCTTGCCGATAATGCAGCCACCAAAAACATGTCAAGTCCAAAAGAATATCAGTATCTCTTACTTAAACAAGCTGGTGTTGGCTCACCATATTCATCAATCATCAATCCATTTTTCACATCATTAATCAAAAAACGAATAGTTATGTTAAACAAAAACAAATCAAAGAAAATCAGAGCTTGGAAATTCAGTCTAGCAGTACCTTTTCTCGCCTTCTTTCTAGTTGCTTTTAACACGAAAACGGTCACCCAAGTAAATCCGAATTCAGTCCAAAAGTACAGTGGCTTGGAAAGCGAAAAAGCTCCTAGTAGTAAAATTAAATTTACGATAAACAAAAACAGAACAAAGAAAGACTTGGAGCGAATCTCCAATACGATAAAAAAAGATTATAATATCGACTTAAGATTTACGGACATATCCCGAAATGCGGATGGCATTCTCACCGCTATCAACTCATCTTATAACGACGACACCGGCTCCAGCAGCAGTTCTTCTTCAGATAAGGACGGCATCCAGCCATTTAATTTCAGTATGGAAATCGATGACGAAGGAAATATGATATCCCTAGGTTATGAGATAAGCGTCAAAAAACCAAAAATTAATGAGCAGAGGAGTGAACAAAGTAATTTGCCCATAAAAGTCAAACTCTTAAATGGCTCACTTACTCAAGATTCTACTTTAACCGCCCCAATTTATATAGTAGATGGATCGGAGGTAAGCGCCTACTTTAAGGCTACCGACATAGATCCTTCTGAAATACACAGCATTAATGTTCTTAAAGGATCTACCGCAACCCATAAATACGGGGATAAGGCCAAAAATGGTGTTATTATGATTACTACTAAAAGTCATCAAGCACTACAAAGTCCGGCTATATCAACCAAAAAAGAAAACAATGGCGCCACCAATCAAACTACAATTAATACTCCATTATATATAGTAGACGGTGTAGAAAAAGAAGCAGACTTTAATATCGACAATATCCCGGCAAGTTCCATTAAAAGCATAAATGTCACTAAGGGAGCAGAAGCTATAGAAAAGTTTGGAGAAAAAGGGAAAAATGGAGTGATTGAGATTACAACTAGGAAAGAATAAGTATACACTGTTCAAAAAATAATATAAATGGCAACTTCGAAAGGGGTTGCCATTTTTTTTTAAAAACTCCCAATTCGAACAAAATAAATTACTCTCTCTTTGTTTAATTTCATGTGTAATTTAGCTATCCTAATATTTTTAATAGGTGTTTCATTTCACAACACACCATGGCCAGGATATAACACCTGCTTATTAAACGATATTTTCTATCTTTAACAGTACCAATCCATACCACTATGAAACCATTCCTTTTTATTTTAATCAGTATATACTCAATGACCACTTTTGCCCAGAACACCATTCTTCCCCTTTGGCCCAATAAAATTCCAAATGCCATAAAGGGTAATGATACAGAGGAAATAGTAAGTGCGGACATTGTAAGGATATCCAAAGTTCAAAATCCGACCATAGAAGTGTACCTCCCCGCAAAAAAAACTGCTACGGGACAGGCGGTTTTAATATTTCCGGGTGGCGGTTATGGGATATTGGCTTATGATTGGGAAGGAACCGATTTTGCCAAATTACTGAACTCCAAAGGCATCGCTGGTATAGTAGTAAAATACCGCCTCCCAAATTCCAAATGGGCAACAGACAAACATAATGTACCCTTACAAGATGCGCAACGCGCTATGCGCTTGGTGCGTTCCAAAGCAGTGGATTGGAATATTAACCCTAACCATGTTGGTATAATTGGATTCTCTGCCGGTGGACACCTAGCCTCTACCTTGGGAACACATTACAACGAGGAAGTGTATTCCAAACGAGATGCAATTGACCAACAAAGCGCACGGCCCGATTTTATGACCTTAGCCTACCCCGTTATTACCATGGGAGAAATAAATACGCACGGGGGATCTAGAAAAAACTTGTTAGGTGAGAATCCATCCCAAAAAATGATAAATCACTTTTCTAATGAATTGCAGGTAACAACCGACACTCCGCCCACATTTTTGGTCCACGCCACGGATGATACCGCGGTGCCCGTAGAAAATAGCCTTCTTTTTTATTCGGCACTTCGTAAAAATAAGGTCGCCGTAGAAATGCATATTTATCCTACTGGCGGACATGGCTTTGCATTGGGATTAGACGATCCACACCTTGCTAGTTGGACAGACCAATGGATAGGTTGGTTGTCTGGACTAAAGCCTTAACTGGCGCTAGATAGTTATGTTTAGGACTGAGCCTGCCTGCTGCAGACAAGCTCAACCAGACAACTTGCGTATAATTTCTATCCCTAAAAACGCTATTACAGCTTATAATTGCATAAAATCCTCTTTCAGAACTTTTCGTAAATAGAAAACCAACTCTTCTGCATTTTCAAGGGTTAATACTAAAGGTGGTTTAATTTTAAGCACATTATGATCGGGACCGTCGGTGCTCATTAGAATACCGTGCTCTTTCATTCTGTTGGCCAAGTAATCAGTTTGCTCAGCCAGGGGCTCCATAGTTTCATTTACCAATTCTATCCCCAAGAACAGCCCCTGCCCTCTTACATCCCCGATAATTGGAAAATCGACTGCTAATTCCCTCAACTCCGCCTTTAAAAACTCTCCTATTTTATAGGCATGTTCTTGTAACTTTTCCCGTTTCACCACCTTTAGCACCTCTGCGCCAATGGCACAAGAAACCGGATTCCCACCAAAGGTGTTGAAGTATTCCATACCATTCGCGAATTTTTCTGCAACCGCTGGGGTACACGCTACTGCTGCTAGTGGGTGTCCATTTCCTAAGGGTTTCCCTATGGTTACAATATCTGGGACAACATTGTGCAATTGAAAGCCCCAAAATGTTTTCCCCATTCGGCCACAACCCACTTGTACTTCATCGGAAATACAGAGTCCGCCTGCTTCCCTCACCATCTCATAAGCCTTGGTTAAAAACCCTTCAGGTAGTTCTATCTGTCCCCCGCAACTAATGATAGGTTCAATAATGAAAGCCCCTACATTCCTGCCTTTAGCCTGAATTTTATCCAGCTGCTTTTTTACTTCCTCTGCATAATTTAAAGCGGTATTATTCCCTCTATATTTCCCTCTAAATGCATCTGGAAGAGGAAAGATATGGGTATGCTCAGGAGCGCCCTGACCTCCTTTTCCATCAAACTTATAGGAACTGATATCGATACACCTATTTGAATTACCATGATATCCCACTTCAGAAGCAATTATATCTCGTTGCCCTGTGGCAGCCTTTACCATTCTAATCGCCAACTCATTAGCCTCACTCCCCGAATTCACAAAATGCAGCACACTCAGCTCTGGAGGTAATGTTTCTAAAAGCTCTTTTGCCAGTTCATTAATATTTTCATGCAGATACCTACTGTTGGTATTGATCAAGGCCATCTGCTCCTGCCCAGCTGTTACCACCGCAGGATGTTCGTGCCCTACATGCGCCACATTGTTTACCGTATCCAAATATTTTTGACCATATTGATCCATTAAATATTGACCCGCACCGCGAACCATTTTAAGAGGAACTTTATATTGCAGACTTAAGCTTTTCCCCAAATGTTCTTTTCTATAGGCGATGATTTCGTTATTGGATACCTCAGCATAATGCCCTAAAGCATCTGACTTAAATAAAAGATTGGGGTCTGGACAGATACTTGCCCAAACGGAGCGTTGGTTAAAATAAGCCACTCCTGGGAAATCCTCGGTATACTCTAACAGGGAAAGCATCACCTGGAAATGTAGATGAGGCACCCAATTCCCATTTTCATGTACCTCTCCCAAAACGCCAATCTGTTGTCCGCTAGTAATTCTATCACCCAACTTATGTTGGGTAGCACTTTCTACAGATAAATGCCCATAAAGCGAATAAAATTCTAATCCGTCTTCCTTATGTTTTAAAATTACCATTCCCCCATACTCCTTTTCACCAGCGTCGTTTACCGCCACTACCACTTCTCCATCCAATAAAGCGTGTACGGTTGTAGCTGCAGGCAACCAGAAATCGACCCCCAAATGTATAGTGCGACTCTCCCGGCCCTTATTTCCTATTTTATCATAGGAGGATGTAGTATATACGGGTCGGGGTTCTAAATACCCACCCGCCACTATTTTAGAAGGATATTGGCTTTGTAATTTATTGATTTTGTATTGAAAATAATCTAGATCATTATAATCCTTTTCGTGCCCTAACCAGGTACTAGAAACGCTTAAATCTATAGTATGAATTTCATTAAGGCCTATAGTGGGAAACAACTTTTCTATGGAAAAAGCTGTTTTTCCGGCCCATCTCGCAAACCTATTTTCTTGGGGATGGGCGGTATACCCACAAGCCTCCCTAAAACTAAAATAGGCATAATCTGCGGGGATATAACGCCATTTTTTTAGTACCTCCCAGGCAGGTTCTTCACTAATTAATAGATAGGTATTATCTGGCTCTTCTATTTTATTGAGGGCGCTTTTGGTTACTGATATTACCAGCCTCATAGCAATGGCCATGTACAAATGCTTCAACTCCCTCTCTTCTAAAGGAAATGTATGGTGATAGCCTTTAACAATAGGCAATGCCGCTTCCAAGGGGTCGTTATGACCCATAATGGCATAGGCGCAGGCAATGGCCAAGTCATTAATTATCTGTGTGTAAACAGCATCTCCAAAATCGATTGCAGATACCACCTTGGGATGCACCAAATCTTCAGAAACTATTACATTATTGTCATTAGCATCATTATGCACTACCGCTTTCCTCAACTGCGCATATTCTGGTTGAGCATTTTGAAACTGTTCCTGAAAAAAGGAAATAATCTCTTTCTCTTCGTCATCAAAAAGATGCAGGTAATTGGTTGTCCACTCTCCTTGGGCTACATCCCAAACAAACTTGCGTTGCGCTTCCGTATGATTAAAACCTTGCAAGGCATGGGTAAGACTTCCACAGTGTTCCCCTAGACTATAGCGCAAATGGTCTAACTGCGGATTTACCCCGCTCCACACTCGCCCGGATATCCATGACAAGAGCCGCACTTTCCGCATCTGACCATAATCGTCTTGGATATCGGACATTGTATTTCCCTCCTTATCAAGTATTACTTTCGGGATAATTAAATCTCTACCATGGATTGCAGCATACTGTAATAATTGTTGTTGAAAATCCAGATAGCTCTCATTTTCTCCTGGACGGGATACTTTTAGGATATATGATTCTCCGTCTTCTGCTTTTATTTTAAAATTAAAGTCGACCTCCCCAGGAAGGGATTTTGCGGATCCTTGGACATTAAAGATTTCAAAGGCTATCTTTTCGGCCTTCTCTGTGGTTATATGTAAGTTGCTATATTCCATTAAACCTAGTTTTATTATTGGCAATCCAATTCTATGTACTTGTACCTTAAGTTCCATTTCACCTAATGCTACCGCCTAGAAATGGGCATTTAAATCTGCACTTTTTAAATCTAAAGAAGGGAGATAATAGCAGTAAATAATTAGTTCTAGAAATAGGGTAATGCTGAATTATTCTAATATATCTTCCTGATAGAAAATATATTTAATTTCTTGAACTTCCTTAAAATAAGACATAAAAAAACGCCCTAAAAACAGTCGATTGTTTTAGGGCGTTATTGGGTAGCGTGTATTTTATTATTTCACCAAGGCTTCTTTTTTTGGTGACTCCTCTTCTTCAATAGTTTCAGGGTCAGAAAAATACCTTTCAAAGCTATCATCCATTTCATCTATCCAATTGGTATGATGATTATCGGCCATAGTTCCTGTCATTACCGATCTAAAGGTTTGGTCTCGGTATCCTAAGATATCTTCGTCCTTGTCTTTTAACCATTTTTTGAAATGAGCAGCTACCGTATCCAAATCAAATTCCGGATAATCTGTCATTCTAATAAGATCCCTAATATAATCTGTTTGGAAATCTATCTCATCATCATGTGTCTTTAAGGCGAGCGACTTATCCATCCACTTTTCAATATCTTTAGTACGCTCCTCTTTTTCGGGTAGTGGAAGATTCCCTAACATAATATCCCTTGCCACCCAAGCCTGTGCATCAAACATATTAAATGTATAGTATTGATCTTGCATTCCAAGATAGATTAACCTTGGAAGATCATTAAAAACAATTCCCTTATACACATGATCAGGGAATAGACAGTTATGGGTCTTCAGTCGCATTTCATCTGGCAGGAATGGGAATTTATGCTGATAACCAGTACACATTATAACTGCATCAAAACGCTCTTTACTACCATCACTAAAGTGAGCTACATCTCCTTCAAAGTTCTTAAGTAACGGTACCTCCTTAATTCCTTCTGGCCAATTAACTCCAATAGGTGTAGTACGGTAGGTTAGGGTCACAGAATTGGCACCGTGCTTATGGCACTGTACTCCAATATCCTCTGCAGAATAACTACTTCCCACTAAAAGGATATTTTTTCCTTCGTATGGATCTGCTCCCCTAAAGTCGTGCGCATGCATAACAATACCAGGGAAGTCTTCCAATCCTTTGTAGTATGGCATATTTGGAGTGGAATAATGTCCGCTTGCCACAACTAAATAATCAAAAATCTCGGTATATGTTCTATCATTTACCAAGTCATCTACAACTACTGAAAACTTTTGGGTTTCTTCATTAAAGGATACCCATCGGGCAGCGGTATTAAACCTAATATGTTTGCGGAGTCCGCTTTTCTTGACCCTTCCCTGTATATAATCGAATAGAACTGGCCTTGGGGGGTAAGAAGATATAGGCTCTCCAAAATGTTCATCAAAACTGTAATCAGAAAATTCCAAACATTCTTTGGGACCATTGGACCATAGGTATTTATACATACTCCCATGTATAGGCTCTCCGTATTTTCCAACCCCTGTACGCCAAGTATAATTCCATAATCCGCCCCAGTCGCTTTGTTTTTCAAAACAAACTATTTCAGGTATTTCCTGTCCTTTCGTTTCTAGGGAATCAAATGCCCTTAACTGTGCCAAACCACTAGGTCCGGCTCCAATAATGCCAATTCTTAACTTCATATATCTATCATTTGTTTGTTCCAATTACAAAAGAAAGGTTCGCACCAAACCACAACCTCCCCTACTGAGAGTATGAGCTAGTTATTGAAATAGCACAGTGCTACTTTCCTAATATGTTTTCGCTGGCACCCGATATAGAACTCTCGAGTGGTAGAGGCGTTGTTTTTACTAAAACCAGGTTCTTGCCTCTATGCTGCCGTATATGCAATCCAAAAAAAAATAAGGTCCTTTCAGATGCCTTAAGCCTCATTTTTGATTATACTCCTTTAAATTTTTTTGGTGCTGCAAATTTACAAAATTTTGGATGACTAGACAAGACTCCACCTAATACGCTGATTTACAAGCTTTAAAATCTCTTAAATACTACACTCGAAGCGAGGATTTATGGCTTATCATTTATTATTAATTGTTCCTTATATTCCTATATCACTTATATAAAAATCGTTAATTATGGAACAATACATAGGCGCCTTATTATTGGTAACATTAGTTACTTTCCACTATTTTACTATCGCCTAACTTTGTAGAAACGGAAAGCTTTGGTCTAAGCTAATATGTTGGTCGTTTTAAGATAATTTCCCGACATCACCTAGGCCAATCCCTGCTACCATGAAAAATTGTAAATATGTCATTTTTAGCTAAACTATTCGGATTCAATAAAGAAGTATCTGATAAAATTGAAATCCTAGATCCTGCCGCCTATTCACAAGGAATCGCGGGCAAAAAGGTACAATTGGTAGACGTTATGACTAAAGAAGAGTTTATGAACGGACATATAGAAAAGGCAGTAAACTTAGATATCTTTAACGCTACCAATTTTATTAAAGCGTGTGAAAAAATGGACAAAGATAAACCTGTGTATCTCTATTGCCGTTCTGGAGCTAGGAGTCAGAAAGCAGCAAAAAAACTGATCAACATGGGCTTTGAAAAAGTGTACGATTTAAAAGGTGGATTTTTGCGATGGAAGTAAATTTCATTATCATGGGCTCTACTATCATCTAACTAAAAACGTAAAACATTGCATTTAAGGTGTTTAAGTTGTTTTGTTTATGATTTCATTTTTAAGTTTTTTAGGATAATATCTAAGTATATATTGGGTATGTATTATATTATTCGATTTGTAAATGAATCACAAACGCTTTTAAACAATTTCTAACCTACTTGCTTTCATTTAGTTCACTGCTTTCTATTTCCTTTTTAAAGGTATTCATGAACCTCCTTCGTCGGTTTCTTTTGCTCGCCCAAATGCCTAGCATTCATGAATTGCGTTAATAAAAATAAACAAGCGTATGAATAAAAGAAACGAACAGGGCTGATAAACTAAGGTACGGTGAACCTTGGCTTAGTGGAGCCAGCCGCAGCGAAGGCCAGCGCGCCAACTGGCCCCTCACTTTAAATGCAAATCGTTGCATTTTCCGTTCGGTCCTAATGAATTTTTTCGACATCGAGGTCGAAAAACCATAGACGAAACTCCGCGTCGCTACGTTCCTCCGCTCCTGCTCTCGGTCCCGAAACCTCGGGATAGTCCATTATTCTGCGGATAAGGAGTTATGCTTCGCTATTTAATTAGGATATTATAAAAAAGACACCCAAACTTATTTTAGCTAATGTTCATGTTCTCGTGTCAGCCCGATGGAGGGACTCAATACTAAACTAAAAAAAAAAACGATTATAAATAATTATATAACACTATAAAATCAACAATTTCAGTACAGAATATAAAATGTGGAGGATGTGCCAATACCATTACTTCCAAATTATCGGAATTAGATGACATCTCAGATGTTTCGGTAGACGTAGCTTCTGGAACGGTATCCTTTGAGTCCGAAAGCACTACTGGGACCCAAGAATTAAAAGACAAGTTAAAGGCGTTGGGATACCCAGCAGTTAACGAGAAAAATGGTTTGGGAGACAAGGCAAAGTCCTATGATAGTTGTGCTACAGGAAGATTTAAATAAGTTAAGAGGATGTAACTTCTAGAATAGATAAATTAGTGTTTACGTTTATATGATAAAAAAGAAGAGGTTAGCTGCACCGTATAGCACTTTACAAACCCGCTGTTAAGGGTGTTAATCCCCACAATAAATTTGTAATTTTATACCAAATTAAAGGATCTATGATTATTCATAATTTAGGGGAAGGAAATTCTTTGTTAAACCAGTTTGTTGCCGAATTAAGGGATGTGGATATCCAAAAAGATGCGATGCGTTTTAGAAGAAATATAGAACGCATAGGGGAAATTCTTAGTTATGAGTTGAGTAAGACCCTAGATTATCAACAAAAGACCATTACTACCCCATTGGGGACCAAAGAAATGAGCATGCCCAACAATGATTTGGTATTGTGCTCTATTTTAAGGGCCGGTTTTCCCTTACATCAAGGAATCCTTAATTATTTTGACATGGCTGAAAATGGGTTTATTTCTGCATTCAGACACCATCCAAACGATGGTGACGAATTTGAAGTAGTAGTAGAATATTTTGCCACCCCCTCTTTAAAGGATAAAACATTGATCTTGATAGATCCTATGTTAGCTACTGGTAGAACCATGGAAAATGTGCTAAAGTGCTTAGAAAAGTATGGTATCCCTAAACAGATACACCTTGTATCGGTCATTGGTTCCAAAGAAGGAATAGCACATGTTGAAGAGGTTTTTCCCAACAACACCCATTTGTGGATTTCCGCCGTTGATGAGGCGTTAAACAGCAGGGGGTATATTCTTCCTGGCCTTGGAGATGCAGGCGACCTCTGCTATGGAAGCAAGCTTTAAAGGCAATGGCAATTTCAATATCTGATATAATCCAAACCTCAACTTAAATCAATAAAAAATACCTGGGCTCCCCCAGGTATTTTAAAATTAAGTAACTCAAACAAAACAAACTTATTCACTACCACGGCTTAGATACGCCCTGTAGTACCCAAGGTTTGGACCAAGGAGTGTCATTTTCTATATATCCTGGAACATCATCTGTGTGCGATGTAGTCTCCAAACTATTTAAAGCAGAATAATAATTTTCTCTATTTAGGGTGCTATTTGAAGTTGGATACACAAAACGTACTGGGATTGCGGTTGATTTTGCGAAAGGACCTGTTTTAAGATCGGGTAGACCTGTACGCCTCCAATCCAAATATGCTTCTGATGCCGAACTAAAATTGGCTATCCACTTTTGCTCCATAATTTGCTCTAAGCTACCATCAAAAGCTACGCCAGGATTACTTATATAATCTGCAAATTGATCACCTATTCCCCATGTTTCAAAAGAAGCTTCCACCCCTTTTTTGTAGTTACCTTCTGCATCTGAACCCCAGCCTTTTAATGCTGCTTCCGCTTTTAGGAAACATATTTCTGCGTACGAGAAAACCCTTGCCTTAAGATAAGGCCCTTTTACTGCATCAAACATTGGATTCATCAAGGATACATGTGGATTTCCACCTCCCTGAACAGGGTTTGGGTTTAAATTATAGGTATACGGTTCAGAACCTTGATAAGAAACTGGTATACCCACATAAACACTATTGGTGTCGATTAGACTTAAGCCAGCCTTCCGATCGGCATACCAGGTGGCAGGATCAAATATCTTTAGTCCGTTTGGTGCCAGCGTCTCTTCGTTTAAATAGCGAACACCATCTACCACCGTATCATCGGCACCACCAGGAACCTCAGAGGCTGGGACAACTTTAATAGGAATTTCAACAGCATCAAACCAAATAGACCTTCTTGGATCCTCTAATTCTGCCAATTTATAGGTAAATGTAGCACTAGGTTTAACCCTAGTAAAGCTAGAGGGAGAACCCTGCTGTCCATTACTAGGTTGGGAATCTGATGGCCCTGTTCCTAAATAAGGAATAGCACACTCCTCATCTACGCTCGCAATTAAAGGTTTTGCTAAGGTAGCTTGTACTCCTGTACCTGCAAATCCTGGGTCTTTTTCTGATAATCTCATATAATATCTTAGCGCCAAGGAATTAGCATATTTCATCCATTTCTCTGCATCTCCTTGAAAAAAGATATCCTGTGTGGTCCCAAATACCTCTAGGTTCCCCATATTGGATGATAGCATGGCAGAAGCAGCTTCAAAATCCGCTATAACTCCCTTATAAACAGATTCTTGGGAATCATACTTAGGTAAAAGGATCTCTCCATCTCCTTGTAAGGCCTCGGTATAGGGTACATCCCCGTAGAAATCGGCAAGTAATGCAAAGTTATGTGCAATTAGAATGGTGGCCACGGCCTCGTGAAATTTAAACTCAAGCTCTTTAGATCTTTTCAGGGCAAGTTTTGCCGTTCGTAAATTATTGTAATAGCTTTCCCAACCACTACCAGCCCAGTCGTAATTATTATTTCCCCAAGCATCTTTTTGAGTATACTGTACAAAGGCAGATAACGGATCGCTATACCCTTTATTCCCAACATCCATCGCCGTATTAGCCATTACATCCGTAAGTAAAAAACTAGGATTTGCTTCATCCAGGTTTAGCCCATTGGGGTTGCTATTTATATCTGTAATGTCATTGTCACAGGAAGACGTGGACAAGAGGCACATTACAAACATTAGTTTTAATAGTTTATTTATAGAAGTCATAATTATATCGTATTAAGTATTAATAACCTTTATTTAGAAACTTACATTAAGTTTAAAACCAATTGGAATTGCCCAGGGATTAACATTAAAGCGCTCTATACCTTGCTTAAACTGAATACCGCTACGTCCTTGGGTAGAAGATTCTTGCTGGAAAGCCATTTCAGGATCAATCCCTATATCTGCTTTAGTCCATAACATGATATTTCGGCTAAATAAAGAGATGGCTAAATTTTGCAGCCCTATTTGCTGTATAGCCCTATTGGGCACAGTATAGGTAAGGGAGATTTCTCGTAATTTTAAAAAATCAGCGTCAAAAGTTGCTGTTCTAGCAAAATCCCAACCATAATGATCTTGGTATCTGGTATAAACTGTCCCTGGCCCTCCTAAATTCTCAGCTACGGCAACAAATTTTCCATTATCGTCATAATCTCCTTGTACTCCTGGCATAAACACACCATCATTAAGTGTAATTCCTCCTTCGGTTACCGGATAGCCGCCCGCATCTGCAGTAGCTCCACCAACTAATACATAAAACTCACCATTTTCAGAAAGGTATTTATCTGCGTTATTTTTCAAAAATGATGGCACATCGCCTACATTGCTGAAATTATGAAGTCCATCTAACCAACGTTGGGTGTGCATATCGGACTCACCATACCTATGGGTCTGTGAAATAAACTGGCCGCCTTTTCTCCAGTCGAAATTCATAGAAATAGACCAGTTTTTATAGGAAGCGGAAGTAGTCATCCCAAGGTTAAAGTCGGGATTAAAGTTGCCAATAATAGGAGCCACCCTCTTTCCGTCTGCGTCTTCTAATGTTCTATCGCTATCCTCAAAACCAGAGTCATCTATAATGGGCCAACCATGATAAGGTGAACTTGGATCGTCCACACGTACTAGGGCACGGTCAATAATATTACCTATTTCTTCTCCCAACCAGGTAATTGCTCCTCCTTTTGCATCTTCCCAAAAAGTAACCGAATTCATTCCGTCTACCAATTCCATTACTTTGGTACGGTTACGTCCAAATACAAATCCCATGTCCCAGTTCCAGTCAGCATTACTAACAATTGTGCCACTTAGTCCAGCTTCTACCCCGCTACTTGTAATTAACCCTGCGTTAATAAATCTTGATCCGTAACCCGATGAAATGGGGGTGTTTACAGGGAAAATTTGATCTTTGTTCTCACTTTCGTAATAGGTGAAATCCAATCGAAGGCGATTTCTAAAAAATGCCAAATCGGTTCCTACTTCCCATGAATTTTGAGATTCTGACTTTAAATCTGGGTTTAATAGGGTTCCTGGCACCGACAACATGGATCCGTTGCCCCATGAGTTACCACTATTTAAAACAGGTTGCAAATTATAGGGATTGGTATCGTTCCCTACCTCTGCATAACCAGCTCGTAGTTTTATCAAAGAAATGTCCCCCGCTAAATTCAGCGCCCTATGAACCAATAAACTTGAAGATATGGAAGGATAGAAATAAGAATTATTATTATCTGGAAGCGTACTGGACCAGTCGTTTCTACCAGTTGCATCTATGTAAAACATATCTTTAAACCCAACGCTTACTAAACCATACAGACTATTTACTTGCCTTTCACTCTTATAAGAAGCATAATTAAGGTTATCTGGAGCTATATTAGTCAATGTAAAGAGTCCAGGAGCCAAGATACCAGACCCTCTATTTTTAGTGGAATTAATTACAGAAGAAGATTTAGTAGATCTTTTATTTCCACCTAGAGAAGCGGAGAAATCCCAGTCGTTAAATTTCTTCGCATAAGTTAGCAAGAAATCAACATTTATTTCATTGCTTAAGATATCCTGAATACCATAGGCTCCGTTAATATCCCCCGTATAACCTTTGGACATTTTAGTTTCCCTAACTTCATTTATCTCATCAAAATTGTAGCGAGCCATGGCGGAGAACTCATCCGTTATCTTCCATTCTGCCTTAACGTTCCCATAAAATCGATTCCTCTCAAAGCCATTATTTATTTCATGCGCCAAGAAATAAGGGTTGTTCCATTCCGTGTCGGTTGGATCGTCCCCAAAAGCAAAGGGAGAGTATTGGCGAAAACCTTCATAACCAGGCAGCCAGTAATCCTTCATTTTTCGCACATCTATATGAGGTGCAATTTCATATAGTGCTTGGATAGGGTTTGCTCCCCGATTGGTTGCAGGCCTATTATCAGCTCCTGATTTTGTATAATTTAAACTAGAGCTCACCTGTATTGCATCAGTTAAATTCAGAGCAGAATTTAAACTAATACTGTGTTTACTAAGATCTGAATTTGGAATAAATCCTTTATGCTTCAAGTCTGAATATGATAACCTATAATTTATTCTTTCCGTATTATCTTGAATAGAAATATTATTGGTAGTAGAAACGGCAGTATTAAAGAAATTAGGAGCATTGTCATAGGATTTCAATTCCCTTGGTACTGGAATCCCGCTAGCTATTTCTTCTTGGGTGTAAGGCCAGTGAATAGCCTTTATACCTTGATCCAATGCTGGACCTGCCCAAGCGGAAGCGGTTTCCCCTATAAGAATTGCTCCATACGAATTAGATGGAAAATTATCTTCGGTATACGGCCTAGAACCCGCTGCAAATTTTCTATGGGTATCCAAATAGCGGTAAGGGATATCAAAAACAGTACTAGAATTAACGGTTACTCCGAGTCCCTTTTTTGCTTTTCCAGATTTAGTAGTAATTAAAATTACCCCGTTTGCAGCCCGTGAACCATACAAGGCTGCAGCACTAGCTCCTTTAAGCACTGTCATACTCGCTATATCATCCGCATTAAGGTCGGAAATAGCATTCCCATAATCCGCTTTATTGTCCCTACCTATTTCACCTATATTATTCACGGAACTAATAACAGGTGTTCCATCTATTACAAAAAGTGGCTGGTTGTCACTCGATAAAGATGAGGCCCCTCTAATATTTATATTCACTGTTGAACCAGGACCTCCTGTGGAATTGATAGCTACCCCCGAAACCTTCCCAGAAAGAGCATTCATGGCGTTCTCTTGAGGGACGTTATCTATAGCATCCCCACTAACTTCACTCACCGCATACCCTAAAGATTTCTTTTCCCTAGAAATACCAAGTGCTGTAACGACCACCTCATCCAATTCTTCCGAAGCGGTTACCATTATCACATTAATATTAGATTGGTTTCCTACACTTACCTCTTTATCCTTCATGCCCAGATATGAAAAAACAAGTATGCCATTCCCGCTGGGTACAGTAATGTTATAGTTTCCATTAAAGTCGGAGGTTACTCCAGTAGTTGTTCCCTTGATTACAACAGAGACCCCTGGGAGTAATTCTCCCGCATCACTACTGATAACTCCTATCACTTCCTGCTGCCCATACATGAATGACGACAACATGCAGAACAAAAGGAGCAATAAGATTTTAAAATTATATTTTTCCATATTCTAGTATTTTAATCGGTTTGGTTAATTCTTTCCAAACAAATCTATTCTATAATAAACAGTATACTGCATTACATATTATTAATTATACAGTAAATCTTAACCCATATTATCCATATGTTAATTAAAATGGATTATATTGTTAATTTAATATTAGCTATTAAGCGATTACTTTATTAAAATGATAGATGAATTTGGGGAGAAGATTAACCTTAAAAGCGCTAGAAAGCTTTTAAAATCCAGTTAAATCGGATGTCCAGATTATGGAGCTTATTAATTGGACCCGAATTTCATTTAATACATCAGGGAGAGGTATTGCGTTACTTTAGAGCATTTGTTCTAAATCTCCTATTTGGGATATGGTGTATGGGGCATGAGGAACTTGTCCAAATCCGTATTCAGCAAAAACAAATGGTAGATTATTGTCTTCTGCCGCCAAATAGTCCCCTAGTGTGTCGCCTACGTAGATTGCGTTAGTTAACCCATTTCTTTTTATAAGCATTTCAATATTCATAGCCTTAGACTTGCCTGTATTTCCCGAGCATTCAAAATCTTTAAAATAGTGCTCCAATTTGTGATACTCATAAAAAGCTTCGATATACCCAGCTTGACAATTACTGACTATGAATAGCGTATACTTCTTGCTTAAGGCCTTTAATGTTTTTTCTAATCCAGGATATAAAAAACCGCCAGCTTCCTTAATATCCTTAACCTCCTGTTCAAAGCAACTGTTCATAATTTCGTCTTGCTGTTCTTTGGAGAGATAGGGAAAAAGCTTCTCTCCCACTAAACTATGTTGCATCCCCATAATACCTTGTATATCTTTCTTGGAAACAGGATTTTTTATACAATCGAATCTATTTAGGGAGGTATGCCAAGCTTTAACACTCATGGGCATGGGGTCCCAAAGCGTACCATCTAGGTCAAAAATGATATTTTCTAAATTACTTAATAATCCGTTAAGCCCCATTTTATTGCCATCTAACTTAAATTTACTACCTCACCCGTTTTGGCAGAGGTATAGGCTGCATCCACAATGTCTAGCACCGTTTGGCCTTCAACAAGTCCTGGAACAGGTTGATCCCTAGTTTTAATACAAGATACAAAATGTTCCATTTGGCGGGTATAGATTATTTGATCGCAGTGCTCATCCCTTTTAGGAAGTTCTGGCACTGTTGTAATAGCATCTTCTCCATTCTTCATTTTTAAATATGTGGGAAAGAGATTGGCATACCCTTTAGTACCAAAAAGGCTGGTACTAGCTTCTGGTCCATCCATGTGGGGATGCCACCATCCGCTCTCAATAATACTTTCTGTCCCATTGTCCCATGTAATGATCAAAATACCGGTATCATCCACGTCATAATCACCAAATTCTGTAGAAATTCTAGCATAAACCTTCCTAGGTTTAGGGTCTCCTAAAATATATCTTACGGCATCAATGGCATGTACACCCATATCTGCCAAGGCTCCGCCCCCGGCCAATTCCTTCTTGGTAAACCATCCCGAAGGTCCCCAATTTTCATGTATTCCGTATCCTTTGGTCTTAAAGATTTTACCTAACGTGCCTGCTGCCACTTTTTCCTTAATATACTGTATATCCGCATCAAAGCGCCACATATGCCCTACCATCACCAATTGGTTATGTTCATTGGCCACTTCCGCTATTTGCTTACCTTCATTTCCACTCATTGCCATAGGTTTTTCCAGAAAAACGTCCTTGCCTTTTTCTAGAAAAGCAATAGCATAGGGCGCATGAAATTGATTTGGGGTGCTAATAATTACCGCATCTAGGGTATTATCTTCAACCAAAATAGCAATTTCATTATAGGCTTTTTCAATCCCATATTTAACCGCAAATCTCTCAGCATTCCCGATATTTTTTGAAACCACGGCAATTATTTCCACTTCGGGTATTGTCTGAAGACCGCGGGCATGATAATCTGCGATATAACCTGCACCAATAAGGGCTATTTTAGTTTTCATAGTTATTTTTCTATTACAAATTCATCTACAATTTCTCCTGATTTATTATAAGCTTTGTATTTCATAGCTTTATCGGATACTGTCATATATTGATAAAATTGACCTTTCTTAAATCTCTTTTCAGCATAAGGCTCCTCTCCTATATTATCATGCCTGTCCTCATTTTTCCCTATAGATATTGCGTAAACAGTTCCATCCTGAAATGAGTCCACCACCTTACCGTTATTTATTGGTTTGGAGCGCATATAGTAATGAATATGGCCAGACATCACCATATCCACATGGTACCTATCAAAAAGAACTCCCCATTCCTTTTGAATATCAAAATAAGGTTGTTGAAAATTATAAGGTGGAAAATGAAAAATAGCAAATTTCCATACGGCATTAGAGTTTTCTAATTGTTCTTGTATCCATTGGGTCTGCGCATCATTGGGCTGGGTAGAATCGATCATTAAAAACAAAGCATTTCCGTAGGTAAACGCATAAGTGCTTTCGGAATCTACCTTATCTGGTCCATTTTTAGGCAAACTAAAAAGTTCATAATACATCCAAGCGCCCAACCCATCTTGTCGATCATGATTTCCAGGGACGGGCATTAAGGGTTTATAAGAGAACACGTCTTTAGAATAGCCAAAAAACTCATCCCATTCGTTTCGGTATAGCCCTGTACTTACAATATCCCCAGCAATTGAATAAAACGTAGTTTCTGGGTGCCTTATATGTGCATCATTAAGCATTTCAGCCCAATCGGGGTCTTTATGGGTATCTCCGAACCAAACAAACGAAAACTCTTTGGCATCCTTCGCTTCGGATTTAAATGATAGAACAGAAGACCATGATTTACTATCCACTGAACCTACTTGATATTCGTAGGTGGTGCCGGCCTCTAAGTCTTTTAGATTAGCTGTGAAGCGGTTAATATATCTATCATTGTACAACATTCGATCTTCCATGCCAGATTTACTAGCTTTAGAGATAATAGTGTCTTTAGTGTTTTGCTTCCAATACATTACTGTTCCATCGTTAACGGAAGTATTCGTTCTCCATTGGATATCAATAGAGTTCGTAGGGTCCTTGCTCCATGTAAGCATAATTTGATCGGGTTGTTGCGAAGAAGGAAAAAGGCTGTGTCTAAACGCTCCAACTACATTCGATTCTCTAGCCCTACCTCTAACAGTAGTGAATAAAATATGACCTTGAAGTTCCTTAGGCAGGTCAGTTATTTTTAAACCTGACCAATCATGATAGGTAAAAGCTCCTACTTTAAATTCTTCCAATGAAAATTGCTCAGGATAACGCTCTGAAATTATAAGTTCATCATTACTATTTTTTGATCCCACTGAAATAAAATAGGTGACTCTGTCCAAATCGAATCCTGGAACTCCCAAATTAACCCATCCTGGCTCAAAGTCCTTTTGCCATACCTCATACTCAAAAACCTCATTTTTTACACGATGGTTGGTTTTTACAAACCCACTATCTTCAAGCCAAAAAGGAATTGTGTTTTGATTAGTATGTCTCATAAGAGACACAGTTACAGGCACATTTACTTTAAAATACTGGTAGCGAGTAGCCAGTGTTAATTTTTCGCTATCGTCCAAAAAATCAAGCAAAAAAGTATCATCAATTGATTCGTAATTGTTAAATTCTACCTCATTATACAACCTTGTAATTACATTATCCATAACCTCTTTTATTGAGGCATTGCTCCTTTGGGCCATCATCTTAGATTCTGAACAAGAGAAGATCAAAAAAAGGATCGAAACTATTGTAAAATTCCTCATTTATTCAATGTGTTTATTTCTAGTTTTTTTATATAATTTTAATTAATAATTAACTGCTTTTAAAATAGGTGAAAGACCATATTAAAATCTCAGATCATTTAAATAATAAACTTCCTAAAAGTTAGCGCAACCTCCTACTAGTCATAATTCTTTAAGTAATTAATTCCTCTGCATAGTTAAATATCTTTTTTATAGCCGATGCGATTAGCTCCATATCTGACTTGGTTCCCATCAGCACTTTGTGGTGTAAACAAACCGATTCTTCCTTAAATACACGTTCACAAACGGGTAGTGAAAATCGTTTCGGATCAATGGCCTTCCAGTAGGCATCGTCCAACTTATGGCGGGCTGGCTTGGTATGTGGCACATATAAGGAACAGTTGTTTAAAGGTTCATAACTGGCGTCAACTACAATTCCTAATTCGGCCTCCAGCGCACTTCTAAACTTCTCTATGGGCAAGCCCTTAAATTCATCTTTACGGTACTTAAAGGCGAAATTAAAATACGCTTTTTTGGTTTCCCTTTTATCTCGTTTTATAGGAGCAACCCCATCAATATCCTCCAACAGGGAATTTAAATACTCCCCATTATCATCTCTATTGGCATTCTGAGCTGGCAGGCGTTTTAGACCTTCAATTAAAATGGCCGCCTGAAATTCGGTTATCCTAAGATTCCCAGACTGAATAAAGTTACCATCATCGTCCCCATAATCACCCGCACCCTTATCTACTCCTTCTAACATACCTACTTCTGGTCTACGCCCGCAATTCCTCAGCGCATCCAACCTTTCTGCAAGCTTAGAGTTATTAGTAGTTAATGAACCCCCTTCACCAGCCGTTAAATGCTTGGAAAGTTGATAACTAAAACTTCCTATATCCCCAATACTTCCTGCTTTTTTCCCATTCCATTCTCCACCGTGTTTATGGGCGCAATCCTCCATTACATACAAATTATGTTTCTTGGCAATTTCCATAACGGCATCCATATCGGCAAAGGCACCATACAGATGTACTGGAATTATAGCCTTTGTCCTTGGGGTGATGGCTTTTTCTATTTCTTTTGGGTCTATACACCAGTTATCCTCACTTACATCTACTAATATAGGGATGGCATTAACATCTAGTACCGTAGCTGCTGTGGCCTGCCAGGTGAGTCCGGGTACTATAACCTCATCTCCTAGTCCAACTCCCAATGCTTCTAAAGCTATTTGCATGGTTACTGTACCATTCACCGTGCAGATGGCATGTTTAACCCCAGTATATTCTGCAAAAAGCCTATTAAATTCGGTTTCTTTGGGACCGTTATAAGACCACACCCCACTATGTAAAACTTCTAGTAAACCCTTTTCTTCTTCCGTACCCCACACCGGCCATTTTGGCCAGGGATTTTTGGTGGTATCCCTACTAGGTGTCCCCCCATTTATTGCTAGTTTTTTCATGTTCTTTTAGATTGATGTTATTACTACATACCTTACTATCTTAAGATATCAACATTATTTTAAGTTCCATCCTTCTACCTTTAATTCTGCTTCCCCTTTGAAGGTATAAGTAGCAGAAAGGAGTCGTTCTTCTCCGGGTAGTAAGCTTATAAAGTTATCCTCCCAAAAAATGGGGAGAATCAAAACCCCCGTGGATTTATCCACTATCTTAAGATTTATTAAAAAGGCAATATGGTTGCTATCATTTTTTAGTTGGACCTCAATGTTTTGATTTTTCTCGTCTTGACTAAAATGATGCGTCTCTAATACCTGAACAGATGGCAAGAGATTTAGTTCTGTAAGGTCAGCGTATTCTTTACTAGGGGTATGAAAGGCAAAATCCCCCAAGTCTGCCTCATAATCTAATACCTCCTCTTTTTTGGATAGCCAATAAAAATTAGTAGCTATTTCGTTAGTCTCCTCATCTAATAATCGTAAATCAACAAAATAAGTAGTAGATAAGCTCGTAAATTCCTCCAATTTAAAAATGGATACTGATGAATCTGCTTCCAAGGAAAGTGGCAATTTTTCATCTAATACTATCTCTGAATTTATGGAAAACACCCTAATATGCGCCACTAGATTTTCTATACGATACCGATGATCATTTACAGCATAAATATGTTTATCCCCATAATTATAGATAAGATTTAAAGGGGCACAGGCTTTTTTAGTGGCGTAAAAGGCGGCAGTTGGGTTTAAATAATAATCGTACAATTGCCAATACATTTTGGGCCAAGCTGCATTTAGCATCCACTGAATTAACCCCGTGCATCGTTCTTTGTACACCTGAAATGCTTCAAACATGGGTCTCATTAGCTCATAATTCATCGCTTGGGCCTTCTTATCAAATTCCGTTAGCGAATTTGGTGCTCCATATCGTTCGTTGATCGCTTTGGTAAACCGACTTAAATCAGAAAACTCGTATCTCCCACAATGGTAATCCCAAACTTCACTAATTGGCCATAGCTGGTCTTTAGGGATCATTCTTTTTAAACTTTCTAATTGAGGAACCTGGGCTCCAGGACCTGTTTCTGTATTAAATCCATAGGCACCCCCAAATTGGGTATCCTTAAACCAATATACCGGTGCCGTATAGGCATACGGACCTAACATTTTTACTCCTGAAGATCCGCTAATCTCACTAATTACGTCTTCACTACCCACTACATGTTGGTCGCTCCCCACTCCGCCAGTAGAATTTAAATAAGGTCGGGTAGGATCATATTTAGCAAAGGTATCCACGTACTTTTGCTCCAGTTGGGTAATGGGCACCTTATCACTAGCTACGGTCCATACAAAAATGCTAGGATGGTTTCTCAACCATATTACTTGATCTTCCCACGCCTGGGCAATATGGGCGATGTCTTTGGGTTTATAAACCCCTCCAAAACGCTCGTTCACGGGCACCCCCATATGAATTTCATGCTCCCAATGACAGCTCCATCCCACCATCAGCAAAATTCCATGTTCATCACATAGATCGTACAATTTGTGATCTTTCCCCCAAAACCCTTCCAAACGGATACAATTGAGGTTCATATGTTTTACATACTTTACTTGGGTTTCTATATTTTCATCGGTATCCATCAGAAGCATATCATCTGTCCACCCACCTCCTTTTATCATAACTTTTTCACCGTTAATTTTAAAGCCACGATGCGTATCGTCTAACCAATAATCTTCCACTTCTCTAATTCCGAACTTTAGGGTGGCGGCATCCACAATGCTATCTTCTTGCACAAGCTCCAATCCCAAATGGTATAAGTTTGGCTCCCCCAATTGTACTGGCCACCAAAGTTTTGGGTCCTTAAAATTGAGTTCGGGAACTTCATCACTTGATAAGATGACCAGCTTCCTTTCTTTGGGAGCAAGGGTAACTTCTTTTTTAAACGAAATGGATTCTATAGCCCCAATAAGCTCCCCAGAAATAGTAGTATCAGAATAGTTGGTTAATTCCGCTGAAACGGTAAGCTTGGCTTCTTTTAAAGTGTTAAGATTGACTTTAGTCTGCACAAAAGGTTTTTCAATCTGCACCCCGCCATGAAGATGCAAGGTCACGGGTCTAAATAAGCCCATATTTCCATCTGGGGGCGCAGGATTCCAATCTACAAAGCCCGTACTGAAATCTCCGGGTTTAGGTGGAATAACCTCAATTGCCAGTATATTGGTCCCACTAATAATGGAATTACTTATATTAAAAGAAGTAATCCTAAAGGCTCCATCAATATCCTTGGTGCTGGCTATAAGATGACCGTTTAGCCATACATTAGCCTTATAATTAATTCCGTCGAAAGTTATACTAGCAAAATTTTCGGCTTGTTCTTGAGTAAGCTCAAAATTAGTAGCATACCACCATGGCACCTTAAAAAATTCAGTTGGAATTCGCTTTAGATTTTCCCCATAATAAGGATCAGGATATGTTCCATTAGCTACCAAAGTACTTAAAACAGTTGATGGTACTTTAGCCGGAATCCATGTACTAAAATCCGAAAAAGAAGTAGAAATTTCATCGCCTGTTGCGGTAACCTTGTCCGAATTTTGAATGATCCAATTGTTCCTTAAAGCGATCTTAAACCCTCTATTCATTATATTTCCATATTATTTTTTTTCTTTTCTCTTAATTTCTTCATGGTTTTTCTAGCCTTCCATACCATACCACCTCCAATAGAAATCAATAATAAACCAGCAGTCATATCCGTCATATGTTCCACAAATGTTTCGGTATAAATCATGGCGAAGAGAATAATTATACCAAACACCAATATAAAAACCCCTAGGGCGTTGTTAATTTGGGCTTCCTTTAATCTTCCATTAAATTCAGTTTCGTCCATAATAAATAGTTTAAAAATGATAGTAAATAGATGCCAAAATGGCCAGAACACAAATAGACCACAGTTTTAAATTGTTATACCAATGTCGGTCTTCCTTCGCTATACCCTCGTAAACGTACTCGGTGGGTAACAATAGTACCAACACTCCAATAAGCCCATACAAGCTAAGGAATATCATTTTTGCCGTTTCTTGAGAAACACCGGAAAGCCAGTCAAAATTGAACATGTTACAGATTTTTATTTTTAACCAAAATTTTAGAACTAAACACCAAGCCTTCCAATTGCTCTTCGGTATGCTTCTTTGTTAATAAGCTAACCGTAATATTTATGATAAAGCTTAGTAAGAAAGACCACCAAGAAATATATAGAAAAGGATCTTCTATCGTAAAGAATTGCTCTTTAAACACATTTAAATAAACAGCAAATCCAATTCCGATTACCAATGCGGAAAGGCCACCCCATTCTGTAGTTCTTCTCCAAAATATTCCCAGTAGAAGAATAGCGAATATGGGGCCTTGGAAGTAGGACATAAAGGTTTGAATAGCCACGTAAATCCCTGGAAAATCACTACTAATCGGTGAGGTAGCCACCCCAACCACCAATAAAACCAGCGTAGTAATCTGCCCTACTTTTAGATAATGCTTGTCATCGGCTCCTTTTTTAATAAAGGGTTCGTAAATATCCTTGGTAAATAAGGTGGCCGTAGAATTTAATAACGAATCTACGCTAGACATGAGTCCGGCAAAAAACGCAGCGAACATAAGTCCGACTAGCCCAGGTGGTAGAATGGATTTAATCATCATGGGCAGCGCCTGATCCCCATCTAACAATCCGGGATGTACCACTACAGCCATAAGACCAGGAAATAATACCAAGATCGGAATAAACATTTTTAAGGCAGAGCCAAAAATCATACTTGCTTTTGCGTGCCATTCATTTTTGGCGGTGAGACAACGCTGTACAATAGATTGGTTACCTATCATATACGCATTTGCCATAACAAAGGTTAGTCCGAATAAAATCCCTGTCCATGGAAAGGGAGATTTTGTATCCTGTGGTTGAATGATATCAAAATGGTTTCGATACTCTGGACCCATAGTGCTTATTTTTTCTACCATATTATCCCAACCACCAACTTCGTAAAGACTGAGAAAAACCAAGGCAAAACCTCCAATGAACATGATTATAAACTGCACCACATCGGTCATTATAACTGCGGTAATTCCACCGAAATAAGTATATAGTCCCACTACCCCAGCAGTAGAAATTATAGAAATCCATATGGGCCAACCCATTAGCACGTTTAGTAATACTGCACTTGCCCAAAAAAGAACCCCCAAATCCAAGGCGAAAAATAATATCCATGTTACCGAAGCAATGGTCCTTACCTTTTGATTATATCTTCTACCCAAATATTCAGGGATAGTATACATACCGCCACGCCAGAAATAAGGAATAAAAATAAATGCAGCCAATAACATGGCAGGTACAGAACCTACCCAATCAAAATTACCTACAGAAACACCATATCTATAAGCTTGCCCCGAAACTCCAACAAAATCTAGGGCACCAATATCCGATACTACAATAGACATCCCAATAGCCCAAAAAGGCAAACTTTTACCTCCTAGAAAATAGTCTTCGGAGCTATTGACATATTTTTTAAAATAGAGGCCTAGCAATAACATTCCTATTATGTACGCTATTACAATGAAATAATCGATTCCTGCTAACATACACCTCTACTTTATTATTGAAGTTATCTTTTTAGCGAACTGGATTCATTTCTCCAGACCACCATAATTTGACCTACATCTACCTCCTTTCTGTTTTCCAATCCTAACAAAGAAAAAAATATTAAATATGAATCTCTTAGCATATATTACTCAATTCGCATTAGATATTATCCCAATCGTATATTTTATTGGATTATTCTTAAAAAATGAGTTAATATTATTGTATAATTTTAAATCGAACTAAATATTCAATTAATAACGGGGAAGCATGAATAAAAAAATAAGATGGGGAATTTTAGGTACGGCAACCATTGCGGTGGAACAAGTTATTCCTGCCATACAAGAGAGCATTTATGGTAAGTTAGATGCTATTGCTTCCCGAAATATATCTAATGCTAAGGAAGTTGCGAATCACTATTTAGAGGTAAAACCTTATGGAGATTACCAGGAATTGTTGAACGATCCCAGTATTGATGCCGTTTACATCCCCTTGCCCAACCATCTCCATGTACCCTGGGCTATAAAAGCACTTGAGGCAGGCAAACACGTCTTGATAGAAAAACCTGTTGGTACCACTAAAAAAGAAGGAGAATTGCTACTAAAGGCTTCTAGGAAATTTCCTCATCTAAAAGTAATGGAAGCTTTTATGTACCGATTTCACCCTCAATGGATTAAAGCAAAAGAGCTGATTTCGGAAAATGCAATTGGCAAGGTGCGTATTATTAGCTCCTCGTTTTCTTTCTATGATAATGACCCAAATAGCATCACCAATAAAAAGGAATATGGTGGCGGCAGCCTAAGGGATATTGGGTGTTATTCCCTTTCCCTATCCCGTTATATTTTTGAATCTGAACCTATCGCTGTTTCGGGATTACTAGAGTTGGATCCAGAAACGAAAGTAGATCTCACTGCGAACGGTATTTTGGAATTTAAGGATGGGACATCCACCTTTTTTAGCTCAATACGACTTATAGATCATCAAAAAGCCCAAATATATGGTACGGAAGGAAGTATAGAGTTCCAACATCCTTTTAATCCGCCAATAGACAGGCCTACAAAAATCTGGATCCATAGGGAAAGTGGCTCAGAACCCATCACCTTTAATATTTGCAATCAGTACACCTTACAAATAGATGCCTTTAATTTGGCGATACTAAATAATACCGCTGTGCCTACTCCCTTGCAGGATGGTATTAATAATATGGCGGTATTGGAAAAGTTGGAAGAAAGTCATGAGAAAGGGCTAAGGGTTTTGCTGTAATTATAAAGACCACTCTAAAAGGGAGAGTGGAGTTGGGCTAAAGCCCTATAATTTTGGACTATAATATACCCCCAGATAAATCTGGATGCAATTCAAAGATGCCTGATAATACCATTTCCCAAGCTGAGAACATTTGTTCTAGAACCAACTATTTCATGAAACGCAATTATTAAATTGTGCCGGCATTTAAATCCAGGAGACTAGCCTTGCAACTAATGCTCATAAGCATTCATGGGTTGTCCCCTTAAACGTTCAAAAACTTTATAGGCCCGTTGGATGGCCTCGGGCTTTGCCCGTTCAAATTCCTTTGGCGTCACTTGATATTGTTGTTGCAGTTGGGCCAATCGTTTTCTTAAAAGCTGTTCTACTTCATTATACATATCATCATGGATTACATTGTTGATTTCTGAGGGATCTTCTTTTAAATCGTATAATTCCCATTCATCAATATCATCATACACATGAATCAGTTTATAACGATCGGTTCTAATACCGTACATTTTCTTAACCATATGAAAAGCAGGAAAATCGTAATAATGATAGTAGATAGCATCTCTAAAATCTTCATCCTTTATGGAATTGGTCAATAGTGGCTTTAATGATTTTCCTTGCATATCCTTAGGAATATCTACTTGTGCAAAATCTAAAAACGTTTCCGCGAAATCTAGGTTCTGGGTCAATGCTGTAATTTCTGTTCTAGGCTTTATTAGCGCGGGATATTTCATAAGCATGGGCATTCCTAGAGATTCCTCATACATAAATCGCTTATCAAACCAACCTTTTTCGCCCAAATAAAACCCTTGATCGGTTGTATATACTACAATAGTGTTTTCCGCCAGATCATTGGCTTCTAAATAATCCAAAATCTTACCAACACCCTCATCAACTGCTGCGATAGTAGCTAAATAATCTTGTAAATAGCGTTGGAGTTTCCATAGATCCAAGCCTTCCCCAGATAGATTAGCATCGTGAAAGGCATCATTTTTAGGTTGATATGCTTTATCCCAGGCTTAGCGTTGTTCTGGCGTCATACGGTCAAAGTCAGTTGTCCAAGGGTTGTGCGCCAATTCCGGACTGCCCTTTTTCTTGGTCATTTTTAAATCATGACCTTCATACATATCTCGGTAAATGGTTTGATACTGTTCTTTGGAAGCCGTGGAACCTTCGTAATCCATATAATAGGTGTCCGGTACCGGAAACTGTATGGAATCATATAAATTTAAATGGCGTAGCGCAGGCATCCAGTTCCTATGTGGGGCTTTGTGCTGCACCATAAGCATAAAAGGTTGGCCGCCATCTTTAATTCTATCTAAATAACGAATGGCATCATCGGTAACAATATCTGTTGCATAGCCGTGAACCATAGTAGTATCCACTTTATTTGTTTCTGGATTTACAGAAATAAAGTTAGGGTTGTAGTAATTGCCTTGGTCCTGTAGTATGTTCCAAAAATCAAAACCTTCTGGTTCCCCGTGCAAATGCCATTTCCCAAAAAGGGCGGTTTTATAACCTGCTTTTTGTAACAGCTTTGGATACGTTTGCTGACCCCCATCAAAACGGTCCCCGTTCATTCTAAACCCGTTAATATGGCTGTGCTTTCCTGTCAAAATTACCGCTCTGCTTGGCCCACAGATGGAATTGGTGCAAAAATTATTTTGGAAAATTGCTCCTTCGGTCCCAATTCTATCGATGTTTGGTGTTGGCGCTAGTTGACTGATAGGATGCCCATAGGCGCTAATTGCCTGAGTGGCATGGTCATCAGCCATTATAAAAAGAATATTGGGTCTTTTAATTTCAACTGTTTTCTTTGGCTGCTCTCGTTTACACGATAAGCCAAATACTACAAAAACTAAAAGCAGTAGTTTACTATAATTATGCATTTTAAACTTTATAAGGGTCTACCCATACTGGTCAACGGTGCAGTTTTACTTCAATGTAAAAGTTACTTTGTCCGTAGCATTGGAATCCGTACCGATAAACACCTCAAATTCTCCCGGTTCCGAAACAAAATCTAATTGACTGTTGTAAAATTTTAAATCATCTGGGGTAAGCGTAATGCTGACCGACTTGCTCTCTCCTTGTTTTAGAAATACTTTTTTAAAACCTTTTAGTTCGCGCATTGGAGGCGTAATACTTCTCACCACATCCCTTAGGTAGAGTTGCACCACTTCCTCCCCGTCATAGTTACCGGTATTCTTAAGGCTTACTGTAATAGTCACGGATTCTCCCTGCCCAATTTCCTTTTTCTCAATACTAGGATCGGTATACTCAAATTGTGTATAACTAAGTCCGTAACCAAAAGGCAATAATGGCGCATTGGGGGCATCTAAGTAATTGGATTGGAATTTCTGAAAACTTTCGGTAGTTGCTGGCCTACCGGTATTTTTCATGCTGTGATATATAGGGATCTGTCCAACGTTTACCGGCCAGGTGGCGGTTAGTTTTCCTGCCGGATTATAGTCCCCAAATAGTACCTCTGCAACGGCATTCCCAGCCTCTACCCCAGGATGCCAAACTTGTAGGATACTTACTGGAAGGGCCAATTCCTCAGGTATGGTTAGAGGACGGCCGCTCATAAGTACCAAAGCAACAGGCTTACCAGTGGCTACTAGGGCACGAATCAACTTTTTCTGACTTGCAGGAATAGAGAGATCTGATCTGCTGGCCGCTTCCCCACTCATTTCAGTTGCTTCCCCTACTACAGCAACTACAATATCAGATTTATTGGCCAAACTTAGGGCTTCACTGAGCATTTCCTCTGGGGAACGCTCATCAATTTCTATTCTAGGACCAAATACATTTACATTTTTCGCCAGTTCCGGATCATCCGAAATATTGGCTCCCTTAGCGTACTTAATAGTAGCCTTGGGGGCTACCGACTTTAATCCTTCCAGAATAGGAACCGATAATTGTGGATCTCCCGTTGGTGCCCAAGTGCCCAACATATTGTTTTTATTGTTTGCCAGCGGTCCTACTAGTGCAATTTTAATATCCTTTTTTAAGGGAAGAATATTATTGTGATTTTTAAAGAGCACAAAAGAACGCGCCGCAGCTTCCCTTGCTACTTTTCTATGTTCTTCGTTAAGAATATCCTTAGCGGGTCTGCTAGCATCAATGTAACGGTAAGGATCATTAAAAAGGCCCAACTTATACTTTGCTTCTAAAATTCTACGACAGGCTTGGGTTATTTGGTCTCCGGTGACCTTCCCTTCTTCTAAGGACTTTTTTAAAGTGGTTAGAAAACCCTCCCCCACCATATCCATATCCAATCCGGCATTAAGGGCCAAGGCAGATACGGCCTGCAAATCTCCGAGTCCATGGGCAATCATTTCGTTCACGGAGGTGTAGTCTGATACTACAAACCCGTTAAAGCCCCATTGCTCTCTCAATAGATTGGTTAAGAGCCATTTATTTCCAGAAGCGGGAACACCATCTATATCGTTAAATGAGGTCATTATGCTTGCGACCCCCGCATCTACTGCCGCCTTATAGGGAGGCAAATATTCATTGTACATTTTCACCTTGCTCATATCTACGGAATTGTAATCGCGGCCTCCTTCTGAAGCCCCATAGAGCGCTATATGCTTTACCGTTGCCAACATGGTATTATTTAAAGAAAGATCGTTTCCTTGATAGCCTTTTACCATTGCCTTGGCAATGGCCGATCCTAGATACGGGTCTTCGCCGGCTCCTTCGGCAATACGGCCCCACCTAGGGTCACGGGCGATATCAACCATTGGAGAGAAATTCCAGTTTATTCCATCGGCAGTCGCTTCAATAGCAGCAATCCGGGCCGTTTTTTCAATTAGGTCTAAATCCCAACTCGCCGCAAGTCCCAAGGGAATGGGAAAAGTTGTTTTATATCCGTGAATCACATCAGAACCGAATAACAATGGAATTTTTAATCTGGTATCATTTACAGCGAAATCCTGAGCGACCTTCATCTTTTCTGGACTCGCCACACCAAAGAGTCCGCCTACCTGACCGGCTTTGATCTTGGCTTCCACATTTTGGCTCACCACCGCACCTGTGGCTACTCCACCACCGGGAGTAAGTAGGTTTAGTTGTCCTATTTTTTCTTCAAGGGTCATTTTTGCCAGAAGTTCTTCAACTAGCGGGATCCTTTCCTGGGCTTGAAGACTTGAAAGCCCTGTAAAAAAGAGAACAGCGACAAACAGATTAAATTTTCTCATCTTAGTTTTACTGTAAAAAATTGATAATTTCTTTTCTTTATTTCACTTCCTGTACCTCAGTTTTATCTGAAATTCCATTTTCATTAAATGCTTCTATACTAAAATAATATCGCGTATCGCGATCGAGGTTGCGCATAAAATGTTCATTTACATCATAAATCAACCAGGAATGGTATAATTTATCTGGGGCAATACCCCATCGGATATTGTAGCCCTGTGCCCCTTTCACCGGGTTCCATGTAAAAGAGGCATCTCTTCTGTCTTCCTCCCGGGATACTTTAAATCCCTTCACCTTTTCCGGTTTCTTTCCTATACCTTTTCCAAATACCCTTATTTCTGATAATGCCAGGTTATTCCCCGGAACCTCCACATTATTATAACGTACATATTTTCCTCGTACGGGTTGATTAAGGGTGATGTAGGCATTTGGCGCATCTTTATAACTCCTACTTCTGTCGACAACTGTTTCCCAATTTTTTCCATCCTCTGAAACTTCCAATGTGAATCGATGTCGTAGGCCCTCGGTACGGGTATAAATGCCCGACTCCTGATCATGAAAATTCAATTGAAAAGCATAAATTTTCCCAGGTGAAAGCATTTGGATCTTAACCCATTGCTCATCATCATTGGATGCAGCAACCCAAAAGGATTTTGGGCTTTCATCGGTTAACAGCTTCGAAATAATTTCACCTTCACTATTCTTTTCAAGTGGCATTTCGGTAATGTCATAATCATCATAGGCAGAAGTGCTTTTTTTCACCTGTATTTGCGAAGATGAAACCGTTGTTTTTCCTTTATAAGAAAGCAACATCCAGCCACTATGCTGTCCTGCTTTTGTTGGATGATTTGGCCCGAATAAGGGGTAATCGCCATAGCTGGTGTTGGAATACATTAATCCTTCATCATCAAAATAAGTGGGGAACATGGATAGACGACGTTCCCAATGAGCATTTGAAGCCAATGCCATGGTGGCAAAATGCCAGTATTGGCCATTGGTTTGTTTCACGGTAATACCATGTCCTGCCCCATTAGCAAAACCGCCCGGCTTGAAACTCATGGGATTATTTTTCATGTAAGTAAAAGGACCAAGTGGGGTTTCACCAATATAAGCACCATCGGCATACACATTAAATTGCGTCCCGGGCGCTGCATACTGTAAATAGTATTTCCCGTTGTGTTTTGTCATCGAGGCACCTTCCATGTATCCTTCCTTTAAGGTTGGATGGTAATTATTTTCGCCAAAACGTTCCCAACCATGTTCTTCTTCAACCAAATTGAAAAGTTCTTTCTCAACTCCGGTTTCAAGAAAACGATCGTCTTTATTCAGCATTTTCACACGAAGGGGATGTTTGTTTGACGAGCCCCAATACAGATAGGTTTTCCCGTCGTCATCAATAAACAACTCCGAATCTTGGAGGTTTTTGGTAATTGAAGCGGTAGGTGTCCACTCCCCTTTTTTTGGGTCATCGGTATAAAGAATACTTCCGTAACCTGCGGGATCACCTGCAAAATATACCAGCGAATCTTTATAATTGAATGCGGTTGGGGCATTGGAACCCTCGAAAAACCACTGTTTAGGTTTAATAAATTCCCAATTGATCAAATCGGTGGAATGCCAATAACCAAAAGACCGAGTGACAAACATGTAGTATTCACCACGAAATTCGATTACTGCGGGATCTGCACCAGAACGGTAGGAAATATTCTTACTCGAATTATAAACCATATAGGTATAATCAATATCCAGAGGATTGATATAAGTTTCCGGAACCACTTCCTGTGCATATATTATTACACTTACTAGTAAAACCGCTGTTGTAATTATTTTTTTTAAATTTTTCATCTGGTTCTGTTTTACACAATTTTATAATTGCAAAATTCTTTGGTCGTTCTCTATTCAGATCGTTTTAGTGAAAACAACCAGGGCAATAAATCAGGCTCAGCAAAAGCCGAATCCCAACTGTTATGATGGGCATCACTATAAAGGGTGAGATTTGGATACCCACCATATTCCATGATTTTTGCAGCTATATCCAATGACAATCGTGGGTCTACTACATTATCCCTTGCCCCATGAAAAATCCACAAGGGAACTTTATCTGCATAGGCTTCCGATGCTTTTAAATCTCCCCCACCACAAATGGGTATTGCAGCGGCAAACATATCTGGCTTTCTATACAGCATCTCAAAAGTACCCATACCTCCCATAGACAATCCCATTACGTAGATTTGATCCGTTTTTACATACGGTTTCTTTACGATAGAATCCATCAACGCCATAGTCAGATCTAATGCCTTTGTAGGCCCCTCACTATATAGAAAGGCTAATTCCAGGGGTTGCTTATTGCGATTTACTTTTACGCTGGACCAATAATCCTCTTGCGGACATTGTGGAAAAATGATAATAGCAGGGTATTTATCCCTATTAGCATCTTCTAAAAACAAAGAACTCCCGTGAGTCAATTGCTTGGTATTATCACTACCCCTTTCTCCTGCCCCATGTAAAAAAAGCACCACAGGATACTGCTCGGAGTCCGAAAAATCTTTAGGATATAAAATTCGATATTTTAAAGAATCTGCCCCTTTCTTAAAAGTTGCCGCTTGGTAAAGATCCTTTTGTGCGTAGGTAGCAACGTTACCCAGATAAAACATGAATAATAATAGTCTTATTTTAGTTCCCATATGTAAATCCTAATTTTGTTAAACCTGCTTTAACCTCTTTGTTCTGCATAAACAGTTTCCACAGCAGTCCCGTTCTGTAATTCTCAATCATGATGATCTGTGGTCCTTGGTCTATTGCCAGATATGCTTCTGCCACCCAAAAATTATACTGCGGACTAAAGGCGTCGTAAAATCCCGCCGGTCCCAACAGTTTATCTTTATGTTGATAAAAATAGTGCATGGCCTTTAGCGATTCTGTTGGGGTGTAGGGTATAGAGCTTATGGCCGCCGTGGGGGAAATTACACCCACATCATTAGCGGGGGAATGGGCGCTATACCCCAGACTGCCATCTGAATTTCTTGAATAACTAGCGGATAAACCCCAACAATCTGGACCGTACCCTATAAATTGCTTGGGATTCTCTACAGCATACCGATAATTGATGCTGGCATGATTGATACTTACTTCCCCATAATCTACATACGCGTCTTTTAAACCAATTGGGTCTAGGCCCAAAAACGAGTAATGCGAAAAAAATAAAGGGCCCCCGTAAGTTTCCGAGCCGGGATGCTTCACAAGCAGCGGGTAATTATAGGTAGTTTTATTAGATTTAATGCCTCCATTGGAAGCCCATCCATTGGTATATACCTCTTTCATAATAGAATAATCTGGAGAGGCTGCCGCCAGTATGTATGCTATTAAGGTTTCATTATACCCTTTAAGCTGTAGGTTAATGGCAAAATTATGATTAGGACTCCAATGCCAATAGAGTACATTCTCATCTTGGGTATACCAATCCCATTCTACCCCTTTCCACAGGGCATCTGCCTTGGTAGCCAATTCTTTTTCTGCGGGCGAACCTTCCTTAAAATATTCTTTTACGGTAATTAGGCCTTGGGCCACAAAAGCGGTTTCTACCAAATCGCCCCCATTATCCATAGCACTAAAAGGCTTCACCTTTCCTGTACTCCCGTCTAGCCAATGCGGCCATGCACCGTGGAAGCGGTCTGCATTCTCTAAGAAATTCAACATCTTTTGCAATCTTGTAACAGCTTGTTCCCTAGAAATATAATTACGTTCTATACCCACTAAGATCGCCATAAGGCCAAAACCGGTGCCACCTGTGGTCACGGTACTGATATCATAGGTCGGATTATCTGGATGAAAGCGTTCCCTTGCACAGCCCGAATTAGGTTCGGCATAATTCCAGAAATATTTAAAAGTTTCTTTTTGGGTCAGCTCCATCAAATCCTCATCCGAAATTATCGCAACTTCCGGTGGTTCCTCTTTAGGCGGATCGGGCAATTGCGATTCCCCGGTGGGTCCTGGCGGACCGTCCTCGGAGCAGGAAAAGACTAGAGCAAGCAGTAGGAATATAAAAATAGGTCTCATTTTCATTTTATCTCCGATGTTAGGTTGAAGCTGAAATGGCATATATGGCCATCATGAAATCTGTTGCATTTCTAGGTAAAAAGCTATCCCCTAGCAATAGCTACGGAATAATTATTTACCTAGATATACCAGATGAAAGACATTGTATATGGTGTAAATTTTATTTTAATCCAACACAATTACTAATAATCAATTTTAGCAAGTTTCTTGGAGTAGCGTATGTTACTTGGAAGCGCTACTTTGAAACCCTAATTTTTGCAATCCTTTCTGCACATCCTTATTGCTCATAAACAACTCCCATAACATTCCGGATCTATAATTTTCTATCATAACAGGAATAGGTCCTTGGTCTATAGCCAAGTAGCGTGGAATGCTCCAATTATGTTCAAAACTGAAGGCATCATATGGACCATATTTCCCGATCAGGGAATCTTGCTCCTGATACATATACCGTAAAAATCGCATACTCTCTTCTGGCGTATAGGGCATAGACGATAGAGCAGCTGTAGGTGTAATTACGCCTAAATCTTTATCTGGCCGGTGGGCCGAATATCCTTCCATGGAATAGCTTGATGAATGTCCCCATAAATTCTCCCCGTATCCCTTATAATTATTAGGATTGGCAGCTGCGTAGTTATAGTTTATTAGCGCGTGATTACGATTTAATTTCCAATAATCACCATACTGATCTTTTAATCCTTTTGGGTTTAATCCTAAATAGGAGTAGTGTGCCCAAAACAAGGGTCCAACGTGCGCTCTACCGTCCCCATAATGATTCAGTTCGGTCTGAAGACCATAAAAGACCGTGTCCTTGGCAATTTCACCATTTAGTGCCCATCCCTTATCGTAAACCTCTTTATCTATTGGGTGCGTGGGAGAAGCTGCAGCAAGCACGTACATCACTAAAGCTTCATTATAACCTCCAACAGGGAAGTTCATATCCCATCCGTAGTTAGGGGACCAATGCCAGTAAAGTACCTTTTCCCCGCCTTTGGTATACCAGTCCCATTCTACTTCTTCCCATAGTTTTTGGATTCTTGCACTAATGGTTTTCTCTGCCTCGGTAGTTCCCCTCCTATCAAAAAATTCTTTTACGGTAAGTAAGCCTTGCACTAAAAATGCAGACTCCACAAGATCTCCCCCATCATCTTTTTTGCTAAAGGGGGCCGTAGTTCCATCCGGTTTTAACCAATGCGGCCACACGCCGTGAAATCGGTCTGCTTTCTCTAAAAAGTCCAATATCTTTAGGTAGCGTTCCGCTGCTTGCTCTTGAGTAATGAATCCGCGTTCTACTCCAACTAAAATAGCCATTAATCCAAATCCAGATCCTCCAATGGTAATAATGTCCTTATCGTGGCTAGGATAAATATTGTCCATGTGGATACGTTCTCTGGCCAGGCCTGAAATAGGTTCGGCTCCCTCCCAAAAATAATTGAACGTCTGTCTTTGAACTTTGTCTAATAGTTCAGCATCTTCATCATTATCTACAACTGACTTATTACTAACTTCTTGAATTCTATCCTTGGTTTTTTTTTGGTCATTACAACTCAATAATAAAACTGCAGCACCTAACGTCAAGGCAACTATACTTATTCTCATATTATTAAAGTTATAAATCAGTGTTTCGTATGCTCTGTATTTCTTCTTGGGACAAAGCTTTATTGAACAACCTTACTTCATCAATAAAGCTGGCATCTGACAAATGTCCCCATTCGCTAAATCTTGGTGCCCCTGAGCCTATAGAAAGTAGGTCGCAACCTGTCCAATCTACGCCATTAACATCGTTTTGCGCAACAACTTCTCCATCAAAATATACGATTGCTTTATTTTCTGAAATGGTGAAGGCCATGTGTACCCATTCTCCCACGGAGGTATCAATTCTAGCTGCATCGCCACCATCTATCCAAGTATCTGCAGTTCCATCGCCCACGTTAAGTTTAAAGATCTGACTTTCCGGACTTCCTTCACGGAAGAATCTTATTCCGCTTTTGCGATTGTTTTGTTTATCCGGGTAATCTCCATTTTCAGTATCCTCTGGACCCATGGCCAAGATACCGGCCCTGTCCGGAGCAGCATTTACCTTATACCAGAATGTAGCGCTAAACTCGGGTGTAGTCAATCCAGATGTAGTATATGTTAAGTAAGAATCCGCTGCACCAGCATACGCATCTGTACCTCTAACACCTTCTCCGGCAAACCCAGGCGTGCCCATAATGGTAGCTTCTTGATCGTTAAACTTGTTCTTGGTATCCCCATCCAATGGCAGGTAAAACATTTCCCCATCAAATTCCCCGGTATAGGGATTGGTAATATTGATCATGTTCTGGATATCTGCTTCGGTCAGTGCGGTATTGAACAGGCGTAGCTCATCCATGGCGCTATTATCTGACTTATGATTCCAATAGCTAAATGTCTCCCCTCCAGAACCTATAGTTATCTCTTCACAACCGGTCCAATCTACAGGTGCACTTAGTGGTGCAGTTTTAATCTCCACTCCATTAAAGAAGAGCGTACTTTCTGTAGCGGAGATGGCTAAAGCGATGTGCACCCAATCGCCAGCGGTTGCATCGAGCACTCCTCCATCGTTCCAGCTATCACTATCTCCAGTCCCAATGTTTGCTTTTATAGTCTGGTCGGTAGCACTACCTTCCCGAAATAACCGAATCCCTTGATTGCGATCATCAGCGTCGTCCCCAATTACAAGGATACCTGCCCTATCTGGACTGGCATCTACCTTATACCAAAAGGCAGCAGTAAATTCCGTTCCCAACAATCCCTCGGTAGGATATATTAAATAAGAATCGGTAGCTCCTTGGTATGCATTTGTCCCAATAAGTCCCTCCCCGGCAAATCCTGGAGTTCCTACTTTGCCTGCCTGTTTAAAGCCTACTAGGTCAAAATAGTCTCCATCAAAAGGCATATAGAAGGTCTCTCCAGCAAAGAGCGGAGTGTAGGCGGGTTCTTTTTCAAAATTCACTGTTGCTACAGTCGTTTTCCCTTCTAAATCTGTTGCGGTAATCGAAAGCTCATGTGCACCATCGGTCAACTTATCGTAGACAAGGTCTTTTTTCAAAAATCGACGGTAATCTTTAAATTCACTAAAGGTTTCAATATTTGCCCCGTTGAGCATCACGTCTACTTTTGCGATTTCTATATCATCGGTCACCTCAAAATCGATTGTAATGGAAGTTACCACATCCAGTACTTTTATTTTAACTCCGTCTGTGGGATAATTGACCTTTATTTGTGGCGCAGTGGCATCGGCCCCTGGATCAACCTGCGTTATAGCATCTATTCCCTGATCACAACCGTAGAAAAAAAACACGGCGATTAAGCTGGCACATAATAGTTTAATACTTTTCATTTTTTCTAAGTTGTTTGTTAGTTACTGATTTCCCCTAATATTGGAAATTCATCAATTTGATCCTGATGATAGGTTACAAATGTTTTGTTAGCTGTAAATGTCCTACCCTCATAGCTGAGCTCTTCATATCTTCCCAAACGGACCATGTCAAAAAACCGCTTGCCCCATTCCATTGCCAGTTCTGCATATTTTTCGTCCACAACTTGATCTAAGGTCACTCCGGATAACGGCGGCATACCAGCTCTCCCTCTTACTAAATTAACCGCTTGATCTGCTGTCATAACAGAATTGGAAGCTCCTTGCAATAGCGCCTCAGCATATATTAAGAGTGTTTCAGCATAACGGAATACAATGTAATTTTTATTACTGCCGTAGTCTGTTCGCCCTGGAATTAACTGATTTGTTGGTAAATAGTGTTTCCCACTGGAAAATATGGATCTGACATCCGAAGTATTTTTGTCGCCATCCCTAGTCGTTGGAGAAACAAATGCTGGTAACGTTGCCGCCGTGTAAGGCGTAGTCGCTATTAGGCTATCGATTCCTTTCTGGCTAAAAAACACGGAAGTTTCCAATCGTTCCGTTTCTCCCCTATCCAGCATAAACGCTACATATTTCATACTTGGTTCAAAGAAGCCCCACCCACTAGAAGCCCCTGGTACCGTAGGAGTCCAAGAATTAGGTCCATAAGGCGCATAAAGATGCCCCACTCGCTCCCCTTCACCTGTACCAAAATCCGAATATTGAAATTCAAACAAGCTCTCATCACTCAATTTTCCAGGGGTTTTAAATAATTCATAAAAATCGTTGTAGAGGCTGAACTTTCCTGAACTAATAATCTGGCCTGCAGCATCGGCTACGGCCTGATAATTCTTCAATTCTTGATTTGCCACCGCTTTTATCATTAAACCTGTGTATTTAGTAACCCCTCCAGGAAGATCTGTTCGCTCATTAGGTCGCATATCCACCAAAAATGGGATTGCTTCGTCCATTTGCGCAGAAATATGCTGCATTACCTCATCCTTAGTAGGAACTGAAGTTACATCGGCAAAATCATCAAGATCTGAGGATTCTGGAATAAAGACGGCGCCATAAACCTGGGACAGTTGAAAAAGTAAAATTGCCCTAAGTACTTTTGCCTCTGCAATATATTGTTTCCCCTTAGCTATTCCATCGGCATCGGCAAATTCCATATAACGTTCAATTTGTTCCATTCCCGTATGGGCTCGGATTATATCGCCATAATAAGTTTCCCATAAGGTCCTGGAACCAAAGAATGAGTTGTCATATACGTAACGATCTTGGTTTTTAAGGCCCTGCTGATCTCCCGCTGCATTTACATCATCCCCCCTTGTTGATACGACCAATGGTTGTTCCCATCCCCGGGCAGTAACAGCTTGGTAGACCCCAATAAGTGAGAATACCATATTATCGGTTTTGGAGAAATCTGTACCTCCAGCGAAATTATTATTGAGTTCCGGTTGGTCTAATTGGTCCGAACAGCCAATAAGCAGTACACCTATTAAGGCTAAAATAACCGAGAGTCTGTTTGTCTTTATATATCGTGTCATAGCTAATTTTTTATATTTTAATGTTTACACCCATGGTATACACACCGGGAATTGGATAAGTTTGATTGTCCCTACCATCTGAAACTTCGGGAGTAAAGCCATTGTAATCAAAAAAGGTCAACGGTCTTTCAGCAGTCAGATAGAATCTGATATTAGGATTGAATTTCCCTTTTAGCTGGGGTAATGTATAGCCTACCGTAACATTTTGCAATCGAACAAAATCGCCCTTTTCCACAAAATAACTATTTAGAAATTGATTGCTCCATGGGTTTCTTATTCCTCTAGCCGAAGGATACGTATTTGAAGTACCCGGACCATGCCATCGGTTGATGGCAAAATCCCTATCAATATTAGGGTCGGGTGTTTGCCGGATAGCAAAACGTTTTTGGTTTGCAATTACATTGCCTCCCTGCCCAATGACGTTTAGGGAAAAGTCCCAAGCCTTATAGTTAAGTCCAAGATTAAATCCGAAGGAATAGGTAGGAAGGTAGGATCCCAAATCCACTCTGTCCTGCGCATCTATCACCATGTCACCATTATGGTCTACAAATCTAAAATCTCCTGGCGCTACCACTAATCCGTCTGCAATTGCTGCTTGTGCTGCGGGGTCTGCTTGAATTTCCTCTGGAGTTTGGTATACCCCTGCGACCTCAAGTCCGTAAAAAGGGCTAATGGTCCCACCTATTACTGTTCGTTGTGCAGTATCTCCGCCTGTGGTTAAATTATCTTGGCCGGCTAGATCCATCACTTCATTTTTCAGGGTTGAAAAGTTTCCTCCAACAGTATAGCGGAAATTATCGGAAACCTGATTGTTCCAATTTAATACTACCTCAACGCCCGAGTTTCTGATTATCCCCACATTCTGTCTGGTTTCTCCTGGCACTAGGAGCCTTGAAACGGGAATTACCGCATCCCTAGTCTCCCTATTAAAATAATCGGTCTCAATAGATAATCGATTGCTGAACATTCCGGCAGAAATACCAACGTTTGTTTCAGCAGTTACCTCCCATTTTAAAGCTTCAAAATCACTGCTGGTCACCAATCCTGGATATCTTATATCGCCAAAAGCTGCACTAACTTCATTTGAAGTAATACCTCCAGTACTTGAATTGACATTGGCATTTCCTAATTCACCCCAACTTGCCCTTATTTTTAAAAAATCGAAAAGACTTTGGTTATCCATAAAGGATTCTTGGGAAACAACCCAACCGGCCCCTACTGTAGGGAAATAGCCCCATTTCTCCTGATATTTACTGGTGCCGTCTGCACGAAATGTACCGTATAATAAATACTTACTATCAAAATTATAGGCGATACGCCCAAAATAGGAAAAGAAATACTGTCTTACTCCGTTATCCCCAACCCCATCCACATCGATGGTTTTTGCTAAATCCAAGTAATAAGATTCGTCACCAATTCCAGGACCATTTGGGAAATTAAGGCCTTTTGCCTCTAACTGCTCTAAAGATCTGTCCCTAAAAGACGTACCTCCCAAAACCGTTAAGTTATGTTTTCCAAAACTGTCATCATAGGTCAATGTATTATCCCAAGTTTGTTCCGAAAACGTTTCATTTCGCTTTACCAATTCTGCATTTTCCCTAAAAGCATTGCCATTACCAAAAAAGAATGGAAGTCTTACTTCCCTCGTTTCAAGGGTTTCCAAGTTATGATAGTAGGCTGTTTTAAAGGTCAATTTATCAGGAACTAACTGATAGCTTAAATCAAAGGTCATCAGCGTATTCCGAATTTTATCTCTATTTTCCGTGTTTTCCATTATCGGAAAGGGGTTCTGCGTACCTCTATAACCTAAATCTTGGGCATTGGCATAAGACCTTGGAAAGGCATCAGTTTTGGAAGGATCTAGAACAGGCATCGTTGGCACCCCAAAGTAAGCCAATGCAAAAGCGGTATTTTCTGGACGGAATCTGGTAGCATTGCTCAACAGTGTAGAAACACCTACTTTTAAACGATCGCTTATATCAAAATCCAGTTTGGTCCTGATATTCAATCGATCGTAGTCATTCTTCATTTTAAGAATACCTTCTTGTTCAAAGTAACTTAACCCTACAGAGTAAGTGGTACCCTCCGTTCCTCCGGTAACCCCTAAACTGTGGTTTTGTTGCAATGCGTGTCGTAACACCAGATCATACCAATCAGTATTTACATTGGGTATGTTTGGGTTTATTCTACTCCGCCCGTAACGCTGAATCGCATTTTCTATAAATTGAGCTTCTGCGGCCGAACCCGACTCTCTCGCCAAAGTGGCAAATTGCTCAGCATTGGACAGCTTAACTATGTTTTGCGCTACTTGTACTCCCTGATAGCCATTATACGTAATTTGCGGTTTTTGATTTCTTTTACCAGATTTAGTTTCAATAAGTACTACCCCATTTGCAGCCCTCACTCCGTAAATAGCGGATGCAGATGCATCTTTAAGGACCGAAATAGTTTCAATATCCTCACTATTCAAAAAATCAATATCATCAAAGAAGGTTCCGTCTACCACATAAAGAGGATCGGATGCACCACCAACGTAAGACCCAATACCACGTACCCGTATGGTAGGTGCAGTACCTGGAGCTCCACTACTAACCACTTGCAAACCTGCTACTTTTCCCTGAAGTGACTGCATAGCTGAACCAGAGGGTGTTCTGGTTATATCCTCTGATTTAATGGTGGTAATGGACCCGGTTAAATCTGCTTTCTTTTGTGTTCCGTACCCTACCACCACTACCTCATCCAACGCCTGGGCGTCTTCCTGAAGTTGAATATTAAAGGAGGTCTGATCATTTACGGGAATTTCCAGAGTGGTAAATCCCAAGTAACTAAAGACCAAAGTTCCCTTTGCCGGAATATTATCCAACACAAAATTCCCATCAAAATCGGTCTGCGTCCCAGTTGTTGTTTCTTTAACAATAACAGAAGCTCCAGGTAAGGGCTGATTGTCATTATCTGTTACGGTACCACGAATAGTAATATCATCCTGGGCGTAGGTAAACCACTGAAACATCAAGAACGAAATTAATAATAATACGTTTCTAAATTTCATAATAGTGCAAGTATTGAGTTATATAATTACTAAATTAATAAAACATTAGCGCAATGTAGGGGCGTGGAGTACATTATAACTACATCAGAAATTAAATTGGACACTAAACCCCGCTGAGCAAGTGCTTGCAGTAGCAATAAATAGATATTATTATGACAAATTAACAGATTGATGTACTAATGATGTAGTGTTCTTTTGTAAGAAATAAGCTAGGGCTTGTTACCCAAACTCCCTTATTTCCTACTTAAAAGTGATTAGGTAGTTAGAAATGTTCTGTTCGCTCTCCAATTCCAGTTTTTTACGCAGACGGTAGCGATGTATCTCCACACCCCTTGTGCTAATCCCCATTAGCGGTGCAATCTCTTTCGAAGCAAGGTTCATTTTAAGATAAGCGCATAATTTCAGATCTTTTGGGGTAAGAGTAGGATAGCGATGCAATAACATTTCAAAAAAATCATTGTGCAATTCTTTGAAATTGACTTCAAATTGCCTCCAATCTTCATCGTCACTAATAGCACTGTTAAGTTTTTTCATAAATGAACGGTAGCGTTGCTGATTATCAAATTTCGCTTTGTTCACCAAGAGTAGATTCTTCAACTCTAAAATGAGCTCATTTTTTCTGGCCATACTCATAGTAGTACTGGTTAATTCCTTCTGTTTCATCCGTACTTCCTTTGCCAATTTCTCCTTTTCAAGCTGTGCCAATTGCTCTTCCTGTTGTCGCACCAAATTTTTCTTTAACAGAGCATGTTTTCTTTCGAGCTTACGTCTGTTGTACTCCCGGATAACAAAAATTACCACAAGGCCCATCAATGCATACATCACAAAACTAACCGTAGAAAAATACCATGGGGGCTTAATCTCAAACTGCAATCTTTGAGGCAGGGAACGTTCATTATTAATTCCCACAGTATATACCTTTAGGGTATACTTCCCATAAGGTAGATTTTGAAAGGAAAGTGATCCTTTTTCAAGGTTGCCCGTTTGCACCAAAGGCCCATTAAGTTCATAATAATATCTTGGCCGAACCAGTTCTGAGGCGGCCATTTCTAATGATATATTATGGGATCGGTTATAAGGTATTATAAAAGTTCCATTCTCTAAAGGATGTATATTTTCCTCGTCTTTAAAGTGGAAGAACTTAGGTGTGGTGAGTTCATAGTTTTGCAGGTGACGTCGGAGTTTGGCCAAGTTTAAATTACTATAACCGTCGCTTAAGGTGAAAAAGTATATGCTATCATTAAGCTTTATCACGTTCTCCGCCTCTGGCACCAAGCGGCGGCCCAATTGGGCATCTTCTAATACAAAACGATCCTCCTTAAGATCGGTTACTAGCAGTTCTTTAGACCCTTCATTGTCTATAAACCAATAGTGATCTTCATCAAAATGAACAAGGTCCTTATTGTTATACTCTTGAAATTCCTCAAAAATTAGTATTTCCGCCAGAATAGGATCATACTTATACCAAATTCCCGAACTATAAAGTACAATCTGATTTTTTATATTGTAGAGCTTTACATTATAATTATTGGGGATTTCAGCAGATCCAAATTCCTGCTTATTTACTACTTCGTTATAATCATCATTTAATGTAAGTCGATATAAGCCTTTATAAGGATGCGCTACCCAGAGTGTAGTGGGGCTTTCAAAAGTTAGATACTTTATTGGAAAAGTTATTCCTTGGATCGCCTCTACGGCCCATTGCCCTTCTTGGGTCTTACTATATCTTCCCAATCCGTTATAAGTTCCTTGCAGATAAAGGGACTTAGAGCTTGGGACCTTAACCACTTGGTAACCGCCAGATATTTCCGATATTAGATTTAGGCGTCCATCTTCTAGAATAAAGGTTCCTGTATTATGACCACAGAACAGGTCTCCCTCTACCACTTCCAAGTCCCAAACATGTCCTTGGGAGCCCTCCACAAATCTCAGGACATCCCCTTCAAAATAATGGATTCCCGTATTGCTTCCCAAATATATAGTCCCATTATGCAGGGCAACGTCATACACCGTCCCAACGGCCCCAGTATAATCAGTATAATAGGTAAGCGGATTTTCCATTTGCAATCTGTCGATTCCATTATCCAATCCTATCCAAAGCATTTCACCATACTGTTGTAATGCCAGCACGGTATTATTCTGCAATCCTACCTCTCTATTAAGACATAGAAAAGTATTTTGCTCCCAGTCATAAAAATAAATTCCGTTTTTAATGGTCCCAAAGGCGATCTTTTCATTGGTTAAAGGAAGAATCCGGTTTAATTGGTGCTGTTTCAGCTCCTTATTAATTTCTTCAGGTAGCGCTTTTAATCCCTCATCCTTGAACAAAAATGCTCCATGTAGTTTAGTTCCAATCAACAGGCCATTGGACGTAGGAACCATATCTACCACTATTTTACTATTTAGGAGGGCTGTTCCGTTTACGGGAGTCAACTTCTTGTCTTTAACATAATTTAAACCACTTGGTCCTCCTGCAACAAATATAGCATCATCCCATACCACCATATGATTGACCACAAAATGGGGCTCAACTATTGAGATTGCATCGTCACGGTAGATATAGATTCCAGAAAAGGATCGGAAAACTATAGCATCTTTAAAAGGCAAAATTTGCCAAAATTCCTCACTGGTAAATTCGTGTTCTTCAATAAGATGGGTCAGGGAAGTATATTCCAATCCGCCATAAACGTTTTTTTCCCAAAACCCAAACTCCTCATAGGAGCCGGTATAGATCTTATTCTTGATCCATGCCACAGAGCGAATGGTGGTTTTATTGGGAAGTTTATACAAAGTCCATTGCTCTCCATTGAAATGGAGCAATCCATTATTATTAGCCACATACAACTCACCTTCTGGGTCTACGGTTAGATCCCAGTTTTTACTGTCAGCCTGATATTCAAAGATGTGGTAGTTTTGAATGGGTGGCAAGAGAACCTGTCCAATTGCAGGATGAGTAAAAATATAGACAAATAAACCAATAAGTATAAAAATTTTCATATTTCACTTATGTATGGCTATAACATTACTGATAAGCTATAGCTTTGAAAGTTACGAAAACTGGAGGAACTAAGATTGCTGGAGTTTGACCCTAAAACTAAATAAGTAATAGTTCGTGAGGAGCGAAAACCTACTCTTTAGTAAAAAGTAACCAACTAGTTACCAACCTTTTTCGTGAGTTTATTAACCACCAAGGCAATGGCTCCGTCTCCAGTAACATTACAAGCGGTTCCAAAACTATCCATGGCGATATACAAGGCTATCATAAGCCCCTGCATTTCTTCATTAAAACCTAGCATAGAATGAAGAATGCCGATAGCAGCCATTATAGCACCTCCAGGTACTCCTGGGGCAGCTACCATAGCTATACCTAACATAAATATAAAGCCTGCAAAGAGGGTGAAGGTAAACGGAATTCCCTGCAATATCATTAAAGCCATTGCACAGGCAGTAATTTTCATAATACTACCCGAGAGATGAATAGTGGCACAAAGAGGAATTACAAAACCTGCAATTTTTTCAGATACCCCATTCTTTAGTGTCTGTTCTAAGGTAACTGGAATTGTAGCAGCTGAAGATTGCGTACCCAGAGCTGTGAAATAGGCAGGTAACATAGTCACCAATAATCTTATGGGATTCTTTTTAGTGAGTAAGCCAGCAATAACGTATTGGATGGCTAGTAAAAGTATATGCAAGACAAAAATGACGCCAATAATTGTTACAAATACCGACAGAACAGAATATACCTTTCCATTAAAGGCCATCCCGGCAAAGATTCCTAGGATATATAAAGGTAAAAGGGGAACAATTACCTTTACTATCAACTGCATAATGATTACCTGAAAATCCTTGACCACAGCGCCCAAGGTTGATTTTTCTTGATAAGATAGGCCAAGACCAATTACAAATGCAAATACCAAAGCCGTCATAACATCCAAAGCTGGCGGTATAGTAATACTAAAATAAGGCATGAGTTCCTTTCCCGTTTCTGTAATACTGGCGGCATCGGCGACATGTGATTCCAACAATGTTGGAAAAATTCCTGCAGCCGCAAAGTAGGTCATAAAGCCTGAAAAAAGAGTGGAACCATAGGCTATGGCAGCGGTCAATAAAAGTAGCTTTCCTGCTCCCCTACCCAGATCGGAAATGGCCGGCATAATAAGCCCCATAATAATTAAGGGGATGGAAAAATTTAAAAATTGACCGAAAAAAGCATTAAAAGTTGCAAAAATCCTGCTAATAGACTCAGGCAAAACAAGTCCGAATACAATTCCTAGTACTATGCCTAAAAAGACCTTGAATAGTAGATTAGAAAAAAGTCGTTTCATAAATGTAGTTTACTTAAAATAAGCGGCTAGCGATAAAATCTCTCTTAGAAGTTAGGCCTACCTATGGGCTAAGCATTATAATAACTGAACACCCTAAAGACGCTGAAATTTTGCTAATATACAACCAAGGATAAATAAAATCATTACGAAGATTAACAAAACTTTACCCTATTTAGTTCGTTTAGTTACGAACTAAAAACTATATTTGTTAAAGGTATAGAATTTAGCTGACCACATAACACAATAGCAGATCCTATTAAGTTCCGGTCCATCAAATTACAGGCTGTTTTTATTAATTAAATCAACTTCTGCGAAGATGTTATTTACTGAAAACGTTATTTGACGCCTTTTCTATAGGGTATGAACTAAAAAAAATGATAATACTATATAAATCAACACAATATGGATACACTATTTCTTAAATCGATTAAAAAAGCAATTAAAAACTGGTATATTCCACTTCTTGTAGGAGTGTTATTTGTTATCATTAGTATTGTTGCTTTTACCGCACCACTAAGCTCACTCCTAACATTGGCTATTTTATTTGCAATGTCATTTCTGTTTGGAGGAATTTCTGAAATAATTTTCTCCTTAATAAATAGGGATCAATTGGATAATTGGGGGTGGACATTAGGCTTTGGCATTATAACTTTTATTGTTGGTATCCTGCTACTCATAAATCCGGCTCTTTCCGTAAGCACCCTAGCTTTCTATGTAGGGTTTATAATCCTGTTCCGTTCCATTGCGGCAATCAGCTTGGCTCTGGACATCAAAGAATACGGAAGTACGAATTGGGGAGCTCTCTTAGGATTAGGTATCCTAGGAGCTATATTCTCTTTTATCTTAATTTGGAATCCGTTATTTGCAGGCATGAGTGTTGTACTGTTAGTAGGCCTTAGTTTTCTTTTTGCTGGATTATTCAGTATTTATTTCTCCCTTCAATTAAAAAAACTTCATAAACACACCAAAACAATTTCCTCGGAATTAAGGCAACGCTACGAAGCATTATCCGAAGAGATCCGTAGAGAGTGGAATAATCAATAATTAAAGCCCACTTCTACTATAAGTTATAAATGCATTTAGTTTTATAGGACAATGGAATGGGTATCTAGTGTCATATACCAACGGGACGTTTATTACATCAATAGAAAATGAAATACTACTTTGTATTCCTTAATTAGGCACCTCTACATCTTTTCGGAATTTTGGATTGATATAAAGTTTTCCTTGTTTCAATTTCTCCCAATATACCTTCATGTCCGCACTTATCTCTGGCGCCAGAATATAAAGTCCTATTATATTGGGGAATGACATGGCTAAAATCATCATATCTGCAAAGCTCAGTACTGCTCCGAGACTCACAGAAGCTCCCAAAACTATAAACAACAAATACAATACCTTATATACCATTTCCAGTTTTTTACTACGCCCAAACAGGTAGCTCCAAGAACGCATTCCATAATAAGACCAAGAAACCATAGTAGAGAATGCAAACAGTAAAACGGCAATCGCCAAGACCATTGGAAACCAAGAAACCACGCTTCCAAAAGCATCAGAAGTTAGCTCTACTCCACCCAAGCCGTGTACTTCATGTTTCCCCGTAAAAATTAATACTAAAGCCGTCATTGTACACACCAACATGGTATCTATAAAAGGCTCTACCAAGGAGGTAAATCCGTCTGCAATGGGATGGTTGGTTTTTGAGGCACTATGGGCAATTGCTGCGGATCCAACCCCTGCTTCACTAGAAAAAGCAGCTCGTTGTAATCCTATAATCAATACTCCTATAAAACCACCTTTCATCGCTTGGGCAGAAAAGGCACCATCAATGATTGAGCGAACTGCCCAACCCATATTCTCTATATTGGTTCCTATTACTACTAAACAACCCAAAACATAAAGAATAGCCATAAAAGGAACTACTTTTCCTGTAAATTTAGCAATACTCTTTATTCCACCAATTATAACTGCTCCTACTAGTAGGGCAAACGCAACACCAAACCAAAATCCATGTTCTTGTAAAAAAGGCAGTTGTTCGGAAACTATTTTAAATGCCTGGTTGGATTGCAACATATTGCCACCCCCAAAAGAAGCTCCAATACCCAACACCGCAAAAAGTGCTGCTAGAAATTTCCCTAGCTTTTTTAAGTTTCGTTTTTCCAGTCCATATCGCAGATAATTCATAGGTCCGCCAAAAATTCGACCTTCTTTATCAATAAAGCGATATTTCACCCCCAAAGTACATTCTGCAAACTTTAAAGACATGGCAAAGAATCCGGCTGTAAACATCCAGAAAGTAGCGCCTGCTCCTCCAAGTGAGATGGCCACGGCTACCCCTGCAATATTCCCTAAGCCCACTGTGGCTGATGTAGCCGTGGCCATTGCCTGAAAATGCGTAATGGTACCCGGTGCATTGGGATCATCATATTTTCCTTTTGCCAAATCTATGGAATGTAGAAACCCTCTTATATTAACGAACTTTAGTCTGAAGGTAAAGAAGATACTTCCTAGTATTAACCAGATAACAATAAAAGGAATTGTACTGGTTCTTGTATCACCATTAGGATACAATAATGGCTTAGGCGAATCATAAACAATGTTGGCCAAATTAATAGGGCTTATGGAAAGTCCATCCCTAATATCAGAAATAAGGGTCCCTACTTCTATTACCTGTTCTACAACTCCATCTGCTGTAGCGTACAACAGCAATTCTTTGGTGTTGTCTCCTTTCAAAATTGCCAATTTTTGACCTTTAACAACCTGATCGCCTTCGTGGACCAACCAGCTTACCAACTTATAATTTTGATTTATCGCTTCCTCTAAAGTGACTGCTACGGCACTTTTATCATTATAGACCACTGGATCATACACTCCCAATGCTGCAAAAGGATCCCAAAATAAAATGGCACCCAAATAATCAACAGCCGGTTGCACATTGCTATTGAATACCTCCGTTATGGATTCTGCGCGAAGTTTAAATGTTTTAGAAATCGAATTTCCTTCTGCGTCCGTGACCATAACAGAATGCGCCATACCTTCTATTAATCCTGTGGCTCTATTTTCGTCCAATGCCGTCTGGGGATTACTCCATTTATACTGATAAGGTGCTTTCCCTCCCTTAACATTTACCTCCGCTATTCCGTTGTTAATCTCCTTGGATGGATTGGTAAGCATTATATCAACCATCATTTTACCGACCGATCCGCCTCGGTCTTGGGCCATAAGAACTGTAGTAATTAAAGAGAGTAGTAATGTGGGGAAAAGTCTTTTTTTGAACATCAAATATTTTTTTCTTTTTCGTTTAAAAATTTAAAATCCCCAATTTAACAATAAGAATAGGGCCTCCCAAGATATTTCGCATATTTCTATAAGTTCTTAACGGCAAGAAGGGGTGTGCATATAGGCTATTAAATCTATGTTCATCGCAGTTAAAAAGCGCTTCTAAATACATGCAATCATCTAATTGTAAGCCATTTATGCATTTATCTAAGAAGCATTATAATTTTTAACAAAAGGAAATTAAGCACGGCCCATAAACATATACAGTTCACATCTCTCTTTTACCTTAAAAAACCGTATTTTAAACAAACCTGATCATTTCAAATCTAAGTTTAATAAATTATTTTTGACAACAATTATTGCAAATCCTTTTAACACAGTTAAACTACCGTTCCATTAAGGAAGAAGAAAAGACGAAAATAAAAATGTATAAACAGACGCTCTTTAAACCAAGTAACCTATCCCAAGGTAAAAATCTGGGGTATTGCTTTACAGCGCTCCAAAAACATTTACTATTTATACTTTTACTTTTCTTGTGGGCAGCACCTCAGACTAGTGTATCCCAAGATAAGAAACCTAAAGTAGCCCTAGTTTTAAGTGGTGGTGGTGCAAAAGGAATTGCACATATACCTACCTTACAAATGCTAGACTCCCTTAATATTGTACCAGATTTAGTTGTGGGAAATAGTATGGGGAGTATAGTGGGCGCTCTTTATGCCATGGGATATTCTGGCGATAGCATTGCTACCATTGCCAAAAACGCCAGGTGGGACGACTTAATTGGCGGCGGCGTGTCTTTAGGGGATGTAAGTGCTGAAGAAAAATTTGAGTTCAGACGTTACCTCGTAGAATTTAATTGGGCAGATGGCAATCTAAAATTGGGCAACTTTTTATTGAACGATCAAAATCTAAGGGATTTTATCTCTTCTTTCACCTATCCCGTTTACAATATGGACAACTTTGATGATTTAGCTATTCCGTACCGGGCCGTGGCAACTGACATTGTTAATGGTAGAGAAGTAATCTTAGATAAGGGTTCTTTAGGATTTGCTATGCGCGCCAGTATGTCTATCCCAGGAGTTTTCTCCCCTGTACGGTATAAGGAGACCCTATTGGTAGATGGGGGGTTAATGAACAATTTTCCGGTTGATATTGCGAAGGATATGGGGGCAGATATTATTATCGGCAGTGATGTGGGAGGAGGAATGGCCACTAAAGAAAAACTAAATAGTTTTAGTTCACTTATGTTTCAGGCAGGGATGATGACTAGCAACCTAAAGAATCCGCAAAACAGGGAACTTTGTGATATCTTGATTGACCATACCCCGAACCTATCTTATTCTACTGCAGATTTTTTAAGAAGCAATATTATATATGAAGAAGGAAAAATAGCCGTACACCAGAACCTAAACAGCTTAATAGCTCTTTCCGAACGTTTAAAAAATTACGAGCAACGGCCCCATAAACTTCCCGTTATAGAGAAGCAACTAAGCCTAGATACTATTGCATATCATGGAATAAGCGAAAATAACTTGGCCCTTGTTAGGGCGAGGACCAATATAAGAGCAAATACACCCTATAGTATTACAGATATAATGGATGGTGTTAATAGGGCAATGGGAACTACAATTTTTAGCCAAATAACCTATAATCCCATCATATATGGGGATAAATTACAATTACATTTAAATGGTATTGAAAGGTCACAACACCAGGTAAAGGGATCTTTACACTATGATGGGGACAATGGGGTAGGCGTAATTGCAAATTATACTGGTAGGAATATTATTGGTAATGCTTCCCGCTCCCTTGTTACCATTGACATTGCTGATCAGCCTAAATTTAGGGTTCAGCACCAAAAAAACTTTGGTCATGATCGCGACTGGTGGTGGCGTACGGAAGCCTTTGGACAGAAATTAAGACAGAAAGTATTTGTTGGTGGAAAATATGCTGATGATATCCGATACCGTTACTTTAATTTCGACAATCAATTTAATCGAAATTTAAGTTCATTGCGAAGTTATGTTGGCCTAGGACTTAAATTCCATAATACTCGCCTAAGACCCACTATAGATTCTGAGCTAAAAGACAATGTACTCCAAATTAGTAAGTACAGGAATAATGATACCGAACTGTATGCCCATTACCGCTATAACAGTATGAATGATGTGCATTTTGCCAAACAGGGCGCTATTTTAAAAGGGTATTTGGGTAGGTCTCTTCATAATAACCTAGAAGTAATCTCCTCGGATCCGACCGTTAAAGACGTTAATGGCTCCACTAATGAATATACAAGGATAGGGCTTGATTATGAAAAACGATTCCGTTTAAATCATAGATCGGTAGGTATTTTGGGATTATCTGGGCATTTTATTTTTGAAGATGCTCAATCGGGTGATGACCTATCTTTTTCCGAATTAGGTCTTAACTCCAAATATTTTTTAGGAGGAAATAGCTATAATCCTGGAAACGACAACTTTGTTTTTCCTGGTTTACATCAGGGGGAATTAAGTGTAACGCAATTTGCAAAATTCAAACTGGGGCTGCAGGTAAATGCATTAAACAAGGTTTACATTACACCCCATATAGATATGGCTTCCGTAGGGTTTGGCAGGTTTAATGAATATCTAGAAGATGCCTTTATTCCCAAGGGAAGCTGGCCAGACTCCACTGAGCCAAGTATTTTAATGTCGGCCGGAACCACTTTCTCCTATAACTCCATTTTAGGACCTATCAATTTTGATATATCTTGGGTAAATAGCACAGATAGGGTACGTTTTTTTATAGGGATTGGATATCAGTTTAACGCTTCCGATTAGGCACAGTGGTTTAAGTAAAATGCTTAAAAAATCATTTAGACTTTTAAAAAGGTAAAAAAAAATATTGAGCGTTCTTGTATTTCCTTAACTTAATCTGTTAAATTCAAACAGAACTCATCAATTACGCTACTGTTATGGCTAAATGGCGAAAAAGCACAATATAATCAGACCATGAAAAACCACCTTTATCTACCGGTTCTAATTCTTTTTCTCATCACCAGTTGCGGCAACCCCTTCGCCTCTACCATTTCTGAAACAATTTAAATTAATTGTACATCGGCGAACGTGGATTCCAATTATAAAAAAATTCATCCTATCATTAACGCTATTAATAGAGAAGAAATCCATAGTGAAATAATTAACACCTTCCCTGAATTAAAGAAATCGAACTATGAGTTAGTTACTTTAGGTACCTCAAAAGTCCATAAAAGTTTAAAAACAGAAACGAGCTCCATAAGTAGCACCTCTACCGACCTTTACTATGTTTTGGTTTACATAACCATTAGCCATAACAAAGCCGCTACTGAGGAAGCTAAACTGGCAATGGAATTCTATAAGGAATATATTAAAGAGGACCTCTTAAAGCATAATATTGATATTGGATAGGTTAAGAATATTCTAAAGAATCTTGAACATTTTAAGATTCCTTGTACCTTGCCATAAATTCAATTCACAACACCTACCTGCGACCTATTTATAGGCAATCACGATATGGTTTGCATAGTATTTACCATCTTTACGGATTATGGTAGAATTAGCAGGTATCTCAACTATAAGGCGAGATGCCATACTAGGTATTTCTATTTTAGAGGTTCTAGTCACGTTTTTAGCTACTATTTGATGGGAGATTGCATCGTATAGGTCTACTTTTCCCAAGGTTTCGCATATATAGCTTATAACTTTTTGTTCTGGATGTGGATTGTATATCAAAAAAGTAGGATAAGCCATATCGCTATAAAAATCGGTTGCCAAACAGTTCAATTTTAAAATTTCGGGTACATCTGTTTTTTCTATAATGGCAGCTGCAATACCAACATGTCCGCTACCGTAAACACTAAACTGAGAAACATCGGGGTTTCCCTCTATCCAATGTGGACCATCCCCAATTGCCACTGGAGCCGGTATATGCTGATATTCCTCAAAATGAGCCTCTTTTATTAAACCCTCATAAGCTATAACCCCCTTAGTATGGTCTTTTCGCTCTGGTATAGTCTGATGATCGTCGGGCATTTCATAAGGATAGAAAAATTTAATTGCGTTGCTTGCATTCAACATCCATTTCCCCACTGCATTAGCATAACGCGGGTCGTACCGCACCATAGGCACCAATGGCCACATGGTGTCATACGTATTCATTAGAAAGGCAAATCCGCCATGATCTACTGTGCTGCCTACTAGGCCAGAGACGTCGTACCCGTTCCAATTACCGATCAATACACCCCAACCTTCTCTACATACCGAAGTGCCATCAAAGGTCCATTCCATTATTTTTTTAGTATCATAATCGGTCCCTTGCTCGGCATTTAATCGCGCAGATACATAGGCTCCGAAAGGCATTAAAATTTCATAGAACCGATTTTCTTTCTGGTTCAGAAGTGCTTCTATAGCAGATTTAGTCCCCCTCAAATATTTTGGATCAACAAACTTTTTATAAGCGGAATAAAGCACATAGGCATGTCCGGCTGCTACATCTTCTTGGGTGCAAATCCAGCTCTCCTTAGGCTCCATTGTAGAATAATCAAAGAAAGAATAGGCATAATTACCTGCTAGTATGGAATCGGCCGCATAGAATTTATCAGCAATAGTCCGTTGTAGACTTTCATAATCTGGTTCATTAGGATAATGGTCTGCAATTGCATAAAACAGTACATTAGGATATACATCGTACCACCAGTCACGGGCGTAGCCACCACCTAACATGGCAACTTCAGGACTGGTATTATTCATCATAATGTTCCAATTGGTCTCGGTATTGAAATAGTTTTTCAACATACCCACATAATTTTCACCCTCTTGCTGGGATTTGTCGATTCCCACCAAACTGGCGCCGAGAACGGTTCCCATGGTCGAGAGCGATTCGTGAAAAATTCCCTCATGATGGCTTTCCCCTTGCCGGATATCACCCATTGCGGTATACATCCCAAACGTTTTTTGATCAAAGTTCTTTTTGGAATCGTCCTCCCAGACTAAAGGCCAATATTCTCCAGTCTGAGATGGATCAAAGGCAAGGGAGTCAAAATCCTTAGCCAACGTCTTAAAGTCCATTATTTTATAAGGTTTGGGCAAATTGGGCATGGCATCTATGCGTGCAAGGCTAATTTGCATCACCGGTTTGTCACGCTCCGTAATTTCATTTTTAATTGCTTTGCAGGAACCCAATAATAACACCAAATTCAATATTACCCAATACGAAAATCCATTCATTATTTATCGGTTTAAATATTATATGTACCCTTGCCAATGAACAAGTTACAACTTATAAAATTGAGATTTTATTGAAAAACACCTGGACCTGGACCTGGACCTGGACCTGGACCTTATATAATAGAGTATGATATTTTAGCCAACTACAATTTTCAGCCTTGTCTATCCAATAAATATGAATTGTGCAATTAAAGACTCAAAATAAATATCCTATGAAGTTTCTAAAATCAAAATGATACACGATTTTGAGTAGGTATTATCCCTAAAAAAATCAAATTCTTCACGAATAGATTACTTAATAAATTTCCAGTAAATGAGATACCCTTCTCAGCAATTTCTACTGTTTTAAGGACCTATAGAAGGAGGCTGGATAATAATGTCTTCAGAATAAATCTAGGTTAATTTTTCCTTTACCCAGTAGTAGTCTAATTCGCAATTTTCCGTTACCCACTATCAGTAAAGATATAAAGCATCAGGAATACCAATGAGAACATAGTGCTTTCTAAAAATAAGCCCTTCAGGTTTTAAAAGACCATTTCTTTAATTTTATTCTTAAGCTTTTGCTTAATGTCTGTTGGATACGTTCTTTCACCGTGAAAAATAGTTACCATTTCCTCAACAACGCGTTGTCCGTACTTTTTTAAGAACAGATTTCTAATCGTCTTGTGTTCGTAAAACCATTTAGAAAGCCAGAGCGCGGTTTTAAGTTCTGGAATTAATCTAGCTTCTAGTTTTGCTTCATATAAAGCTGCTGCTAACTCCGGTTCCTTACCTGCTTCTATGATTGCTTCGGCAGCTAATTGTCCGCTGTAAATTGCATTAGAGATTCCTTCCGCAGTAATAGGATCTGCAAGGCCAGCAGCATCGCCAATTAAGAACACATTGTTTCTAACAAAACCATCGGACCGTGGAGAAACAGGAATTTGAAAACCGTGTTGCGACTCATTGACAACGCGAGCAATACCCAATGTTTCCAAATACTTATGATAGTATTCCTTCAAATTTATTTTACTTCTCCTTGTAGAGGTAACACCAATTGAAAGATGTTTCTTTTTAGGAAAACACCAGGCATAACCATAAGGAATAACATCTATATCAAAACGAACATCGTTGGAAAGTCGTACAAAATCTTCATCAGAAATTTCTACCTCATATTCTAAAGCGGGGATTAATTTTCTACTATCCTCTAACCATCCGGCCATTTTAGCGGTGGGACTCAAAGCGCCATCCGCAGCGATTATAAATTTTGAAGTTATTGTTTCTTGCGAGGTTATTAAACGTATTAGGTTGTCTTTAAACACCAAAGATTCTAATTTATGATTCTCTAACAAAGTTGCCCCAACTTCTTTCGCTTTCTCTGTAATCTGGCTATCAAAAGAGTCCCTCATTACCATAGTAATGGTAGGTTTTTCTCTATGCGTAGTAAAATGTAATTTCTCTCCTAAATAGATATCTACAGTCCGAAATTCTTTTTCCACAACTTCATTTATGTTAAAAGGCAAACTATTACGTCCTCTAAATACCAAACCTCCTCCACATGTTTTGTAACGGGGCAATGTTTCTTTTTCTATGATTACAGTGGAAATACCAGCTTTAGCAAGATGATATGCAGTTGAGGCTCCAGAAGGACCACTTCCTATTATGGCAACATCAAAATATTTCATGCTTTATAGATTTAGGCTCAAAAATGCTTTTTGCTATTATTTCTAAGTAGATTTTATATTTCTTAAATGGAGTTTCCATAGAATTCGTAGCATCTACTATTACAAAAGTAGAAGATTCTGGCAACCAGGGTGATAAGGGTCGTACTAAAACGATCTGATACACTAATTGGTTCACCATAATGAGCAGGTAAAAGAATGGGAGTAATACTCATAACTACAATAATACGTCCTGCTTAAATATAGACACTCTAATTGGCGAATGTAATGTAGTATTAATTACATTAAAACAGCGACTGTAATATACAGCAGACTTTTTAACCCTAATAGATCAAATAAACGTATCGGAAAATAAAAAGGCCCAAACTGATTTAAATCATATACAACTTACATATACTTATATATGTTTGTAATAATGCAAGAAGGAAGTATTCTAAAAAAATGATTTAAAATAACTCCTTAATGAGGGCAATTAAAGAATTACGCCGCAAGTGTTTACACTAAACACTGATAAAAGCTAAACTCGTTTCTCAAATATTCTGGAGTTAAAAAGTTTACTTTCTAAAGTTCTATAATCAATTATAAAAGGTGGTTACTTAGAATAACCATTCTAAACAGTAATTTTTCATTATTTAAACGCCTAAAACTGACATTAATTGTTTATAGGCAAACATTGCATTGTTTGAGTTAATCAAAATTAAATAGAACCGCTAAATTTCGTCTAAAATATTACTATTATGAAGAAAATTACTACTATTTGCGCCTTGGCTTTCCTAGGAATAGGAGTTAGTACTCATACGCACGCTCAAATGAAGGACATCACAGTAACGCTACAACCTACGGCTAGCTATAACTGGTTTGATAAGAATACGGCAATTGAAGATGGTTTAATGCTTGGTGGAAGGTTAGGTTTCGGATTTGGAGAAGCTATGGAGTTAAGGGGAGTATATGAGGTATCTAACGATCTAAAAAATACTGTTGATGGTTTGGGTACTTTCTCAGAAGATTTTATAAATAATTTTAATTCTCGAGATGTTAAAGTAGAAAGGATTGGTGGTGAGTTTAAAGCCAACATTCCAACTCGAGGTACTTTTGTGCCTTACCTTACGTTAGGTGCAGGTGTACAGAAACTTACTGTAGATGTTGCCGAGATAGGTGCACCAGAATCCGATTTAGAATCGGAGCAAATTTATGCCAACCTAGGATTGGGGACACAAATTAAACTGGGTAATAGATTATTCCTAAATCTAGAAGCAAAAAATACCATATTTAATATGGACCCCTCCTCAGTACTGTATCAAGAAGGTCAAGACCAAAGTGATATAGAAGGATGGTTAGGAGACAATGAAAATACCCGTATGTACAATTGGTCTGTTTTAGCAGGTTTACAATTATACCTAGGAGGTCGTAGTCCTGAAGAATTTAGTCCTTTAGATAGAGCCTACTACAATAAGTTTTCTGGAGGATTAGGCGGATTTAAACTTATAGTTGAGCCGGGTGGAGCCTTTGTTAATTTTGATAATGATACTAATTTGGCAGACTCCTACTTTTTAGGAGGTAAAGTTGGATTTGATTTAAATCAATATATCGGAATTAGGGGCTTCTACTACCAGTCCACCAAGGACGAGGAAATATCTTTTGACTGGGATAAAATGGCAATGTATGGTGGTGATTTAATCGCTAAATTGAACGTTTCTCGTGGCTTGGTGCCCTACCTTACAGTAGGAGGTGGTTACCTTAATGTGTATGATAACCAATATATTGGTAAAGATGGATTAACTGGTGCCTCCTCAGGATTTTTTGCCAAAGGCGGTGTAGGGTTAAATGTTCCTTTAGGAAGAAATTTAGAGGTATTTGGAGATGCTAATCTATTGTTTACTTCAGAAAGAGAAAACAATGACTTAGAAAATACTATTGATCCTGACGAGTTAAAAGAACATACCATGTTCTCTGTAGGTGTACGTTTCCAACTTGGTAAAAAAGCCAATGATACGGATGACATATTTCAAAGTGAACTAGACCAACGAGTAGAGGATAGAACTCAAGAATACCAAGCTAGAATTGATGAACTAGAAACTGAGCTTTCTGAAGCCTACAAAAATAATGACACCAAAAAAGCGGTTGAGATTATTGAAGAGAAAAAAGATTTAGAGCAAAAGAAAGAAATTGAGCAAAAGAAAGATAAAGTTCGTCAAGAACCTATTTCGAGTTCCACTTCCGAAGTAGAAGAGTCTAAGATAAAAATGACTCCTAAAGAATTGGAAGATTTAATAGAGAAAGTTATAAAAGGGGTAGATGAAGAATCTAGTAGACCTCAAACCATTGAAGATAGAATGGATCGTTTAGAGCGCTTACTGTTACAAATAAATACAGGCAGTTATAAAGAAGATCTTCCCGCTGCGCGCCAACTAGATGCGTCTCAAGAAATCTTGAAAAAGCTAAATGAATTAGATATAAAAATTGATAGAAACACCGATAAAATTAATTCTTTTGGTGATATAAACCAACAGCGTCAACCACAAGATAGAACTGTAATTATATCTCCAGGTCAGCAAACAGCAGTTCCTGCACCCCAATTAAACCAGCAACCTCAGCAGAGAATAATTACCGACGACTCTGGAAACACAGTGGTTACATCAGAAAGTAAAAATAAAGGCGTAGCTACTGGATGGGTTTTAAATGAAGGGATGTCACTATTTACCGGAGCTGCTATTGCAGACGATGTATCAATGACAATTGGTATTAGAGGTAATTATGCCTTTACCAATTCTCCTCTTAAATTTATGCCAGACTTATATCTAGCACCAGGGAAAAATACCGGATTTGGAGTGAACGCAAATGTGGTATTTCCCTTCAATGTAGATTCCGGAATTATTCTACAGCCATATGCAGGATTAGGTTTTGGTTATAATGATGTTGCAGGAGAAAGCACATTTAGTCCAAATTTAGTACTAGGTACCTCATTTAATTTAGCAGGAGGTAAGATTTTTGCAGATTATACAGCTCACAACTTTATAGATATACATAGAATATCTGTGGGGTATAAATTTGAATTTTAATCAAAGATGTTAAATTTTAACTCAATGAATAAATTAAACATAATACTAATCTCAATAAGTACTTTATTGTCAGCTAGTCTTTTCGCTCAAAGCGAAAGGACTAGTGATAATAGTGCTATTGTGATGACGAAAACTGAACTCAACTCTTTTTTAAACACTATAGCAGAAGCTAGGCGTGTGCAAAATCAAGAGCGGAAAAGAAAGTCCGAAAAACAGGACTTAGCAGAACTTAGGTTAAAATATAAAGCACCATCAGAATACCAATGGCGTCCGGAAATGGAGCCCAGATTCAATGACATATCAAATCAGCAAATCTTAATGGAATTGCGTTATTTAAACCAAAGAATTAATGATATCGGTAGTAATTCTAATAGAACACCTATGATGGGCAGCGATAGATCTACCCTTATTATGCCTGGCAGTACCGGCGCTAGTCCTATTGTTAGTGCACCCTATCCGCAGAATGATAGAGATTTAACCACCATAATTCCTCGCAGCAATCGCGATCTGCGTGAAATTAATGAACTAAAAGCCAAAATTGATTCTTTAATGAGTACCAAGGCTCTAGATGCTACGGCTAGGAAAGATGATTTCCTTTCAGACAGCCTAAATACCGTTATTGGAGGACTTAAAGATATAAGGCGTCAATTAGATAGTCTAGAAACAAAAATGACAATTTCTAAAGAGGTTGATAAACCCGTAGAAATTAAAGAGCCCGAAGTAGATAAATCTTATTTTAAACAACAGGTATATTTTGATAATAACTCGGAAACATTAAATGCCGACTATATTCCGTTCATTCAAGATTTGACTCAGACTTTAATAAATAACCCAGAGGCAAAATTAATGTTAGAGGGATGGGCAAGTCCAACAGGTAAGTCCAGTTATAATAAATTACTCTCTATGCGAAGAGCAGAAGCAGTTAAACAAGCATTTTTAAATAATAGAATAGATGCCAGTCGCGTAATAACTGCATTCAGAGGAGAAGACAAAACGTCCTCAGAACAACATGCCCGCAGGGTAGATATGTCTATTATTGTTAAGTAAACTAGTTAAAGCGAAAAAATATCTAGACTGTAGTTGAAAAGGCTTTAGTAAACTACCTCGGGGCAAGCCCACAAGGCATTAAAAGAAAAAAAACGTATTGATTTCGAGGCAAGCCTCGGAGCATTTAAATCTCGATTATCGAGTAAAAAAGCCTATTTTATAAAGCATGTAATTTAAAAAAAGCAGGGTTAAGTTCCCTGCTTTTTTTTTGATTTTTAAATCAATTAATACACTACTTTTGATACTGGATAAATCCAATGGCGATTATGAATACAACGTATGCTAAATTATTTTTCACTGGTTTATTGGCCTTCGTTTTAAATACCTCTTGCTCCTCGGATGGTAATGAAATTCGTAATGAAGAACCCCAGCAAATAGTGGATACGCATAAATTCATCGCCTTACGGAACGATGGTCAACTTTTTGAAATTGGCGCCGAAAGTGGTAAAGTAACGCAATCCAACAAAATTAGTGGTGTAGTATTTAATACGATTTTCAATACGCTCACCACCTCTACAAATACTTGGTGGTTTTACGAACAAATCTATGGTCCCATACAAGGATTTTTATATATAAAGAATCGTGATGAAGCCTCCTCCAAAAGAATCCCAATAGAACTCCCCGAGGCAGTCTATGGACCTTCTGCCGGAGTCATATCTCTGGATTGGTATGAAGACGGACAGACGTTAATAGGCGTAGTTAAAGATAATATAGAAGCGGCTCATGGGATATATCGATTAATTGAGATAAACATCGAAACCTTTGAAGTAACCAATTACGGTGAAATTGAGGACTTACAAGTTATGCAATCTACAACATTGGTTGATTCTAACTTATACATTTCATCTTTTTCAAAAGCAAATCCAGAAGGATTCCAGTTTCAAGTTTTGAACATTATAGACAAGAATCTCAGAACTATGAACATACCCAACACAATTGCACCACCAATTCTATTATCCCATAATACAGAAGAGAACGAATTATTTGGATTCATACGACGCGCCGATACTAATGTAATTCAAGCAGCCTATCCTATAATATTTAATCCAAGTTTAGAGACCTATGAACGATTACCTTTGGATATAGATATTTCGTTAATAAATGTTTTCGGCAAATCATATTATGATATTAAAAGAAAACAACACGTGGCCCTAGTAGCTACAAAAGAATTTTATGCACTATTGAAACATTCAGTAAAAACAGGTAAAACAACCCTTATTCCCTTACATGATTATGGTGATTTATCTAGTCTTATTAACATTATAGACGTAAAATAATGTATTGCAACATATATAGGGTTGAATTGATGAAAAACCAAAATATAGTATTTTACTTTAAACCATTATTACTGTTACTCTTCACCATAATGCTGTTCAGCTGTGAAAAAGATTCCGTTGAGGAAAAGGTAACCATCAAGAAGGTATCACTTAACCAATTTTTCACAATGGAACCGGGAGATATTGTTCAATTCTCAGAACCATTTCAGTACAGCCTTATGTTAGAGGGCTTTGAAGATTTTGCCAAACAGGAAAATACATTGGCTACAGCAACAGCAAAGTTTAAATACACCGTCAATAATGGATTTGGAGGATTACTACTTTACGTCGCTCAGGACCAAGGTGGGGAAGGTCCTATTTCTTTTTTCTCTGGTTGTTCTGCTGCTAAAATAAGTGATGGAAACAATGGTATAGTCGACGTGTTTTTTATTATTGACGAGGTTACCTTTAAAGAGGATGCTTTTAAATTTAGCTTTAGCAAAATTCGCCTTAAGATGATATTAAAAGAGTCTAATCCTGAGTATTTCTGTACGTTTTGATTTATTTAATTAGTAACTAATACATCTACTCAAGGATTTTTGGAGTCCAAGCGAAATTAATAGAAGTGTTTAGAACTAGCAGGTAGTGGGTATTATAGTCGTTTCTCTATAAGGTATTCAAATGATCCCTAGGTTTGGATTGAGCGCAGTTTCAAAATTTTAGACACAAAAATGCCATCGTTTCTGATGGCTTTTCACTTATTCCACATCTCTTAACACTGGAACCAAAGACCCTCTGATTAACAGCCTCAAAAGCAGTGGTTTCATGTAGTGCCATCAGCTTGCTTATTGCTTGGTTATCAATATTTTATGAATATTTGTTTTGTATTTAGCAATACAATATTTACATTTAATAGCCCATTTGTTTGACCTATGTTTGACCTAATTCCAATCAATAACTTAAAGGCAGTAAGGAAGTTATCGATTAATAGCACCAAAATGTTTGACCTAAAACAGTAATCATGGCTACTCTTAAGATTGTTGTAAAGAAGAAGAAATCAGATGTAAATGGCCATCCTGTCTATCTCCGTATAACCAAAAATAGGCAATGTAAATATTATAAGACTCCTTACACAGCAAAAGATGAGGAATGGGTAGCAGTCAATGAAGTATTTAATAAGCGAAATTCCAATTATGTACAAAATAATAGACTGCTCATAAAATTTAAGGACAGAGCATATAAAATTGTTACAGAACTGGAAATAGAGAATCCTGATTATACTTTACAAGATTTTGATAAGCGATATAGAATTACATTCAATCCTGTAACTAATGATGTCTTTACCTTCTTTGATGAGATTATTGAAGAAATGACTTTTGCCGGACGAATCGGAAACGCTAAATCCTATAAGGACACAAAAACTTCCGTTCAAATATTTTATAAATCAAGAAAGCTCAAATTTAGGGAGGTAAACCATGCTTTCTTAAGTAAATATGATGCCTTCCTTAGATCTAGAGGTGGCACGGACGGTGGCGTTGGTGTAAAAATGCGTGCCATCAGGGCTTTGTTCAATAAAGCTATAGCGCGTGGTGTAATCAAGGAAAGCCTGTATCCTTTTAAGACCTACAAAATATCGAGGTTAAGAGGCAAAGGTTTTAAACGTGCATTGGATTTTGTAGAGATTATGCGCATCATCAATTTGGATTTGACAGACCATCCCCATTTAATGAATACTAGGAATTATTTTGTTTTTAGCTTCTACACCAGAGGGATGAACTTTGCGGATATGACGTGCCTGGAATGGAAAGATGTTGAAGCTAATGTTATCTATTACACCAGAGCAAAGACCAAGGGTAACTTCTCCATTGCCATAATGCCCCCTGTTCAGAAAATATTGGATTATTATCGAGTACATGGCTATGGCAACAAGTATGTATTTCCCTTACTATTTCGCGAAGACTATACCCCCACTCAACTTGCCGATCGGAAACACAAAATGTTAGGGATTTATAATAAGGAGCTTAAGGAAGTAGCCAAACTATGTAATATTACAAAAAACGTCAGCAGTTATGTTGCCCGACATAGTTTTGCCAATTGCCTTAAACAAAAAGGGGTTGCAACGGATGTAATCAGTGAATCTTTGGGGCACCAAAATTTAGGTGTTACTCAGGCCTACCTAAAAGAACTGGATACTGAAATTGTGGATAAAGCACTTGAGGTGTTGTTGTAACCAACGAGGTAAGAAATTAGAACAGCCTTTTTAAAGGAGATCATAAATTTGACAGCCAGAATTATAAAGAATAGGCTTCTGGTTGTGCCCCTAATAAAAATATATAAAAACTATTAACTATATTCCGAAAATTTAATAAATACAGTAACTTGTTACTATATTGACACGTTGCCAACCATTTAAAAAGATATTATGAAAGAATGGAATTTTAAGGTAAAAAGTAATCCTAGAGAGATTAGTGCGAAATTAGAAGACGCACTTGGACCTGCTAACGGATTTGTATTTAATATGGATGAGAGCATAAATAATTCAATAACATTTAAAATTCGGAAACGGATTCTCTATGCTTGGTATTTGATATTTAGTAATAATATGATCGTTAAGGGAAAATTATTAAAAACTGATATTGAAAATGTGACAGACGTAAAAATTTCATTTACTCAGCACTTTTTAATGGTATTGGTAGTGTTTACAAACATAATATTTGGTTTAGGCCTTTTAATTGCAATGATTTCAGGAATAATTAACAACACCTCTATCTACGCAATTAGCGGAATATTCTTAATATTTGGAATTTCTTTATGGTTTATTATTAAGAACAGGTTCGACAGAAAGGCTCAAGAATATCAAGAATTAATTTCTGGAGTCTTAGAGTTATAAAAAACGATTGGTAACAACGGCTAAAGTTCATTGCTTGCGGCTTTCCTAAACGGAAATCGCGCGCAAAAAGTTAACTTTGAGTTCGGCTGGATTGTCCTGCGGACGAATCACAGTAACGAACTTTAGCCGAACCGTTACCAACAAGCTAAAAAAAACGAACACAAAATGAAAATCGAGTTTAAAGAAGAACAAAAATTTACTCAATGGTGGCTTTGGCTGATTTTAATCGGAATTGGAATTTTACCTATTTTCGGAATTTACAAGCAATTAATTCTCGGAGAAAAATTTGGAGATAAACCAATGTCCGACTTCGGACTTATAATTTTCTGTGTGCTTATTTTTGGTTTAATAGCTATGTTTTGGTTTATGCGACTGAAAACTGAAATAGACCAGAATGAAATACGAATGAACTTCTTCCCTTTCGTTAAAAAGCAAGTAAATTGGAAAGAAATAAAAAACGCTAAAATCGTGAATTATGGATTTGTTGGAGGTTGGGGAATCCGACTTTGGACAAAATATGGAACTGTATATAATACGAAAGGAAACAAAGGTTTGGCAATTGAGCTTCAGAATGGAAAAAAATTTCTAATCGGAACTCAAAAAGAAACAGAATTGAATAAAATATTAGAAAAAGCCAGTTGGTAACACCGTATAAAAATAATTGCGGTTTACTGATTAATCAAAGGTCGTTGCGTGTTTGTAACGTCTGAATTTCCTTCGGAAATTCCTCGCATACAAACCCGCAACTATCCTTATACATAAACGTTGTGCATAATTTGACCAAAATATGAAAATACTTAATTTATTAATATTTTTTATCTTTTCAATTACTTATTCCCAAACAGCAGAATACGGAAAATTGACCGATAAATCAGAATACGAAATTTATCTAACGAAAACTGGAGATACATTAAAAGTAGGAGATACTTTGACAATTGGAATTCCTACATCTGATTTAGGATTTACATACATTTCTCAAGGTGGCCAGAGAGTATCAAATACTTTATCTGACAAAAAAGTAATCGTTGACAAACTAAAAACATACGGAACTAAAAAAAGCGGATATAAAATGTATGCGCATTTTAAAGGATATGGACTAATTCCTGTCTTAATTGATTACGACACAGCTCTGGAACTTGGCGAAATTAAAAATCCTAAAATAAAGCTTAATAAAGAACAAGCTATTTCAAAATTAAAAGAAGCGAAAGAATTATTGGATTTAGGAGTAATAACACAAGCAGATTATGACAAATTAAAATCTGAATTAACACCATTAATCCTGAAATAAAAACTATGCACAATAACTAAGTCTTCGTGTGGTCGGTACGGCCAAACATGAAGACCTTGTTGACTGAACCGGGTCCGGTTGCGCCTTACTATGGGGATTGCTATGGTTTAAATGAGTTTTATAGATGAACATCGAAGTCCTGTCGGGGCCATAAAGTTATTAAAAATCACTTTCCCTTGTCCGCTCAGGTTTCTTTATGATATTTCTGCACCCTTTTCCCTGTCTAGGACGATCTTATCTTGCCTGTTATCTTGATCTTGGCCATGGGCATCCCCTTACGCTTTTTGGGGCGTTGTACTGGAGCCATTTTTTTTCAATTTGTCGGACCATGCTTTGGGCGGGCCACGGCTATCGAATACCGCTATGGTCACCATAATCCCGATCAGGCAGTAAGGACATCGACGATGTTTCAAGGGCGGTCGTTCATGGTTCACTGGTCTGCCCAGGACCTGTTGCAGTAGAGGGAGCAACTCCCTTTTCTTGGAACTGCTCAGGATTCCATAATGGCGTATGCGCACGAATCCCTTGGGCAGGATGTGCAGGGAAAACCTGCGTATGAATTCGGCATCGGTTAATCGCAGTAAGGATTTCCTTCCCCCATGCCGGTAATCCTTGACGGTAAAAGTGACGTTATTATTATCTAGGCTCTTTATACGGTGGTTACTGATGGCAATCTTGTGGGTATAGCGGCCAAGATATTCTACTACTTGTTCTGGACCTAAAAATGGACGTTTGCAATAAATTACCCAATTGTGCTTGAACAGGTTTTCGTAGAAGGCCGTGGGTTGTGGTGGAAATTCCTTGCGTAGGGATGCTACAAAACGAGCTCTAAAAACCTTGCTCATTGCCTTTACAGGAAACAAATACTTTCCTTTGTTCCTAGCGGATTTCCATTTGCCAGACATTGTGATACCACCTCCAGGTACAATGCAGTGTAAGTGTGGGTGTAAAGACAGGTTCTGGCCCCAGGTGTGCAGGATAGCAATCATTCCAGGATGGGCTCCCAAGAACTTGGGATTGGATGAAAAGCCTTTGATCACCTGCCAGGCTGTCCCGAACAGCAGATTATAAATGGCTTTGGGATTATGGAGGCATATCCTGTTAAGTTCCGATGGGAGGGTGAAGACCACATGGAAATAGGTCACGTTCAACAGTTCCGCTTCCCTTGCCCTGATCCATTCCTCTCTTTTATGCCCCTGGCACTTGGGACAATGGCGGTTCCGACAACTATTGTAACTAAGGTGGAGCCTATGGCAGGAAGAATTGTTACAGCGGTCAATATGGCCTCCCAGGGAAGCAGTGCGGCATTTGCGCAAGGCGTGCAGGGTTCTTAGTTGCCAACTATTGGCACAAATGCCGGCGAGCTGTTCCCTGTTGCCTTCCAATACCTGTGCCACCTCGTAAACAGGTTTCACGGCTACCTCTTATAAAGCCGATCCAGTGGACTGAACGGCTTTTGTCTACCCAGTTGTGCCACATGAAGGTAGGTAAGCGTTGTTTGTATATGTGCGTGTCCCAGCAAGTCTTTGACACTGATGATGTCCAACCCCATCTCCAAAAGATGCGTGGCATAACTGTGCCGAAGGATATGGGGAGTGATCCCTTTCTGTATCCCGCTATGTTTGCGAGCTTCCCGAACGATCCATTGCACGCCCATTGTCGATAACTGGGACGGATTGCCTTTCCTGTCGTAGCCATTAAAGCACCAGTTGGCAGGATGTTCTGCGGCAATGTATTTTTTTAGGCCACGAATCTGCATCTGGGATAATGGAACATAGCGGTCTTTTCTGCCTTTTCCCTGACGGATGTGGAGCATCCTACGATCAAAATCAAGGTCATTTAGTTGTAGGTTGCAAAGTTCAAAGTTACGAAGACCACAACCGTAGAGCATGGCCAGAACCAAACGGTGCTTCAGCAGTCTAGGGGCCTTGAGGAGCTGCCTTACCTCGTTGTGGCTCAATACTACCGGAAGCTTTTTTGGTTGTTCTATCGAAGGCAGCACCACACGCATCTCCTTCATTCCGGCAATGCGATAAGCATAGCGAAGCCCATAGACCGTATGCTTGAAAAAACTATCGGATGGGGTCTTGCGCTGGGATTTCAAAACGTGCAGGTAGTCCAAGACCTGCTCCTGGTCAAGAACCAGCGGACTACAGTTAAAATGAAGGGATATATGCGCTAGGCAACGCGCATAATTGGTAAGGGTACTTTGGCTTTTACCGGAAAGCTCGATAGATCGTCTTAACTTACGGTACAGTTCATTAAATTCTGGAATGGAATTACAGGCCCTATCTATGAGGGTACTACTTTTTTTTCATAACTTACAATGAATTAATTAGACAATACCTAAAGGTAGTGAACAGCAGGGGAAATCTTGCTTGAAGCTACCTTTAGGTTTAGTTCAACAGAACCTATGAAGTAATGCAGGGTCTGGTGTTCAATTCCAGGTTTTGTCTATATTTATAATGTCGCCAAATCAAACTGATTAGGCATTTGAAAATTAAAAAATAAACGCAAACAAATTGCTTTGGCTTAGTGCGAGCAGGAATAGACAATGTATCTCTGCTCCCGCATTACTCATAGCTTGGGCGTTGGCAGCAAGTTGAAAAACTAAAGTGGAAGAAAATAAAAAAATAGCTGATTTACCATCTTATGCAAAACCTCGGAAAGAAATTCAGGGAGCATATGCAATTGGCAAAATCATCAAATTCTTTTCCTTTTTTGGTTTAAAGAATGAAAGTCTAAATGAAGCTTTTTCTAAAATCCCTGATTTAAAAAGAGAAATAGAACATTTATCAACAATACCAGATAAATTCAATAATCATTTTGCAAATCTTGGCTGGATTGCTCACGAATCTATGAATTCTCCATTAATGGAAAAAGCGGTTGAATTAGCCGATAATGGCGAAACTCAAAAAGCTGAAGACATACTTTCCGACCATTTTACTTCAACACAAATCAATTGGTTACAACACAGGTTTAAAGTATTACCAGAATTTTCAATTAGATTTGATCTAATCAAAAAAGCATATGAAGATACTTTGGAAGGAAGATTTTATTCGTGTGTGCCAATTATACTACTGGTAATAGATGGAGTTGTTAATGATATTAGTAAAAGTAAAGGCTTTTTTACAGAAAACACAGATTTGACAGCTTGGGATAGTATTGCTGCACATAGTAGTGGATTGACAGCTATAAGGGATATTTTCAATACAACAAGAAAAAGAACTAATACGGACGAAATATTTCTACCTTATAGAAACGGTATTTTACACGGTCGAGATTTAAAATTTGACAACAAGTATGTAACAGGCAAATGTTGGTCAACACTTTTTGCTATAAACGACTGGGCAAGAGCTTTAAAGGAACAAAAAGAAAATCCACCAATTCCCGAAACTCAACCATCATTAAGGGAAAGTTTAAGAGATTTAAAAAAAACAATTGTTGAGCATAACGAATGGCGAATTAAACACGATAAAATGCTCAAAGAATTGGAAAATTGGAAACCGAGAGCCGAATCTGAATTGAGTTTAAATCCTTCTGATTTTAAAAAGTTCAGTCCTGAAAAGCAAGCGTATGATTTAGCTCAAAATTGGTTGAATAAAAATTATGGAAAAATTGCAATTCAAATGTACAGAATTGGAGATAAGGAAATTAATGTAGGTGCAGAAGCTGGTAAAATAAGACGTGAACTAGACTATAAAATTCTCAAAGATTTCAAAATAACTAAAATCAAAGATGACAAACCTGCGATTTCGGAAGTTACAATGGACATAACATATGACTTAAATGGCAAGGAAATGAATAAAGAGATAGTTATGCGAATGATTTGCAAGTCACCATACGGAGAAATCGGAATTAACGGACAAGAAGATATTGCTTGGGAATTTATTAACAATTTCTTCTATCGACTTGACTTTTGAAAAACCAGATTTAGGATGAACAATTTACTATATTATCCATACATAAACGTTCCAAGAACTGATTGGACTTTAAGAACTCTTTTGTACTACGACAACATAGGTTCGATTGTACCCCAAGAATATTTCTACGAACCAGAAAGAAATTATGATGAGTTTATGCTTGAATTGGTTCGTAGTGAACTTGTGACACCAATAAATCCTTTAGATGTTCTAGATAATCCTCGGAAATCAACACAACCATTTATTGAATTAATTCGAGATAACGAGAAGAAGCTGAAAAAAGCACAAAAAAGGTTTATTGGTGGATACCGTGGAAATATTCACGGAGATAAATTTTCTAAAGCTAACATACACGCAGATAAGTTTGACCAAGAAATATTCTATCAATTAGAAGAGTTGGGTCTTGCGGAAAGTAATGAAGGTCGTTGGTATTCTGTAGAAAAGAAAACTGCAAACAATCTAATGAACTTTTTACCTACAGTGATAAGTGCTAAAACAGATAGACTAGCAACAACTGACTATATTAGACCTTTTTATAGTCGTTCATCTTTTAAAAAAATCCAGCAGAAAAGGGAAACAATATTGACTAGCTTAATTCCATTTCCTCAAGATATAGATTTGACACGGTTATTAAAATTTAAAGAAAAGCATTCTGACTTATTAGAAGCTTTTAGGTCTCAGGTGGAGTTAATTGCGTTAGACTCAAATATAATTGAAGGTACACCAATTTTCTATCAACGTTTATCGGAATTGACCCAACGAAAAGATGAGTTATCCGCTAAAATGAGCGAAAGTAAGTTTAAGAGTATCTTATTCGGGACTGTTTGTGGTTTAATTGGAGCATATCAAGGAATTGCGACAGCCTCAACAACAGGTGCAATTATCGGTGCTTTACCAGGTTTTGCCAATGCTGTTTATTCAGCATTACAAATTGAGAGAGCCGAAAATATATTTGACCAAAGTGGACTAAAGTATTTAGCTATTGCTGACAAAAGAATAAGAAAATAAAAACCAGCGCACAGTCGAGTAGGTAAAGGGGAGTCTCACCCCTAAACCTCTCACACCCGCCTGAATAGAACGGGCAGGGAACCGTACGTGAACCTCTCGCTTCATACGGCTCTTGTCATACAGTCGGTAGGCCTAAATAGTTAGACCAGTTTGTATCCCAGTTCCCAATGGTAGAACAGATTTGGATATGACTTTGTAATAAATCGAAGCCATTTTACGGCTTTGACCTTGCTTCCTTTGAAGCTTTTATACTTGTTCAATATCCATTGAGTATTTCGGTTCGTTTTGTGCCACTCGAAGTATTTTCATGGGTAAAAATAATATCCTTGTTCATACTACCTTACAACCTCACATCCGGTTTCTGCATAGCCTTTCCAGAAAGATGCTGAAGGATTACCCCTGCCCATAAGGGACTTGCACCCTCTAGATTAATTATCTACTTTGCAGTAGATAAAAGATGCCCATGCTGGGCACACACATAGTATATAAGCTATGGCTTGATCAGTCCTAACTTGGAAAATCCTGCGGATTTTCCAAAGCCAGTCTTTATCAGGAAAGGTCTGTGCCGTCAAACGCCACAGCTCATATACATAAACGTTACCTACAATTTGACCAACCAATGAACCAAAAGATAAAATTCAACAATCCTAATGAATTTTTGGAGTATAATTCCGAAAGATTATCTGAACAATATTTTGAACATTATCATTTGAATTCGCTATTCAAATCTTTGAAAAACGGAAACGGAAAACTATTTGACGTTTATAATATAGTTGGAGAAGATGGGACTGACATTTTAGCTGTTTGGGCAGATATTTCATATTATTTATATGCAACAAAATGGGACGATGAAGCCATAAAAATTGTGGCTGAATCTATTGATATTGAAAATTTCAATATTGTCGTTTTTAGAGGACAAAAAGATTTGATTAATGATGTTATAAAGTTTAAAAAATTAAAAACGAGATTAATAAATGACCGAATAATTTATGACTGTGAAGCTATTGATAAACTGAATATCAAAAACGGAGAATTAATTGTTGCAACGGAGAAAAATTTTCCTGACATATTGCAATTAAATTTAGGTTATTATCACGAGGATTTTAATGGACAAGGAACTCAAACAGACGAAGAAATTTCAATGTCTGTGCAAATGGGAATTTTTGAAAGAACAATCTTTGCTTGGAAAGTAGATGACAAAATTACTTCCTCTTTAAGAATTATAAATCACGACGCTCGAAATGTAATGATTGGAGCTCTTTTTACATCAAAAGAACATCGGAAAAAAAGATTTGCTTCAGAATTACTGCAATCTGCAACTTCCGAAATTTTAAAAAGTGGAGTAAAGAAATGTGGACTTCTGACTGAAAGAGAAAACATTGGTTCTAACAATACGGTTAAATCAGGAAATTACATCAAGAGATACGAATGGATAAACGTTCAAATAATCGAATAAAAACAGTAGCCAGTCGAGTAGGTAAAGGGGAGTCTCACCCCTAAACCTCTCACACCCGCCTGAATAGAACGGGCATGGAACCGTACGTGAACCTCTCGATTCATACGGCTCTTGTCATACAGTCGGTAGGCCTAAATAGTTAGACCAGCTTGTATCCCAATTCCCAATGATAGAACAAATTTGGATATGACTTTGTAATAAATCGAAGCCATTTTACGGCTTTGATCTTGCTTCCTTTAAAGCTTTTATACTTGTTTAATATCCATTAAGTATTTCGGTTCGTTTTGTGCCACTGGCTTTAGATCGATGAGCCTGTAACGGTTCGTTTTGTGCCACTTGAAATGTTTTCATTCGCAAGAATAAAATGCTTGCTCATTTAACCTCACAGCTTCGTACTTAGTTCCTGTTAAGCCTTTCCAGAAAGATGCCGAAGGATTCCCCCTGCCCATAAAGGACCTGCCTGTCCGTCAGGCAGGCCCGCCTAGACAGATCGAGCAAGCTTGCACCCTCTAGATTAATTATCTACTTTGCAGTAAATAAAAGATACCCATGCTGGGTACACACAAAGTATATAGTGCATAGCACCCTTCGGGATGCTACGACATCATACGCGGAACGTTGTGTGTAATTCCTCCCATTTCTGGAAAAAATTAATCTCTTAAAGCTAACCTTTCAAGAAAATCTAAAAACACTAAAAGTCGATTTTCAGAACATTTAAAAAACCATACTCAGAATTCGAAGACTTGGATGTTTTACCAATTTTTGGTACATTTGAGTAAAATAGAAATAAAATGAGCAAAAACACATCAATTTCACTCGGAAATTATTTTGAAGAATTCGTTCAAAATCGAATCAAGGAGGGGCGATTTAAAAATGTAAGCGAAGTTATACGGGCTGGATTGAGGATTTATCGAAAATCTGGGATTATACGTTTGAAGTATGGTCAGAAAAGCAAGCGGATATTTACTATGAATCGCTAATTTCTGACTGTCAAAAAATTACTGACAACCCAAGTTTAGGAAAAAACTATAACGGAATTACTCAAAATCTTCTTGGAATAAAATCGAATAGACATATCATTTTCTATCGAACATTGAATGATAACTATGCTGAAATCACAAGAATTTTACACGAGAGAATGGATTTAAAAAAGAGAATAAACGAATAAAAACTACACACAGTCGAGTAGGTAAAGTTGAGTCTCACGCCAAAACCTCTCACACCCGCCTGAATGGTACGGGCAGGCAACCATTGTTGAACCTCTCGATTCATACGGCTCTTGTCATATGGTCGGTAAGGCCTAAATAGTTAGACCAGTTTGTATCCCAATTCCCAATGATAGAACAAATTTGGATATGACTTTGTAATAAATCGAAGCCATTTTACGGCTTTGATCTTGCTTCCCTTGAAGCTTTTATACTTGTTCAATATCCATTGAGTATTTCGGTTCGTTTTGTGCCACTCGAAGTATTTTCATGGGTAAAAATAATATCCTTGTTCATACTACCTTATAACCTCACATCCGGTTTCTGCATAGCCTTTCCAGAAAGATGCCGAAGGAATACCCCTGCCCATAAGGGACCTGCCTGTCCGTCAGGCCCGCCCGCCTAGACAGATCGGGCAAGCTTGCACCCTCTAGATTAATTATCTACTTTGCAGCAAATAAAAGATGCCCCTGCTGGCCACACACAATGGGTATAGCGATCATGCCCTTCACAAGGTCAGGCACGCCGCATACCCTCCCTTAACCACCAATTATAAAAATGACCAAAAAAGAAATTTACGAAAAGGCAGATAGTGTTATTGGAATTGGAGGAATGACGGGAAATGAACGGCTTTCTGAAAGTGGTTTAATGGACTTGTTTGAAAGTGTTAAAAAGAAAGATAAATATTTAGCTAGAACAATTCTAGAAGCTTTAAAATTTGACGAACTCTCAATAGGAAGAATAGTTGGGTTTTCAATTGATTCTTTAAAATATCCTAATCCTTGGGCTTTCCCGAATGAAAGCTCAAACAAACTGAAAAAGGAGTCTAAAGCAATTCTAGAATACTCGAATCTGAACGAAATTGTAATGGGTGGACCATTGCGCGGAATCTGTAAGCTAAAATTAAATGAAACTGTAGTGGTTGTAATATCTGAAAATTGTGGTGGACCTGCAATTTGGACGCGAAATGGACAAAAAGCAGCAGTTCCGATTTGGGACAAGGCTTTCTTAAGTGGACCATTTCAAAGAATTGGACTGGTGGATTTAACAAATCAGACTCTGACCAAATACAAGAAAAAATTTAAAGTTTTGGATTTGAGGTCGTTCAGCGGCAATTATATTAAAGCATTTGACAGCCCTACAAATCGAATAAAAAGTGTTGAGTTCGATTACATAAATGAACCGATTGAAGAAGTTATCGAAATGAAATAATTGGTAATTACAACACCTATAATTAATTGTGGTCAGATTTTCCCCTCGGAAAATCTAGGCATATTTAGTATGGTTAGTCTGCGGGCCGAAATCCTGTCGGATTTCACACCGAAACCAATCAGAGCTTAACGTTAAAACATTTAGCCTTAAAACTTTAGTGCTAAATATTACAAAAAAGAGTATGAAAATTAATCGCATCATTTTATTTGTCATCACCCTACTTACAGTTTCCTGCTAAGAAAAAGAAGAAGAAGAGAAAATGCAGACGTCCACTATTATTTTTGAGGCTAATGGTACTGGGAAGGTTGATTATATAATTACTAGTAACGATTGTATACCTGAACAATTAGGTTGTTATTTTGAATCTACAGCCGAAAATCCTTCTCTCCCTTTTAAAGTAAAAGTTGAAGATTAGTATACTGATATAATAACAATGAAAATCATTGTTGGAAATGAATCAGAAAAAGAGAATTTAACCGAGTTAAAAATAACTATCGATGGCGAAAGTCAAATTCTTAAAAAAGAAGATTTTTGGTGGTGTGATGATGCACCATACGGCATACAATTAGAACATAGTGTGGGAAAGTAAAGATTGAAATAGAAACGTTCTACAACAAAAGTAACCGTTGCACAAGCGCATAAATCCACGAAAAACGAATTCTGCAATCCCTTTTCAGGGCTTTATCAACTTGACGGTCCAGATAAATTCTGGAGAGCTTAAAAATAAGTTCAGGTTCGTCTTAAACCAATTAATTTTATGAATTCTGAGATTGGGTAAGTTTGGAACTACGAGAGGTGAGAATGTAGGTTCGTCTTGTGCCATTTCTGGCTGAGCGTTGAACTTATAACGCTTTGATTTGTTCCATTTGAAGTTCGGACGTAACAGTAATTGTCTTAATCTAACCTAAAAGTTATTATTTTTGAAAAATAAGGTTGTTGGTGAGACTCCCGTTCTAAAGCGCTTAAAAACTAAAATTATGTACCAACTAAACTATCATTCAATTTCAAAACCAGATTTAAATTTTGAAGACTTAGACAATATTCTGGAGAAAGCAATATCTGTGAACTCAGAAAAAAATAAAGACGGATAAACGGCATCATACTGTTACTTTACTTTGGGAAAATTCTATCGATAAAAAAATATTTTCCTGAATGTAACATGGGCTATCACAAACCTAATGATAGTAATATAATTGAATTTGTAAACAATTTAATTCTGCTTTCTGATCTATCAGAAAGGTCAACATCCTCTTTACTTAGTTTTTGGGCAGCAGTAAGAAAAATTTTAAACGATGAGAAAATTGAACTCTATGGGAGTGTTTAACTGTAAAATGGAATGGTAAATTTTTATACTACCATATGCTAAAAACTAAGTTTTCGGATCGTCGATAGGCTAGGGCTAAATATAATGTTGAAGGATTCGATCTCATATAAAGAAAGATTCTTTATAGCATTTTTATCAAGTCGTATTTCGACAGACTTGCTGTAGTTTTCTCTCGGCCTTTCTACTTTAACATTATTCTTGTAACCTAAATCCAACTTTTGCGCCGGTTTCGAGAACCGTCCTGTCTCTTTTTGGTTTTACATTTACATTAAGGCATAGCGTTTCTGCCCTCGATTTGAAAGTAGTTCCTATGTCTTATTCGGTAACTTCAGTAATTACTTTTAGTGTAATTCAAAAGATAAAATTCACTACTTTTAATCCGGAAGTATTTCATTACGGAAAATTAATAACGCCTGTCTAAACGCCATGCAGAGATATTCCACATCGAAAGCAAAATCATACCGTTCTGTATAATATTAAACATATGAATGATTCAAATATTCTAGACATACCAAAAATTCATCCCATAATAGAAAGGAAAAGTGAAGAAATTGGTTTTACAATGCCCTCCGATTTATATATAGGTAGCTTGCTGAAAACCCTAGTAGCATCAAAACCAAGAGGACGATTCCTTGAATTAGGTACAGGCATAGGACTTTCCCTTTCTTGGATGACGGACGGAATGGATGAGCATTCGAGCATCATCACGTTAGATAATGACCAAGAACTTATAGACATCTCAAAAGAAAACTTCAAAGACGAAAGACGAATAGAATTTATTTGTGCAGATGGAGCGGAATGGATAAAAAATTATGACGGTGATAAATTTGACCTAATTTTTGCGGATGCTTGGCCTGGTAAATATGATGAGTTGGACGAGACTATCGCTCTTTTAAAAATAGGCGGATTTTATATTATCGATGACATGACCGCACAGCCAAATTGGCCCGCTGGACATCAGAACAATGTTAACGACTTAATAGAAGCGTTGGAAAGTCGTGTAGATCTAACCCTAACCAAAATAAACTGGTCAACGGGGCTGATAATAGCGGTGAAAAAGTAATAAGCACAACAGTACGTATAAGCAATACGAGCAAGATGTTTGAATCCAAGTTTTATCTATATTTATGAGGTCGCAAGATCTTTCCAATTTTGCTTCAACAATTAAAAACTAACCAAAACGCAAAGTTTTTGCTAGGTGAATGACGGAAGGTAAACGCAAGTTTGTTCCCGCATTACTCATAGCGCTTAGGTGTTACTTGCCATTTGACAAATCAAGATGCCTATAAGAAAAACAACAATAATCACAGCATTTTTTTGCATTGTAAAAATAACGCTTCATCTGATTGCTGACTCAAATTCAGGATTTCAAGGAGACGAATTATTGCACATAGAAACAGGAAATTACCCAAGTTTTGGATATATGGAGTTTCCACCCGTTATTGGTTGGCTGGCTTTTATCCAAAATCAATTTCATTCCCAATCCGTTTTTGTACATCACATCTTCTCTCACATTGCTTCATTATTTATTTTAATATTAATCGCAATTACGACAATTGAACTGGGTGGAAAATCAAAAGCAGTATTTATTGTACTGCTTTGTATTTTGACGGCACCAGCTTTCGGCCGCGGACATCAATTATTTCAACCTGTAGTTTTTACCCATTTTTTCTGGTTGTTATCGTTTTATCAATCGGTTAGGTTCGTCAAAACTCGTGACAAAAAATATTTACTTTACTTAACAATCTGCGTTAGTATTGGATTTCTCACAAAATATGATATACTTTTCTTCATAGCAGGCCTTTCTGGTTTACTACTAATCAAGAGCACAAGAAAATCAATTTTACAAAAGGACATTTGGAAATATATTCTCTTGTTCATTATTCTGATAGCCCCAAATGTTTTATGGCAATACAAGCAAGGATTTCCGGTACTTGATATGTTTTCACGTCTTTATGAGACACAATTGGATAAACTGACAATAGTAGGAGTTCTTGAAAGTATTGTTATATCCTTAAATCCACTAACATTGTTTTTTTGGATTGGCGGTTTAATCTATATGTTTAGAAGAAAGAACAATCCTGACTATTATCGCCCCATCGCATCTACAATCGTCATTTCCATATTTCTCTTGGCGTTAAACAAAAGCAAAGCATACTATTTTTATCCCGCAATGATTACTTTGATAATATTCGGAAGCATCTGGTTTGAACAAAAAATCTTATCAAAACGCCAATGGATCTTATATCCCGCAAGCACTCTTCTTGTTGTTTCGGGCCTCGTGCTGATACCATTTGGGTTAGCTGTTCTGCCATTGGATACATTTATTAAATTCGCGAAAATAGAAAAGAAGGACGATCGTTACGAAATAGAATACAACGAGTATTACTCGAAATCAAAATGGGAAAAAACTATGGGCGGACTTAAAACCGTTTACGATAGTCTACCTATGGACGAAAGAAAGGATTGTTTGATTTGGGGCAAACATTATAGTCAAGCAGGCGGAGTAAACCTGTTTAGGGAAAAGTATGAAATGCCTAAAGCGTTTTCATACCACGGGAGTTTCTATCTTTGGACACCAGAAAAAGGGGAATTACCTAAAACGATTATAGCGTTTTCAAACGGAGAGGCTGGAATAGACTTTTTTCAGTCCTTCTTTAGATCGGTTGTGTCGGTAAAACAAATTTATAATCCCTATGCTGATGACGAAAAAGATTTATGGCAAACAATATACATTTGTAAAGAACCAACCTTGAATTTTGAACAGTTGCGGTCTGAATTTAAAACAAGGATTTTTGAATAGCGATGCAATCGAGCGGGAACGAAGGATTAATACCCCGACTTCTAGTTTACGCCTTCCCCATTGCGTTAAACAACTAATATCTTCATTTTCAAAATAAATCCTTACCTTGAATTTCAATTTAAAAACGTAGCATGATGAAGAATCCAAATACACCTACTGCCGGACGACGGCAATTTATCCGAAACACAACAGCCGCAGTAGGGGGTATTATGATAGTTCCCAGGTATGTTCTTGGAGGCACTGGATATACCGCACCCAGTGACAAAGTAAATATCGGCATTGTCGGGGCGGGAGGTCAGGGACGGAGCAATGTTCGCAGTTTACTTCAACTGGACGATGTACAGATTACCTCGGTCACAGATCCGGGTCGTTATTGGGATTTGAATCGATTCTATTACAAGTCCATTGCCGGACGGGAACCGGTCAGTGAAATGATCGAGGATCATTATCAGAAAAAGGGAGAGAACAAAATGGTGCGTCAATATAAACGATTTAGTGAAATGATGGATAGGGAAAAAGATATTGATGCCATTCTTTGCGCTACCCCTGACCATACCCACGCCTTTATCACCATTGCTGCCCTTAAGGCCGGACTGCATGTTTTTTGCGAGAAACCCATGGCTCACAATATATGGGAAACGAGGATGGTACGTAAGGTAGTACAAGAAACGGGACTCGCCACTCAGATGGGGAACTCGGGACATAGCAAGGACGGCATGCGTTCCTTGGTCGAATATCTGCAGGATGGTGCTATCGGAACAGTACGCGAAATCCATGCGTGGGTTCCTGCAGGTCGCTGGACCCCAGGAATTACAGGTCTTCCTCAAGATACCAGTCCACTTCCTCATGATTTTGATTGGAAGGAATGGTTGGGACCAGCCCCATTTAGGCCCTATAACGATCTTTTTTCGCCAGTCACTTGGCGGGATTTTTGGATCTATGGTTGCGGGGCATTGGGAGACTTTGGATGTCATGATATGGATGCCCCTTTTTGGGCCTTCGATCTATCGAGCCCGTCTGAGGTTCAGATTTACCCTGCCGGACAAAGTAATAGTGAAATTGCTCCATATGGAGAGGCCGGCACTTATCATTTTCCTGAAAAGAAGGGCCAGGCTGCACTTAAATTACACTGGTATTCCGGAGGCTTAAAACCGGATTGGAATCCCCATTTGCCACCGGATTATAAATTCGGAGGGAGGAGCGCCATGTACGTGGGCGATAAAGGGGTTATTATCACCGATGGAGGTGATCGTTTTCCTCAGATATTTCCCGAATCCTTGAGACAATCTTATCAACCACCTGTGGAACGGATTCCGCGATCCAAAGGTCATCATCGCGACTGGATAGATGCCATCAAAAACGGAGGGCAATCCAGTGCCAATCTTGATTATGGAAGTCAGCTTACCGAATTAACCCTGCTGGGGGTTATGTCTCTTAGACTGAATGGTGCTCGGATACATTGGGATGCCAATAATATGAAAGTCAATGGACTGCCAGAAGCAGAATCGATCGTAAAGGAACCATCCAATGAAGAATGGGATATTTCCAAGATTATGTAAATAGGGACAGATCGTTATTTTTACATTAATAATCGCGGGAATGGAATAAAGCAATAGACAACTTAAATATTTCCATCAACAAAAATGCTCCTGTAATAGCTACGGGAAAAATAGTATTAAGGCACCAATAGATAACGTTTTGTAAATCATGACCTCCATTAACAATTGGCCCGCCTATCTAATTCGGGTAAATGTACGGCGGTCCAATAATGAAACTTAACGTTCCTGAAATTCTTATAACCTAACAGAACCTTTTTCCATTAGCCGTTTTCCGATAATTGCAAGGTATAAAATAGTACTGGAGAAATACATTGCAATAATTTGACCCCAAATCTTACCCAAAAACTTTGCGCATGGATCCTATTCGACTTTTGTAGTGTTCGGGAAGATAATCGTAAAACAAAAATCGAACAGGGCGCAACCTACTCTGAGTCAAGCTTGCATAAGTTTGGTCAATTCTTGTTAGTTTCACCTTTCCTAAATCATTGATTTTGTAGGAGATTTTAAATGAAAAAAAGCCCCTGATTTTCCGATTTGACGCAAATTCTTCCCTAAAAATGGGGGCTAACAGGCCATTTGACGCAAATTTGTAAAATCGGAAAAATTAATATTTTCATAAACAGCTAATAGCCAGCGTGTTGAGTGCTGAAGTAAATGCGTAACGTGGCTTTGCCCGTTACCCTCTTGCTATTCCTTTTCGCTCACACTGCATTGATTGCGTTTGCTTTATAGCGACTAAGACACATCTTGGATTATTTCTAATTCGGATCATTGGTTTTGATCAGTCCACCATGCGTTTACATCTTTAAAATCCTCGTATAAGTTTGATCTGTCCTCACATTTCGAATTTTGCTCCATCATTCGATTAACCACCTTTTTGCCCGCTCTGTCGTTATCCAGATAAAGTGCTACAGATTTATAGGTGGTAAACGTATTAAACGTTTTATCTATAAAGCCTAGAGAGTTTAAAATTAAAATGTCATTTTCTTCCAATAGATTTCTCTCCCGCTCCATTAGGCTCAACATATCGAACATGCCTTCAGTAACTATCAGCCTATTTTTCCCATTTATAATGTGAGTAATGTCTTTTGGGGAATTGGAGTTCTTATAGTATTTGTTCCGTAATTCCCATCCCCCGGAATTGTTTCTTAACCCTATGGCGAAGTATTCCCTGCCTCTGAAAATATAATGGACCTCCTGACAAAGTTGGATTGCCGTGGAAACCGAAATTTTTCGTCCATGTAAATAGCTGATCAATGCAAAATGTGTTATGGGCCGTGCATAGCGGATATGAATATCGTTTTCGTTTCGATGGGCGACTAAAGGTTGCTGCTGAAAAGAAAAAGAAATCTGATCCTTCTGTAACCAAGCCAAGGTTTCTTTTACAGAGGTACCATTTAATAAACAGATCAGATCAATGACATTGCCACCTTTTCCCTCTCCATGATCGTACCATCTATTTAGTTTCTTGGACACCTTGAAAGAGGCTTGCGTTTCTGAGCGGAACGGACTCAGGAACCAAGCTTCTTTCTCAGATTCTTTGGTAGGAAAGTGCCCGAGTTTTGCCAGCGCTTTTCCGATGGGATAATCCCGGGCTCTTTCACACGATATTTTATTGGTTCTTTGCATATCCTAACATTTAGTTCTCGTTCTTGTCATCGTTTATTTTTGATGACCAAACGATGACAAAACGATGACGACCTGAGCCCCCGTAGTCATTGACCTAACCATTATCTGTCATCATTTCATCAAAAAAAAGAAGAATAGGTAGTATGTTTTTCTTTTCATTAGCCCCTTTTTTTGAAGAATGATGCGAAATCGCCCGAATCACCTATAAACAGTACGTTTATCTCCGCATCGTTTTGTCATCGTATCATCGTTTTGCTATTCTTGCCCAAAATGGTCGGACAAGAATTCCTTGTTTATGGTGTAATACCTCCCCTTGGTATCGGTCAACCCCATCCCTCCTTCGCGCCATATCATCAACTTTCTATAGGCCATGGAATTTTCCTGATTAATGAGTTTCCAGTCCTTTTTTAGAATATGCCTCAATTGGGTAAGGTCCGTTTTAATTCGGGTTTGATTTAAAAGATGTAAAGCGTCCATAGGACATAAATGCACCTCTTCCATATCAAATGTTTCCATTGCGCTCAGGATTATACTGACAAGTTCCTTTTCCACCCTGTTCTTGTTGTTCTGCATCAGGTTCTCCAAGGCCTTGGTCTTGATCTGGGCCGGGGTAAACCACATTCGGGTCCTATTGGGGGTGGTCAGTTTTCGTTGTTGCAAATAATAGAGGAATGCCGGTATCTCCCTTTCGAGATATTCCAAAAATCGTGTTACCTCTTTAGTCACCGACGGAATCTTCAATACCCAAAAACGGGTCTCGTTAGTATCTATCTTGATAAAATTGTCCTCGTTATTACTACAAAGAATAAACTTCCCAAAGAATTCTACTTCCCGCTTGTCCTTCCCCTTGGCCTCCAGTTTATTAAAATTGGTTGTACTCAGGTATTTTATCCTTTCGGTCAATTCTTCTTTATTAAAAAGAACCTCCTCTATGCAGATTAAAAGCTTGTTGGCCCAATCCGCATTGAACTGACTGCTAAAGCTGTCATTGGTGAGGTAGGTCATGTTATTTTCGAACATGGCTTTTAGCCATTTAAGAAAGGTGGTCTTGCCCGTGGAGCGCTCTTTGGATACTAGGCACAGTATAGGTAGCACCTGAACCGGCCTTAGATATAAAAGCTGTAGATAATCCAGACCTAATTCCAACTGGGAACCGAAGATATGTTCTAGAAATTGTAAGGTATAAGGATAAGCACCCTCTTCCGGGGTATATTGTAAGGGTGCATAGGTGTTATAAAATCCATGACATTCTTGTTTGTAATGGATATGGCTGGGAAGGCAGGTGAACCCGTCATATTTTTTGATTCTCCCGATAAAGCTCCTTCCATGATCTTGACGGATGGCTTGCAAGGTCCATGGAACAATGATTTCGTTGAAATGCCCGGCTATGGTCGGGACACGCACCAATTTGTAATAGATGGTGCCCACACGGATGTAAGTTGCGTCTTTCATGGCTATGTCATCATGAAGCTGGATTACATCCCCTACCTCCTTCTGTTTTTTAATAGTTGCTGGTTAAACTGGTGTTCCAAGGTTTCATCTGAAACATCGGGTTCCCCCAATAGCCAATTATCTATGGTATCCTTATCAAAGAATTTCTGACGGATATGAGGATTGTTTCCCATAGGGATAAGCTTTAGTTGGGTAAGCTTGTAAATTTTGCTCTTGGACAGGCCTGTATATAACACCAGGTCTTCCACGTTCATTGTTTTCTTGTTGTGGGTAAGTAGCCCCTTAATATCAGTTAAGAGGTCTACCATTTTCTCGTGCTATTCCATAATAGTAGTTTTTAGGTTTTATTCAATTTATAGAAGGAAACTACCCAAAAAGGAATACGTACGAACTTTAACTAATAAAATCAGCAATCTTTGAAGAATCCATAACGATTAACGAAAACTGGTTAGAATAATGTAACACGCAAGAATCCCATGACACAACTTATGGAACTATTTGATAGAAGAATGGGGTAGAAATTAACTTATATAACCGGAATTCTAAATTAGAAAGTAATTTTATAGAGAACAGGGAAGTACAAAAAAAAGAGAGTGCAAAAAAAATGTTTGACCTATGTTTGACCTAGGTCAAATAAAAAAGGCTCCGCATTTCTGCGAAGCCTTTGTTTATAGTAGCTCCCCCTCTTGGGCTCGAACCAAGGACCCTCTGATTAACAGTCAGATGCTCTAACCAACTGAGCTAAGGAGGAGTGTTATACTATTGCCTTAGCGGGTGCAAATATAAATGATTTTTCAAATACGCCAAACAAAAAATGATTGTTTTACACATTTTTTTAAAAAAAATTTTATCCGCCTAGATAAACTTCTTTATGATATTCCAAATATCGTTACCGAACACCAACAACATTAGCCCCATAAGTAGTACAAAACCAATTATTTGACCCGTCTCCAACACTTTTTCGCTAGGCTTTCTTCCCGAAATCATCTCATAAAGCAAAAACATTACGTGACCACCATCCAAAGCCGGAATCGGTAAAATATTTAAAAATGCCAACCATACGGAGAACATCGCCATAAAACTCCAAAAGAAAGTCCAATCCCAAACTGTAGGCATCATATCCACAATTCCGATAGGCCCCTTAACTTGCTTGTAAGCTCCTGTTTTGGTATTAAAAATTACTTTAAACTGTCTAATCTGATCTGTAAGCACCTGTATTGTTCTTGTATAGCCCGCAGGGATAGCCTCTAGGAAACTATACTCATCAGTAACACTAAGATCTGTAACGTCCAGTAAAATTCCGATAACCCCTTCCTGTGGAACTACAAGATCCAAATGCTCGGTTCTCCCATCCCTTAAAACAGTAATGTCTAACTTTTCACTAACAGAAGAACCAATCTTCGTTCTAAACTCGTCCCAAAATTTGGTCTCCTCTCCGTTTACGCCTACAATCTCATCCCCTGGTAACAGACCTGCATCCTCAGCAACTGAATTAGGTTGCACCTTACTAATGATGGCCTTAGATCTGTAGTCTATAAAATTCATGCCTTGGGTAGCAAAAAGTGTTTCCTTACCCTCATCGGATAAGGGTACGGTAATTTCCTCTCCATCACGCCTAACAGTTACTTCATCCCCAAGGATAAGATCTAATCGAGCCTCATTAAATTTTTTGGTTTGCTTATCATCAACGCGTAGAATTTGATCTCCGGTTCTCAACCCCAATTGCTCACCAATGGAATCAACCACAATACCGTACTTCAAATTATCAGAAGGAATATAGCTATCTCCGTTGTTAAATAACAACATGGTATAAATTATCCAAGCCAGCAGGAAGTTAACAATCACCCCGCCCGTCATTATTATCAATCGCTGCCATGCCGGCTTGCTCCTAAACTCCCACGGTTGTGGTTCTTGTTTCAATTGCTCGGTGTCCATGCTTTCATCTATCATTCCGGCAATCTTTACATAACCGCCCAAGGGCAACCACCCTATTCCATATTCGGTATCGCCTATTTTTTTCTTGAACAATGAAAATTTTACGTCAAAAAACAAGTAGAATTTTTCTACTTTGGTCTTAAAATATTTGGCCGGTAAAAAGTGACCCAGTTCGTGAAGTATCACCAGAATAGAGATGATTAGTAAAAACTGTATTATTTGAATTGCTGTTGCCATTAACTAAGGTTTAATCTTTAAAAACGAACAAAAGTACATTTTTAACAGTTCTTAAAAAAAGAAACTATAGTTGACCAATCTGTTTTAAGAAACATTTGGCACGAAACCGCTGTGAAAGCCTTGAAAAATAGACTTAACTAAAGTACCTTTGGCAAAAAAAGATGCGCGAATTTTTTAGTAAGCTAAAATATGTTGGCATTGCCCTTTTTATAGTTTCCTCCATAATTATCTACCTGTTTATGGATGCGGTAAAGCCAAAAAAACTACTTCCCGTTTATCAGCCTTCTATGGTGAATTTTGAGTTAGTGGACAGTACCATGCAGCATATAAAAAAATATCACACCATAGCCGATTTTGCCCTCACCAACCAAAACGGTGAGTTAATAACCCAACAAGATTATGAGGACAAAATTTATATAGCCGATTTTTTCTTTACCACCTGCCCTACTATATGTCCAATTATGACCAAGAATATGGCGGATATACAAAGTAAGATTAAGGATGACGATGACGTTATGCTACTTTCACATTCGGTTACCCCAGACATCGATTCCGTTCCCCAGCTAAAAAAATATGCAGAAGAACAAGGGGTCTTAGATCATAAGTGGAACTTGGTTACCGGCGATAAAAAACAAATCTACGAGCTTGCTAGAAGATCTTATTTGGCGGTAAAAACCGATGGAGACGGGGGACCTTTTGATATGATCCATACGGAAAACTTCATTTTAGTAGATAAGTCCAAGCGGATTAGAGGATTTTATGATGGCACTAACTCCGAGGAAATGGAAGAATTAATGAGCGATCTGGAAATTCTAAAAGCTAGCTATGCCGAAGAAGAATAAAGTCGATTATTAGATAATTTTCAACTTCCTATTCCCAGTTTCATCCGCTACACCCACACAGCCGTAAACACTATTGCAGTAGTTAAAGGAAGTAAAAAAACAAAACGCCAACACTATGCGTATTTGTTTGCAGACCTACTCTATTTTTAATTTTTTTACCCTACTTTTGTGCTTACTTAAATTCAATCTAAATAAGAATTGACTACCACAGTAGCACAATTAAAGCGCGGGCAAAAGGGGATCATCAAAGAATTTGCTGATGGAATTCTCCCTGTGAAACTAATGGAAATGGGATGCTTGCCAGGCAATGAGATAGAGCTAGTACAGGTAGCCCCTTTAAAAGACCCCATCTATATTAATTGTAACGGCACGCATATCGCCATAAGACGTTCCGTCGCAAGTTTAATAGAATTAGAAATTATTGAAGACTCTCCCATATGAGCAAACAGATAAAGGTAGCCCTAATAGGCAACCCCAATACTGGTAAAACCTCTGTTTTTAATCAACTTACAGGACTAAAACAAAAGGTAGGGAACTATCCTGGTATCACCGTAGAAAAAAAAGAGGGTATCTGTAAACTCCCTAGGGGTGTAAAAGCACATATTTTAGATCTCCCAGGAACCTATAGCCTTAATACCACTTCCTTAGATGAAAGTGTGGTGGTAGAGCTGTTACTAAATAAAAATGATAAGGATTTTCCCGATGTTGCTGTAGTTATTAGTGATGTAGAGAATTTGAAACGGAATTTACTCCTGTTTACTCAAATCAAGGATCTAAAAATTCCCGCAATTCTGGTGATTAATATGGCCGATAGAATGGTCAGAAAAGGTATATCCCTGGATATCGACTTATTAGAGGAAAAATTAAACACCAAAATAGCTTTAGTAAGCACCAGAAAAGGCACCGGCATAGATAAGGTGAAGGAATTAATAGCAGATTATAAAAATCTCTCTGTTGAACCAAACATTGACACTACTGTTATTGCTCCAGAATATTTTGATAAGCTGAAGAGCACTTTCCCAAATGAAGATCTTTATAAATTATGGTTAGTAATCACGCAGGATGTCAACTTTATGCCCATAGAGAAAAATCCGATTACTATTCCCGCTTCTTTTAAAACTAAATCTAAACCGGAACTAAAACGCTTACAGCAAAAGGAAACTATACTAAGGTACCAGTTTATAAATGGCATCTTAAAGCAGGCGTATAAAGTAGACGTAAATGCCGCTAAGGGATTGCGGGCAACTCTAGATAAAATACTTACTCACAAGGTATTTGGGTACTTGATATTTTTCGTCATCCTTCTTACCATTTTTCAAGCTATCTATGATTGGAGCAGCTATCCAATGGATTTTATAGATGCGCTTTTTGCCTCGGGAAGCGAATGGGTAAAAAACACCCTCCCCCCGGGTGTATTTACGGATCTAATTGCTGAGGGTATACTAGCAGGTATTGGTGGCGTAGTTATTTTTATACCTCAGATCGCCTTTTTATTTCTCTTTATCTCTTTATTGGAGGAGTCGGGCTATATGAGCCGAGTCGTATTTTTAATGGACCGATTAATGCGTCCCTTTGGTCTTAGTGGTAAAAGTGTAGTACCGCTAATTTCTGGTACTGCCTGTGCTATTCCTGCCATTATGGCTACTAGAACCATTGAAAATTGGAAGGAACGATTAATCACCATTTTAGTTACTCCTTTCACCACCTGTTCTGCACGATTACCGGTATACTTGATTATTATTGCCTTGGTAATCCCAGATGGTAGGTTCTTAGGCCTCAGCTATCAGGCGCTTACCCTTATGCTGCTTTATTTAATTGGCTTTGGCGCCGCTATTTTTTCGGCCATGATTTTAAATAAGATCATGAAAATTAAGACCAAGACATTCTTTGTAATGGAGATGCCAAACTATAAGCTTCCCCTTCTTAAAAACGTAGTTTACACGGTCTTAGAAAAAACAAAAAGCTTTGTAATAGGTGCAGGTAAAATTATTCTTGCCATTTCCATTATCCTCTGGTTTCTAGGGTCTAATGGGTATTCTGATGATTTCTACAATGCCGAGACCATTGTAAAACAAAAAATTGAGAAGGAAGGGTTTACAGACTTTAATGTGGAATCTATGAAGAGTAGCCTAAACTCTTATAAAGAATCCCTACACGACAGTCTTGCTAGGAACGGTGCTATTTTGGATAAACAAGCCATAACCGATTCACTACAGGTCAAAGAAATACTATTACGCCAAAAAGCGGAGAACCAGGAAATAGCCAGTTACAAACTGGAAAACTCATATATGGGTATTGCTGGGAAAGCAATTGCTCCCATTGTACATCCGTTGGGTTACGACTGGAAAATTGGTATAGCCGTACTAACCTCCTTTGCGGCACGTGAGGTATTTGTGGGCACGTTAGCCACCATTTATAGCGTGGGAAGTGATGAGGAGGATACCATTAAAAATAGGATGGCTGCAGAAATAGATCCCGTCACTAAAAAGCCCCTATTTAATTTGGCATCCGGAATTTCACTATTATTATTTTACGCTTTTGCCATGCAGTGCATGAGTACCTTAGCTATTGTAAAAAGGGAGACCAACACTTGGAAATGGCCCGCTGCACAATTGGTGTTTATGAGCCTTTTTGCTTATATTGTAGCATTGATCGCTTATCAAACATTAAAATAAAAAGCTCAGTTTCGACACGAAAATGGTATCGTTTTTGATAAAGTAGTAGCAAAGAGGTAGATTTAAAAAGAACTAGTAGCATTGATGTTTAGGCGTTAGAAAATCACACTTATGGCATTCATCAAAATTTAAACTAATTACAATGAGTATTCTTCAAGACATATTGGTCTACATCACAGTTGCCATAGCGGTAGGCTATCTCGTTAAAAAATTTCTTTTGCCCAGATCCTTATTTGCAGGGAAGAAAGGCAATTCCAAAGGTTGTGGAAATGGAGATTGTGGTTGTCATTAGCTGCCTTTTTTTAAATTTCTGAATCTATTTTCTACCTATTTCACGCTTATATGCAGCTTCACTCGTTAGTACACTTACCATTTCCAGAGCAACTATTACCTCATAAATTTCCAAAGCGTTAAAAGCGTTACTTACACCATGATACCTTTCCCAAACAATTTAATGCAATACACATCAATCTGTTAAATAAAGAATAATACCCTCTTACTATTTACCAAAAGCCACTTGAAGTACGTTTTCTTCTTCGTTAATTCGTTTTAATTTAATCAGCCAATATGCGAAGTATCCCTACCCGCTTTTATGTTTTTCTATTTATTATAAGCTGTAGTCAAATATATTCACAAACCGTTAGCTCCATAATAAAGGATGCCGAAACACAACAACCAATTCCCTATGCCACAGTTCAATTATCAAATAAAAAAGGGGTAATTACCAATGAAGAAGGTAGATTCACACTTCAATTAGACCAGCAATTTAAAGAAGCGGACTCGCTTTTTATTTCCTGTATGGGTTATGTAGGATTAGGAAAACCCCTAAATCAGTTTACCGAAAATGTTATCTTATTAACCCCGAAGACCATTGAACTAAATCCGGTAATCGTTAGCAATAAGCAATTCACCGCGGAAGAACTTATAGAGGCCGTAAAAAATAATCTAGATAAAAACTACAGTCAAAATATCACTAAAAAGCGCCTATTCTTTAGAGAATCCTATCATCAGCATCTTTCTAAAACCGATTATACCTTTAAAGAATCTACTATAGAAGCTTTAAATGAAAGGTTTCTAGACAGTGTATTGCATACCATTCCCAAAGAAACCAGTCATTACACCGAAGTGTTGGGCGATTTTTACGGCGATTACAATAAGGATAATCAAAAGCTGACCCTTATAAAAGCATCTGAGCTTTATGATAAGCAGAACGAATTAGACCTTACCGCACTCGAAGAAAAGTTCAACGATATTCTAAAGAAAAACATTAAACCCGATTCCTATTTTAAGATTAAATCCGGATTGTTCGGCACCAAAATGGATGCCGATGAAATACTGGCTTCAGCAGCCGACTCAACAGATGTAGATGCACTAAAAAAAGAGATGGAAGCCAAGCAAAAGCGCGAAGAGAATAGAAAGAAGTATTTTGCCTCCCACAAAAAAAGAGCATTAGGGAATATTATGGGAAAGTTATTTTTTCTAGAAGATTCTAATCTCAACTTTATCAACAAAAACAGACGCTATAAATATAATATTGTGGATTTCACTTATATGGGAGATCAGCCAGTTTATTTGGTCGACTTTGAACCTAAACGATCAGAGGATTATAAAGGACGACTCTACATCAATGCAGATGACTTTGCCATAGTTCGGGTTAATTATAGTAATGTAAAATCACTGAAAACCTTTAAGCTTTTAGGGGTTTCCATGGACCAATTCTTGGCACAAGGAACCATGTTATTTGCCAAAGGAATGAATAATCAATATAAACTTCAATATTTAGAAGAAGAGTTGGGCACAAAAGTAAGAATTAAACGGCCTCTGAAAATAATTGAACTGAACAAACACGTTAAGGGAAGAAACAAACAGAATGAACTTTCCTTAAAAATTGACATGGCCACTATGGGGACTAGCAAACATCAAATAATAATTTTCGACACGGAATCCATCAGCAGCGCACAGTTAGAAGCCGTAACAGAAAACAACGATCTTCTGCCCACCTATATGCCTGATTTCGATCCAGAATTTTGGAAAGGCCATACTATCATAGAACCTAATAAGGCGATTAGGGAATTTACTTCTGCTGAATAAGCGCGTTACTGCACAAACAATGGATGTAGCATCTTAATAAGTATACCTACTGGTTCCAAGGTCATTTAAAAAATGAGACTATACTTAAATTGAACTAAACTATTTGAAATCATGCAATCGCACTGACTAAAACCAGTTGATTGCATATGTTAAAGTTATATTAAAAATTTAATGTATTGTAACAACAGCCTCTTTCATACGTCTTTTTTATATTCACTAAGGAATAAATTTCATGAAAACGAGCTGCTTAGCTTTATGTGTTCTACTATTCACACAAATAATTTGCTACGCTCAAGACTCAACAGCAATCTTAATTAAAAAGACCTACACCACCCAATATATTAGGGATATGCTTCCCCCTTATGTAGATGGAAACTTGGAGGAGGATACATGGTCATTGGTACCATGGGAAGGTGGTTTTGTGGAGCAGAGACCAGACGAAAATACCGAGCCAGATCATCAGACCAAATTTAAAATTCTTTACGATAAGCACTTCCTCTATGTAGGTATCCGTTGTTACGACAGTGAACCCAACAAGATAGAAAAGCGACTATCTAGACGCGATGGTTTTGAAGGAGATTGGATCGCTATTTTTATCGATAGTTATTTTGATAAACGCACCGCATTCGGCTTTTTGGTGACTGCAGCAGGGGTAAAGGCCGATATTTTAGAATCTAATAATGGAGAAAATGAGGATGAGAGCTGGAATCCTATCTGGTATACTAAAACCAAAATAGATTTAGAAGGATGGACAGCAGAAATGAAAATACCTTTAAGTCAGCTTAAATTTGGTGCAACCAAGGAGCAAACTTGGGGATTACAATTAATGCGCCGACTTTTTAGGGAAGAGGAGCGATCCGTATGGCAACGTCTGCCCCAAGATACCCCTGGTTTTGTAAGTGAATTTGGCATGCTCCAAGGCCTCATTGATCTAGAACCCCAAAAACAATTGGAAATTCAGCCATACGCCATCTCAAAACTGGAAACGTATGAAGAAGAACAAAACAATCCGTTCCTAACAGGACAAGATGGAAAGTTTACTGCGGGCCTAGATGCCAAAATCGGTATTACAAATGACCTCACCCTAGACCTCACTATAAACCCAGACTTTGGGCAGGTAGAGGCAGATCCATCGGCTATTGCTTTAGATGGATTTCAGATATTTTTCGAAGAAAAACGTCCATTCTTTGTTGAGAATAAAAATATATTCGATTATCGCGTCTCCCCTTCCCAAGCAGGAAATACCTTTGGATTCGACAATGTATTTTATTCGAGAAGAATAGGAAGAAGTCCACAAGGATTTCCACAAACCGAAGCAGGCGAATTTGTAGACCAACCAGACAATACCGCTATCCTAGGAGCTGCAAAATTCAGTGGAAAAACTAAGGACGGATGGTCTATCGGAATTCTAGAGAGCACCACAGCACGAAAGTATGCTACCATAGACAATAACGGTCAGCGAAGGAGAGAGGTAGTAGAACCGTTGACAAATTATTTTGTGGGACGATTACAAAAAGACTTTAATAACCGTAATAGCTATATTGGAGGTATTTTCACCACTACTAACAGAGAAAACCTAAATGAAGATCTTAGTTTTCTACACAAATCCGCCTATTCAGGAGGGTTCGACTTTAAACATCAGTGGAATGAGCGCAACTGGTACATAGCAGGAAATATACTATGGAGCCACGTACAGGGAGACACTACGGCCATTATTCAAACCCAGAAATCTATCACCCATTTGTTTCAGAGAGTTGGTGCAAAACACCTAAGCCTTGATCCCAATAGAACCTCCATGAGCGGCACCGGAGGAAATATTCAAGTAGGGAAGGTAGGGAACGGGCATTGGAAATTTGAAACCGGATTTACTTGGAGATCTCCGGAGTTAGAACTTAACAATGTAGGCTTTCAGCGTCAGGCAGATGACCTAAGACACTATAATTGGATCGGGTATCAAACTCTAAAACCAGACAATAACTTCCGAAAAGTGGGTATCAATTACAATCATTGGAGCGTTTGGGACTTTGGAGGCAATCATAACCTTTTACAATTTAATACCAGTAGTTGGCAAAACTGGAAAAATAATTGGTTTACAAATGTTGGATTCAATTACTCCCCCATACAATATTCCAATTATGCGTTAAGAGGCGGACCAAGATTGCGACTGTCACCAGAAATTAGTTTTTCTAATGGGATGGAAACAGATAGCCGCAAGAAACTTCAATTATCTATATTCCAAAATGGTAGCAAAGCCATGGACAATTCCAATAAATCCTATAGTATAGAATTGGGGATTAGTTATCAACCATTAAATGCATTGCGTATTTCTGCCTTTCCCGAATATGGCACCGTTAACAACAACTTACAGTATATAAATAACATTACCACCCACAATGGCATCACCTACCTCAACGGAACAGTAGAGCAGAAGACCTTGAGCATGTCCGTGAGATTAAATTATACCATCAATCCAAACCTATCTATTCAATATTGGGGACAACCCTTTATATCTAATGGCCGTTACTTTAATTTTAAGGAAATAAAAGATCCCTTGGCCACGTCTTTTGAAAACAGGATAATTAGCTATCAAAAGAACCAAATTACCTTAAATGAGAATATCTATTCGGTAGATTCTAACATAGATGGCACGGTAGATTTCACATTCGACAACCCAAATTTCTCGGTGATTCAATTTCGATCAAATTTAGTTTTACGTTGGGAATATATCCCTGGGTCCGAGCTGTTTTTAGTGTGGTCACAGGACGTATCCCGCTCCGGAGACCCACAACTCACACTCTTTAACGGGCTAAAGGATAATATATTTAACGGAGAGAAACCCAAAAACATCTTTCTACTAAAGGCCACATACCGCTTTGTACTATAGAAGAACTTCCTAACTGCTCTATACCCATTCCTTAATAAAGGAAAATAATAACAGTCCCCAACCTACTACCAACAACAATCCCCCTAAGGGCGTTACGGGACCTAAAAATCGCACGTTAAGACCTTTGGAAGCTCCTATAACTAAACCGTAAATACTAAAGGAAAACAAAAAGACCCCAAGCATAAAACAATAGGCCATATACTTTTCTAGAGGCGATTCTAAATTTAAATTAAACCCTAACACTATCAATAAAATAGCATGATACATCTGGTACTTTACTCCCGTCTCAAAACTTGTCAATTGTTCTGCTGTTAGCGTTTTTTTTAACGCATGTGCTCCAAAAGCACCAAAAACGATGGCCAATAAACCGTATAGCGACCCAATAACATGTACTATTAATACCATAAACCTATTTCTTAATCAATTTACCTTAATTAACCCAAACCTCTAAAATCGTATCTCTGGAGACGAACACCACACAGTCTTTATAGGAAGGGGGACCAAAAAGTTTCATTTTAGCATTGGAAAAAGCCACCTTCTCCTTAGGAATACCTAGCCAATTCACATCTAATTCATCATTACCGTTTTCATCGTGAAACACCGCTAGAGCGTAATTCCCACTGGGGAGATCATCAATGAGCACCGTTGTAGTGTTTTCTTTTGCAACAACACTATTTGACCTAAAAACTTTATCGAACTTTAAAAAATTTTCAGCTTCCGTATAAAGCGCTACACTAATCTTCCCTTTGTTCGAAGGAACCCCTTTCACCTCAACGGATAGGTTAATTTGAGACATACCCAGCATTGGGACAATAAGAACTAATAACAAAACCTGTCTCATAATAGCGATTTTTTGTTTTAGGCAATACTCTTAAATAAAAGCCAGTCGACATCGAAAAGAATATACCGATAACCTCTGAAAATTCATCTTAATGGAGCCTTTAAATCTTACTTAGCGGACAATATGTCACTATATATCAGCAAACTACTCCTTCTCCACATTAATTTTTGACGACAAATAATCGTAAAGGGCTTTAGTTGCAGTACTGTCAGACAAATTAAAGTACATTTTTAAAGAGTCGTTATAGACCATTCTTATTTTAGAGTGGGACAGTTTATCCACAAAAACATGCACCTTCGTTTCACCTATGCTATCTTCCTTAAATACCCCTTTCTCTATTTCTTTGACCGAAAATCCATTTATACGTTCCATAGAAGGAATTTTAGGCACCATAGTAAGGCTGTCCATTTCTGAAAATGGAATTTTCTGATAATAAATCCCTGAAAAAATGCGGAAAGAATTATTCTCTATTTTCGTCCAGTTTTTATAATGTGCCATAAAGGCCAAAGAAACTACTATTAAAGTCACCACTATAAGCAGATTCAATAACCATGAACTCTTACTATTCTGTGCCATATATTAATTATTAGGGGTCTTATATTTATCGAACCAAGCCAAAATATTGGCCACTTTAGTGATTAAGTTACTGGGTCTATTGGCAATTCCGTGACTAGCTTCAGGTACTTCAACCAAAACAGTCTCTATCTTACGCAGCTTTAACGCGTGGTATAATTGTTTGGCCTCACTGGGAGGTGTCCTTAGGTCATCCATACCCACCATTACCAAAGTAGGGGTTTCTATATTGCCCACTAGGGATATGGGGGAAAATTTCCAATATTCCTCAAAATTCTCCCAAGGTTGCCCAGGCAATCTAGAATGGGCATACCCAAAGTAATTATCGGCCACCAATGTTTTACTAATCCAGTTCATAACTGGTTTAATAACGGCTGCTGCCTCAAATCTATTGTTCTTCCCTATCATCCAGGCAGACATAATACCTCCTGCACTACCTCCTGTAACAAATAATTGATCTTCATGAGCGATCCCCATTTTAATACAATGGTCTACGCCGTCCATAACATCGTTATAATCCTCGCCTGGGTAGTTGTGGAATAACAAGTTCCCAAATTCTTCCCCATAACTGGTACTTCCCCTAGGGTTAGGATAAAATACTACATATCCCGCTGCTGCAAATAGCTGTATCTCTGCACTAAATCGGTCTCCATAATTTAAAATGGGACCTCCGTGGTTTTCTACCAAAAAAGGATACATTTTTTCAGGATCATAATTGGGAGGATAAACCACCCAACCTTGAAGCTCTCTTTGGTCCACTGAAGAAGTATACCATACTTCCTCTACCTTCCCCAAGGTTCTAAAATCGAACAAAGCCTTATTTAAACCAGTGATTTTATCCGTTTTATTAGATCTAGAATTCACCACGGCCAGTTCTGCTGGGTGATAAGGAGTGGACAAGGTATAGGCAATATGCCCATTTTGCGAAACACTAAAAGAACCACTAGCATAGGGCCTTCCTAATGTGGTCCCTCCCATATTATCGGCAAGTTTAGACGTTTTTCCACTTAAAGAAACATATCCTATCTTACTATTACCTTTATCGTCATAAGAAAAATAAAGTCCCCTACTTTTGGCATCCCATACAATATTCTCTACATCCCTATCCAGCTCCATAGGAATTTCCCTTTGGTTCTGGCCGTCTACATCCATTATATATAAGCGGGTAACCTGATACGCCTGCACCCTATCTTCATAGCCCAGATAAGCTATATGCTTGCCGTTGGGAGAGACTATTGGATTTTTATCAGGACCTCGTTTTTGAGTGAGCTGTATTGTATTTCCACTAACCACATCTACTGCATAGACCTCGCTATTTCTAAAATCGTATTCCCAATCTACATTTCTATTTCCCGAAAAATAGATCTTTTGTCCGTCCAACGACCAAGAAAGTGGACCTCCATGATGAAAATCCCCACTAGTAATCTGTCCTTCTGCCCCTCCATTGGCAGGGATAAGAAAGATATGGTTGAATCCTGGAGGGATATAACCGCTACCATCCCTTTCGTGGTGCAATCTATCTGTTATTCTTGGGGCCTCTGCCCATTTTGCCCCTTTGGGTTTTTTAGGAATCTTAGCCGCTACCGGTGCATCTCTATCCACATGCATGGAAAAGGCCAACTGATCTCCTTGGGGAGACCAAGACAGGGAAGACGGACTGAAAGGAAGCTGCGAGATTTTAGCCAGCTTTCCGGACCCCATCCAGTACATAAAAATTTCTGCACCTTGGTCTGTAGCACTAATAAATGCCAATCTATCGCCGTTAGGTGACCACACTGCGCTAGATTCATTTACTTCCCTAGACGTGATCTTTTGGTGTTGGGAACCATCGGATTTAATCATCCATAGGTTACCCACGGCTTTATCATCCATGATATCGAACCCCATTCTCCGATATACAATCCAATCCCCCTGAGGAGAAATTTGAGGATCGGAAACGTATTCTAGATCAAATACATCTAAATAAGAAAAAACTTTATCCTCTGCCTGACTAAAATTTAGGAGAGGAATCAATAAAAACAATAGAAATCGATACGACATGTAATTATGGCTGTTGGATTGTTAAAATTTCGGCTAAGCCTCTTAGGCTATAAAATAACAAATCAAAAATAACTGGTAATTTCTTCAAAAAAAAGTGATTATCCTCTAAACAAAAAGAATCTATCTTTCATTTCCTCTATGGCAGCACTTTTATTGGTAATGATATAATTAATAGCCTCGGAAGTAAACGTTTTCCCTTTATCGGTCAAGGAAATAATACTATCATCTATGGTAATCATATTATTTTTTAACGCAAGATCCAAGACAGACTGTGCACGCACTTTATGCCAATTAATATGTTCGTTAAGGTGATTAATATGACGTTCCGATTTTTCTGAATGATTTTGGAGATGCAATAAAAAGGTTAGTAAATGCACTTCCACTTTTTGTCGTTTTTGACGATATAGCACTGAGATTAACCCTCTGTTGGGTGAAAACATATAGATTAAAAAGAACAATACGCCCAAAACGGTAGTGATAGAACCTGCTATGGAAGCATCCAACCAATGGGCCACCCAATAGCCAAGTATCGCACCAATAATTCCAAAAACAGAGGCCATCAATAGCATTTTCTTAAGATTATTGGTCAAAAGATAAGCCATAGCAGGCGGAGCGATCATAAGTGCCACTACCAAAATTGCCCCTACTGCATCAAAAGCTCCAACAGTAGTAACCGAAGCAACCGTCATAAGGCCATAATGCATGATAACTGGCGAAAACCCAAGGGTGGCCGCCAACTGCTTGTCGAAAGTGCTAATTTTCAATTCCTTAAAGAAGGCCAATAAAAGGGCAAGAGTTACCAATAAAATAATCCCAATTACCCAAAGGGATTTTGGCCCCATATCTGCACTTCCAATTATCACACGGTCGAAGGGTGCAAAGGCCAGCTCTCCCAATAGTACGGCATCCACATCCAAATGCACATCTCCTGCATTTTTGGCAATCAATATTACCCCAATACTAAAAAGAGAGGGAAAAACCAGGCCAATGGCCGTGTCTTCCTTCACCAATCCCGTCTTTTGGATATATTCTACTAGTACTACCGTAAGAATGCCACTAAAGGCAGCCAATAAGATTAACCACGGAGAGTTCAGGTCTTCGGTAAGGAAAAATCCAATTACTATTCCGGGCAATATAGAATGACTAATAGCATCACTGATCATGGCCATTTTACGAAGCACCAAGAAGGTACCCGGAATGGCACAGGCCACAGCAACAATGCAAGCAATAAGTTGTATTTCTATTTGCGCGCTAGTCATGGGTATTGTCTTGCTGGTTATACAGATTCATGGCCTTATCATACCCTTTCTGGGTAAGGGACCACATAGGACCATCTACGGTGATATATGCTCTATCCTCTAAGTTTTTTAAAGAGTTCCGGGTATATCCCTGAAAATTATTAAGAATTTTAATCTTATGGGGGTGAGATATATCATTATGGGTCTTGGCTATTTCAAACATAAAATAAAGCGTCTTATGCAATTGTAGATCGTTCCTATTTTTCCAATGCCTAATCTCACGGAACAAAATCCCCCTCCCTGGGGAGAAAAGAAAAGAAATCACCACAATGGCAGCCGCGATCAAAACAATTACCGGCCCAGTAGGAAGGTTGTTGGAAGTAGCACTGATTGCAGTCCCGAATATTCCAGACAATGCCCCAAAAAGTGATGCTAGGAAAACCATTATCCCCAAATTATTAGTCCATTGCCTAGCTGCAGCCGCAGGTGCAAGTAACATGGCACTCATAAGTACCACACCCACCGTTTGTAAGCCTATCACAATAGCCATAACAATTAGCGTAGTCATTAAGACATCCAACACATAGGTATTCAACCCTAGGGATTTACTGTAATCTGGATCAAAATGTAGCACTTTAAATTCTTTCCAAAAAATGATTAAAACCACTAAGGAAACCCCCATTACCACGGCCATTAACCACACATCGCTTTCTACCAAGGTAGCTGCCTGTCCAAATAGGTACTTATCCAATCCCGCTTGCTGAGCATCGGGCATTTTCTGCACAAAAGTCAATAACAGCATCCCAAAACCAAAGAATAGCGATAGGATTAAACCAAGGGCGGTGTCGGACTTTAGATGGGTTTTCTTAATAATACCACTAATCCAAAAAGTACCTATCAGTCCACTTATCAATGCCCCTATCAATAGCGTGTTGCTCGTTTTTGCACCGGTGATTAAAAACGCGATTACTATTCCTGGAAGGGCTGCATGGGAAATAGCATCGCCCAAAAGACTTTGTTTTCGCAGTACTGCAAAACTACCCAGCATCCCGCAGACTATTCCCAAAATAGCAGTACCCAGGGTAATAGTACGCAGGGTATAGTCTGTGAGCACTAAAGAAAAATATTCCTGTACGGACATAAAATTTTATTGTAATAAACTAACCTTATAATTAATCCCATAGGTCTTGGTAAGGTTGTCATCATTAAAAATATCCTTGACCGAGCCCGTAGCTATTTTTTTTACGTTAAGAAAGGTCACCCAATCAAAATATTCGGGAACCGTTTGTAAATCGTGATGCACTACCACCACTGTTTTTCCAGATTTCCTTAATTCCTTTAAAATATTAATAATGGCCTTTTCGGTCGTGGCATCCACCCCTTGAAAAGGTTCGTCCATAATATAAATACTAGCCTTTTGCACTAGAGCTCTCGCTAAAAACACCCGTTGTTGCTGGCCCCCACTAAGCTGACTTATCTGCCTACTTCTAAACTCCAGCATCCCAACCTTTTCCAAAGCTTCCAAGGCCTCTTTCTTCTCGGTTTTCCCCGGCCGTTTTATCCAACCCAGACTCCCATAGGTTCCCATAAGCACAACATCTAGGGCCGTAGTTGGAAAGTCCCAATCTACACTACCTTTTTGGGGAACATAGGCCACCTCCTTGTATTGCTTTTTATATGGTTTCCCAAATATTTCTATGGTACCTGCAATGGGTTTTACAATATCTAACATAGCCTTAATCAAAGTAGATTTCCCTGCCCCATTAGGTCCTACAATGGCCATAAGTACACCTTCTGGAATAGACAGATCTACATCCCATAGCACCGGCTTAAAGTTATAAGCTACCGTTAGGTCATCGACTTTTATAGCTATTTTATCCTTCATGTTTCCTGGTAGGTATTATTTGTTATGGACTTTAGGTGTATGCCTACTAAACTTTTCACTACTACCAACCACTACCTTAAGATCCGTTTTCATCTCTATTTTAAAGCCTCAACAATAGTGTTAACGTTGTATTTGAACATCCCTATATAAGTACCTTCAATAGTTCCTTTTGTTCCTAGGGCATCGGAATATAGGTTGCCGCCAATACTTACATTGTGACCTTTGGAAGTTACAGCCGCCTGCAACGCCTCTATATTACGTCTCGGTACGGAGGTTTCAATAAAAATTGATTTCACCTTATTATCTATTATAAACTGGGATAGCTGCTGAACATCTTGCACCCCTGCTTCCGTAGCGGTAGAAATTCCTTGCAAGCCCAATACCTGAAATCCATAAGCCATTCCAAAGTAATTAAAGGCATCATGGGCCGTTACAACTATACGTTTCTCAGCGGGAAGCGTTTCTATGACCCCTTTTATCTCTTCCTCCAACGCTTCTAGTTCCTTTAGATATTGCTTGCTATTTACTGTAAATAGTCCTGCGTTATCAGGATCCAATTCTTTAAGCTTTTCCGTTACATATTGGGTTATTTGTGTCCAAAAGCCCACATTAAACCAAATATGGGGATCATAATTGGAGCCAAATTGTTCGGAAGCTAATAGCTCTTTCCTATCTAAAATATCGGTAATAGCAACTGTATTTTTATGTTGCTTTTCCATTCTCTCAAAAATATCTACCAACTTCCCCTCTAGGTGCAAACCACTATAAAAAACAACATCTGCATTAAATAATTTATTCACATCACCCTCGCTGGCCTTATATAGATGAGGATCTACCCCACTCCCCATAAGTCCTTGAATATCTATAGCATCTCCCCCAATTTGGTGTAAGAGATCTGTTATTATAGATGTGGTAGCTACCACTTTAAGCTTTCCATTGTCCTTATTTTTGGAGTTCGACTTACAGCCCATTAAACCAATCAATAGTATAAGAATAAGGAAGCTTTTATTTCCAAAAAGTTGCATTGACTTTAAAGAGTCCTTTGCTATTTTTCCGTTAGGGAACTTATTGAAGCCGTATCCTAGACCCATTTTCCATTTTGTTATTTTTGTCCTCTGCTCTAAACTCATTCTTCCTTCATCTTTATGTATAGGTTAGCAGCTATCTGATGTGAAATTTGCTTTTGATTTTCCCCGATTCCAATCAATAAGGAACCATCAAAATCCTCAATTTCTAAAACTTGAATATGATCTCCTAAACCAATATTGTTTTTATCTAAAAACTTTAAAAAACTAGCTGAAGAATCCTTTACTCCTACACAAATCCCACCAGCTCCTACGGGTACCTCGCTCAGCTGTTTTTCGTCGCGTTCCTCTAAACCTCCGTCCTTGTCGGGAATAGGGTCGCCGTGAGGATCATATTTTGGATATTTCAGTAAGCGGTCTAAACGATCTATAAGTTTATCACTTTTTATATGCTCTAACTGCTCTGCTACCTCATGTACTTCATCCCAAGAAAAATCGAGTTTTTCAACTAAAAAAACCTCCCATAAGCGGTGTTTTCTTATGACTCCCAAGGCTATTTTATTGCCCAATTCAGTTAAAGATACTCCTTGGTATTTTTTATAGTGCACCAAATCTTTTTCAGCAAGCTTCTTCACCATATCCGTTACGGAAGAAGGCTTGGTGTCCATTTGTTCTGCAATGGAATTGGTAGATACCGCCTCTTTTCCCTGTCTTCCAATATGAAAGATGGTTTTGATATAATTTTCTTCTGAACGCGTCATGAATTTAACGTTTAAGCAAAAATACATTTTTATTCCTAAAAACAAATATTTAGTCGAGACTAAATTATATTGCATCACCTTACAAATACTATTATTTAAAAGTTCTGTTATGACTTCCTGATATCAACTATTGCTCAACTACTTCGAAAATGGTAGAAATGCTACCAATCCAGGAGGATATCATGAATTGTAATTAAGTTCTTAGTATTTTTGAAAATCCTCAAAATAATTGGGAGGATACATCCACCAAAAAGGGAAACATATATAACAGCAACACATCTAATGACTAATTACGATTATATTATTGTTGGCGCTGGTGCGTCCGGATTGATGCTTGCCGATGCCCTTGGGCAAGACCCTTTCTTTAATGACAAGTCCATTTTACTGATAGAAAAAGAAAAGAAACAAGAGAATGATCGTACCTGGTGTTTTTGGGAAACTGGTGCAACCCAGTTTAAAGAGGTAATCCACAAAAGTTGGCGTCAGATATTTTTCGCTGGCAAAGTTTATTCGGAACAATTACCCCTAGACCCGTATTCCTATAAAATGGTTCGTGGAGACAGTTTCTACAACAACTATTTAGAGCGGATAAAAAATTATCCAAATATCTCCCTTACCATGGAAACGGTAACGGACGTAAAAGACAAAACCTCCCATGTAGAAATAACTACATCTATTTCTTTCTACCACTCAAAAAAGGTGTTTAACAGTGCTTTTGATTACAAAACCCTATTGAACCAGAATAAATATCCCGTATTGCAACAGCATTTTCTGGGTTGGTTTGTAAAAACAACTCATCCAATATTTAACCCGGAACAAGCTACCTTTATGGATTTTTCTATTCCCCAAAAAGGAAACACTCGGTTTATGTACGTATTGCCTACCTCCACTACCGAAGCCTTAATAGAATATACGCTTTTTTCTAAGGAGGTATTGTCCACTTCAGAATATGAAGATGGATTAAAGGCATATATGAAAGACCACTTGGGCTGTGAGGAATATGAAATTATCACCTATGAAAAAGGGAACATTCCCATGAGCTGTTTTAATTTCAATAGCTATAACACCAGTAATGTGATGCATATAGGCATTTCCGGAGGTTGGGCGAAACCAAGTTCGGGTTATACCTTTATGCATTCTTATAAAAAGGTGCAAAATTTGATCCCCTTTCTAAAAAAAGGACAACCTTTGGACAAGTTTGGAAAAAGAAATCGGTTTTGGTTTTATGACTTGTTACTACTAGATATATTGCACGAGGATAATAGTAAAGGCCGATTAATATTTGAACAGCTTTTTAAAAACCAACGTCCGCAATTAATATTCAAATTTTTAGATGAAGAGACCAATCTTTGGGAAGATCTTCAAATCATTGCCGCCTGTCCCAAAAAAGAATTCATTTTAGCATTGATACGTAGAATCATTAAATTTTAACAAGCATAATTTCAACCCTTATATCAATATACCTACATTTAAACATACCTCTGCAAACCTAAAGGGCATGCCCTTAAAACAAAACGTTAATCAAGATCAATGAGAACCATAATTTTCAACCGCACCTTCCTTTCCCTTATCTTAACTACGCTACTCATTTCTTCCTGTAAAAAAGAGGAGTCGAAAATTACCAAGGAACCCTGGCTTGTAATTCAAGAAGATTCCTTAACCGTAGCCGCTAGGTTTAAGGAAATAGAAGAAAATGTACCTGCCCAAGTTGCAGAAGGATTTACCCTTTCCCTATGGGCATCGGATTCTTTGGCCCCAGATCCTGTAGCGATGTCTATAGACGACAAAGGAAACATCTATTTAACAAGAACTAATCGGCAAAAAAATTCGGAGTTCGATATTAGAGGCTTTAGGGACTGGATGACCCCTTCCATAGCATTAGAATCAGTGGAAGACAGAAGAAATTTTTTACATCGGACCTTTGCAACTGATAAAAGTGAAGAAAACAACTGGTTAAAAGATTTAAATAAGGATAGCATCCACGATTGGCGGGATCTCACGGTGGAAAAAGACGAAGTATGGAAGCTAGAAGACCTTAACAATAATGGTAGGGCCGATATGGCTACCAGAATAGTGAACGATTTTAATGAGGAAGTGTCCGATGTAGCAGGCGCACTCTTAGTAAGAGAGAACGATATGTTTGTGGGGATCGCTCCAGATATGTGGCGTTTTACAGATAAGGACGGAGACGGAATAATGGAACACAAAACTTCCATCTCCCATGGCTATGGAATACATATAGGGTTTAGCGGACACGGTATGTCTGGCGCTATAGAAGGACCGGATGGTAAAATATATTGGGGAATTGGCGACATAGGGGCCAATATCACCACGGAAGACGGTACAAATCACAAATACCCCAATCAGGGAGTTATTGTAAGATCTAATCCCGATGGAAGCGATTTTGAAGTTTTTGCAAGGGGATTGCGAAACACTCACGAATTTGTATTTGATGAATACGGGAATATAATCAGTTCCGATAATGACGGGGACCACCGTGGGGAAAGCGAACGATTGGTATATATTGTAGAAGGTTCAGACGCAGGATGGCGCGCCAATTGGCAATACGGGAAATATACCGATCCTAAAAACAATGGATATAATGTCTGGATGGATGAAAAACTCTTCGTTCCTCGCTGGGAAGACCAGGCTGCATACATTATTCCTCCGATAGCGAATTTTCATAATGGACCCACGGGAATGGCTTATAACCCCGGAACCGCATTAGGAAAAGAATGGCGAAATAAATTTTTCTTGGTAGAATTTGTCGGTAACCCTAGCCGATCCCATATTTGGAGTTTTGACCTAAAGCCAAAAGGAGCCTCTTTTGAGTTAAATACAGAACAAGATATTCTTAGTGGAATACTTCCCACAGGAATTCGCTTTGCACCCGATGGAGCACTGTACCTAGCCGACTGGATTAACGGCTGGGGCACTAAAAACTACGGAAGGGTTTGGAAATTGGATGTAAGCGATAACAAGAACAACCTAGCTGCAGAAAGAAAGGAGACAGAGCGATTAATGACTTTGGATTATAAAAACCAAAGTATAGAGAGGCTCACCCAACTGTTGGCCTATCCAGATATGCGGATAAGACAGAAAGCACAATTTGAACTGGTTGCAAAAGATAAGAATGGCTTAATAGGGCTGAAGAATGCTATACAGGAAAACAACAATCAATTAGCTCGCATCCATGGTATTTGGGGCATAAGCCAATTAGCACGGTATAAAAGAGGCCGAGCAGCCTTATTAATCCCTTTATTACAGGACAAGGATGTAGAAATTATAGCACAGACCGCCAAGGTGCTTGGAGATTTAAAATATAAGGCGGCAGGAAATAATTTAATTCCCCTATTGCAACACAATAATGCTAGGGTACAGTTCTTTGCAGCGCAAGCTCTAGGTAGAATTCAAGAAAATGAAGCGATTAATCCTTTATTGGAAATGTTAAAAACCAATAATGACGAGGATGTTTACCTAAGACATGCGGCTGTGCTGGCCTTGTCCAGGATAGGGCAGATACGACCCATAGTCCAATTGGCACAAAATAATAATCGTAGTTTGCGTTTAGCCGCTGTTTTGGTATTGCGAAGACTACAAAACGAAAAGGTGGCATTATTTTTAAATGATGAGGACGAATATATTGTGGCCGAAGCTGCAAGGGCAATCAATGACGATTGGTCCATAGAAAATGCGCTTCCAGAATTAGCCTCCCTCTTAAACGAAGAACGGTTTACATCGGACCCTCTATTACGCAGAAGTATTAATGCCGCACTTAGGGTAGGTGGCGAAAAAGAATTAGATCTGTTAATTAATTTTGCCAGAAGATCTAATGTATCTGCCACATTAAGAAGTGAAGCCTTAGCAACAATTGGCACATGGGCTTCCCCTTCCGTATTGGACAGGGTAGATGGCAGGTACAGGGGCGAAATATGGAGGGACGCTAAAGTAGTACGCCAGAAATTGGAAAAGCATATTCCTGAATTCATTAGCGATTCTAATCCAGAAATGTTAGCCGCTATGGCAAAAACCATTGGTATTCTAAAGATAGACGGTTACCATTCCCAAATGGTAAAACTCATGAAGACCCATTCCTCTCCAGAGGTAAGAGCCTCAATGCTAGTGGCGCTTGGGGATTTAAAATACAATAATATTGAGGAAGTCATGGAGGAAGGTATGCGCGATAAAAATCAGCATGTGCGTACCGTGGCTTTGGGATTACTTACCCAATTGGATATTGATAAGGAAAAACTCCCAAATATTGTTACTCCTATTTTTAAAAGCGGATCGCTTAGGGAACAACAAAAAATGCTAAGTGTTTTAGGGGAAATGCCCGCTAAAAAAACTAGTGCGGTATTAGCCTCCCTAATTAAACAGGCAAATGCCAATACGCTTTCCAGAGGGGTAATCTTAGATTTAATAGAGGCTGTAGAAGCCAGTGAATCTGAAGAATTAATCGCTCAATTAGACCAAATAAAAGCTAAGGGAGACGGCCTAGACGCCTATAAGGAAACACTAAACGGAGGAAATAGATGGGCAGGAAATCAATATTTCAACACTAATTCTGCAGGGCAATGTGTTCGCTGCCATTCCGTAAACGGTCAAGGCGGGACAGTAGGTCCACCAATGGATAATATTGGAAACATTTTAAACAGAGAACAACTCTTAGAATCCCTAATACAACCAAGTGCACGTTTGGCCCCTGGCTACGGTACAGTAACCCTTACCTTAAAAGAAGGACAGGTGGTAACGGGAGTATTGGAATCGGAAAGTCAAGATGAAATCATCTTAAGAACTTCCGATGCAGAGCCATTGGTGATCGCAACATCACGGATTGCTAAGCGGCAGAACATGCCCTCTGGCATGCCAGCAATGGGTTCCCTTATGTCTAAGAGAGAGATTAGGGATATTATAGAATTCTTAGCTAATATGAAAAACTAATAGCCAATCTACACCTCCCGCTTCATTAGGGAGGTGCCAAATTGGGCTAACATTTCCTTTTTAGACTGTTCTATAGGAAGCTCATCCAATAGAGAAAATGCTTTTTGGGTGTATCTTTCTATTTCCTTTAATGTATGCACTACCGCACCGGTTTCCGCATACAATTCCTTAACGGTGGCGACTTTGTGCGAAGTGTCTACCGGTTTTATGGAAAACAAATGCTCCAACTCTTGTTTTTGAATGGAATTACCCAATTCCAATGCCTTTAAATACAAATAGGTCTTTTTATTAACCATAATATCCCCTCCTACTTGTTTGCCAAAGGTTTTAGGATCGCCAAAGGCATCTAAATAATCATCTTGTAACTGAAAAGCGATTCCCAAATACTTACCAAAGTTATAGATCGCTTCTTGTATTGGCTTGGGCTGTTCGGCGATTATTGCTCCCATTTTCATGGCGGCTCCCACCAAAACGGCGGTCTTATACTGAATCATTAACAGATATTCTGGAATACTAACATTGTCCCTCGTCTCAAAATCCACATCATATTGTTGCCCTTCACAAACTTCCAAGGCCGTTTTACTGAACAAGTGCATCAATTCCTTATACGAGCTGTCGGGATAGCTCTCTAAAAGTGTATAACTATAGATAAGCATAGCATCCCCCGATAGAATACCGGTGTTTACATCCCACTTCTCATGCACGGTCTGCATTCCCCTACGTAGGGGTGCACCGTCCATAATATCATCATGTACCAAGGAAAAATTATGGAATACCTCAATTGCCAATGCTGCATCCATCGCCTTTTTATAATCCACCCCAAAAATATCTGTGGTCATCAAAGTGAGTACTGGACGTAATCGTTTTCCTCCAAGATGAAGTATATATGACATTGGCTCATAAAGATTTAGCGGCTCTTTCACCACGCTCTTACTTTCTAAATAAGCTGTAAAATGGGATCGATATTGGTCAATTTTTGGCATAGGGACACATTTTTTTTTCAAAAATACGCCAATCAGCTCAGTATGCATAAAGAATTGCACGCTTCGCAATATCTCATGAATCTAAAACGAAAAGAATCATGGAAACTTTATTGGTTTTTATAGTTTCCTAACTATCTTTGCGGCCATTATGAAGGAGTTGATATTAGATAAGGCTACGGAACTGTTTTTAAACCTAGGGGTTAAAAGTGTTACCATGGATGATCTCGCAAATGAAGTAGGCATTTCCAAGAAGACAATCTACACTCACTATGAAAATAAAACTAAGTTGGTACAAGAGTGTACTACTCGGCTATTTGATAAAATAAGTGAAGGCATAAATACGATATGTGCCTTGGGGAAAAACCCAATTGAGGAGTTATACGATATTAAGAAATATATAATCATTTATATAAAGGATGAAAAATCTTCCTCACAATATCAGTTACAAAAATATTATCCTAAAATCGCCCATCATCTAAGGACCAAGCAGAATGCCCTTATGCAGAAATGCACTTTCAACAATATAAAAAGAGGCTTAGAACTGGGAATTTACCGGGAAGATATAAATATAGAATTTGTGTCTAGAATTTACATTTCTGGAATGACTAATATACAAGACCCTAAAATGTTTCCGACAAACCTTTTTCCAATGGATAGATTGCAAAGCTATTTCTTGGAGTACTATTTAAGGGGTATTGTAACCCCAAAAGGAAGAAAATTTTTGGAAGAAATTATTCATTCCCATCAAGAATAAATACCGCAGTATAACCAATTACCTAAACAGTAAAAATAATTCTATGAAAAATAGGTTAACAATATTTATAGTGCTCTTGGTTAGCTGGGCGAATGCCCAAGAGCAAACCCATAAATTCACCTTGGAGCAAGCAATTGATTTTGCTCTCGAAAATAACTACAGCGCAATAAATGCAAGTCGCGACTTAACTGACGCTCAAAAGCAAAAATGGGAAACCATCGCAACGGGATTACCTCAAATAAGTGGTGATGTAAGCTACCAAAATCAGCTTAAACAACAAGTATCCCTAATTCCTGCAGAATTTGGTGGTGGGGAACCAGGCACATTTATCCCCGTAGTTTTTGGCCAGCCACAGACCGCCAATGCTTCTGCTACCTTAAGGCAACAGTTATTTGATGGTTCGTATATCGTAGGGATCCAAGCTGCTAGAACTTTTATAAGATATAGCCAGAACAACAAAGAAAAGACGGATCTAGAAATCCGAAAATCGGTTGTAGAGGCCTATGGAAATGTACTGTTGGCTAAGGAAAGTGTAGACATATTGAAAAAGAACAAAACAACACTGGAAAGAAATTTATTGGAAACCCAAAAACTATTTGAAAATGGCCTGGGCGAGGAAGAGAGCGTAGAGCAGTTACAAATAACACTTTCCTCTATAGACAATCAATTAAAAAATTCCCTTCGCCTTCAAGATATTACGCTGCAGATGTTGAATTTAGTTTTGGGAATAGACATTAACGCCCCTACCCAATTAATGGAAGACCTTAATGACTTAGCGCAACAGCAAATTAGGCCCGATCTTTTGGAAACCGAATTTGTAATGGAAAATAACGTTGACTTTAAGATTGTCACCAATTTATTTGAACAAAGGGAGTTGGAACTAAAATTGCAAAAAAGCATGGCCTTACCAACACTTAACGCCTTTATTAATTATGGAAGCACCGCTTACAGTGACTCCTTTAATTTTTTCAATAATGACGTGGAATGGTTTGAATCTTCCGTAGTTGGCTTGGACCTCCACATACCTATTTTTAGTTCCTTGGGAAGAAGTGCAAAAACGCAAAGGGCAAAAATTGCCCTAGACAAGGCAAAGACTCAACTTTCGGAGACCGAACAAAACCTTAGATTACAATATGAAACGGCAAAAAGTAATTATTTATTTTCCATAGAGGAATATAATACGGCAAAAGAAAATCTGGGCCTTGCAGAACGCATAGAAAATAAGAATCAAATAAAATATGAAGAGGGACTGGCAACTAGCTTTGAGTTAAGACAGGCACAAACCCAACTTTATAATGCCCAACAAGAATACCTACAATCCATGGTAGAGGTCATCAATAAAAAGACCGATCTACAAGTGGTACTTAACAATAAATAATAAATACGATCATCCATCAATAAATAGCTTCTAATGAAAAACTTAATGTATATAATGGCCGCAGGACTATTACTAATTTCCTGTGGATCCGAAAAGCAGAAATCGGTAGACGACCTAATTTCCGAGAGCAATCTTAACGAGCTTCGGATGAAGAGAAAGGAACTTACTGACCAACAACATTTATTTAATCAGCAAATTCAGGTTTTGGATTCGGTTATAGGATCACTGGAAGGTACTAAGAACCTTCCCTTGGTATCTACAGTAGTTGCCAATCCTATAAAATTTAACCACTACCTAGCGCTACAAGGGGACGTAAGAACCAAGCAAAATGTATTGATCTATCCCGAAATGCAAGGTACATTGGAAAAAGTATATGTAAAAGAAGGACAGAAGGTTAGTAAAGGTCAACTTTTAGCCACGATAAACGATGGCGGTATGTCTAGCCAATTGCAACAATTGGAAACCCAAGCGCAATTAGCAAAGACTACTTTTGAACGCCAACAAAGGTTATGGGATCAAAAAATAGGGTCCGAAATTCAGTTTTTACAAGCGAAGACAAATTATGAGGCCTCCATGAATTCAGTAGACCAAATTAAGAGCCAAGTAGGCAAGTACACTATAAGAGCCCCCTTTGATGGAATCATAGACGATGTGATAAAAAATCAAGGGAACGTGGTAGCCCCCGGTCCAGGCTCAGAAGTATTCAGGATTGTAAACCTTTCGGAAATGTATGTGGATGTAGAGGTCCCAGAAACCTATTTGGGAAGTATCGTAAAAGGTAAGGAAGCTAAAGTATACTTTCCTATATTAGGAGATAGTATTACTACCCAGGTAAGGCAAACGGGCAATTTTATCCACCCCAGTAACCGCTCCTTTAAGATAGAAATTCCGGTACCCAATGATAACGAACAAATCAAGCCCAATCTAACGGCAAGGGTTCTAATAAACGATTATACAAATGAAAATGCTGTGCTTATACCAGCAAGTATAATTTCCGAAAATGCAGCTGGAGAGCAGTACGCTTTTACAGCCGAAGATCTTAATGATGAGAAGGAAGCAGTGGTTAAAAGAAGCATTATCACTACTGGAAAAACACAGGATGGAATGGTGGAAGTATTGACTGGAATTGCCAAAGGTGATCATGTAATACTAGAAGGGGCTCGCAACGTAAAAGATGGCCAAACAGTTAAAATAATTAATTAAGGAGTCCATGAGCAAATTACAAAAGAACACAGACAAAGAATTTAAACTGTCTTCGTGGGCCATAGATAATCCATCTGTCGTTTATGTGATGATCGGGATATTTCTATGGATCGGAATGTCCGCCTACTTTGCTATGCCAAGGGAAGACTTTCCAGAGATTATAGAGACAAAGATTTATATAAGCACTCCCTATCCCGGAAACACCGCTGAGGATATAGAACGCTTGATAACCGACCCGTTAGAGGATAGGCTAAAAAGCGTGAGCAATGTGGTAGAGATAGTTTCTACCTCCCAAGAAGATTATGCCATTATCACGGTAGAGTTTGATGAAGAAATTACAGTAGAGGCTGCAAAGCAAAAGGTAAAGGATGAAGTAGACTCAGAAAAAGCTAGTGAGGATTGGCCCACATTTAACGGCGCCAAAGTAGAGCCCAATGTGTTCGACCTTAATTTTTCCGAGGAAGTACCAATTATGAACATCAATTTTACTGGGGATTACCCTGTGGAAAAATTAAAGGAATTTGCTGAATATCTCCAAGATGAGATAGAAGATCTTCCCGAAATAAAGAAAGCCGATATCCGTGGTGCTCAAGAAAAAGAGGTAGAAATAGCTGTAGATATCTACAAAATGATGGCGGCTAAAGTTAGTTTTGATGATGTAATCCAAGCGATAAGCAGTGGAAATATGACCATGTCTGCTGGGAACCTCCAAGCTAGCGGTCAACGCCGTACCATCCGGATAATAGGGGAAGTGGATGATCCCAAGGAATTAAAGGATTTTGTAGTAAAATCTGAGAATGGCGCCGTATACCTAAGAAATATTGCGGAAATACGATTTGAGGAAAAGGAAAAAACCACCTATGCCCGAGAGTTTGGGGAGAGTGTAGTGATGCTAGATGTTAAAAAACGTGCTGGCCGTAATGCCATTTCCGCAGCAGACCAAATCCGGGAAATTGTAAAAACCACCCAAGCCAATTATTTTCCGGCAGACCTTCACATTTCCATTGCCAATGATTCATCTACCAGAACACTTAACCAGGTAGATGACCTTGTTAACAATATTATTTTTGGGATCATCTTGGTAGTTACCGTACTCATGTTCTTCTTAGGATTTAGAAATGCCCTTTTCGTAGGGTTTGCTATTCCTATGTCCATGTTTATGTCATTCATGGTCTTATCCTTGTTGGGATACACCTTAAACACCATGATTCTCTTTGGAATGATCATGGGACTGGGAATGTTGGTAGATAATGGTATTGTAGTGGTAGAGAACGTCTACCGATTAATGGATGAGGGCATGCCTAGGATAGAAGCCGCCAAAAAAGGAATTGGAGAAATTGCTTTTCCGATCATTATTTCTACGGCAACCACCGTAGCCGCATTTGTTCCCTTAGGGCTATGGCCAGGAATTTTTGGACAATTTATGATCTTCTTCCCAATTACTCTTTCCGTTGTTTTGGGATCTTCCCTAGTAGTGGCCATTTTTATGAATTCCATGTTAGTTTCCCAATTTATGGATACAGACGAGAAAGAACTTACTCTGAAGCAATTAATTAGAATAAGTATAATCTTAGGTGGAATTGGAATATTAATTTTATTGTTCGGTGGTGCAATGCGTGGTTTTGGTTCTGTGATGATAGTTACCGCAATCATGTTCTGGGCCTATAAGTACCTACTTAAAAAATGGGCCATAAGGTTTCAGAGAAATGTGATGACCCGTTTTGAAAATTGGTATGAAAAACGATTGATTCACGCTCTTCGGGGAAAAAATGTATACTGGTATTTTGGAATAACCGCCTTACTATTGGTGAGCGTATTTATATTATTTGGCAAATCCGTGGAAAGTGGAAGGACCAATATAGAATTCTTTCCAGACAATAGGCCCAACGAAATTTATGTATACATAGAATACCCGGAAGGTACTTCTATTGAAAAGACCAATGAATTAACGCTGGATGTAGAGAAAAGAGTGTATGCCATTCTTAATGATGGGGAATACATGCATAATGGCGAAAACTTTATGATTACTTCTGCGGTCTCACAGGTTGGAGAAGGGGCCGGTAACCCAATGACCGACGGAGGATCCACAGCAGAAATGCCCCACAGAGGAAAATTAACCGTAAACTTCAGTGAATTTAAATTCCGTAGAGGAATAGATACCGAAGACATTAGAGCCAAAGTACAGGCTGGTCTAAGCGGTATTTATCCCGGAGTGGCCATATCTGTAGAAAAGGATGCCAACGGTCCACCAGCAGGATATGCAATAAATATAGAATTAGAGGGCAAGGATTATGACGAGCTAATTAATACAGCCGAAAATATTAGAAACTTTATCAATAGTAAAAGTATTGCTGGAATAGAGGAAATAAAGATCGATGTTAATAAGAGTAAGCCTTCCATGCAAGTTATTGTGGATCGTAAAAAAGCAGGAGAACTTGGAGTATCCGTTGGTCAGGTTGGTAACCAATTGCGTAGGTCTTTATTTGGGGAAAAAGCAGGAATTTATAAGGAAGGTGGGGATGATTACGATATCAACGTCAGGTTTAATCAGGAACTCCGCTATAATAGAAGTGCTCTTTTTAATCAAAACATCATTTTTAGGGATCCATCTAACGGACAGATCAAGGAAATTCCAATATCTGCAGTAGCTACCGAAAAGAACACTTCTTCTTTTAGTGCCATAAAACATAGGGATGGCAAACGTGTAGTTACGATTTACTCTGGTCTGCAACCTGGTTTTACAGACGCAGCGGCAGTAGTGGCCGAAATTCAGAAAGAAATGGAAGAGTTCAAAGATCTTCCTAACGGAATTAAAATTGATTATACAGGACAAATTGAAGAGCAAAACAAACAGATGCTTTTCTTAGTAGGTGCTTTCTTTACTGGGTTGGGACTTATTATGTTGATATTAATTTTTCAATTTGGAGGCATATCTAAGCCCATAATTATTATGATTGCCATTTTCCTGAGTTTTATTGGAGTTTTTGGCGGGATAATGATTACAGGATGGTCCTTTGTGATTATGATGACCATGATGGGAATTATTTCCCTGGCAGGAATTGTAGTGAACAATGGGGTGGTACTTTTGGATTACACCCAATTATTAATAGACAGAAAGAAAGTAAAGTTGGACATGGACGATGCTGACCTATTAACCAAACCCCAAGTTACCGAGGCTATTGTTCAAGGTGGTAAGGCTAGGTTACGACCAGTTCTTCTTACAGCAATCACCACTGTTTTAGGGTTAATTCCTTTGGCAATTGGTTTAAATATCGATTTCTTTTCCCTGTTTTCTGATTTTAACCCGCATATCTATGTTGGAGGGGACAATGTGGTGTTCTGGGGACCTTTGGCATGGACCGTTATTTTTGGGCTAATAGTAGCCACTTTCCTTACCTTGATAATTGTTCCAGTGCTATTCTATATTAGTTATAGAATGAAAATAGCGTGGAGACGCAAAAAGGACAGATCTAAAGAAGAACCCAAGGATGTTCTTGTGACAGAATAAAAAATAAAGCGACCAATTATGGTCGCTTTATTTTTTTAAGAGCGTTGCCCTATCCAGTAAATTTCCTTTTTCTATGATTTTAAGTCCTCTCCTTTTCAAAGTCGGACTTCATTGCTTCTAATTTTTCGGGATGGCTTGTTGCCAAATTATTCCTTTGCCCTGGATCGTCCTTTATATTATAAAGTTGGTATTCCAAATCCCTCCCCGTTTCAATATTTACTTGTTTAATTAATTTAGCACCTTTATGTGGGGGTATAAGCACCCAATCACCTTGGCGGAAAGTAAATATATTGTTCTGCCCCAGAATGATACTTTCCCTTCCTCTATCAGATTTCCCTAGAAATGCATCTAAGATATCCTGACTGTCTGGGGTGGTGTTCTCTTGCCCGGTAAGGGCAGCAAAAGAAGCAGTAAAATCCATCTGAGAAACCAACGCATCAGAGACTCCTGGTTCTATTGTTCCTTTCCATCGCACCATAAAGGGCACGTGGGTACCGGCATCAAAAAGACTGTATTTACCACCTCTTAGAGAACCTGCTGGGGTGTGATTCCCATTTTTTTCCACTGCATCATCGTGGTAGCCATCATCCAATACCGGACCATTATCACTAGTGAAAATCACAATCGTATTTTCCGCAAGTCCCAATTCATCTAACTTGTCCAAAAACTGGCCTACGGACCAATCTGCTTCCACTATTACATCACCACGTGGTCCAAGTCCAGATGCACCAACAAAACGAGGATGCGGCACCCTAGGCACATGAGGTTGGTGTAGACTATAGAATAAGAAAAATGGGTTATCCTTATTTTCCGTCACATATTTTATGGATTCCCGTAGAAAATCATCGTTCATATCCTCGTCTATGAATAGGGCAGACTTACCACCTTTCATAAAGCCGATTCGTGAGATACCATTGTGAACACTCATATCATGCCCATGACTCGGATGCATCTTTAAAAGTTCTGGATTATCTTTTCCAGTAGGTTCTCCATCAAAGTTCTTATTGTAACTTACCTCTAACGGATCATCTGCAGTTAAACCTACCACTTTATGATTTTCTACATAAACGGAGGGCACTCTATCATTGGTCGAGGCCATAATATAAGCATAGTCAAAGCCTATTTCTAAAGGGCCCGGCTTAATTTCCCCATTCCAGTCCAGTTCCTCTCCTCCAAGACCCAAATGCCATTTTCCTACTACCCCGGTCGTATAACCAGCCCCTTTTAACATTGATGGTAAGGTTTGTTTTCCCAGATCGAATAACAACGGTGCGTTCCCAGGTAATACTTGAGCTTTTGTTTGGCGAAATGGGTAAGTGCCGGCCAGTAATGAAAATCTACTTGGAGTACAAGTGGGAGAAGTAGCATACCCATTCGTGAATTGAATCCCCTCTTTGGCAATCCTATCCATATTAGGAGTTAAAAGCGTAGTTGACCCGTAACTACTAACGTCACCAAAGCCTAGATCATCTGCGTAAATAATCACGATATTGGGTGGAACAGGTTCCTTTGAAACAGCTATATTGTCTTTTTTTTCCGACTTGCAACTCATGCAAAATAGGGTGAGTACTACAGGAAATAAGTAGAAAATTCTCATAATAATATCTTAGGGTTTAAAAGTGTGAACTGGATTATTTAAATTAACGGACTAATTTAAAGAAATAAAATAATTGAAAGGTGTCTCGTAATCACTTTCAATTTGCTGTGTGGATAAAGATCTGAATTATTTGGGGTTTATTAGCGCTGCAATAGAAGCATTCCTATTTAATAATAACCATAGATTCCGCAAAAAAATAATAGATTACAAATCCCTTCCTTCCAATTTATTTTTCAGCAAATTAATTTTATCCTTTGAAAGCGGCTTTTCAATGAAATCAAAGACCACATCATAAGTTTTAGCCGTTTGCACTTCTACAGAATCTATTGAAGAACTTAGTACGAATAGAAGCACTTTACATTTTTTGGAAGATTTACTGAACTCGTCTAGAAATTCCCATCCATCCATTACAGGCATGTTAAGGTCTAAAAAAATAATATCGGGAAAACTCTCGTCATTTCTAGGCAATATGTTTTCCAGTGCGTCTTTCCCATTAGTAAACACCTCTATATTAGAGCAGAAATTATTTTTAGTAAGCATTCTCTTTGCGCCAAAAACAAATATTGGATCATCATCAATTATACATACTTGTCTAATTATTTTCATGTCTAAAGTAAGTTATAAAGTTGGCACCCTTGTCCACTTCGCTTTCCACCACTATTTTACCCCCCATTGCTTCCACTTGATTCTTGCATATAAACAATCCCACTCCACGAGCATCGGGATGGTTGTGAAAGGTCTTGTACATTCCAAATAATTTGGCACTATATCGTTCCAAGTCAATTCCCATTCCATTGTCCTTTACACTTAAGTATACATAAGCTCCTTCAATTCCGGCAGTAATTAAAATGTGATGTTTGCGATCTGGGGATTTATATTTTATGGCATTGGTTAAGTAGTTCAACAAAATACTTTCCAAATAAGCATGAACCGCAAATACATTAAGGTCTTTATTAATATTAATCTCTATAGTGGATCCCGACTGTTTAGCCAATGACTCTATAGATTTAACTGCCATCCGAACATTTTCCAACAAATTTTGTGAGGAGAGGGTAGTACTCACTTTAGAATTTATTTCAACTATTTCATTTAAATGACAAATAGTATCGTTCATATTTTCCGATACAATTTTTATATTCTTAAAATACTCATTTTCAACAATTATGGACTCTTCTTCCTCCGCCAAATCTAAAAGCATTGAAATGTTGCTTGTATGTGATCTTAGGTTATGGGAAACGATATGGGCAAAATTCACTAATCGATTATTGTGTTCGGTTAAATTATCTGTCATTTGCTTTTTATCCGTAATATCTTCTAATTGAGATACAAAATGAAGAAAATCACCTTTTTCATTTTTAACCGCAGATAACGAGACATTTGCCCAAATAACATGGCCATTTTTATGAATGTAGCGCTTCTCCAGTTTGTAAGAATCCCTTTCTCTTCCTAAAAGTTGGGACATTAGTTCCTCGGTTTTTTTTAAATCCTCGGGGTGCGTAATGTCGAAAAAAGACAAATTACGCATCTCCTCTTCAGAATACCCTAAAATAGCGGTCATACTAATATTTGATCTTTGCAATTTTCCATTTAAATCGAGAATTCCCATACCGGTGTGCGCATGCTCAAAAGTAAGCCTTAGCTCCTCTTCCTTAATGGCTAGTTCATTTAATGCTACCGTTTCTTTATCCACATCCTGAAAAAAACCATAAAATCTTCTACACTTGCCATCCACAAAATCGGATATTCCAATTATTCTAGACCAAAATGTTCTCCCCGTGTTACTCGTTACTTGGATAATATGATTAAAGCCTATCCCCTCCTCTAACGCCAGTTTAATGGATTTCTTTATCGTACCCCGATGTTTCCCTTTTTTAATAAAGGTATACACATCTTCTAAGGTGGGAGAATAATTCTCTGGGACCCCAGCCATTTGCTTTATCATGGGACTCCAATTAGAAATTCCCGCAGCTAAATCCATCTCCCAAATACCAATATTTGCCACATCATTAATCCGACTTATCAGGTCTGCATTATGTTGTAATGAAAGTTCATTCAGTTTACGTTCCGTAATGTCCAATACCTGCAACACATAATGCATTACTTCACCATCTTGATTATGTATGGCAGAAATTGAACTGTTGGTCCATACCACGGATCCATTCTTATGAATATATCTATAATCGTAACGCAGATTGGAGCGCTTTCCCGAAAACAGCTCACTTATGGGCTCCTTATTTGCCTCGAAGTCCTTAGGATGACTGATATCAGAAAATTCCATATTTTTCATTTCTGCTTCGGTATAACCAAACATTTCGCAAAAACTGGTATTGGCCTGTAGCAATCTATTTGTTAGGCTTATAAATGCCATTCCCATGGCAGAGTGGTTAAAGCTCTGCCTAAATTCCTCTTCCCTTAGTCTAATTTTCAGCTGTATATTCTCAATAACATCCACATCTTGTATAAGCCCATAAAATCTTACACATTGTCCATTTGTAAATTCTGACAAACCTATTAAACGAATCCATTTTACAGTTCCATTATTAGATTTTATTTGTATCTGTTCTTTAAATTCCATGGGACTTTGAGCCGCTTTTTCCATAAGGGATACAATTCGATCCCTGTTTTCTCCTTCCACAATAAATTGTAAGCCAGATTCTATGGTTGGAATAAAATCTTCAGAAACCTCATATATTTCTCTGGTCACCTTACTCCATAAAACACTCTCATTTTGAAGATCAATTTCCCAATGTCCAATTTTAGCTGCTTCATTTGAGCGTTCCAAAAGATCTTTATATTTTAAAACAAGCTCTTCATTAGCCTTTTTTTCGGTTATATCATAATGCATCCCAGACACCATTTCTGGTTTGCCTTGATTGTCGTATGCCGTTATTTCCCCACGACAAAAAATCCAGACCCAGTGTCCTTTTTTATGTCGCATCCGAAACTCTACCTCGTAAGTGCCCTCGTTTTTGAGGAGTTTATCTATACTTAAAATCAGTTCCTCCTTATCCTCGGGATGGACAAGGTTATAGAACACTTGGGAGGTCATTGGTTCTAGTTCGGCTAAAGAATAACCTATCATCTCTGCCCATATATCATTACAAAATGCCTCGCCAGTATTAATATTTCCTCCCCAAATCCCTAGTTTTACCCCTTCAATGACATCTATATAACGGTCCTTTTTTAATGCGTTCTGCTTCTTAGTCTTTCTATATTTATCTAAATGAATAGCGATCCCCATTAACCTGTTTGGATTGCCTAGTTCATCATAAGCAATAGCACCTCTAAAGTTTATAATTAGCGAATACCCTATTCTATGCCTACAAGCTACTTCTACATCAAAAGGAACCTGTTTTGGATTGGCAAGGTGATTATTATACGCTTCTATAATAAAAAGAAGGTTTTCCTGGTCTATTAAGGAGAACCAGTCAAAACTGTCTTGCTGTAAGGGAGCAGTATCATAGCCAAGAAGTTGCCAAAACGCATCGTTTAAAAGGCCATTCTTAGGATTCTTAAGATCCCAAAACCATAATCCATCCAGAACATCTTGTCCCATTAGATTGAAAAACGTAGACTCGTTTTCTATCCACTCCTCAAACTCTATCTGCAAACTACTCATACACGATGTGTAAATAATATCCTATGTTTATAAATATATTTATTTTTAACCAATCTAGTCTACTCTGACAGTCAATATTTTAATGCACGCTCTAAAGGGGTATATTAACTATTTCCTCTTAGACCCACTATATCCCAGCGGACATTCCATAACTATGATTATCCTAAAGTAAACGAATAGAAATCGGATTTATTTAATGGAGAGTTATTGCCGTAATTAATGCATTATTTTAAATGTGAGAAACCAAAAAAACAGATTGAGCTTAAAAATCGATCCTATAAATATATACAATAATTATGGATCCTTTAACTTCAAGGATTTACCTTTCTTAGACGGTCTTCAGTTTCTTTATAAAAGCGAGGAAATAAAAACCAAAAACACAACATATTAAATTTTGCTTTATTTTATTGATTGACTATTATTTAACCATTTTAATTACAAACAAAAAAAGGCTCCAGAGTAAACTCTGAAGCCTTCGTGCAAAAGCACCTTTGATTACTAATTAAACTAATTGTTATGCAGAATTCCTACTTGCATTAATATTTCCATATAGGGATCTTATTACAATTTTTTCATATAAGTCATTAAACTCTGTGTCCTTGCTCATTTTCTGAAGGGCATATTGTTGTATCACCAATAATGGCAATACAATATTCTCTCTAATCTTTACTGATTCCCTGGAAATGGGCTCCTTTTCCATCAGAATTTTAGAGTCGGATATAAGCAAGAGCATTTCTTTGGAAAGCAAGTATTCCTCATAAAGGATAGTCCAAAACTCGCCGTATTCCTTATCATCCTTCATATAGCTAGTGAGCTCAAAATAGCATTTTGCCAGGGACATCATACTATTCATCATTAGGGCCTTGAATAAGGGAACGTCTTGAAACAATAGTTTTAAATCTTCCAATTTCCCTTGATCCTTAAGGGTTTTAATAGCTGTTCCAATACCAAAATAACCTGGTACATTTTGTTTTAGCTGACTCCAAGACCCTACAAATGAGATGGCTCTTAAATCTGAAAGTTCCAATTTCTTTTTATGTCCCCGTTTCCCTGGTCTACTTCCAATATTTGCTTTCTGGTAATACTTTAAGGTACTTTTATTCTCTAAATAAGGAATAAATTTATCATGATTCTTTAAGGCGTCATACTTTTCAAAACTAAGATCCGATAGTTGTTCCAACAGTTCCCTAGAATTCTTAGAGATAACATTCTCCTTGCCAAACAGGTTATTGGAAAGCCCAGCCGTCAGTAGTTGCTCAGAGTTATGTATAAACTGCTCCTTGGTACCATACGTACTGGTTATGGTCTGTCCCTGTATCGTAAGTTGTATCTCATTATTGGCAATATCCTTGGTCTGTGCTGCGTAAAAACGATGTGTTTTCCCCCCCCCCCTTGCTGGTGGTCCTCCCCTACCATCAAAAAATATGGCCTTAATGTTTCTTTCATCGCATATTGTAGACAATCTCTCCTTGGTCTTAAAGATCTCCCAATTTGCCTTTACATAGCCACCATCTTTGGTGCCATCAGAAAAGCCAAGCATTATGGTCTGTTTTAACTCCCTATTTTCCAAATGGGCCTTATATGCAGGAATATTGAATAATTCCTCCATGGTAGCACTAGAACTCTCCATTCCCTTCATGGTCTCAAAAAGCGGGATAATATCGAAGGTTAATTTCTTTTCATCCCATCCGCACCATCTAAATAATCCAAATACAAAGAGAACAGAAAAGATATCTTCGGAATTACTAATTATATATCGGTTACAACCTTCTTCACCATTCTTTTCTTGGATAGCGCTTAATTGCAGTATGTTCTGAATGGTCTCCTGCACTATATCCAACTCAAAAGTTTGTTTTTGTAGGTTTATACCCTTATTCAGAAGAACATCTATCAATTCCTCTTTACTCAGTTCTTCTAAACTGTCTTTAATATAATCATTAGCTTTTAAGATTTCCTCTACCACCTTATAGTGTACGCTATGATCTTGTCTGATATCTAAAGTAGCGAAGTGAGTCTTAAAGATTTTAACCTTATCTATCATATGGTCTAGATCTTTTAGGTAGAGGCTATGGTATTTTTCCACCAAAATGGATCTCACTTTTAATAAAGGGTCCAAAATTTCCTGATATCCCAAATAATTATCAGTATCAAACATGGTCTTGTATAACATCCCTCTTAAAAGACTAAGTTCGTCTTGAAGATCTCTGAAAGTAAGCTTTTGTTGTAGGGTTTTTAAATCGCCGTAATAGCATTTCATTAAGGTGATACGCAATTCATCTGCTACATCTTTAGTAATACCAGAAGTCACAAATGGATTCCCATCCCTATCCCCTCCTGGCCAAAAGCCCAGCTTCATTATATTGTGGTTGTTAAATTTCACATCCCCAATATTATCTTTTATATAAGCATAAAGGTCACCTATTGCCGCATAATATACATCCCTAAGGAAATAAATAATGTTTTTAGCCTCATCTAAAGGAGTAGGCTTTTTTGCATTAATTAAGGAGGTAAGACCAAGTTGCTGAAGTACAAGATCAATATCATTAACCTTGTTCTCTAAGATTAGACTCCTAAGGTTACTAATAATATCTAGGACTGCCGGAGTATAGAACTGTGTAGGGTGTGCAGTTAGCACGATCCGGGCACTAAAGGTGGATAATTTATCTGAAACCTTATCCCATTTTTTATTTTTATCAACCAACTGAAAATAATCCCGTATAGTAAGGGAATTACTATGCTTTTGTAGTTTAGGAAAGGCAGCATCTTCTACACTATCGTACAATACTACTTGCCGTTCCACATACTGAATGATGCGAAACATAAAATCTATCCTATCTCTTTCTGAGTCGATTTTAGCATAGTCCCGAAAAAATATATCTAAAATTTCTTCTGGATTTTTTCCGGATTTTAATCCCTGATCTGCATGATTTAGCAATAAGGGAATCAGCATTCCCACATTTTCAATATTCTGATAGGGTAAATTAAGAAACAGACTATTATAAATATTGAATTTGTTGTAAACCGATTTTTTAAACTCCTCTAATCTTTCCGATTGATGCATATATTTCTCTAGGTATTATATTTTTTAGCGGCACACATTAGTATAATTATGGCCAAAATTATTTTAAAGAATAAATATCGTAATATTTTTACATAATGTAGACAAATGTTACCCAAACCACAAATTTAACAAGGGATACAATAAAAACTACTTCATTCACAACATTATTTTTAAAAAACCAAAGTCTCTTATTATATTCATACCGACAAAATGTTTGATTAATTTTTTTTTAGTGTTTATAGTGTTCTCTTGAAATAGCCTGATTCCTGCGAATCAGGCTATTTTTGATGTGATTGTAATTCTAAAATCGACCATTAGACAACCCTTCTACAAGGTTAAAATGTAAAGGTTTGCATAGGCTTTAAGCTAACTTCCATACAATTATCACTATCTTGATACATATTATAAAGTGAATTTACAATTCACTCCCGAAGCATTTTGAGTTTATAAAGATAAAACTGCATCAACTATCAGTGGCTTTATAATTGATTAAAATACACAGGACTAATTACAAAATTCCAAATCATTCTGACGTGCTAAGCTTCTATAAATCACTTTTATTAATTACAGCTCTTCTTTTTGCTGAAGTAGTAGTCGCCAAGCAAACGCAAAAAAATTCTTTTGATACTTTTTTTGATATTCAAAACAGCTTACTATTGAATAGGGACCATCTGAAGAATGCTTTTCCCCTATCAAATGAGGGAGAAACACTTGTCTATGAGACCTCAGCCAGTACAAAAGGCAACTCCTATTTCCCTACAAAGAAAGAAGAAATTATAACGCTATTAAAATCCAGTGAAGACATTACGGAGGTAACCCGTGAGCATAAAATGTTAGAATTGGAAAATAAAGCACAAAATGAAAAAATAAATCTCATTGTTGTAGTATTAATTCTTCTTTTTCTCATTAGTTGCCTAGCAATATACTCCTATTTAAAGGTAAGGCAGAAAAACAATATACTAGTCAACCGCACAATAGAGTTAGCTGAAATTCAGTTAAAAATTCAAAAAGAACTTGCAGGATTTTTAAAAACAGAGCGCAATGGCTCTGATACCAATTTAAATAAAATCCAAAACGCTATAGACAAAGATGTCAAGGAAATAATAATGTTCAAATTAAATAAATTAGAAAAAGGAATTTTTTTCTTAGACCCTAATTGCAATTTACATCTATTATCTGAGCAACTAAAAACCAATCCCAAATACCTATCACAGGTAATCAATCAAGAGAAAAAAACAAACTTCAACAATTATATTAACGAGTTACGAATAAATTATTTGTTGCCAAAGCTTCTAACAGACCCAGATTACAGAAACAGTAAATTAAGTTATATAGCGGTATCCTTGGGTTATAATAATCTAAATACGTTTAATTCGGCATTTAAAAAAAGGATGGGCATTCTTCCTTCCAAATTTATAAATGAGTTAAACCACTCTCGTCAATTAAATAATCAGAACTTAACTTAAATAGAAAGGCAATATCCCTTTCGCGGATACTGCCTTTCAATCAACTAACTAATAATTAACCAAACTATTTCCATTATGCTCCTAAATAATTATAGAATTATTCTATTCACTAGTTATATCCTGGGTTTTGTGGTGTTAAATTGGGGTTGTTAATAATTTCCTGCTCTGGAAGTGGAAATAACAAATGCTTTTCCTGAAGCGCTTGTTTGGAGCTTAGGTTAACATGTCCCACAAAATCATCAAACCCTCCAGTGGTACTATTCAGCACTTTTCTGAGTCGGACCATATCGAACCATGTAATTTGCTCATAGCTTAGTTCATGCCATCTTTCTTTCCAAATAGCTTCTCGCAATGATTGTTGGGTAAATGCCCCCAATGCAGGAGTTGTTAATTGTGCCCTATCTCTTATCCTGATCAACGCATCAACAGTTGCTTGGTTAGGACCATTTGCCTCGTTGGACGCCTCTGCATAGATCAACAATACCTCGGCAAAACGGATAATAGGCACATTTAAATTATCCTTAGCTGTTCCAGGAACCCCCAATGTACCGTTGGCAGCAACATTGAAATGTTTAAAAATATAAGGAGCACCCAAATCAAAAAGTTCTCCGCTACCATTGGTGTAGTAAGTGCTATAGAACCAACCTTCGCGATCTACCGCCCTAAGATCACCAGCTTCATAGGAGTTATAGAATCCAATTTCGGGCACTGTACTTCCTGTTCCTGAAGGACCACGATAAGAAACCGGTTGAAAATTAGGAAACATATTGCCCATCGGATTACCGGACACCTCATCGTTATATTGAAGACTAAAAATATGTTCCACCATATTTCCAAGACTTTCGTCATGCACTTTTGCATAAGTATCAAAAAGATCAATAGGTCCCGCATTATCTATCACCTCCTTGGCCTTGCTTGCAGCATCGGCATACTTTGCAGTTTCATTTAAAGGATTTCCGGCCATGGTAAGGTAAACCTTTGCCAGGAGGGATTTAACTGCTGCCTGTGAAACTCTTCCGGATTCATCTGTCCATGGCAAACCTGCACTCTCTGCTTCTAGCAAATCGGCTACAATTTGATCATATACTGCTTTCTGAGGGCTGCGGCTAGGATTAAAATCCTCTGAAGAAGCACTTTGTGGCATGGTAATTAAAGGAACATCACCCCATAGTCTAACTGCATAAAAATACGCCCAAGCTCTAAAAAACCGCGCTTCACCCAAAACCTTGTTTTTTTGTGCTTCCTCCATTTCTATTCCAGGGACGTTTTCTAGCACTAGGTTAGCATTGGCTATCACCTTATATGTACCACGCCACCAGTTTCTAATATGTAGCGTATTGGCATCGTAGGATAAGGAATATAAATTGTTTAAATCCGAATTCTGTGCCGTTTGGGTAGTAGAAGTTCCAGTAACTGCTTCCAACAACTGCCAATTGGACGAAAAAATACCTGCGCCGTCCCCTACAAACCTTGCATCTGCATATACTGCCGCAATTGCAGATTCTGCATGTTTTGAAGTAGTATAAAAACTGTCCGGCGTTAGGTTTGATGGATCAGATTCATCCAAAAAGTCGGAACATCCCATCGTTACAAGCAACATTAGTGAACAGAGGTAAAACTTTCCAATGTGTTTTGTTATATCAAATTTCATAATTTCTTATTTTAGATTCTATTAATTACAGTCCGACTTGTAAACCAATTACGAATGTTGTTGATTTAGGATACTCGTGCCACTTCATTCCTTGTGAGAAGACATTATTACCCTCACCACCACGAATAGGGGTTACCTCGGGATCACCAAGTAGTTCATCGTTTACCAATAAAAAGAAGTTTTGAGCAGAAGCATAGAGTCTCAATCTGTTTAAATATAAACGATCTACAAGATCTTGACTAAAAGTATAACCTAACATAACGTTCTTACCACGCACAAAGGATCCATCTTTCACCCAATGGGAATCTACATTGGTAACATAACCTGCCCGGGTATCCCTAACTTGGGCAATCATGGTATCCTGATTATCTGGAGTCCAAGCATTCAACACCGTAGTATAACTATTGGCAAGTGCCTGTCTATCTTCACTGGAGTGCAAGTTCATATCCATTACATCGTTACCCCACGAATATTGGAGTTCCAAGGTGAAGTCTATATTCTTATAGTTAACATAATTAGTAAAAGTACCCCACGCAGTTGGGTAACCATTTCCTATAATGGATCTATCCTCATCATTGATTATATAATCTCCATTAAAATCCTTGTACTTTATATCCCCGGGCAAAATGGTAAGTCCATTTCTATAACTCACAAATTTAGCCGCTTCAGCAGCTTCATCTGTGCCCCATGTGCCCAACCGGGTAAGTCCCCAAAAGGCGCCAACGGGTTCACCTATCCTAATTATACTAGTTTCGTTGGTTATTCCAGGGCCACCAACACCAAATATATCGGATGGGGTAGCCAAAGAAAGTACTTTGTTTCTATTCATCGATATGTTGAATGAGGTATTCCAGGTTAAATCTTCTGTTACTATGTTCTTCGTAGAAAGCCCAAGCTCTAGACCCTTGTTTTCCATGGAGCCCACATTTCTTCTTATAGTAGCATACCCACTTGATTGTGGCACAGGCGCATCTAAGAGCATATCTGTTGTTTTCCTGTAGTAATAATCAGCTTCCAAGCTAATTCTATTCTCCAATAGCCCTAACTCTAGACCAACATCATACTGAGCCGTTTTTTCCCATTTCAAATCCGGATTTGCCAAACGGTTTAATCCCGTACCTCCCACGCGGTTTTCGTTCCATATGGCAGCATAATTAGAACTTAATAAGGATAGGGAAGAGTAAGGCGGGATTTCGGAGTTCCCAGTTACCCCGTAACTTGTTCTAAGCTTTAGGTTAGAAATAGAAGCGTTGTCTTTTAGAAAATCCTCATCAGAGATTCTCCATGCAACAGCCGCTGATGGAAAAAAGGAAAACTTATTGTTGTCACCAAATTTAGACGAACCATCGGCTCTACCCGTAACTGTAAATAGATACTTACCCATTAAGTTATAGTTGATTCTTCCAAAATAGGAGTTCAATGCCTCCCTATCCGCAAAAGATTGTACCGCTATATTATCTGATCCCGCCCCCAGGTTGTTGAATTTAAAAAAATCTGTAGGGAAATTTCTGGAATCTGCATTCACAAAAAATTGATTGGACTGTTGCCATGATAATCCCAATAGGGCTGTCAGCGAATTGTTATCATCAATTTTCTTGTTATAGGTAAGGTAGTTTTCAATTGACCAGAATGTCTGCTTTTCATTACTTGATTGTGCTCTAGCAACCGCATTATTATCTAGCACACTATTTCTAAATTCATTGTTTTCCTGAGTAAGTATATTTGCCCCTATTACTGTTCTCATTTCCAATTCCTTGGTAAAATTAAGATTGGTATAAAAACTACCTGCAGTGGTTTGGGTATTTAAGATATACTCATTATTCATAAGCCAGTTAACCGAATTTCGGGTACCTTCCGCAAAGGGATAGTCCCTATTATTAGCATATAGCCCTTCCAATGGTCCTCCTGTATGCTTAACGGGGTAAAAAGGATAATCCTCAACCATTCTACGTGGCACTTGGTCATTGGTGTCCGCCAAGTTCTCTGTCTGATAATTATAACTAAGGGAACCTCCTATTTTCAACCAGGTTTTTATCTGATCATCAATGGAAAATCTTCCTGAATACCGCTTTAGGTAGGTATTTTTAAAAAGACCTTGGTCATCCCTAATGCCGAGTGATATGGCATATGTTGTTCTTTCATTACCACCAGAGAACCCCAATTGATGATTTTGTGATAATTTATGTTGCACCACTTCTTTGGACCAATCAGTGTCATAGATTGCCTTTCCATCACTATCAAACAGATAAGCCACATTAGGATTTGCTCTTTTAAGCCTAGGCTCATATTGAGCATATTCCCCAGCAGCCCATCCTTCTGGGTCAAATTTTTGAGTGTTTTCCCATGATAGTTGCTCTATCATGGCGTATTGTTCAGAATTTAAAGCTTTAGCCCTGTTAGGTCCAAATTGTTTTACGTTATAGTCCACATCGTAAGTAATTCTTCCTTGACCAGCGCGACCTCTTTTTGTAGTTACCAAAATTACGCCGTTGGCACCTCTAGCACCGTAAATAGCTGTTGAAGACGCGTCTTTTAAAACTTCGATAGAGACCACGTCATTCGGATTTAAATAATCTATAGCTGAGCTGAAGTTAGCTTGATTACCTTGTGGTAATTGCACCCCATCTACAACGTATAATGGGTTATTGGAAGAGTTAATGGAACTAAATCCCCTTACGCGGATGTTAGATTTTCCCCCAGGACGACCGGAGTTGGTATTTACCTGTACTCCAGCAATCTTACCGGATAATGCCTCATTTAGGGAAGTGGCTGGCCGCTCTTGAAGCTGTTCTGCCCCAACTTGACCAACCGCACCAGTAAGATCAGATTTCCTTTGGCTACCATATCCAATCAGTACCACTTCATCCAATTCCCTAGCATCTTCTTCCATTATTGCGTCTACTGTGGATCTACCATTTACTGGAATCTCCAAAGTACTATACCCTATATAACTAAAAACTAGAACGGCATTGCTGTCCACATTTTCTAAGCTATAATCACCGTTAAAATCGGTTTGGGTCCCATTAGTAGTTCCCTTTACCAATACATTGGCCCCCGGTAAGGCTCCAGATTGATCCGAAACGCTTCCAGTTACCGTCTGCGCCCTTGCCATCCCGAAACATAAAAATGCTACCACAAGCAAAAGGCATTTACATAGTTTAATTTTCATAAATAGTTGTTTTAGTTGATTAACGATTGCAGAGAAGAAAAGTCTTAGGTACGTTAAGCTTAAAAATCCTATGCACAAAGTAGTCTTAAATGTATTCCTTAGATTATAAAAACCATTGGTTTACAAAGAAAAGCACCCTAAAATTCATGAATTTTAGGGTTGTTCGTAAGCCATTCAATCTTTAAGGCGCTAACGTTGGATAAAATAAAAAATCACATACATAGTAAACTTCATCAACCTTTTATTCCTATATTATTTTGTTTTTTAACCTATTCTAAACATCGATTGTGAAATAATATAGCGTGATAGACTCATTGAATTCGGGTTGGAAAGGCTATGGTTTTAAAGGTATCTTGGAGTATTGGACACTGAATGGTTCCCTAAGCGGATAATTGCTTTAACCAAGCCATAATTTCTTGGGTATGGAGTTGGTAATCGCTAATTTCAAATGGTATTCCATTTTGTTCCCTCAACAACAAACAAAATTCCTGAACATCTTCTAAGGAATCAAAAACCTTACTTCCAACTAATTTTTGGGATAAAAAAGAAGCTATCAGTGCCATTTCGGAAGTGTTAAATTCGGGATGGTATTGCACTCCGAAAAATGATCCTTTTTTAAAATCGAATGTCATGGCCTGTACTTTTGAATGGGAATTACTAGCCAAAACAAGGGCGTTATGAGGTACTTCATCTACTTCATCATAATGGACACATAGGGCGGAGTATGGCGCTATTCGATGGGATAAAAATGGGCTTATCTTTCCTAATGGGGTAACTTCTATTGGCTTAGAGACTCCAAACTCCAATCCATTCTTGCTCCGTACCACCTTACCACCCGCAACCACCGTGGCTATCTGCATACCCCAGCAGCTACCATAAAATGGAATGCCACTTTTAAAAACATCATCGGCAAAATTCAATTGCCGTTGAACATCAGGTATATTGTCAAGGACACTAAGAGAACTACCCGTCCACAATACACCATCATATTGTTCCAATTTTGAAGTCGTTGGCAAATCAATTGCCACATCCGCAGGAAAGGCAAAATCTGTCTGTGCCTTAGGGACCAAACCCCTCAGCATTTCTTGGAACTTTAAATGATATGGCATAATTCCATAGGCTTCCCTTTGCGAGCGTGTGTTTTCGTTATTACCTTCTACTATGAGGAGTCTCACTTTATAAGCTATTTAAATTTCCTGATACCGCAGCTCTAAAAAGTTTCTCAAGATCTGCTGCATTAACCGGACTTGCATTGGAAGGAGTTGATGGGTCTTTAAAGGCCATTTCTCCAATTTCCTTTGCATTATCCTCATTAATGTCTATTTCTTTTAGCGTATGCGGAATATTCAATTCTCTTCTCAGACCAATTATATAATCAATAATACCCTCGGTGCCTTGCTTTTCCAATCCAAGGACTTTACTTAAATGAACCATTCTATCTTCAATAGCAGCCTTATTCTGTTTTAAAGCATATGGTAAAATTATGGCATTTAATAAACCGTGTTGTTTATTATAAATGGCTCCTAATTGATGAGCTACTGAATGAACGGAACCAAGTCCTTTTTGAAAGGCAGTGGCCCCCATAGAGGCAGCTACCAACATCTGCCCCCTAGCTTCCAAGTTTTTACCGTCCTTTACTGCGAGGGGCAAATAATTGGCAATAATCCGAATTGCTTCTATGGCTATTCCGTCGGCCATTGGGTGAAAACCTGGGGCGCAATATGCCTCAATGGCGTGCACCATGGCATCTACCCCTGTCCAAGCGGTAATATGTGGTGGCAGACCCAAGGTTAGCTCCGGATCGGATATTACGATTGCAGGTATCATTTTTGGGTGAAAAATGATTTTCTTGACATGTATTTTTTCATCTACAATCACAGATGCCCTACCTACTTCGGATCCTGTACCCGCAGTGGTGGGGATGGCTATTATTGGTGCTATCCCCGCTAAATCTGCATAACTCCAATTATCGCCCACATCTTCAAAATCCCATAAAGATCTAATCTGGCCGGACATAAATGCAATAGTTTTTGCAGCGTCAAGGGCAGAGCCTCCCCCAAAGGCAATGACCCCGTCATGCTTATTTTTTATATAATGGGCCACTCCATTTACCACATTTTGTTCCGTAGGATTTCCTTGGACATCACTATATACCGAAAAACTTATCCCCTCTTTTTTTAAAATATCCAAGGTGACATCAACTATCTCCAGTTTTACCAAGCCCTCATCGGTAACAAAAAGAGGATTATCTATCCCCAGATTTTTGCACGCCTGTGCAATTTCATTTATTCTACCATTTCCGAACCAGATGGTAGTAGGATAATTCCAATTTGTATTTGCTATTTGCATCAATTCTTATTTTATGGGTCAATAAATTGCTTATTTAAGCTTTTCGAAAATTAAAGGATTTTACGCGGGTAACATGTTCATATCCAATCTTTGATAAGGTTACGCCATTTCCTGAGTTTTTAACTCCGGTCCAAGCCAATGCCGGGTCCAAATAATCGCATCGATTCATAAACACGGTACCGGTTTCAATTTTCTCACCCAAATTAATTGCCCTATCCATGTCGTTGGTCCATAAGGAAGCGGTAAGTCCGTATTGGGAATCATTCATCAATCGCAATGCTTCCTCATCGTTCTTTACCCTCATTATCCCTACTACAGGCCCAAAGCTCTCCATGGTCATTAATTCCATACTATGATCTACATTCACCAGTACATGGGGAGATAAATAGGGGGTATCTTTCTTGGATGCCGTGAACAACGATTCGGCCACCAATGATTTTGCCCCTTTCGCGATTGCCTGCGCAATTTGTTTTCTAACGTAATTGGCCGCATCGGTTTTTACCATTGGTCCTAGGTTGGTTTCGGTGTTTAAAGGATTTCCTAATTTGTATTGCTTGGTCAATGCAACAAATCCGTCCACAAACTGATCATAAAGGGATTCGTGGACATAAATCCTTTCTATTCCGCAGCAAGATTGCCCACTATTAAAAAATGCGCCATCAACCAAGTTTTCTATACTATTCCCTAGATTGGCATCGGCCATAACATAAGCGGGATCTTTTCCGCCCAATTCCAAACCACAGGGAATAAATTTGTTCAACAATGCATTTTGGACTGCTATTCCACCTTGTACAGAACCAGTAAAGTATACGCCTTTAATTCTGCCATCGCCAATTAATTGAGCCGTATTTTTGTGGTTCAAATGTACTATTTGAAAAACACCCTTTGGCAATCCTGCTTTTGCAGCGGCACTGGCATATCTTTCCGCCACCAACGGGGTTTGGAAGGAATGCTTCAAAATCACCACATTTCCCGCCATTAAAGCTGGCACAATGGCATTCACAGAGGTCAGAAAAGGATAATTCCAAGGGCTCAATACACTTACAACACCTATTGGAACACGTTCTACCCATCTTTTATCAGGATTATTATTGTCAATTAATTGATAATCGGTTAAAGCTTCTTCCGCCACCTTTATCATATAATGGGCTCTGTCCGAAAAACCCTTTATCTCTCCGGGGGTTTGCCCCAAGGGCCTGCCCATTTGCCAAGTAATTTCCAGAGCTATATCGTTTTTATCCTGAACAATAGCCTCAACAAAGGATGTAATATAAGTTGCTCGCTCAGCGATGGATAGAGCTGCCCATATGGGAAAAGCACTTTCAGCCAAGTTTAACACCTGCTCAATATCTTTTGGCCCATGTTCTTCGGCAGAAAAATAGGTGGACCCATCTATTGGTGATATAGTATGTACCATTTTTTATATTATTTCGAAATATCGTTTTAATTGCCAGTCTGTTATGGCTCCAAGTTGCTGTTGATCTTCCCAAAGTCGGGTATAGGCATAATGGTCTACGAACATATCGCCAAACAAATCGCGTGCAATTTTTGAATTCTTAAACTTCTCGGCAGCATGGGATAAAGTCCTAGGCAACTGTAGTTCCTGTGGAAAATCTACATCGTATGCATTACCTTGAACCGCCTTTGAAGGTTCTATTTTATTCTCTATGCCCCACATTCCAGAGCCAAGAGCGGCAGCAAGGGCTAGGTATGGATTAATGTCAGCGGCAGATACCCTATATTCTACTCTTTGGCATTTCTTAGATCCCGTGATGGCCCTTAGTGCACAGGTTCTATTGTCTACCCCCCAAGAGGCAGCTGTGGGAGCCCAAAAGCCAGGTATGAGTCGAGTATAGCTATTACATGTAGAGGCCACCATAGCCAACAGTTCTGGCATTAATTTTTGCTGTCCTCCTATAAACCATCGCATAATATCGGAGATGCCTTCGGACTTACTATCATCATAAAAGGCAGATGAGCCGTCCCTATTCTGCAATGAAATATGGATATGTCCGGATTGCCCAGGATAATTTGAAGACCACTTGGCCATAAAGCAGGCCATTAGTTGGTGTTGTTGTGCCCATACCTTTACGAAATTTTTAAACAGAGCACCATTATCGGCGGCCCTCAACGCTTCGGAATATTCAAGTGCACCTTCAAGGACTCCCGCTCCCGTCTCTGTATGTAATCCCTCTAAGGGCATGCCCATTTGTTGGGAGAGATCCATTATTTCGTGATAAAAATTAGCATGGGTAGAGCTTCGCAATATGGAATATCCAAAATTACCAGGCGTCATGGGTTCCAAATTGTTGTAGTTCTTATCACGAATTGATTTTGGAGTCTCTGTGAATAAGAAAAATTCGAATTCAAAGGACGCACTGGCCTTGAATCCTGTTTTCTCCAATCTATCCAAGATTTTACGGAGTATGGATCTAGGACAAACACTAGCGGCATTGCTCTCCGAAAAATCTACCAAAAAGATGACTGATTTGTAATCTTCTGTTGGTAAAATTCTCATGCTGGCAGCATCTATCGTTGCCTTTGCATCGGTAAAGCCATCTGCCCAACCAGTAAAAGAATCATTCTTATATAAAACATCATTCGAATCCCAACCAAAAAGAACGCTGCAAAATCCAAATCCTTTCTCCAAGGCGGAAAGAAACTTTTTGGAATGTACATATTTCCCTCGTAGAACCCCATCCACATCAACAACGGCCAACTTTATATTCTCTATTTGATGTTCTTTGATATAACTTTTAACCGATTCTATGGTCATCGTTTTTTCTTCCTTTTGCATGTGGTTGTATTTAGTTGGTTTTAAAAGATCGGTCCAATAATTATTGGGAATAATGTTCACATTTCTCCAGTTGTTTTACGAGGTATTCATGACTTTTGCAAATACAAATTCATATACCCTTTTCTATAAATTTATTTATTTATATCCACTTTGTGTCACAAAACTTCTGTTTTTACCAATGCTTTTTTAGTTTCGTGCTCTAAGGCAAATTCTTCCTCGGGGGAGAGTATCAATCGATGCCTACCTTTAATCCCAAAATAAATTAGGCCTATGACCAAATAGACCATGGATATAAAAACAGCCGTTCTATAAGACTGATCTTGAAGCTGAAAATAAATAATAAGACTCGCCAAAAAGATAGTTATCCAAGCACCTATTTTCCCAAATGGACTAATGTATGGTCTTTCTAGATCTGGCTTATTTTTCCGTAATAATAAGAAGGAACCACACTGTAGAATATAGGATAACATGGCACTAAAAACTGCAATGTTGAGCAAAGCACCTCCAATAAAAACCTCGCTCTCCTTTCCAGCCAAGAATTTAGTAACCATTAAAACTGTAAAGCCGATTAAGGAGCCTAAAATTAATGCGGTATAGGGTGTCTTTCTTTTACTATGTGTCAAAGACAGCATTACAGGGAAATAGCCCGCCCTTGATAACGAATAGATCTGTCTTCCAAAAGCAAAAATTATGGTATGAAAAGATGCCAAAAGACCAATAGAAGCTACTAATGCGAGGAGTTTAGCAATGTTATCCCCATAAAGCACTTTAAATCCGTCTAACAAGGGCTCTCCGGATTGGGAAAGGGCATAAGACCCTAAAGGGATGGAGGCATTGAGCCAAATTATTAAAAAAGCAGAAATAATCAGTGTAATAATTCCGTAAGTCAGTCCCTTTGGCATATCTTTTTTGGGATCTACAGATTCTTCTGCCGCTAGGGGCAATTGTTCAATAGCCAAAAACAGCCATACAGCAAAGGGCATAGCTTTAAGAGCTCCTTCCCATCCCATAGGAAATAGGGAGCCCCCTCCCCCCGCCAAATGTTCGGCACTACCATCGGCACCTGCCTTAATATCCAGTGCATAGGTTGTAAAATTGACACTACCGATAGAGGACAACCAAAATATTCCCAAGCATCCCAAAGCCAATAAGGTAAGGGCTACAGTAAAACGAAAAGAGAGTTCTACACCCACAATGTTCAATAAGGTAAAGAAGGTATAAAAACCAAACCACCAAAAGGGCAACATTTCTGGATCGCTACCAAAGATACCCTGCATATAATTACTAAGAAAAAAAACAATAACGGCCGGGGTAAGGATAAATTCCAGATTTTCTACCAGACCTGTAAAGAAGCCACCCCAAGGCCCCATGGCCGACCTAGCAAAAGAATATGCTCCTCCAGTATGTGGCAAGGCTGGTGACATTTCGGCAACGCTTTGGGTAAGTCCAACGTACATAACGGCCACAACACAGGTGGCGATAAACATTCCTCCCCATCCTCCTGAAGCCAGGCCTAGATTCCATCCCGAAAAATGCCCTGAAATTACTGCCCCAACTCCCAAGGCCCATAACGACCATACACCAGCATGTCTTTTAAGTTCCCTGGATTCAAAATAGGATTTATCCATTTTTTTGTACTTCACGCCTTTTCCCATAACTATTTACTTGGTTTTGGTTTGCTTAAAACTATTTCTAAATAGGAAATCCTCTAATAAAAGACCATAGGGAAAGGTCCCCTATGATCTAATAGATTTCAATATAAATTGTAATGATTATTCCTTTAATCCTTTTTGTTACGTCCCACCAAACACATTTACAGTTTGCTATTTAAACTATCTGATTGAAAGGTTTTACAGGTCTTGTTGGTGTAATAAATTAATTTAACCACCATGGTATTTCGCGAATTTTATCATTCCCGGCTCCAAACTGTCTTTCAATGGCTGCGGAGACATTTTCAGTATTGTTAAGATATTCAGAATTGGGATACATCCATCTAGTGGGAGGAGTAGCCCCTGGTAATTGGGAAAAGGCGGGGTATCCTGTCCGTAAATGGTCAAAATAAGATCTCCAACCCGATTGCAAAAAGGAAGTTAAATATTTCTGGGTTAAAATAAGCTCTAACTTTACCTCAGTGGAAAGCGCATTATCAAAAGCAACTTTAGTACCCAAAAGATACGCATCCGCATCCGCAGGTTCTACATAGCTTTCATAATTCTTGGCAAAATCGTTATAAAAACTAAAAGAGGACTTTACGCCATTTTCATAATGCTCTTTAGCATTTGTAGTAATCCATCCACGCACAGAAGCTTCGGACAATATAAACTGCAGCTCCCAATACCCCATTAAGTTGTGAGGCTCGGTTGTAGGATCCGTAGTGTATCTTAAATTTACCTTGGAAACATCACCTGCAGCAGCCTTGTCATTTACCTCGGCATAAGGGGCTAAAGGATCACCACCTTCATAAGCTGTGAAATCGTCAATTGCGAGTCCGGCTTCCTTGGCATTTTTAGTCTGTCCAGAATAAATGAACAATCTTGGATCTTGTCTATCCTGTAATCTTTCTATAAAGGTAGAAGACATATACATTCCTGATCCATAACTACTAGAGTTAAATTCTGAGTATCTACTTCCTTCCTCATCTAAAAAAACCAACTGACCATTGTCCTCATTGGATTCCATTATGGGCTGGTTATTGAATATATTGGCAAAGGCACTTTTTATGTTAAGGTCCGCATCTCCTTCTTTTTTAGATAATGTCATAAGAACTTTTAGCCTAAATGAATTAACCAATTTTTGCCATTTACCAGTTTCACCTCCATAAATAATATCTCCGGCGATAATAGTTATATTGCCTTCTAAAAGATCGTTAGCTTCTGCCAACTCTTTTAGGATTCCAACAAAGAGCTCTTTTTGAGTATCATATTTAGGGAGATACTTTTCCTCAATCTCCCCCATAAGCGCTTCACTATAAGGCACATCCCCAAATGTTAGGGTGAGATTATAGAAGTAGTAAGCTCTAAAAAATTTAGCTAGGGCTATATATTCATTACTTTCAATACGCTCTGCTTCCTGCATCATTTTGGTAACTTCCCCTAGCATATTATAGTTATCAAAACTAGCGCGGTCCCAACTATAGTATTGATTATTGTTTTCACCATCGGTCTGCACCAAAATTCGGGTTGCATATAAAGAGCTAGTCCCATCTACACTAAAAGCATTACTTGCAATATTGGTCAATAATAGTTGTGGATGTGTTTGACTAACATTATTTGGGTTCTCGTTTAAATCTGTAAGATCTTGACATCCAGTAAGTACCATCAATACAGTTAGGCTGAATAAAATTGCTATTTTTTTCATTTTGTGTCTTTTACTAAAATTTAACATTAATGCCTATACCTAAGTATCTTGTAGAAGGATCCTGTAAATTGTTATCGTTCCCAAAATCCGGATCAATAATATCAGCCTTCTTCCATGCCAACAAGTTGTAGCCACTAAAGGTTACATCTAAGTTTTGAACTCCATTAATGTTGGCCAATTCGGTAAAATCATATTTAAAGGAGAGCGTTCTTAATTTAAAAAAGCTTCTATCAAAAATATTAGCAAACTTTTTATTTTCCTTGTAAGTCACAGCTGCTCTATAAGGATATTGCTGAGACCAAGACTGCCAGCTTACCGCGGTTGTATTTTGAGCGTATTCCCTTGTGTCTGAAATTACCTCCCCGTTAACATCCTGCACCAATTCTCCACTGGTTACATGAACACCTTTTGGCACATAAACCGGTTGACCGGCCGCATATTCCGCATCCCGAAATTCTGTAGAATAGGGGTGTTTACCTCCCCACCACATTTTCTCAACAGTCAATGAACGCATTAAACCGCCCCATACACCGTCTATACCAATATTCACGGTTAACTTTTTATATTTAAAACTATTCTGTAAACCCAAGGTCCAACTAGGATCATTATGCCCCAAAAGTTGTGGATAACTATCTCTAATAGGCATTCCGTTAGTCCCTAAAATTAGATCGCCATTACCCGACTTCTGCCACACTGTTGCATAATAGCTATCTGCCCTATCATTTAGCTTAAGGTTGTTATATGTGGAATTGTTGTCATATATTTCGGTGATTTTCTTAACCTGTCTACTCCAGTTGGCCGTAACGTTCCATGAGAAATCATCCATGACTATTGGTTTGGCATTTAAGACGACTTCAAACCCATTTGTGGTATATTCATTTCCATTTACCTTTCTATTTTCAAATCCTGAGGTGTTGGAAATTGGTAAATCTATAATCTGATTAGTGTCTACCACATTGTAATAAGTAAGGTCCAACCCAATCCTATTTTGTAAAAATGCTGAACTTAACCCAATTTCGAACGAATTTGAACTTTCGGGCTCTATATTAGAATTTACCAATCCGTTAGGATATTGTAATTTTATATTTCCACCAAAAACGCCACTATTGGTATAGTATGATGAGATACTATATGGATTTAAATCACTGGATACCTTTGCCCATGATCCATATAGCTTTAAATAATCCAAAGCTTTCGGCATTGTTACATAATTAGAAACAACTGTACTTAACGAAACCGAAGGGTAGAAGTAGGAACGATTTTCCTTCGGCAGGGTGGATGACCAGTCATTTCTTGCAGCGGCTGTTAAAAAGACGGCATCATAAAGATCTATTCCCAAAGTAGCATAAACACTATTGGTGGCTCTTTCTTCATAATAATTAGTTCCGGCAATATTACCACTGGTGTTGTTTAGACTATATACAAAGGGAACAACAAGGCCATCAGTTGAATTATATTCCTGCTGATATTTTCTATAAAATGTAGAGGCACCGGCGTTAATATCGAAAGAAATATCTTCCGTCAGGGATTTTGCATAGGAGGTCAAGATATCATAATCTATAGTCAGCCTTTTGGAATTCCACGTCTTGTAATCCCCTTCCCTGGCATCTCCGTAATTCAAATAAGTTTTAGGGCTTTGTCTGTCCTCAAAAATATCCTGCATTACAGCGGAACCTCTGGCTTGCAAAGTAAGCCCTTCGGCGATATCATATTTCAACAACATTTGAGCATTAATTAAGTCTGCATCATACTTCTGATTCAATTCATTAGCAGCAAAATAAACGTTGTTATACCAAGCGTAATTGTAGTTGGCTTGTCTATATCCTTCCTGTCCAGGAATATACATGTGCTCTTTTAATTCTTTCCCGTTAACATCATCCCCCATCCAGATTAGGATAGTATACATATGGTTCTTTGGACCATAACCATGTCTAGGATAATTGGGAGAATACACTTTATTATAGGATAATTTACTATCCAAAGTAAGCGAATTGGATAACTTGGTTGTTGATTTAAAAGTTAACCCGCCAGTTTTAAGCCCCGAATTGGGAACTCTATCCTTTTGGTCGGAATAATTTCCGGACAAGCGGAACGATCCTTTCTCGGACTTATTAGAAATTGAAAAATCGGTACTGGAAATATAACCTGTTCCCATGAAATCCTTAAGGTTGTCATGATACTCCCATGGGGTTGGCACTCTGGAATAACGCGATTTATCATCGTATTGAGTTCCATAAACATCACCCCACCAAGGAATGGTTTCACCAGAAACATTATCTAAAATAGGGCTGTTCCATTGAGAAACCATAACTCCAGGTTCAAACTTAGGACCCCAGATCATATCCCCATCGGAAATACCTCCATCTTTTCCATCCCAGAATTCATATTTTCCATTGGAGCCATTGCCATACTCACTTTGTGTTTCCGGAAAAACAGTAAAACCTGCAGAAACCATCGTATTATGGGAGACTGAAATTTCTAGACCATCTACTTTGGCATTCTTGGTCGTTATTAATATGGCGCCATTTCTACCTCTAGATCCATATAAAGCAGAGGCCGTTGTTCCTTTTAATACGTTAATATTTGCAATATTATTGGCAGATACATCATAAAAGTCGGTTTCAACAGCGATACCATCTATCACAATCAAGGGCGATTTGCCCCTGAGGGAAAAAGACGGCTTTTGGAACAAGCCTGTAGGATTACTTACCGTTAGACCCGCTACTTGACCAGTAAATAAATTTCCCACGTTAGGAGCATTTATTTCTTCAATAACCTCTACATCCATTTTTTGAGTGGCGTAACCAATCTTCTTCTCCGCTCTGGTAATCCCTAATGCTGTTACCACCACTTCGTTTAAACCAGTAGCACTTTCTTCTAGAGCAATGGATACGTTTGCATTACCATTTACGGGGACTTCCTTACCTGTATATCCAATATAGGAAATCACTAAAATAGCATTCTCGTTATTTACATTAATAGTAAATTTCCCATTAAAGCGGACTGGGTTCCGTTTGTAGTTCCCTTTTCCAGAACATTGGCGCCTGGTAACGGGTTACCATTACTATCTAAAATAGTACCTTCTACCATGAACTGTTGAAATACATCTATCCTTTCTACCTCATCACTGTATTTAAAAGAATTATTTTTTACATTGGCCTGAACCTGAATAAGTGAAATACTTAAAAGCAACCATGTAGTAAGTTTCATTTTTAAATTAAAATGTAGTCGTAAATGGGCTTGGTACCCAAGCCTATATTGGTTTTTCATATTTGTGAAATGGTTTTGGTGGTTAATAATTTTAATCAAATTTCAGTAGGAAGTGTAGGCGCCCTTTAGGACAATTATTGTTACACATCCTATAATTCAGGTGGTTAACCTTAAAAAGTGATTTACCTAAATCTTAGAAAGTCTAGTCCATTGGCGGTTAGTTTATTTAATTAATAATTATTTGACCCTCCTTAATATTATAGTCCATTTTGTAGGTCTCATTGAACACTTGGAAGACTTGATCAATAGTTTCAATATCAAAACTTGCTGTAATTAATTCTTGGCCCCATTTTTTGTTGTTATTTATAATTTTCACATTATAATGTCGCTCTAGTTTTTTTACTATTTTTTTAAAGGGTACATGTCTCAATAAAATTTTTCCATTTATCCAATTAATATGTTCTGCTATGTTTACCTCCTCAATTAACATTTGCAGATTATATCTATTTCTATTCGGCTTTGTGCCCTGGCTCCAATACGCATGCATTGGAAGAATCAAAAGTCTGACTACTATTATATACTGAAATCGATCCTTCAATAAGTGTGGTATTCACAAATTGGTCCTCCGGATAGGAAGACCAATTAAATTTTGTCGCCAACACCCTTACTTTAATATCCTCAGTGTTGACTACAAATGGACTATGGCTGTCTTTAGCCACCATAAAAAAAGCTTCCCCATCCAGAAAAACTTGTCTACTTTCAGACCCTAAAAATTGAACTGGATATCTGAGGGAAGTCCCTGAATTAAGAATTACCTTAGTTCCATCTGAAAGCATTAAATCAACTCTTTCCCCATTGGGAACTGAGAGGGTATTGTATACTAGTTCCGCTTTTTGAGTTCCTTTGTCTTTATAGATTACTTGCCTGTCTTTTTCTGAACCTTCTAATATTACGCGACTTTTATTTTTAGAAGATTGATTATGCTTATTAATAATAATATAATAAGAGGGATCTAAATCTGTATTGGAAATATCCAAAGTAGAAACAACATACTTAGCTTGTAAAAGATTAAATTTTTTTACATTATTATCGGAAGCAATAATCCACTTCTCAACTTCCCTTTCTTCATGAGAAGTTGCAGTTCCTCTTAAGTATTTGGATATTTTATGATCCAACATCGTCTAGTGTTATATTATATAGACGATTCAGAAAAGATTTACACCTAGTTATAAATTATAATTTATTGAGAAAAAGTTATAAATTCCTTCAAATGCAGTTTCATATGTTTAATTGCGACGGAAATGTGATTCTCTACCGTTCTTTGAGAAATACCCATTTGGTCGGCTATTTCGCCATGCTTTAAACCCTCAAGTCGGCTCTTTTTAAAAATGTTTTTACATTTTTCGGGCAATAGCTCAATGCTCTGAATAATTTTACTTTCCAATTCATTTTCCAATAACATAGATGCGGACTCATCATGAAGGAATTGATATTTTATTTCAGATTTTATTCTATAACTATTATCTAAATAGTTCTGTTTAATCTTTTCATGCTTTAACTGGTCCAAGCAAGAATTTTTGGTCATGGTATACAAGTAGCTATTAATATTAGTTACCTTTTTAAGAACCGCTCTATTTTCCCATATTTTAAGAAATACATTTTGTACGATGCTTTCTGCATCTTGATGATAAACCAAGTAACCTTTTGCTATATTAACAAGCTTCGTATAGTAGAGTCTGAATAAGGTCTCAAAAGCACATTTTTCTTCCTTCTCTATAAGGAGAAGAAAAAATTCGTTGTTGACCTTAGGTTGACCTTTTTTCAACTTACTATTTGTTTTATATTCAATAAATAATCGATTTATCAGCTCAAATAAAAAGACATTTTAGCGGTGTGATTTCTAATTCATATTACCAATACTTTATTCGACAATAACGCAACACCCTATTTATGTAGTTAGATTTAGAGATTAAAACCTACATAATTGCAAACACCAAGTTTTGTACTTCAGTTTAATGTACCTGTTGATAAACTAATGCGGATTTCTCAATCATACGATTTATCCCAAAACGAAGTCATTAATATTTTAAATTTATTTCTATTGGACTTTTAGTAACTGCGATATATTAAATTGAAATTTCCTCTATCTGGACGGGTCTTTTTTCTTGAAGGGATTTTATAGCCGCCAAACCAATTTTAAGTGACAATAATCCATCTTTCCCATCCACGGGTACTACCGTTCCATTTTTTAGGCTACTTACAAATTCGAGCATCTCCGTTTTATAGGCCATAGCATATCTTTCCAGGAAAAAATGTAAGGGTAGGGATGCTTGGATTCCCTTATCGGTATAAAGTCGATGTGAATCCATAAAATTATTATTGGCCTGCACCATTCCTTTAGACCCAAATACTTCAATACGTTGATCATAACCATAAGCCGCTTCTCTGCTATTATCTATAATGGCCATAGTACCGTCTGTATAGGTCAATGTTACCACAGCGGTATCTATATCACCAGCCTCCCCGATTGATGGATCAATAAGGACAGCTCCTTTTGCATAGACCTCTACTATTTCTTTCCCTACTACATATCTCGCCATATCAAAATCGTGGATTGTCATATCAAGAAAAAGTCCACCAGATTTTTCAATATAGCTTATAGGAGGGGCACCTGGATCTCTACTTGTTATCTTTACCAAGTGAGGAAGTCCAACGGCGCCTTCCTTTACCAGTTCGTGAACCTTTTTAAATTCCTTATCAAACCTTCGATTGAATCCCAACATCAATTCAATATTTGCGCCTTCCACCACTTTCAATACTTCTACAACCCTTTTCATAGATAGATCCAACGGTTTTTCACAAAACACATGGACTCCTGCCTTTGCGGCCATTTCTACATAATTGGCATGGGTGTCTGTAGGTGAACAGATTACTACAGCATCAAACGTGTCCACAGTCAATAGCTCCTTAAACGTGCCTGTGATATGGGGAATATTCCATTTACGGGCATATTCCCTACATTCTTCCATAGGATCCATTACGGCCACCACCTCTACATGTTCCATTTGCAGTAAGTTTTCCAAATGGATTTTCCCAATTCTTCCCAGGCCTGCCAAGGCAAATTTAACTTTTGTCATAAGTTTAAATGTTTACTAATGGTTATAAAAATGTTCCTAGAACTAAAGGCCCAAAGAAATTAAGTAATCCCTATTGGCTTGGGCACATTCTTTGGGTTTGCCCATCCCTGGTAATATATCTTGCTCCACTACAATCCAATCTTTATATCCCTTCTCTTTTAGATGAGATATAATTCTGGGGAAGTCTACATTCCCCTTTCCCAATTCACAAAATACGCCCCGTTTAATAGCATCAAAATAATCTCCGTTTACCTCTTGTGAAGCTTTTGCAGCGTCTGGACTATAATCTTTAAAGTGTACATGCCATATCCTTTCATCATACTTCTTTAGCGCATGTAGCGGATTTCCGCCTCCAAAGGCGTAATGACCCATGTCCAAACAAAGCCCTAAGAGATTTGGATCTGTAAGCGACATCAACATGTCAATTTCTTCTGGAGTTTCGACGTATCCGGCACAGTGGTGATGAAAAACCGTTCTTATCCCATATTTATCTTTTACCGCTTGGGCAATCTTTTCGGCGCCTGAAGCATAAACGCTCCATTGTTCCTTTGAAAGACCCATTTCTGATGTAATTCTTCCCGCATTTTTGGTCCGCTCAGTCACCGAACCATTCTCATCTGCCAGCACTATGAAAGCATTCTTATAACCCGAATTGTACATCAGCTGGGCCACCTTTAATGCAGCCTCCACACCCCTGGAATGCTTGCTCTTATCTGCCAAAGCTACTGGGACAAAGGCCCCTAAAAGCTGCAGTCCTCTTTTGCTTATCTCCGCCTTCAATTTACTAGGATCTGTGGGCATAAAGCCCCAATCCCCTAGCTCGGTTCCTAGATATCCGGTCTCTTTAATTTCATCCAATACTTGTTCAAAACCTATCTCATCGGATTTTTCTTCCAAGTCAAACTCCAAGGCACCCCATGAGCATGGGGCATTAGCTATTTTTATCATTAATGGGATATTAAAATTTTCGGGACCAAATATTTGGCCATCTTTCAATAATTACCTTGGTCTGGGTAAAAAACTCTATAGCGTGTTTGCCCTGCCCGTGCAGGTCTCCAAAAAAGCTATCCTTCCACCCACTAAATGGAAATTGCGCCATTGGTGCGGCCACACCTATATTTATACCAATATTTCCCGCATCGGCCTCGTTTCTGAATTTTCTGGCATTGGCACCGCTACCAGTAAAAATACAGGCCATATTACCATAGTCTCCCCCATTAACAAACTTAAGGGCCTCATCTATGTTCTTCATCGCTATTAAACTCATCACCGGGCCGAAAATTTCTGTTTTAATAAGTTCCTTGTCTAGCGCCACATTTTCTAAAATAGTCGGAGTAAGGAAATTTCCTCTTTCATAACCCGATATATGGGCATTCCTACCATCTAAAAGAAGATTAGCCCCTTCATCGATCCCTTTTTGAATCAGTCCAGTTATTCGCTCCTTACTTTGAGGCGTAATTACAGGTCCCATATTAATATCCTTATCCAGTCCATATCCGGTGGTTCTGGATTTTACCGTTTCATAAAGTGCCTCCTTAATTTGTTTTTTCTGGTCATCAACGGTTATAATGGTTGAGGCAGCCAAACAACGCTGGCCTGCACAGCCATAAACGGAATCTGCAATTATCTTAGAAGACATTTCTATATCCGCATCGGGCAGTATCACTACCGGGTTTTTAGCCCCTCCTTGTGCTTGAACTCTTTTGCCGTTTGCAGTTCCCTTGGAATATATATATCTAGCTACAGGGGTACTACCAACAAAACTAATTGCCTTGATTGTGGGATGTTCCAAAATGGCGTCTACGGAATCTTTACCTCCATGCACCAAACTCACCAGTCCTTTTGGAATGTCTAATTGATCTATCATTTCAAAGATCTTCATCATGGTAAGCGGAACTTTTTCTGATGGTTTTACTACAAAAGCATTCCCTGTGGCAATGGCATAAGGAAGAAACCAAAAAACGATCATACTAGGAAAGTTAAAAGGCGTAATACATGCTGCAACTCCCAAAGGCTGTCTAATCATCATTTCGTCAATACCCGTGGCAATATCCTCTATTACGTCCCCAGCTATTAGCATAGGGGTACCACATGCCACTTCAATATTTTCTATGGCCCTTTGAATCTCACCCACCGATTCACCATAAGTTTTACCAGATTCCATGGTGATTGTTTCCGCCAAAGATTCCATGTTTTCTTCCATAAGGGATTTTAGCTTGTACAAGACTTGTACCCGTTTTAGTACGGGAACCTTGCTCCACTCCTTAAACGCCTTAAAAGCAGCCTGCACCGCTAAATCTACATCTACAGAAGTACCAGAGCCAAAAGGCACTTTGGCCATAACCTCTTGTGTAGCGGGGTTCACTACATCTACTGTTTCCTTGGACGCACTTGCGGTCCAAACCCCATCGATATAATTTTTTAGTATGTTCATTTTCCAATCATTTTTATATTAGGTTCCATTAGATTTTAATTAGTTGTTCCACAACAACACATAGATAAGGACCGTAACGGCACATAATCCAATAGACATGGGCACCGTGTATTTCCAAGCAGTTAGGTTCACTGCACCTACATCTGTAATTTCATATTTATTAGTATTGGGATAATAATGGGAGACCGCGTACATGATAGCGACATTCAATACAAACTCTATTCCCCAAAGGTGTACAAAATGAATACCGTGGCTAGTATAGCCCCAAGTCATAAACGTATAAAAACAAAGCCCGAATATTAATGCGGTTTTTGCACCTGTGGCGGACACCTTTTTCATGAAGAATCCTGCCAATAGGATGGAAGCGATCGGGATAAAGAAAATACCGTTCAATTCTTGCAGCAATTGATATAAACCGTCCGAAGCATTAGCCACCATAGGGGCAGCAAAAATGGCTATCACAGCCAATATTGCGGAAGTAAGCTTGCCTATTTTCACCAGTTTGTTATCGCTTACATTTTTAGCGATATGTTTCTTATAAATATCCATACTAAACAAGGTAGCCACCGAATTCAGCACAGAATTAAAGGTACTGAGAACGGCTCCCATAATTACTGCTGCAAAAAAACCAATCAGCCAAACAGGCAGTACCTTTTTCACTAATTGGGGATAAACGGAATCTTGTTGATCAAAATAGGTATCTTGAAAATAGTAGTAGCAAATTACTCCTGGCAGTATAATTACCAGTGGAATCAATATTTTAAAAAGCCCGGTCAACAACAATCCTTTTTGGGCCTCTTTTAAATTTTTCGCTCCCAAAGCCCTTTGGATAATTGTCTGGTTCATCCCCCAGAAATAAAGCTGATTGATTATAAGGCCTGTAAACAACACCTCAAAAGGCAAAACCGAATCCCTGGCCCCCACTACGTTAAACTTCTCTGGCGCATAATTGTACACCTTTACCAAGCCGTCTACAATATTATTATCTCCAATTGCCATAAGGGCCAAAAATGGGATCAATAAGCCCCCCAACAAAAGTCCAATTCCATTAATAGTATCTGAATAGGCCACCGCTTTTAGGCCTCCAAAAATGGCGTATATGGAGCCAATAACCCCAATGGCCACCACTGTAATCCAAAGTCCTTCTGTCTTGTCTACTCCCAAAGCTTCAGATACGCCAAACAGGCTTTCTATACCAATAGCTCCAGAGTAGAGTACAATAGGCAATAGGGTCACCACAAAAGAAAAGATAAGGATAGCTGCTACCATGGTCCTGGTAAGGCTATCAAATCTTTTTTCCAAGAACTGGGGAATGGTTGTTAAGCCCATTTTTAAATATTTGGGCACAAAAAATATGGCAGCTATCACTAATGCTATGGAAGAAGTAACTTCCCATGCAATTACGATAAAACCGTTTACGTATGAATTCCCGTTCATCCCAATAAGATGCTCAGAGGAAATATTGGTGAGCAACATTGATCCAGCGATCACCACTCCAGTTAAACTTCTTCCGCCCAAGTAATACCCATCTAGGGAAGCTAAGTCGGTTTTCCTAAGACTATACCAGGTAAAAAAGGCGACCCCTCCAGTGAACAGGAGAAAGGAACCTAAAATAATTATCAGATTGGTATCCATACGGTTGGTTGGTTGATTTATGGTTTATAACATTCTATAAATAATACTTTTGTGATTTTTTATTTTCCCTGTACGTCTCCAAGGAATCTTTAACAGCATTTTTCTCGGATACTTCTGCCACTGCAACATCCCACCAGGCAAATCCTGGAACTGCTTTTTTCCTATCTACCTCAATATAAATAAGGGTAGTAGTCTCAATGGATTTAGCTTTTATTAGGGCTTCATTAAATTCTTTTATAGTTCCTGCCGTTATAACATGTGCGCCCATACTGGAAGCATTGGCAGCGTAATCTATAGGCAAAAGCCCCCCGTCTAACTGCTGGGTTTCCTCATTTCTATATCTATAGTAGGTGCCAAAACCCTCACTACCCAAAGAACTAGATAGACTGCCGATGCTGGAGTATCCGTTGTTGTTTAGTAGGATAATAGTGAGTTTTTGTTTTTCTTGTATCGAAGTGACTATTTCTTGAGACATCATTAAGTAACTCCCATCGCCTACCATAACATAAACCTCACTATTGGGTCTAGCCATTTTAGCTCCTAGGCCACCTGCTATCTCATATCCCATACAGGAATAGCCATATTCTAAATGAAATCCCTTGGGGTCCCTAGTTCGCCAAAGTTTATGGAGGTCACCTGGTAAACTTCCCGCAGCGCAGACTACAATATCGGAAGCATCTGAAAAGGTATTTACCGCTCCTATAACTTCACCCTGAAAAGCAGGTACCTCATTTTTTTGTTCATAGATTTCCGAAACAAAACTGTCCCAACTTTTGTTATACCCTGTTACTTTTTCCCGATAATCAGTAGCTACCCTAAATTGGGAGAGCTCCCTTTCCATCACTTCCAAAATTGCCTTAGCATCACCTACAAGAGGTAGTGCCCCATGTTTAAAAGAATCGAACTCAGTAATATTAATATTGATAAACTGTACATTAGGATCTTGGAAAGCCGATTTAGAAATAGTTGTAAAATCGCTATATCTGGTGCCTATACCAATTACCACATCTGCTTCCTTTGCCATGGCAATGGCCCCAGGAGTTCCAGTAACGCCAACAGCACCTAGGTTTTGTGGCTCATCATAATCCAAGGAGCCTTTCCCCGCGAAAGTTTCTGCAACAGGAATCCCAGTGGTATTAACCATTCTTTTTAAAACATCCGTTGCACCGCTATAAATGGCTCCTCCTCCAGAAATAATCAAGGGCCGCTTACTATTCTTAATTACAGAAATGGCTTTTTCCAATAACCCTCTATCGGGCATGGGTCTACCTATATACCATACCCTTTTCTTAAACATTTCCTCCGGAAAATCATAAGCCTCTGCCTGTACGTCTTGTGGTAGACTCAGGGTAACGGCCCCTGTCTCTGCAGGGGAGGTAAGTACTCTCATCACCTCAGGCAATGCCGTAATTAGTTGTTCCGGTCTATTGATCCTATCCCAATATTTGGATACGGGCTTAAAAGCATCGTTTACTGAGATATCTTGGGTATGGGCAGCTTCTAATTGCTGTAATACAGGAGCTACTTGCCTAGTAGCGAAAATATCTCCTGGAATCAATAATACAGGAATCCTATTTATGGTTGCCGCTGCGGCACCAGTAATCATATTGGTAGCCCCTGGACCTATTGAAGAAGTACAGACAAAGGTCTGCAATCTATTTTTCACCTTGGCATAGGCCGCTGCAGTATGTACCATTCCCTGCTCGTTTCTTGCTACGTAAAATGGAAAATCTGGGTTTTGGTGCAAGGCTTGTCCTATTCCCGCAACATTGCCATGTCCGAATATCCCCAAGCATCCAGCAAAAAACCGATGTTCTTCGCCATCGCGTTCCACATATTGGTTTTTTAAATATTCTATAGTTGCTTGGCTAACGGTAAGTCTTTTTGTTTTCATGAGTCACATTTTAAAATCCGCCTTTCTCTGCTATAAATTCCAATGATTCTTTTAGGGTGGGCATAAAATTGGCACATCCTTTTTTGGTTACTACCTGTGCCCCACTTGCATTACCCATTCGGCACGACTTCCATACGTCCCAGCCTTGTAGTTGCCCATATAAAAATCCACTTGCAAAAGCATCTCCCGCCCCCAAAACATTGAGTACCTCAACGGGAAAGCCAGGGACTTGCTGCGCCATCCCATCCTTCGTATAAATAGTGGCCCCTTTTTCGCCTTGTTTTACAATCAATGTTTCTATTCCAGATCCAAGAAGTTGTTTTATAGAGGCCGATATATCTCCTTCAATCTCAGGTGCTGAAATCTGCTGATCTTTTATCGTTACTTGGGAAGCGTTACTCATGGTTGCCGCTAGAATTTCTTCTTCGGTACCAATGGCGATTTTAACCCTGGGTAATATGGCCCTAACGGTGAGTCCAAATGCTCGATAATCGTGCCACTGATCTGCTCTAAAGTCTAGATCCAATACTACATCTACTTTGTTCCTATTGGCAATTTCAGTAGCATAAAAGGTTGCACTTCTTGTTGGTTCAACATTAAGTGCGGTACCATTTATCAATACTATTTTATGTTCTGGAATACGAGCTTTATCCACGTCATCTATATCTACCTGACTATCTGCTGCATTGTCCCGATAATAGACGAGGGGGAATTTATCGGGTGGTTCTATACCTAAAACTACGGCGCTGCTCCTAGTTCCATTTTTCACGGGAATAAACTGGGTATTTACTCCTTCATTATTCAAAAAGTCGAGAATAAATTCGCCCACCTTATCATTTCCAACGGCGGTCAGCAAACTAGCGTTAAGACCCAACCTTGCACAACCTACTGCAATGTTTAGTGGAGAACCACCAACAAAGGCATCAAAACCCTTTATTTCGCTGAAAGGAGCACCAATATCCTGCGAATACAGATCTATGGACGACCTTCCAAATGTGATTACATCAAACTTTTTACTGTTCATATTTAAGGCTTTTGGTTGTTCATTTCTGCAGTCACCAAGGGCAGTCTCTTATCTTTACCACTCCATGAATCATATATCCATTCATGATCTGGGTCTGTTGTATTGGCGAGGCATTGGTCGGTTCCAGCCAAAAAATTTAGATAATAACAATGAAAACCATGTTCTGCCACAACAGGGTGAAATCCTTTGGGTATCATCACCACATCATTATGTCTGGCCCTAACAATTTCATCTAAGGACCTATCCTTGGTATACACCTGCTGAATGGCATAGGCTTCCGGTTTTTGAAATTTATAAAAATAGGTTTCTTCCTGTATGGGCTCTAACACCTTACCTTGGTCATCTACCTTACGCTCATCGTGTTTATGGGCTGGAAAAGAACTCCAGTTTCCAGAAGGAGTATACACTTCCCGAACTACTATCTTACTGCAGCCAAATCCGGGAGGGACTAAATCATTGAATTGTCGGGTAGCATTGTCCCCTCCAAAGATAACTACGGGTGTCTCTTCCGGAGTTACGAACTGTGCTGGGAAATCTTCCGTAGTTTTGCACCAACCATAGGCAATATCCAGGGTATTGCTCGTTGCCGTTAATGTAAATTTGGTATTACGGGATAAGTAAAGGGTGTGAGCAACCCCACTAAAAACATCTTTTCTACCATTTTTGGTCTCCCAATTGCCTTGATCACTTTCCACTTTAAAATTCCCGCTCAATAGCACAATTACCATTTCGTTATCTTGGGTATCATGCTGCCAAGTTTCTCCTTTATTCATCAATCTGGCTTCAAAACTAAGGTAGTTCCAATTTGCTGTTTCTGGAGTAATATGATGATAGACTCCTTTAATGGTTTTGGCTTTTACCTGTAGATGTGAGTTATGTTCCATTATATTTTTTCTTAAAATTTTAAATCACTTACTTTCCCCGTAGCGCCCAAAAGATCGAATTTCTGCAGCATAAATTGCTTATAGTCATCCATATATATCTTACCTGGGATTACGGGATCAAACAGCTCGGGAGTATCCCTAAAAAATTCCCTATGCACGCGGGTCCATAAAAGTCTGGTATCCGTGGCAATATTGATCTTGCACACGCCATAGGCGATGGATTTTACAATCTCCTCTGGGGAAACCCCCGAAGCACCGTCGCTTAAAATTCCGCCTGCTTTATTTATTCGGTCTATTTCCACCTTATTAACGGCAGATCCTCCATGAAGAACTATCGGGAATTTGGGCAACCGTTGCTGAATTTCTTTTAAAATAGTAAACTGAATCCCATTACCTCCAGAAAATTTATAAGCGCCATGACTGGTTCCTACGGCAACTGCCAAACTATCACAACCTGTACGTGCTACAAATTCCTCTACTTGGGAAGGCTGGGTATATCTAGCTAATTCCTCATCAATAGACCTATCGTCCTCCACCCCACTAAGCACCCCCAATTCTGCCTCTACAAAAACATTGGCTGCATGCGCCCTATCGACTATTTTTTTGGTCCGCGACACATTATTTTCAAAATTATCATGGGAAGCATCTATCATCACGGATTGATAGTTACCAGATAGTATGGCATTCAAGGCATGGGCATCATCGCCATGGTCTAGGTGTACCGCGTAAGTTGCTTTAGGATATATCCTTGCCGCTGCTGTAATCATGGCCTCTAACATTTTTGGGTCTGCATAATTCCTTGCTGCAGGAGTTAGCTGTACAATAAACGGCGCATTTGCGTTTTCCCCAGCACTGAACAGCCCATGTATCTGTTCCATGGTAAAAACATTCACAGCGGGAATGGCATAAGTGCCATAACAATGTTCATAGAAAACTTTAGGTGAAAGTCGCATTTAAATTCTTCTTTATTGACCATCAGAGTCTTAACAGCTACTCCAAATAACAACAAATAATTGACCTTCCGAAGAAAACCTACCCAAAACTCTATGCAAAGGTTTGCATAGAGCACATAGGCCTTCTCACCATTCCGTAAGTTTATTTATTTTGAAGAGTTCCTAATAACCAATTCGGGCTTAAAAATTTCCTTTCTAAATTTCAATTGGTTATCCTTATTTTTTAAATGGCTCAACAATATCCTGGCGGAAAGCATCCCTATACTGTAAACAGGCTGCCAAACGGTGGATAAGGTAGGTGTAAAAAATGAAGAGTGCGGTTCATCGTCAAAACCCAATATGGAAATTTCCTCAGGTATCTTTAGCCCCATTTTTTTGGCTACATGCATTGCAGAGATTGCAATATTATCGTTCATTGCAAATATTGCATCAGGAGGATTGTCTAATTGAAATAGTTTTTTGGCAGGTTTTATTCCATCCTTATGCGAAAAACCTGGAACGTGCACAATATGCTCTCTTCGTATAGGCATATTATTCTTTCTTAAGGCATCTAAATATCCATTAAGCCTGTGCCCTGTAGTACTTAAATTGAGGGGACCCCCCAAATGCGCTATATTTTTGCACCCTCTATCAATAAGATATTCCACGGCTTGGAAGGCCCCGGAATAATCATCTACCAATACTTTATCGGCTTCCAGACCGGGGCAATCCCTATCGAAGACTACTACGGGAATTCCATTTTTCTGAAGCTTACGAAAGTGGTCAAAATCGTCGGTCTCCGAAGAAGGGGACACTAACACTCCATCTATTTGCATGTTCAATAACTTCTTTACAAGAATAAGCTCTTCCTCATAGGATTCATTGGATAAACAGATCATAATATTATAATCTGATTTTCCCACCACATCTTGAATTCCTGTAATTATTGCCGAGAAAAAATGACTGGTAATCTCTGGCACTATAACCCCTATTGTGTTAGATTTTCTATTGAGAAGACTTAACGCGAGTAGATTAGGCTGATAATCCCACTTTTCGGCCAAAGCTTTAACGGCATCCTTGGTTTCTCTCTTTAGTGCAGGATGATCTTTTAGGGCCCTGGAAACAGTAGATGGGGATATATTTAGCTCGCGGGCAATATCTGTAATAGTAACGCGATTCTTTTTCATATTGGGGTGCTATTTTCACTCTCTCCGTGATTTACCTTATTATTCCAAATTTACCTGGCTTATAATAAAGTGAAATTTACAACAATGAACACGGTAACGTTCAGATTAAAGTACAATATAAATTATTGAGGAATGAATACAAGCATTGGGCAAGAAGAAAAAGTTACGTAATACTAACAAAGCAGTATACAACAGACCTAGTAAACACAAAAGAGGTCGTCTAAAAACTATTTAGGCGACCTTTTATTTTTTGGTTTTTCTGATATTATTTTGAACTTGGTTTGTTAATTAGGTGATTAGTGGCCAGTTAAAATGAGTCAAAGCGATTCTTACATCGCTAAACTCACTTTTTTAAGGTTGTGCGCCATTGCAATTAGACCTATTTCTGTTTCTACTTTATCCAGACCTCTTAACATAAACCTTCTAAAGTCCATATTGTGTTTTATGTTGCCAAATACTGCCTCCACATCCCAACATCTTTGTTTTCTGTGAGCAATACCTTCTGGACTTAGTAACTTTTGTTTCGCCATTGCTTTAAG